>JAFDZP010000002.1:138418-1338418 GCA_018266835.1 Bacteroidota bacterium | reverse complement strand
TGAGCGGCACACCAAAATCAAAATACCCCTAAGCACTTCTTAAATACTAGGTAAGAGTATTTACGATAAGTAGTTTTTTATTGTAAATAATTTATACTTCTATTACTATATTAATTCTTTATGAAAAAAACAATTTTAGCTTTAATTCTCCTTATAAGTTCCCTAGCTAATGCTCAATGGGTTCAGCAGTATACTACTCAGAGTGCCATCCGTGATGTTCAGTTTATAAATTCTAAAATCGGTTGGGCATGCGGCGATAATATAATATACAAAACAACCAATGCCGGAACGAACTGGGATATTCAATTCACAGATACAGACTGGCTTATTCAGCAGATTCATCCAGTCGATTCAATGGTAGTTTATGCCGACGGCTGGTTCCAGAAAATATTAAAGACAACAAACGGTGGAGAGAACTGGATAACTGTTCGCAATGGAGGAGTAGGAGATAATGTATTTGAGGGTCTTTATTTTTTAAATATTAATACAGGCTGGCTATGCGGCAATCAGTTTGTTTTAAAAACAATAGATGGGGCTAAAAGTTTTGATTCTATTCGCATCCCAGCTTATTTATACGATATTCATTTTCGCAATGCAAATGAAGGCATAGTCTGCGGAGAAGTTTTAACTTTTTTTAGAACAACAAATGGAGGAAGTAACTGGACACGAATTCCGATACCATCCTATGATGGAAATAATTTTTACAGAATGTCAGTAGTAAAAGATACTATAGTATATTTAGTCGGCAGTGAAAATAAGGTTTTTCGCTCCCCGGATTATGGACTAACATGGGACAGCGTAGGCTTCGTTAATAATCCTAATGAACAGATATATTGTTCAAATTTTCCGAGTAACGATACTGGCTATGCAGGAGGAACTTTCGGAAAATTTTTTAAAACTACTAACGGTGGACATAACTGGCGTTTAGAAAATACAACAAGTTTTACCGGATATATTCGTTCTATTTACTTCTATAATAATAATACGGGCTGGCTGGTAGGTAACGGCAGAATAATGGGCACAACTACAGGAGGGCAGACACTGGTATTTACAAATACAACTTCATTACCGGGTGACTTTATTTTACATCAGAATTATCCAAATCCCTTTAATCCGCTTACGCGGATAAATTACGAATTACGAAATACGAATTACGTTCAGATAAAAATTTATAATAGTATTGGGAAGGAGATTGTTTCTTTAATAAATCAAAAACAAAACGAAGGCAGTTATTCAATAAATTTTAACTCAGGTGAGTATAATTTATCAAGCGGAATATATTACTATTTATTTTCAATTGATGGCGAGGTAAAACAGACAAGGAAGATGATTTTATTAAAATAAATTTACCCCGTTTTTTTTACCCATTCCTACTAATAGGTAAATCTCTAAAGATTAATTTTCACCCGCCCTTAAATCAATGTAAAACAATATATTAATCGAAAACTTACGAGGGGGCGTAAGTTTTGCCCTATAAATAATCAGCAACTTACGGGCATAAAAAAAGCCCGGTAGGATTGCTCCAGCCGGGCTTTCTAATTATGAATATTAAAAACAGCTTATTTTACAAGAATCATTCTCTTCGTATCAACAAATCCTGCAGATTCTAAAGTATAGAAGTAAATTCCGCTGGCAAGCTTGCCTGCATTGAAATCTACGGTATAATTTCCGGCTGCTTTAACTTCGCTGAGCAATTCAGCAACTTGCTTTCCAAGAACGTCATAGACCTTCAAGGTTACAAATCCCTGCTTTGGCAGACTGAAGTTAATCTTTGTTGTCGGGTTGAATGGGTTCGGGTAATTTTGCATCAGTTCATATTTATCAGGTGTCATTGATATCGGAGTTCCAACGCCTGTCGGTCCGCCTGATGTGATATCATCAACGTAAATATTATTTCCGTAAGCTGATTTTGCTGTGAACTTAACTTTGTTAGTTCCAACAGGCATCTGATATATCTTAGTTGCCCATTGTCCTGCTGTCGGAGTAAACTGTGATGTAGAAGATACTGTCGACATAACAGGTGTGCTGTTAGTTCCTGATGTCAATGCTGTTGATTGATACATACCGACTAATCTCGTCCAACTTGTTCCATTGTTTGTAGAAGTTTCAATCACTAAAGAATCAATTGCAGTTGCTGAGTAATAAGCGCCGGCAAGATTGAATCTTAAATAATTTTGTCCTGCTACCAATGGCGGAAACTGATTTGATGTCAGTCCCTGAGGACCTGTTGTAGCTGTAGCTGTCCAGAAGTCATACTTTGCAGATGCTGTTCCGGTTCCGTAACCGCCGACAGTTGCTCTTGTCCAGTATTGTGTTCCTGTTCCGTCCAGTGCCCATTGGTCAGGCGGGAATGCTGCGGCTTCAAAATTCTGATTTAAGCCGTTCAGTGGTGAACGTCTGAAAGTAATGTTTCTTACAGGAGCAGTTGAAATTAATGAGTCTGTAGAGCTGTATGCTCTTACTGCCCATTGACCAGTGATAGAATCACCTGCTACAACTCCAAGTCCTGCAATAACTGCATCCCATTGTGCTGAAGTCATTATCATCGTGGAGTCTAATCCTGAGTTATCTGCCAACATTCTGATTGTTACAGGGTCACCGAATGTTCCTGTTTTGTAAACGAATCTGTATGTTGAACCAACGCCTGATTTTGTCCAGTTAAATACTATATTGTTTGAACCGTTTCCGCTTGTTGTAATAGTCGTTGGTGAAGTTGGTGAGACTAAGCTGAATGGTGTTAAAGTTACAGCTTGTCTTCTGAATGTAATTGCTCTTGGTCCGTTAGCAGCGGATAAGGAATCCACACCGCCTGCGCCCGGAGCTTTGAATGCCCAAACAGTGTATTGACCAACAGCAGAGTCTGTTGCAGTTCCGTTATTTGTAAATCCTGCAGAAGCAAGCATTGCATCTAATGCACCTAATGTAGTTGTAATGCTGTTTGTATTAGCAGGCATTGTTAATCTTCTTGTTGTAACAGTTGGATTACCAAATACCCATTTATATGTTGCGCCTGTTGCAGAAGTATCCCATGTTAAAGTCACAGGAGTTGTACTTCCTGGTACTGTGACAATTCTTGATCCTGCCGAAGGATTTTGTAAGTTAAATGCGCTTAAAGGATAAACTGCTGACTGAACCTTTACAGTATAAATTTGTGCAGGTCCGCTTCTGTTATCCATCCAGAAAGGCCAGATAATATTATTGTGTGCTGCTACAGAAATATAATCTCCGTAGTAACCTGTTGCATAACCTGAAAGTGGTGCAGGTCTTTGTGCGCGGTCAGAAACTCTTATATTATCCCATGCGCCGCCGCCGTTATTTGATACAGCAATGTATGTATTACATGAGTCGTTATTCGTGCAATCTCTCTGGTCATAAAATACTATTGCAATTCTTCCGTTTGTCTGGTCAATTGTCATCCAAGGAAAGAACTGATTTTTTCCGTTATTCAATGCATCGTTGTTAACTCTTGACTGAGAGCTCCATGATGCGCCGCCATTTGAAGAGTAAGCAAAACAAATGTCAGCATCTGAACCTGCAGGTGCAAGGTTTCTTTGTGTCCAAGTTACATAGATGTAACCATTTCTTGGTCCGCCGCTTCTGTCAATTGCCATTGAAGGAAATGAGTTAACGCGGATATTGGTAGTCATTAAGTTTCCTCTTATTCCTTTAATTGTTAAAGGAGTTGTAGGTGTTGTCCATGTAACACCGCCGTTTGTTGATTTTGTGAATCCGATTAAATCTTCAACGTTACCTGAACCTGTATTGGGACAAGCCCAGATACAATATACTGTTCCGTCAGGACCAACCTGAATATTACATCCTTGTTCATAGTGACTGGCTAATGGTGAACCGATTTGCTGCTGTGCAGAATATGTTGCACCGCCGTTTGTTGAGTAAGATAACACTGTTGGGTTTGGTGAAACAAACTGTGTCCATACTACATAAATTCTACCGTAGTAAGGGCTGGTAGGATTGTCATCAACTGCCATGTGATTTTTATCGAATGAACCTGATGAAGGAACTGTAATTCTTCCCTGCCAGTTAGCGCCACCGTTTGAAGAGCGGTCTGTTACAATGATGTTGTCAAAATAATTGAATAACATTGTTCCTGTTCTTGTGAACACACAAGCAGGATCTGATGAGATAGCAACTGAGTTAGGAAGTAAATCACCGCCCTGCCATGTTGCACCGCCGTTTGTTGTGAAGTAATAACCCTGCCCGGGGTCACTGTTTGCGCCTACAAAAACATAATTAGAATTTTGTGTCCAGATAGATGCTGAAAGCTCCGTCTGGTTTCCTGATGTAGGTAAAATTCTGATGTTTGGGTCAACCATATAGGTACCGTTCACGCTTGTGAAGGTTCTTTTTTCCGTGCTAACGGGAACGTATCTTTCGGGTTCGACTTTGATTTTTGATGGATCAAAACCTTCAGGTTTTGCATTCATCCTTTGCTGTGAGTATCCCGCGTTGTACATAAATATGCACGCGAGGACGACGAGTAGAGTACTTTTCATTTTGAGGTTTAGTTTTTTTGGTACAAGGGAAATTAATGAATAAAAAATTAAACTAAACCTTAAAAATATGTATTAACGGAAGTTTCTATGGGAGGATTATACTTTCTCCCAAATGCTTAAAACTTTATTCATATCTTCTAAACGCTTTTCATCATCGGTTGAATCCAGCCTTACTTCAATTTCCAGCTGTTCTTTATTAGAACTTATATTAAACTTTCGTGTTTTATCAGATGAAATTTTGGCAATCAGATTTGTAAAAAATTCCGATGTAAATATAGGGTGCTCTTTGTTTGCAGGGAAAAATAATGAAGCGCCTTTTCCTCTGATTGTGATTTTTTCCAAACCAATTTCAGTGGCCTTTATTTTAAGCGCAACAATCTTCAATAAATTTTCTACATCCTCAAGATACTCTCCGAACCTGTCCCTTAATTCTTTTTTAATGAGGTCAAGTTCTTCATTTGTCTGGGTTTCAAATAATCTTCTGTAGATATTTAGCCTCTCAGTATCATTTTTTATATAATCTTTTGGTATTAAAGCATTGATATCATTTTCTACAATCGTACTTTCAACTTTGGTTGCTATTTTTAATTTTTCAAACAACGTATCCTTCTTAACTTCACCGGTCTTTTCTTTCTTTTCTCTTTCTTCTTTAAACAATTCTTTAAATTCTGTTTCCTTCAGTTCACTTACTGCTTCGTCTATAATTGTAATGAATAAATCGAAGCCGACCTGATTTATAAATCCGCTTTGCTCTTTACCAAGTAAATTTCCAACTCCGCGGATTTCCATATCGCGCATAGCTAAATTAAATCCGGAACCCAAGTCAGTCAGCTCTTCAATTGCCTGTAGTCGTCTCAATGCATTCCGTGTGAGTTTTCCGTTTTTTGGAGAGACAAAATAAGCAAATGCCTGCTGGTCGCTCCTTCCTACTCTTCCGCGTAACTGATACAACTCTGCAAGCCCGTACATATTAGCATTATTAATAATGATAGTATTTACATTGGAGATATCTAAACCAGACTCAATAATTTTTGTACAGAGAAGTATATTTAATTTCTTTTCAATAAAATTAATTACAACATCTTCAAGTTCGCTTGGCTGCATCTGCCCGTGAGCAATTCCGATTTTTGCAGAGGGAACATATTCTTTTATTGTATCCGCTAATAGATTAAGATTAGAAATTTTTTCATTCACAAAATAAACCTGGCCGCCGCGATTAAACTCATACTTGATAACATCGCCAAGTTTGTTCCAGTCAAGCTTCATTATTTCAGTGTTGATCGGCTTTCTGTTTTTGGGTGGAGTGTTGATAATAGATAAATCCCGTGCACCCAGCAAAGAAAAATTCAGCGTTCTTGGAATAGGAGTAGCTGTCAAAGTTAATGTATCTATATTCGGCTTCAGGGCTTTTATTTTTTCTTTTGCAGCAACACCGAATCTCTGCTCTTCATCAATTATCATCAATCCTATATCTTTAAACTTAATATCTTTAGATAAAATCCTGTGCGTACCTATTAAAATATTTATCTTTCCCTCTTCAAGCTTCTTAATCGTTTCTGTCTGTTCCTTCTTTGTTTTTAATCTTGAAATAAAATCAACATCAACAGCAAACGGATGCAGCCTGTCCCTGAAAGTATTATAATGCTGAGCCGCCAAGATAGTTGTCGGCACAAGAACAGCAACCTGTTTTCCATCCATAACTGCTTTGAATGCAGCGCGGACGGCAACTTCTGTCTTCCCGAATCCCACATCACCGCATACAAGCCTGTCCATAGGATTTTCAATTTCCATATCTGCTTTTACTTCTTCCGTTGCTCTGTACTGGTCAGGCGTATCTTCATACATAAAGCTTGCCTCAAGTTCCTTCTGCCAGTGAGTATCGGGAGAGAATGCAAACCCTTTCTCTGATTTTCTTTTTGCGTAAAGCAAAATTAAATCGCGTGCAATATCTTTTACGCGCTTCTTTGTTTTCTGTTTTATCTTATCCCACTCACCGCCGCCAAGTCGGGTAATATCCGGAGCAGTTTCCCCGGAGCCCGAATATTTTTTTATTAAGTGAACGTAATTAAGATTTACAAACAGCACGTCACCGCCTTTGTATGAAAGCTGTACAACTTCCTGCGTATTATTACCTACATTTATTTTTTTAAGTCCCGAATAGATACCGACTCCGAAATCCCTGTGAACAATATAATCACCGAGCTTTATTTCTTTCAGCTCTTCAAAAGTAAGACCTTTAAACTTTGCCTTCTTCTTTTTTATTACTTTAAAATAACGCCCGAATATCTGATGCTCAGTGTAAACTAAAATTTTCGCATCGGGAAAAATAAATCCCAGCTGGAAAGATTCAGGAATAACTTCAAATTTATCTTTTATTTTTCCTACAGGGACAAAATGCTCTGTATCATCTGTTCTTTTATGAATACTGCCGTCTTTCGAAGTTACATTGTCGTCATCAAAATCCTCTATTAATGATTTAATTCTCTTACACTGATATTCATCCGAACATAAAATATTTTCATCAAATCCCTGTGCATTATATTCAGCAAGATTTGTGTGAAGCAATCTTATATTGGAATAAAATTCCGGCTGAGGCTTCGACTCAAAATCTATAAAGTTCTCGTTATCATTTGTGCCGAGAGCAGAGATTGAAATTGAGTTAAATCTTTGCAGCTTATTGAAAATTGAAGTGTCTTTTATCTCCTGCTGCAAAACACTTTCTTCATCAAAAATTATTAATACATCATCGGGCAGGTAATCTAAAATTGTTTCTTCTTTGTATTGAGGTTTATCAGGCTGGTATAAATTTTCATCTTCTTCTGTTGATGTAAGATTTATTCCCAGCTTTATACTTTCAATTTCTTTTATTGAGCGCTGGTTGGAAATGTCAAACTCTCTTATCGATTCAATTGTATCTCCGAAAAACTCTATACGGATTGGAGTTTCATAATTCTCAGGAAAAATATCTACTATTCCCCCGCGGACGGAATACTCACCGATTTCCTGCACGAAATCATTCTGATTGTACTGATATTTATTCAGCTTTGAAATCAGCTCTTCAAAGCTGTAATCTTCATTCTTCTTTAGCTCAATTAACGAATCCTGAAAAACTTCTTTGGAAATTATAGAAGAAACAAGTTCGCTGTGATGTGAAAGAATTAAATATTCTTTGTCATTTGTAATATCGGAGAGCGTTTTCGAAACCGCTTCATCATTAGTGCTTGCCTTGGTTGAAAAAATAGAAATGCAGTCGCTATCAATAAAAACATCCAAGTCCTCTTTTATCTTATTTACTCTTTCGCTGTCATATGAAATTAAAAATATTTTTTTATTTTTATTCTCAAATAAATATGAAACAATGAACGAGATTAAAGAACCGTTAACTCCCGTAAGAGAAGTTTTCCTAGTATCTTTAAGCTGTAAAAGTGATTTGAACTTTTCGGAATTGTATAATTTTTCTTTTATGCGGGAAATATTCATCTAAAATATATGAACAACAAATTATGGCAATTAATTCAGGATTAAAATTCAAAAAAGGATGGAGAAAAGCTATGAAGCGTTAAACAAACTGCTTATTTATTGCTTCATTTAATTTTATATACTCATCTATCGAAACACTTTCAGCTCTTCTGCTGAAATCAAAATCAAAATTATCAAAGCTGAGTTTATTATCTTCAAAAAATTTCTTTAATGAGTTTCGCATTGTCTTTCTTCGCTGGCCAAAACTTGCCTTCACAAGACTCTTAAACAAAGGATAATTTTCAATTTTATGTTTCACTTTATGAAACTCAAATTTTACTACTGTTGAATCTATCTTCGGCTTTGGAAAAAATGCAGTCGGCGGAACGTTGAATAATAATTTTGGATTGGTAAAAACCTGCGTTTGTATAGCAAGTATTCCGTAATCTTTTGTATTGGGTACGGCAGTCAGTCTCTTCGCAACTTCCTTCTGCATCATCAGTAAGGCAGAATCTACTCTCTCGGCGTTGTCAAACAGCATAAATAAAATCTGGGAAGTTATGTTATACGGAATGTTGCCGATTATTTTAAGCTTCTTTGTTTTATCGATAAACTTCGGAATGTCCTTGTCAAAATCCAGGTCAAGGAAGTCTTTGTGAATTACATCAATTTTGCCTTCTGCTCTAAGCTTTTCTACAATATGTTTATCAAGCTCAACGGCTACAAAACTATCTGTGAGAGTGATAAGATATTTAGTAAGAGATGACTGTCCTGGACCGATCTCAATTAAGTAATCATCTTTCTGAATATCAAGCGAAGCAACAATTTTCTTAGCTATATTTTCATCTACCAGAAAATTCTGCCCTAAAAATTTTTTCGGACGGTATTTTTGAAACTTATCCGATGCATTCGTAAGTTCTCTTTTTAACTCAACATTAAATTCTCTAAGCTCTTTCATTTTTATTCCGGTATAAGCGTGATAGTTTTATATCCCGCTTCTTTCATTTTGTTAAAATCAGTTATCACAATTTTGTAATCGCCGTTTAGCCATCTTCTTGCCTGGTCACTGAAGTTTTCATGCAGCGGTTGGCCTGATTGTCCGGTCGGAATAATCGTAAAATATTTTTTTTGATCTCCCAGGTCCACAATCATTCTCATAGATGAACCGAGAAATACATCATACGTACCTTTCTCCAATGCGCTGCTGAAACTGTACTCTGCGCATGCTATAGTAGTTCCGCTTCCTCCGATTTCAAATGGTCCAATATTCAAAACATTGCTCAATGCTGGTACGCTTCCTAATGGATGCTTTAACAAAACTTCATGTATATTTCCCCATGCCCATTTGCTCATATCGTCGGTACCGAATTTTTTCTTCAAAGCATTAATAGCATCAACAAAACTTTTTCTGAGCAGAAAATCCCGTGAAAGACTTTCAAACAGCCATGATTTATTTTCCGCAAGCAGCTTGCTTGTGTTTCTAACCGGAATATTTTTTACAAATAAATAATCTCTGAATAAATTATCGCCAAGTTTTTCTTTGTATATGTTTCTGTAGAGCTCAATTTCAAATTGCGAGTAAACAGAAGCAAGCGGAGAAACATATTTCAATTCATAATCCCATTTCTTTAACTGATCAAGAAAGTACAGTTCCTGCTTATCTACTGTCTTCACATTGGCATATGCATCGAATAAATATTTACAAAACTCTTTTGCCTGAAGCGAGTAAACATCTCTCTGAATTAGTTTTATTTCTTCAGCTGTGAAATTGTTTCTTTGGTTAAGTAAGTCTTCTATCCTCTGCGCTCTGTAATACGGTTCGTACAGATTTGAAATATAATATTTGTAATTCTTCTCAGGCTTGTTGTTTGCAGTTATAATGTAATCTTCTTTCGGATTGTATGAATTCGGCAGCTCATTATACGGAATAAATCCCGTCCACTCTATTTCACCGTTGGACGGATAGAATGCCATGTTTTCATCGGTGAGATTTTTTCTTATTGGGACTTTCCCCGCTGCCTGATATCCTATATTTCCGTTTGTATCTGCATAAGTGAAATTCAAAGCAGGAAGATTATAAGTCCTGAAAGAATTTTTAAACTGGTCGAAATTTTTTGATGAGTTCAGATCGTAAAAACTCTGAATTTCATCTGACATTTCAAACCCTGTCCATCTGAAAGTTACAATCTGGTTTGAAGCGCTTGTGAATTTCAGCTTTGACGAAAATCCCGCCGAACTTAAATTTGAAATTACAGGTCCGAGCTTTGTTTCAAAAACCGTCAGATCATACTCATCGTTAATATCTTTAATCTTAATACTCTCATTTAAAGAATCAATTGGCAGAGAAGTGTTATTGTAAACATATTTTTTATTATCAGATGAATCTCTGTTAAGAATATAAAAATCAGAATCGTCGTTCATTAAGTTCGTAATGCCCCAGCTTATAACATCATTATGTCCTATGACAATTAAAGGACATCCCGGTAAAGAGAAGCCGCTTACATTTGAATTGTTTTGCTTATTGTATAAATGAATTTCGTACCACTTCGCAGGAGTAGATAAAGATAAGTGCGGGTCGTTTGCTAATATCGGTTTTTTGCTTTCAGTTTTTTTGCCGCCGACTACCCACGAATTACTTCCGATGTGAGTGCCTTCAATTCCCAAAAAAGTTTTTGCATCAATTGTTGTTTTGTAAAAGTCACTTCCTAAATCAACAAGGTTTTTGTATCCGTCTTCAATTGAAGCATCAGCTGTCTTTTTCTTTGGCTTGGTTTTCTCAACAGGCTGAGTTTTTGGTGGAGTCTTCTTAATATTTAATGTGTCAATTTTTTCCCCCGCCTTATCTTTGTTATCGGAAATTATAAATGGTTTATCTTCAGGATAATTTGGAAAAAACTCTTTTGCTTTCTCATATCCGAATTTCTTTACAATCTCACCGAAAAGAAAATCTGTGTACCACGAAATGTTCAGCTCCCAGCCCATTAATCTTACAATCATTAATGAATGCTCAGGTTTCCATTCGTAAGGTTTGTAGTTTAAAATATCGAACTCAAGCGGAAGCTTTTGTGAGTGAGTGCCGATAAAATAATTTACTCCGTTGGCATATTGCTGCAAAATTTCTTTTGACTTAGGAGATATCTGCGCATACAACTGCTTTACAATTCGGTTAATACCGATTGTTCTGAAAAGCTTGTCATATTCAAGAGCGTCTTTGCCAAAAATTTCGGAGAGCTTTCCCTCTGCAACTCTTCGTGATATATCCATCTGCCAAAGCCTGTCCTGCGCATGCATATATCCCATTGTGTAATACATATCTGCTTCGTTCTCAGCGCTTACATGCGATACACCAAAATCATCTTTGTACACAGTAACAGTTTTGGAAATTCCTTTAACTTTGAAATTCCCTGTTTCAGGATAAAAAGATTTTTTTGTGAGATTGCTGAATAAAAAGAAGAGAGTTACTCCTGCAACGATGATTAATATAAGATATCCGTAAACTCCGGAAAGAAATTTTTTCAAGTCTTGAGCGAAATTTTAACAAAAATACGTAAAATCAAAAAGTAATGAGAGGGAAAAATACAGAAAAATAAAAAAAATCCGTACTTTATTCTTCCTTTTATCTCAAAAACTGATGGCTTAAGTTTGTTTTACAAACCTTGGATAGTAAACCCAAAAATATTCTCGAACCGCCGGGACCGAAGCATAAATTTCTTGGGGCAAATGCTTACCTCTCATTCCTTACGGACGGCTTAAGTTTCCTTACAAAACTTCACAAAGAATTCGGTGATATTGTAATGCTTAAGGCATCAGGCCACAGAATTTATCTCATTGCCGATTTAAAATACATTGACCATATCTTAGTAAGAGACCCTGAAAATTTCACAAAAGGAGTCGGCTTTCAGCGCGGACGCATAATTCTCGGTAACGGAATTCTGACAAGCGAGGGACCGTTTCATCATTCACAAAGGAAGATGATAAATCCCGCCTTTCACCGTTCAAGATGGGAGCTGTATTTCAGCATCGTACGAAAGTGTGTTCATAATTTAATTGCAGACTGGAAGGAACGGATAAAAAAGGAAAATGTTCTTGAGATGCATGAAGAAATGCTGAACTTATTTGTCGAAATTATTTTCTCAACGACTTTTTCAGAAGATAAAAATAAAAGGCTCTGTGACTGCGCGAAGAAATTCGGAGATCTTTTTCATAAACTGAATCCTATTTATTTATTAGATCCGCATAAGGCTTTGAAACTTCCTTTCCCTTCTATTAACAGAATTAAGAAAGCAAAGGAAGAGTTAGATAACGAAATTTATAAAATTATTGATAAGCGTCAAAAGGAAAATATAAAACGTGATGATATACTTGGAATAATGCTCGATGCCCGCGATGAAGAAGGAAAGCCGATGTCGCGCGAGCAACTTTACGATGAAATATTCACAGTGTATATGGCAGGAACTGATACCAGCGCAAAGGTAATGACGTGGGGATTTTATTTACTTGATCAGAATAAAAATGATGCCGGAAAATTTCTTAAAGAAGTAGATGATGTCATAGGTAAAAGAGATATTGAATTTGAAGATTTTGAAAAACTGACTTTTACGAGACTTGTTCTGAATGAAACAATGAGAATGTATCCGCCTGTATGGCTGCTTCCAAGGACTGCAGAGAAAGATTTTTATTTAGATGATTATCTTATTCATAAAGACAGCTCGATTTTTATCACTCCGTATTTACTGCAAAGAAATCCGAAGTACTTTGAAAATCCCGAGAGGTTTGACCCCGAAAGATTTAATCCGGAAAGAAAGAAAAGTATAAAAAAATTCAGCTTTATTCCGTTCGGTGCGGGACAGAGAGTTTGTATAGGCGAAGGATTTGCAATGCTGCACGGAGCAGTAATACTATCTTTAATAAGCAGGGAGTTTAAGATGACTTTAAAGAAAGGACATAAGATAAAACTTTCATCTTCTCTTACACTTAGACCAAAGTACGGAGTTAAAATGGTTGTTGAAGTTAAGTAGATTTAAGTATTCTCTAAAGCGTAAGTTTTTTCTCTCAGAAAATTAATAAGCTCTTCATTAGACGTAAACTTCCCAAGCTCTTCCGGCTGCATAATCTCCCCTAATTTTATTTTTGTAATCGTACCTTTTTTGTTCAGCATTTCTGATGGCAGCTTTGCAAGCCTGATATTATCCTGAAGCATTGCATAGAACTGATACATAATGCTGTTCCTTCCCGAGCAGTACATAGGGAGTACAGGAGCTTTTAACCTTGAAATAATTTTTCCCAGTACGGGACTCCAGGCTTTATCTTCAACTTTAAAATTTTTTGTCTGAAAGTGAGACACATCTCCCGCAGGAAAAAGTCCGATGCTTCCGCCGTTTTTTACGTAGGTAAGTAAATCTTTTATAGTGGAAGAATTTGAAGCGATTTTATTATCGCTGAAGGCATCGACGATAATTAAGTGAGGAACAATCTGCGGCACTCCGAGAAATAGCTTATCTGCTACAACTTTAAAATCGGGGCGGATTTTGGTAAACACGTTAATCATTGTGAAGCCGTCTATTACTCCGAGCGGGTGATTTGATGTAACAATGAACGGACCTTCTTTCGGAATTTTATCTAAATCGCTTTGGCTTATTTCATATTTTATTCCCAGCCGTTCAAATCCTTTTTCGATGAATTCATTTCCATGCAGTTGCGAGACGGGTCCATAGAAATCATTCAGCTTATCGAGCTTTAATAATTTCATAATTCCCGGAACAAGAAATTTTAGTTTGCTGTCCTGAAGATTAAGAAATTGAGTGAAATCTTTTTTTGATATTAGTTCTGTAGGGAATTCGTTCAAAGTATATTATAAAATTATTTCAATTTCGTCATTAGAAGCCAATATTAGCCAGTTATGTTCAATTTGATTTTTTATTAAGTCCCAATTTTTTGTAAAGTATGAATGCAGTTCTGAGAGTTTCTGATTTCCTAATCTGAAGTAAATTACTTTAACAGATTTTTCTTCAGAAATTGATTTATAATAAAAATCTGAATCCTTGGTTAAGATAATAAGACTATTTTTCTTAGCATAGTTCCAAACATTTGTATCTGACATTTGGGGATTTATATCCATAAGATGTACAAAATCAGGAGAATTGAAGAAAGCAAAATATTTAGGAAGGTTTACATCTACAAGAAATTTCATTTGCTTTACGCAACTGTTTTGAAAGAAGTGAGCTCTCTATCCATTGACTTCGCAGCAAAATCCAATGCAGCTTTTATATCCTCAGCTTCCAGAACAGGATATGCCTTAAGAATATTTTCAACTGAATCACCTGCAGCAAGATATTCAAGAATTGTCTTAACGGTAATTCTTAAACCTCTGATTGTAGGTTTGCCGTTACAAATTTCTGGATTTACTGTTACTCTTTGCATAGTATTATAAATTATAAAGTATTTTTATTAATTAACAAAAAAAATACTTATCTTACTCCCCATTCCCATAACCCAAACTGAATTTTTTTATCAACGGGATGTCCTGATTGTTTTAGCGCCAGCATAATCTGTCCTCGGTGATGAGAATCATGTGAAATTAAATATCCGACAAAAGCAGCGTAATGCGGTTTGAATCCTTTAATCTTTCCGTCCTTCTCTTTATAGCTCAGCTCAATTAACTTTTTTACTGCTTCACCTGATGCCTTTAATTCTTTTTCGAGAAGTTTTATAGTAATGGGATTTTCTTTTTCAACCTTATTCAATCCCTGCATAAGTTCAGTCGCAGAAACTTTCAGCCACATCAGCCGCACATTATGGATATGCGCAAACTGCTCACCAACAGTTCTTCCTTTGCCTCCGTCCTGGTCTTTGAAATGTTCTTCTTTGAGTGAACTTAAAAGATAGATATTAATTCTGTTGTTAATATCAAACGTTTCAATTAACTGCTCGAACATATTTTTATATTAAAACTTTTACCACAACTTTTTTTACTTTTGAGGGTCCGTTTATCTGAATTGAAGGCATGTGCACGTCATCGGGACCGAGGATTAAAAAATCCCCTGCCTTTGCAGTCAAAAAATCCCCTTCGCCGTCCCAAAGCATGTAATCATTTTCTTCATCATATTCCTGTAATATTTTTACTTTTTCTTTGTAAACATATCCTATCTTCTCTTCGCCGCTTGCGACGAACTGCACGTCATAATATTTCTTGTGTGATTCCCACTTTCCTTCTTCCATTGGTTTTGTATCGTACTCACTTACTATTGCAAAAATATTTTTACCGTCAAGTTCATGGGTGCCGTTTTCTATTAATCCGAAATCCGTTACCTGTAAATACTCCAGGGCTTTCTGAAATCTGTTCCCGTAAGAAAAATACTGCGCGGCATTTTTTATGTTATCTGTGATCATTTTATTTTTTATAATTAAACTTCCTGTTTTGTAAATTTTATATACGAAAGTATTGCAAATAAAACAAAATTTAAAGTCAGCGTTGCTATTGGTATTAATAAATTAATTTCGGTTTGCTGAGCATTTAACAATACAGATGCAGACCATGGATAATAAGGTGTATATTTGCTGCCTACTATAAGAAATCCCGAAATCATGCACATCAGCGAAACGAACAAGGCGAACAAAATATTTCTGAACAGCAGCGTTATAAAAAATGTGAACGGAATAAATGAGACCAGTAAAAACCCCGCTTTAAAATGCTTTATGAAATATACCCATATAATCTCTCCGCTCATTCCCTGAAAACCACCAATCATTGCAAGTGGAATGGAAAATAAAAATGAAATCATCACAACACACATTCCGAATAAAAGTGTAAATAACAATTTCCCCCAGAATATTTTGTTTTTTGTTAACGGAGTCAGCAGCAGCATTTTTAAAGTATCGTCTTTATACTCTTTCAAAAACAAATAAATCCCGACAAACGCTATTAGCATCGGTCCGAATATAATAGATAAATATGTTACATTATTATTAAAGTAATAATCAATTGTAAATATTGAAGGATCTTTTGCCCGTGCGCGCAAATTTACTGTAAGCAAAAAATTTAACAGAGGAATAAAAAGCGAAATAAAAATTATAAGATAATTTATTTTTTCCCGCTTAATTTTCGTCAGTTCATTTTTTAATATTGATATCATTTTTTTCCTTTGGCTATTCCTCTGGCTATTTCCCGGCGGTTAAATTAAAAAATAGATCTTCAAGATTATTATTATATGTCATCGAGTAAATTTCAATATTGTTCTCAAGTATTGTTTTTAAAATCCTGCTAGCTTCCTGCTTTGAACATTTTATTCTAAGTTCATTCTTCTCTTCGTTTATTTCTGCCAATGGAATTAAACTCTTCATATTCAGTAAGTCTGAAACACTTATTGTGTATTCTCTTACATCGTCATTGAACATATCTTCCACTCTTCCCTGCTGTATCAGCTTTCCTTTATCAATAATTCCTATATGTGTTGCAATCTGCTGAACTTCAGTTAATATATGACTTGAGATAAGTATAGTTATTCCGAATTCCTTTGAAAATCTTTTTATAAGCTCTCTTATTTTTATTATTCCTTCAGGGTCAAGTCCGTTAGTAGGTTCATCCAGAATTAACAACCTGGGCTTGTTCAATAATGCGAAAGCGATTCCAAGTCTCTGCTTCATTCCAAGTGAAAATTTTTCATAGGTCTTGTTTTCGCTGTGAAGCTCAACTATATCAAGGCATTCGTTTACTCTACCTGCGTCTTTATTTCCATAATATGACTGGAACAACAGTAGATTTTCTTTTGCAGTAAGATTTGAATAAAATCCCGGTGACTCTATTATTGCTCCTGTGCTTTTTAAAATTTCTACTCGCTCATTTTTGATATTTTTTCCAAACACAAGACACTCACCTGAACTCTGTTTTATTAAGCCTGTTATAATCTTAAGCGTAGTTGTTTTGCCCGCTCCGTTTTTCCCAAGAAAGCCGAATATGGAACCTTCGGGGATTTTAAGATTCACATCAAATAAAATCTGCTCCCGCCCGTAAGATTTATTGATATCTTTTGTTTCAATTATGTAATTTTCCATAGATGTGCTTTAATTCTACGTTCGCATACTGTATGTGTTTCATAAATTGTTTAAAAACGCAGATTTATCTACATTTTAATGCACCTCATACTTTCTTGAATTAATTAATAAATGAAAATATATTGAATAATAAATTAAATCCTCTCATGAAGAAATATCTACTTATAATTTTTTTCATCGCGTTTTCCCTTCCTGTTTTTGCGCAGGAAATTGACGAGTTTTACACCGGAACAACGGAAGCAGAAAATCAGATACTTGATATTATGAAAGAAGTGAACCGAAGAAGTGATTTGACCGACAATATTCTTTCCGAAGGTGAAGTAAAAATCAAAGCTCCGGGAATGGATGAGTCTGCTTCAATTGAAGTAAGAGCAAGAAAGAAAAATGATCTGTGGTTTAAGATAGATGGTCCTCTGGGTGTAGATGTTGCAACAGGTTATTTCGGAAGAAACAATTTTACTTATCTCAATGCACTCAATGATTATTCCATTACGGGACCGACGAACCAGGCAAACATCAGCGCAGTTGTCCGAATGAAAGTTTATTATGATGATTTAATGAATGCATTCACGGGTACAATGAAGATTGTTAAATTTAAAAACGATGTGATGGCACTATCCGAATCAGGTTTATATTATACTCTTATATTTACTACAACCAGCGACAAAGGAATAATCATAAACAGAAAATATTACGTAGATAAATCTACTTATGTTGTAAATAAATGTGAATACACTAACCTTAAAGGGGATATAATTTCCGCTATAAATTTTTCTAACATTGTGAGCAGCGGTGACGGGTGGCATGCTAAAACTATTCAGGCAAGCAATCCGAAGAAAGGCGAGTACGTAACATTAACCTTTGAAAAATATTCAACTAACCAAATGAACTTAAGTTTTTATGTTTCAATACCAAGCGGCACTAAAAAGAAGGTCTGGACAAATTAAATGAAAAATTTATTTTCAATTTTATTAGTTTTGTTAGTATTTGTTTTTTGTTCATGTGATGATTCGATAAAAAAATCACTGGATAAGCAAACAGAAGGTACAGATATGATAAAGCTGTATTTTTATGATAAGACAGGTAAGCTTACCAATAAAAATGATATTGTAACCATTCAGGATAAAGATATCATCAATAAACTTCTTGCAGCTATTACAGAAGAGAATGCAGGTGAAAATAAGTGCGGCTACACAGGCTCAATGGAATATTTTAAGGCGGGAAAATCTTTACTTACATCTGAATTCAATTCAATGCCTGAATGTTCAAATATTATTTTCCGTCTGAAAAATAATATGTACTCGAAAAAACTATCTCCTGAAAGCATTTTAATTCTGAACAAGTATTACGAAATGCTCGACTCACAAAATAAAACTTCTTTATTGAAATAAGGAAATAAGGAAATAAGATTTGTTATGAAAAGGTTAATCATATTTTTTCTGTTTGTATCGTTAAAAGTGTTTGGGCAAAACACCCCCGAAGAAATGATGGATATGGGCAATCAATATTTCGCAAACGGCAATCCTAAAAAAGCAGCAGAGTACTACTCGCAATACATCAATACTTATAAAGATAGCGCCCGAGGCTATACGGCAAGGGGAAATGCTTATGTTTTACTTCACGATTTTAAATCTGCGCTTGTTGATTTTAAAATGGCTCTTTATCTTGACCCTAACTCTGCCCGTGCATATGCAGGAAGAGGCACAACATACTTTTTTATAGGAAATACAAAAGAAGCAATTGAAGATATGAATAAATCAATTGAGCTGGACCCGGAATCTTTAATGTCATACCAGACCCTTGCAAGTATTTATACGGCTGAATCAAAATATGATTTAGCAATGACGGTGATTGATAAATCAATAAGTATAAATTCATCTGACGGAGAAAATTACAGGATTAAAGGTACTTTGTATTTTTATATGAATGATACTGCCAAAGCAATTTCGACTTTAGATAAAGCAATTGAAACTGCTCCGCAAAATCCTAAAATGTACACAACACGCGGGGCATTATATAAAGATATCGGTAAGCTGGATTTAGCAATGACTGATTACGATAAAGCGCTGGTGATAAATCCAAACGATGCAGAAGCGCTTGCAAGAAAAGGAATTGTTTATCTATTACAGAAAAAATATAAAGAAGCAGTTGAGTATATGGAAAAAGGATTGAGCTTTGACCCAAATATGGAGAGCGGGATAAAGCAGTATTTAGACCAGGCAAAAGCAAATTTAAAAAAATAAATGAATAAGGTTTTTCTTTACATATTGTTAATTGCTTTTCTCTTCACAGGTTGCTCTAAGGAAAATAAAAATCCTTCGAGCGATATAAAAATTGAACAGCAAAATCCTACTCCTAAAGAAACACCGAGAGAAACAGCAAAAGAAGAAGTAAAGAACGAAAACAAAACCGATGCAAAAGCTGAGGAACAGATTCAGCAGGATAAGCAGGTACCGCAGACTCAGCAGAAGCAGGAAACCGTATCACTAAAAGCAAAACAGACTGCAAAATATATTGGGAAAAATGCAGTTGTTACAGGTTACATAGCAGATGTATATAAAAACGAAAAAGTTGCTTATCTTAACTTTGACGGAAAGTTTCCGAAGAACACATGCGCTGCAGTAATTTTCAAAGATGATTTTGCAAAGTTCGGAGATGTAAACCGTTTTAAAAATAAAAATGTTGAAGTAAGCGGAATAATTTCAGAGTACAACGGCAAGCCGCAGATTATATTAAAGAGCACTTCTCAAGTAAAGATTACAAATTAAAGATTTGTTCAAATCAAAATTTATAGATCTTCTCGCAACCTTCAGTCATGATGAAATAAAGGAGTTTGAAAGATTCATCGACTCTCCTTTTTTCAACAGGGATAAAACTATATCACAAAGCTATAGATTTTTCAAAAAGTATTACCCTGAGTTTAACAATCCGAAGTTTACAAAAGAAAATTTCTTCAAAGCTTTATACCCCGGCAAACCTTATAATGATTCACGTGTAAGAAATATACTCTCCGACCTGCTGCGGCATGGCCAGGATTTCATAACAATTAAATTCACCCGAAGCAATCCTTTTGTGGAAAGCACTTCCACTCTTGAAGCATTAAGCATAAGAATGCTTGATACACTTTTTACCAAAAAAATCAATGAAGCATACGAATCAATTGATATTAAAAAGCATGACCCCGATGAAGTGTATTTATTCAGAAAAAAGCTTGAAGATTTAAAGTACGATTTTTATTTCAGGAGAAGCAAAGAAGATAAAGGAGTGGAGACAACAACTAAGCGCGGAGAAAATCTTGTTTTCTTCTTCCTTCTGAAGATGCTGAAGCTGAAAATTCTTTTGTATACCAATGAACATAACTTTAATATAAAGCCCGATGCAGGTTTGCTGAACGCTGCATTTGAGAATATAAATCTTGAAGCGCTGCTTGAATACATAAAAAAAAGTCATCCCGATGAATATCCCGTACTTGCAGTGCATTATTATTTTTATGTTGCGCAGACTGATTTTTCAAAAACGGATTATTATTTTTCTGCAGAGAAAATTTTCTCAAATAATATTGATAAGTTCAGTTTAAGAGAGCAGTCTGAGATGCTCCATGCTTTTGCATCTCTCTGCATAGATTATATTCATCTCGGTAAATTTGAGTTCAATAAAAATCTACTCGATGTATATAAGAAGATGGATACGTATCAGCTCTTCTCTGAGCCGGATAAACCGCAGGTAATTACTTTGCTCGGATTCAGGAACATTGTGCTTATTGCAAAAGAAGAGAAAGATTATGACTGGCTGATATCGTTCTTAGAGAGAAATCTTGATAAAATTCCGAAGGAATCTCGTGATAATATGCGGGACTTCAGCTACGCATTGCTTGAATACGATAAACAGAATTATCCTAAAGCGCTTGAGTTTATCAGCAAGGTTAAATATGAATTTTTCTATTTCAGATACGATGTAAAAAACTTACTGCTGAAATGTTTTTATGAACTGGACATGTACGAGCAGGCGCTTTATCTAATTACAAATTACAAATTATTCTTAAAGCAGAATAAAAATATTTCAAAAGATGCAAAGAGAATTTACTCGCAGCATATTAAATCTATTGAGAAAATTACTAAGCTGAAAATGAAATACGATGATTATGAAGCTGCAAAATTTAAAGAAGAGATGAAGACAATGGTGCCGCAATCAGTAAAATGGGCGCAGGAAAAGCTCGAGGATCTGATGAAGAAAAATAAAAAGAATAAAAGATAAATTATCTTCTGATTGGTTTGTCATTTCTTGGAATAAATCCCGGTAGAGTTAATGTAACTTTGCCGATGTCTGTCTCAGGCGAATACACTCCTTTCACACCTTTTTCAATTCTGATTTTGGAAACTGTGTTTTCAGTCCTGTCGAAGTAAATATAAATATTATCTCCCTCTGAATTATTTACTCCGTTAGCTTTCTTTTCCTCATATATAAAATAAATGCTTGAGGCATTGCTTATCGCTTTTATTGAATCAACTTTGTCATCCTGAATATAAACGGATATATCACGCGAACGTATCTGGTCAAACCTGTCGGCAAAGCTTGAATCTCCCTGCGAAATCATGAACGAAGGTTTTGTATTTGGTATGTTTAATTTTTTTACAAAAATGCTTTGAAGTTTGTTACCGGGAAGCTCGGCATAGATGGAATCTCCCGTTATCTGCATGTTATCCTGCCATACAATGGGTTCTTTTTCCATAGCGACTTTAGAAGAATCCTTAAAATAAATTCCACGTCCGCATTTGGAATAAAAGTTCGTTCGTATTATTTCCACGCTGTCTGTTGCAATGTAGTATTCCGGTTTCGTCCTGAACGCCTCCATGTAGGAACTGTATATATAGAGGGTGTCCGGAGTTGTTTTATCTATCTGGACTAACTTAGACTTTCCTGCAAGCTTTGTATAATTTTTTAATTCGTAATTTTCAAGAATATTTCCGTAAAGGATTGTGTTATTGTTAAGACTATTCACCTTTACATTACCTGCTGCATAAGATTCTTTTTTATCTGAGTAATGTGTGAGCGTATCTGAATATATCAGTGTCGAGTCGCTGTCTATCACAACTTTTTCCCATGCAAAAGTTTTGAACTGCCTCTTGTAAAAATTTATGTTCTCTGCTTTAATAATGGCAGAATCTGTTGTAACAATTACATTACCTTTTGCAAATGAGTCTTCCGTATTACGAAGATAAGTTAAATCAGTCGAAGTAATTTTATATTGAGGATTGATAATAATCACATCTCCATGAAAATCTGCTTTTGCCTGATCAAAAAAATAGACTCCGCTGTTAGCCCGGAGAGTTGCGTTTGGGTCTTTTAACGTAACTCCGCCTTCACCTGTTGCACGTTTTTCATTCCCATAATAAATTCCTTTTGATGTGAAGAGCGAAAGTGTATCCTGATATATTTTTACGTTACCGCGCAGATCAACTTTGTTCTGGTCAGGATATTGAGTAGCGGAATTGCAAAACACAGTAATGTTACCCTGTTTGAACTGCACATTTCCCTGGGCTTCCCTTACCAGCACTCCGTTTTCATTTTTGCCGGTGAGAGAGTCAGCATGTATCAGTTCAACTTTATCCTGAGCAAAAATATTTGCAGAAAATAAAATGAACAGGATTATCAAACAATATTTATATGTTATTCTATTTATCAAAGACTCCGCTAACCTGATAGATTTTATAGTTTGTTAAATTCTGGTCTGACTCGAATCCCACGCCTTCAATTCTTTCCTTTGGAGTTTTTATACTGACAAATACATCTGAATAAACTTTTTGTGTTTTATTTTTCCAGAGCAGCTTGGAAGTTTTCAATTCGCTGCCAGACTTATTTACTACACGTACACTATCGTATATTTCAATATCTTTTGTATTATCTTCAACCTTTCCTCTTCTTCCTGTTAAGGTAGATACAATTTCTCCGTTCTTATAAAAATCCACTACTGCGCCGCTATCTATAATAGTATAACCTTTATCGCTGAAGGCAGAAATATGTCCTGCTTTCAAAATCGCTTTTACAAAGCCTGAATCGGAAAAAGTTACACTTGAGTTCCAGCTTTCCTGCACGGGAATATTCTCGGATGAAAGGTCGGATTTCGGCGGTTCGAATTTATCTTCACAGGAAACAAACACCAGTGAAATAAAAAAAAGAGATATGTAAATTAATTTTTGCAAGTTTAGAGCCCTTCTTCAATCAATCTGTGCATATGCAGCACTCCCAGAACTTTTCTTTTCTTATCGGCAATAATTAACTGAGTAATTTTATTTTCTTCCATGATTTCCAAAGCTGTTCTTGCAAGGGTGTTCGGCGGAATTATTTTGGGGACGGGATTCATAATATCTTTTGCCTTAGTAGTAGAAATCCGTTCAATATTTTTTTCTAGAAATCTTCTTATATCTCCGTCGGTAATTATCCCCACAACTTTGCCTTTTTTCACAACGCACGTACAGCCGAGGCGTTTTGAGGAAATCATATATATAATATCTTTCAGGTTTGCATCGAAGTTTACTATCGGAATTTTATTTTCTTCCTGTAATAAATCACTGACTTTAAGCAAAAGCTTCTTGCCTAAAATTCCTCCCGGATGAAATCTTGCAAAATCTTCTCTGGAAAAATCTCTTTTTTGAAGAAGCGCAATTGCAAGGGCATCTCCCAAGACAAGCGCTGTTGTAGATGAAGATGTAGGCGCAAGATTATGAGGACAGGCTTCTTCTTTTACAGAAGCATCAAGAACGATGTTTGATACCTTCGCTATTTCGGAATTAACGTTACCGACAAGACCTATAATTTTTACTTTAAGAGTTTTGATTAGTGGAAGTATTTGAGTAACATCGGTTGAGTCGCCGCTTTTTGAAATAGCTATGACAACGTCATCATCCCGCAAAATACCAAGGTCGCCATGAACGCTATCTGCCGAGTGCAAAAAAATAGAATATGTGCCTGTTGAGTTAAAAGTTGCAACAATTTTTTGAGCAATGATGCCGGACTTCCCGACACCCGTCACAACAACTTTGCCTTTGCATTTATAAATCAGTTCAACTGCGGAAGCAAAATTATATGCAAATGTTTTATCGTTAAATCTTCTTTCTAGTGAAGCGATTTCTTTTTTTTCAATGCAGACGACCTTCTTAGCGTTCTTTATAATATCTTTCGCTGAATCTTTTTTAGACAATGTGTTCTGAAGTTATTTCTGTTAAATAATAAATCTGACTTAAAAATCCGAATTAATTTTAAGAAATTAGCTATAATACAGGTTTAAAAAAATATCATTAATTTTAATACAATTTAACTCAATAGCAGATGAAAAAAGGCGATGAGCTTACGCTGGATGTGCTGGAACTGAACTCCGAAGGTAAAGGCGTGTGTAAAACCGAAGAGGGTTTTGTAATTTTTACGGATAAGGTGCTTCCGGGTGATACAGTGCGTATTCAATTAAAGAAGAAGAAATCAAATTACGGCGAAGGCAGGCTGCTTGAATTAGTAAAGCCGTCTCAATACAGAATTGAGCCGCCCTGTATTTATTTCGGAACATGCGGTGGATGTAAAATTCAGAATTATGAATATGATAAGCAGCTTGATTTTAAAACAGAAGCTGTAAGAAACGCATTTAAAAGAATCGGAGGATTTGAAAACCTTGAAATTCCCAAAGCTCTTGCAAGCAATGATATTTTCTTTTACAGAAATAAAATGGAATTCTCTTTTTCCGATGACAGATGGCTCACGAAGGAAGATGTGGAGTTAGGAACCCCGAAAGATTTTGCGCTGGGCTTGCATGTGCCGAGATTTCACTCGAAGATAGTTGATGTTCACAAATGCTGGCTGCAATCGGATGCATCTAACAGAATTTTAAATTATACCCGCGATTTTTTTAAAAGCAGAGGTGTAAGCGTTTATACTGTGAACACTCACTCGGGATTTTTAAGATTTTTAATTGTGCGGGAGTGCAAGAATACAAATGACTTAATGGTCTCGCTCATCACCTATGATTACAACGAAGAATTGATAAATGAATATTCGGAAGGACTGAAGAAAATCGCTCCCGAAGTCACAACATTTATAAATGCAGTCTCAAATAAAAAAGCGCAGGTTGCATTCGGTGATGAAGAGAAAGTTATCTTCGGCAAGGGATATATCGAAGAAGAATTGAATAAGGATAACGGCGCGAAATTCAAATTTAAAATTTCCGCAAACTCATTTTTTCAGACTAATACAAAACAGGGTGAGAGATTATATAACATAGCTGCTAAGGCAGGTGACTTTAAGAAGACGGATAAAATTCTGGATTTATACTGCGGTACCGGTTCTATTTCAATTTTTGTTTCAGATGAAGTTGCTGAGGTGAAAGGTGTTGAGCTTGTCGAGGATTCCATTAAGAATGCATTCCAAAACAAGGAGCTGAATAATATTTCAAATGTGGATTTTGAATTAGGCGATATAAAAGATTTCCTGCTCTCAAAAGATGTGCAGGAGCTGCATAAGTATAATAAAGTTATTCTTGACCCGCCGAGGGCAGGGCTTCATCCGAAGATATGCGAGATACTTGCCGAAACCGATTTTGAAAAAATTGTTTACGTAAGCTGCAATCCCGTTACGCAGGCGCGCGACCTGCAGATAATCTGCGGCAAAGGAAAATATAAAATAAATATCGTTCAGCCCGTTGATATGTTCCCGCATACATATCACATAGAGAACGTAGTGGATTTGGTGAGAAATTAAATTCAGAAATTAATTTTTAAATGAATAATACAAAACCGCAACACACCCCAACCGAAAAATTCTATTTAGAGAAAAATCCTCTTGAAAAATTTTTTGCCATTATAGGTGCATTGTGCTTTATAACTTCGTGCGTACTGGTTATAACATATTCGGGATTCACAACTCAGCCGCAGAATGAAATAAAAGTAGTTCTTATTCCTAATTTAGAAACACTTTGGATTATAAATGTTATACTCGGAGTTGCGGGCGGAGCGCTTATAAATTACAAAAAATTTCTGGCTTCTATTCCGGCGGGACTCGCTGCAGTTCTATTCATGACTGATTTTACTCTCTTCTATATCTCGTTCAGGGATTCTATTATATCTATCGAAATTCTGTTACCATTATTTCTCGCCTTTGTAGTCGGAACGGTAGTGTATAAAGTGTTGTACAAGTTTTTTTACAAAAAGAAAGACGATGAAATTTTAAAAAGCCGGATGAATACGGAATTAAAAAATTAATGCACGTGTTGAAATTTATAGCCCCTCCAACTAAACTTAATATAAGGTTATAAATGAAAAAAATTATTGAAAAGCCGGGAAAGACTAAACAGGAGCTTTTAGATTCACTCGAAAAATTGAAAGAAAAATTCAAATACGAAATATCAGGCAACGACGTTGAGGTAACGAAGATCACGGACGGATATAAGGTCCATGCTGAAAAAAGATTCATCGTTAAATTCCATGTAGATGCGGAAATAATTGCAAGGGACGGTGAATATGAACTATCGTGGGAAACCAACGCTCCGCCGGGTAAGGTTGAAGATGCGATGAAGAAAATTGAGCAGACGTTGCAAGCATTTTAATTTCCCCATACCTGCTAATAGGTAAGATTCGGTTTATTTTGGTCAAAGTTCTTTTTATATTATTAAGGTGTTTATCCAGTTATTTCGGGGGTGCCCTCCGTCCCGATTAAAAATCGGGACACGCGCAAAGCGAAGAATCGAAGTTTCAATTCTTCGCTTTGGACGTACGAACCTCCGGTTCGTGGAGGGCGCCCCTGTGGTTAAGATGGATTCAACTTTACATAATAATCCATCAAAAATTCATCAAAAAGAATTTGAAAATTACCGGTGTTGTTTTTACAAGAACGAGTTTCTGAAAATGCGACTATTTTGCGACTTTTTTCTGTGTCATCTTAAAAATCATATTAATCAGTGTTTCAAAATCCGACCATAACCCGACTTTTGAACAAAATTAAATTTTCAGCGTTATAAACAGTACTAAATTTTAATATAAACCCAGTTATATGAAAAAATTCTACTTAGTTTTAATCGCCCTCTTTTTTTACTCCCTTACCGTTCAGGCGCAGATTACCAAACCTTCAAAAGTCAGTTTTGACGATTATGAAAAATTAATTGCTGAAGTCAAAGAGCACAGAAAAACAAGACTGCTCACTCTTGATGAATTTAACGCTGAGGCAAAAAAGCCGGGAGTGATAATCCTTGATGCGCGCTCCGATGCAATGTATAATGCAAAGCATATTAAAGGCGCAATTCATCTGAACTTTTCTGATTTCACTCAGGAAGCGCTTGCTAAGGTAATCCCTTCTTATGATACAAAGATTCTAATTTACTGCAATAATAACTTTGAAGACGACAGACAGTTTTTCCCTACCAAAATGGTAATGCCGGAAGTTTTGAACACACAGAATATTCTGCTGCAAAAACAAAAAGGTGAATCTCAAAATGTTAGTATCGTCGATCCGACCAAGGAAAATAATATTCAGCCGGGAGTCGAAGTTATTGCATTAAAGCCCATAACACTTGCGCTGAATATTCCGACTTATACAAATCTCTATGGCTACGGTTACAGGAATGTTTATGAACTGGGAGAGTTTGTTAATATTTACGACAAAAGGCTGGAATTTGAAGGAACTGCTGTTTCTAAATAAAAGCAATAATAATAATAACTTAGAATAAAACAACAATTTTAATATATAAATCAGTTGAAATTTTACCCTAAATTGTCTATTTTTGTAGACACCTTGTAGGGTGGTGAAACTGGCAGACACACCGTCCGGTCTCGGCGGCGGAGGTTCTAGGAAAAATTTTCTTCCCTACGGGTAAGAGGGCTAACTACTCCATGAAGGTTCAAGTCCTTCCCCTACAGCTCTATTAAGAATTTCAAATAAAAGTTCAAACAAAAAAGGCTCAGATTGCTCTGAGCCTTTTTGCTTTTATATCGATTATATTTCAATTATTTAACATGTGCTTTCAGATTTGCTCTTGCAGCAGCCAATCTTGCAATCGGGACTCTGAAAGGCGAGCAGCTTACGTAATCAAGTCCCAGGCTGTGGCAGAACTCAACTGAAGCAGGCTCTCCGCCGTGCTCTCCGCAGATTCCGATTTTCAGGTCGGGCTTAACTTCTCTGCCTTTTCTTACTGCAAATTCCATAAGTACGCCAACGCCGTCGATATCAATCGATTCAAAGGGGTCGCTCTTTATAATTCCGGATTCAACATAATAAGGTAGGAATGAACCTGCATCATCTCTTGAAAGTCCGAATGTCATCTGAGTTAAATCGTTCGTTCCGAATGAGAAGAACTCTGCTGACTGGGCAATTTTCCCTGCAGCAAGCGCTGCTCTCGGGATTTCAATCATCGTACCGACTTTGTAATTTATCTTAACGCCTTTCTCTGTCATGACTTGCTCTGCAACTCTGCGTATAACTTCTTCCTGTGATTTGAATTCATTTTCATGGCCTATAAGAGGTACCATAATTTCAGGCACAACTTTCAATCCTTCTTTATGCACAACAACTGCTGCTTCAAAAATTGCTCTCGTCTGCATTTCAGTAATTTCAGGAAATGAAATTCCAAGTCTGCATCCTCTGTGACCAAGCATAGGATTAAATTCAGATAGCGAGTCAATCTTATACTTAATTTCATCTACGTGAGTACCTATCATAACTGCAAGCTTACGGATTTCAATTTCTGTATGCGGCAGGAATTCATGAAGCGGCGGATCGAGCAAGCGAATCGTTACAGGTCTTTGCTTCATTACTCTGAAGATTTCAACGAAGTCTAATCTCTGATAAGGTAGCAGTTTATCCAATGCCTTTCGTCTTCCTTCTTCTCTGTAGGCAAGAATCATTTCACGCACAGCATCAATTCTGTCGCCGCCAAAGAACATATGCTCAGTTCTGCAAAGTCCGATACCTTCTGCTCCGAATGCGACAGCGTTTTCTGACTGGTCAGGCTGGTCTGCATTTGTTCTTACTTCCATTTCTCTGTTCTTATCAACCCATCCCATAAACTTATCATAGTAGCGGTATATTCTTGAATCGGCAGGCTTCATAGTTTTATCAATTAATACCTGAAGAACTTCCGATGGTTTTGTTTCAAGCATTCCGATTATGACTTCACCTGTAGAACCGTCTATAGAAATATAATCACCTTCTCTTACTTCCATCGTTTTACCTTTTACTCTTGCAGTCTTTAACAGGTAATCTATATCAAGATTTCCCGCGCCGGCAACGCACACCTTACCCATCTGTCTTGCAACAAGAGCAGCATGAGAAGTCATTCCGCCTTTAGATGTCAAAATACCTTCAGAAGCATTCATACCTCTGATATCTTCCGGAGAGGTTTCAATTCTTACAAGGATAACTTTTTCACCGCGGGCTTTTGCGTTAACAGCATCATATGAATTAAAATATACTCTGCCGCTTGCAGCGCCGGGACCTGCATTCAGTCCTTTTGTCAAAAGCTTACCGCTCCTGATTGCGAGTTCTTTTTCTTTCAAATCAAATATAGGTCTGAGCAGCTGATTCAATTGCATCGGCTCAACTCTCATAATTGCTTCTTTTGTATTGATAAGCTTTTCCCTTACCATATCCACTGCAATTTTAATTGCTGCAAGACCCGTTCTTTTTCCTGCTCTGCACTGAAGCATATAAAGAACTTCTTCCTGAATTGTAAACTCAATATCCATCATATCATGGTAATGCTGCTCAAGAGTTTTTCTTACTTTTTCAAGCTGGTCATATAATTTTTTATTCTCTCTTTTTAAATCGCTTATCGGCAGCGGAGTTCTAATACCTGCCACAACGTCTTCACCCTGCGCATTCATAAGGAACTCACCGTAGAATTCATTTTCTCCTGTGGAAGGATTACGTGTGAACGCAACACCTGTACCTGATGTATCACCCATGTTACCGAATACCATTGCCTGCACGTTAACGGCAGTTCCCCACTCAACAGGGATTTTATTCAGCTTTCTGTAAACAATAGCTCTGTCATTCATCCATGATCTGAACACTGCACCTACTGCTCCCCATAGTTGTTCCATTGGGTCATCAGGGAAATCTTCACCTGTTCCTTTCTTGATAGCAGCTTTAAATTCAATTGCCAGGTCACGCAAATCATCAGCTGTGAAATCTAAATCGTTTGTAATACCTTTGTTTTTTTTCTTGTGTTCTATTATTTCTTCGAATGGATCTATCTGGTGTTTATTGGTAGGTTTTAAATCGAGTACAACGTCTCCGTACATCTGAACAAATCTTCTGTAGGAGTCATAAACAAATCTTGGATTATTTGTTTTCTTTATTAATCCTGCAACGGTCTTATCATTCAATCCTAAGTTTAAAATTGTATCCATCATTCCCGGCATTGAAGCGCGCGCGCCTGAACGTACTGAAACAAGTAGCGGATTTTTTACATCTCCGAACTTACATCCCATCACCTTCTCAGTCTTTCTAAGCGAATCCAGAACCTGTGCTTTTAACTCAGGCGGAAATTTCTTTTTATGTGCATAATAATATGTGCAGACTTCAGTAGTGATTGTGAATCCCGCTGGTACAGGTAATTTTATATTTACCATTTCTGCAAGATTGGCTCCCTTGCCCCCAAGGAGTTCTTTCATTTTCGCGTCGCCTTCGGCTTTGCCCCCGCCAAAGAAGTAAACGTATTTTTGCGGCATAATATATTGGTTTAGTGTTGTTGGATTTTTTTCTTAAACTTTAAAGAACGGAGTGTAAATTTCGAGCAGTAAATTATATTAACCCAGAAGCCATTTGTTCAGAACTTTTCTCTGGTGGTCAGTCATATTTTCAATTTCGGAAATTTCGTATTTCGGTATTGCAGGTGTAAGCTTTATAAAAAATTCTTTTATGAATCCTTTTCTGTTTACAAGGACTTTTACTTCATCATCGTGTTTATATTCTTTCAGAATCTTCTCGTAATCTTTTTCTATACGTATATCATTAATAGCAATTATTTCATCACCCGTATTTAAGCAGCCCGTGTATCCGCAGCCGCCTGCATATACTTTTGTGATAAGCACTTTGCCGTTTGCCTGGCTTGTTTCAATATCAAATGTAACTAAATCTTCATTTACATTTTTCGCTTCAAGTCCTGCTTTTTTGAAGTAATCGAATAGAGGCAGCTCATCAAGTCCCAGTAAATATTTATTCCAGAAGTCAGTCAGATCTTTTCCTGCAAGTGATTCACAAATTTCTTTTACTCTTTCATTGGTAAATCCTCTTGAAGGATTTTTCTTGTAGTCTTCCCAAAAAGCTTTAAGCGCATCGTCTAAGGACTTTTCACAATTGCTCGATGTAATTATTTCTATATTCAGCATAAGCGCAACAAGAGCGCCTTTAGTATAATATGATACCTGTGAGTTTTTTGAATTCTCATCCTGTCTGTAAAATTTTATCCATGTATCATAACTGGATTCAAACAACGACTGATTGAATCTTCCCTGGAAGCGCATTATATCATTAACTTCTTTCTCTATAAATTCATAATACTCTTTGTTATCCAGCACTCCGCATCTTCTTATGAAAATGTTATCGTAAATGCTTGTCCATCCCTCTGCAACCCAGAGTCCGGTAGTATGGTTTTCGTTATCGTAATCAAACGGACCGAGCTCCGCAGGTCTTATTCTTTTTACATTCCATAAATGGAAAAACTCATGAGATACTAATCCCAGAAACTGTTTATATAATTTTTCATCGGTAAATGCCCAGCGCGGGAACTGCACTGCAAACGAATTCAAATGCTCAAGACCGCCGCCGCCGTTTGCGACTAAGTGACAGATGTATGTGTAATGCTTGTAAGGAATATCGCCGAAGAAATTTATCTGCGCTTCTGCAATTCTTTTAAAATCTTTTATTAAAGTATCATCATTATAATTCGATCTTCCCGTTAAAGCTATGTAATGCTTTATGTTCTGAATTTCAAACTCCAGAACTTTTTGATTTCCGATCTCTATTGGAGAATCTGCTAGTACATCGTAATTTTCTGCTTCGTATAAGTTATCCCCGATCTTTTCCAATCCTGTTGAAATTGTTTTCCAAGAAGCATGAGGATTTATTTTAATGGAGCACTTATCATTCTCCATTCCCTTTGCCGACATGAAAACATTTGAGCAGTTTATAAAAGCATGCTCATCCGTTATCTCGCTTGTGCGTACGGTAAGCTCGTTGCAATAAACTTTATATTTAACTATGAAAGAACTTTCACCCTTTGTGTTTACTTCCCAATGGTTCTTTCGTGTTTTATGAATATCTAATTTTTTTCCTGCTGAAGAGAATGCTTCCGTATTCTGAACTTGTCTTGCAAATTCACGGATCATGTATGAGCCGGGAGTCCATACCGGAAGGAATAACGTAACAGCATCGGACTTAATATTATTAATTTGAATTTCAATCTCGCAATAATGTGATGCCGGATTGGTGAACGAGATGGCGTAGTTGATAGCGTGTGACAAGTGGCTAAATTTGAGTTATACTAAAGTGGTACTGTATATTATATATCCAGAAAATTTTGTTCTTCTTCTTTGAAAATATCCAGAGCTTCCTTGCTTGTTTTTGCTTCTGCAAGTCTTCTTCTGAAATCATCTTTATTCATTAATCTTGAAATCCTGCTAAGCAGTTTTATATGCGCATTCAATAAATTTTCTTTTCCTACTAAAAGAAAAATAAACCTCACCGGTTCTAAATCTATTGATTCAAAATCTATTGGATTTTTTAATACTGCAAAAGCTGCAGTGATATCCGTTATTGCATCAGTTTTACCGTGAGGAATTGCAAAACCTTTCCCAACTCCCGTAGAAACCAGTTTTTCTCTTTCAAGAACTGCGCTTCTTACTTTTTCAAGATCAACTATCTTTCCTGAATTATTTGCAAGATCAATTATTTTGTTTATTGCATCATTCTTATCTGCAACCTCTAAATCAACTGATATAATGTTTTCCGCTAAAATTTCACTGATTTTCATTTTACATCTGAGAATTAAATTTATAAATTATTTCTTTCAGTTACGAACTACTCCAATTATTCGGATAAATAACTTTTTATTTTTTTCTTGAATTCTTTTATTAAGCTTTCAGTCTTGCCCTGTGAATCTGTTTCAATATTCAAATGGATTATATCTCTGCTTTTATCAGGAATACATAAAATTGTATCGGTCTTACTTAATGTCAGCAGCACACCGTCAATTAAAATCTGGTCATACTGAGTATTATCTTCCATGAACTTCCTTATCACCTTACCTTTATCTTCTTTTGTACAATCAATGTTTTCTTTCATCATAAATAATTTCTTCGTCTCATCAAGTATATCGTGAACGTTTGATTTTGTCTTAGCAAAAAGCTCAAGGATTTTCGCTATGGCAAACATACCGTCTGTAGCGTATAAGAACTCAGGGAAAATAAACCCTCCCTTTGTTCCGCCGACAAACTTAACTTCTTTGTCATCGCATGCAGTCATCATTGCATAGTGGCTGTCTTTTACTCTTACAACTTCAGTTCCGAACTCTTCTGCAACTAAATCTATTTCTCTGGTTGCCTGTATTGGCACTGCGATTTTTTTCGTTTCCGGATTTACCATTAAGAACATCTTCGTTACCAATACTAAGAACCTGTCGCCGTCAATTCTATCGCCTTCGTTGTTCATTATCCATATCTTTTCGCCTCCGGAATCAATCATGAATCCGAAGTTGTAATTCAGTGAGCGCACTACATACGAGAACTGCTTGAATGCAACATCAAACTCTTCCTGAGTTCTAGTAATTTTATCCTTATCCAAATGAGCAGAGAGCGAAACCGTTTCAATGTTAAACTCCCCAAGTATATCGGGGAATAACTCTGCGGTTATACCGTGACTGTAATCAAGTACAATTTTAAATCTTCTCTTTCTAATAGCTTCAACATCAAGATTGCGTAAGAAGTGCTCTTTATATTTTTCAATCGTTCTTTCAGGATATTTAATAGAGCCTACCATGAAGAAATCAGCGCGCTGATACTCTTCACTGAAATATAATTTTTCTATTCCTTTTGTTTTGCTTGAAGATAAATCCTTACCGTCTTTATCGAAGAAGATGATGTCGGTCGTTGCTTTATCGAACGGTGACTTTCTTACGAAAATACCTCCTGCACCTGCGCCGCCCTTTAATTCCTGTCTTAGTAACGGAATAGAAGACATCTGCAAATCTTTCACAGTCAATCCTGTGGACATAACTCCGGATGAAATTGAACGCTTGATCATATTCGATATATCATCTATATCACGCGCAAGCACAACTTTTTTATTTTCTCCTATGAAAGCGCCGTAAACAGAACCAAGCTTCGAGGCGAACTCAGGATTTACCTGCAAGTTCGAGAGTCCCGAAATTCTTGAATCCGTAAACAGCTCATTAAAGAATGTATCTTCGTATATTAAGCTTCGAGTAACCTTTGCATTGTTATCAATTTTTTTCTTATCCCATATTTTTATGCTTGAGCTAATGAAGGCGTTCTTACCGACTTCACAATTATCTCCCATAAAAACAAAATCGTTCACTCTTGCATTTTCGCCAATCTTACAATTCTTACCAATAACATCGAACAGAATTCTTGCTTTGGATTTTACGCTTACGTTATCCCAGATTATAGAATTCTTAATGTTTGCGCCTGCTTCTACTGTTACATTTTTACCAATGATACTGTTCTCTATAAAAGCAGTCGGGGAAATATTTGCTGTCTCATCGATACAGTTACCCTTTACATCTTTTACTTTTATATAAGCAAGGTCTCCGCGTAGCGCTTCTAAGTTTGCGTAAATATATTCTTCAAGGTTACCGACATCACGCCAGTAGCCTGTGCTTTTAAATCCGTATAAAGGAATATTGTTTTGTAAAAGGTACGGGAAGAGGTCTTTTGAAAAATCAAAGTTCTCTCCTGCAGGTATGTAATCGAAAATTTCTTTTTTGAAATAATAAATTCCGGTATTGATAGTATCCGAGAAAACTTCAGATGAAGAAGGCTTCTCTAAAAATCTTACAATCTTTCCTTCTCCGTCTGTCAGAACAATTCCGAACTGCAATGGGTTCTCTGCGCTGAATAAAGAAAGTGTTGCTGTAGAATTTCTTTCAACGTGGAAATTATGTATATCGGATAAATTAAAATCAGTAAGTACGTCTCCGCTTATAACAAGAAAATCATCTGTAATAAATTCTTCTGCAAGTTTTACTGCGCCGGCTGTCCCGAAATCCTGCTCAGGCTTTACGTAACGGATATTCATTCCGTACTTTGAACCGTCGCCGAGTAAATTCTTTATATGCTCAGCCTGATAGTAAAGCAGCACGGTAACATCGTCGATCTTATGCATCTTCAATAAGTCCATAAGATGTTCAAGTATCGGTCTGTTAGCAATCGGTACAATCGGTTTCGGAATGTTATTTGTGAGAGGTCTTAAGCGTGTGCCAAACCCTCCCGCCATCACAATAGCTTGCATTATGTCAATTAATAATTAGAGGAATTATTTTTTGTCGCCTTCTTTTTTGTTAAAGTCAAACTTCACGTCCGGAGCTTTTTCGCTGCCTGCTACTGATTTGAAGTATGCTTTATCTTTGAATCCGAATATCTTTGCTGAAATAACAGTCGGGAAAGTTCTTATTGATGTATTATATTCCTGCACTGCATCGTTGAATTTTTTTCTTTCGACTGCTATTCTGTTTTCCGTTCCTTCAAGCTGTGACTGAAGCTGTAAAAAGTTTTCGTTCGCTTTTAGGTTAGGATAATTTTCAGATACTACAAGTAATCTTGAAAGCGCGGATGATAATTTATCCTGAGCTGCCTGGAACTGCTGGAATTTTTCAGGGTCGTTTAAATCTTCCGCTTTAAGCTGGACTGAACCGACTTTGCTTCTTGCATCTGTAACTTCTGTTAACACATCTTTTTCAAAATCTGCATAACCTTTTACAGTATTTACTAAATTAGGAATAAGGTCAGCTCTGCGCTGATACTGGTTCTCAACCTGCGACCATGCGCCGTTTACTTTTTCTTCCTGCTGCACAAGTGAGTTATATCCGCATCCGTAAAAATTAGCAGAGAAGATGCCTATAATAAAAATGAAAATTATATAATGGAATTTTTTAGTCATATATAGTGTAATTTAATTTTAAAAATACGAGTAAGCCTTATGAAATACAATTCTGATATTTTTAAGGAAAACGGGCATTTCTGCAAAATAATTCCCTTTAAACTAAGAACTTATTCTTACTTTTAAATTTATTATCTTGAATTTATAATACACTAAATGGCATATAAGTTAAAGCTCGAAAGAAAAGAAGAAATACTCAAAGATACGTACGGATTATATTTTGATAAAAATGATTCAGGTATAAAGTTTCTGGCAGGACAGTTTTTTACTGTTACAATTCCTGATTTGAATGCTACTGACGGCAAAGGAAATGAAAGGCATTTTTCAATTGCCAATGCTCCGGGTGAAAAGCAAATTGAAATCATTATAAGAAAATCAGGCTCTGATTTTTCAAATGCGATCTTAAATCTTCCCATTGGTGCTCAGCTATTATTTGATGAGCCGCGGGGAGAAATTCACAGTAAAAAAATTTATGAAAGCAATTTTATCCCTGTATTTATTGCAGGGGGCACGGGTATAACTCCCGTAAGAAGCATACTGCGTGATTTTAATGAAAGGGAAATAGATAAAGAGCTTATTCTTTTCTATGCAAACCGCTCGGTAGAGACTTCGGTATTTTTAAGTGAATTTGAAAATCTTGATAAAGAGAAAAACAATTTCACTTTCATTCCGATCTTAGAAGAAGGTAGTGAAACTATAAAAACTGAAAGAGGATATTTTTCAGAGGAGATTTTCAAAAAATATGTGAAGGAAATTTATAGGCACGTTTTTTTTGTTACAGGTCCGCCCATGATGCTGAGTGAAGCAATAAAGGTGCTGGTAAATTCCGGTGTGCCTGAGGATAAAATTTTCATAGAGAATATATGAGTTAGTTGCTAGTTGTCTGTTTCCGGAATTTATGCCGTTGTTGGTCTCCTGACCAACAACCATAAGAATATATCTGTGACATCAGATTTACCGCCGTCGTTGGTCTTCAGACCAACGACCACAATGCTTCCCCCTCCTTTATAAGGAGGGGGGCAGGGGGAGGTCTAAATTAAAATTCTGCTATCATTTTTTCTTACAGAACTTTTGCTACATTTATTTTTAATATGAGATTTCAACTAAAATATAATTTAAAAGTTCTTATTGCTGTAATTTTTATTTTAATATTTTTTAATAGCTGTTCCTTTGAAGATTCGTTTAGCGAAACAGAAAGTGAATATTTGAAAAATAAAGATAAATTTTATGAAATAGATAAGATATTTAGAGAAATGCCCAATTTATGGAAAATATCTAGATATAAGGAAAATATGGGAGGAATTTTATTATGCAATAAACTCAAGATTCTTCACTACTATATAACAATTAAAGAAAACGATGAATTTTATGATTTTACAATAGATGTAGGCAAAGAATATTATTCTGAAGAAGATTTATTTTGGAAACAAGAGTTTTCAAAAATTAAAAATACCAATGGTGATTTTCTTGAGGATTTTTTAATAAAGCATAAAATACCCTATGATAAATTTAAAAAATTAAAATCATTTTTGAAAGAAAACAATTATAATGGAATTTGGATGAATAAAGATAACACAATATTTTCCCTAAAGCCAAGATCCGGGCTTGTTTATACAACATCTGAATCATCAAATCCTCCTTTATATGGAGACTTATCATCTATCAAAAAAATAGATGATAAGTGGTATTATTTTACTGACTCAAATTTCCCATAAATTCAAAATCCGTTTCATGAAAGACTGGCATAAAAAATTTTTCAAGTTCTGGCAGAAGGTTCAGTTCGGCGTTTACACTCCGGAGCAGGATAAGGAGCAGACTGACTTCATCTGTAAAGTAATGAAGCTTAAAAAAGAAATGTTTGTACTTGATGTTCCCTGCGGATTCGGACGCATAGCTAATCTACTCGCTCAAAAGGGAATGAATGTAACAGGGATAGAGTTCAATAAATATGTTCTTGAATCCGGAATTAAGAAAGCAGAACAGGATAAGCTTAAAATTAATTATGTTGAAGGAGATATGAGGAATTTCTCCTATAGAAATAAATTTGATGCAGTCATCTGCTGGTTCGGAAGCTTCGGATATTTCTCCGATGATGATAATGAAAAATTTGTGAAAGCAGCGGCGAAGAGTTTAAAAAAAGGAGGCAAGTTTTTAGTAGAGACACATACACTTGAGACGATAATTAAAATCTTTGAACCGAAATCTGATATGCGATATGGAAATGTTCCTATGAAGGAAGAGCGCGTGCTGGATCTGGAGACGAGCAGAATAAATGTGAAGTGGACGCTCGGGAAGGAATCGCAGCACAGCAGCATAAGATTGTATTCTTACAAAGAGCTTACCACTATGCTTGCCAAAAACGGTTTCGGCAAATTTAAAGGATACGGTTCGATAAAAGGCGAGAAGTTTGAGCTCGGCTCAAGGCGATTGATTTTAGTTTGCGAAAAATTGTGAGGAGGTATTAAAATAGACCTCTCGTTGCGATGCTCCGGCTTCGCAACGAAAAAGACTAAGATTTTGTGCAAATATTTATATGTTAAATCATAGATATATTTTCAACTTTACGTAATCTCGGAATAAGTCAATAAAATAACAACGAATTATTTTCATACAAAAAATTTTCGCGAAACTTTTGCGATTTTGAGCTAAAATTAGACTTTGATAAATATTTCAAATAAATGAAAACAACATTAATAACAGGCGCATCATCAGGAATAGGACTTGAGTTTGCAAGAATTTTCGCAAAAAATGGCTCAGATTTAGTGCTTCTTGCCCGTTCGGAAGATAAGCTAAAAAAATTAGCCCGGGAGCTTGAAAAAGATTATGGAATCAAGGTTAAAGTTTTGACAAAAGATTTAGCGGATAAAAATGCTCCTAAAGAAATCTTTTCTGAGCTCCTAAAAGAAGGGATGGAAGTTGAATTTTTAATCAATAATGCAGGTTTTGGCGGCTACGGAAATTATTACGAGACCGACTGGAAAAAAGAAGAGGAAATGATTCAGGTGAATGTTCTTGCTCTGGCCGAGCTTACTAAATTATTTGTTCGACCAATGGTTAAACGAAACAGCGGGAGGATTCTGAACGTTGCTTCAACTGCGGCTTTCCAGCCGGGTCCGCTTATGAGTGTTTACTATGCCACCAAGGCATTCGTGCTATCGCTCTCCGAAGCAATGGCTTATGAGCTCAAAGATACAAATGTATCGGTTACTTGTTTATGCCCGGGTCCGACTAAATCAAATTTTCAGAAAGCCGCTAACATTACAGAATCCAAACTAGCTAAAGGTGTGAATGCTACTTCCTACGAAGTTGCTTTATGCGGATACAATGCAATGATGAAAGGAAAATATGTAGCTATCGAAGGATTTATGAATAAACTTCTTGCCTTTGCAACCCGCTTAATGCCAAGGAAATTGGTTCTTGCAACGGTGTATAAAATTCAAAAGAACAGGTAAATTTTAAGTTAAAAATAAATTTAGTTTTAGGCATAGCAATTGCGTTAATATTGGGAGCTTACTCTATATAGAGAAGGTATAGAGCTAGTTAATCTCTAAATTCATTGTTTCCCAATAAAACGCCTCCCTGCTATGTTGTACGTTGGAAGTGGGGAGGTTTTTATTTCCTATGATAATTTCTTTATCATAATATTATCTATAAATACTGCTCTTCTCACTTCCACCTCTTCCTCTCTTATTTTTATCCAGCCGTGCTTTTCGAAAAATCCTTTTGCAGTATGGCTCACGATTGCGTTAAGCTCTTCAATATTTTTTTCTTTGGCATATCTTTCAAGTTCAGTCAGCAAAGTTTTGGCAACTCCTGCTCTCTGAAAATCTTTATGCACATACATAAAATCCAGATAGCCGTCATCTTCAAGCGATGCAAATCCTGCAATAACATTATCAATTACTGCGACTATAAAATACTGCTCAATAATTTTATCGGCAAAAGTTCGACCATCACGAGTTGCTGTATCAGGTTCATACCATGGTTTTATCCATGCTTGAATCTGATCCGCAGAATAATCTTTGGAGTTTATATTCGTTACTGTGTCAATATATAATTGCCGGAGCTCTTTCAAGTCCTCAGGAACTGCTCTCCTTATTTTTATCTCTCTCATAATGTTCTCTCCATCCATGTATTACATCCGCAGTGCCCGGTATTGCCAAGCGGTCTATCAATAAATTTAAATCCTGATTTTAAGTACAGCTTCCTTGCTTCACTCATATTATCAAGTGTTTCTAGATAGATTTTTTCATATCCCAAGTCTTTTGCAGACTGAATGCACATATCCATTAATTTTTGTCCAATTCCCTTACCTCTGGCTTCAGGTGTCAAAAACATTCTTTGCAGTTCACACACATTTTCTTTTGTGCCGTCGAGCTGATTTATACCCGAGCCTCCGAGTATATTTCCATTTTCAATCGCAACAAAATATACTCCATTACCCTTTGTATAATTTTCGTACATTGTATGTAAAGTGGGGTCTTCAACAATTGTACCTTTGGGATCTTCTTTAAATTCCTTCATAATAGAAGTTATTATTTCTGCAAGTTCTTTATTATCGGATGGTAATATTTTTCTGTATTCAACCATTATGAATGTAAATTTTATTTCTGAACTATTGCTATTATATGTCCGTCTGCATCGGATAAGTAACCGACGGTATCTCCCCAGTTACGGTTTTCTATAGGAGAAATTTCTTTTGCACCGGCAATAATAGCTCTTTGAAAAACTTCTACGGAATTTTCAAAAGATAGATACAACTCGCATCTGGGAATTCCAACCCCTTCGGATGGATGCCTGATTTTCTTATCAAGTATTTTTACAATTCCATCATTTGGCATTAATCCCAGCTTGCAGTTTTCCTCGAGTAAAAATTCCGTCATTCCCGGGACATCAAGTGATGGTTCTTTATTCAATAACGTTTTATAAAACTCTTTACTCTTTTCCTGATTTGCAACGTATAATATAAACTCAACCATACTAATTTAAATTATTAACTTAAACTTTTAATCTGCTTATCCTGAATCTTACTGAATAACAGCAATGCCGTTGATGCTCCTATAAGAGCAAAGAACATATCGCTTTGTGTATCGAAAACATCTCCCTGCGTGCCCAGGAATGCATCACCTGCGCTGCCCGATAAGAGAGAGGTCCACCACTCAATCAATTCATAGAATGCGCTGATGGCAAGGCAGATGCAAACGACTGTAAAAGCTCTCCAGCCTTTTTTAATAATCTCTTTGCGTAGGAATATCTCTCGGATGATTAATGCAGGGACAAATCCCTGTGTGAAATGGCCAACTTTATCGTAATTATTTCTTGACTGATGGAATACATCTCGTATCCAATTGAATAAAGGCACTTCGGCATAAGTATAATGTCCGCCTATAAATAATATCCAGCAGTGAATTAAAATAAAAACATAAACAAGTTTTGTAAACGTAAATCGTTTATAAGTAAGAGCGAGAATGATAAATCCGATTATTGCAGGAAAGACTTCAAGGAACCAGGTAAAATACTCTTTGGGATTTATGGCAGACCAGATAAGTCCGATGAAAAATAAAATTATAAGCGGAGCATAAAATTTTTTGCTTGGAGTTGGCATAATGTAAATTAATAGAAATGTAAGAGGAAAAAAAGATAACAATATTGAATTTTCCTGATTTACAATTATAAAAAGAAATTTGATTTACATATACCATTAAATCCATTTTAGTTATTTTAGTAAATGCACTTCTTCCAAAAAGAAATCACCCTAAAAGAGTACAAACGCGGCTTTCATTTAATCACAATGAAAATACTTTCCTGTATCCCTGAAATCCGGGATATAAAAATTGGAATGTGTAATGTTTTCATTCAGCACACATCAGCGGGACTTACAATAAATGAAAACGCCGACCCGACTGTACGCAAGGATTTTGAATCTCACTTTAATAAAATGGTGCCTGAAGATATGCCTTATTATCAGCACGATTATGAAGGCAGCGATGATACGCCGGCGCATCTGAAGTCAGCCTTGCTCGGCTGCTCACTTAATATCCCTGTAACACATGGTGAACTAAACCTTGGCACCTGGCAGGGAATTTATTTATGCGAGCATAGAAATCACGGAGGAAGAAGAAAAATTGTAATCACTTTATGGGGTGAGTAACAAACCAATAAAACAAAAATGAAAAAGCTTATATTAATATTTCTATTACTTGCTTCAGTTACTTTCGGACAGACAACTTTTTTTCAGATTGTTGAAAGTGTTCCGAAAGAGACTTCTATGGAACGTTCTCATCTTCCGCGCACTCAGCAAGTTTGGTTAAACATGATTAACAATGCTAAGAGCACGCTTGATATCGGAATGTTCTACATTGCCAATAAAAAAGGTGAAGCGCTTGAGCCGGTTCTTGATGCTATTAAAAATGCGGCGTCAAGAGGAGTAAAGGTAAGAGTTTTAATAGATTCTAGCTTCTATTCAGGTTCTGAAAAATCTGCTGATGAACTTAGCGGAATAAATAACATTACCATTGCAAAGATATCTTTTAAAAATTCAGGCGGCGGAATAATGCATGCAAAATATATGATTGCAGATGGAAGGGATTTATATACAGGCAGCGCAAATATGGACTGGCGCGCTCTTGACCACATTCATGAGCTTGGCATCAGAGTAAAAAACAGAAAGCTTGCAAAAAACTTTGAAGCAATTTTTAATTACGACTGGAACAACTCTGATATCGGAAGAAATACAATTAAAGAAAATATTTCGTTCGATGAGATTCTGAATTCATACAATGAACTTTCAATACAGACAAAAAATTACGGGAGCATGACGCTGTTTCCCTGCTTTTCTCCTATAGCAAAAGTGCCGGAGGGATTCAGCAATGAACGAGATGAACTTGTAAATATTATTAATAATGTGAAATACAGCCTGCATATTCAGATGTACTCTTATAATACAAGAGACGAATTTACGGAAATAGATAAAGCTTTAAGAAATGCGGCAGAGCGCGGTGTGAAAATAAAAATTATTTTTTCCAACTGGGCAATAAGAAAGGGCTCTACGGAAGTCATTCAGGAGCTAACTAAAGTCCCAAATATAGAAGTAAAATTTTCTGCAATACCGGAACACTCAAGCGGATTTATTTCTTACGCCAGAGTAGAGCATTGCAAATACTTTATTGCTGATAATAACATCAGCTGGGTAAGCTCGGCTAACTGGGAGCGCGGTTATTTCTACGGCTCACGCAATGCAACATTAGAAATAGATAACAAGAAGGTTAATGCGGCTTTAAAGAAAATATTTCTTGCTGACTGGAAATCTAAATATACAGAGTACGTAGATGCCAATAAAACTTATGAATCGGTAAAAAGAAATTAAACAATTTTAAAATTTTAATTATAATTTTCTGAGTACAATAACTTATAAAGAAGACAAAAATATTTCATCGGACGAACTAATGTCGTTGTATGATGATGCGGGTTGGGGGGCTTACACGCATGATTCTGTAAACTTAGCGCAGGCTGTAAAAAACTCTTACTACGTTTTGACTGCGTGGGACGGTGACCATCTTATAGGCATGATGAGAGTTGTCGGAGACGGCGTTACTATTTCTTATATACAGGATATACTTGTGAAGAAAAAATATAAGAGAAGAAAAATCGGCACGAAGCTTTTAACTAAAACAATTGAGCACTTTAAGAGTGTACGCCAGACTGTTTTGCTTACGGATAATAAAGAAGAGACCGTTGGTTTTTATAAAGCAATGGGGTTTGAAGACTGCAAAGATATGGGATTAATTTCTTTTGCAAGAATTAACCGTTCATAATTTTTATAATAAATAAAATGGATAGAAAACTATTTTCCTCGGGTTCAATCTGGGAAGAGAAATTCGGATACTCACGTGCAGTAAAAGCAGGCAATATGATTTTTGTTGCAGGAACAACTGCTACGGATGAAAACAGTAATGTAATGTTTCCCGGAGACGCATATAAGCAGACAATGCAAATAATAAAAAAAATAGAAAAAGTACTTGAGCAGGCGGGTTCTTCATTGAAAGATGTGGTGAGGCTGACAATGTATGTCACCGATATATCTCAGGGAATGGAAGTCGGCAAAGCAACGGGCGAATATTTTAAAGATATAAGACCTGCAAACACAATGGTTGAAGTCAGCGGATTTGTACATCCCGATATGCTTGTTGAAATATCAGCTGACGCGGTTATTTCTAATTAATAATTAATAAAGAATAATGAATAATTGGAATCTTGACGGAAAAGTTGCTCTGATTACAGGCGGTAGTAAAGGTATAGGGCTTGCCATAGTTCAGGAGTTTCTATCCCTTGGCGCAGAAGTTTTTTTTGTTGCAAGAACGCAGAATGATGTTTTGAAAATTATAAATGCAAATAAAGAGAGTAATCTTCACGGTGTAATTTCAGATGTAAGCACAGAAGAAGGAAGAGAAAAGATTTACCATATAATAAAAACACGTGCAAAGAAGTTAGATTTTCTTGTAAACAACGTTGGGACAAATATAAGAAAAAAATCAACTGAGTATACTCCGGATGAATACGATAAGATTATGAATACAAATCTAAAAGCCGCATTTGAACTTACAAAAAATTTACATTCTTATTTAAAAAAATCAAAAGATGGTTCAGTTGTAAACATTGCTTCGGTCAGCGGACTTGAAAGCACTTCTTCAGGTGTTGTCTATGCGATGACTAAAGCTGCTATGATTCAAATGACAAAGTATTTAGCAGTGGAATGGGCATCGGATAAAATAAGAGTGAATGCAATTGCCCCGTGGTATATAAAAACTCCATTGGTAAAAGAAGTTATGAGTGATAAAAAGCGTTGGGCTAAAATAATTGATTGGACTCCTATGAAAAGGGTTGGAAATCCCGAAGAAATTGCAGGACTTGCTGCATTCCTTTGCATGAAAAAAGCATCATTTATTACAGGTCAGTGTATAGCCGCAGACGGCGGGCTTATGGCAGGAGCTTTTTATTAGTTATATTTTAGAATGCAGAATTATGAAAAGTATTTTTCACAATTCTGCATTCAATTTTAATTTAATCTTTAAATTTATCTTTCAGTTCTACCGGTGCTACTTTCTTTCTCAATTTTATGTTAAGCATTTCAACTAAGAAAGAGAAGGCCATGGCAAAGTAAACATATCCTTTCGGTACATCTATATGAAGTCCTTCCAGGAATAACAACAATCCAATCATTAATAAAAAAGATAACGCCAGCATTTTAATTGTTGGATGCTTGTGTATGAAATCACTTACACTTTTTGCAAAGAGAAGCATAACAATCATTGATAAAATAATTGCTATAATCATTATTGATACATGCTTTACAAGTCCTACTGCAGTAATAACGGAGTCAAACGAAAAAACTATGTCAAGTAAAACTATCTGTGTCAGTAAAGCAGACATTCCTTTTTTAACAACATCTTTCGATTCTTCCTCTTTCCCTTCAAGTTTTTCATGAATTTCGGTAGTGCTCTTGTATATCAAAAACAGTCCGCCAAGAATTAAAATTAATCCTCTTCCCGTAACATCAAAATTGAAAACTGTAAATAACGGATGAACGAGCCCGGCAATCCATGAAATACTGAGTAATAAAAGTATTCTGAAAACAAGCGCGAGTGAAAGACCTAAACGTCTTGCCTTTCCCTGCTCGTGTTCAGGGAGCTTGCCTGTAATAATTGAAATGAAAATTATATTATCAATGCCCAATATAATTTCCATAAAAGTAAGTGTTACTAAACTGATGTATGTATCAGTCTGTGAAAAGAGCGAAAAAAATTCCATTAAAAAATTATAGATTATAAAAGATTTACTTTACTAACAACATTTTCTTTGAATCCGTTCGGATTCCATTTACAAATATCGAATAAAAATAAACTCCGCTTGTAAGTGAAGATGCATCGAATTGTGTTTCATGGCTGCCTGTCCCCTCGTATCTGCTGTAAATATTTTTTATTTCACTGCCTTTTAAATCATAAACTTTTATATCAACAAATGCGGGTTTACTCAGATCAAATTTTATTTTTGTTGAAGGATTAAAAGGATTCGGATAATTCTGGTATAATTTAAAATCTTTAATAATTGTATTTGAGTTACCAACGCTTACAGGATTTTGAACTAAATCTCTCTGCCATATTCCGTTGCCGTATGTTGCTGCGCGCAGCTTTCTGTTTGTATATGAAATTGATAAATCAAACACCAATGCATAAGGCATACCTGTTCTGAATTCATACCAGTTAGTTCCGCCGTTAGTTGTTACGTAAGTTCCGAGATCATTTCCGACATAAATGTTTTGAGTATAAAGAGGATCCATTACAACCGAAGCATGTGGAACATCAGGCAGATTTCCTGAAATATCTGTCCATGTATCGCCGTTATTTATTGAGCGGAATACATGTCCCGGAGCGAGAGTTCCGAAACCGCCGAATACAGCAATAACTTCTTTTGAATTATTCGGGTTTACAGTTAAGTCAGTCACAAATCTGTTTGGCAAGTTGCCTGTAACGTTAGTCCAGTTCAATCCTCCGTTATAGCTTCGGAAAACTCCTGCAGATGTTACACTTGGGGCAGAACCTACATAAAGTGTATCCTGATTTGTATATGATACAGCCATAGATAAAAGTCTGTTGCCGCCGAATACAGATGCGCCGTATGGTCCCTGCCAGTTACCTCCGCCTGTTGTTGATTTATATACACCAGTACCGCCGACATACATTATGCTCGGATTTGATTTTACTGAAATGTATGGAGCAGAGAAGCAGTAGTTTGCAGCGTTCCCGGTACCGGGTGGAGCTATATCTGTCCAGCTTTGTCCCCTGTTATTGGATTTATTTATATCACCATAGCTGTACTCAACGTAACATATATTATCGTTAGTGGAATTTACTGCAGTCCAGAATCCGTCCCCAACAAATGTTTTATACCAGGCCGTTGTTCCCTGGCTAAATGCAGCTCTGTTATCCTGTAATCCGCCGAGACACCAAGTGGAATCCTGAAAAGAATTCGAAAAGCTGTTATAAAATTGTGATGTTACAAATCCTCCATTACACGAGTAAAATGTTTCACCAAAATCGTTTGAACGGTATAAACCTCCATCTGCAATAATATAAACTTTATTTGCATCTTTAGGATTTGAAGTTATATAGTGAACATCGGCATGAACAAAATTTGAAGGACCCTCCGGTTGACCGGGAGGCACTGCACCCGTATTCCATGCAGACCAGTCAGATTTTGTTGTGAAGCTTGTTCCACCATTTGTTGACTTTTCTATATTAAGTGTTCCTACCAAAATTGAATTAGAATTATCTGACTTCATTAATTGTCCGTTGTTGTACCATCCTTGATTTCCAATTGGAACCGATGTACTTAATGCTGTCCAGTTTGCACCTGAGTTTGTACTTCTGTAAAAGCCGACATATGATAAATCGTTAGCAATGCTTGCAGTGAGTATTGTCGGGTCAGTTTTGTAAAGTTCAATGGTTGCTTTACCTGTCCATGTTGCAGGCAGTCCACCGGAAAGTTTTACCCAGTTAGCACCTGCATTTGTTGTTTTATAAATTCCTATATCAGTCAATGGAGAAATGTTTGTAAGATTTCCAACTGATGCGTAAATGATATTTGAGTCCAGTGGATTTACTTCTAAATCCATTACCATTTTTACATCGAGCGATTTTACCCATGAGGAGCCGTTATATTTATAAACACCTTCGCTTGTTGCCGAGTATAAAATATTTGAATTGAAGGGATTGTATTGAACTCTCCATACACCTCTCTGGCTGTTGTAGGTCCAGTCCAAAGATTTTGTCCATGTGCTGCCTCCGTCAGTGGTTTTAAGAATTCCGATTCCATACATACCTCTTGTTAACCTGTTATCAAGTCCGTTTGTCGAAGACTGATATCCATAGTTTTCACCTGTTCCTATATAAATTTCATTTGGATTTGAATTATTGATTGCAATAGTACTTACTGCTAAAGAAGGATATCCGGTATTTATCTGAGCCCATGCTGCTGCGCCAACACCACCCGTAGTTGATTTCCATAAACCACCTGAAGCAGACCCTATGTAAATAATGCTTGTATCTATTGGGTTGACGGCAAGAGCGAGACTGCGCCCGCCGATATTGTTCGGTCCCATTGATTGCCAGAAAGTTGCAGCATCGTGTACATTATTGAAATCCTGAACATGGTCTCTTGAGTATTCAAAAGCTTTGTAGAATTTATCCTGCGGAATATCATTATCCGGATATGAACGCATCTGGTTTATGAACTGCATAGATTCGTATGCGCCGGAAGGTCCGGATTCATTTTCTTTTTCAGATTCTGTATTAATTAAGTTTGAATCAGTAGTTGCTGTGATGTTTTTTTGCGCGTATTTTGCATAAAATATAATGCCTGATACAAGAATAAGCGTGATAAGAATAGTTTTTGTTCTTTGCATAAGATTGAGATATAGTTTTGAAAATTAGCCGTACAGAGCAGTAAAAACAATTCAAAATAACTCAATTTAACTGATTTAAATATTGATACGCATCATATTTTACAAATAAATAAAAATGTATTTTTGAATATAGGATAGAATTGTTTGGTTTATAAAAGTTAATAAAAAATCATGGTGCGGATAATCTTTGCTGTTATTGTTCTCATTCACGGCTTGATTCATTTAATGGGCTTTGTGAATCAATGGAATATTAAAAAAATCAGTCAGTTTACCGGCGTTACTCTCTTTCCTGTCTCGGAATCCCTTTCAAAAATTTTAGGAATTGTATGGCTTATTACAGCTCTATTATTTGTAATAGCTGCGACCGGATTTTCTTTTGGAAAAGATTGGTGGTCTGTTATTGGAATTGTTGCAATAATCATTTCTCAACTTCTTATTATAATTTATTGGAAAGATGCAAAGGCAGGTACAATTGCAAATTCGATTATCTTTATTACTGCAATTGCAGCGTTCGGGATTTATAGTTTTGATAAGAAGATAAATGAAAATGTGGAGTTGATGTTTTCTAAACTAACCAATGTAGATAAAAGAATTGTAACAAAAGAAATGGTATCTGTACTGCCTCCGATAGTTCAGAAGTTTATGGAGCGCTCGGGGATTATTGGAAGACCATTTGTAAATTCGGTAAGGCTTAAACAAAAAGCTATAATGCGAGCAAAACCGGATGGAAATTGGATGGATGTAGAAGCTGTTCAGTATTTTCGTGTTAATGAACCTGCATTTGTTTACAAAATAAAAGTAAATGCGGCACCTTCGTTAATAATGACTGGGATGGATAAATATGAAAGCGGCAATGGTAATATGCTTATAAAAATGATGGGCCTGTATACAATAGGAGATTCTAAAGGAGAAGAAATAAACCGTGGAACGTTAATTCGATTCCACAGTGAAACATTATGGTTTCCATCAGCAGTTTTTAGTGATTATTTGAAATGGGAAGAGATTGACGAGCATACTGCAAAAGGAACTATGACTTATTCAGGTATTACGGAATCAGCCATTTTTACTTTTACCAATGAAGGTGATGTTAAAAAAATAGAAGCAGAGAGGTACGGAGAGTTTGACGGTAAATACTCAAAAGAAAAATGGTGTGTTATCAATACTTCGTACAAAGAATTTGACGGAATAAGAATAGGTAATAACTGTGAAGTTACCTGGGGACTTAAAGAAGGTGACTTCACATGGTTAAAGCTGGAAATAAAGGATATAGAATATAACAAACCGTTTATCTATCATGAATAAATTAATTAATTTTCAACTTTATGCATAAAAATGTGAGTTATACCAAACAGATTTGATTCTTATGTTTAAAGTGTGCCATGAAAAAATCGCTTAGAATAAAAAACTATATTTGTTATTTTGTATTCTAAGCCGGTTTGTTGAAATCATTCTTCAGTAATATAGGATTTACAAAAAATGAAACACGCGTTGTTCTGCTGATTATCGCAGTATTAATTGTAGGTGCCGGTATAAAGTATTATAAATATTTTTTTGCCCAAGATAAAACTAGTTACGATTATTCAAAAAGTGACGATGAGTTCAGAAAGCTGACAGAGGAAGCACGAAGAAAACAATTCGATGCAATTAAAAACGATACCATAACCGGTGATAGCGAAAAAAAGTTTTCTGAAGAAATGCTTCGGGAACAGGACAGTCTGGAGTCAATTGAAAAAGAACCAAAGATTTCAAAAAAAGAATTAAAGTTAAGGGAAAAAAGCATTAATTTAAACACTGCGGGAACAGATGAGCTTATTTCCTTACCTGGAATAGGCGAAAGTACGGCGGAAAAAATAATAGAGTACAGAAACAAAAAAGGAAAATTTAAAAAAATTCAGGAAATTATGAATGTTAAAGGAATAGGCGAAAAGAAATTTGAAAAAATAAAAGAGTATTTAATAATAGAATAAATAATCTATTCACCATTAAAATTTTATTCGGGGAATTAAAAATTAAAGTAAAAACTAAAAAACAAAACAACAAAATGAAAACCCTAACCTCCTTGTTATCAATTACCGCTCTGATAGCAATTGTAATTATAAGTATCTCCAATTTCACAGGCTGTAAAAACAATGTAGAATCAGAAAATATACCGACGTATCAGGCTTATTCAGAAAGAGACTTTATAAGAAATGGTAATTTGAGGGCTGAACCCGGTGGAGTAATTATTACAGATCTTGAACCAAATGGCGCTAACTTAGATACACTGCCGGACACATATACTCTGGGTGAAGATATAATACCAATTAGATATACAGAAAATGCAGAGCATACAGTAAGAATTCAGGATTATCCAAGATTTACAGTAAGTCTTTATGGAGCTGAGTTTGGAGAATTTATTTATGAACTCTCACCTGCAATTCCTGTTGTCACTATGATAATTCCTGCCGGAGACTATTATTTTCATATTCGCTCCACAGTGAATAATGATACAAACAATACACCGCATCAAACAATATTTATCCGACCCAACACAGCAGCTCAGGTACGCGTAAACGGACACTATGAACCCAGCCAGTTAAATACATATTTTACATCTTATGATTGTGGTAAGTGTAATTTGAGCCATGCAAATTTGCTTAAATTAAATTTAAGCTCAGTATATTTTGGTGAAGCAAATATGGAGTTTGCAAATCTTAACTATACAAATTTAGCAAGCGCAAACTTAGATGGGGCAAAATTAAGAAGTGCAGATATTCGATATTCGTATCTATGGAATGCTCATATGATAGGCTCTTCGTTAATTAGCGCAGTTTTTTATCAATCCGATTTGACTTCGGCATCAGTAATTGGGACAAACCTGACTTACGCAAATCTTAACAATTGTAATTTAAGTTATGCTGATTTCACCAATTCCGATATCAGCTTTGCAGACCTTTGCGGTTCAAATAAAACAGGTATGATTTCAAACGGAATTATTTACAATCCACAGACACTTTGCTGGCCATAAGAGTCTTTAGTCAAAATTGGGAAGACATATGAAATAAATATCGAATAAATACAAAACTTGGAAAAACTGATTTTAAGTTTCTCTGATGAATATATCAGAGCTATAGGTGTAAACGATCTGAATGAAATTATTCTTATGGAAGAAGTTTCTTCCATTGTAGATTTCGGAAAAGATATTTCATATTACAAAAATAATACTACAGTATTGAGTGAAACATCACAAATGATTCATTCAATACTGAATACAGATATTTCTAAAATAAAAAAAGTGGGAGTTACACTCGACTCTGCCCAGGCTTTTCTAAACATTATTCCCATAGATAATAACGATGATGAGAAGACAATAAATTCTCAAATCATGTGGGAAATATCTAATTACTTTCCTGAAACTTACAACGATTTCAATATAAAATATCTTAAGCTCAACAATCATAAATATACCGAGAACATCGATGATGCTCTTTTAATTGCCATAGATAAATTCAAAATAGATTTTTGCCGAAGGGTGTGCTGCGAGCTTAAGCTCAATCTAAAAACTGTTGAAATAGATCACTTTGCAGCTGAAAAAATTCTTACAGATAACTACAAAGATAAAATTGCTGGAAAGAATGTGCTGCTTATAGGATACAAAGCCGGCAGAATTGATATGAGTGTAGTTTCAAACGGCAAAATAAGGTATTACGAATATGTAAATAAAGACGATAACGAACATCACGAAAGATTTGCAAATGCTTTAAAAAATCTTTTAATTACAATTCCCGATTTAAATCTGAAAGAAATTTTTATTTATGGAGGAGATTTTTCCGGCAGTATTGACGAAAGATTTTCTGAAATTTTTAAAAATGTTTCCACCACAGTTGTTGACCCGTTCTTTAAAGTAAAGCTTTCAAGGGAACTGTTGTCCGAAAAATCCGGCGATAGAAATCTACACAGATACACCCCTCTTTGCGGACTTGCATCTAAAATGAATTAATGGACAGAAGCTATGAGAATAATTGCTGGAGAATACAGAAGCAGGAGCTTAAAAACTCCCGGAAAAAAAGAAGGCATAAGACCTACAACTGACAGAGCCAGAGAAACACTCTTTAATATCTTAAATAATTTTTTTGATTTTGAAAATGCTAAGGTTGCAGATTTGTTCTGCGGCACAGGAAGTTTCGGAATCGAATGTATTTCCCGCGGAGCTGAGTTTGCAATATTTGTTGATAAAGATGTAAAGCTGGCAGAAGAAAATGTAAGGCTTTTAAAACTTGAAGATTCAACGGAAATTATAAGAGGAGATGCATTAATGTTTTTGCGTGACGAATCTATGGATATAGATTTAATTTTCGCTGACCCGCCATACGATTATATATTTTATAACAAACTGTTAGAAAAAGTATCAAAGCTAAGCACATATTTTATTCTTGAACACTCAAGAAATTATGTTGTTGCAGATGAGTTTAAACCATTTATGACCAGGCAAAAGGAAGTTGGTGTTACATTTTTTTCTTTCTTTGATTTCAGAAGACCTTCGGAAGTTTAATACACTTAAAAATATTTTGAAAAAAATTACAGCTATATATCCCGGAACTTTCGACCCTGTCACAAACGGTCATCTTGATATTATTGAAAGAGCCTCCAAGCTGTTCGATAAAGTTATAATCACAATTGCAGTCAACTCAAGCAAGAAGCCGCTGTTCACAAAAGATGAAAGAATGGACATGATAAAAAATGTTACGAAGAAGTTTAAAAATGTTTCTGTAGATGTATTCGACGGCTTGCTTGTAAGTTACGCTAAGAAGAAAAAAGCTTCAGTTATAATAAGAGGTCTTCGCGCAATTTCTGATTTTGATTACGAGTTTCAGATAGCGCTTACCAACAGAAAACTTGTACCCGAAGTTAACACGATTTTTTTAATGCCAAGTGAGAAATACAGCTTTCTGAATTCATCTCTGGTACGTGAGCTTGCCTCATATCATGCAGATGTAAAACAGTTTGTACCGGATTATGTTTTTAAGAAATTAAAAGAGAAGTTTAAAAAAAATAAATGACATAAAAAAAGCGGGCTTCAACCCGCTTTTTTGCTTTAATACTATATAAAAATTTTATTACAATACTTTACTAAGGTCAGTTGTCTTATACTGATCTGAACTGAAGAACGTAAGCATCTTTTGAAACTCTGCTGCTTCCACATATCCTGCAAAGTTCATAACTTCCTCGCCGTTATATTTAAACTTGATAACGCTACCGTCCGGATTTAAAAATACGTGGCTCGGATATCCTGTTGTATTAAAATGTTTTGCAAGGTCGGCAATAGTTATGCTCTTGCCGTCATATGTTACAGGTGTTTTATTATCTGCATCAAGATTTACATAAACAAAGTTAGCAAGAGCAGATTGAACAGCTGCATTTGTATATACCTCACTCTGCATTTTTTTAGTCCATGCATCTGAAGATGAACCTATAAATAAAACAATTTTTTTATTTGAATTTTTTGCCGCAGCTAATCCATCAGCTAAAGACATTTGAGCAAATGAATTGCCTACAAGAAACACTAGTGTTAAAAACGAAACTAAAACTGATATTCTAAATGTTTTTTTCATATTTACCCTTTCTGTTCAGGTTAGATATTAAACAATGAAATTTGCAATAAGTTTCATGTTCTTAATACAATAAAAATAGTAAATTATTCTTGAAAATAAAGGGAAGAAGGGCTTAAAATGGTAAACAAAGGGGCTTTATTTAGCCCCTTGAAGATTCGAAATGATTCCCTGCGAAAGCAGGAATAAAATTATTAAACCGAAAACAATCCGGTAAACAATAAAGATAAAATTCGTTTTTGTTTTCAGGTAACTGATAAGAAATGCAATAGACATATATCCGACAACTCCGGATACAACCGTGGCAATTATTAAATTGATTTTATTTTCTGCCAACAGTTCTGCCCTTTCGGAATACAGTTCATAAAGTCCGCTTAATGTGATGGCGGGAATACTTAGTAAGAACGAGTATCTTGCTGCAGTTTCTCTTTTAAGTCCGCAGAATAACCCCGCAGTTATTGTTACACCGCTTCGTGAGCTTCCGGGTATAAGCGCCAGTGCCTGAGCAAAACCTATGATGATTCCGTCCTTCACCGTAACGTGCTGCATATCTTTTTTCTTCGAACTGATTTTTTCAGCTATAAAAAGAAATACGGCAAGTATAATAAGCATACTTGCAACTACATATAGTCCGCGCGCATCACCTACAATAAATTTTTTGAACACTAATCCGAAAACTGAAATTGGAATTGTGCCGAGAATGATTAACATAAAAACTCTTGACTCAGCATCGCCGAAAAAGTTTTTTGTTTTCAAAGCTCTGAAAAAACCCTGAATCAGATTTGCAATATCCTGTCTGAAATAAATGAATGTAGCTATAAGTGTTCCGATTTGAATTACGGCTGTAAACGCTGCTCCTTCATCTTTCCATCCGAGTAAAGCAGGGATGACCCTTAAGTGGGCTGAACTGCTTACCGGGATAAACTCTGTAAGTCCCTGTATAATTCCTAATACTATGGCGTGTATAATACCTTCCATTAATTTTCTATATTAAAATTAAAGGGATGACAACTGCCATCCCTTTGCTAAAAAAATTAAGATAAAATATTTTTATAAACTACACATCAAGATTTGCATACTTGGCATTCTCTTCAATAAATCTTCTTCTGGGCTCAACTTCTTCACCCATCAGCACTCTGAACATTTTATCAGCTGCAGATGCGTTTTCATTGTTGACCTGTAAGATAGTTCTTGTTTCGGGATTCATTGTTGTTGCCCAAAGCTGCTCAGGATTCATTTCACCAAGACCTTTGAAGCGCGAGATTGCAACGCCTTTAGGACTTGCAGTTCCGCTTGTCTCTTCAGTCTCAATTAAAACTTCGCTCTTATCAACTTTCAATGATTTCAATATGCTGTCTCTTTCAGCGTCATCGTATGCGTAGAATTCCTGTTTGCCTTTTTTAACTTTGTAAAGAGGCGGCTGCGCAATAAATAACATTCCTGTATCAATTACCTCTTTCATATGTCTGTAGAAAAATGTGAGAAGCAGTGTTCTGATATGCGAACCGTCAATGTCGGCGTCGCACATAAGAATAATTTTTCCGTATCTCACTTTATTTGTATCGAAGCTGTCTGAGTTTCCTATACCTGCTCCAAGTGCTGTTATAATATCTCTTATCTGTTCGTTCTCAAGAATTTTATTTATTCTTGCTTTCTCTACATTTAGAATCTTTCCTTTTAATGGAAGTATTGCCTGAAATCTTCTGTCTCTTCCCTGCTTTGCAGAACCGCCCGCAGAGTCACCCTCAACAAGATATATTTCGCATTGAGCAGGGTCGCTGATTGAACAATCAGCAAGCTTACCGGGAAGTCCGCCTATATCAAGCGCATTTTTTCTTCTTGTAAGCTCCCTTGCTTTTCTTGCAGCTTCTCTTGCTTCGGCAGCGCGTAAACATTTTTCAATGATGCGTTTACCAATGGCAGGATTCTCCTCTAAGAAATTTCCAAGCTGCTCACCCACTAAAGACTGAACTATACCTTTTACTTCACTGTTACCGAGCTTCGTTTTTGTCTGACCTTCAAACTGCGGCTCAGGCACTTTTACACTCACTACGCATGTTAATCCTTCTCTGAAGTCATCACCTGTTAAAGTAATCTTATCGCTTTTAATTAAATTATTTTTTGAAGCAAAGTTGTTCAGAGTTCGTGTTAACGCTGCCTTGAATCCTTCTAAGTGCGTTCCGCCTTCATGTGTGTTAATGTTGTTAACGAAGGTGTAAATGTTATCGTTGTAAGATTCATTGTATGAGAAGGCAACTTCCATAATAATATTTTCTCTGTCACCATTTACGTAAATCGGTTTATTGGTGATTGATTTTTCATCTTCATCCAAATATTTAACGAAGTCAACTATACCGCCTTTGTATTTAAACTCCTCTTCCTTGCCGCTTCTTTCATCTCTGATGATGATTGTAAGATCTTTATTAAGGTAAGCAAGCTCTCTTAATCTTGATTCAAGAGTTTCAAATTTGAAAGTCGTTACTTTGAATATTTCATTATCAGCTAAGAATGTAACTTTCGTTCCTGTCTTCTCTTTTACTTTTCCGGTTTCTTTTACAGGGGCAACAGCTTCGCCTCTTTTATATTTCTGATAGAAAATTTTCCCGTCTCTGTATACTGTAACTTCAAGCCATTCACTAAGAGCGTTTACTACAGAAACACCTACTCCGTGAAGACCGCCGGAAACTTTGTAAGTATCGCGGTTGAATTTACCGCCGGCATTAAGCTGAGTCATAACAACTTCAAGTGCAGACTTTCCTTCGGTCGGATGCATATCTGTTGGAATACCGCGGCCGTTATCTTCAACTGTAATTGTTCCGTCTTTACCGATAGTTAAAATAATCTTGTCACAAAATCCTGCAAGCGCTTCATCGATAGCGTTATCCACTACTTCATAAACTAAGTGATGGAGACCGCGTGATGAAACGTCTCCGATATACATAGCAGGTCTCTTGCGGACGTGCTCCATTCCTTTCAGAACCTGAATATCACTGGCTGAATAATCGCCTTCTTTTTTCTGTTTGTCTTTTGCCATTTATATTTTTCTTTTTTAAAACTTAATTAATTCTTATACGAAAATAATATCTTTTACTTTTTTGTTTTTTAAAATTTCATTCACTCTGTTCAGTATCTCTTCCTTGCGAGCGGAGAGTTCATATCTCCATACTGCGTTTTCAACACTTACATACAGCTTATTCTTTTTTATGTCTACAGGTTTTGAGAATTGTGAAATTGTATCTCCCACACATTCATTCCATACCTTCAGGATTTTCATCTCCTGCATCTTTTCGCTTAAGCCGATGTACTCCATAAACTCATCAAGCTCGTTGCGAAGGTTAATCACCTTGCCTAATCGCCCATCTTTCTTTTCCTGAAACATATTGTGAAGCATTAATTATCGGTAAAAACTTTTCCGTTTATAACTTTGAAAATTTTCATCTCTGAAGGATTATAAAACTTGCTGAGATTTTCTGCATATCCTTTATTAGTCGTTGTCAAAAAAATCTGCCCGAATTCCTTCAGATGAGAAATTATCATCGACACTCTATTTTCATCAAGCTCTGAAAGAACGTCATCTAAAAGCAGCACAGGATTCGTTTCTTTCTTATCTTTTAAAAAATCATATTCTGAAAGCTTCAGTGCAACAAGGAAGGTTTTATGTTCTCCCTGCGATGCGTGATTTTTTAAATCAAAAAAATTTGTACCTGCAGTTTTTTGCAGGCTGAAAATGTAATCATCTCTCTGCGGGCCGAATAACGACGTACCCCTCGCAATTTCATCATCAAATCTTTTTTCGGAAAGCTTTTCATATCCTGACTTTATTGTTTCTTTCGTTACAGTTTCATATTCATCTATACCGATTGTTCCAATAGCATCCGATTCGTAGCTTATATAAGGCGTCTGATTTTTATTTATCAGATAAGAAAAATTCTTTGAGAAATAATTTAAGAACTCTTTTAAAAACTCAATGCGTTTTACAATTATCTCACCGGAAACCTCTATAAATTTTTCGTTATAGCTTTGAAGTAAATCCTTTAACTCTCCCGAAGAAATTCTCTGATGCTGATGATAGCTTCTGAATAAAGCGTTCTTCTGTTTAACAAGCTTCACCATATCTTTAAGATTATTAAGATACAGCGGACTTGTTTGTGAAATCAGAATATCGAAAAATTTTCTTCTTTCGGAAGGATTGCCATAGGTAATTTCCAGATCCTGCGGCGATAAAAACACAGCCGGAATTCTTCCGAATATTTCAGAAGAGTAGCTGCTAACTTTGTTTTTATTTAAATGTATCGCTTTCTTTGCCGAAGGCTTATCATACGCAACTCCAATCTTTTCATCGTTGCCGTTATCGTTTGTATATGTGCTCTCTATTGAAAAACCTTCGGAGTCGAACCGTAAACAATCTGATTCGGACGCTCCGAGAAAACTTTTTGTTAAGCATGTAAAGGAAACGGCTTCAAGTATGTTTGTCTTACCCTGTCCGTTCTCTCCGTAAATAAAATTGAACTTCTCATTAAAATCAATTTTCTGCTCTTCGTAATTCCTGAAATTATTCAGCGTAATCTCTTTTAAAATCAACTTACTCTTACAGGCATAATTAATTCTATAAAATCTTCGTTATCAGGCTGCTCAGTCGGGTATGCAATCGATGCCTTCGAAGGCTGATTCATCTTAAAAATAATTTCATTCGTCTCTATTTGATTTACTGCGTCGAGTAAAAATCCTGTATTGAAAGCAGTTGTAAATGGTGTTGCATCAAAGTCAGCATCTCCGCTCATAGCTGTAAAATTACACGGCAGAGTTTCTTCTGCTTCTGTTCCTGTTTCAGGATTTTCAGATGTAATTGTAACTGAATTATTTTTAATCTCCATCTTAACTCTTTTGGTAATCACATCTGCGCAGATCAATGCTCTGTGCAATGAGTCCTGTAATTCTTTCTTTACTATTCTTAAAGTCTTGTTACCGTCATTAGGGATAACTGATTCGTAATTCGGGAATGTCTCATCAATTAATTTTGAATATATTTCCGCATCCGGGAAGAATATTCTTAAATCATTTTCATCGAACTGAATTTCTACTGTTCCGGCTTCACTGCTTAATCTTTGAATTAAATTACAGGTCTTTACAGGAATAACAATTTTGCTGTCTGCAATTCCTTTATGAGTCGTTTTGTAAATCAGCTTTGCAAGTCTGTATCCGTCAGTTGCTACAGAACGGATTTCCTCTTCTTTTGCTTCAAGCAATACGCCTGACATATTTCTTCTTATCTCGTCTTTATTAGCTGCATGGAAAACTTTTCCTATTAATCTTTTTAATACTCCGCTGTTTATTTTCAGCGAACTCAAATGATTATTTTCTTCAGGGAGCGGGAAGTCATCTGCCGGCTCACCCGATAAATTATATTTTTTATTGTTCTGTGTTTTTAAAGTCATTCTGCTCTTTCCGTCAACTGTGATTTCAAGAGTTTTCTTCGCAAGGAATGATTCGGATTTTTTATAAAGTAATTCTACAACTTCTTTAAGCTTTGCGTTTGAGTCGCCTAAGTGTTTTAAGTTTTCGTCAGAGTCAATAAACTTTTGATTTTCATCTATGAGCGTATCAATCTTTTCCTTATCGATTGCAGTCAGTACACCAACATAAACCAATGATTCACTTGAAGAATCATATTTGAATCTATCTGCAAATACATCGGTAAGTTTTGCTTCATTTCTTAAATCATCGTAAACAGATTTTTTTAACTTCTCAGTTAAGTTTACATTTGAAAAGCTAGATGAAAGCGATTTAGACAGGTCTGAAAGTTTTTTATACGGAACAGTTACTCTTCCGTCTTCTTTTCCTTTTACTGATGTCTTTGTTCTGATAAATGTTTCGAGATCGGAAGCCAACATTTCAAGATTATTTCCTTCGAGTATTAACAATACATTTCCTAATATCGGAAGCGGAGATTTCGTTGGAACTATCGAACTTAATTTATTTAATGAATTAACGAACTGGTCTGCTGCGACTGTAAATTTCATTTATGGTATACGGTAAGTGTTATGAGATAAATAATTGGAAAAATAACTAATTTATCGAGTATTTTCAATGAAGTAAGTAGGGTTTAAAACCTTTGTAACTTGCATAAAAACATATATAAAGCGAAGGCGAGAAAGAAAAGTTTTAGGAGAGGTAAAAAATTCTGTAAAATAAAAAAATAAAGCCGTCAGATATTATTCTGACGGCTTTAATTTTATAATATTTCTGATAAATTAATTTACAACTTCGGTTTCATATCCGGAGTCATTTATAGCTTTCTCAATTTCTTTTACTGAAACTATTTTTGAATCGAAACTTACTTTCACTATTTTACTTTTTACATCAGAGGTTACTTCTTTTATACCCTCAAGTTTTTTTACTGCTTCAGTAATTGTATTTGTGCATCCCGAGCAGCCGATGCCTTTGCATCTGAATTGAACTTCTTTTATTGTTTCTTTCAAAAGTGTTTGTTCGTTTTCTGTCATAATTTTATTTTCTGCATATGTTTTGCTGCCCAAGCCTGTTATCAAAAAAATTGATAACAACATTAATGTAATAATTTTATTTGATTTCATCGCTTTAATTTAATTTACACTGATTGTTACATTCCAAAGTAATAAGAAAGCCCTGTTATTACTCTGAATTTATTTTCAGTCTGGTCTCCATTTAATTTATTATTCAAGGGATATTGATAATCTAAATTAAATGCAAAACTTGAAAAATAAATATCGAGTCCCCCTGTTAAAAACAAAACATTACCGCCCGAGTCATCAACTTCCAAATCTCCCTGCTTATCCATTCCGGCGCTTTCGTAATATACTCCTGTGTGAGGAAGTACTCCTGTTTCCCCTACAGGAATCTGATAAAATATTGCGGCAGCCATATTTAATCTGTTCGCAAATCTGTATTCATTTTTATTGGTAGTTGCCATTGAGTATGAAGCATCGGCGTTAAAGCCGAAATCTTTATACTTCCCAAAGTAAGTTCCGCTTACAAGAAAATCAAATGCTCCCGTTCCGGGCTGAAAGTGCGGCTCAGTTACTCCGTAAACAAGCTGTTTATTGAATGCTCCCGTAGGGGCTTTCACTCCACCTCCGAGATAAACTCTCTGTCTGTACTTTGACTCATTCTTTAAGCTCATCTCAGTTGAGTACACAAGATATTGTCCCATAAGCAAAACGTCCCCAATGTCTCTTATCCTGCTTCCGTTAATATCATTGAGTTTATAAGGAACGGTCAGGATTAGTCTTAATTTCTGGTTTACATTATACTTTGCAACCAGCTCAATCTTCGAGTAGATTTCATTATCGCCTGTCGGAGAAGTTTCGTGGTCAACGTTCGGATTAGCCACAGCAACGGGATCAGACGCAAATTTAAAATAGGAATATCTTAAACCAACTGAGTTTAAACTATAGTTAGGCTCAATTCCGAAATAACATCCGCAGAGATCACATTCTGTGTTTTGAACGCTATGAATATCTCCGAGAGATTTTATCTTCTTTAAAAGAAATTTATCTTTTTCATCTGCTTTAGAATTATTAAATGATGAGATAAGTATAATGATTGCCAGAGATGTTAGTATGTTTTTCATTTTTGTATAATCTAAATTTTAAAATCCGACATCAAAGTAAGTTGAATCAGAATAGCCTGTTTTAGTCATGTACATATTTATTCTCCATGTTCCTGCGGTCGGTAAATTTACTCTGCCAAAATAATGACCTAAGTCACCTGATGGGGTAGGATTTACATTTGATGAACTTACAGTGCCGTTTGAAAGCAGCACAGGTTTAACGGCAATTGAATAAGATGTTTCAGTTGCAAAGTTTACTGTATCTGAACTGCTGTTAATTAAAAATTCAAAGTTGTTTAATCCTGCTGTTGGAGTTTTAGGATTTATATAGGATAAATAAAGAGTCGTTCCGCCGGGCAAACTTTTTTCCTGATATTTGCCGACATTATCTTTTATATGAAGTCCGCCAAATGTAGCAACTCCGTATGGCTCACCTGTTGCACCGTGATTATGAACTCCGATTTTTATATTCCAGTGCATTACATTATCCAATGCCTGCGGCGAAAGAAAAACTAATGCAAACGGGAACTTTCCGTTTACTGCAGTTTTAGGGGCTTCCTCTACAGGGCCTGCAGTTGCATGGTCTGTTAGCATCGGTATTACATGCGCATCTTCAATAAGAACATTTGTAAGTGAATCATAAAGTACGGCGTAAACTTTATTGTAACCTGTATGTAAAGAATCCTCTAAGTATAATGTTACGTTTGCTCTTGCGCCAATTGCGCTGACAGTATTCAGTTTTATTAAACCTGATACATCCGGTCCGCCGGGAGCGTTTGTAACGGTATCATCTTTGCATCCTTGTAAAAAAGAAATAGAAATAAATAATAAAAATATTGCTAAAATATTAAATTTTGTTTTTTGCATAAAAAATTTGTCAAGTTATTAGTTTTTAAAAAAAGTTAATAATCCAGGGGCGAAATGAACACACTTCACCTGTGAATCTTAACGGGGACAATATTAATTTATGCGAATTGCGGAGGTTTGCCGGGAAGGGAATAAAATCCCTCAGAAGGATTTAAAGACTTATCTGTAAATTGTATTGAAGTTGAATTGCTTGTTTCGGGTAAATAAAAATAATATACTGTAAACTCGGAGAGTTTAAGTTTTATATTTACATTCTCTGCTGTCGCTTTTGATTCGTCGCTTTCCTGCTCAATTTTTTTATTAAGGTAGCAGCATGCATTACAACCTTCTTTTTTCTTCTCGCAGACGGTAGCAGCAAGATCAGACTGGTTCAGTTTGAACACTCCGTAATACAGCATCACATAATTTGTATTAAGGAAGAAAATTACCAGCATGAAGCAGGTGAATATTTTAGCAAGATTGCTTCTCATCGAATTACAACCTACGAGTTTTAATATTTGTTTTCAATTCCATTTTATGAAATCATATTCTTGAACTCAACATCATTGCTCCTAAAATTACAGCAGGAGCGCCTTGTCCGGGAAAAACTGTATCTCCGACTAAATAAAAATCTTCTATTGGAGTTTTAGACGGAATTTGTCTGAAAAAATTGCGCTCAATTGTAATGGGCATTCCGCCGACATAACCATTTTTTCTATTTGTATAAAACTCAAATGACTTTGGACTCCCTGACAGAATATATTTTTTCTTGCAGTTTTTGATGTTATCAAAGTTTTCTTCTATAGATTTCATTATTTCTTCAGTCAGAATTTTTTTCTTCTCATCGTAAACTTCATCGGAGTAATTCTTCCATTCTTCGGGATTTGATATATGCGTTGAAACGGTAATCGTTCTCCACCCGGCAGGAGCTTTTTGCCCGTCTCCGTTTCTTGATATTGAAACGAAAATAGAACATGATGCTGCTATGCTGCTCTTGAAATGTATCTGATGATAAAGCGAACCGTAATCACTGAAGTTGTCTTCTACTGCAAAGTACAAAGTAAATGCTCCCCAAGCTTCTGAGTTTTTTTCGGAAAGAATGTTAAAATACTTTTTTGCAGCTTTATTTTCAAATAAATTTTCGTTATTCCATATCGGAGCATTTGAAATAATTTTTTTTGCTCTGTATTTTCCTTTATTAGTAATAACTTCATAAAAGGAGTTTTCTTTTGTAATTTTTTCTGCTCTGTTTTTAAAAAAAAATTCTCCGCCTAACTGTGTAAACTTATCCTGCATAATTTTGGAAAATGAGTACATTCCGCCGTTTATATAATAAGTTTCGGCGGGATAATTCAATGCAAGACAAGCAGGTAAAAACGGGACTTTATCAGTGTGCGCCTGCGCAGTTATCATAAGCTGCTCGTTGAGAAATTTTTTGAATGTCAGATTTTTATCTAAGCCAAATTTCTTTAATACATCATCAACTGTTTGAGTGAGATAATAAAGCAGATTTAAATTCTTCGGATTTTTAGGAAGAGATAAATAATCCATTAAATTTGTCGGCGGAAAATTCTTGAGTGAAGGAATTAACTTATAGGCTTTTCTTTCAAGCTTAAAAATTAATTGCCAGAATTTTTTCATACCGTCTACATCACCAAATTTATTAATACATTCATTTACCCATAAATTTTCATCTGCGTATCGGTAAATTTTTTCGTTCAGTAAATTATGAATTACAATTCCTGTACTTTGCTTGTGCAAATTTTTTCTGACCTCTTCTTCGATTCCTGTATCTTTAATAAATTTGTATAAAGGCTGGTCTTCCCGGAATCCGCTCAGAGTTGTTGCGCCGACATCGAAGTTAAAATTTCCAATGGGCTCCGATTTTGATATTCGTCTGAAGTATGAAGCGCATCCGCCGCTTACAGTGTGAGATTCAAGAATTAAAACTTTTGCGCCTTTTTGCTGAAGAAGTAGTCCTGTTGACAATCCACCGAGACCTGCGCCAATAATGATAAAATCGTAAGTAAATGACAAGAATTAGATTTTGGGGTTAGTAATTAATTAATATTGGAACAAAGTCAGTTTTTAAAAGTTGAAATTGTAAATATTAATTGTAAAAAAATTAAATTATTTTGGATATAACTCAAATAACCAAATTTATATGAAAAAAATTCTTTTATTATTAGCAGTTTTTCTTCTGGCCTCGCAGGTTTCTTTTGCGCAGGACACTCAGTGGTTCACAATCACTTACAATTACTTCAGCGGACCTGTATCACCGCAATATCAAAAAACGTATGCAGTTACGGTAAACTACGATAGAAGCGCTTCAGTAAGTTATCATCAGGGAATAGATAAAATGGCTCCTCAGGTAGAGTCATTTACAATCAGCAAAACAAATCATAAAAAGCTTACAAACGCTATCAAGAAAATTGGAATATATGATGGAGTTTCTCCGAATAATTCAGGTGACGGGAAAATTGGCGGACCCGAATATAGCATAACTGTTACTTACGGTAATCCTAATCCGAATTTAGACCAGCCGGTAAGAACTGTAACAATGCGAAAATCGAGCTTATCATCCAAGGAAGAAGATAAACTGTTTGATCTTATGGATAAGATTGTACCGAAAAAAGTCTGGAAAAAATTTGAAAAGAAAGAACCTAAAACTGATAAATAAATTTTAATATTTTTTTAAACAAAAAAGGCGAAGCAATGCTTCGCCTTTTTATTTTATATTTGTTTTTTACTCTTTCAGTTTATTAAAAATGTAGCCGCCATTTGTTGCTCCCCAGATTTGTTCATCTTTTTCTCCCCATCCTCTATCCCAGCTTACAATTTTGTTTCTATAAAGTTTTACTTCTGATGTTGCATACTTAGCACCGCGTAAATCACTCGGGCAATCCTTTCCTTTTGTAGCACCTTTATAATAACCTTTAGTATTTTTTGTGAGAAACACTGAGCAGCCGTCTCTTGATTTTAATGAGTCAAGTGTTAATCCCGATAAAGCGTTATCTTTTTTATAATCGCCTGCAAATCTCAATGGATTTTCCAGTGTGTAAACTGCGCTCTCAAATTTGTTTTTTCCGATTTGTGTTACATGGTAAACTCTCTGTCTGTAAGGTTTTTGCTGTGCAGATGCAACTGCTTGCTCAACGTAAAGCCATATGCCGTCTGTTCTGTCTTTCCAGATTCTTTTCATATGAAGTCTTATATCAAAATAGTTTGTATCTTTTTCGGATTGTTTCTGACTGGAGAACGAACCTTCCATATAAGAGGCAAGCTTTAATAATTCACTCTTTGGTTTCGGTTTCGCAAAAGAGTTAATGGACACAGCAAATAAAAGTATTAAGAGAAAGGTAATTTTTTTCATTTCTGTAGTTTCTTGTTTTTGTTCTTTGATTCTGATTTAATTTTATTTTTGAACGCTATAACTTTAGCAAGAATTTTTTTATCAGAGGATCCAAGAATTTGCACTGCAAGTAAAGCCGCATTCTTAGCATTATTTATTGCAACCGTTGCAACGGGAACTCCATATGGCATTTGAGCTATGGAAAGAAGCGAGTCCAATCCCTTTAATGCTTTTGTTTCTATTGGAACACCTATAACAGGGATAGGGGAATATGCTGCTGACATACCGGGTAAATGCGCTGCTCCTCCTGCTCCCGCAATTATTACTTTTATTCCTCTTTTGTATGCATTCCGGGAATAACTTGCCATTAAGTCAGGTGTGCGGTGAGCCGAAGTGATTAAAATTTCATAGGGAATTTTGAATTCATCTAAAATTTCCGCGGCCTGTTTCATTACGGGAAGATCAGAGTCTGAACCCATAATAATTCCTACTACAGCTTTGCTTTTCTTCATAGCTTAAAAATTTTCTTCAGTTACTCTTCAAATGATGTGTCAATAAATCTTGACATCATTGTTAAAATTTCCTCGCCTGATTTTGAATCAAGCCATTGGTTATCTTTATAATTGAAATGAAATCCTCCGTGTCTTGCTGCAAGCCATAATTGTTTTACGGGAGCCTGACGGCTTACAATTAATTTGCTGTCATCAACCAATGTAATTTTTAAAATGCCGTCGCCTAATTCCAAATCTAAATCCTCTCCGTAAGTTTCACTTATATAGTCATAAATCCTTTTCATTTCATCTGTAACGAGTGTTGTGTATTCCTGGTCTGTCATAAAATTTTAATTTATCCTTTCAATTGCAATTATAGTTAAATCGTCTGATTGAATTTTATTTTGAGTAAATTTATTTACATCAGCAACAAGCTCATCTATAATCTGAGTTGTCTTTTTATCGGAATTAGAATTTAAAAACTCTTCAATTTTATCTATGCCGTACTCATCTCTCTTTTCATTCTGTGCTTCATTAACTCCGTCAGTGTATAAAATCAGTTTGTCACTCTTTTTGAAATCAATAACCACTTCTTTTGATTCGTCAGCATAGATGTTATCAGTTGCTCCGAGAGTAATACCATGCTTTTTCAGTTTGTAAATCTCGTTTGAGTCTCCTGAAATTTTATAAGGCGGCAGATGACCTGCATTATATAGAGTGCATTTATTTTCTTTCATATCTATCACTGCAAAAATTGCCGTAACGAACATTTTCCTGCTCTGCGTCTTTCGTATAACCCTGTTCAGTTTTGTGAAAATTATTTTTGGGTCGTTAGTTTCTTCCAATATCAAATGCATACAGCTTCTAATCCCTGAAAGCAGTAGTGCGCTTGCAACTCCGTGACCTGATACATCGCAAATAAATATTCCTATTTTATCCTCGGATAATTTAAAGTAATCATAATAATCTCCTCCGACTTCTGTCGCGGGAATTGATATCGCCGAAATTTCTAATCCGTTAATTACTGCAAATCTTTCCGGCAGCATTGAGAGCTGCATAGCCTGGGCATACTCAAGCTCTTTTTTCATTCTGATGTTATCGTAATTCTTCTTATACATCAGATCGTACTCTTTGAAGAACTTTCTTTTTCTCCTGTGTTCAATAAACAGAGCAAGCCCCATGAACATAGCAGCGGTTATAGTGCTCGGAAGAAAATTGGATAAGGCATCATTTTTTAAAATAAAAATATCAACCAGTATTGGGGGAATAAAGAAAATAAAATTCAAACGTAAAATATCGTTGCGGTTTAATCTGAATACTAATAGTGCTATTGAAAAGAAAAATATAAACGGTGAGATATCGGAACTATTGTCGTCAGATGTTCCTATTTTTATATTTGTTGAACCGGTGCTATCAGAATGGATTTTAACGACGGTATCCTTGGCAACTTGCTCGGTTTTTTTCTTATTTTTATTGGTGTTCTTCTTCGAGTTTGTAATATTACCGTTAACCAGTCCAATTCCTATGAGTATTATGACGTGAAGAATAAAAAAATAGTAAACGTATTTTCGTATATTTCCGGTGTTAAATATCTTTTTATAAATAATAAGACTGCTTACAAGGATTATGAGGTCTGCAAGCAAAATCATAGCCCCCCAGCTAAACCCATTTTCAGCTAAAGAAACAGTAAAAGAGATAGCAAAAAAGATTATAACGCCTACCATCATTCCTTTTAGAAGCTTCATGTTGGAAGAATCTAAAGAATACTGATAAGACTTCTCTTTGGGTAAAGTAAGATATTTATCTATATCAAATATAGAGTCCAATAGAAATATTTTGTAGAGTGCGCCGGAAAATACCGGCGCTTATTAGATTAGAATATAAATTTTACTCTTCTGTAGGCGGAACATATTCTTCAGGGAGCTGCATTCCTGCTCCGAAGAAATAATCCTGCATCTGGTCTTCGAATATTTTATCGGTTGACGGAGATGATAAATCGAGACGGTACTCATTCACAACCATTTTAAAATGTTCAAGAAACATTTTGAAAGCTTCTTTTGAAACATTATCGTAAACTCTTTGACCGGTTTCGCCTAAAATTGGCGGCTTAGTCAGCCCGGGTAAATCTTTTCCCAGTTTTATACAGTGTACTATTCGCTCTTCAGCCATATACGTTTAAAATTTTTATTTGTTTTTTGAAATATCAATTAATCTGTTTTCAACAGTGCCTTCAATAACTTTTTGTTCAATAACTGCATCAATCATAACATCTCTGTCGATTACATTTGTATCGTTGAGAATTATTTCTTCGCCAACATCACCGTAATATTTTTTGAACTGCCCGCCGAGATAATTGTTTGTTGAAATAGTATAAATTTTATTATCATCTATATCTTTTCCGTCAGCAGTTTTTATTGAAACTATAAAGTTATCATCACCTGCTAAAACTTTTTTTCCGTCGTACTCTACTTTTAATCCGGATACAATAGATAAGTCGCTGGAACCAAGCTCATCCATTTCTTTAACATAAGTCTGAAGATTATTTTTGAACATCTGCTTTACAGCTTTTCCTGTAAGCTTTATAATCACAACTGTATTGCCAAATGGATTTATTTCCCACATATCGTTCACCGTAATTTCACCCTTAGGGAGACTTTTTCTTATTCCTCCTGCATTAAGAACAGCCAAGTCAGTATTAAATCTTTTTCTCATTGCATCAGCCTGCCACTGACCTAAATTGGATTCCATTTTATACGAAGAGAACCAGTCTTTATTCAGTTTTCCGATTACCTTTAATAAATCTCCCTGTATGCTTGCAACCATGTTTTCAACTTTTTTAGCTGCAGGAATATCAAATGAAGTAGAATCGAGAACCGTTTCAATTAACTTGCCGTATCCGGAGAGAACTGTATCTTTTGATACGTCAACTTTAAGGTCAAGTTTACCAAGGTATCTGGCATACGAACCTGCCTGAACTATGAATACATTGTTTTTTATTGTTGGCTTGAAAAGAGCCGTATGCGAGTGAGCGCCAACGATTATATCAACATCTTTGTAAAATTTATCTGCTAATTTTTTATCGTTATCTAAACCGATGTGAGTTAATAAAACTATCACGTTACACTTTTCATCTTTGCAGAATTTAATTCCTTCGTTAATCAACGAATCTGTATTTAACATCTGAACATCCGTAACATTTTTAGGAACTGTGAGAGTCATTAAATCCAATGCTGTTAATCCGATTATTCCGAACTTAACTCCATTAATAGTTTTTGTTACCCAAGGTTTTCCAATGGTTCTGTTTGGGGTTTTAAGAAAAACATTTGCAGATAGCACATCGAAGTTTGCCTCTTTTAAAACAGAATCAAGGTGAAGTTCACCATAATCAAATTCATGATTACCGACAACGAATGCATCGAGACTGTAAAGATTTAACAATTCTATTTGTGATTTGCCTCGGGTAAGTGAAGAAATAGGAGTTCCCTGAAAATCATCGCCGCCGTTAAGGATAAGACTGTTTGCTGTTCTGTATTTGTTCAGATAGCCAAGCATAGACGCTGTGCCGCCAACGTAATAGGTTGAATCAGTTCCGGTATCATTGTTTTTCTTAGTTACTCTGTAGGGAAGGTTTCTTGCATGAAAATCATTCCAGTGGAGAATTGTAACGTCCTTTATATTGTCGCTCTCTTGTGAAAAGGAAACCGAGCTTGCAAATAAAAGAATAAGTAAAGAAGTGTTAAATATTTTTTTTATCATTTGAATATTAAAATTAAAAAAGGGAGAAATCTCCCTTAAGTATAATCGCTGCTTTAAAATAATTTATAGTCTAAAGTAAAAATTCAGTTATTAATTTCCAAGACAGGAATTAACTTTCAAGTAACTGAGTAATGTATTCCTTCTTGTTCTTTAACCTTTTCAGATTATTTTCAAAATTCATTGCCCCGCCTCTATCAGGAAACTCTTTGCTCCAGATAATTTTCCAGGGACCTTTTTTACTTGTGTAAAGAGACTTGCCCTTGGCATTATGCTCTTTTAATCTGTTCTCTAAGTTATCGGTATGCCCTATATATATTTTACCGGTAGAAGAAGATTTTAAAATATATGTGTAGTACATTTTACCTTTGGCTTGACGGATTTAAAAGAATTTTGTCTTTTTAAATCACACAGTTTTTAAATGTCTCAATTATTTAAACTGTTTAAGTAATTGAGAAGTTTCAGGAATCGCCTTCGCCAGAAAAGCTAATTTGAAAACCGGTTTATTTAAGCGAGATTAGGGTAAATTTATTTCTTAGAGTTTTATTGCTTGAACAACTTTTGTCGGGATGACTGGATTCGAACCAGCGACCCCTTCGTCCCGAACGAAGTGCGCTACCGAGCTGCGCTACATCCCGATTTATTCGGGATGGTAAAAATTCCAGATTATACTATCCCGAAAGTATGTAATATATTTATAAATTTGCTTCTTTAAAATCCATAATTGTGGTTATTTTTCAAAGGTATTTACCTTGAATATCGAAAAGCATTATCTTAATTTTAATTACGGAATTCATTTCTCTAACAACTATTAATTAATTTCTTAAAAACTACTTAAATGTCGACTGAAACTAAGTATAAAGAGCCCGCTCCTTATAAAAGAGGCGAAGCAAATCCGTTCGAAAGCATGATGGTACGATTTGACAAGGCAGCAGAATTATGCAAACTAGATGAAGGATTATATAATTATTTAAAATATCCGGTAAAACAAGTTATTGTTTCTATACCGGTAGCGATGGACAGCGGTAAGCTTGAAGTGTTTGAAGGCTACAGAGTAATTCATGATAACATTTTAGGACCATCAAAGGGCGGAATTCGTTATGCTCCCGATGTTGATCTTGACGAAGTAAAAGCGCTTGCATCATGGATGACATGGAAATGCGCGATTGCAAATATTCCTTACGGAGGCGCTAAGGGCGGCGTTAAATGCGATCCTTCAAAATTATCAAAAACAGAATTAGAAAAAATCACAAGAAGATATACAGCAAATATGCTTGATGTGTTCGGACCTGACACAGATATTCCTGCTCCGGATATGAACACAGATGAACAGGTAATGGCATGGATAATGGATACATACAGCATGCACAAAAGAAATACTGTAACAGGTGTTGTAACAGGTAAGCCGATTGTTATCGGCGGTTCACTCGGAAGAAGAGAAGCAACAGGACGAGGAGTTATGATTGCAACTCTTTCTGCTTTAAAGAAAATGGAAATCAATCCTGAAGATACAACATGCGTAGTACAGGGCTTCGGAAACGTAGGTTCTGTCAGCGCAGATTTATTACACAAACAAGGTGTAAGAATCGTTGCTATCAGTGATGTATCAGGCGGATATTATAATCCAACAGGTATTAATGTTCAGGAAGCAATTGATTACGTTGCTAAGAACAGATCACTTGCGGGCGGAAACTTCGGAGAGAAAGTGTCAAACGAAGAATTACTCGAGCTTCCATGTGATATACTTGTACCTGCTGCAAAAGAAGACCAGATCTCTGCACACAATGCAGGAAACATCAAAGCAAAATTAATTGTTGAAGGTGCTAACGGTCCTACATCAGCCGATGCTGATCAGATCCTAAGAGAAAACAAAGTAATGGTTATCCCTGACATTCTTGCAAACTCAGGCGGAGTTATAGTTTCATACTTCGAATGGGTACAGGATAGAATTGGTTACTTCTGGGAAGAAGATGATGTTAACAACAGACTGAACAGAATGATGAGAGAAGCATTTGAAAACGTTTACAATACAGCTATAAAATATGACACCACACTTCGTTTAGGTGCATATGTTTACGCAATTGATAAGGTTGCCCAGGTTCTGAAACTAAGAGGAATCTACGGTTAATCTTTTAAAATAATTAATTATCATAAAATTTCGTCCCGAATTCTCTCGGGACGGAATTTTTTTATTTTATATAGATACTTAAGCAAGAGCAGGTCTTTGAATTTTACTTACGGCAAACTGTTTTATACGGCGTTATTATTTTTAGCTCTTATTCAAAATGCTTTTCCTCAAAGTAACACACAAAAGCTTAAAACAAATCTTGAGAACATAAACGTTCTTTTGGAATCAAGTTTTGACCTTTTAGGTGACAGGCTGATTTTGAATAAGGATAAGGTTTATTTAATGCAAATAAATCATTCCGATTATGAAACCGAAAGTTATTTTCGGAGTAGAATAAAAAACAGGTTCCCTGATTACAAAATTATTTCAGATGCAAATCTTGGAAGTGATGTAAAGATTATAATTGACAGCTTAGTATTAGATACAAAGTATCAGAAGCTTTTTGAAAAAGATTTACTCGGAGATAAATATATAAAGCGTCTTTCCATAGTAAAATACAGATGTTATTTTGAGGGACAGGATGTTCAGGGTTACAGATTTAATCAGAGTTACACAGACGATTTTGAGCTTGATAATTTAAGCTCGGTTGAAAACGATAAATTTTTCTTTGCGCAGGGTATTCTTCCCTCGCAAAGTTTTTTTTCAAAATACTTAGTTCCATCAATAGTAATATTGGCATCTGCAGCAGCAGTAATATTATTTTTTACCGTAAGAAATAAGTAACAGGAATAAACAGAACTAAATTTTAAACTTAAAAACAGCAATTTGAAATTAGGAAAAAGCTCACATTCATATCTAAAGTCTATTTGTATTATTTTTGCCCTCTGTTTTTCAGCAGCAATATTTTCATCCTGCGGAAGTTCAAGTAAAAGTGACAGGGAAATAAACGACGATCCTGAAAAAGCATACGATATAGCATATAAAAAATATCAGAGCGGGGACTACTATGATGCCATTGAAGATTTTGGTTTGATAAAACTAAGATACTCCGGAACTAAAGTTATAGATAAAGCTATTTTTTATCTTGGCATGAGTTATTACGCCAGAAAAGAATACGTACTTGCTGCATATGAATTTGAGTACCTGCTAAAAAATTATTCCGGTTCAGAACTGGCTATGAAAGCAAGATACCAGCTGGCTTTATGTTACTATGGTTTATCACCTGCATATAATCTGGATCAGACGTATACAAAATACGCTATTCAGGAGTTCAAGAATTTCATGGACTTATATCCCAAAGATGCTTTGGTTTCCGATTGTGAAAAAAGAATTACTGAACTGAAAAATAAACTCGCATTAAAAGAATATAAGTCAGCTGAGCAGTACATGATTCTCGGTAATTACAAATCAGCGATTATTTATTACGATGCTTTGCTTGATGAATATTTCGAAACTGATTTAGCCGATGATGCTCTTTACGGAAAAATTCAGGCATTAATTGCCAAGAAAAAATATTCCGATGCGAAAAAAGAAATAGAGAGATTTGAAAGTAAATTTAAAAGCAGCGACCTACTTCAAAAAGTTGTAAATATTAAAAATAATCTTCCATCATAATGAGTTTGCTTCTTCCTAAAAAAGTTAAAGATTCACAGGTTCAAATGGTTGAGCTTGTTCTGCCAAATGATACTAATATTCTCGGAAATCTTTTGGGAGGAAGATTAATGCACTGGATGGATATTGCTGCAGCTCTTGCTGCATCAAGGCATTGCAATAATGTAGCAGTCACAGCCTCTGTCGATAATCTTAATTTTCATATGCCTATCAAGCTCGGCAACATTGTCCGCTTAAAGGCATCTGTTAACAGGGCGTTCAGAAGCTCAATGGAAGTTGGTGTAAGAGTAGAGGTAGAATCTATTAAATCCGGTGAATTATATTTATCTAACAGCGCTTACTTAACTTTTGTAAATCTTGACCCTGTCACAATGAAACCAATTCCTGTTCCGGAAATTATTCCTGAAACAGAAGAGGAAATAAAACGTTTTGAACAGGCACTTCAAAGAAGAGACCAGCGTCTGGCTTCAAAAAACGGAATCTACGACCGTAAGAAATAATCATATCTAAAAACATTTCTCTTTTTGCTTCGTATATTTTTGAAAAAATTTATATGAAGAAAATTATACTGCTTGTTCTATTCTTATGTCCATTTGTTTCTTTCTCTCAGTCCGTATCACAATCTGAACTACGCCGCGAGGATAAAATCCGCATTGGTGAAGCAATGAAAATCTCTGAGTTTGTGTCAGATAATATATGGAAAGGCTGGAGCAAAAATGATTTTGTGATTTTATTTGTAACGGATTCCCTCGAGTATCTTATTAATCATCCAAACCCTTCAGAAGATTTTACTCAATCGTACTTTGATACTTATCTCAATACAAAAGTTTTTATAAGAAAAAAAGTATTTCAGAATAATTTTCTCGCAACTTTTCCTGCAGTTAAAGGAGTATCAACAATTGTAGTCGGCACACCTGAAAACACAAAAAAGAGCAGTATAAACTGGGTCATAACTTTATTACACGAACATTTTCATCAGTATCAGTATTCATACAAAAAATATCAGGATGCACTAAACAAACTTGATTTGAAAGACGGAGATGAATCGGGAATGTGGATATTGAATTATAAATTTCCATATGAAGATTCCGTTGTGAACAGTTCTTTCAATAATTTAAAATCAAAACTTATATCGGCTTATCAGAGTATCAATACAAAGTCATTCAGGAAAAAAACTGCAGGATATTTAAAAGAAAAGCAAAGATTTAAAAAAATTGTAAGTGAAAAGGATTCTAAGTATTTTGAATTTCAGCTATGGCAGGAAGGAATTGCAAGATATACAGAGTACGAAGTTTTAAATTATCTTTTAAAAAATGACTATCAGTTTTCGCAAGATTTCAAATCACTAAGCGACTATGAAACACTTTATGATAATTATCAGAAAAGATTAAAAAGACTTGATGAAGAAATCGACAAGATAACTCTTAAAGAAAATCAAAGAAACTGTGTTTATTCTTTCGGAGCAATTGAAGGTTTGATTCTGAATAAATATAAACCGGCATGGCGAAAGAATTACTTTAAAAATATATTCAGCACAACAAATATCTTTATTAAGAAATAATTATAATGGAACAGGAAGAAATAAATAAATACTTTGAAGGGAATAAAAAACTCTGGAATGAGAGAACTTCTATTCATGTAAAATCCGATTTTTACGATAACGAATCTTTTCTTGCAGGAAAAAACTCATTAAATAAAATTGAGATTGATGAGATAGGAGACGTTAAAGGAAAATCTGTTCTCCATCTGCAATGCCATTTCGGCCAGGATACACTTTCATTTGCAAGAATGGGAGCAAAGGCTACGGGAGTTGATTTCTCCGATGAAGCTATCAAAAATGCAAGAGAGATGAATGACAAGCTTGGTCTTGAGGCTGAATTCATTAACTGCAATGTATATGATTTAAAAAATCATATGGATAAAAAATTCGATATTATTTTTACATCATACGGAGTCATCGGCTGGCTGCCGGACCTTAACGAATGGGGAAATATAATAAACCATTTCCTGAAGCCCGGCGGTACATTCTATATAATAGAATTTCATCCCATGGTATGGATGTTCGATGACAACTTTGAAAGATTTGAGTATTCTTATTTTACAACAAAGAAACCAATAGAAATATCTTCCACAACAACTTATGCAAGCAGCACAGAAAAACTGCAGGGCGTAATTGAATATAGCTGGAACCATGCAATCTCCGAAACATTAAACGGGTTAATACTGGCAGATTTGAAAATCGAATTCGTTCACGAATTCCCATATTCGCCATACAATATTTTTCCGGATATGTATCAGGAAGCCGACGGCTACTGGCGGATGAGAAAGTTCGGAGAAAAACTTCCTATGCTTTTTTCAATAAAAGCCAAAAAATAATTTTATGCCAATGAAATTTTTAGATAATTACATTTGTTGCATAAATTAACTAATAATTCTATCTTACTAATAACCAAAATTTAAAAGATGCCTCACATTAAAAATATTTTATTTGTTTTACTTGCCGTAGCTTTTTTAGCAGGATGCAATAAAGCAAAAAACGACAGCACAGCAGAAAATAAATCGCCTGATACAAAAGCTGTAGGCGAAGTAGTAAAAATTAATCTCCCGACAATGCAATGCGCTACATGTAAGAAAACTATTGAAACGGCTATGAAAAAAGTTGATGGAGTAAACTCTATCAATGTTAGCGTTAAAGATAAAATAGCAACAATTGATTACGACAAAAATAAAACCAATCAGGATAAGATAGAGAACGAAATTACTTTAATAGGTTACGATGCGAACGGAAAGAAAAAAAATGAAGCTGCCTACGAAAAGCTGGAAGACTGCTGTAAAATCGGCGGTCATTGATTTTGTAATACTTTAATTTCTGACCTTAACTTTTATTTAGTATTTCTTACGTTTCATACAGTTCCAGGATTTTTTAATCTACAAAATTCTAGCGTATGAAACGCCGCGAAATGATTAAAAAAGCATTGGGCTTGGGTGCTTTAATTTCTGTTCCGGGAAGTTTAATTCAAAAAGAACTTTACGCGAGCGAAAGAAATGATTTTCTTCTAAAACCTCTATCGAACCAAGTTACAGGAAATGCTTTACGGTTTCCTCCTGTTCTATCCGGAAATACTATGACAGCTTCGGTAACGAATCAAACTGTCTGGCCCGGTCAAACCACTCCATTAGTTACTATAAATAATTCATATCCCGGACCTACAATTATTATTCAGAAGGGTTCTACTCTAAATGTAAACTTCACTAATAATTTAACGGAAGATAGTGTCCTTCACTGGCACGGAATACTTGCGCCGGAAATTATGGACGGACATCCTAAATATCCTGTTCATCCCGGACAAACTTATAATTATACGTTTCCGATTGTGCAGCGTGCAGGTACTTACTGGTATCATCCGCATGCAGATATGCTTACGGCTTCGCAGGCATTCAAGGGGCTTGCAGGATTTTTTATTGTAACTGATCCCGATGAAGCTTCTTTAAATCTACCAAGCGGAAATTTTGATATTCCATTATGCATACAGGATAGGCGCAGCGTTGACATTCCGCAATTCAATTATAATCCAAATGCCGATGATAAAATGTATGGAATGCTTGGAGATATACCGCTCATTAACGGAACGCCGGATGCATATTTTCAGGTAAGCAAAACTTTGTACAGATTCAGATTACTTAACGGTTCAAATGCGCGGGTTTATAAAATTGCATTTTCCGATAGCAGAAGCTTTTACATAATTGGAACTGACGGAGGATTGAAAGATGCTCCTGTTGCAGCAACTTCATTCTATTTATCTCCCGGTGAGCGCGTAGAAATTCTTTTTGATTTTTCACCTTATACAATCGGTCAAAGTGTTACTCTGAAATCTCTTCCTTTCGCAGGTACAGGCGGAACTACATACCAGCAGGGTACAGAAATGAATTTGTTAAGATTTGACATAACATCGAATACATCTTCAGGCGGAGTAGTGCCTGCAGCTTTAACACCGATTACTTATTATAATAATGCTGACGTTGTAAGGACAAGAAATTTTACACTATCACATGTCACATCGGGCGGAATGACAGGTATGCACAGAATAAACGGACTCACATTCCAGATGGATAGAATTGATTTTGAAGTCCCGCAAAACGGACTTGAGAAATGGCAGATAACAAATGCAACGGGTGACTTTCATCCGATGCACAGCCATGGTATACTGTTTCAGGTTTATTCAAGAAACGGAAATACAACATTAGCGCCGAACGATAAAGGCTGGAAAGAAACAGTGCTTGTAAATCCTTATGAACAGGTTGCAGTACTAGTAAAATTTACTCAATATAAGGGACTATATTTGTGGCACTGTCATAATCTTGAACATGAAGATGACGGCATGATGCTCAATTTTAAAGTTGTTGATCCTATTGGAATTAACGAACAAACAAACGGAGTTCCGAATGACTTCCGTCTGCATCAGAATTATCCGAACCCGTTTAATCCGTCAACTAAGATTAAATACGATGTACCTGCTAACGGCGGTAATGTTGAAATAAAAATATTTGATAATACAGGTAAAGAACTAGAAACACTTGTAAACGAAATACTTCCCGCAGGTAAATATGAAACCCAGTGGAATGCAGGAAATTATTCAAGCGGAGTTTATTACTGCAAGTTGATTACGGCAAATTTTACCGAGTCAATCAAAATGCTTCTTATGAAATAATTTTGCACAGGTATTAATTTTCATGATAACTATTTTTGTGAAAAAAATATACAGTGCAGATAAAAGAGCTTACTCTTCATACCAATAGTATTACTGCCGTAAAAGATTTTTACGGCAGTGTACTATCATTAAAAATCATATCAGAAAATTCAGACATTATATCTTTTCAGTCAGGCAGCACTCAGGTTAATTTTAAACTGGATTCAGAAAGCAAGAATCCATTCTATCATTTCGCATTCAACATTCCTTCAAATAAGATTGAAGAAGCTAAAGATTGGATGAAGGGTAAAGTGGATTTAATGCAGATTTCCGAAAACAATCATATAGTGGATTTTGTTAACTGGAAAGCAAAGTCGGTTTATTTTTTTGATCCTGCAGGAAACATTGTAGAACTAATTTCCAGGTTTGATTTAGATAATAAAACCAGTGAGCCATTTGATTCATCTCAAATTTTAAATGTTAGTGAAATTGGAATAGTAACTGATAATGTTCCTGCTCTAAAAGAAAAATTAATTAATGATTACAAAGTCTCAGATTTTGTAAAGAGTGTAAACTCCGATACATTTTCTGCAATGGGAGATGATAACGGACTTTTCATTGTTGCAGTAAATAATCGCAACTGGTACCCTACACAAATCCCATCACAGAAATTTCCATTCGAAGTAAAATTTATTATTGACAAAGGCGAGCTCTATACCATAACCGATAAAACGATGTAATTAATAAATTTATTCTTGATTATGCCTTCGGCGTTTTTTAATTTATCTCTGTGAAGAAACTACTTATAATACTTTTCTTCCTCTCATTATATCTTCCCTCATCTGCTCAATTTGTCGACTTCGGCAGAAACAAAGTTCAATATTCCGATTTTGAATGGTATACAATGTCTACCGAGCATTTCAAAATCTATTATTACAAGGAAGCCAAAGAACTTGCAGAGCAGGGAGCATATTTTGCGGAAGAGCAATATAAAAACCTCGTTCAGAAGTTCAATCATTCCCTGTATGATACAGTCCCTATAATATTTTACGCCTCACCAACACATTTTAAGCAGACTAATACTTCCCCCGGATTTATTCCCGACGGAGTCGGTGGATTTTTTGAATTTGTAAAGGGAAGAGTTGTAATTCCGTTTGAAGGCTCAATCGGACAGTTTCAGCACGTAATTGCACATGAGCTTGTTCACGTTTTTATGACCTCAAAAATTCTTTCTCAGTTAAAAATTCATGGACAGGTTTCTGAACGCATGCCGCCATTGTGGTTTACTGAAGGACTAGCAGAATACTGGTCAACCAAATGGGACACTCAGGCAGAAATGGTTCTAAAAGATGCCGTTATAAATAATTATATAGTGGGACTTGATGACTGGGAAAATTTCTACGGTACATATTTAATGTATAAGCTCGGACAGAAAGTTATTGAATATATAGCAGCAAATTACGGCGAGGATAAAGTTCTTCAGCTTCAGGAAAACTTCTGGATGGACGAAAGTTTTTCTACAGTGATGGAAAAAACAATCGGCAAAGATTACAAAGCATTCGACAGGGATTTTTTATATTATCTGAAAAAAATGTATCTGCCGGATTATGCCGACCACGATAATCCTTCACAGGTCTCAAAAAATATTTTTTCAGCCGGCTTTGCGCACAAGCCTACATACAGCGACTTCAACAACAAAAAAGAAATTTATTACATAGGAAATAAAACAGGCTACACAAGCATCTATAAAACAAATTTATCAAAAAGAGGTGATGGTGAGCTTGTTGTAAAAGGAGAATCATCCGACCAGTTTGAACAGTTTCATTTTTTCAGAACAGGACTTGATGTATCGTCAAAAGGGATGTTAGCATTCATAACGCAAAAAGGTGACAGGGACGCTATCCATTTTTATGATGTGGTTAAAGAAAAATTAATATCCGATTTTTCATTTGATAACATTGTAAATATCGGCTCACCTACCTGGAGCAAAGACGGAAAGCTGATTGCATTCCCTGCAACCGATATGGGCGGACGAAGTGATTTGTATTTATTGAATACGGATACGGAAGTATTAACAAGACTGACTAATGATTATTATGATGAACGTGACCCTGACTTTTCTCCTGACGGAAAATATTTAGTTTTCTCTTCTGACAGAACTACTTTCGGAATGAATAAATATAATTTGTTCTTATATGATTTAACTACAAACGGAATTTCGTATTTAACGATTGGAGATCAAATAGATTACAATCCCAGGTTTTCTCCCGACGGCGCAAAAGTTGTGTTTACATCTACAGCAACAGGCGAGCAGAATATCTGGATGATTGATTTAAATAAAACTCCGACAACGGGTTCAGGAAAGCCGGGAGAAAGTTATCTCTGGAATAATCTTCCTGAAAACATTGAAATGAAGCGCCTTACAAATTTTATTACCGCTGCATACGATCCCGATTTTGCAGGCGATGATAAAATTATTTTTTCTTCCTATGAATACGGTTCAATAACGGTAAGAATGCTTGATAACGTATCACAGATTTATGATACATCTAAAGTAAGTAAAAAAATAGATTACTCTACGAAAGGACAGAACTGGGATTTTGCAAAAATCGAATCTAACCCAAAGCGTAATCAGTTAAAATATTCAAAAGATTACTCTCTTGATGTGGCAACATCTTCGCTTTCAACTGATCCTGTATTCGGAACAAATGCAGGCGGAATTATTTCGCTAAGCGATATTCTCAGCAATGAAAAATATTACATTCTGTTGTTTAATAATTCAGACGGTGAATCCGAATTCTGGAAGAGTTTTAATGTGGCAATTTCCAAAGTTTCATTGGAGAAAAGATTAAATTATGCTTACGGTATTTATCACTTATCAGGTAAAAGATATGACTTAAGCGAAAACGATATTTCATATTATGAAAGAATTTATGGAGGATATTTAAGCTTCTCTTATCCATTATCATTCTTCAAAAGAATTGAAACATCAACAAATTTAGCCGAGTCGAATAAAAATATAGATTTTCTTGATAACACACGTTCACTTCTGCTTTCAAACTCTATTAGCTATGTTCACGATAATACTTTGTGGACTTACACAGGACCGATAGACGGTGAACGATTCAATTTTACGCTTGGATATACTTCAGATATAGATAACTCCAATACGAATTATGTCAGCGTACTTATGGATTACAGAAAATACTTCAGATTATCTACAACAGTTGCTCTTGCATTCAGGGGACAATATTTCATGAACGAAGGCAAGGACCCCAGAAGATTTTTCATGGGCGGAAGCTGGTCATTGCGCGGATGGGACAGAAACTCATTACGGGGAAGCAAACTTTGGCAAACAAATTTAGAACTTCGCTTCCCTTTTATTAATACTCTGATGTTAAGATTTCCTCTCGGAATTAATCTCGGATTCCCCGGTATTCGCGGAGCATTATACGTAGATGCAGGGAATACATGGGATAACTTTGATACATACGGTGAAACTAAAGGAAGTATTGGAGGCGGTTTAAGAATGAATCTGTTCGGACTTATCGGTTTAAGATACGATATAGGTAAAAGAATAGAAAAGAATTTTTCTAAATTGCAGTCGGGATTATATCAGCAGTTTTACTTCGGCTGGGATTTTTGATTTCAGATTTTAAATTGTATCAAGACCGCTGCACATAAAATCCATTACGCGACCTGCAATATAATCTGCGAGGTCGTTGAAATCCTTAGGATTATATTCAAAGCTTGGCATTGCAGGAACAATTTTTCCTCCCGCATCCATTATTTTGCGCATGTTATCGAGATGCAATTTATTGATAGGTGTTTCTCTCGGGACAATGATGAGCGGTTTTGAATACGAGAATGCAAAGTCAGCGGATTTCTCTATAAGATTTTTACAGTCGCCGCAGGCAATACCTGAAACATAATTCATTGCGCAGGGGCAGACAATCATTCCGAAACAGTCATATCCCGTGGAAAAAATTTCCGATTTTAAATCTAAGTTGTTATGAAACTTTACTGTGGATTTCAGTAGAAGTACATCAGGGAAAAGAGAATTCAGGTTACACTTAGTTATATCTATTCCGCACTCATTCATTAAAGTATATTGACCGTACTCACTTACAATTATATCAACGTTAAATTCGTTTATCAGCAGGGCGCGAAGCATGCGTAAACTGTAAATAGCTCCGCTGGTACCTGTGATGCCGAGTATCACATTCTTTCCGTTACCGTTAACATTTTTTATTAAGGTTTTCGTTTCTGTTTTTGTTTCTGCCTGTGCCATAACTTAATTCCTGTTGATTAAAAAAGATACGCCGATGAATACAATTACGGCTCCAATTACAAAAATAACATTTTGAAAAACAAAAATCTGAATAATAAAAATTAACGCGCCGAGCAGCATATTAAACATCACTTCTGCAAACTTTGTAGCTGAGCTGAACTTTGAGCTTTCCAATGTAAACGGCAGCCGTTTATCGATCGTAAGAAAAATTGTGTTTAACAGATAAATAGCCGACGTGATGTAAACAAGATTTATAGTTATAGTGAGCGGATCAAGCTTTATAATAAGCAGCAGACTCATTACTATTATCAGAGGGAAGTAAAGATTGAAATAAATAAACTTAAGAATTCCAAGATTTAAATGCTGCGGGTCATCAATGGGCAGCATTTTGAAAATCATTTCTGAATTTTGTGAGTGCTCGTCAGCAATTCGTGTGTTTGAATATAACATTCTTACACTAAGTACCGTCATCATTGTAATTGAAGGACTTAAAAGCAAAATAGCGGATGTTACACGTGCAGAAAAACTTGAACCTTTCACTGCAAGAAATTCAGGTCCTATAAAAATTCCCAGAAGACAAAAAATTACAGGGAACAGAAGCATCGGAAAATATTTTGTACGAAGGAATTTTGAATTTCGCAGCTGGCTGCCAAGCAAATCATAGGAAGCTGTCTGAATATTATTTCTCAGCAAATGCTTATGTATAAATTCGTTCCAGAAAGTAAATCGGGCTTTCTTTCTTTGCTTCTTTTCTATCTTTGAAATCTTTGCATGTAGCTCAAAAAATCTTGCCGACATAAATTTATACAATCCAAAGTAAACAAGGACAGTTACAAGCAATATCAAAGGAATAAGTACGGGATTATAAATCGCCTTTGCAAAAAACACCTGTGGTAGATATCGGACCAGCTCTAACTCAAGAATATCTTTCTTGCCTAGTTTAATTGCCTTTGATGAAGTTGTTGATGAAAATAAAATGAACGCGAAAAATATCATCTGAAGAACATACACAAAGGCGTTCGATTTTCCCGCAAACTTATTCAGTATCATTACATAAAGAAATAAGAGAACCCCCATGAAGGTAAAATTGAAAAGCAGTGAGCATGTAAGAAAAAGAATAACTTTTATTAAATCACCGGTATAGAGATAGAAAAAAATCAGCTGAGATACCGAGGAAACTGCAAAATAGAAAAAAATCATCAGTGATGCTGATGCAAATTTTGCCGCGAAAAAATTTTTCTGCTGCACAGGAAGGTTTACTAATCCCTCAAAATAATTTTTTGCAAGGAAGAGATTATCAAAATCGTTAAGAACAACGAATGCTATGAAGAAAATATTTATCGAAAAAGAAAGAGCGGCGAAGCTAAACTCATTAAAACCGTTGAAATTATTGAACGAAAGAATTCCGTTTGTCAGAAGATAAGTAGTTAAAAGCCCGATAATTTTTTTTCTTCCGGCTTTTTCCTTATCGCGGAAATCAAGACTTATGAATAATCTGAATAGCTCTTTGAACTGTTTCATTTTTTCTGCTCAGCCATTTTTTTTCGGTAAACATCAACTGCTTTCAGATGGTCTGCATAATTTTCCGTGAATGTATGTCCGCCTTCGCCCGTTGCCACAAAGAAAATGTAATTATGCTTTTCGGGATTTATGGCCGCTTTTATAGAAGAAATCGACGGGTTGTTTATCGGTCCCGGAGGCAAACCTTTTATTATATATGTATTGTAAGGAGATTTCACGTGCAAGTCATCGTATGTAAGTCGTTTTTTAAATTCAGGTAATGCATATTGAACGGTCGGGTCTGCTTCAAGTTTCATATTTTTTCTTATCCTGTTGTAATACACACCTGCTATACGGGGCTTCTCGTCTTCTTTTCTTGTTTCCCCTTCAACAATCGAAGCCATTTTCATAACTTCATAGAAGTCCATCTTCTTAGCATTAATCGAATCCATAATTTCGGCATTGTTAAACACTCTTTTTCTGAACTCATTAAATAAAATTTTCACTAATCCTTTTTCCGTTATATCTAATGGAACATCATAAGTATCGGGATACAAAAATCCTTCCAGTGATTTTACGGAATCTTTTAATCCAAGCAAACTTATCAAGGAATCATTCTTTGTCTCTTCTACAAATTTATTTCTTGAAAGGCCTAGGTATTTTTCGGCATACTTTCCGATTTGTTTTATTGTGAGACCTTCGTTTACAGTAAACTTAATTGACTGGGATAAGCTTGCATCGGTAATAATATTCAGCACATCAAGGTTAGTCATTCCATTTTTAAAAATGTACCTGCGTGAAATTATTTTTTCATCTTTTCCCGTCAGTTTACCTATTACTTTCAGAACAAATGCGCTGGGAATAATATCTTTATCTTTCAGGTCTTTTACAATCTCCGAAAAATTTTCACCGGGCTTAATATCGAACTCCTTATCTTTGCCGTCTTTCCAGTTATATTTTGAGTAAAGGCTTTGCTGTGTTATAAATCCGCATAAAAAAATATTAAACGCTCCCAGAACAATAAAATATTTCACGAAGTTTTTCTTCGGCTCACCGGAAGAAAACTTTTTGACAATATTCAGTACTGCGGGATTATGTAAAAGATTGTTTAACATTTTTTATAAAACTAAAAGGCGGAGTGATTGCTCCGCCCTCTTACTTTAATATTAATTAAAAAAACTATTTTGCACTTGTTGTATCACTTACGCTTTTAAGCATATCCATTGCTTTCAAATCTTTAGGATTTAAAGCAACGTATCTCTCAAGATATTTTTTTGCTTCCGGTTTATTATTTATGCTTTTATAATATCCGCCAAGCGCAGATAGTGCTTCTTTAAAATCAGGATAAAGTTCTACGGCTTTCAACAAATTCTTCTCGTAATTTTTACCATCGTTAACTCCGCCGTAAACACTTGCCATTAAGAAGTAAGTCAGTGATGATTTGTTATCCATCTGTAAAAGCTGGTTCAGAACATTCAGCGCCTGGTTTTGCATACCCTTCTGGTTTATAAATTGTCCCACGTATTCAATTCCGCTGTTAACTCTTTTTGAAAGAATATGGGTTGAGTCCGGATTAAATTTATAAACTTCCATTACTTCCTGTGCAGTGTTTTCCGGACTTAAAAATAACGGAGTCTGATTTACTACTCTGTACCACTCTCTTAAAAAAGCAAGATAAGTTACATTGCTCTTTTTTAAATAATCTTTCATATATTCAACGTAATTTTCATCATGAAGTTTATTTATAAGCTCGGGAGTTACAAGTCCTGCCACGTCAACAATTTTTCTCTGGCTGTAAAAAGCTATTGCTCCTACGTCGTGAGTTCCTATAATATCGGTTTCTTTTGTGTTATCCCTAATCCACTTTGCAGCAACTACCTGTCTGTCGTTTATATATTTACATTCATAAGCGAATGAAGCTTTATTGGCAATATAAGCCTGAAAGCTGAAGAGCAAAACGAGTAAAACTATTACAAAATTAAATCCGTTAGCGATTTGCTTACTCTTAAAATAATTTCCTATGTATTTAGCCGTTTCTCTGAATCCTGTCATTGATACTAAAATCAGGAATGGTATAATTGGCATAAGATATCTTCCGAACCTGTGAGCATATGGAAGTTTATACCAGTAAACAAACACAAGAGCGAATGAAAAAACTATATAAAGAAAATTTGGATTATATTTTTTCTTTGCTGTATCAACAACAAGCTTAAGAACAGAAATTATAAATCCGAACATCATTATTCCGTATGCACCCGAAGTAAAATAATCCCAGACTTCTCCCTTTAAAAATTCCGAACGGCTTCTGAATTCAGGCGAATAATATGTCAGCTTTGCATTATAAGTATTAGGAAGAATTGAACCGGATAATTTTAAGTTCATTCCGAAGTAAGCAAGAACTATTACTGCGAATATTCCGCCCATCTTCATCAGTTCCTGCTTTGTGAATAATTGTATGTTCTTATCTTTTTTAGAGAGGTACACACACCACAAATAATCTAAAACTAAAGCTCCCAGAAATGCAGTTGAATCCGGGCGAGTCCATAATAGTAAAGCAGCAAATACTGCAGTAGCTACAGCCTGGCGTTTTTTATATGAGTAAGCTGTTAGTATTATTAAGAAGATAAAAAGAGTGGTTTCCATTCCCGAATCGGCAATGAAGTTCATCCATTTATCGGCAGCAAAAATTGCCGTGCAGAAAATTGCAAATATATTTTCTTTGGCAAATTCAAACGAACTTAACCTGTAAAACCATATTCCGGATAAAACTAAAAATATAATTCCGAGAGTATAACTCAGTACCATTTCATTTTTGGTAATGAGGAATCCTACTGCAAGAATCACAGTATAAATAGGTGAGGTTGAGCCCGCCGTTGACATCTCATTTTTGAAATATGAGAAGCTGCCGTACTCAGCAAGATTTTTTGCAAATGTTAAGTGTATCCACGGGTCATCAAGGGGAAATCCGTTATATCCATTAACTGAGTTTGCCGAAATCAAATAAACAACGGCAAGGAGGACGGATAAAACCGCGATGCAACTATATATTAAGTAAGTCTGATTTTTGTTTGGTTCGAAAGGTATTTCTATATTTACCTTTTCAACTGCAGTTTTCTTGTTTTCTGCCTTCTTATTTTTAGCCATTTTTTAAGTTACTTACAGATAAAAGTAATTTCAATTTACTTTTTTTTATGCGATTAATCTTCTTATATTCAGTCACTTATGGCCCCTGTCAAAATTTTAGCTGTTTTGTTTACCCTTGCAAATGCAGGGCAGTTCGCTCTTATGGTAAAAGGTGGCGCTGATAAGACAAGACTGGTAAGACTTCTTGAAAAATTCCACATTGAGTTTGATCTCTTCCCCGGATTTGTTATTTCTATTTTAATTTTTGTAGTATTGCTATTTGCAATTTTCTCGTTTTTTAATCACTACATAAATTATAAGGAACATTATTCTTCGTTCTTCCGTGTTCTGATATGCGGCAACCTCATTGCATCTATCATTGCGGTTATGCTTAATTTCTACCTGTACTTTTTATAAAAAGGGTAAAATTAAACATTGAAGATAGATTTGCGTATAATTAATTTATTAAAATACCAATTATATGAAAACGAACTATAAAATCGCTTTATTTCTTGTAATCGCCCTCTTAATGGGATTTAAAGCAGCAACTGCAGATGAAATCGCATTTGAAAATGGCACTTTCAACGAAGTCCTTGCCAAAGCAAAACAACAGAATAAAATTGTAATGATAGATTTTATTACTGACTGGTGTATATGGTGTAAGCATATCGATATGAGAGTTTACAACAATAAAAAAGTTGTTCGTTATGCTGAAGAGCACCAGATTAACTGGAAAACAGATGCTGAAAAAGAGGGTAAAGACCTTGCAAAGAAATATGGTGTAACAGGCTACCCCACTCTGGTATTTGTTGATTCTGATGGAAATGAAATAGATAAAATAGTGGGATTTTTTCCTGCTCCCGAATTTCTTGAAAACATTAAGAAAATTAACGAACGAAGAAGCACTTTAGCTTATTTTCAGAATTATTATAATAACAATAAGACTGATTTAAAAGCAAACATGGAGCTTGCAACAAAGTTAGTTGAACAGGATAAGGCAGATGACGCAAAACAATATCTAAATTATATTATAGCACAGGACCCTTCGAACTCATCCGGATATACAGATGATGCCGAGTTTACACTTGCAATGATGAATGTGAAAGATAAAACACCTGAAGCATATATAAACGATATAAATGCTCTTCTGGTAAAATACCCGAAATCAAATCTTCAAAAAGATGCAAAGATATTTTTAGCCGATAAGTATACAGAAGCAAAAAATGATGAGGATGCTTTTAAAACATATAAAAGTCTTATAAAGAAATATCCTAAAGATGATATGGTAAGGTTTTATATGGGACAGTATTATCTGGCAAAGGCAAGAAAAATTAATTCCGATACTTTGGCAACTACTGCAGATTATAAGGAAGCCATAAAAAATATAAATAAAAGTATTCCTTATTTTAAAGGCGGTATCTTTGAAGCCAGTTCATACAATGTAATGGCAGATGTTTATTATAAACTCGGTGATATGAAGAAGGCGCGAAAATCAATCGATAAAGCATTGGTATTATGGTCTGACAATAAAACTTACAATAAAACAAAAGATAAAGTATACGGCGCAGGCAACAAATAATTTTATTCAATAATTTATTTCAAACCTGATAGCTTCGCGCTGTCAGGTTTTTTTATGTAAAAAAATATGCACGAATTTAACAAAGAATTCATGGACGAAGCAGTGCGAATGTCCAAAGAGAATGTAGAAAATGCAGCCGGTGGTCCTTTCGGAGCAGTAATAGTAAAAGACGGAAAAATAATTGCAAAAGGCAGCAATAAAGTCACAACTAAAAATGACCCGACTGCCCATGCAGAAGTGGAAACAATAAGAGAAGCCTGTAAAAATTTAAATACGTTTAATTTAAGCGGATGTGAAATTTATACAAGCTGTGAGCCCTGTCCTATGTGCCTTGCTGCAATCTACTGGGCAAGACTTGATAAAATTTATTATGCCAATGATAAACATCACGCTGCCGAAATAGGTTTCGATGATAAGTTTATTTATGATGAACTTGATTTAGCCCACGAGCACAGAAAAATTCCGATGATTCATTACCACTCTGATGAAGCGCTTGAAGTGTTTAAAGCATGGACTGCTAACGAAGAGAAGACAGAATACTAATTTAAACTTTCTCATTCCCAACCTCCCGGTTGGGAATGGTTGTAAACTCAGATTATCATTCTCACAATTATTCCTACTGCTGCCGCAGCTATTATAAGATAAAGTGTATTCACTTTCACTCTGAAAAGTATAATTAGTGTTACTATAAAAATAATTATAGTGGGAATATCTATAAGCGAGCTCCACGAAAGATTGTAAGCAGTTGAAAGAATAGCTCCTATGGCTGCGGCATTAGCTCCTTTGATAAATGACTTCAGATAAAAGTTATCCTTAAACTTTCCAATACTGTGCGCAAGTATAAGCACAAAGCAGAATGTTGGGAAGAAAATACAGAACGTGCTGACTACTGAGCCCCACATTCCTGCTGTTAAATAACCTATAAAAGTGGAAGTAATTACAACGGGACCCGGAGTAATGTTTCCGAATGAAATCCCTGCAAGAAAATCAGCCTGGCTGAGCCAGTGATAATTTACAACTACATCCTGCTGCAGAACTCCGATGATAACAAATCCGCTGCCGTAAGTTAAGCTGCCCGTTTTTAAAAACACCAAGGCTAAATCAAGAAGTTTGCTTCCCAATGTTTGCGTAGTTTGTGCAATGAATGCAAACGGCGATGCAATTAATAACGGAAGGAAATTTAATTTTTCAGTTTGTTTAGTTGTAATTGAATAATAAAATAAAGCAAATATTCCGGATGAAACTATCAAATATAAAATCGGGACTTTCAGAAATATTGTCAGCGCTATCGATAAGAAGAAAACAACAAAGAGAAAAATATCTTTCTTTAAAACATTTTTACTTAGTTTTATTCCTGAATGAAGAATGATTGCAATTATCGCAGGGCTTACTCCATACAGCGCATATTGAATATAACTTATATCGTTATACTTCTGATAAAAAATCGAAAAGACTAAAACGAGAATATATGACGGAAGAACTAATCCAAATCCGCACAGCGCTGCGCCAATGATACCGAATTTAAAAAATCCATTATATACTCCGACCTGAAACGCTAAGGGACCCGGAGCAATCTGAGCATAGCCGAAGTAATACTCAAATTCTTCCTTCTCAAGCCAGCCGCGTTTTTCAACAAGGTCAACCCTGATTGTATTAATAATTGCAAGAGGACCGCCGAACGCAGTTGAGCCTACATATAAATAATATTTGAATAATTCCCAGAGCGTCAAATTTCTATTCCTTCCTTTTTGATGAACGGCTGAACTAAGTTTGAATGTCTTTTATTGAGATGCCTCAGAGTAGAAATGACAGCCCTTGAAACCACTTTGCTTTCCTCAGGTAATAACTTTTTCAGAATTTCTAAAGCCTTAGCAGGATACCTGTTGCCAAAACTGTTATTGAACGTCATTGCGATGTTCCATCTCACATGCTCGTTATCAGACTTAAGCCATTTTTTTAACTGCGCAAAAACTTCTTCCGGAAATGAATTTCCAAGGTGAGAACCCAGTATGAATGGTCCAAGATTTTTCTTTACGTAAACAGAAGCATCAGACATCAGGGGTTCAAGAATTGTGAATGCTTTTTCCGTATCGGGTGCTTCCCCTTTTTTAGAGTATGCAAGAGCGGAAAACACGACTGCCCTTCTTACATTTTCCGATTTGTGTTTTGCCCATTTGAGCATTGTACTATATAACTCAGGATTTTCATTAAGGACATTATAAAATGCTCCTGCGGCATACTCACGGACTTCCCAGTTATCGCTATCAGCAATTTTCAGAAGTATATCTTTCGTTTCTTTTTTGTTGTGCGCATATCCGCGCCATATTATGTGTATGCCGATTTCCTGTGCAACGGGTTCATTCATTGAGCAATATTTTTTTCCTAATTCAAAAAAACTCTTTTCGTTTTTTTTCTTGTTCTCGGTGGAAAGACCTTTTACTAATGATTTTATTGTAAATACTTTTATATCTGTCTTAGGCGTTCCGGCGTGTTTTGTTTTGAGTGAATCAAGATAGGAAATTAATTTATCGTAATCTTTGCCTTCAATAAAGGAAAGTATTTTTTTCTTCGTTTTATCATCTAACATTGTTCAAGTTATACACTATATCAAAAAATAAAAAGATAGAAATTAAAAAACCCTTTGCAAATTTCTTCACAAAGGGTTTATACTCAATACGTAGTACTAACTACTCAATACTGAATAAAATACTATTTATCTTTTTCATCATAAGCTTTCTTTACGTAACCTGTGAGAAATCCTGAAGTTGGATTTATCACAAGACCTTTATCCATGCTTGCCTTTGCTTCAGGCAGCTTGCCTGCATCAATCTGGCACAATGCTAAGTAACCATAAGCTGCATCATTACCCCAGTCAGGAAGAGTTTCATCAGAATTTTTTATAAGACTGAAAAGCTCAATTGATTTTTCAAACAACGGCTGTGCTAAATCTGTTCCGCCGCCGAAAGCTGCAGGAGTGTAAAATGTAGCAATACCCTTCACTAAATAAAATCTCGGATTGGTCGGGTCAAGCTTCTTTGCTGTTTCTTCTGCTGTCTGTACATCTGCAATGATACTCTGCATTTTATCCATTTCATACTGGAATCGGTTATACTCAAGTGATAATTTTAAAACATAAGCGTCCGCAAAGTTATCTCTTTCCAACATGGATTTTTCAAGAAAGTCAAAACCTGACTGTGTGTATTTTTTTACTTTGTCGTTATCTTTTGAGAGCATACCCGTTGTTGCAATATTGTAATCAACAAGAGCTAAGTAATAATTTACCAGCCAGACATTTTTCTTTAACTGAAGAATTCTTTCAAACTCGCCGCGTGACTTTATCATTTCTTTTTCATCATACTTATCCATGGCATTTTTGAAATTCTTCTTTGCCTTTACGATTGCCTTTGTAAAATCATCATCGGCTTTTAATGTAGTATTCAGACCGAAGGTGATAAGCAGCAATACTAATAATAATATTTTTTTCATATTTGAATTTTGTTGTGATTTATTTATTAAAATATTTTTTAATTCTGTTTTTAAAATTATTAATTATTCATTACTAAATATTAATTACAACTGCAGCCCGATGCCGAAGTAAACAATTCTTTTGTTCAGCGAAGGTACGTCTATCTTATCGGTATAATTGAAATTATAATTGTACTGATAAAGATTTTTTGTATCGAAAATATTGTTGAATGCAACGAACACTACACAGAACTTATGGAACAATGCAGTTATGTACTGAAAGCTTGCATCGACTCTTGTGTATGTCGGGAACCTGTCGCTGTTTTTATCAGCGTAAGCAGGAACGTAAACATTTTGTATTGGGTCATAGCTTGCGCTTGTTACAGGAGTATAAGGCTTGCCTGTGGAAATTCTGTATGTTATACCTACGTTGATTGCATCAGTTAAATTATAACTTCCTGTAAAGCTCATGTTATGCGTAATATCATAGTCAGATGAATTCTGCGAACCCCCATCGTATTGTTTTCTTTTTGAATCAGAGTATGCATATGATAACCATCCTGTGAATTTATTTTCGTATTTATATTTTAAGAACACATCAACACCTCTTGCAAATCCGCTTCCGCCTGATTTTAAATAAAAACTGTTCGGGTCGTAACCGGCTAAATCTTTATAATCTTTATAATATCCTTCCACTCTGAAAACTATATCACCTTCTTTGTTGTACTCATAGCCAAGTATATAGTGGATTGCATCTTCAGCTGTTAAATCATTATTGTATGACTGCAAATAATTTTGCGGAGAAACATACTGATGATACATTCCTATTGCGCCTCTTATCACATTATATTTTGCAACCTGATATCCCATAGAGAGACGCGGATCAAAACTTATTTTCTTAGATAGTGTATGATAGTCAGTTCTTACACCCGGAATCACAAAAAATTTATCGCTGATTCTCATCTCTGTTTCCACAAACGCCCCTATTCTTCCCGAGTTTGCGCTTGTATCAATTTTAAGTGAAGGCGCATCAGGTCTTAAATTGTATGAATTTTTCGGAACGGTACCCGATGTCTGATTTTCAAGATATTCGTACTCTACACCTGCATTCAGATTTGTTTTCTGGCTTAAAGGCATTGTGTAATCAATTCTTCCTTTACCGTAGTAATCTTTTGAACGCGTATCTAAAACTCCGTAGCCAAGTTTTCTATTGTACAAGCTTAACGATGTACTTGCGCTTAACATAGAAGAACTTGATGGTGCAAATGAAATTTTATAATTGGCAAAATAATTATCTGACTGGGAATTAAAAAATCCGTCATAGGAAGGACTATTGTTTCTTATTCCGATTTTATCACCGGAGTAATTTGCATACAACTTCATGTTGCCTGTTGTTCCGAATTTATATGCAAGCGTACCGCCTGCGCCGTTTGCTTCAGGGACTTTGCTGTAATCGGCAGAGATTCCGTTTAAATCGAAGAAGGGCTTTAAATAACTTTGGCTTACTGAAAACGTTGCGCCGAATTTTGAATTCTTTGAAAGATATACACCTGATAATCCTCCCGAACCAATACCCAGTACTGCAAACATTCCTGTTGTTGTTGGCATATCATAGGATTTTAAATCAAGCACGGCAGAGAGCGCATTGCCAAATTTTGCAGAAAAGCCGCCGCTTGTGAAGTTAATTCCCTTTAAGCTCCATGGATTTACAGTGGAGAACGATGAAGTATTATAAGAGTCATCGAAGATAAAAGGATTATATAAAGTTGCCTGGTCTAAAATTGTAATAACTTCATCAGGGTCGCCGCCTCGTACCGTAATACGGCTGCCTTCATCAACCTGGTTTGAACCGGGGAATGTTGTAAGCGCGCGGTACAAGTCAGCATTTGCTCCCGGAATTCTTACAATTTCCAGAGGAGTTAAAGTAACTTTTGAATTTTCTCCCGAGGTAAATGAGCTTGCTGTTACAAGTATCTGCTCAGTAGTCGTTACATTTTTTTTCAGTCTTATATCCAGTGTCATATTCATACCGGCTTCAAGATTTAACTCCTGAACCTGTGTAGAAAAATCAACTGCGGTTACGATTAATTTATACGTTCCGGTTTTTTCTGTTTCGAATTCAAACAAACCTTTTTCGTCAGATGTAGCGCCGTCTATAGTTCCTTCAAGAACTAAGTTAGCTCCGCTTACAGGTTTCTTTTCTTCGTTAGTTACAGTGCCGGATATTTTTATTACCCCTGCAGTTGTTGAATCTGCAGCGAAACTTTTTGCACAGAAAATTAAGACAGTTAAAAGAGTAAATAAATATTTCATGCGATGATTAATTATTAAAAAATTATTTTGTGTATCTGAAAATACTTGCAACGAACAAACCGAAATAATAAAACACTTTTGAGTGTAAAGTGAATATTCCTTTAAAAATATTTGCAGTTGTCTGCTTTACATTAGAACTGCCGGGAATACAAATTTCAGGTTTGTTCATATTATATATTTTTAAAATTTTAATTTATCTATTTCTTTTGCGATTTTTATATCACGTGATGATAATCCTTTTACATCATGGGACGAAAAAGAAACCTCAATAGAATCATACTTCATTGTAAGATAATCGGGATGGTGGTCATGCGCCTGGCACAGAGCGCCAATTGCAGAAGCTAAGCCCATAGTTTGAGGGAATCCTTTGGTTTTAAACATCTTTACGATTGAACTTCCTTTAAGTTTCCAGTCTTTCAGCTTTTTCAGGCTTTCAGATATTTCGTTTTTAGTCAGTTTTTCCATTTTTTTGCTGTTTACTGTTATTTAATAATTTTTCTAAATTTTCTATGTAAGCTTCAAAGGCTTTATGTCCTTTTGCTGTGATTTTATATCTTGATACCGGCTTTCTTTCCATAAAACTCTTTTTCACATTAATATAGCCCGCCTCTTCAAGCTTGCGCAGGTGAACGCTCAGGTTTCCGTCAGTTGCATTTACTTTTTCCTTTAAGAAAGTAAACTCAGCTTCTTCAACCGTCACAAGCACAGCCATAATTGCAGTGCGGATGCGCGAGTGTAGTACATCATCTATTTGCTGGTAATCAAAATTGCTCATTAGTTTTTATTACGCATTTTCAACGTTCATTTCTAAATCTTTTTTCCATTTGTTGTTTAAAATAAATCCCGGAATGACCTGGAAGAGCAGAAGAAATAATCCGTACACAAGCAGAACTTCTATTCCTTTAATAAAAAACATCCACGATGCTGCAGCCCACCAGACAAATGAAAGTGTAACAAGCATTTTATCTGAGTAAACTGCGCCTGCAACAAAATACCCTACTCCGAAAATTGTCGTGATTAAAGCGCAGATGGATGCTCCGCTTATTGAACCTGAAACCTGTCCTGCAATGGTAATTACTATTGCAGAGATTCCGCAGGCAGTCCACACTGCTGAAATTACTTTTTTACCGAGCGATGTGTTTTTTCTTTTACGGCTGTCTTTGTATCCCCAGTAAATTGAAAATCCCCACCCAATAATTATAAAAGAAAACCAGAAATAGTTTGGAGAAATTTCAGAGCCGATTTTATAAAGCGCATAGTTTGTAATACATGCAAAGCCGATAAGCACTCCCCATAAAATATAATACTTGCCGCTATCCAGCGCAGACCTTCTGCTATCCTGCATTATTTTTTTGATGAACAGAATTTCCGATTCTAAATTTGTATCCATGTTTTTTTTATAAAATTATTTATAAAACTTAGTTTGCCTTTGCGAGCTGAAATTTTTTATTTAAAATAAATCCCGGAATGACCTGAAGGCATACAATTAATATTGCATATACAAGTAATGACTCCGGACGAAGGCTTTTATCAATTGTCATTGCAAAAAGTCCTGCCGAACCAATCCACCAGGCATAACCCAGATTTGTAATCATTCTGTTTTTCACAATGCTGCCAATCATAAAATACATTACTCCGAGTATTGCCGACATCGACGGACCAATTGCATAAGGTGAAAACACGCCGCTTAAAGGACCGACAAAGCCAAGTATTATCATTGCAATGCCGCAGGAAGTTGAAATACGATGAACAAGATTTTCATCGATTGCTTTTGCCGCCTTTGTTATTCCTTTTTTCTTTTCATACCATGTTAATCCGATTGAGCAAATCCACCCGAAGGCGACAATTATCATCCATGCATAATAAATTTGCGCCCCCGCGCCGGAAAGAATAGCAAAGTAAGTATTAAGAAGTCCGAAGAAGGTAAGTATTCCCCACATAATAAAATGCCGGCCGTTAATCACAATTGCCGGGCGGGATTTTTCCATTACCGATTTTATATAGCTGAGTTCTGACTGAACCTGAGTGTCTTCCATAAAGCACTTTGTTTTTTAAAGTTCTTTACGAAGTTAAAATTATTAAGTTTCAAAAGCAAGAGGGAAAAGGAAGAATAGATGTATTATGAGACTTTTTACTATAAATTTCTTCAGAGCATAGCAGTGTATAGCTTTTCAATGATTTCAGAAGTAAGCGGTTTAGAAATAAGATCTTGTATATTCCCATTATTTGCAGCTTTGTCGATATCTGTTTTGCTCACGCTGGAAGTGAGTATATAAATTTTGACTTCTGTCTGGTTTTTAAATAAATCTTCGTATTCCTTGAGAAATTCCCATCCGGACATGAGAGGCATATTTATATCAAGCAGAATGAGTATTTTCTGAAATTTATGCTGTTGCAATGAGACTTTAAGAAATTCCAGACCTTCAAGAGGTTTACTGAAGGAAATTATTTCGAACTCGCTTTCTGAATTAAAATGATAACTTTTTTTTAAAAGTATTTTGCTTATTGAGTTACACATTGAATCATCGTCAATAAGCAAAGTTAATTTTTTATTCGTTTTCATCTTTTGAATTTAATTAAAAATTTTGTACCTATATTAACTTCGCTTACAACAGTTATTTCTCCGTTAAGGCTTTCCACCTGACTTTTTATCATAAAAAGTCCCATACCCTTTCCTTCTTTATCAAGATGAAATCTTTTATACATACCGAATATTTCCCTGCCGTATTTTTTCAAATCTATTCCAATACCGTTATCTTCAAAAGTCAGATAAATATATTCAGGATCTTCATCTGAAGTTATTTTTATATAGGAGCCTGTTTCTTTTTTATATTTTATGCCGTTTGTTATCATATTCAGAAAGATACTGTGTATGAAGCTTTTTATTGAATAAATTGAAGATGATTTTTGAAAGTTAGAAAGAATTTTCAATTTTGCTTTATAAATTTGAATTTTTTCCGCTTCGATTATTTCATCAAGTATATTTTTAAATTCTATTTCATATTTGCTTTCATCCAAATTATTTTTAATACTTAATATTTCATTCATATCCCTTATTACGCTATCGAGATGAACAGCAGCTTTTTTTATGTTGTCATTCATTTCCCGCTTCGTATCTTCATCAAGTGTAGTATCTTCAAGTATTGTGCTGACACCTATAATGTTTGCAATCGGTGCTCTTAAGTTATGCGATACCATATAAGTAAATTGTTCCATGGCTTTATTTCTGTTGAGCAAGTCATCAATCATTTTATCCTTTTCTGCCTGTGCAATACCCAGCGGAGTAATATCCTGTGTGGTGCCAATAATTTTTACAAGCTTATTTCTTTTCTCATCGAATATTACATAAGCCCTCTCAAATACTTCCAGAATTTTCCCGCTCTTTTGAATAAATCTGTAAGAAAATTCAAAATACGATTCGGATGGGTCGACTGAACGGGTTTGAATATAACCAAGCATTCTGTTCATGTCTTCGGGATGAACAAATTTTTTCCAATCATCAAATGATATTTTATCGTTGGGAAAATCGCACCCGAACATTTCTTTATAGCCTCCGCCTAAAATAATTTCGCCGCTTTCAATATCTTTTTCCCATATAGTTTCAAGAGTCGCCTTCGATAGGTACTCGTACCTTCTGTTTGCATCTTCCAGTTTTACATAGCTGTTTTCTATTTCAGTGATATCAAGCGCGATACCGTTAATGAGAGTGTTTCCATTGGAAAGTCTTGTTGGTATTGCCGTTACTTTTACTTTTTTTATTTCATCCGTAATGTTGTTCAGATACCTGAACTTTATGTTAAGATGAAAAAGATCTGTAACCATTTCCGAGAACTTATTATTTACATACTCCAAATCATCAGCGTGAACGGACTCAAACAATTTTGTGCTGTCTTCCATAACTTCTTTTATAGGTATTCCCCAGTAATCAAACGCTTTTTTACTTGAGTAATTTAGTTTTGGGATTCCCTTTATATTATATTCAATCTGGAAGATAAAACCGGCAGTTGAATCACTTATTTCTTTTATGAATTTAGTATTGTGCTCTACATCTTTTTCGAGAGCTTTTTTTTCGGAGATATCTTTTGCATAAACAGCTAATCCTATTTCAGAGGGATACAAAGAAACTTCAACCCATTTACCTTGAATTTCAAATTCCTCGTGGTGAGTTTTTTGTTCGTTAATAGCTTTCCTGAAAAGATCTAACATCGGTTTACGGTCTTCACTTAAATTAATATTGTGAAAATCTTTTCCGATTATTTCTTCATGCTCAAGCTTTGCAAGTTTAAGAGCGGCTTTGTTTATTAAAAGTACTTCAAGGTTTTTACCGAGGACAAAAAACGGGTCAGTCATACTTTCAATTATGATGTTGACCTTTTTGGTTTGGACGAGAATATCTTCTGCGCCGTCATTTTGATGTGAGTTTCCTGACCGGCTTGCGGATGGGTTTGGGGTATTCATAATAATAGATTAAAATAAATTCAATGCCTGATTTTATTTCACCAACTCCATTAATTCAACGAATTTAAACTCTTACCTTTTAAATCCGTATATTAATATATACCCATTAATATTTTAAATAGATATTCTATTTGAGCTATTGCTCTTTCCTCCCATTCTGAATTGAATAACTTATCTATATAAAGATAAAATATTTCTACTGTTTTAAAAGTGCTTATTTATTATTTAACTAATACCATACGTTTTGAAATCATCTGACCGTCAGTCTGCACTACATAAAAATATGTACCGCTTGAAAGAGCTATTCCATTGAAAACTTTTGTATAATATCCTGCTGTCATTTTCTCTCCGTTTATTAATACAGCTATTTCTCTTCCGGCAATATCATAAATTTTCAAATGAACTATTACATCCTTAGGAATATCTAAATCTATTTTAGTTGTTGGATTAAAAGGATTAGGATAGTTTTGCGATAGATTAAATTTCTCGGGTTCTCCTATTTCCACTGACGATGAAAGTTCATAATATTTGTAATTGCCGTTATTATCAATCTGCTTTAGCCTGTAATTATAATTTCCTTTACCTTGAATCTTTTCAGAGAAGTAATATTTAATTGTCTGCACTGAATTTCCGCTACCTTTAACGTACCCTGCATTTGTCCACTCCGTGCCTGCTGCATTTTTTCTTTCAATTTCAAAACCTGAATTGTTTTGCTCAAAATCTGTAGTCCACATCAACTCTACAATATTTCTTTTTACTGTGGCATTAAACAATGATAGCTCAACAGGAAGAGGAGAGTTATTAATAGGACCGATATATTTTTTCGCAACAACTATATGGTCAAAATTAATGCTGTTCACATGTCCTGTTGAATCATCTGTATCATAATTCTTTACCCAAATATAATTGAATTTAAGCGCTGAATTGTTTCTCCATTGAAAACCCTCAAACGGAGTTCCCGTTCCTTCGGTAAAATTCGACCAGTTCCAGTTTCCATCCGGAAATTGATACCCGAAGTATGAAATCTTAACACCGTTTATCCAAAGCGCAAGCTCTCCCGTACTTCCTGTAACGGGGTTATTTAGTTTTACCATTACCTCTATGCAGTTCCATTGAGACATGTCAATATTAGCTATAGGATTTGAACTGGGAAAACTATTGCCCCAGTAATACCCGGTTCCCGTTGAAGGATTTGTGTCGTTGGATTGATGCATCCCTGTCCAGTAATTATAAAATCCAAAGTTCGCAAAACTTTGGGGATTCATATTAGCTCCTCTAACTTCAGAACCTATATGGAAAGCGGAATCTCCTGCAGGTTTGTACCCGGCATGATTTGAAGGATAATTTACCGAGGGGTTATTTCCACCCATCCAAACCCCTGAATGATGAAATCTACTGCCTGTATTAAATTTAACATAATACCGGACAAAAATTGAATCACTGAACCCCGCCGGAAATCGTTTGAAAATATAGGTATCTTCTGTGCCGATATTTCCTCCTATTGTAGTTAATTGTAAAGATTGATTTCCGGAGCTGCCCGACGGTACAGATGAACTAAATGCTATATTATTAATAATGGGAGACCTGTTAGTCCACCCGGTAAGCATATCTGAAAGCAGAGTCTGCTCAAACATCTCAACAAAAATAACATTGGAATCTGCTTCTATATTCACATCTCGGGTATAGTTGTTTGCAATTTGAGCAGTTGAATAACCGTATGAGAGGAAATACATTACTGCTGCAACAAATAATATAGTTCGGAATTGCATATTTAGTTTGCTATAGGGTTATTTTGAATATTTATTTTTATTATTAAAAATATTTATGTAATACAGACATAATTTAAAATGTTTTAATAAAATCTCCAACGACACTTTTTCAAAGTTTTCACTTTTTCTTAAACTGCTTCCATTTTGCAATTGAGATGTTTATACACATTTCCTAATATTCAATTTACTCATTATTTCTGCTAATGATAGAATCGGTTTCCATAAAAATTCTAAAATCATTTAATCCGGAGGAAATAAATGATTTTAACGATTTCCTGAACTCACCTTATTTTAATAAATCAGGTACGGTTATAAAGCTTTGGGATGTGATAAAACAGTATGCGCCTCTATATGATAACCCGGATTTAAAAAAAGAAAATTTGTTCAGAATTGTTTTCAGGAAAAAAGAATACAATTATGGAACTATGAAAAACTTGATGCATTCTTTTACAACTCTTCTGGAGCGGTTTCTTGAGCTGAAGTTTCACGAAGATGATAAATTTCAGAATGATTATAATTCGCTCGTTTATTGTATTGTTAAGTATTACCCCGAACTTTTCAACCGGAAGTTTACAAAAATCATGAAGGACTATAATGATGTAAAGGAAGGCGTTGATTTGCATTATCTGTTCAGGTATTTGATAATGAGACTTGGCTCAAGTTTTGGAGGACTGAACGATAAATTAAACTATAATATTTTTAAGCAGGGCGAGTCGTTAATATATTTTTTCCTAATTCATTTTTTTCAGGTTCACCACAACATTAGCGTTTTAAAGAACCGGCAGAATTATATTCTGAAAGATAATTTAATGGAGAATTTTTTAAATGCTCTCGATATAAAGAAACTTATGGGAAGCATCAAAAAAAAGAACCCGAAAGATTTTCAGGTCGTAAATCTTTATTACCACATATATCTTTGCCGTAATGAACCTGAAAATGAAGATTATTTTTTAGCTTTAAAAAATTTGATTTTTAATTCCGTTGATATTCTTCATGAGTTTGAACAGGAATATGTCTTACACACGCTTCATAATATCTTACATATCAGGACAGATAGTGGAATTTTCGGGGCAGTAAAAGAAACAGCTGAATATTATAAATTCATATTGAAGCGGGGTTTAGATATAGGAAATACTGAGTCAAAAATTAATTTTAATCTTTTTTGCACAGCAGTAAAATATTTATTTGAAGCCAAAGATAAAAAGACCGCTCTGAAATTTTACACAGCTTACATTGATAAAACTATTATTGAAGATAAAGACAATATCGAAAATTTTTATCACGCTTATTCCAGTTTTGCCATTCGAAATTTCAATAAAGCGCTTGAGTATTCGGCCAATATTCAACCTAAAATTGAAAAAAATAAGCTGTCAATTAAAGAGCTTCAGATAAGATGTTATTACGAGCTGAATGAACCTGATGCTTTTAAATATACGCTGGATTCATACAGACATCTTTTATACCGGAATACTGCAGTAAGTGAAAATGTAAAAACTTTCAATAAAAATTTTCTGAACATTCTTAATTCACTTTTTGAGTATAAAGTATCTCAGAAAGGGAATTTAAATGATATTGAATTGGAAACCAAGAAAATGAAAATGGTCAACAAAGAATGGATTCTTTTTAAATTAGAAGAACTCAATAAAAACAAAAAATAAAGCCTGAACCTCCCTCCCCTTCTTCATTGAATAACTTCTCTATTTAAAGTATTTTAATAAACTACATTTAAATTTAAACTCACACTTATATGAAAATCGGAGTTCCAAAAGAGATAAAGACCAATGAGAACAGAGTTGCGCTTACACCTACCGGAGCGGAAGTCTTAAAGAAAAACGGTCACAAAGTATTTATTGAAAAAAACGCAGGTATGGGCAGCGGATTTACCGATGCAGAATACAAAAAAGCAGGAGCTACAATTCTCAATACTCCTAAGCAGGTTTACGATACAGCTGATATGATTATGAAAGTAAAAGAGCCGATTAAACCTGAGTACAACTTAATAAGAAAAGGACAAACAGTATTTACATATTTTCACTTTGCATCTTCAAAAGAGCTTACCGTTGCAATGATGAAATCAAAATGTATTGCCATCGCATACGAAACAGTTCAGAAAGAAGATAACTCACTGCCTCTTTTAATTCCGATGAGTGAAGTTGCCGGAAGAATGGCATCGCAGGAAGGCGCAAAATATCTTGAAAGAACAATGGGCGGACGCGGTGTTTTACTCGGCGGCGTACCCGGTGTTGAACCCGGATATGTAGTAGTCCTCGGCGGCGGTATTGTGGGAACAAACGCTGCAAAAATTGCTGCAGGTTTCGGCGCAAGAGTTACAATCCTTGATAACAATCTTTCAAGATTAAGATACCTTGATGATGTAATGCCTAAGAACATTACAACAATGATGAGCAACGTCGGTAACATCCGCGAGTGCGTAAGAAGAGCTGACCTTGTTATCGGCGCAGTACTTATCGCCGGCGCAAAAGCTCCGCACTTAGTTACAAGAGACATGTTAAAGATTATGAAGCCGGGCGCAGTTGTAGTTGACGTATCAGTTGACCAAGGCGGATGTATAGAAACATGCAAACCAACCACGCATGAAAATCCTACATACGTAGTTGACGGAATAGTTCACTATTGCGTAGCAAATATGCCGGGCGCAGTGCCGTTCACATCTACATTGGCGCTTACAAATGCAACGCTTCCTTATGCAGTTGAAATTGCAAACAAAGGATACTTAAGAGCTTGCAAAGAGAACGAAGAAATTAAGTTAGGTCTTAATATGATTGACGGAAAAATAACATACAAAGGCGTTGCCGATGCATTCAAGTTTGATTACACAGACGTGAATGAAGCGTTAGGATAGTTGCTTGTTCTCAGTTATTAGTTGATAGAAAAAATAATTTGTACATAAAAGAAAGGGCGTCTGCGATAAGCGGATGCCCTTTTTTGATTAATGCCAAAATTTTGGGATATAAAAATTTAAAATTACTAATTATTTTATTTAAGTTATTACAATACAGTAGTTATACATACTAATTTACTGCATTCCAGGAGTGGCTGACGGAAAATTAATCCTACTGCCATGCCTGTTGATTTTTCAATTGTTAGCACCAACCATTCTTCGGAATCTATTCCAATCTTATTTTATATATACTACACTTCTTTTCATAAATATTCCATTATGGTACATGCCCCTTAAAAAGAATTGGATAAGAAATTATAAATCATATCCCATGTGCAGAATTGCGGCCCTGCTAAAAAAAGATATTGATTTAAGAATTATCCTATCCAATCCAAAATATTGATACTATTTTTAGTATGACGGAAAGAGTAAAATCTTCTCACGCAAAAACTAAAAATAATCCGCCGCGGCGGATTACTCTATAATTTAATTCCAATATGCGACTTATGAAATTCATATTTCCGTTAGTGTTGATATCCCTTCTCTGCATAAGTTTTTTTTCTTGCGGCAAAGATGATAATCCTATTACTCCTAATCTTATAGATACAACATTAGATTCTCCTCGTTTTAACTGGAAAACATTTTATGTTTATGATGAAGGATTTTTTAATGGAATCTGGGCGCGGGATACAAATGATATTCTTGTTCTTAATATGTTCTATAGTTATACAGCCAGAATAAAAGATAACACATTAAATATTACAAAATATTTTCCTTTAAACCCTTTCGGACTTGGGGGTTTTGATAATAATACAGGTTATCTTTTAGGAATTATAAACGGCGATACAGCTAAAATATTAAGAGTTAAAAAATGGAACGGGAGTTCCTTTCAGGACTTTGCTTTGAAAAACACATATGGGATTGATCCGAGCAAATGTTTTTTTCATAAACCGAATGAAATTTGGATTGCTGAAAACAATGGATACATAAATCGATTTGACGGTACAGGATTACAAAGATACAGTTTCATTGCTCAAAACGATAGTGGTTGGGTCCAAAATATCTACTTTGATTCAACCGCTCAAAAAGTAAGAATGTCATATCTTGTAACTAGTGAGTTCACAGGTAACAGTGTAAGAACATTTTATTTATTTGAGTTCAATGGAAGCGCTTGGAACAAGATAAATGAATTTACCTATACCGATCTTAATGTCACGAACTTTTTTATTAATGGCTACATGTTCAATGAAAATGGAAGAAATATCAATATTCTTAACAATACATTTTTCACTCAGTTTCAAACTCTCCATGGTTTTACGTTAAATCATGGCGGCGGAGGATATTCTAAAAATAATCTGATGGTTAGTGGATCTTTGATGCCCGAGGAGCCTCTTAATCCGTATCACTTATTTCACTGGAACGGAAGTAAATGGAGTAAAGAATATATTGGATTTCCACTCTTACAAGCTCAAATATACGCTATTAATTCAGATTTTTATGTCGCAACTGATAATTCCGGAAATCCGAGTTCAATAGTGATTGGAACAAAAAAATAAAGCTTAAAATAACATGAAAAAAATAATATTTATAATATCATTTTTGTTTATCATAACTATAAAGTTATATTCTCAATATACGATTAGTTCCACAATTTCCTCACCTGCAAGCATTCAATTACTGAATCCTTCAACAGGTTTTTCAATTGTTTATAATAATACCGAAAATATTGAATCAGGAGGTATCTCTTGCTCTAAAACAACAAATAAAGGTATAAACTGGGAATCACATACAATTTCTTCCGATGCATACGTAAGTTCTAGTTTTGTAGATGAAAATGTGGGGTATGTAATGACGGTTAATTCAATTTTTAAAACAACAAATGGTGGAAATAGTTGGTCATCAATAAGATCTTTTTCTGGAAATTCACGCCAGTCTGTTGTGAAATTTATCAACGCTAGTACAGGTTATTATGCTTTTGCTCCGTCCAGTCAGGATGCTTCAAATCCAGCCTATTGGTATAAAACAACGAATGGAGGGAGTACATGGAGTAGTGGCTACTTTTATCAACAATACAGGTCTTTTTACTTCCATGATATTGTAATTGATCCTCAAAATGCTCAGAAGGTAGCCTTAATCGGAAAAACACAATTTTCTGTTGCGGATGCGGGTTTTATTTATAAAACAACAGACGGAGGCTCGAATTGGATTTATTCTGAAGACAATTCTGTATCAAATCAACATAATAGCTTCAATTCTATCTCACTAATTAATAACACTGATCAGGATTATAGAATTTTAATGGGTCAATTTAAACTTGGCGCATCAGATAATGGAATGTATTATGCCAAATACAATGGAACATCTTTTGTACAAAAGTATAAATTTGCAGATTTAATCTCTAATGGCGCAATAGAAGCAGGGTCCGGTATAACTTTTAAAGATATTAATACAGGGTATATATTTTTTAATGACAAAATATATAAAACAACTAATGCTGGAGTTAATTGGTCTGTTGATTATTCTTTTACAACTCCATCCACTACAACTGGGGCACACAATATTAATGTTTTTAATGAAATAGTATGTGCATTGAGTGCAAATGGACAGTGTGTTGTAAAAAAATTAGGTTTAAATTTAAGTTCAACATTAGACGGTGTATCATTCAATTACAATATATCAATAAAGGATAATCCTGCCGCAGGTTCATACACGTCTATTTCAACACCAACATCCTCGTCAATTTTCGGAGGAAATTTGCTTTATCAATCTAATGCTTTTATTAACCAAAACCAAAGCAATGAAGCAATCTTTTATTCCTTTGGAAATAGACTTGGTATTTCTGGGAGCACTTATTTTGATTATGACAATTCAGTATCAAATAACTATAAAACAAAAAATATTTCCAATATAAGCAACGCAATTTCTAACTCAAATCAAACTAAGACTCTAAAAGATGCAAATGGTACTATAAATAGAGTTCATAGTTCAATAGGTGGAATTTTTTACTCACGTTCGACTGATAATGGAAGTTCTTTTTCACGAGAAGAAATTGTAAACTCAGGAAACACATATTTAATTGACTACCCAAACGCATCTACCGCAGATAACAATAAAAATCCATCTTTGTGTGAGATAAAAAATTTAGGTTACGGAACGCCTATATCTCAAACTAATCCTAACGGAAATATAGCAGCAGTATGGGAAAGGTTTAATGTAGAAACTGGAAAAACAGAAATAAAGGTTTCTATGAGAAATGACTTCGCATTAGCTCCTATTGATTGGATTAAATATGGTACATCGCCATATCAAAAGAGCGGTATTCTTAGGGAATTTCCATCTAGTTTTAGCTACGATTCTAAACCTTCAATTTTTGCATCCGTCAATCCGAATTTAATAAATGATCCCAATAATTTTTTATTACTAGTACCGCACCTTGAACCAAGTGGTTCAGAAACTAAAATAATTGTTTCCGCAGCAGGTATGGGTGCTTATCACCAAACCGCTGATTTTGTAATTTCTTCCGGAAATATAACTGAATATTCTGTCACAGGAAAAGTAAATTCCTCTCAGCCAAACTATTATGATTTATATTTTGCCTACAAAAAGAATGAAAAGATTTATTATAAAAAATGTTATGTTGGTTTCGATTATGGTGCTGGTTTATTGCATGTTGATTCAACTTCATTCAATACAAGTGACAATAAAATATTATCAGAAGGAGATTTAAACACTTCAAGGTTTTCTCCCGACATTTCTTTAAGAAACGGATTCCCTATAGTTACCTATCAGGGTGTTGCTCCATTAACAAGAGTATATAGCCTTGATGAAGTCAGCGCTTCTCCTTCTCCGGGATTATCTCAGACACATACAGTTCAATTCACTCAGTATCCAATAATGGTTACATATATGAAACCCGACGGATCCGGAAACTGGAGCAATCCATCAGCGCAGCCTTCGAGCGGTACGATAGTTCAATCAGACCCAAACATAGAAGGATGCTCAACCGGAAATGGTTATATATTAAGCTTCCGAAAAGGAAATTCGGGATATTACCAATATACTAATTTACAGAACTATCATTGCGACCCTCCTGCATTTTTAGGAACTGATGCAAAGCTGGTAAGGGGAAGCTATAATACTCCTACAGGGGGGGCTTTGCTGACTACATTGACCAATGAAAGCCCGCTTTACAGTTTAGGAAAACAAGATGTTGCAATTACAAATGTAAATAGCCAGGTTCAGGATGGAGTGTATGGAAATATCAAAGGTGTGGTTAATATGAATGATATAGATTACGTTTTCAATATGGGACCGATATTTGTAGCAAAAGGTCCACAGGTTGATATACCTCTTTTTGATGACGCGCTCAATGAAGTAAATCCTGTATCGGGAATTGAATTTAATGAGTACTTACGCTCTGAGCCTTTTAGTTTAGCCAATGGAGATACATTAATAATCGGCGCTACTGCAAACTATATTGCAGTGGATAAACAGACTTTCTATCCATTGAAATATACGGTTAATTTAATGAATGCTAATACTCAGGAAGTAGTAAAAAATCTTTTTTCAGATACAATTCACATAGAGGATGAAGAAATGACGGAGTACTACAGAGGATATGTATTCAGTGATTTGATTCCTGAAGATGGTAATGTATATCTTCAAATTACGGTAGAAGATGTCAGCGGAAACGGAGCGAAATATAATTATGTAGGTGTGTATCAGGGAGAGAGTGAAGTCGCAGATAGAAGCGGACGTATAGACCCTACTAATGGAATATTTGTAGATTTTGGTCACGGCAGAAATCCTGCTAATGTTCTTAGTGTAAAACCTGCTTCATACAGCTTAGCTCAGAATTATCCTAATCCGTTTAATCCGACAACAACAATAAAATATAGTATCCCTAATGACGGATTAGTTCAGATTAAAGTTTATGATATTTCAGGTAAGGAAGTTATGAATCTTGTAAATGAAAATAAAACAGCCGGAAATTATGAAGTAAAGTTTAACGGAGCGAATTTATCCAGCGGAATATACTTTTACAGAATAAATGCTGGAGAGTTTGTACAGACTAAAAGGATGATGCTTGTAAAGTAAGTTTCTATAAGTATCTATAAAATGTACTAAATACGGGGACGCCCTTCCGCTAAAAGCGGGGGCTAACGCCCCGTTTTTTATTTGAACTCATCCCAGCTGATGTGCAAAATCTCATTACTCACGATTCTGTACCCAATATTATAAATTTCTTCAAAAAACACCCAGATTCCGTTCAAATTATTATATGTTAAAACATTAGAATAAAATCAACTTTACATAATCTGGAAATAAGTAAACTATAAACAGCGTCTTATTTTCATGTTTTAAATTTTCGCGAAACTTTTGTGATTATGAGCCGAAATTTAACTTTTTGCCCATAAAAAAAGCCGTTAAAGATTTCTCCCTAACGGCTTTAAAAACATTAAAAATAAGCTGAAATTACTTTATTAAAGTCATTTTCTTAATGCTGGTGTAGTCACCTGCCTGAAGCTTATAGAAGTAAATTCCGCTTGGCAGTTCCGAGGCATTAAAATCTACCATGTACCTTGCCGCCTGTAAATTCTTTTCTAAGAGAACTGCCACTTCCTTACCGAGCATGTTATAAACCTTCAGAGTTACATATCCGCTTGTTGGCAGATCAAATCTGATGTTCGTTGTCGGGTTGAAAGGATTCGGATAGTTCTGCATTAAAGCATATTCAACCGGAACTTCAACTGAAGTGCTGTGTATTCCGATTGGAACGTCGCTCCAGATTGCCTGCTCAACTACAGGACCTGTTAGCTGCCATGTAACTAATGAGTCATGACCTGAGCTATCAGGGCTGGTATATGCTCCGGTTCCTATTCCGTACCATGCATGGAAATAGAAATTTGTTCCGCCGCTGTTTATTCTTCTTGATGCGATTGCAAACTGCATTGGAGCAGCTGAATCAAAATAGTTGCCTGTTCCCACCACAGAAGAATATGGTGTTACGCCTGTCAATTTATACTGAGCTTTGTAGTTGGCGGTTATAGTCTGGCTGTTGTTTACAACAACTGTCTGAGGATTGCTTCCGCCGTTAGACCAGTTTACAAAAGCGTATCTTGTCTGCGAACCTGAAGTTGGAGTTACTGCCTGAAGATTTACACTTGAACCGTTTGTAACTGTAAGAACCTGTGTGGAAGTATAAGGAGTTCCGTTTATATTAATTGTTGCAAATCCGTTTCTGTTGGAGCCGACTGTAAGGAATGAAGAGTTAACAAGTAAATCTACATTTCTTGTGTGAACGGGTACTCCACCGGGACCTGAGCCTTTAACAGTAATTTTAAATAATCTTGAATTAACCGTACCCACAGCTTTGATTCTTAGTCTTACTGAATCAGGGAACGATGTAATTGAGTCTTTGCCGTTTACAAAAGATAATTGTAAAGAGCCTGATGTTGGGTTTGAATCCAGCACCGCTGTAAATTTAACTCTATCACTATAAAGTTTTACTGACGGTACAGATACAGTTACAAATGTTGAATCGTTGCTTGCAACAGATGTGTTTGTAACACTGGTTTTCATAGCGTAATCAGGGAAGTAAGCAGTATAACTTCCGAAGCTTCCGTTTCTGAAGTCAGTCCATGCCATAATGGAATTTCTTCCGTTTGAGTTAATAGCATCGTAATCACCTAAGTAAGCAGGTGTTCCGCCGCCTCCGCAAGTTGTACAATTGATTCTGAATTTCTTGTTTGAAACCTGTTGGTTAGCGGCAAAAGTAACACCGCCGTTATCTGAGTATGTTGCATAGACTAAGCAGCTATCGCTTGTCGGGCAATCTCTTGTATCCAGCCATTTTATAAATAATCTTCCTGTATTTTTATCGCACCATGTAGATGGATGCCATTGATGATGCGCTTCAGGATTTACATCGTCATTAACTCTTGTTTGAGCTGACCATGTAACACCCTGGTCATCTGAATATCTTATCCAGATATCAGGTTTGTTTCCATCACCAACCGGGAAGTTGGAAGCATATACTAAATATAATCTTCCTCTGTTAGGTCCGTAGCTGTTATCACATGTAATCATCGGGTAAGGTCTTGTTCTGAAGTTCTCTACGGAGTTTCTGCCGCCGACGTTTGTACCAACGTAGTTAGCATACTGAACAGATGAAACCTGCTGGAATGAAGCGCCTCCGTTTGTTGAGCGGAAGAATGTCCATTGAGCAGCAAATGAACTTCCTGTGTTTGTCACAACATAAACGCAGCCACCGGGAATATTGCCGCCGGTTTTATTCGGTCCAACACATACCATCATACCAGGTAATGTGTTTGTTGAAGAAAACATAACGTTAAATGTTGCGCCTTTATCTGTACTTCTTGTTACGTTTCCGGGAGTCATTACACCGTAAACATAATTTGCGTAAGGTCCGCCTGTCTGATCGGCTGCAATCCAGTTTTTATCATTACCAACGTTATTGTTCGCAACGCTAACCCAGGTAAGACCGCCGTTTGTTGACTTTGCAGTTCTTGTTCCTAAAATGTTAGGGTCCCCATACATGTTATCTGCATAAAGATTTCCAAGACTGTCAAATGCTGCAACGGGATCCCCTCTCATAGGTGCTCCCCATGTAGGATTAATCGTTGACCAGTTAACTCCATCAAAAGTTACGTGAGGAGTAACGCCTGTGGCAGTTGATGTGTTGTTGTAAATTACAAAAGAGTTTAGGGCATTTGTCGGGTTTACGACTAAATGAGCTTCTGCAAAATCTACTCCGATATCGAAGTTGTCAAAATAATCTGCACCTGTTACCACGAACGGCATTGGTGCCGGACTTCCTACGCCAAAATCATAAAAATGTCTTGGCAGCTGGTCTAAGTTTGGATTATCCTGAGAAAATGCAAAACCGCTAAACAAACTTAAAATAAAAAGGGGTAAAATTTTAAGTAGTTTTTCCTTCATTTGTTTGGGTTTAGTTTTTTAAATTATTGTTATAAAATAAAAATTATATAGTATTAATGAAACTAATTTAATATGATATTTGAAATATTTTCTTAGAGTAGAATGTGAGGGAAAAAATCAAAAATCAGGCAGCTTTTACACTGCCTGATTTGTAAATTTTATTTAAGCAAAGTCATTTTCTTAATGCTTACGAATTCATCGGTAATAAGTTTATAAAAATAAATACCGCTGGATAAATTTTGCGCATTAAAATCTATTACATATCTTCCGGGTGAAAGCTGCCTGTTCAGTACTACACTTACCTCTTTACCCAATAAATCGTAAATTAAAATTTTTACGGGACCGCTTTTCGCTATATCAAACTTGATGTTTGTTACGGGATTAAACGGATTCGGATAATTCTGTTCAAGGCTGAATTCTTTCGGAATTTCAGTGGTTAAATTCTTTATTCCAATTGGAACATCACTCCATAATGCTGATTCCACTACAGGACCTGTGAGTTTCCAGACTACCAATGAATCATGTCCCGAACTATCAGGGCTGGTGTATGAACCGCTACCTGCGCCAATCCAAGCGTGGAAATAATAATTTGTTCCGCCTGAGTTTACTCTTCTGGATGTTACACCAAATGAAAATACCTGCGCTGAGTCATAGAACTGGTTTGTTCCGAATGTAGAAGCATAACTTGAAATTCCCGTAATTTTATACTGAGGAGTGAAGTTTGCTGTGACGGATATTGTATTATTGACTATTATCGTCTGCGGATTTGAACCTCCGTTAGACCAGTTATTAAATCTGTATCTTGTCTGTGAACCGGCTGAAGGTGTTACTGCTTCCAGTGTTACGCTTGAACCGTTCGGGAAAACAATTGACTGGGCATTATTATATGTAATGCCGTTTACTTTAAATTCAGTTACTGTTGGTCTGTTAGTTGTAACATTTACGTATGAAGAATTTGCAAGCAAATCAATTGTTCTTTTGTGAACTGGTGTACCGTTTGTTCCTCTTCCTGTGACTGTTACTTTGTATAATCGCTGAGTTACGTTTCCGACAGTTTTGATTCTCAATCTTACTGAATCAGGATAAGTAGTAACGGAATCTTTACCGTTTACAAAACTTAAACTGATAGAACCTGTTGTTGGCACAGTATCAACTGCAGCAGTAAATTTTACTCTGTCGTTATAAGGTCCTTTTACACTTGGAATTGCAACAGTTACAAAAGAACTGTCATTGTTTCCCATGCTTACGCTGGTTGCAGATGCAGTCATAGCATAATCAGGATAATATCCTACATAACTTCCTAATGCATTTGAACGTCCATCCATCCATACTGTTATTCCTGTTTTACCTATAGCAGATACTCCTAGATAATCACCTATATAAAATGCCTGGCCTGAACCCTGACTCACTTTCATATTATCAGGATTAAACAAGGTTGTTCCAACAGGTCCGTTTGGAGCAAAAGTTTGTCCGCCGTCTGTTGAATATGTTCCGTACATTCTTGTCATAAGATTTGAAGTAGGGTCTTCTCTTGAATCCATCCAGCTTACATAAACTCTTCCGTTTGTATTATCAACGCTGATAGCAGGAATCCATTGGTCTGCAGTTGTTGCATCATCATTTACTCTTACCGGAGTTCCCCATGTTGCGCCGTAATCTGTTGAACGGACAACAAAAACATCTGCTACATCAGGTCCTAATGGATTTGCTTCGTAAACTACATAAACATTACCTCTGTATGCTCCGTAGCTTCCGTCTGCGGCAATCTTCGGAAAAGAATTTGTTCTTATGCATCCTTTTACTGTCTGTCTTCCTGAGCATATTGTACCTGAACCTGAAAATGAAACAGCCGATACCTGTGAGCCCATTGTTGCGCCGCCATCTGTGGAACGTGCGACTAAAATTGTTCCGCCGTTTGTATTTGCCATGTATACGCTTCCGCCTTGCACTAAGCCGTTAGGTCCCACAGCAACATATGCACCCTGATCTCCGACTAATGTTATAGGACTTGACCAGTTAACACCGCCGTTTGTGCTTCTGGAAAATCTCATTCCTGAAGAACCGAACTGTCTCCATCCGGTATATAAATAATTTGAATAAGGACCTGCAGTCTGGTCTGCGCAAATCCATTCTTTATCTGATAAACCAACTGTAGTAGAAGTTACTCTGTAAGCACCGGAAAATGTTTGTCCACCGTCTGTTGAACGGGTGACTACTACTCCGTAAGTGCTTCCCTGCTGGTAAAGCTGTTCATAAGTTATATTGCCTAAGCTGTCGAATGCTAAAACAGGGTCTCCCAAAATTTCAGATGATGCAAAGCCCGGAAAACTTACGAAAACTTTTGTCCAGTTGTAGCCGTCAAGTGTATAATAGACTGAGTTTGTATTGAAAGCGCAAATGCTGTTCAATGGGTTTCTGGGATTTGTTGTTATGTGCGGCTCACCGAAATCATTTCCTAAGAAAAAATTATCGTAGCCGTTTACAGTCTGAACAACGCTGCTGAAAGCGTCAAACTGATTAAAATTGTATCCCGCCGGGACTTTAACTACAGATTTCAGATTTTCATCATTGCCTTGCGAAAACGCAGTACCCGTGAAAATTAAAATAAGAGCGATGAGAGTGAAAAGATTTTTCATCTGTTGATTGAGAGTTTTTTAGTTTTGCGAAAAATAACGCCCCAAATATTGAATTTAAAGGGATTTATTACCCTTACGCAATTGCCTGAATTATATCTGAACAACAAATAAATCTTTAAATAATTGCATTAAATCCATGAGGTTTAAATTATGATTAGATTATTTTGGAATATTTATTTAATCTGTTAAAAATAATTTACTAATGCTTTAAATGAACTTTGCTAAGTTAATATTACCGATAGCTCTTATTTCTCTTTTGTGTATCAGTTTTTTCTCGTGCAGCAAAGAAGATAATCCGATTGTTCCGATTACTCAAGACTCAACATTAGACTCTGCCAGGTTTCGATGGAAGACATACCAAGTAGGAAATTACGGATACTTGAACGCGGGAGCCTGGTTAAGAGATACTAATGATGTTTTTATAGTTAATAATTTCTTTGGTTTTATTACTCGTATTCAGAATGAAATTATTACAAATATTTCTTACCCTGATTTTGTACCTATCCAATTAGTCGGTTATGATAAAGATAATGCTTATATATTTGGGTATAACAGAGGAGAAGATTCTTCAATTTGCAGAATAAAAAGCTGGAATGGAAATTCTTTTCAGGATGTATCTGTGAACAACAATCATTCTATCCGGATAAACAGATGTCTTTATTACAAACCAAATGAAATCTGGGTTGCAGGCTATGATAATAAAATTGATAAGTTTGATGGTACCAGTTTAACTCATTATCAATTTAATACCAATGGTTTTACAAACTTTGATGTGGAGAAAATTTATTACGACTCTATCTCACAAAAGTTAAGATTTGTACTGCTTACAGAAATTCATCCTCCTAAAAATTCTGCATTACTTTATTACATTTATGAATTTGATGGAAATAAATGGAATAAAGTCGCTGAATTTTCAAATATTGTCGGGAGCTATACTAGGCCCGGATATATTAATGGTTTTGTTTTAAACAAGAACGAAACAAAACTGTATATTTACAATAATGAAAATTTCAACTTATTCCTGACTCCTTTTGATTTCATTTTTAATTATGGTGTTAATGGGTATTCCAGAAACAATATTCTTGTTGGTGGTTACCAACGAGAAAGACCTTATGGAAATAAATACTCTTTATTTAATTGGAATGGTGAGAAATGGAGCGAAGAATACAAACAAGTATCACTGTCTTATCCGACCATATATAGTATAAGTAATAATGTATATTTAGTCGTACAAGACGGACTCAGTACTGATGTATCAACTTTTTTAATTGGAATTAAAAAATAAATTTAACTTTTCTCCCAAAATTTTGCTTAGCATATTTCAAATATATTCTTTAATCTTCATTTGAACAGACCTTTCTTAGAAAAAATAAATTTCTTCCCCCTGCAAAATATTCTTTTAAATATTCTTTAATAATATTTAGCAATAAGTTTTTTTTATAATTAAAAAATACGGGAGGTCAAAAATGGCAAACGTAAAAGATCTAATCAAAACTGAACGCCTTCACTTTGTAAAAACCGGAATGACCGTCTTTGACGTTGCAAGATTTATGGATATGCACAACGTCGGAGCAGTGCCTGTTCTTGCAGAGGGCAACAAGCTTGTCGGAATTTTTTCCGAAAGAGATCTGCTCCGCCGCTGCGCCGCTAAAGAGCTTGATTTAAAAACAACTCTGATAGATGAAGTAATGACTAAAGGAGTTATTTTAGTAGAAGCGCATGATACACCCGATTACTGCCTGCAGATTATGAAGCAGGAAAACATCCGCCACATTCCTATAAGAGAAGGAAGCGATTTGATCGGAATTCTCTCTATCAGAGATATTATGTATCACGATATGCAGGAAAAAGAAGAGAAGATTGAAATGCTGAACTCATACATTCAGTTTAACGGTTAAATTGCTGCAAAATAAAGCAGAAACGAAACTCTTTTATTCTTATGGCGGTTGTCAATTTTGAACCCTTTAAAAACTTTTTACTTTAATGAAATTAACCGACATAAAAACTCTCGGCGGACTTAAACAAGCCGGGTACAAAACACATACTGTAAAAGATGAGATAAGAAATAATCTTATCACAAAAATTAAAAATAAAGAAACAATTTTTGACGGAATAATCGGCTATGAAAACACCGTTGTTCCTTCAGTTATGAACTCGCTTCTTGCAAGGCACGATATTATTTTGCTCGGTCTTCGCGGCCAGGCAAAAACAAAAATGGCAAGAATGCTTACGAGTCTGCTTGATGAATATATTCCAATTGTAAAAGGCTCGGAGATAAACGATAATCCTTTTCACCCCATCTCAAAGCATGCAGTTGATATGATAAATGAAATGGGAGATGAAACGGAAATTGAATGGATAAGCCGCGAGCAAAGATACAGTGAAAAGCTTGCTACTCCCGATGTAAACATCGCCGATTTAATCGGAGATATTGACCCTATCAAAGCTGCAAACCAGCGGCTGCATTATTCCCACGAAGGAGCTATTCACTTTGGAATCATTCCGAGAACTAACAGAGGAATTTTTGTGATTAATGAGCTTCCCGATTTACAGCCGAGAATACAGGTCGGTTTGCTGAATATTATGCAGGAGAAAGATATTCAGATACGAGGATTTAATATCAGGATTCCGCTTGATGTTCTGATGGTCTTCACTGCTAATCCCGAAGATTATACAAACAGAGGAAATATTATTACTCCGCTGAAAGACAGAATTGACTCGCAGATAATTACTCATTACCCGAAAAATTTAGAAGACGGAATAGAAATTACAGACACGTATTCATGGATAAAAAGAACTGACGGCAAAGTAACTATTCCTCATTACTTCAAAGAAATAATAGAGATGACTGCAATGCAGGCAAGAGTGAGCGAGTTCGTTGATCAGAAGTCAGGCGTAAGCGCAAGGCTTACAATTTCCTCTATGGAAAATCTTATCAGCAATGCAGAGCGCAGGGCTATTGTAAATAATGAAGAAGATATTTACCTGAGAGTCTGCGATATAAATGCAGTGCTTCCCGGTATGACAGGAAAGATGGAGCTTGTTTTTGAAGGCGAGCAGGAGGGAGCAATAAAAGTATCGAAGGCATTGCTATCAAAAGCAGTGAGAGAAATTTATAAAAAATATTTCCCTGACCCGCTTCAGAAAAGAAAGAAAACCGACAAGCCGCAGGAAGATGTCTATGCTGAAATGATTGAATGGTTCCAGAACGGCGGAAGGGTGAACATAAAAGATGATATGAGCTTTAAGGATTACTTTAAAGAACTGAAAAAAGTTGACGGACTGGAAAAATTTGTAAAGAAATATTCACAGTATTATGAAACTGAATACGAACTTGCCTCGCTGATGGAATTTGTTTTAGACGGCTTGCATCAAAGCTCTAAAATTGCAAAAGATGATATGGACTCAGTCGTATCTTATAAAGATATGGTGGGAAGCATGTTCACGCAGGAAAAAGGCTACGGCGAGTACGACGATGACTTTAATTTCAAATACTAATTTTTTAAAAATTCATAAAACAAAATTATGGCAAAGTTAAAAACCCCGGACAACAGCAAGAAGGTAGCTGAAGGCTTATCAAATTTGTTAGCCGATACATTCGTGCTTTATTTAAAAACACATTTTTATCACTGGAACGTAAGAGGTCCGTTATTCAGAACTCTTCACCTTATGTTTGAAGAACAATATAACGCTTTATGGACTTCGACAGATATGATTGCAGAAAGAATCCGCTCGCTCGATGCAGATGCGCCGGGAACATTCGCAGAGTACTCCGCTCTTGCTTCTATAAAAGAAGATAAAAAAATCCCGAAAGCAATGGACATGGTAAAAATTCTTGCGGAAGACCATGCAAAGGCAGTGAAGACTGCAAAGGAAGCATTCAAAGCAGCAGAAGCCGCAGACGATGAACCTACACAGGATTTACTGATTCAAAGAATTGATTATCACGAGACAACTATCTGGATGCTGAAAACTATGTTAGAGTAAAATTCATTCATCAGTTTCCCCCTCCTTTTCAAGGAGGGGGACTGAGGGGGTGGTTAAAATATAAACGCAAATTAGCCCGAACTCAACTCGGGGGTTTGCATGACTATATTTACAGATTTATAAATTAGGTTAAGATATTTCTCTTAACCTTTTTTGTTTTATACCGTATTTTAGCCAAACCCCGAATCAATATTAACAACAAAAAACTTGAGTAATATAATAGAGGTAAAAAACCTCGTTAAAAAATATGATGAATTAGTTGCCGTTGACGGAATTTCATTTGAAGTGAAGGAAGGTGAAATTTTCGGACTGCTTGGTCCTAACGGAGCAGGCAAAACAACTACGCTTGAAATAATGGAAACTCTCCGTGAAAAAACCTCGGGTGAAATTACTGTCTGCGGGTATTCACTGGATAAATCTCCCAATGAAATTAAAAATGTTATCGGTGTGCAGCTTCAGGCAGCAGGATATTATCCCAACCTAACGTTAACAGAATTGCTTAATTTATTTGCAGGGCTGTATAACGTGAATGTAAACACAATGGATATGCTTAACCTTGTTGACCTGAAAGAAAAAGCAAAAGCAAAATTCAAAGAACTTTCCGGAGGACAGAAGCAGAGGTTTTCCATTGCAACAACTCTTATAAATTCACCCAAAGTAATCTTCCTTGATGAACCGACTACTGGACTTGACCCGCAGGCACGAAGAAATCTATGGGACCTTATCACCGATATAAAAAACAAAGGTACCACAGTTATGCTGACAACTCATTATATGGATGAAGCTGAAGTTTTATGTGAGCGTGTTGGAATAATTGATAACGGAAAAATAATTACAATTGATACTCCTAATAATTTAATAGATACTCTCATTAAAAAAGGCTTTAAGAGGGAGAAGAAAGTAAAAGAAGCTACACTTGAAGATGTATTTTTAGATTTAACAGGAAAGGAGCTCAGAGAAGAGTAATGGAAAAAAAGTATAGTCAGATTAGAGCAATGCTTGCAATATCCACGGCAAGCTTAAAAGTAATGACAAGAAATCCATCGGCAATAGTTTTCAATCTTTTGTTCCCGTTGATATTTATTGTCGTATTCGGATTTATCGGCGGCGGCGGATTTTCAGTTGATCTAGCCGTTGAAAAAAATTCCGATATGGATAATCCCATTATACAGGCAGTCCAGAATATAAAAACCATAAAACTTGAAAAAGATATTCCCGATGAAGAACTTAAAACAAAACTTGAAAAAGGTCAGATAGACGGCGTAATAAGTATTTCAAAAGGATTAGTTGATAATAAACCTTCATATAATATTACATTGAAAACATCTTCTGCATCCATGGATAGAGGCAGTGTGATTAAAATGATTCTGAACGATGTTATTGATAAAATAAATCTTGCAAAGTTTAACATGGATGTTCCTCTTGCTAGACTTAATGAACAGGTTGTAGAAGGAAGAAAATATAAAACGATAGATTTTATTTTACCGGGACAGTTGGGTTTCTCATTGCTTAGCGCAGGGATTTTCGGAACTGCATTCGTCTTTATAAATCTTCGCCAGACATTTGTATTGAAAAGATTTTTTGCAACACCTATAAAGAGAATTTATATTATACTCGGCGAGTCATTTGCAAGGTTAGTTTTTTCTATAGTCAGCGCTGTTATTATTATTGTCATAGGTAATTTAGTCTTCGGATTCACTCTTGTTAACGGTTTCGTGACTTTTCTGAATATGATAGTTCTTTCGGTAATAGCATTGATAGTATTTCTAGGCTTCGGATTTTTAGTATCGGGTATTGCAAAAAATGAACATGCAGTGCCGCCTATTGCAAACTTAATTACGCTTCCGCAGTTTTTATTGTCAGGCACATTTTTCCCGATATCAAATTTTCCAAACTGGCTGCAGCCTGTAGCTAAGGTATTGCCCTTAACATATCTGAATGAAGCGTTGCGAAAAATTGCTTTTGAAGGTGCAAGTTTATTTCAGGTGGGAAATGATATTTTGATTTTAGTCGGCTGGGGAGTTGTGATTTATCTTCTCGCTGCCAAAACGTTTAAGTGGGAGTAACACGTATGTCATTCCCGCGAAGGCGGGAATCCAATCATAAAAACAAAATTTGTTTCTTTTGCTTCCCAACGAGGACGTTGGGAAGCAGAAATTCTTGAATCAATTCTACCCCTTCGGAAAATACCCTATACTCGAACCTACCCATGTTTTACCTTTATTAAAATCCACACCCATCATTTTTCCTTTACCCATTCTTACCAAATTAATTACCGGCACAGGCTCTTCACCCTCATTCCATAAAAATAAAATTCTTATTTCAACTTTGGCCGGGTCGTCAAGTGTTTCAACTACGGGAGCATAAACTATTTTCTTCTGAAGAACAAAGTTTTCTCTGTCTGCTTCTTTAATGTTTTCTATATCCTCTTTCTTCACATCAAAAATTACTCCCACACCTGCAAATGAGAATAACGGTTTCAATACATAATTTTCTAGATCAGCTGGGATTTCTTTCAACTCACTTAAGAAAATACATTCAGGTGCATACTTACTTTTTATAAATGGCAGAATGTATTTGCTGATTTTAAAGAACCAGTTAGGATGCGCAATCCATTTTACATCAAGGTCTTCGCTTATCTTAAAATTATACTTTAGGTCTTTTCTGTTTTTTAATTCATCGTAAATTACTCTGTTGTAAATTCTTTTTATCTGTGTTTTGTTGCCGTCCTTCATGTAGTACAATTTCTTTCCTTCTTTTGTAATATCTCCTATATGAACGGGAGTTATTCCAAGCCAGTCCTGTGTTGCCCAGAAATCAATTGCAGTCTTCTGGTTATCAGGTTCTATCTCAAGTAAAATTACGTTCTCAGGATTTTCATCACCAATTAAAGTCTTCTTTAATTTCTCAAGGTATGTTTCATGTGTAAGTCCGCGGAAGCGGTGAGTGTAATTTTCAGGAATATCAAAGTGCGCGCGCATCTTCATATCTAATAATTCCTGATAGCAAAATAAAGAGGCAAAGCCCTGAAGCTCAATCAATTGCGGGAGATAATTTCCCTCCCCATCTTTTGTAACGGCAAAATCAATTGCAAGAAGTTCGGCATGTTCTCCCTGGTTTGGGACTTCAAGTCCGGGAGGAATAGCGTTTGTAGAGAGCTCTTTAAAATTATCAGATTTTAAAAAATTCAGAATATCCACACAGGCATTTGAAAGCTCATCACGAAGCTCTGCCGGAATAAAAACCGGAGTTTCCGAAATTTTGAATTCAATGGGTTTGTAAGCAGAGTTTATATCCTTAATGAATTCCTCATATTTTTCTTGAGTAAATTCTTTTATGTATTTCTCTCTGAGCTCTTTTATCATGATTTGTTCTTGATGAAATTAAACAAGCAAGTTAAGGTGCAGTTCTGTAGCTCCATACCGGCCCGTTTGTTACTCCGCCGTGATTATCTTTTGCAACTACCTTCCAGTAAACAAGAGTATTGGGTCCTGCAATTCCTAAGTCAGCTGCTTTGTTCAGAGTTCCTGTAGTAACAACGGTACTTGGGTTAGTAGTTGAACCTATGTAAACATCATATCGTAAAGTATCATTTACATCGGGGTCTGAGCATGACCATGTTGCTGTTACAAAGCCGGTAACACCTACTGCTCCATTGGAAGGAATAGGGCTTGAAGGTGATGTTGGTAACTGGTTGCCGCCGGTATTGGTAATAGTTGTATCATCACTTTTAGAGCATCCGCTTACAATTATAACAGCGAACGTAAAAACAATAAGTATTGAAAGTAATTTTTTCATGAGTAGTAATAAGATTAAAATTAATTTATAAAATACCTTCCGAGATTACCGGCATAAACACACCTTTATCCATAACCTGAATTTCATCGCACCATATGCTGTTCTTAATGCTTACGCAGTCAATGTGTGTTGTTGAGCTCCACTTTGCGCCTGTATGCGCAGAGTAAGGATGTCCGAATGCCATGTGTATCGTAGGCAGCTTTTCATCCTGTAAAATATTTCCGATTACATGCTTACATGCTATGTTAGTTCCGATTGCAAACTCGCCTACTCTGTTGCTGTTCTCATCTGTCATTGTATAAGCTGTGAACTCTTCTAGTAACTCTTTATTATCACATGTCATTTTTGATATGCGTGAATCTTTTATTTCAATCGTTAACGGTGTGTTTAATAAGTCGCCGTATTTCTGGCAGAGGTAATCACCTACTACTCCGTCCACGACAAACGTTCCGTTTACATTCCATGGTGATGTGAAGATTTCTCCTCCTGGAAGATTGCCCCATTTATCGGGAGAAATTATTCCGGATGTTTTCAGCCATTTTAATTCAGGAACGAACTCTGCAGTTATATCCGTACCGCTATCGGATGTGTGTTTTATAATTTTTGCTTTGCTTGCAATATCAATTAAGCGCTGGCTTATTTTATCTACTTTAATAAAATCTGCTCTCATGCCTTCCATCATTATCTGCTTGTTGATGTTAACCATGTGGCCGTGTCTTATTTTATGGGCGTCAACAACGTAAGTCATAGATGCGCGTGAGCGAAGCTCACCCATCTTCGGTGTGGCGGCAAAAATGCTCACCTGTGATTTTGCAAGGTCATCAAGAATAACCTGCGGTAAGTCACCCGGTATTGGTCTTGGTGTATAATCTTCGATTATGAATGTAGAAAATTCAGCTCCGACTTTTTTTATTTCGTGTTCCATAGCCCTTGCTATATCGGCAGCGTCGTTATCTGCAATAATTGTAATTCTTTCTTCAGGTTTAAGTCTTAAGCAAACGTTAATAGCATTATAAGCCCCCGGTAAAAGGTCTGCGTCAACTTCCGTGTTAATTTCCATTTGACTCATGTATAATTTTGTCAGTTATTGTTTTAGTTTTTTAAAAATGTTCACCCCCTCCTTTTCAAGGAGGGGGCAGGGGGGTGGTTAAATTGTCCACCACCCCCTTAATCCCCCTCCTCGAGTGAGGAGGGGGAAAATCTGATTACAATCCTTTCACGGTTTCATCCATGATATAATCTACAACCTTCTTCAGGTCTTTTGTTTCTTCGTAAACTTTCAGCTGTCTGTCAGCGCCTGTTCCGTTTTCCATTATCTTAAAAATATTATAAACTTCTTCGCGTGAATCCAAGTCTCCAAGCACGTCATCTACAAATCCCACAAGCTCATGCATTAAAAATTTATAATCCACCTCTTCAACTTTTCCGAAGTCAATCATCTTGCCGTGTATTCCGTATCTTGCAGCTCTCCATTTATTTTCCATGATGAGAGCTCTTCTGTAAATTCTGAAACCTAAGTTAGCTCTTAACAGTTTGTAAAGCTTTGCAATCACTGCCTGCATAATTGCTGCAAGAGAGATTGTTTCATCTACCGTCATCGGCACATCGCATATTCTGAACTCAAGCGTATCAAAGAACGGATGCAATCTTATATCCCACCATATCTTTTTTGCGTTATCTATGCACTTTGTTTTTATAAGGACGTTTACATAGCTTTCGTATTCGGCAAGACTTGAAAAGAAATCAGGAATACCTGTGCGAGGGAATTTATCAAACACTTTCGTTCTGTAAGAATGAAAACCTGTATTTCTTCCCAGCCAGAACGGTGAGTTTGTGCTCAGGGCAAAAATGTGCGGAAGAAAATATCTTGCGGCATTCATTAGCTGCAGACCTGTTTCCCTGTTATCAATACCGACGTGAACATGCAGACCGAAAATTAAATTTGCTCTTGCAGTCTCCTGCATCTCATTTAATATTTCGTGATAGCGCGGATGGTCAGTAATTTCCTGGTCTTTCCAGTGGGAGAACGGATGCGTTCCCGCAGCTGCAATTCGCAGTCCCGATTCCTTAGCAACTTCAGATATATCTTTTCTTAGCTTTGAAACTTCCTCTCGTGCCATGTGTATATCACTACATATTATCGTACCGACTTCAACAACTGCCTGGTGCATTTCAGGTTTTATCTGATCAGCGAGTTTCGACTGCCCTGTCGTCACTATCTGATTCATGTGTGACTTCAGCTCGCGCGTAACGGGATCAATTACCTGAAACTCTTCTTCTATTCCTAAGGTGAAAAGCTTGCTTTTCATACGGGGTTATTTTTTATTTTAAAAATTCTTATCTGCTAAGATAAGAAAAACATCGGGAATTCAAAATTCAGAATTATGAATTTAGAATTCTAAACACGTATTGCTATTCTTTATTTCGCAGAGACGCAATATTTTGCGTCTCTACAAATACTTTATACTTACTACTTTCTACTCAGTACTATTTCTTCTTTACTGATTTAGCTTTTTTTTTACCGTGGCCTTCTTGTCCGCCGTGAACGTTCTCTGCGCTTACTGCTCCGTCGTTAGCGAAGTTCTTTACAAATGTCCCCCATGTTAAATTGTTCTGTCCGTCTTTATGGTTCTGTGCTCTTCTTATTGCCATGTTAGCAGCAGCTTCAACTACCCACTCAAAATTTTCTTCACCGACTGAAGCTTTATCGGCATCAGGCGCAGGATTGCAGAAGTCAATCGCAATCGGAATTCCGTCTCTTACTGCAAATTCAACTGTGTTGAAATCGTACCCGAGTCCGTTGTTAATTCTTAATACATAATCTTTAATTGTATCGAGAAGCTCCTGGCTTACATCGAAGTTTGCAACGTATCTTAAGTGGTGAGGATTGCGCGGTTCGTAGTGCATAATTTTTATATCCTGTCTGTCTATGCAGTAGCATCTGAAGTATGAATCAAATTTAATTTCTTCCTGAAGCATCATGACCAATTGTTTGGTTTCGTTGTATGCTTTGAAGAATGATTCCATATCGGTGATCTGATAAACGTTTTTCCATCCGCCGCCTGCAAAAGGTTTGAAATAAGCAGGGAAGCCGATGTAATCAAACATACCTTCCCAGTCAAGAGGGAATGCAAGATTTTTGAATGACTCGTTTGCTGTATCAGGAGGTAATTCGTTCGAAGGAAGGAGAACGGTCTTCGGCACCGGCACTCCGATTTTTGTAGCAAGTGCGTTATTGAAAAACTTTTCATCGGCGCTCCACCAGAAAGGATTGTTCAGCACGGCAGTTCCGCTTATAGCAGCGTTTTTTAAAAAGCCGCGGTAGAAAGGAACGTCCTGTGAAATTCTATCGATGATAACATCATAACCGCAAGGCGCGCCCTGCACAACTTTATCGATGTTTACAAACTCTGCTGTGATTCCGTCAACGTTTTTCGAGTTAACTCTATCCACAAATGCCTGAGGAAATGTCTTTTCCTGTCCGAACAGTATGCCGATTTTTTTCATTAAATTTGTTTCTCCTTTTATATTATTGATTTATTTTATTTAAACTTTCAAGTAACCACTCGTTACGATGCTCCGGCTTCGTAACGTATAAGAATATGTATTTGTGATATAACTTTATATGTGCCTGAATTTATAAAATGCAGGTATTCCTTTTCCTAAGAGTAAAATTAAGGAAAAATATTTTTAAAGCAATTTTTTCGGTGAATACAAATGCGCGTAATAATCCTTATTTATTCATTACTTAGATGTGCCGCGAGGGTAAAATAAGGATTGTAAAATTAGAAAAAAAATTAAAAAACAGACCTAAAAATACCAAAATTAAGGGCGAATTTCAATGAAGAAACGGGGGATTTGAATTGGGAGTTGTGGGGGATACTAACATTCAGACAAGTACTGTTCCCCTCCTTACCAAGGAGGGGCTAGGGGTGGTTTAACATCTGTATGCCTGCCCCGCTATAGCGGGGTCATTCCCCGCGAAGGCGGGAATCCAGTAATAGAAAATTCAATTTAGTGATTTTAAATTTCACACAATCTTATTGTAAAAATATTTACTTTAATAAAAATAGCATAATAGAATTAATGAAAATAAGAAAAATTACTTTTGAAAATCATTTTCTCTTTGGGAATCTATCCTTAGATTTTACAAACAAAAATGGAGATACAGTAGATACTATAATTATAGCAGGAGAAAATGGCGTCGGAAAATCCTTATTATTAGAAGTTTTATATAAATTCTCAACCTTTTCGGCGTTAGAGAAAAATGAAAAATTATATACAGAAATTGAATTATCACAAATAGAAATCGGAACTTTAAGTAAAAACGGAACTAGAAGTGGGCTTTTTAAAAATTTAGAAAAAAATAATATTCTACAAATTCAGATAGATTTTAGTATTTCTAATATTTGGAATAGAATGAGAGTTGTCAATGGTTCGGACACATATGCAGGGGAGGCCTTAGCTGTGGATGAAACCCGTAGAATATTTATGGCTATTTTTTCTAGTGCAGAAATTAATTTCTCGTCTAACGAGATTTATAATATTACAGCATTAAATATAGATAACATTGTCGAAGAAAGTGAACGCTCAAACAGTAATTTAGCTTCAGAAATCACTCAACTTTTTGTCGACATTCAAACTATTGATGCAACTGAATTTGCAGAATGGGGAAGAGAAAACGAAGGTTTGCCTGTAAATAGAGATAAAATAGATATAAGAATAAATAGATTTGCAAATGCGTTCAAATTTATTTTTCCTGAGAAGAAATATAAAACTATTAAAACGAAAAATAATGTAAAACAGGTAATATTTGAAGAAAATGGTAGAGAAATGGGTATCAATGAATTAAGTTCAGGAGAAAAACAAATTGTATTTAGAGGTAGCTTCTTGCTAAAAAATAAAGAGACAACTAGAGGAGCTTTAGTGCTCATAGATGAACCAGAAATAAGTATGCACCCTACATGGCAATTGAAAATACTTACTTTCTTTAAAAAATTATTTACAGATAATGATGGACTTCAAACATCTCAATTAATTGTTACAACTCACTCTCCGTTTGTAATACATAATTCTAATAGAGAAAACGACAAGGTCGTAGTTCTCAAAAAAGATGATAAGGGTAAAATTGTTGTTTCAAATGAACCTGAATTTTATGGATGGACAAATGAGAAAATTGTTCAAGAGGCATTCAATGTTAATTATCATATAAATTCAGATAAAACTATAATACTTCTTGAGGGAGAAACAGATGAAAAATATTTCAATAAAGCTCTTGAGGTTTTTGAAAAAAGAGGTATAGGTTTGGAATTTAGATGGATTGGAAAATTAAACGGAAAAGGGAATCCTGAATATACTGGTGTAAAGGCTTTGGATAACGCTAAAAATCACTATACCTCAAATCCTTCAATGTTGAAAAATAAAACAATACTTCTTTATGATAGTGATACTAATAAATTTGAAGAAGATTTAGGAAATTTATTTGTAAGACGAATGGAAAAAAACGAGGTCAACACTCTTTATAAAAAAGGAATTGAAAATTTATTGTTTTTGCCATCTAACTTTAGTCAAAATGATTTTTACAAAGAAAGAATTAAAGTTGATGATTACGGCGCGGAAAGTTTAATAAGAGAATTAGATAAAACTAAACTATGCAGTCATATTTGTGATGTAATGGATAAAGATAATCAAAAAGTAGTTTTAAAAAAAATCGAAGAAGAAATTGAAAAATTGTTAAAACTAATTCGATAAAAATCTAATTATGAAGCACAATAAAATCAGAAAAGACATCATACAAAATTTCGCAATGTGGACTGCACTTTCTTCTACGCGTTCAGGATGCCCAATAAAAGCAAGAAAAGATATTTATTCGTTATTAGAAAAGCGTTTTGATCGAATTTTATCCGATACTACAAAAATTGAAGAGGAAGAATTTAATGAATGGCATGAAAAAAATGTAAAATCTTTAGTAAAGAAAAAAATTCGTAAAAAGAAATCGGGATTACCTTTAATATGGGCTGCAAAGATTATAAATATTTATTTAAAAACTGCTGTATATTTGGGAGGATTAGGGAATTCTAAACTAATTGAATTTATTCATCCTCCAATCGATAGTGAATTATTAAAGGTTCTAAAGAAAGAAGTTGGAAAAGAAATTTTTTATGAAAAAATTGGTAAATTTGAAAAAATGGTTGATATTAAAACCTATAATGATTATAAAAAAGTAATTTTGGGAATAAAGGAGTTAATAAATAATAAGTACTTATTGATTGAAATTGAACAATTTTGGCAAAGTACGGGAGATTAACTTATAATCACGATCTTACATTAAACCACCCCTAACCCCTCCTTAGTAAGGAGGGGAACAGATTTACATTTCCCTATAATCCGGCCTTATAAATTTTCCATTAAGAAAATCACGAGAACAATCGCTAGCGAGAAGTATGTCTGAGCGAAGCGAGTTTACTTCGAGCGCACCTGCTCCCCTCGTTCCCAACGTCCTCGTTGGGAACTTAATGCAAATTTATATTCCGCCATGGCGGCTTGATTTTGGCGCCTGTCCCGCGCTAGACGCGGGAGTTCTTTTTTTATCAAGAAAAAAAGAACGATAAAACGAAGTTTTATAAAGATGATTGGATCCCGCATCAGTAAGCTTGCCCCGTACTTGATACGGGGTGCGGGATGACAAGCGTCGTGTTAAACTACCCCTCCCGCAAAAGAACTGCGGGGTTTCACAGCATAAAAATTATTCTTTATTAATTATTAATTACTAATTGACAGAACCTGTCAACACCTAAAAAAATTTATTTCCCTATTACTGCTAATGAGATGAACCGGATTTTAAAAGAAAATTCTTATAGGTAAATTACCTGTTGTTTTAGTTTGTGAGGAGAATTTATGAGGTGTAATTTTAAAAGAAATGAAAAATTATTTTATCAGCAGCTTACATCAAAACTTACGAGGGGGCGTAAGTTTCGCTATAAGTTTTTCCAATGGTTTATTGTTCAAAAAATTGACAAAAAAAAGTCCCGCAATAAATAAATATTGCAGGACTATCATTAATAAAATACTTTTACTATTTTAAAATAAGAAGCATGCCTGACTTTCATCAGGCATACTCCATTGATACACAAACAGCGACCATTTATTTACTTTAAGGAAAAAGGATTAATAAAGAGGCTGCTAATGTGCAAAATTTATTTAACTAATATCATTTTCTTTGTTTCAGTGAAATTGCCGGCTTCAAGTTTGTAGAAGTACATTCCGCTGGCTAAGTTTGAAGCATTGAAATTGTAATTGTAAGTACCGCTATTCAAATTACCGTTTACTAATGTGGCAACTTCCTTACCAAGCATGTTGTAAACTTTAAGAGATACAAATCCGTTTTGCGGAATTGCAAAGCTGATGTTTGTTGACGGATTGAATGGGTTTGGATAATTCTGTTTTAAAGAATAATCTGAAACCAGTTCGTTATTAACCGGTGTAACACCTGTTGTAACGCCGTATTTTACAATCTGTCCGTTTGATTTACAACCGTAGATTAATAATCCCGTTCTTGATCTTGTAATATCGTTAACTGTTCCTGCTGTTGTTGTGTATGCAGTTGACCATGTTGTTCCGTTATTGCTTGAGTAACCGATAGCAGCGCTGAATCTTACTGTCCAGAAGCTTGAGTTTCCGTCACCGGTTATACCGCTGTAGTTGCCTGTTCCTGTGCCTGCGTTAGCAGCCCATGTTGTTCCGCCGTTTGTAGAAAGTTTTAATGCAGCACCGCCGTATAAACCTGTTGTTGCGTTATTAAAGAATACATCAGACCCTGAAGCGCCTGCTTCACCTGTTGTTTGCGCAGTCCAGTTCGCACCGTAGTTTGATGAATAATATGCTCTTGAATTGTTTGTACCGAACCAGACATTGTTACCGATAATGCACATGTCATTATTCCAGCCTGCTTCTGATGCAGCTTGTGGTAAGTAGCATCCGGTTGAATCCCATGTGGAACCGGCATTAGTTGTTTTGAATATTGTCCATCTTCCGCCGACCGGATCACCGTACATGATACCGTTATTAGCATCTTTCATAACTATACCATCCACAAAGCCGCCTGCCTGAGTAAATACTGTAGCCCATGTAACTCCGCCATCTGTAGTTTTATAGATATAAGAAGTAGTGGTAGAACCTGTTGCAAGAGCAGTGTTAGCATCTATTGCCCATACATTGAAAAGAGGTACTCCTGTACCGATACCTGTTCCTAAAGCAGTTGTCCATGTACCGCCGTTTGTTGTTCTAATTACAAAAGGAGGTCCTGATGTGTTAGAAGTATATCCAACTGCCCATACAACGTTATCTGTTGCAGCTGAAATAGACGATAATGTAGCTGAAATAGGTGTTGTTTGTTCAAACCATGTTGTCGGAGGTGGAGGAGGAGCTGCTGCAGGGATATATGAAACTAAATCCAAACAGAATGCAGAGCCATCAATGAATGACTCCTGGAAGCCGATATAAATATTTGAACCTGCGGGAACTGTGTTTCCGATTCTGTATTTATACTGAACCCAGCCTGAGTCTGCATCTCCGCTGAACCTTCTTGACATTAGTGTTCCGGCAGTCATTGCAGGAATAGTTGGTGTAGTTGTAGAAATTTTTACTCTGAACGAATCAGGATAAATTGTCGGCCAGAATCTCAACCAGAAAGTTAATGAATCATCAGGTTGAACATTGGTGATTTGCGGTGTGATTAACCACTCGTTATTTTGAGTCGATACATATGAAACTAATGCCAGAGCTGAACCGCCGCCCGGACATCCTGTAACAACTGAACCTGTACCGAATCCCGGGAATGGAGTTGTGCCTACTGTTGTTCTTGTCCATCCCGGGTTACTTAATGGAGATAACTTTGTCCAGCCTGCCGGCGGAAAAGTTGTACCTTCAAATGATTCATTGATTGCCTGTACTGAATGGTCTAAAGCCGGACCATAAGTGGCAATCTCTCCCGGCTGACTTTGCGGATACGTTTTTTGAGTCAGAATGTCTCCCGATACAAAACCGTAAACTGTAATACCTAAAGCTACGACCGGTAAAATAATAAAGAGCAGTAATTTGTTCTTCATTTTTCGTTTTTCTCCTTTAATTAGTTTTTGTAAAACACTTTATAGTAACTATGCTCAAGATATTACTTCTTTGAGCTAAAAATTATCTTATGATACCTAAATAAAACCTACTGCAATTTTTTGATTATGAAAAAATATATGGACAGTTGAGTTACTTTTTTTAAGAGTTTAAAAATAAAGTACAATCAAATTAAGCCGGTGAGATAAACTAAATTTTTACAGATGTTTTGAGTTACTTTTTTTCTAAGAGGTTTAAAAAATAAAGTACAATCAAATTAAGCCGGTGAGAAAACTAAATTTTTACAGATGTTTTGAGTTACTTTTTTTTCTAAGAGGTTTAAAAAATAAAGTACAATCAAATTAAGCCGGTGAGATAAACTAAATTTTTACAGATGTTTTGAGTTACTTTTTTTCTAAGAGGTTTAAAAAAATAAAGTATAATCAAATTAAGCCGGTGAGATAACTAAATTTTTACAGATGGTTTGAGTTACTTTTTTTCTAAGAGGATTAAAAAATAAAGTACAATCAAATTTAAAAAAGTTGAAATAAATAAATTTCTGGCAAAGTGAACAGCATTATTTTTTTATAAAGGATTTGTTGCTAAACAAAAATGCTTTGATAAAATAAGATGCCAGTGTTTGAGGAAGGTAAGTCAGATACTTTTTCTTTCTAGAGGATTTAAAAAGAACAAAATAAATTTCATTAATTTAATATTCTTTGTCAATACAAAAGTAATGTCTGAAAAGAAATTAACTAATCTAATTTCACGCCGTTGTTGGTCTCCCGACCAACAACTACGCTAATTTTACATTGACCACTTAATCCCTCATTAAATGAGGGGGTCATACTTTTACAATTATAAACTGATAACTAAAAATCAAGTAACTATTTCACTACTACCATTTTCTTAACAGCGCTGAAGTTATCCGTTGTCAGCTTATAAAAATACGTTCCGCTTGAAAAATTTTTAGCATCGAATGTAACGCTGTAATATCCGGCATCCTTAACTCCGTTTACCAATGAAGCAACTTCTTTACCTGCCATATCAAATATTTTTAGTGAAACGTAATTTGTAATTGGTAATTCGTAATTAATCTGTGTAACAGGATTGAACGGGTTCGGATAATTCTGCATCAGAACAAATTTATTCGGAACTCCAATCACAACTTCATTCATCAAATCATAATATTTGTAATTCCCGTTGTAATCTATTTGCTTTAATCTGTATTTATATCTTCCTGAAGCTAAAGAATAATCTTTATAGGAATAATCGTGAGACGAGTATGAAGTTCCGTTTCCTTTTACGTTGCCGATTTTAATCCAGTCGCTGTTTGAAAATTTTCTTTCTACATCGAACCCTGAGTTGTTTAATTCATAGACCGTACTCCATTGTAAATTTACATCGTTGCCGTTTACAAGAGATGTAAACGATGCCATCTCAACAGGTACTTTATGATTTTCGTCGGATACTGACCACCAGAAACCCGAACCCGGTCCTAACGTAACAGTTACAACACGGGGATTAAGTGCAGATATATCAACGGTCGGACCCGTCTGATACCATGTAGAAATCGGTCCCCCAAATTCAAATACAGCAGCGTGAGTCATATCTCTTCCATTATCATATATCGAGGGGAAAGACAAAGTAAAATCCCTTCCCGAAGGATTATTAGTTCTGAAAATCTGCCAGTTGCAGTTTATACCGGGACCCAGAGTTCCGTCAGGGCCTGATATTCTTTGTATAGTTACATCTCCTAAATCATCGGCTCCCGCGAGCATACCAACACTCAGAAAGTTAAGCGCCCCCGTACCTACGGGTCTGTACTGCATTATTGCCGTGCCTATTATTCTGTTAGCTGCATCTTCAGCAGGATTTGTTGAAGTTGGCGTAAAGAACAAAGTATAATTTGTAGTAGTTGATATCAATCCTCCGTTTTGTAAAGTCATTGTTCCTGTAATGGTATCATTTCCGCCAAGAGTTACTGCCGAGTTATCAATCGTAATATTATTAAATGAACCTCCTGCTACTGTAATAGTCTCGCCTGTAATTACTGAAGGAGTAACATCTGCCCATGTAGTACCTACACGCATTTCATCTATTGTTAATGTGGGAGTTGTACCCGAAGCATCCTGCCTCATAAATATTTTCTGAACTCCTGTTGTTAAATCAGTAAGTGTATTTGCTGCCATTAAGGTCGGGTAAGGTTCTGCTCCGTTAAATGATGTCGGATTTATCCACAGCTTTACGCTGTCGTTAGTTGCGCCGGGCACTATCTGATATGCAATGACAATTAAATACGGAGTGCCTTCGTCTAAAACACTGGGTGACCATACGGTGTTGCCTGCAGTGGTTCTTGGATTGATTCCAAGATTGAACTGAGTTGTGCCTGATGCTGTATTATTTCTTATCCATAAAGTTGCGCCGAAAACAGTTGTTGAGCCGTTCTCCATAAATCCAATGGTATATCCGCCGTTAGTAGTCTGCAGGGAAATGTCTGTAATTCTTAAAATGAATGATGCGTAAACGGTGCCGCTTGTCTGATTGGTAAAAGCTCTGTAATAATCCGTTCCTGACCCGCCATAGCTTACATTATTTCCTGTTGAAGTTGTAAGCCCGGGAAAATTTAAATTTCCGCTTGTTACTAAAATGGAATCCCCGGAATTTAGTTTAGTCCATAGCCCGCCGCTTTGAGTCGCTAAGCCGTTAACCGGGTCCGCTGTATAATTGAAAGTCTCTGTGAAAATTTGTGAAAAACATAAGTTACCGGAACATATCAAGGGTATGGTAACTAACAGATATGCAAATAATTTTTTCATGGGGGGAAAATTAAATTAGTATAAAAATCTCATTATATACTAATATAATTTCTATCCTAACAAAATCCTAACAAATAGTACAGAGTAACCTGGGATAAAATAAAAAAAGCCCTGAAATTTAAGTCTCAGAGCTTTTGAGAGATTACATACTTTGTGTGAAACCACTCCTGCACCAAACTGTTATAGGAGGGGGACAGAGTTACTTTATAAACTTTGAACTTTACAAACCTTTTACTTAATCACTACCATCTTCTTAACATCATTAAATTTATCAGTGGAGAGTTTATAAAAATACGTTCCGCTTGATAAGTTCTTTGCATCGAACTTAACAGAATAATATCCCGCATCTTTTACTTCATTGACTAAGCTTACTACTTCCCTTCCGCTGATATCAAATACTTTCAGCGATACAAAAACTCTTGCAGGTATTTGGTACCCAATCACAGACACAGGATTGAACGGGTTGGGGTAGTTTTGACTCAGACTATACCTTGAAGGAATCCCTATAATAACTTCATTGGATAAGTCGTAGTACTTGTAGTTCCCATTGTAATCGATTTGCTTAAGGCGGTAATTGTAATGACCCGATGCCATCCCGTGTTCTGTAAATGAGTAATTATTTATTTGGTTTGTTGTGCCGTGTCCTTGAATGCAGCCGATGGTTTTCCATGTTGTGCCGGTTGATTTTCTTTCAATATCAAATCCCCTGTTATTTTCTTCCTGAGTTGTTGACCAGTTGAGAGTTACGTTTTGATTAGTTACTGTTGAAGTGAACGATGAAAGCTCAACGGGTAAAAATCTTGTAGTAAAAAGAGCCAGAGCTTGCTGCGCATTTCCGCCCATGGTTGTAAATAAGCCGCCTATATAAATATCGCTGCCGCTTATGGCTATTGCCATAACTCTGCCGCCGGCATTAGGATTCCACACGGCATCAGCATCTCCTGTTGTATTGTTCAGCTTGGCAAGTCTGTTTCTTGTCTGTCCGCCGATAGAGGTAAAATCACCTCCGGCATAAATATCGCTGCCGCTAATGGCTAATGCATAAACGGGGGCGCCTGCATTTGGACTCCATGTAGCATCAAGAGCTGCAGTTAATAAATTCAGCCTTGCAATCCTGCCTGTTATCGTGCTATTGATAGAGTTGAACGACCCGCCTAGATACAAATAACTTCCGCTTAATCCCATTGTAAAAACCGTACCGCCCATATTAGCATAAAATGAACCATCGTATGCGCCGGTGGTGTTATTTAATTTCGCAACGTTTCTTCTTTCCTGGCCGCCGACTGTTGTAAACGCGCCGCCTATATATATATCGCTTCCGTTTATTAATACGGCATTGACTGCGGCATCTGCGCTTTGATTCCAGTTTGCATCTGCTTCTCCGGTTGTATTGTTCAGCTTGGCAATACGGGTTCTTGTTTGTCCCCCAATTGTTGTGAAATTTCCGCCGGCATATATATCGCTTCCGCTTATTGCTATTGCATTTACTGCTGAATTGCCAGCAGCATTCCATGTCGCATCTGCTGCGCCCGTTGTGTTGTTCAGTTTGGCAATTTTGCTTCTTGACTGACCGCCGATTGTAGTAAAATCACCGCCTATATATATGTCACTTCCGCTTATTGCTATAGCATAGATGTTACTGTTTGCAGAGGGATTCCAGTCCGGGTCAACTGCGCCCGTTATATTATTTATCTTTGCGCATGAATTTCTCAGTAGTCCCCCGAAAGATGTAAAAGTTCCGCCCAGATACATATCAGTTCCGCTAATGGCTATGGTATTAACTACATTGCCGGCTACAGCAATCCATGAGCCGTCGGCATTTCCGTTTGTATTATTTAGTTTTGCAATTCTTGCTCTGCTTTGTCCGCCTATTGTTGTAAAGCTTCCGCCTGCATAAACATCACTTCCATTTACGGTGATTGTATAAACCTGGTTGTTTGGTGCTGCATTCCAGGCGGCATCGGCATTTCCGTTAGTATTATTTAATTTTGCAATTGCAGTTCTTGATTGTCCGCCGATTGTTGTGAACATTCCGCCTGCATAAATATCGCTGCCGCTTATAGCTATTGTGTTTATCTGACCGCTTGAGTTTGCATTCCACGCTGCATCTGCTGCACCTGTTGTGTTGTTCAGCTTGGCAATTCTGTTTCTTGCCAGGCCGCCTATAATTGTGAAAGAACCGCCTGCATAAATATCGCTTCCGCTTATAGCTATTGTGCTGACTGTGTTTGCGGAATTCGCATCCCATAAAGCATCGGCAGTTCCGTCAGAATTGTTTAGTTTGGCGATACAGTTTCTTGCCTGCCCGCCGATTGTCGTAAATATTCCGCCCGCATATATATCGCTGCCGCTTAATGCTATAGTGTTTATAGAATTGTCCGGGTTTGGATTCCACGACGCATCAGCGTTTCCGTTTGTGTTGTTTAATTTGGCTATTTTGTTTCTTGTCAGCCCGCCTATTGTTGTGAACGCGCCTCCTGCATAAATATCGCTTCCGCTTATTGCTAATGTTCTGACTATATCGTTTGCATTAGGGTCCCATAAAGCATCAACAGCGCTGTTTGAAAGGATGTGAGCGATGCGGTTTCTCGTGTATATTCCTACCTGAGTAAATGAGCCGCCAATATACCAACCGCCTGAACCGTCCGGAATGCAAATATTAATTGAGCCGTTTACTCTCGGGAAGTCCTGATTGTAATTAGTATTTGTTGTAGTAACTTTTACGCCGCTGCCGTTACTCGGACCGATATAGCTGAAACTGCCGCCTATATACGTATAGTTTCCGTCCACAACCACTGTATTGATTAAGCCGTTTGGTACACACATTTCTGTATTAGGAACCATCGGCTGGCTGAAAGCTGCAGAGAAAATTAATAGAAATGCAATTGTGAAAATAAAGAGAGATGCAGGGAATCCGGCAGGATTCCTGTAGTTTAATAGGGATTTCATAGGGATTATTACTTTTTTAAGTTTTAATTATAAATTTCATCAAAATTAAATTTTTTATATTTTCACATCAAACAGAAATAGTGCTAAAATCCCAAATTTCCATATAGTTTTTAGTTTGCTATTTTATGATAAAACTATAATTTAAAATCAATTTTTAATCCCAGATTATGCTATATTATTTATTCCGTGAATAACTATACAAATCAAATAAACTTACTGCCACCCAAACCCCTGTTTGGGTGGCATACTTTCGTCCCAAACAGGGGTTTGGGACGGAGAGAAAAATATCAATTACAATTTAATCCCAAATTATGCTGCCCCTTCCTACAGTTGAAATACTAAAAAAGTTAAACCCTGCCGAATTGAAACGATTCGGTGATTTTGTGAAATCGCCTTACTTTAATTCCATATCTGCGCTCGAAATAATTTATGAAGCTGTATCAAAATCGTATCCCGACTTTGATTTTACTGCCACCCAAACCCTGTTTGGGGTGGCATACTTTCGTCCCAAACAGGGGTTTGGGACGAAGAGTAAAATTTCAATTAAAATTTAATCCCAAATTATGCTGCCCCTTTCCACAGTTGAAATATTAAAAAAGTTAAACCCTGCCGAATTGAAACGATTCGGTGATTTTGTGAAATCGCCTTACTTTAATTCCATAGCTGCGCTGGAAATTATTTATGACGTTGTGTCAAAATCCTATCCCGACTTTGATGCGCAGATTTTTTCATTTGAAAAAATGTCTAAGAAAATTTTCGGCAAGGGAGAGATAAAAGAAAAGCGGGTAAAAAATCTTTATGCTGATTTCGGAAATCTGCTGAGAAAATTTTTAGGGCAGGAAGAGCTTATAAAAAAATCTCATGAAATGGATATCTTCATTGCTGAAGGATTATCAAATAAAGGATTGCTTGACGACGGAAATAAATTTATAAATAAAAGTCTTGAGCAGAATGATAACGGCTATCTTACAGATGATAAAAGATTTGAATACCGCAACAGAATGAAGGCGCAGAAGGGACTGAACTTAAGCGGAATGGGAAGAGAGCATTTTGCATCTATTCTTAAAATTATAGAAGAGATTACCGAAGCAAAAATTGTAAATTTTTTAAGGGACCTTTATGCCGGAGGAAATGCCGAATATTTAAGAAACGATATTTACGGAAATGAACCTAAAAAAAATATGAATGCCGGTCTGCTCCTTTCTTTAGATACAGATAAATTTTTAGATTATCTGAAAGCCATGAACAGTAAATATTATTCTTATCTGAAAATTTTCTATCTGCTTTTTTATCATACGGTGTACGATATCAACCGCGAACAATTTTATGAGTTAAAGAAACTGATATTTGAGAATATACATAGTATAGAAAAATGGGAAGCGTATAATATTCTGTTACGGTTAAATGAAATAATAAATTTTAAAATGATACCGGTGGATAGCAGTTTTACCAATGAAATAATGGAAACAGGTAAGCTTTTTACTGAACTGAAAATTTTTCCGGATCATGCGCACTATCCGCTTCATGCAGGATTTTTCAGAGATGTATTTACATCGGTTTTGAATTTAAAAGAATATGACTGGGCAGAAAAATTTGTTAACGAGTACAGTCATTACCTAATTAAAGAATTACAGGAAGAAGAGTTAAATTATTGCAGCGGCGTATTGAATTTTATAAGAGGAAGATATGAAAGCTCACTCGGTTTTTTCAGCAAGGTAAAGCCGGCAAAAGTTCTGGTAAATATTAACGTCCGTTTTTATTACATAATGAATTACATAGAGCTCGGCGCATACGAAAGCGCGCGCTCGGCGCTGCATGCCTTCAGGCAGTTTTATAAGGACAATGAAGAAATCCCGAAAATAAAATATGTGCTGATACCTGACGCATTAAAATATTTTACAGAGATAATTAAGTCCTCGGAAGAAAATAAAAAGATAGATGAGTTTTTATATAATGAAGCAAATGACGGCAGAAGTTTTTATCAGAGGCAATATATTTTAGAGAAGATGGAGAATCTTAATCACATCCCGCTTTAGCGGGAAGTGATTCGTTTTTCCTCCCAAACACCATTGCTAAACCCGTTCTTTTAAACTAAATTACAGGGAACCCCAGTTTGAAATAATTTTTATATAAAAATTTAAAAACCGGGAGGTTAAAATGCTTTGGACTATCGCCGTAATACTAATAATCTTATGGTTATTGGGATTTGTAAGCTCATACACAATGGGCGGCTTCATCCACATTTTATTGGTAGTAGCAGTTATAGTGATAATTATCCGCTTAATTCAGGGAAGAAATATCACTTAGAAATTTTAACACACCCGTCTCGATTTTTTTTGCACCATATTACGCCCGCTGAATTTCAGTAAGGGCGTTTTTTATTTTTACCGATTGCTTTAAAAACCAGTCTGTATGCTTTCTACTTACAAGTTAAATTTGTACGTATTACTACATATAGGTATCAATTTATAAATATTTGATAAATTATAATTTTATAAGAAAACTTACGAGGGGGCGTAAGTTTTGCCGTTAGTTTTTTCAGCAATTAAAACACCACTTAAAGAGCTGATAGAAATGACTTGAGAAAAACGTTTAAAACCCATAAATTTAAGATTACTTAAAAAACATCCAAAATGGTATTATTTTCAATCATATTATTGGTTATAGTTGCAATTTTGCTCATGGCAGTTGTGCTTTTGCAATCTTCAAAAGGAACAGGGCTTTCCGGCAGCTTCGGCGGCTCAGGAATAGCAACATCATTCGGCGTTCGCAGAACATCGGATTTCTTAACTAAGTCAACTACTATATTAGCAGTTATATTTTTGCTCGGCTCATTGATATTGAACATCTTTATTAATAAAGGAAGCTCAACAGATGCTGAAAGCATAATTCAGAGAAATGCAGGAAATCAACCACAGCAGCAAGCACCTCCGCCTGTGCAGACTCCTCCGCCTACTCAGCAAAACAGCCCCGGCACACAGCAAAACGGACCATCAGGTACGCCTCCGACTGACGCTCCGGCAAAATAATTTTACTTCAAAAAATTTTAAAAAAAGCATCTCTAAAAATTTTAGAGATGCTTTTTTTGTTTAAGATTGTTAGTATTACAAATGGACAGTATTAAAATAATTCTGATATCGATTTTTTTTCTTGCCGGCATAAATGCGCTTAATGCTCAGGAGATTAAAATAAAAAGTTTTAAGGAGCTGGACTTGCTCAACGAATCAAATTCCCTGCAGAAAGAAACGTTGAAAGATACAATAAAAAAGAAAAGCGGACCGAAACCATTTGTAATGAAGAAGTCGCCTTTAAAGGCAGTTCTGCTTTCAGCAGTCTTGCCCGGGCTGGGACAATATTATAACGAATCATACTGGAAGATTCCGTTAGTCGCTTTAGTCGGCGGATATTTCGGATATACAATAATTGACCAGAACAATAAATTTTTAGATTACAGGGACCGGTATATTGCATCCCAGACTCCCGGGAACCCTGCGGGAGATCAGCAAATCTTAACTACCAGAAATTTTTATAAAGACCAGCGTGATAAATTTATTTTTTACTTCGGGATTTTTTACGTGGTAAACTTAGTGGATGCATATGTAGATGCGCATCTTTATGACTTTGATGTAAGTGATAAGATAAGGGTAGGATTTGACCCTTCAAAAATTAATTTGAAAATAAACTTTTAGCTACATGAATACTGAAGAAAAAGTTCAGGAAGAAAATTATTTTAATTTCAGAAATATCGGCGCGGAGTATTACAGCAGCTATGATATTCCCAATTATCTTATGAAAGTTTTACCAATAAATAAAGATAAAAATATTCTTGATATCGGCTGCGGCTTCGGTCAGACATTAAAAGCATTAAGAGATAAAGGCTATACAAATTTAAAAGGTATCGATATAAACGATGAATCAATTGCTCAGTGTAAAAAAATAAATCTGGATGTTACAAAAGTTGAAGATATAATTTCGTACTCTAATTCAACAGATAAAAAATATGACTTCATCATTATGAGCCATGTACTTGAGCATATCGAAAAGGAAAAAATGATTGATAATTTACGAGCGATAAAAAGCCTTTTAAGTGAAAAAGGAAAGTATTGCGTAATGGTTCCGAATGCGCAATCGAATACGGGTTCTTACTGGAGATTTGAAGATTTTACCCATCATTATTTGTTTACAAGTGGAAGTCTGCAGTATGTATTAAGGGCTGCGGGTTTTACAAAAATAGATTTTATTGATCCCGACGGATTAGACGGAGTATCTTCTCTAAAAAAACCTGTTGTAAAAATTTTATTGAAGATTTATAAATTCAGAAAAAATTTCTGGAATAAAATTACTGCAAGCTCGTATCACAGACCAAGTCCGCAGATATTTACTTTTGAGTTAAAGGCATTGGCAAGTTAAGTGAGTAAATGAAGAAGCGGATTTATTTCTTTCAAAACATAATCGGAAGTAATCTGCGAGACACAGGGTACGATTTCATTTTTTTTATCGGTATAGATACATCTCCAGTGACAATTGAAACATTCCATTTTTTTATATACAGCAGTTGGCAAAACTGAATTTTCAGATATACTTTTCTCGTAAGGCATAAATCTTCCGAAGTGACCTCCTCCTAAAATGCAAACAGCATTTTTATTTAGAGCTGTAGCGTAATGTAATGTTCCCGTTTCATTCCCTAAAACAAGTTCAGAGTCTATAAATATATCGCCAAGTTCAATTAAGGAAGTCTTACCTATTAAATTGTTACATTTGAATTTAAGATGAGAATGTATTTCTTCTCCGAGTTTTGTTTCGCTTTTGCTGCCACACAGATAACATTCCCAGCCTGTTTTATTTTTTATATCAGAAATTATATTTGCAAATTTTTCGGGTTCAAGGCATCTGCGCGCAGCGTTTGCTCCCGGAAGCACAACAAAGTATTTTTTTGAAGGTGATTTTTTTTCAAAATATTCAGAGATATCGGTTGTATATTTTTCCAATGGAATACTTATTTCACCAAGAAATTCCTTCACTCTGTAAAACTCAAACTGTTCTTTAGAATTTGTGGTTATTAATTTTGAATACCAATTGTTGCTTAATAAATTCCAGATAGAATATTCCGCTTCCGGTTTTCTTCTGAATGCAATTTTGTTTTTTGCTCTTACATTTCTTGAGATTGAATCAGCTACTGCAAAATCTCTTGAGAGGGCAGTTTGGAATAAATATTCGATATTGTATTTATTAAGTTCGTTTAAAATATTTTTCCGGTAATTAAAATCCTTAAAGTACTTTTTTCTGTTAACGGGTAAAACTACATCGAATATTTTTGTTTTTTGTGCAAGAGATGTCCAGATTTCATTGCCCAGTAGAATGACTTTATAATTTTCGTTTTTATATTTCTGAGAAATGTATATTAAAGCTTTCAGCCAGATAATAAAATCGCCCAGTAAATCGGTACGGACAAGTAAAATATATTTTTCAGAATTTTTAGCCGGAGGCGGGATTTTATAAAAGAAATCAAGAAGATATACCATCAGGTTTACAATTTGAATTGGTATATCTTCACGAAGATTATTGATAAATCTTTTAAGGTAGGATTTTTTCAAGGAAGATAGAATAATTTTTATCTTATTTTTACCATAATTGCGTGGCCATTTAAATTGTGAATTACAATTCTGTCATCTAATTCTCTTTGCTCATTTACAAGCTTGGTTATTCCGGTGCATGTGTGAAATCCATAGTCATCAAAAACTATTAAGCCTCCGATAATAAGTTTACCCCAAATCCATGAAATTATATCCTTTGCTGACTGATACACGTCAACATCAATATGACACAGGCTGAAAATTTCATCAGAGGGTATTTCCTGATGGGTATCATCGGGGAATATGCCTTTAAGTATTTTATAATTTTTATATTTTGCAGTGTTTTTCATTAGATCTTCCACAATCTCAAGAGAAGTATCTTTATGTTCTCCGCCGGTATAATATTTATCTTTGTCTGAAGTTTTAACTACACCTTCAAACGTATCTGCCAGATATAAATTCGCAGTACTTTTTAATTCGGAAAGTTTTTGAGCCATTACAGCGGCAGTGCCGCCTCTCCACACACCTATTTCTATTACTCCTGCACTTGCATTAATTTTTTGAGTCTGTTCAATTAACTGCCATAGTTCATAACATCTGAATATATCTACAAGAGTATTATTTTTTATTTTTTCAAAGATGTCTAAAAATTTCTTGTCACCTTTCCACGGGCTATAATTAGCATTTGGAATATTTAAATCATAGTATAAACCATCGATTGAAAAATCTGATAAACCATTATATTTCGGTTTTTTTATAAGCTCAAAGCCTTTTTTTCTTAAAAAATTTGTTATTAGTTTTTTCATTAAATTTAACTGAATATTATATTTACAAAGATATTTTATATTTACTGTAAAATCTATCTACTATTTCTGCTTCCCAAAATTTACAGTAAAATAATTGCTTGATTTTATAAATTATTTTGCCTAATTTTTTCTTAAATAAGAAGTTTTTTATAATTTAAAGTATATTACTATGAGAAAGTTTAAATCTTTAATTTTTGCCATGGTATTAGTTTTGGCAATTCAGTCAGTTTCTTTTTCTCAATCAGTATGGAATACAAGACAATTTCAGACTATTGAAGGAAATCAGCTTCGTAAAGTTCAATTTGTAAGCACAACGGTCGGATATACAGGAGGAGGCAATGGTAAATTTGTAAAAACTACAGATGCAGGAGATAGCTGGAACGTTTTGAATACAGGACTTACAGGGTATATAACTGCAATATATTTTATTAATGAAAATACGGGTTGGGTTGGTTCAACAGAGCCGCTTGTTAAAAAAACCACGGACGGCGGAATTACATGGTCCAGTCAGCCTTTAAGCACAAGCAGTTACATAGCTGATATTTACTTCAATAACAGCCAGACTGGTTTTTTAGCCGGAAACGGAGGTCAGATATTTAAGACCTCTAACGGGGGTACAAACTGGATAAATATCGCTCCGTTAAATATACATTGGGGTGAAGTGAAATTTTTAGATATAAATACAGGATGGATACTTTCAGATTACGATTTATACAGAACTACTAATGCTGGTACCACTTGGACTTCTATTTTCCATAATGCAGGAATGCAGTTGGGATATTTTCAGGATTTTCATTTCATTAATGCATTGACCGGATGGGCAACAATTCCAAGCGGTATTGCAAAGACAACTAACGGCGGAGATTCATGGTCATTTAAAACTATTCAAATGGCTTCACCAATGGCAATTCAATTTTTAAATGAAAATGTGGGTTGGTGTGCAGGACATACTAACAACTCAACGGGTTATATATTAGGTACTGTAAATGGTGGCGCTAACTGGGTTACACAAAAAGTAGAACCGGGCAATGAGTACTGGGATATTAGTTTTGCAAATGTAAATATGGGATGGGCCACTGGTGATGCTATAGTTTCTTCTACAACAAATGGAGGATTGGTATCTATAATTCAGACATCCAGTCAATCGCCTGACGCATTTTCATTAAAACAAAATTTTCCAAATCCATTCAACCCAACAACAAAAATTGGTTTTTTGGTAAAAAATTCAACTTTTGTTTCGTTAAAAGTATTTGATATGAACGGAAGGGAAGTAAAAGCCCTTGTTAATGAAAATATTTCTGCCGGAACTTATGAAATTAATTTTAATGCCGGCGAACTCAACAGTGGAATATATTTTTATACTTTGAAAACAAATGAGTTTACAGAAACCAAAAAAATGACATTAATTAAGTAATTTTATTTTCAGCTTTTTTTAGTTTTTATTACTTTTATATTAAGGTAATTATTTTTTGTTGAGTTTTTCTCCGTATACTATAAAAATATATTCAAAATGAAATCTAAAATTGTTTCGTTCGGGATTTTTTTCCTCTTGGTTTTTCTCTTTACTCAAACTGTATCTTTCTCGCAATCAGTTTGGTCGACAAATTTTATTAATAATATAGGAGGAAACTATCTTCGTAAGGTAAAATTTCTTACTCCCAATATAGGATATTCGGGTGGCGGAAACGGAACATTTGTAAAAACTACTAATGGAGGAGATAACTGGGCTATACTTAATACCGGCAGCTCAGGATTTATTTCATCATTATTTTTTATAAACCAGTATACAGGTTGGGTTGGTTCTACCATTCCTGAGATGAAAAAAACAACTGACGGCGGTGTAACCTGGAGCGGATTTTCTATTCCTACTACGGATTATGTGGCAGATATCTGGTTTGTGAACAGCATGATCGGATATGCATCAGCACACAGCGGACAGATTTTAAAAACTACAAACGGCGGAAGTAACTGGCAAAATATCGCTCCGTCCTCTCAGGCATGGGGAGAAGTTCAATTTATTGATGAAAATAACGGATGGATACTTTCAGATTATGACCTTTATAGAACCAGTGACGGAGGAAATTCATGGTCTTCAATTTTACACAACACTAACAATCAATTAGGATATTTTCAGGATTATTATTTCCTCAATCAATCTACAGGCTGGGCAACAATTCCAAACGGAATAGCAAAAACAACTAATGGCGGTGATAACTGGGCAATATTAAATGTTCCTTTGCCTATTCCTATGTCTGTAGTATTTTTGAATCAAAATCTTGGATGGTGTGTAGGATATGATAATACAAAAGGGATTATCTGCCGTACAATTGATGGAGGTATGAACTGGGTAGTACAGAAAACTGAAAATGGAAACAAGTTTTATGACCTTAGTTTTATAAATCAAAATCAAGGGTGGGCGTGTGGTAATGCCATAATTTCTTCAACAGTAAACGGAAGCGGGGGTATGACAGCAGTCCTTCAGACTTCTTCACTCTTACCTGATAAATATTCTCTGAAGCAGAATTTTCCAAATCCGTTCAACCCAACTACAAGAATCAGTTTTGATGTAACAAATCCTACATATGCTTCGTTGAAAATTTTTGATATGACAGGAAGAGAAGTTAAAACTCTTATAGATGAAAATATTTCAGCGGGAAGTTATGAAATAGATTTCAATGCAGGCGAACTCAACAGCGGAGTATATTTTTATACTCTGCAAACAAATGAATTTATAGAAACAAAAAAAATGATCCTAGTAAAATAATTTTAAGTAGTATAAGTAAAAATCTCCCTGCTTTTTAATAATGTAAATTTTACTGTTATGAAAACAAAAATATTTGCCTTCGGAATTTTTTTATTTTGTTCATTTCTTTTTATTCAGAGTGTTTCTTTTTCCCAGTCAGTTTGGACAACACAGTATTTGAATAACATTGGAGGAAATTATTTGAGAAGAGTGCAGTTTGTAAATTCACTTACAGGTTGGGCATGCGGAGGAAATGGTACTTTAATTAAAACAACAAATGGCGGTAATAACTGGTCCGTCGTAAGTAATGGCACCACTTCATTTTTAACATGTATTTATTTCATTGATGAAAATACGGGTTGGATAGGTTCTGAAGATGCTGTTGTAAAGAAAACAACAAACGGCGGAGTTTCATGGTATTCTGCCCCAATTCTCACTAATGATTTCTCTGCTGATTTCTTCTTCTTAAATGATCAGACAGGTTACATTACCAGCCACGATAATAAAATTCATAAAACAACTAACGGCGGGTTAAGCTGGAATTTAATAAACAGCTCATCATTCGCTTATGGGCAAATTCAGTTTTTCAATGAAATGACGGGATATGTAGTTGCTCCAAGTTATTTTGCCAAATCAATTGACGGCGGATTAAATTGGACACGAACATTGTATGACGGCGTAAACCAGGCAATGACATTTATAAATCAGCAGACAGGCTGGATAACAGGAACAAACTCAATCAGAAAAACAACTGATGGCGGTGACACCTGGATAAATTATGCAATCCCTATGACTTTTCCTTATGCCTTAAAGTTTTATACTCCGAGTATGGGATGGTGTGTCGGTGCCAGCGGTTCAAACGCTGTTATCTGCCGTACAATAAATGGCGGAGAAACCTGGGTTGTACAAAAAACCGAACTTAATAATGTTTATTATGATATAAGTTTTATTAATAGCAATTCCGGCTGGGTTTCCGGAAATTCAATAATTTCCTCTACAACAAACGGTGCATTGTTATCAGTAAATCAGATTTCCTCATCAGTACCGGATAAATTTTCATTAAAACAAAATTACCCCAATCCTTTCAACCCTGAAACAAAAATTAGTTTTGATGTAAAGAATTCAACTTTCGCATCTTTGAAAATTTTTGATATGACAGGTAAAGAAGTAAAAACCCTGGTGAATGAAAATATTTCTGCAGGCAGTTATGAAATAAACTTCAATGCAAGTGAACTCAATAGCGGAGTATATTTCTACACTCTGAAAACAAATGAGTTTACCGAAACGAAAAAAATGATGCTTGTAAAATAAATTTTGAAACATAATTACAAAACAAAGCCTTGCTTCAAACGGAGCAGGGCTTTTTTTATTTCCCTTTTTTCATTTAATTTTATCCTTTCTCTGCATACTTTATTGTAATGAATCCTGACGAGTTAAATATTCCGCGCTGTAAAAATTTTTCCGGCTACAAACCGTGCATATCATACGAGAACTGCCTGAAAGACGGCTGCAAGCTCGATAGCAGCATGACGCGAATCGGTAAAAAAATTTTAATCATCTCACTCGATGCAATGGGGAATGTTTTATATAACACTCCTATACTCCGCGCTATAAAAAGAAAACTCAAGGAAAGCACTATATACTGGATAACAATGCCTAACGCAGAAAAAATTCTCTTCAATAATAATTTTGTTGACAGGGTTTTTACGTGGACTGATGAGAACAGAATGATTCTGAGAAATATTGAATTTGATATAGTTTATAACGGAGATAAATCAGACTACGCATGCGCTTTTGCCAACGAAGTTAATGCAAAGGATAAGTTCGGATTTCTTTTGAATAACGACGGAAAAATTATTCCCGCTAATAAAGGAGCTATGTATTCATACAATCTTGGAATAGATGATGAGTTGAAGTTCAGAAAAAACGAAAGAAGCGGTATAGATATTCTTCACGAAACGTTCGAACTTGAATATCAGCGTGACGAATATGTTTTCACTTTCACCATAGAAGAAAAAGAATTTATCGAGCAGTTTAAGGAGCATCATAAATATGAGCCTGATAAATTTTATGTGGGATTTAATACAGGCTGTTCAAATCTTTTCCCCAATAAAAAGATGACAACGGACCAGCATATATTTTTGATATCGGAACTGCTTAAGTTCGATAACATAAAAATCGTTCTGCTCGGCGGTAAGGAAGATACGGAGAGAAATTTGAAAATCTATGATGCATTCACTCAGGAAGAGAAAAAGAAAATTTTATATACTCCGACTAACTTAGGGCTTCGACAGGGAGCTGCATTTGTAAGTCTGTGCGACTTAGTCGTTACAGGTGACAGCTTCGGGATGCACCTTGCCATTGCACAGAAGAAAACTGTTATAGTCTGGTTCGGAGTTTCATGCCCTCCTGAAATAGAATTGTATGGAAGGGGAGAAAAATTAATTCCTCAGGGACTGGCATGCCATCCATGCTGGAAAAAAAGCTGCCCTTATAATCTTGAATGTATTGATATGATCGATCTTAATAAAATTCTCGAACTTATAAAAAAATATTCACTTTTAAAAACTCATCGGAATATAAATAACTAAATTGAAATCTCTCAGACTAACCTCCTGTTTCTCAGTCTTCTTTATTTTATTTTTTGTCCACAGTATTTTAGCCCAGTCACTCACGCTTGAAAATATTTTTTATAAACACAGCTTTTCTTCTGAAGGTATTAATGAAATTAATTCATTAAATGACGGCAAAAGTTATTCATCTTTAATCGTGGAGAGCGACGGAGCAAAAATTGTCCGCACAAGCTACGAGACAGGAGCAATACTTGAGACATTTGTAAATTTAGATAAAGTCGAGTTCTCCGCAGGAAAAAAAATTCCTTCGTTCACTTATTCATTCAGTCCCGATGAATCAAAAATCCTTTTCGCTGTTTTGAAAGACAGACTTTACAGACATTCCACCATCAATAACTATTATCTTTATGATATAAAAACTAAAACAACGAAACAGTTTTCAGGTTATGGAATGTATGCTGATTTTTCTCCCGACGGCAAAAATATTGCATACGTCCGCGATAACAATATATATCTGGTTGAGCTTGAGACCTTCACAGAAAAGCAAATTACAACTGACGGAGTAAAGGAAAAGATTATTAACGGAATGACTGACTGGGTTTACGAAGAAGAGTTTGCTATCAACCGCGGATTTTTCTGGTCTCCCTCAGGTGATAAAATTGCCTACTATAAATTTGATGAATCAAACGTAAAAGAATTTTCTTTAACTTACTACGAAGGTCTTTATCCCAAAGAATACAAATATAAATATCCAAAAGCAGGCGAAGAAAATTCAAAAGTAAAAGTATATCTGTATGATTTGAAAACGGGGGAGAATAAGCAGATAAATACTACTGATGAAAACGATATTTATATTCCAAGAATAAAATGGACTAATGATAACAATACGCTTTCATTTCAGATATTAAACCGTCAGCAAAATAAACTCGATTTATATTTTGCCGATGCATCAACAGGAAATTCAAAACTAATTTTCTCTCATACAAATAAATATTTTCTGGATATAAACAACAACCTTACTTTCACAGGTAATACAGGATTTATCTGGGATGAAAACAACAATCTTTATCATTATGATTTAAACGGAAATCTTCTGAACAACATTTCATCAGGCAAAAATGATGAAGATAAATTTTTAGGTTATAACGAAAAAACTAACAGGGTTTATTATTCTTCTTCAATTGAATCTCCCATGACACGCTGTATTTTTTCTGTGAACTTGGACGGCACAGACAGGCAAAAAATTTCAAAGAAAACAGGCTGGAATAGAGCAGAATTCTCTTCTGATTTTTCTTTCTATGTAAATACTTATTCAAATATCACTACACCCGAGTTTATCACAGTTAATAGTGAAACAGGTAACGAAGTAAGAGTCCTTGAATCAAATGCTGAATTACAAAAAAAGATTACCAGCTTAAATCTTTCCAAACCAAACTTTTTTACTTATAAAATACCATCTGCTGTAGAGGGGACTGATATTGATTATCTGAACGGTTACATGATTAAGCCGAAAGATTTTGATTCGACTAAAAAATATTCAGTGATGTTTTTTAATTACGGAGGTCCGGGCTCACAAAGCGTTAAGGATGAGTGGATAGGCGAATCATATTTCTGGTATGAGTATCTTGCAGAAAGAGGAATCATAACCGTTGTAATAGATAACCGCGGAACAACGGGACGCGGAGAGGCATTTGAGAAATCTACTTATCTTCAGCTTGGAAAATATGAAACTGAAGATATGATTTCAGCAGTGAAATATTTAAGAACGCTGCCATACATCGATAAAAAAAATATCGGAGTTTACGGCTGGAGCTACGGAGGATACATGGCGGCAATGTGCATCACACAGGCGGCGGATTATTTTAAAACTGCTGTTGCAGTCGCTCCCGTGACAAACTGGAGATTTTACGATGACATCTATGTTGAAAGATTTATGAGAACTCCGCAGGAGAACGGCGATAACTATGATAATTTATCTCCGCTGCTTAATGCTAAAAATATTAAGGGTGATTTTTTAATCATACACGGAATGGCAGATGACAATGTTCATTTGCAAAATACGACTGAGATGATTGCGGAAATGGTGAAGAACAATATTAAATACGATTCCGAACTTTACCCCGATAAAAATCATGGAATTTACGGAGGTAAAACACGACTTCATGTATTTACAAGAGTCACGGATTTCTTTTTGAAATCGTTTGGAAAGTAGTTATTATTACGAAGGCGGAGCTTCGTAACGAGAAACAACGCTACGAAACAGGAGTTTCGTAGCGAGCAATATTTATTAAGAACCCATCCAGGCTTTTCTGAGTCTTAGCTGTTCATCAGTGGGATTTTTACCGACCTTAACTTCAGCTTTGCTCTCGCCTTCAACCTTTTTTATTTTTCCTTTAAGTGTTACTAACTTTTCATTCCCGTCAGCATCTTTCCTTGCTACTTCGTATTCGATATCGTCGCCTTCTTTAGCATTTGATACGAGTGTTTGCAGTATGCTTTGGATTTTACCCATTTCAAGTACCTGCTTATTTATTTTCGTGAACTGGTCGCCCTTTTTTAAGCCCATGCTTTTTCCAAACTCATCAATGTTATCAGATTCCACAAAAATTCTTTTTGTCTTCATATCAAAATTAATATCGCCGGCTCCAAGACTGAATTCTTTCTCTTTTACTCCGCCGCCGTAATCCATTCCCACTATTGATAAAAATTCTTTATAAGGAATTCTGTTGCTGCCTTCAACATACAATCTGAAAAAATCTCTTATTTCAGGATAAGTCATAGCAGTTATTTCATCGAATAATTCTTCATCTTTAAATGACCTGTCCGCTCCGTATTTTTTTGCAAGGTCATGGAGTAAATCTATTAATCCATAGCTTCCGCCTGAAAGCTGCCTTAATTTTATATCAAGACACATTCCTATCAAAGCGCCTTTTTCATATACGTTCTGATATTGTTTTTCATATTTTCCAAGAGCGTATAAGCTCATTTCAGTAAACGGAAGTGTATCGTTGAAAAATTTTGATACTGCCATTCTTTTTTCTATTTCCCGCGCAAACTCAGCAGGAGTATAAACTCCTCCCCTTACAAGCGCAATCATAGAATTGTATTCAGTTACTCCTTCATATAACCATAAGTGCTTTGACATTTTAGGAACATTGTAATCAAAATTCCCAATCTCCTCTGAGTGAATTCCCAGCGGTGTTATAATATGAAAAAACTCATGCGCTGCTGTATGCTTTACCTGTCCTGCAATGCTTCCGGGAGGACCTTCACCAAGTGAATAAAATGAAGAGTTGTTATGCTCTAGTGCACCTGCTGCCCCGGAACCTGCCATCCCGCTGAAGAAATAATAAATGAAAGCATACTTGCTGACAGGAAGTTTTCCTCCTAAGTATTCTGTTGATGCTTCAAGCAATGCTTTTGTGTTTTCTGCTACAAATTTTGATTTCACCATTTTATTAGGCGAGTAAACGGAAATCAGTACTTCTGCACCGCCGACATTTATAATTGTAGTATCGGGAATGTTATACATCATAGGTGAATCTACCAGTGTGAAATATGAATTCACTTTAAACTCATCCCTTGTTGCATCGCTGAAGTCTGCTACTAACGGAGTTGAACCGTAAAACCCTTCCGGTTTAATGATATCAATTATATACTGATTATCTTTCATATCATCGAAGTAGCCGAAGAAACCGTGTGTATTGATTACGAAATTATCTTTTGAAATGTTCGTGCCTGCAGGTTCAAAAATAAATTTACCTGTATCTTTGGAATCGAATGTATCTTCAACCCAATAAGTTACTTTTTTTAATTTTTTTGCATTAGCAATTTTCCAGCTGTTAATATCCTCCCGCTCAACTTCAAGCTCGTTATCATTTTTATCGAATGCCTTTAAGTCATGAACGAATCTTCCGAAATCATAAATAGAATATGTTCCGGGGACCATCTTCGGCAGCCTGTAAGTAATTTCATTTGATGAAAACTTCGGAGCCGTCATTTCAACCATGAGCATATCATCTTTAATGTTAGTGAGGTCTAAGGTAAACTTAATCGGGTTCTCTTTATTTTGCCCGTAGCCGTAGGGTATATAAAGAGCGATTATTAACAGAAGAAATATTTTTTTCATTATTATTTAGTTTATGGGATAGTTATACGCTGATATTGTGTATTTGTTGGGATTAGTGAATTATAAGGAAGTCTTTTTGGGGTGATTAAAATATCTTTTTAACTTTAACCACCCCCTTAATCCCCCTCCTTGAAAAGGAGGGGGAACTTGCGTAAAATTTTAATTCTTAACTTCTTTTAGATACTTATTGAATTTTATTTTGAATATTACCTATACACCACAAGCCCCCTCCTTTTCAAGGAGGGGGTTGGGGGTGGTTAACAATAAACTTTAATTAAAATCTTTATTCTACAAACTCTTTAAACTTTTCATGATACTTGCCGGGAGTGAACTCAATCACTTCATAATCTGCAACACCTTTTATATTATACGGGTCATTTTTTATTATCTCATCAATTTCCACTCTGCTTTTTGCATTTGAAAGTAACACTCCCCCTGTAAGCGGATTCTTCCTTCCTGAGCAAATCAGTTTATTTTGTGCATATAAAGTATCTAAATAAGCGCGATGGTCAGCCAAAACAGCGTTAACTTCTTCTACCGGTTTTGTGTAGTTTATTAGAATGATGAACATTTTTTGTAATTAATAATTAGTAATGAATAAAGAATAATTAATAGTATAAAAGAATTAAAATTATTCATTATTAACTATTAATTATTAATTGAGCAGAACGTTACCGCGCTTTCCGCTGTGCATCTTCGTACACACTTCTGTGCGACGGATCAAACTTTATCAGCTTATCGTAAACTGTTCTGTCACCATAATCTGTAAACAAGTCTGCAATCTCCTTATTTTTTGCATCGTAAAAGATATCAATATTGTAAGACTTGATCTCATTTTTTCTTACCTGGTCAATTCTTTCAAGCGAGCTAAGAACATTTTTATAAGCATCACGTTTGTTTACACTCATTGAATCAATTCCCATCCACATATATTCAAAAATTCCTTTTCTGTAATTATCGAAACGCACACTAAGCAATTCCTGTACAATCTGCAATCTTGTCGGCTTAGAACCCCCGCCTGATTCAGTCCATCCTTTTTTATCTGTCATCGGTTTGTTACATATATCCAGCGCCTTCTGAAATAAAGAAGTGCCTCCTTTTACGAAGTATGAATCTTCATCGTAACCGAGTATCATGTAAGCATAATAATCCAGTAAACTAACAAGCGGCTCAAAGCGTGAATCGTTTCTTTCAAACCTTAATGAGTTGTTATAAAAAAAACTGACACGTTCATCTAAAAACCTGAACATTGGAGAGTACTTCGGAGTGTTTGTTCTGAGCGAGGCATCATCTATCTTTCTTCTGCTGGAAACAAAGAGCTGGACATCGTAATTATCCGAACTTCCTGTACGGAAAAAGAAATTAAAATCTGCTTCTACAGTATAATCCGGTTCAAGCACTTTGGTGCTTGGCTGAAATTTATTTTTGTTTAAATAATCCTGCACCTGCTGAACAAAATTTTTCAATCTGTCTCTTACATCGGGCGAGAGGGTGCTGGCATCCATTGTGACGTTTACTTTTAAATCCTGCGATTGGGCGCTTTTGCCAATGAGCATAAAACATACAATCAAAAACATCAAATATTTGAGTCTTTTAGCCATTTTCTCCTAACTATTTATTATAGTATTTTTTGGTTAAATTTATAGTATAGTAAACAATAATCAATTCACTTATTAGTTAATTAAAATCGCTGAAATATATTACTATATTTAAAGCAAAATTATCTGAAAAAGTTTCATAATTGCTTTAAATGAGTTAATAAATCCCGGCGGATTCCAAACCTCATAATTTTGTCGATATCCTTCTGTTTTATAAACCTAAATGAACTTAATCCATAAATGAATTATCTTGTAATAGGCGAACCCTGCGTTGACGTTATACATAAACTAAATAATGAAATCCTGCACAGCTACGGAGGAATACTGTATTCCTTAATAACTATGGCAGTGCTTGCAAAAAAGGATGACAAAATTATTCCTGTGATGAATCTGGGCGAAGATGAATACGAAAACATCACGAACATTTTAAAAAAATATCCTAACATCGATTTATCGGGAATACAAAAATGTTCGCATCCTACACGCAAGGTAATCCTTTATTACAATCTTTATAATTCAGATAAAAAGGCACGTCTAGAGCAATCCACCGAACCGACTTATGAAATTACTTACGACTGGATTAAAAATTTCCTACCGAAAGCAGATGCAATTCTGATAAATATGATTTCAGGAGTAGATATTTCACTGGACACATTGAAAAAAGTGAGAGCTGAGTTCAAAGGATTTATTCACATTGATATTCATAACATCGTAATGGAAATGGATGCCGAAGGACACAGGTCACACCGCTCTATTCCTGACTGGAAAGACTGGTGCTCGCACTCAGATACCGTGCAAATGAATGAGTTTGAAGCGGCAACACTTACCGAAGATAAAAAGAATGAATACTCTATAGCTGAAGAAATTTTATTAAAGACTGATAGCACCGTAAAAGGATTTGTGATTACAAGAGGAAAGATGGGTGTTTCCGGTTTCGTAAAAAAAGAAAAACAATACGGCGAAGAAAAATTTCTTGATGTTGATAAGCACGATTTAAGCTCAATAGAAAATCCTCACTTCAAAGATTCCACCGGCTGCGGAGATGTATTTGCAGCATCGTTTACTATAGACTATTCTCACTCAAAAGATTTTGAAAAGGCAGTTCACTTTGCTAACAGAAAAGCATCGTTCAAATCTTCACTTGACGGCATAGACGAACTGATAAAGTTAAAATAAGAAATTAAAAGCGCGATTAATATGAGCAAGATGAAAGTATTTATTACGGGAGCAAACGGACTTTTAGGGCAGGCAGTCACATCAATTTTTACAAGAGAAACAGGATGGGAATTAATATGCTCATCAATCGAAGAGAAATCCTTCCTCGACTACGGCAATAAATACGAGAAGCTTGACATCACAAATAAAGAAGAAGTTAAGCGCGTTATAAACCTTCACAGACCTGACATAATAATTAACTGCGCAGCATTTACAAACGTTGATGCATGCGAAACAGAACGAGAACTCTGCTGGCGGCTGAATGTTGACGGAGTAAAAAACCTTATCATCGCTGCAAAGAAAGAAGACTGCAGAATTATTCATATCTCCACCGACTACGTCTTCGATGGAAAAAACGGTCCCTACACAGAAGACGATACACCGAACCCTATTTCATTTTACGGACGCTCAAAGCTTGCGGCGGAAAACGCGCTTACTACAAGCGATGTAAAACATGCTATAGTGAGAACTATGGTGCTTTTCGGAATAGGCATTAACATAAAGCCTAACTTCGCGCTATGGATGATAGATAAACTAAAGGCAGGCGATAAAATAAATATTGTAGATGACCAGGTCGGTAATGCAACAATGGTAGATGACCTTGCATGGGGAATTTTGAAGCTTGCAGAAAAAAATCTTACAGGAATTTTCAACATTGCCGGAAGCGATATACTTTCACGATATGATTTCGCATTGAAGATTTGCGACGTCTTCGGATTCAACAAAGCATTAGTCAGCAAAATAAAAACCGCCGATTTAAACCAGCCCGCTCCGCGCCCGCTGAACTCAGGACTTGTAGTACTGAAAGCCTCTTCTCAATTAGGAATTAATTTAATTGACTCGCTTGAAGCGATAAGACTTTTAAAAACACAACTCGGAACTTAAGAATTATGAATTCAGAATTATGAATGAAGAATTAGAAGTCTGCATTTACCATAATTAGTACATTACCACATCTGCCATTGTTAGCCTCCGACCACCACCTATAATTCTCACTTCTTGTCAAGTAAAACAAAAATAATTTTCCCTATTAGTAGTAATAAGTAATTTTCTTTTTTTTAGATAATTTTTATTAATATATTCTTTATAGAATAAAAATTTATGAAGCTTCAGATTTGTATAATAGAAACATTGTTTAATACCTGGGGAGAAAGTCTCGTACACATATTAGGAAGTATATATTACACATATTTAATTGCAGCAGTATTTATTGCTTTGGTGTTTTTCGTTTTTAAGTACGCATTCAAATTTCATTGGACGACGGTACTTATCGCTGTAATTTTATGTACACTGCTTTCACTTTTTATTGTAAATTCTTATAAGAACGGTGAAAGAATGATCGAATTGAAAGCTTTTGGTTTAAGAGTTGTAAGCTGCATCGAAAATTATAAGAATGAGAAAAATGCTTTACCGGATAGTTTAAGTTTCTTAAGTTCATGCCTGAATTCTTCCGATACAGAATTGGCAAAACACATTGCAAGGTACAATATTTTTAAAAAGCCACATTTTGAAGATAAGTATTCTTTAACGTTACATGAGGACTTTCTGGGATTTTATTATTTAAGATATAGCGAAAAAGAGAAGAAATTTATTTATACGGATGAATAATTCAACTTTACATAATAATCCGTCAAAAACCCTCAAAATTTAAAAAATATTTTCATAAGTTTCCCCCTCCTTTACAAGGAGGCCTGTCCCGCCAAAAGCGGGAGGGGACAGAGGGGCTGAAAGTCCGCCGCGGCGGAGCGGTATCAACTGACGAATTTTAAAAATCATCAGTATTGTAAAAACAACAATGACATTCACAAAACCCGTCAAAAATTCATCAAGATTGAAAAAATATTCTAGAGAATATTGATTTTGACCTGACAGGATTAATCCGCCTTGGCGGACTGTCAGGTCTAACTAGCAAAATGTTACAATAATGCTACAATATCTGTGTCATCATACTAAATCATATAAATCTGTGTTCTTTTTTGTAACTCGAATTTCCACACAAAATAAGGTATTTTAAGGAATTCATAATAATTTATACAAAGCAATGCTCGATATAAAATTAATACGCGAAAATGCCGATCTGGTAAAAGCCAAACTTGTCTTACGAAATGAAGACACGAAAAACATAGATGAAATTCTTGAGCTGGATAAGTCACGTCTGGAAATTCTTCATAAAGTCGAAGTGATGAAGGAAACACGCAACAAAGTCTCCGCTGAAATTGCAAAGATGAAGAAAGAGAAAATTGATGCAGAAGAAAAAATTGCCGAGATGAAAAAAGTCGGTGACGAAATAAAAGGCTATGATGACGAGCTGCGTTCAATAGAATCAAAAATAGAATCAATATTATACTACATTCCTGCATTGCCGGCAGACGGAGTGCCGGAAGGAAAAGATGCATCTGAAAATGTTGAAGTGAAAGTCTGGGGCGAAAAAAAGAATTTTGATTTTGAAGTGAAAGACCATGTGCAGCTTGCTAAAAAACTTGACATACTTGATTTTGAACGCGGCACAAAAATTTCCGGCAGTGGCTTTCCTCTTTATAAAGGTAAGGGCGCAACGCTTGAAAGAGCGCTGATAAATTTTATGCTCGATACACATACTCAGCAGAACGGCTACAGCGAAGTTATGGTGCCCGTATTAGTTAACAAAGCATCTATGGAAGCAGCGGAAAAAATTCCGAAGTTTGAAGAAGATATGTATCATGTAACGGCTGACGATTTGTATGCAATTCCTACCGCTGAAGTTCCTATATTAAATATACACCGCGATGAAATTTTAAAACAGGATGAGCTTCCAATAAAATACTGCGGATTTACAAACTGCTTCAGAAGGGAAGCGGGCAGCTACGGAAAAGATACAAAAGGATTTTTGCGAGTGCATCAGTTCAATAAAGTCGAACTCTTCAATTTCTGCACACCTGAAACTTCATATCAGGAGCTTGAAACAATGCTGGGACATGCATGCGGATTGCTTGAGAAACTAGGAGTTTATTACAGAGTGATTGAGCTCTGCACGGGAGATATGGGATACTCGGCAAGCAAGTGCTACGATATTGAAGTCTGGTCATACGCTGAAGATAAATGGCTTGAAGCATCTTCGGTCAGCAACTGCACTGACTTCCAGTCACGCCGCGCGCAGATAAGATATAAAAAAGTTCTTGAAAACGGAAAAACAAAAACTGAGCTTGTTCACATGCTGAACGGTTCCGGACTTGCGACCTCACGCCTTATGGTCGCATTGCTTGAAGCAAATCAAAATGCAGACGGTTCCATAAATGTACCTGAATGCCTTCAGAAGTACACCAATTTCGATATTATAAAATAGTTTAAATAAATTTTCATCATCTGCCCCCCTCCTTGCTAAGGAGGGGATGGGGGAGGTCTAAAAAAAGACTTGCGTAACCGAACGGTTTCGCTTATATTTGTAATTGAATGGTTACATTCATTAAAATATAAAAATTACCCAAAATGGATAATTTAAGAAGAGATGTTTTTCAGGCAATAGCCGACCCCAACCGCAGGGCAATTATATCACTGCTTGCGGGAAAGAAGCTCACTATAAATGAAGTCGCTTTGAACTTTGAAGTCAGCAGACCTGCAGTATCGAAGCATATAAAAATCCTTACTGAATGCGGGCTTGTTGTTTCAACTCAGGTAGGGACTGAGAAATTCTGCGAAGTAAAACTTGAAAAGCTTACTGAAGTTTCCGACTGGGTTGAGCAGTATAGAAAGTACTGGACTTCACAGCTTGATTCACTCGATGAGTATCTGAAAAAAATTCAATCAAAAAATAAACCTGTAAATAAATCTGAAAAAACCGGAGGGAAAAATGTCAGAACAAAAAGAAAATCAGGAAAATGAATTAGTAATCACCCGCGAGCTTGATGCACCGCGTGACCTTGTCTGGAAAGCATGGACAGATGCTGAAGCTCTTGCTCAGTGGTGGGGACCGAAGGGTTTTGATATCACTGTACATAAACTGGAATTCAAACCCGGAGGTCAGTTTCATTATAATATGAAAGCACATAACGGATTTGAAATGTGGGGACTTTTTACTTATAAAGAAATCAATGCGCCTGAAAAACTTGTCTTCATAAATTCATTCTCCAATGAAAAAGGGGAGATAACACGCGCGCCTTTCTTCGACGGCAAATGGCCTCTTGAAATTCTTAATGTGATGACTTTATCAGAAAATAATGGTAAGACAACTCTTACATTAAAAGGTGGACCGGTAAATGCGAACGCTGAAGAGCTGGCAGCATTTGAAAGCAACAGAAAATCAATGCAGCAAGGCTTTGCAGGAACATTTGAAAAGCTTGAACAATATCTTGAAAAAAATAAATAATGATTATGGATTCCAATGCAGATAAAGAAGTAAACATAGTCAGGATTTTTGATGCACCGCGCGAGTTAGTTTTCAAAGCATGGACTAATCCGGAGCATTTAAAAAACTGGTACGCTCCTCAAACGTGTAAGACAACAATATATAAATTTGAATTTAAGCCGGGCGGAATCTTTCACCATGAAGTGAGAAGCACTCATGGCGGTTGTATATTCATGGGAGAATTTCTGGAAATTATTGAGAAAGAAAAAATTGTATATGTCCTTCGCTTCTGCGATGAGAACGGTAAAATAATTTCTGCTTCTGATGCACAGATGAAAGGACCCGATGAAACAACTGTTACGATAACATTTGAAGATTCTGAGAAAAAGACAAAGCTGACATTGCACCAGACAATCTCAGAAGAATTTGCGAAGAATGAAGGTTCTTATAACGGCTGGCTTGAAATACTTGACAACTTAGAAGAATCTATAAAGCAAAATTAATTTCCCATACTAAATAAATAATAATTATGGATGCAGCAAACAACAAAGATAAAGAAGTAAATATAGTAAGAATATTTGATGCGCCCCGTGAGCTTGTTTATAAAGCATGGACAAGTGCGGGACATCTTAGAAACTGGTATTTTCCGGGGACATGCTCAATTACAATTTATAAGTTAGAGTTCAAGCCCGGCGGAGTTTTTCAGCATAGCATCAACTCACCAGACGGTACACCATGTAAATGCAAAGGTGAATATATAGATATAATTGAAAATGAAAAAATCAGTTATAAGCTGGGATTCTGTGATGATGACGGAAATTTTATCAGCTCATCGCAGACCGATAAGCACTCATGGCCTGATGAAACAATTGTAACGGTTACGTTCGAAGATTTCGAAGGTAAGACAAAGCTTACATTACATCAGACAGTTTCAGAAGAGCTTGCAAAACAAACAGGCGCTTACCCAAGCTGGCTTGATATGCTTGATAAGTTAGAAAAGGAAACATTAAAATTGGAAGAAGCAAAATAGAATTACATTCGGGAAGGAGTTATTCCTTCCCGGTATCAAATCCAAAAATTTTCTTTTCTTTTTTTAATGAATCAATCTTGAATTCCTCAAGATCTTTTGTAGTAAGTGTTGCAATCATTTCAGGAGTACGTTTCTCTCTAGGAACATCTGCAAGTCGGAGGTTCTGATTTCTAACGGCTTCTTCAACTATCTTGCGGACTTCTCTGCCGTTGCCGAAGTAGCCGTCTTTGTTCTTGAACATTTCAATGCAGTATTGGTATAAGTAATTCTTTGCATCTTCATCCGGGGTAACGTGTCTATCGGCAAGTAGCTTTAATGCAATCCAATAGAGTTCTTTTTCATTGTAGTCTTCAAATGTAAATGTTTTATCGAAGCGTGACTTAAGTCCCGGATTTGATTCAAGGAAGATATTCATTTTGCCCGTGTATCCGGCAACTATAACAACGAACTTCCCTCTGAAATCTTCCATGCGCTTAAGAATAATTTCAATTGCTTCTGAGCCGAAGTCGTTGCCGCCAGATGTTAGCGAGTAAGCTTCATCAACAAATAAGACACCGCCCATTGCAGCATCAACCATTGCACCGGTCTTGATAGCAGTCTGTCCGACGTATCCGCCGACGAGTGACTCTCTGTCGCACTCTACAAGATGTCCTTTCTCAAGCAGGCCAAGCGCTTTATAAATATCGGAAAGAATTCTTGCAACAGTTGTTTTACCTGTACCCGGATTACCCATGAAAACTGAGTGAAGTGAGAGGCTTTCATTAACATCTTTGCCAATCTCTTTAAAGTATCTTACAAGCTTTACTATTTCGTTTATTTCGCTCTTAACATTTTCTATTCCTATCATGCTTTGCAGCTTGTACATAGCCGTCTTTAAAAGTTCTTCATCAATAGGTATATCCGCTTTGATTCCTTTTTTATCTTTGAATATTTTCTGGAAGTCTTCAATTCGTATAGTACTTAAATCTTCTTCCGAGCAATTCTCAAGCTTGCCTGATTGAATTAATCGTAATCCCATATTCATCTTTGCTTCTTCAATGATTGAATTCACATATCGTGCATTACCAAATGAACTGTCGCGGTTTCTGTATCCTTCTACCAGTGCTTCGTAGAGATAATTCATAGCAGCGGGTTCAATGTGAACGTTCTTTTTTGCCGTTGCGTACTCTGCAATTTTAATAAGTTCCTGAGGAACATAATCAGGAAAGTTATAATACATATTGAAGCGTGATTTCAATCCCGGGTTTGAATCTATAAACACTTTCATTTCCTTCGGATAGCCTGCAACAATCATAGCAATGTCTCCGGGACCGTCGGACATTTCCTTAATCAGAATTTCGATTACCTCTTTACCGTAATCTTTGCTGTCTTCACCGCTTCTGGCAAGTGAGTACGCTTCATCTATAAATAAAATACCGCCGCGCGCTTTTTCAATAGCGGCTTTAACTTTGGGAGCTGTGTGTCCTATATACTCACCTACTAAATCTGCTCTATCAACTTCGTACACATGTCCCTTTGAAAGCAGACCAAGTGATTTATAAATCTTACCCAGTAAATTTGCAACTGTTGTTTTTCCTGTGCCGGGATTTCCGGTGAACACAGAGTGCAAACCTATCTTAACATCTTTATCTAATCCTTTCTCCTGACGTATCTTTAAGAACTTTATGTAATCAGAATATTGTCTTATCGAATCTTTTATTTCTGTAAGTCCTATCAATCCGTTCAGCTCTGCTAAAATTTCCTCTGCAGTTTCTTCTTTGGTTTTTCCTTTTATCTTTGAAACTATGTTGGTGTGTGCAGGAGTAGTCAGCAATAAATTTTGCACATCGGCTTCTTCTTCAACGTCTTTTACATAGAACGGAATGCGCGCAATCATACAGTCCATAAAAGAAATTTCGAGGTAGTATTTTCCCGGATACCAGGAAGTTTTGGATTCATTACCCCAGCCGCCGGTAAATGTAAAGTACTCGTCGTGCTTCTTCATGAACCTGTACTGATTATCAACTCCCTTCGTTTCACCCGCTTCGTTTTTAAAGCTGAAGAAGAGTTCGCATGTCCAGTCATCTTTTACCAATGATTCTGCATTCATTTCAAACCACACATATCGTGTATTTTTAAAATCAAATGCCTTCATATATCTTCGTTCAGCGGCAGGGACTTCATCAACCGGTCCTTCAAACAATTTTACCGAAGTTAGATTGAAATAGTTGTTGGATTCTTCTGTTACTACTCCCTGATTCTCAATATAAAAATATTCTGTTCTGATCAATGTTCCGTCAATCCATGCTTCCCATCTGTAACTTCCTTTTTTCCAATAGCCGCCGGGAGTTTTTACACCCCAGCTTGTACGAATATATGCAATGTTCTCTTCTTTTTTTACCTGTACGTCATTTGTTTCGTTACAAAGTATGGCCCTTTTGGAATCGTATGCCTTGAAGTTCACTTTCGTGCTCCAGTCCGATTCATCGAATAGTTTATTGAAGAGAGCTAGCTCAACATAGATGTATGTTATCTCTATTTCTTCAAGAACGCGGCGGTATTTTTTCTGGCTTCCGAAAAGCCACTCATCCTCGCCGTAAATCTTTAAGCTTTTAAATTTAAATTGATCTGACATAGAAAGGAAAATAACGAAAAAATTTGTGTTTTTTAGCGTAAAAAATATTTTTGGAATTACTTTTATAATCTATAAAACGGATATTTGTACAGTGAATATTCTGATCATAAATTATTACTGGCCGCCTAGCGGAGGTTCTGTAGTTCAGCGATGGCTTTCGTTCTGCCGTTTTCTTCCTGAGTACGGAATTACTCCAATGGTTTTAACCGTGGATGATACTAAGGCAACATATCCTTCTATAGATAAATCTCTGCTTGAAGATATTCCTAAGGATTTAAAAATTTTTAAGACAGATACGGCTGAATTATTCTGGCTGTATAAAGGAACCGTCGGAAAAGGAAACGTTCCTGCCGCAGCTTTTGCAAATGAAAGCAATCCGACTTTTATGCAGAAGCTTGCGAGATTTGTAAGAGGTAATTTATTTATACCTGACCCTCGTGCAGGCTGGAATAAATATGCTATTGAAAAAACCAAAGAGCTGATAGAGAAGTTTGATATTAAAGTTATAGTTACCGCCGGGCCGCCGCACTCAACACACTTAATAGGATTAAAACTTAAGAAGTACTTTCCATCAATAAAATGGATTGCTGATTTCCACGACGTGTGGACCGATGTTATTTACTACGATAAATTTTACCATACAAAGTGGGCTAAGAAAAAAGATGCGGGATATGAGAGGGAAGTTCTTGAAACTGCTGATAAAGTTCTGACAGTGGGCAGGGGATATAAGGAAAAGCTACTTTCAAAATCTGATAAGATAAATCCCGATAAGATTGAAATAATTACAATGGGTTATGATGAGAGGTGTTTTGATATTTCTTCCAATCCGCCCAAAGGTGAATTTGTAATCACTTACACTGGAACAATTGCGGATTATTATGACCCTGATGTTTTTCTTGAAGCGTTAAAAGAAGTAAAAGAAAAAAATCCTGATGTAAGATATAAATTGAGATTCGTAGGAATACTTTCAGAAGGAATAAAGCAAAAAATTAACGAACTTGGATTATCGGATATATTAAATGATGTTGGTTATGTTTCCCATGATGACTCGATAAAATATCTTATGGATTCAACTGTACTTCTGTTAATAAACCCTGTTGTCTCCAATGAAGATATGGTTATTCCGGGAAAGATTTATGAATACCTTGCTGCTAAAAAGCCGGTCATAAACATTACAAAAAAATCATCTGACCTTGCAAGAATTATAAAGGAGGCAAATGCAGGCGAGACGTTTGAAAGAAATATGAAAGCGGAATTGACAACTTATTTGCAAGACTTAACTAACAAATGGAAACAGAATCCAAACCTTGATATACCTTCAACTGATAACTATTATCAAAACTTTTCCCGCCACACTGAAAGCAAGCAATTATCTGAGATAATCCTTCATTTACAGCCCTAATATAGACCTAAAAACTTCCATTTATACTTTTCATTATTAAGAGTATTTTAATTCTTTACATTTTAAAACAACTGAAATTCAGATGGCTAAAACCAAGACGCAGTTAACTGCTTCAACGAAATCCAGACAGGCTTCCGAGCTGAAAGATTCCGATTTAAACTTCGGCAAATTTGATAATTATATCTATATTGGCGTTATTATTCTCGCCCTTTTTATTTTCTTCCGTGAAGGGATTTTCGGCGGGAAAGTATTTGCATCGGGTGACCATATTGCATTTGACAGCTTCAAAACATTTTTTGATGATGCTAAGAAGGACGGTATATTTGCGCTATGGACTCCCTACATCTTCATGGGAATGCCTAACTTTGCAGGACTTATTGGCTTCTCGCCAAGAGTCTATGATTTATTCGGTCACGGATTCGGAACGATACTGAATTTATTCGGCAGCCCTGAATCAAGTCCCATCTTTTCTATTGTCATTTACTATATAATTTTTGCAGTAGGATTTTATCTCTATGCAAATTATAAATTCAAAAATAAGCTCGTTGCATTATTTACTTCTCTGATGGCAGTCTTTGCGACTGATTTGATTCAAAGAATGGTTACAGGTCACAACACAAAAGTTTTCGCTATAATGCTTTTCCCGCTGATCTTATTGGTGATTGAAAGACTTATTGATTACAACTATAAAAATATCTTCAGTAAGATTGTTGATGTTGCTCTGCTGACTATTATGTTCCACATTCAGCTTACATCGAACCATATGCAGATGATATTCTATTCATATTTGTTTATAGGTATTTATGTGCTTTATATTTTTATTGCCAGATTAGTTAAAAAAGAAAATTACCGAACTGCTTTAATGGCAGGAGTATTTGTTCTTATAGGAGCAGGACTTTCTGTTGCAATGAACGCAGATGTTATAATGTCAGTTAAAGAGTACAATAAATATTCTATGCGTGGTGTTCCTGCTATACAGCAGCCAACAGATAAAAAAGTTGATAATGCTCAGCCGTTAGATTATGACTATGCAACAAGATGGTCATTCAGTCCTGGTGAAGTGCTTACATTCTATGCTCCATATTATTTCGGATTCGGAGATGTTGAGTATCAGGGACAGAAAGTTAATCTATACTGGGGGCAGATGCCATTCACAACAGCACCGGTTTACTTTGGCGTAATAGTTCTTGCGCTTGCGCTTATTGGGATATACTATAATTTCCGGCGGGATATTTACGTTCAGGCGTTAACCCTTATAGTATTTGCATTTTTACTTCTCTCTTTCGGAAGGAACGGAGGGTTTTTATTTGATATCTTCTTCTATTACTTCCCGTTCTTCAGTAGTTTCCGGGCTCCTGTGATGATTCATAATTTTATGGATGCAGGTCTTGCAATACTTGCGGGGTACGGTTTACTTTCTATGGTAGGTTCAATAAGAAATCAGATTGAAGCGGATAAGTTCAAGAAAGTTTCTTTTGTTGTAATGGGAATTGCAGGATTAATTTTCATCGTTTCAATTGTCGGATTCAAGGACAGTTATAGGAACTCCGTGCTGAACGGACCAAAGGCTCAGGAATATAAAAAGATGGGCGCCACTCCGCAGCAAATAAACCAGCAGCTTGGACAGCGCGCAGACGTTGCTTATGATAATATTACAAGCGATTTACAGCTTCACTCATTTTTAATTCTGCTTGTAATGGGACTAGGATTATTGTACTCAAAAAGAATGGTAAACTATAAATTATTCATGTTTGGAGTTATTCTTATAGGAATGTTTGACCTCTGGAACGTGAATAATAAAACAATTCACTGGGATAATAAGTCGGACTCTGAAAATGCATTCAATGAAACTGACTACACAAGCTATATGCTGAAACAAAGCCCGGATACTTATCAATACAGAGTTGTTGAATTACGTCAGGGTGAACCTACTACAACAAATACTTTTGCATATTACAGATTACAGGCTTTCAACGGTTATCAGGGCGCTAAGATGAGAATTTACCAGGATGCGCTGGATGTTGTAGGGGGTGGAAATCCTATGCTGCTTGGACTGGCAAACGTAAAATACATTATTACAGATCCTAAAGACCCTGCATCAGATTCTTCGTTTGCTCCTGTGATGAAAGGCAGCAAAACAGTTTCAGAAAATAAGATGTTTTTGCCGAGAGCTTTCTTTGTAAACGAATACAAAGTTGCTCCCGGAATAAATATTCTGAACAATATTAAGCAGATGAACTTCAATCCGCGCCAGACTGCTTTCTTTGAAACTGATATTAATAAGAAAATTGATAAGGCTGATTCAACAGCTTCTATTAAATTAATAAAGGCAACAACTGAATCTTATGAATACGAGGTAAATGCAACAGGAAATAATTTAATGTTCATGAGTGATATTTATTATCCCGCAGGATGGAAGGCATATATTGACGGAACTGAAACTGAAATCTATAAAACTGATTACCTGTTCAGATCAATTGTAGTTCCGACAGGAAAACATAAAGTAGAAATAAAATTCCAGCCTGAAACTTATTACAAAGGAAAAACGATTACACTTGTATCAAATATTTTAGTGGGATTAATTTTAGTTGTTGGGTTAGTCGGTGTATTTAAAAACAAAAAAGAAACACCGGAAGAAAACAAGGAAGTTAAAATTTAATGTTTAATGAATAAGGATTCAAAAATTACAGTCTTCGGCGGAACGGGAATGCTTGGCTCCGCAATTGTAAGACAGCTTAACAAAAAAGGTTTTACCAATGTAAATGCACCTTCACGCAAAGAAGGATTTGATTTACTCTCTAAAGAAAAAGTTGATAATTACTTTGAAGTATATAAACCCGATTACGCTTTTATGGTTGCCGGGTTAGTCGGCGGTATTCAGGCAAACAATAAACGTCAGGCAGATTTTCTTTATCAGAATTCAATAATGATACTGAATGTGCTTGAAGCCATTAAAAATTATTCACCACATACAAAAATATTATATACGGGTTCAACCTGTATTTATCCTAAGGAAAATCCTCAGCCAATCAATGAAAACAGATTCATGATGGGTCCGCTTGAAGATACTAATAAAGGCTATGCAGTTGCAAAAGGTATGGGAATAATAGGATGCCAGTTATACCGAAAGCAATACGGCATTAATGCTATTGCAGCAATGCCTACTAATTTATACGGCGTTCATGATAATTATGATTTAGAGAACAGCCATTTCATTGCTGCAATGATAGTAAAATTTGTGAATGCAAAAAAGAACGGAACTCCGCTTCAGTTCTGGGGCACAGGAACTCCAAGACGTGAGGCGCTTTATGTGGATGACTGCGCCGATGCCTGCATTTACCTCATGCAAAATTATAACGAACCTGAGATTGTTAATATCGGAACTGGATATGACCATTCAATAAAGGAGTATATTGAAATAGCAGAGAGAGTTTTTAAAAATAATGACGAGATTACATGGGATACATCAAAGCCCGATGGCACGTTTGAAAAAAGAACAGACATTACATTTCTAAAATCATTAATGCCGGATTACAATCCCAGAAGCTTTGAAGAGGGATTGAAAATTGTGGTCAAAGAAGATTTCGGAATGGAAGTATAATAAAACTTATTTTTGTACAACCATTTTTTTTGTTTCGGTAAAGCCTTCTGTTTCTAACCTGTAGAAAAATATTCCTGAAGATAATTGAGAAGCATTGAAATCGATTGAATAGCTGCCTGCTTGCTTAATTTCATTTAACAGTGTTGCAATTTGTTTTCCAAGTACGTCATAGATCTTAATTTTTACAAATGAAGTTTTGGGAATATCAAATTTGATAATTGTAATTGGATTAAACGGATTCGGATAGTTTTGATGAAGATAAAATTCAGATGGAATAATATTTGTAAAGTTATTAATACTGGTTAATGCAGTACCACCATTTATGGTTTTTATTATTGTAGAATTGGTTCCCGCAGCAAAAACAATTGAATCACTTACTTTACAAACAGAATAAAGTCTGTTGTTAGTATTACTTAAGAGTTCAAACCATGAGGTTCCAAAATTTGTTGTTTTAAAAATCCTTCCTGTCCAGCATGTAGCATAGCCAGTGCCGCTTTCTGAAATATCAATGTCTGATATAATACTTTGATTGTCATTTATTATTAAGACAGGCTGCCAGGAATTACCTCCATCGATTGTTCTAAATATTGACTTTCCCTGATAAGAAGTAGAAATAAATCCCGTATTTTCGTTAATGAAAATTATTTTTTCCTGACCAACAATACCATTAATTGGAGGAAGATAGTACCAGGAATTACCTCCATTTTCAGTTTTAAGAATATCAAATCTGGCATTACAGGCATAACCCACACTGAGAGAAGGAAAAGAAATTGATTTTATGTTCCCAGCTGCATCTGAAAATTTCATCTCCCAGTTTAACCCGGCATTTGTTGTTTTATAAATTTCAGAATTACTTCCGGCAACAAAACCAGTATTAGCATCTGTAAAACACACAATAGAAGACGAACCATTTCGTGAGATGTTCCAATTAATTCCACCATTTGTAGTTTTATAAAGGGCGACACCATTTCCTGCATAGCCTGTATTTTCATTTGTAAAATAAATAGAAAAAATAGCGGTTGAAGGTGCTTTAAGTTTAAGCCAATTATTCCCTCCATTTGTAGTTTTTACGAATGTGCTATCAGAATTTCCTTCCGTTGCAGATATGTAGCCTGTATTTTCATTTATAAAGAAAATATCCCAAAGAGAAATAGACGAATAGGAATAAGATTTATTAGTCCAGTTAACACCGTTATCGGATGACCGGAATATACTCCCACCTTGTCCAACTGTAATGTATATATTAGATTTATTATCTATGGAGTTGCATACATTAAGATAAGAGCATGTCCAGTTCTGTCCTGCGTTAGAAGTGTATGAAATACCATTAGAAGATGAAACAAATCCTGTATTTGCATCTAAGAAAAGTAATGAAAGACAACTGCTGTAGCAGCTTCCGTTAAGTGCATTCCAGTTTATTCCTCCATTTGTTGTTTTGTAAGTAACACCATAATATGAAGGAAATGAGAAATAACTGCTGACACTATATCCCGTTAATTCGTTCAAGAACTGAAAGTCATTAAATCCTCCCGGGGCAAAAACACTCCAGTTATCTCCTGAATTTATTGTCTTTAATAAATACCCGCCTCCCGAAATAAATCCGGTACTTGCGTTCATAAAATATATGCTCTGTAATGCTGAGGTAGTACCAGAATTAAGTTGTACCCATGTTTGTCCAAGGTTGGTAGTTCTAAATATTACACCATTATTCCCAATCGTAAATCCAATTGTTGAATTGATAAATATAATCTTATTAAGTTTTTGCAGGGTATTTACACCGATATATGACCAACTGATACCTGCGTTTGATGACTTTAAAATAATACCCTGGTCCCCACAAATAAAAATAATATTTTGATCTAAGGCATAAACACTAGTAAATGTTTTTTGTGAAAAAGAAGGTTCTAAAGACCAAGTTACACCTTTGTCAGTTGATCTTATAATAACCCCTTGATCTCCAACAGCTATTAAAGTAGAGTTGTCAATAAACTTTACTGAATTTAAGTTATTTCCTTGGGGAAGTGGGTGTTGCCAATACCAGCCACTTTGAGAAAAAGCAGGTTGTGATGAGAATAAGATAATAAACAAAAAAAATAATTTTTTCATAATTATCTTTGTTTTTATTTATTATATTTAAAATAACGGATTTTTTTATCAAATTAAACTTAAATTTATTCTTGAAAAAAAAAGCGGGTTCTACACTTACCGGCGAAAGTAAAGTATAAAACCCGCAGCACAAGAGAATCGTTTGACCTCCGCTTTTAGGAGGGAGGCTTTATATTTACGGCGAAATAAATATAAAGCCTATAGCGCAAGAGTAGTTCTATTTTAAAATTACCATTCTTCTCGTCTGAGAAAAACTTTCTGTTTCCAATTTGTAAAAATAAATACCTGACGGCAGTTTGCCTGCATCAAAATTTATTGTATAACTTCCAGCCTGCTTAAACTCATTAACCGGAACAGCTGCTACTTTTCCTAATATATTGTAAATTTTTAATGACACGAATCTATCTGCGGAGATATCATATTTAATGCTGGTTACAGGATTAAAGGGATTCGGGAAATTCTGATATAAATAAAACTTATCCGGAACAAGGGAACCTTGATGACTTCCAATAGGAACGCGGGTCAACGCAAAATTTATTGAATCCATCTGTGACCCCTGAATTGTAATTTGTTCAGATAGAGTTGTATAGCCAAGTTTAGTTGCAATTATTTCATATGTGCCGGGAGGTATATTAGAAAAACTGTATCTGCCGCTTGAGTTAGATTCCGAATATCCAACGAATTTGTTATCAAGCTTTAAATATAAATCTGCCTCAGGAAGAACCGATGAGTGATTTTCTTTTACTGAATTGACAACACCTCTTACAGAGCTAAATCCCTCTAACGAAGTCTTTCTATATACATCTATATTGATTTCATAATTATTGTTTGAAGAATTTATTGTAGAAGCATCTAACCAGTAAATTGATTGAGGATAATAAGTTTGAATATAATCTGATTCCTTTTCAGAATTAGGATATGCAACTATATAATAATCATTAAAAGGAGCGTTAAAATTTAAAGAGTAATTTCCGTTTGCATCAATAGGTGAGCTGGCTATAACAATTGATTGCCCTGTTGATTCGTTAAATTGCAGGGCTCTTACAGTTCCAGTTGTTACAGGCTGATTATTATCGTCGTATTTTACTATTCCGGAAGTTATTGTGGCGTTACCCGGTTCTGTAAGATATCCTACATCGGTTCTTATATAAAATTGCTGCGCAAGAGATTTAGTAAATGGATTGTTTAATACATAACTTCCCGGAACGCTATCCTTGGTTGCTGTAATATTTGCTTTGTAAGGAAATGAACCGGCTAAATTAAAAACGGATATTGACGGAAATGTCCAGTCCATGCGTTCATCGGGTGTAATTCTTTTAGGTCTTGTCCAGATGATTCCTTTATTATATGTATAAGTCAGATATAGCGAGTTGAAACCGGCTGTATCTAAGCCTGTTACTTTTAATTTTGGAGTTGATGACATAAAGACAACAGCCATATAATTGCTGTCACTGAATGTGCCAATTGAAGGTCTACAAATCGATGTAATGTCATAATTCCCATATGATTTGTAAAACGGAATATAAGAAGGATAAAAATTTGCTGAATCATTTCTTGCAATGTATTTACATCTGTTCGGGTCGCTGCCCGTAAGTGCGGGAGACCAGTACATTATACCTCCCGGCAAATCCGGAAAATAATTTCCTGATAAATGTTGTTTACAGACTTCAAATACCAGATTAGGTCTATTGTTATTATAAACTAAACTTATGCCTCTGAATGCTCCATAAAAAGTATTGTCCGCATTTATAACAGCATTGAATATTTTTAAGGGTGCAGTAAATGTTTCACCGTTATCGAAGGACTCCATAAAGAAAACATCACCTGAGTTTCCTGTTAACTGTGCTACATCTACAACATAGGCTATACCTATTCTTCCATCAGTGCCGATAGCAATTGAATAAGCATCAGAACTCATCCCCGGAATACTCATACAAGGTGCATAGGATTCAGATGTTAATGATAATCCCGAAGTAAAACCTGCCTGATTAATTATGTGGAATTTTCTCTGCTCATTTATGTTATTAGAAGCGGCAATTTGCGGAAGCATATCGAAACATAATGCCGAACCTAAATCTGAAAAAGAACCAAGTCCGGGAAAGGCATCGGCAAACGTATAAGTTTTTTTCAAAACTCCGCCGTGCATAGTTATTATAGCGCATCCATTACTTAAAACCGAAACTGAAGGAAAACCCGTTTTGTAAATCTGCGGGAAAGAGGAAATAAAGCTCCATGTATTTCCTTTATCGGAACTGAAATAATAATTCACTGTTCTCTGAGCATAGGTAGAAGAATCCGAATAAGGCGATGAAGTATATACAGCATGAATATTATTGGGATTATTTTTATCCTGTGCAATATGTTTAGCAGTTCCGGTTGATTGTAAATCATATATAGTAGTGCCGCCCGTAGGAATAAAAGTAGTCTGCGAATAGCACAGTCCCGAAATTAATATTATAAGTATAATTAGCTTTTTCATAAAACGGGATTATTCCATTTACAGTTTTAATTTAAAATTCTTTAATTCCTCTGCTTTATCCCATAGAGATTCAAACACTATTATCATGTTTTCAGCAAACTCTTTATTTTTAATAATAACATCTGCTTCATTATGTTTAGGGAGAGTCTTATCCGTTATATTAAGAAAAACAATTTCACCGTCGAAGATAGTCATATTAGGAACAGGGTTATTGCTGAGTTTCAATAACTCACCTGACTTTTCATAATACTCACATGCTTTTATTAAATCGCTTAGTGTTCCCTTAGTCCACTTATTGTCTTTTTTAATTCTGAAATTTTCGCTGATCTGATAGAGCGATTTTATAACTCCTCCTTTTTTCATGAACTTCTTAGCATTTGCATCAACTTCATTTAGTACAGCGTGCTCAAGTTTTACCATAAACAAAATTTCTTTTTTGGCATTTTTGAGAAGCTCAAGAAATTTTGACTCACGGTGCTGATTGTAACCCCGAACAAGTTCAATGTTAACTCGTTTAACGGATTCCGCCTCTTTAGTTCTATGGAGCGGTTTGAGTTCTTCAAAAGTTTCTTTTAGTGTATCGAGTTCTTTCTGTCTTTGAGAATTTATTTTACGCTGAAGCTTATCCAGGATTATGTCAGGATCGATAAGTTCGTATTTATGGATGGAGTTTGTTTCAATCTCGTTGCAATAACCCAGCCCGACAAAGGTTTTTAAAACATTATAAACATCAGTTCGTCGGATTTTAGCATCGTCGGCAATCTCTGAAGCAGCCATTAAACTTCCCCTAAGAAGTGCAATGAAAACCTTTGCTTCATAATCAGTAAAACCCAAATATTTAAGTTTTTCGGTCAGGGGAAATATTGTATTAGATTGAATCTAATACAATATTGAAAATATATTTGAATGCCAAAAGGTATAAAATTAGTATAGGTTTACTAAACGTTTTTAAATTAAATGGTACGTTTTAAGAAATGTAAAAACAGGCCGTCATCCAGGTTAAATTAATTTACCCCCGGTTAACAAAAGGTGTAAATATCAAATTGGGAACTGCAGTGTGAAAGAAGTGCCTTTATTAATTTTTGATTGAACAGAAATACTGCCGCTGTGCTCTTTAACAACTTTGTTTGTTATGGCCAGTCCGAGTCCTGTACCTTTTCCGTAATCTTTGGTAGAGTAGAATGGTTTAAAAATATTGGATAAGTCTTTTTCGGCAATTCCCGAACCATTATCAGAGATTGTAAATTTTATCTCTGTACGGTTTTTTTCAAGAAGAGCTTTTACTTCCCCTTTATCTTTAACAGATTGAATGGCATTTACAAATAAATTAGTGAAGGCATCTTTGAGCTGGAATCTATCTCCCATTATTGTAAATCCGGAACCTATTATTTCTTTTTTAATTGTAATATCTTTTCCTTCGTAGGAATATTTTATCTTCTCTAAAACTTCCTTAAGAAGTTCTTCCAGATCAAGATTTTCCTTTTTTAATTTAAGGGGCCTTGAGAAATCCATAATGCTCCTTATAAGCTCTGAAATAGAATTTGTTTCCTCCATTATCATTTTCAGTTCGTCATAATCTTTATCTCCTTTTTTCTTATTCATCAGAAGATATTCAGTATTGCCTGAAATTAAATTTAAAGGATTTGCAAGCGAGTGCGCTATAGATGAAACTACTTGCCCTACTAAAGCAAGATTTTCCTTTTCCCGTAATTCTTTTTCAAGTTCTTTTTGTTTTGTGATATCTCTTACAATTCCAACACTTCCGATTATTTCATGCTTCGTGTTAAATATTGCAAAGCGGGAAATGCTTACTGTTATTATATCGCCTTTTTTGGTTATACGCTCAGTCTCGTAGTTCTTTAAAAAATTCTTTTCGCTTATTATTTTTATAAGAAATTCTCTTTCACCTTCATTAATTAAATACTCGGGTATAAGAAACGAAAAATCTTTTCCGGTGATTTCTTCCAGCTTGTATCCGAAAATATCCTCAGCCCCTCTGTTCCATAAAAATATTTTGTAGTTGTTATCGTATCCTATAATGGCATCAACGGAATTTAAAATTATGTCCGAAAAGAATTTTTCATGGGCGGATTTTCCCTCTCTCATTAATTCAATCAGCTTGCTCATGCTGCCTGAAACAATGTTCATTATTTTCGTTTCATCTTTTTCGCTGACAGAGTTCTCTTTGAGAATACTTTTAATCTCATCCAAATAAACTCCGAACTCCTTCGTTACCATTTTTTCCATAGTACTGTTATCCTTTTTTGTAGTCTTCGATATTAATTAATGTATCGCAAAGTTTTAAATCTGATTCTTCGTTTGTAGCAATTATAAGCATTCCGCGCTGTCTTTGCTCTTCTGCAAATTTGTAAACAACTTCTATACCTTCCTTATCCAGGTTAGCGCATGGCTCATCAAGTAAAAGCAGCTGCGGTTCGTTGAGCAGAGCAAATGCGAGTTTTAATCTCTGCTTCATCCCTGAAGAATAATTTTTGTAAAGATCTTTTTTTCTTTTAAAAAGACCAACGCTCTCTAAAAGAAAATTTATTTTTTCTTCTTTCTCATCTGATGGCTTATCGGGGCATTTAATGTTCATAAAGAATTCAAGATTTTCATATCCCGAAAGTTCATCATACAAACTTAAATAGGGAGACATCAATCCTATATGTTTGAAATGCTGCTCTCTTGGTATTTTTTCATTCTCAATTGTCATGACTACATCACCTTTTGAAGGTGTAATTATTCCGACAATCGCTTTTACGAGAGTAGATTTTCCTGAACCGTTGTTACCTATAATCCCTATAGAATTACATTCATTCAAAGATAAAGCCAGATTACCAAATATCAGTCTGTGCGAATAATATTTCGTAAGGTTTGTACAAACTAAAGACGATTTTTTCATTAAGTATTAAATTAAAGCAGAAAAGTAAATATTTAAAGGTAAGAATTTTTAATAAAAAAAAACCTCTGCAGGACGCAGAGGTTTTTCATCCATAGGGCAAGTTGTAAAATGGTACTATCTTACTAATACCATTATCTTTTTTGCGTGACCGTCAAACTTACCAATGACGGTTTTATAAACTTACTAATAATTTATTTCTCCATTTATATGTTTGCTCTTATCAACCATTGCACCTGTAGGCCCGATAACTGTTCCGTGACATATGTAACAAGTTTTTACAGTCATGAACGGGAAGTGCGGTGCAGTTACAACTCCGTTAATTTTCGGAGTAGGATTTCCTGTATCAGGGTCTCCATGGCATGTTCCGCATCTTACACTTGTCTTATCAGTCCAGATTCCTGAAGCGCTTGTGTTACCGCCTTTGAATGTTCCGTGACAATATACATTTGAGCATGTTGCTGTTCCTCTGTTCCAGGTTGGGTCAGGAACTATTCCGCCGCCTAATGTATCGTGCGCAAGTTCACCAAAAGTTATCTCTGCAATGCCGTCAGGATTATTTCCTATATGATTAGGATCTGAGAAACCGCCGAATGCGTGACAGTCAGTGCAATGCAATGAAGCTGAGAAGTTAGGTGTGTTCACGTGAGTAACGTGAGCTCCCACTCCTATGAAACTTGTTGCTGTATCACCTAACAATCCTTTAGGTGGATTTGAATGGTCGCTGTTGCCATGGCATAATCTGCAGTTTTCAGGTCCGCCGCTTGCAGTATGGCATCCGGTACAATCCGAACCTGCTGTGCCGCCTTTATAATCTGCTCCGTGACATGTTTTACATTGGCTCAGATTCCATAATTTGTTATCTGTAATATATTTACCGTGAAATTTTGCAGAAGATGGATTTGCCCATCCGTTAGGGTGAGTATCAATCTCCGGTGCAGAGGATACAGTCGTATCCAGCTTAGCGCATCCCTGATAAACGAGTGCTGAAATTAGTAAAGTAAAAAACAAACCGTAGAATAGAAAAATCTTTTTCATTATTGTAAATATTTATTTGAAGTTATCTTGATTTTTGTCCGTGACAATATCCGCAAAATCCGACACCTGCTATTCCGTTTGGCTTAGCGTTAGCATCAGTGTGACATGTATAGCAAACTGCTCCTTGTGTATCGTGCCATATACCTTTCTCGTCTCTCATAAATCCTGATTCATGTGTCTTTGGATGTGTTCCTTTTACTCCTGTATTATCAAAGTGACATTTTACGCATGCAGGGTCGCTGCCTTCAACATTGTGGCATGAAGCACATGCTTCTATATCTCTTCTTGCAAGGTCTGAATGTAATCCGCCGCCTGTATTTACTCCGAACGTTGTAAAGTTTGCCATTGAGTGGCTGGTTGGAGCAATACCTGTAACTGTTTCACCTCCGTTTTGATGGCAGGATACGCAGAACTGCTGCTCGGTATGGCATGTTTTACATTCAAAGCTCTTTTGGTTTGCATCGAGTCCATGTGTAAATTTATAATTTAAAGTGTGAGCTGTTGTAAGTTTTTGTAAAGCTGCTCTGTCAGTTCTTACTCCGTTTTCTTTAGTATAATAAGGTGCAAAGAAATCTTTCTTTGTGTTATTGCCTTTAAATCCTGCCGGTGAGTGGCATGTCTGGCAGAAGTTATCACTGTGGCACATTGCACAATTATTTTTATCTAAAGATGCATCTGAGCTAACCTTATGTTCATTTAAGAAATTCGGGCTCTTGTGATTTTTCGGATGAAGATTTGTCAGATTTGAGTGACAGCTTTCGCAATTATTGCTTGCTGCTTTATTATCGTGGCAAGTGTTGCATGTTTCCATACTTGGAAATCCCGCAGCGCTTTCTTTTGAGAATTTCACCTTATCAAGTCCCTGATGGCAATCTGTACATTTTTTCTTTTGTGTATCTATATGCTGCTTATGAGAAAAAATTAACTCCGTGTTTTTGTGTTCAAGTTTTTTATAGACTCCGTCATAATGGCAAAGATTACATGTCTTCGTATCTTTTACATCGTGACACGTTGCGCACATTTCTTTCTTAGGGTTCAGATTATCTTTGCTGGAAACCGATTTACCTGCTCCTGTATGGCAGTCTTCGCATTTTACTTCAGCATCTACAACGTGAAGCTTATGGTTGAACTTGATAATCGCGCTGTTATCTGTCTTTTCCGTTGAGTAAACTTTACCCTGCTTTTTTATCATAGCCATATCTTTTGAAAGATATGCTGTAGAAGCTAAGAAGATAATTAAACCTGAAAGTACAAGTAAATAAAGTTTTGCAATTTTCATACTTTTTATATTAAAACTTTTTAAACAACCAGTAGCTGGCACCGACTAAAAATCTTGCATCAGAGGAATAAATTCTGTTCACTAATAACTGTCCCTGTACATCAACAGAAAACTGAGGAGTAGGTCTGTACGTAAATCCCAGCATTCCGCTGAGTGAATTTATTTTTTCTGTATCGTAAACATTTCCAAGTCTGTATCTTGAATAGCTTACAGAGGCTGATGTAGAAAATAAGTTATCCTGAAAACTTCTTTGATAATAAGCAGTTGCTCCGTCTGATTCACCGGCGTATCCGAAATATCTTACGTAGGTCAGTCCGAAATTAGGATGAGTAAATCCTGCATCAACTTTTATTGAATTATCATTTTCATAGAGGACTGCGCCTACTTTACCGTAGATATCAATTCCGTTATCTAACATATAATCTGCTCCCCCTGATACTTCCTGATATTTTGAATATTGGAATACCCAGAATATACTGTTGTAAGTAAAGTGAGGTTCTCTGTAATCATATTCACCAAAAACTCTTAAGTTATCATTTACCGAAACTCTTGCGTTGATTTCTGCTTTGTATAATTTCTTTTGCTGGAAATCGTAATAAGCTTTGCTGAAAAAATTATTTTTTCCAAGATAAGTATAATTTAAATCTATTCCTGCAATCTGTTCTGCAGGAGCGTCAAATGTTATCTCTCTCGTTGTTGTGTTGTATGCGCTGTCTAATCTTATTGTTGTGTAAGATTCAGGATTTCGTTTTTTATTTATGTAACTTACCGAAGCTGAAAGATCTTTTACGCCGTAATAAGTAAACTGTCCGCCGAACTGATAATTGCTGCTGAGATTGGAATATGTATCTATCTCATACGAATAAGGAGTAGGAATACCGCCGTAAACTGCTAACTGATATTCTTTAAACTGTCCTGCTTTGACTTTCAAATGAAGGCCGTCAAATGTTCCTGTACCTGCACCGGCAAACAAACTTTGTCTTCCGAGCTTTACATCTACAAGATTAAAAAGATTTGAACCTTTCAGATACAGATTATAAAATCTGTAATTAAATCCTTTATCTGTTCCGTTCATTACATCTTCTTCTGTCTGGGCAAGTGTATTGAAAGTCCATTTGCCTGAATTCACATCTAAAAGATAATTCTGATATCCTCTAAGATGCATAGTTTTAGCAGTAGAGTTATCCGATAGACTGTCTATTCTTTCCCAACCGTAAAAATAATTATTAACTCTGAAATTTAATGACTGTGAATTCGCTGTATTGAAATAAAAAAGAAATGTAATTAGAATTAGAAGAGTATATTTCATAATTTTACCTATTTGAATGAAACTACCATTGTTACTTACCCCGTTTGAAGCTGAAAAGCAGGTATGACTTACGTCATACCCACTTTATCAACCATGAAAAAAGAACTGTTTGAATTATATTGAACTGATTATTTCAGAAGCATCATTTTCTTTACATCAACAAAGTCACCTGCATTGATTCTATAGAAGTAAACTCCGCTGCTTAATTGTCCGGCTGTTGTTGCGTTCCAGTCAATTGTATATTTACCTGCATTCATTACTGTGTTTGCAAGCTCAGCAACTTGTTTACCTGTAATGTCATAAACTATTATTCTTACATTTGATGTCTTCGTTAAAGATACATTTATCTTTGTTGAAGGATTAAATGGGTTTGGATAGTTTTGTGACATTTCATATTTCATCGGAATTTCTGTTGATGTAGGTACTATACCTGTTAATACGTTTATTGAAGCTACTAAAGCATCAATGGTATATTTTGCATTGTGCATACCGCGTTCAGAACCTTCAGCAATTGAGAGGTAATTGAAGTATGCTTTTCTTAATGTAACGTTGTTAGAGTCTGCTGCAATTAATTGCCATGCAACTGAGTCAACGCCAACCGGTGGCAATGCAATTCTTAATTTTCTTAATGTACCATCAACTTCTTTTCTCCATGCTTCGATTGTTCCGTTGCCGTCATAGTCTCTGTCTGCAATAAACTGGTCAAATCTTGTTTTTCCAAAGTGGCAGTTTTGACAAGCTTTCAAGTGATCGTAATCTGTTGCATCGTTGTGCAGATATAAGGCGTGTCCGCCGACTTTATCTTTATTTGCTGCAGTAGTATCTGTTGGTGCCATGTGACATGTTACGCATCCATTAGGTAAAAATGCAAAGTGCTGTGTTTGTCTGTATGGTGTTCCGCCAAATGTAGCAAGATTTTTTCCTAAGAATAAGTCACCCTGGCTGTTATGGTGTGGTCCCCAGGTTGAGCTGGTTACTCTTGTTGTTTGAGGATAGCTGTCTGCACTCTTTCTTGCTTTATGGCAATCAAGACATACAACGCCTGTTCCAACACCTGTGTAATGGAATCCGTTTGCTAATGAGTCACTGTTTACAGGTCTTGTTCTTACCTGATAAGGATTTGTGCTTCCATGTGGATCGTGGCATGATGCGCAAGCTACCATTTCATGGTTTGCCTGTGTCATACCGTTTGTATAAGTAGATTTACCTTTTGTAAAGTTTACATAACCTTGTCCGTCGTGGCATCTTATACAGTTTCCTAAATCATTAGGTGTGGCATAATTATTCTGTGCAAATGATGAAGACCATACTACATTTGAGTGTCTTGCATTCTTCCATTGTGCGAATTCCGGTCCTAAGTATTGTGAGTCGTGGCATTTTCCGCATGAACCTTCGTCAACGCTTTTCATTATTCTTGTTGTATCACCGCCGTTGTAAACGTGTTCGCTTCCCGGTCCGTGACAGCTTTCACATCCTACATTTGAGAAAGCAACAAGATTAGGGAATTTTCTTTTTAAAGAATCCCAGTTAGAAGCTTTAGGAGGTGCATAAGCAGTCCAGTTCCATCCTGCTGTTCTTGCAACATCATCAAAGCCGTTATTATCGGCTGCTAAATAATGGTCATAACCTTGTGTGTGAACTCTGAACTGATTGATTCCGTAGGATGATGGTCCTGCAGTAATCATTGTTTTAAACTTTGTAGCGTGGTCTGTTGTTTTCCAGCTATTGAATATATTTTGGAATTTTGGTGTTGAACCGTGGCAGCTCATACAGTTTGGGAAAGCTGCTGCAACGCTATCAAATCCGCCTGTTCCTACAAAACTTGCGGCATAAATTGAAATTGTTGTATCCTTTGTTCCTGTTGATGTTACAACAGATACGGATACCTGATAAAGTCCGGCTAAATCTGTTTTAAATTTTTGCCAGGCAGTTAATCCTGTAATTCCGGCAAGAACTGATGCAGAGCCGCTTGGCTTTGAAACAAATGACCAGCTGGTGCTTGTGATTGTTCCTGCATCTCCGAAATTCCATGCTCTGAGGTAAACATAAGTGCCTTTTGCTGTAGTTCTCAAACCTGTTGCTACAGTTGAATCAGCAGTAAATGCTGAATTTGCAGCGTACATGTTTGGGGTTACATATTCACTTACTATTTTAATCCTTGGAGCGGCATACGTTGTCTCAAAACATAAAACAAGAATAATTAAAATTGTACTAAGCAGTTTCATGGTTTTTCTCCTAAAAAGTTAAATATTGTAAATATTTTTTTCATTATAATAGAGTAGAAACTTTATAATAATTATATCTTATTATATGTCATAGACCGTGCCAAATAATAACTGCGAAAATAAGCTTTAAACGCAGCTATTTGATACATTGGATGTGTGGAGTGTGGAAAAATTCAACAGTTTTTTAAAACTAATAAATTTTCTATTTTACAGCATGGAAATTAAGATTTTATTAATAGACGACGAGCCTAAAACCACAAACTTATACGGAAAGGTATTAAGCGAAAAAGGCTATAATGTGACACAAATGAGCGACAGCAAGGAAGCCATTAATTTAATTGAAAATAATTTTTTCGATATTGTTATTTCAGATTTACAGATGCCGGGATTTTCCGGTATCGATGTCCTTAAGAAAAAATCTGAAGAAAGCATTTTTATTTTGGTCACCGGATATGCATCCATTGAATCAGCAGTTGAAGCTATGAGGCTTGGAGCATATGATTATCTTATGAAGCCTCTTAAGCTTGAAGAGCTTCTGATGAAGGTTGAAAACGCTGCGGAAAAAATAAGACTGAAAAGAGATATTACTGAGCTCCGCTCGCAGGTTGAACAGAATTTTTCATTCGGTAATATCATAGGTAAAAGCAAGAAGATGCAGGAAGTTTATGACCTGATTAAACGTGTTTCGAATGTAGATGTGAACGTCCATGTAGAAGGTGAAAGCGGAACAGGTAAAGAGCTTGTATCGAAAGCTATTCACTTTAACAGCCACAGAAAAAATAAACCATTCATCGCAATCAATTGCGCAGCCATTCCTGAAACACTTTTAGAGAGTGAACTTTTTGGTCATACCAAGGGTGCTTTTACAGGAGCGACAGAAATTCAAAAAGGTGTTTTTGAAACTGCCAACGGCGGTACACTTTTCCTCGATGAAATTTCCGAAATGCCCTATAGTTTACAGTCAAAATTACTACGTGTTTTAGAAAACTGGGAAGTAAAAGCTATAGGAAGCGACAAGATAAAAAAGATAGATGTGAAATTAATTTCTGCTTCGAATCAGAATTTAAAAGAACTTGTTCATCAGAAAAAATTCAGGGAAGATCTTTATTACAGAATAGCAACGTTCAATATTATTATTCCACCGTTAAGAGAAAGACTTGAAGATATTCCTCTGCTTACAGATCATTTTCTTTCAAGACTTTCAAAAAAATTTGACAGGGAGATTACCATTACTCCCGGCGCATTAAAAATTCTTATGCAGCTTGAGTGGCACGGAAATATTCGTGAACTTGAAAACACTCTTGAGCGGGCAATTATTACATCGAACAGTTCAGTGCTCAAAGAAAGTTCTTTCAAGTTTTATTTGCAGAACACTTCATCAAAATCCAACCTCAACGGCTTTGCCTCAAAAAATATAAAGCTGAAAGAAATGGAAAAAGAGTATATCAAAAAAACTCTTGATGATTGCGGAGGCAATAAAGTGAAGGCGTCGAAGGCTTTAGGTATCGACAGAAAGACTTTATATAACAAAATTTCCGAGTATAAACTGGACGAAGAATAAGATTTAAAATTTTGTCCCATATCTCCCCAATAGTAGAGAAATTCCACACAAACCGGATTTAACCATAAAAACCCGCCATTCAACAACCTGTAATAACAATGTTTTAATTGCACTATTTCGGCACGCATATTGATTAATATAATATATATTATACGATATCAATGCTTGTCTTATGAAAACAAAATTATTATTTTCAATCATTACCATCACAATACTTTTTGCCGCTACGGAGATTTTATACTCTTATGCTAACGGGGTTTCCGGCAGGACAAGAAAATCAACAACAAGCGGATGCAGCTGTCATAACGGAAGTGTTAATACAGGATTGCCTGTAGTAATCAGCGGACCGGACAGCGTTGTTGCAGGCAGCACAACTTCATTTACTTTAACAGTTACAAGCGCAACGGGCTCCAAAGCAGGTTTAGATGTTGCAGTAAGAAACGGAACACTAGCTACGAATCAATCAGGCACGAAGCTTTTAAGCGGAGAGCTTGTTCAGTCAACGGGTAAAAGCTTTACAAGCGGCGCTGCAAGCTTCACGTTTAATTACGTTGCTCCTTCATCACCTGTTGTTGATACATTATATTCAATTGGCCTTGCATCAGCAGGTGGTCAAAATGGTTCATGGAACTGGTTTGAAAAGCGCGTAAAAGTTTATGTTGTTTCAGGTGTTGAGCCAAATTCAAACATTGTTCCTGATAAATATTCATTAAAACAAAATTTCCCTAATCCGTTTAATCCGTCAACAACTATTGTTTACTCCATAAAGAACTCCGGAAAAGTAAACCTGAAGGTTTATGATTCAAAAGGAAGAGTTGTATCTGAGTTAGTTAATGCTAATCAGAACAAGGGAGAATACAAAGTTGATTTCGACGCAAGCTCTTTGGCTAGCGGAGTTTATTACTATACATTAAACACAAAAGAATTTACTGAAACAAAATCCATGGTCTTAATAAAATAAGACCTAATCCTGTATATACTATGCGTTTAGATTTTGCAAAAAAACTGATTTTATTTTCTCTGATTGTTACCGGAATGGCATGGGTAATTTTCTTTGCGGATATTCACACATCACTACTATCCACAAAGGCAAACGATGAGTGCTTAAGCTGTCACGAAGATAAAGATTTATCAATGGAGATAAAGGAAAAAAAAGTTTCTTTATATGTTGATAAAAGTAAATTTGAAAAAGGTGTACATGGCGGTTCTGATTGTAAGGACTGCCATGTAAATTATAAGGCAGACGATTTACCTCACACAACTAAAAAAGTTGATGTTGATTGTAAATCATGCCATAGTGATTTAAAAACCGAAGACCACAATGTTCACGCAAAAGTAAAATGTGAAAGCTGTCACAATCCGCATTATTCTTCACCTGTAAAAGAGATAAAGAATAATCAGACTGAATTTTGCACAAAGTGCCACAATCAGAAGAACGTAACAGTATTCAAAACAAATATTCATGCACAGAAAAATGTTCAGTGCAATGATTGTCACAAAACAGGTCACGGAGTAGTCGGAATTTCAAAGAGTGATGTTGCCAAGACCTGTAACAAATGCCATAAAGATGCTCATGCTAAACTTGATAATGTATTAAATAAATCCATGATGAAAAACGGAAGCGCCAACGCTCCCGTTTGCACTGATTGTCACGGCTCACATAAAATATATGCAAGCAAGATTGATATTCAAACTCAGGCTTGTTTGAAATGCCATCTTGATGCAAAGAAATTCCCCGGTGAAGAAAAAGGTTCTGCAAAGTTTACAGCTGAGTATAAGACAAGTGTGCACGGAATGGTACTGGGAAAAGATAACAAGCAGGCAGCAACATGTATTGATTGTCACGGTAATCATGAGTTGGATGATCCGAAGAATCCCGGCAATTCAAAGATGAAAGCAAATCTGATGGAGACATGCGGTAAGTGTCACGCAGATGAAATTGCTAAGTTTAAGAATTCTGCCCATGGAAAAGCATACTTAAGCGGAGATAACAAAGATGCTCCTTCATGTACAAAGTGTCATGGCGAGCATAATATATCTTCAGTTGCATCAACTGAAAAATTCTCTAAGATAAACACAACTGATTTATGCTTAAGCTGTCATAAAGGCGGCAAGCTTACAAAGGATGCGAAGAATAATTCTGATTCACTTGCAGCCAATTATCATTTAAGTACGCACTATGTTGCATTGAAGAACGGAAACACGAATTCGGCTTCATGTGCTGATTGCCACGGCGCTCACGAAATGAAACCATCAACTGATCCGACGGCTAAAACGAATAAGAAGAATATTGCGGCAACATGCGGAACGACTGATTGCCATCCTAAACAAGCGGGACAATATACAGGCAGCATTCATCAGGTTGCAACAAGTAAAGATAATAAAGACGCTCCGACTTGTATAAACTGTCACGGCAACCATCAGATTGCAAAACGCGATAAAGATATTGATAAAAACATTGCATCAAAGAGTGTAGTTAAGCTTTGTTCAGATTGCCACTCATCTGCAGGAATAATTCAGAGAAACGAGCTTAAGGATGTTACAAGGACATTCGATGACAGTTTCCATGGATTAGCAGTAAGAGGCGGTTCAGGTGATGCGGCAAATTGTGAAAGCTGCCATGGATATCACAACGTAAGAAGTCCTGAAGATTCTTTGTCATCAACATTTAAAGGAAATCTTGCAAAGACTTGCGGTCAGTGCCACAAGAATCAGGACAAGACAATATTTGAAAGTAATATTCATATAGTAAATCCAAAGATTGAATCACCCTGGTTATTCTGGATAACAAATTTTTATATAGTGATTATTATAGGAACAATCGGTGTTATGACATTACATAATATTTTAGATTACAGAAAAAAAACACAACTGAGAAAAATTGCGAAACAGCAGGAAATAAATTCTCAGGAAAATTCTGAAAAAAATTCTATTGACAATACTGATAATAAGGAAGACAATGGAAAAAACTAATGTAGTAGTTGAACTGGGAGACGGAAGATATTTAAGAATGAACCGCAGCGAGCGGATTCAGCATTTTATTCTGCTCTCTACTTTTATCACTCTGGTAATTACAGGTTTCTGGTTAAAATACCCTGAAGCATTCTGGGTAAAGTGGATAACTTTTTTAATCGGAAAATCTGCATTCGAGTTAAGAGGAGTTATTCACAGGACTGCATCTGTACTTATGGTTGCAGGATGTATTTATCATTTGTATTATATCGCTTTTACTTTCAGAGGAAGACATTTTCTGAAAGATGTGCTCCCTGCAAAGAGAGATTTAACTGATGTCATACATGTTGTGAAATATTATTTTTCAAACACTGTTGAAAAGCCAAGGTTCGGAAGATTCAGTTATGTTGAAAAGGCAGAGTACTGGGCAGTTGTATGGGGAACGGTTATTATGGGAGCAACAGGAATGGTGCTTTGGTTCCAGAATAAATTTTTACCTGTGATTCATACATCAGGAATGAACCTGGCGACAGCAATTCATTTCTACGAAGCAATACTTGCAACACTGGCTATTATAGTGTGGCATTTTTATTTTGTATTTTTTAATCCCGATGTTGTACCTATGAACAAGGCATGGCTTTACGGCTATCTTGATCACGAAGAGATGGAAAAAGAACATCCGCTTGAACTTGAAAAACTTGCAGAGCATAAAAAACTTTTAGAAGAGCAGAAGATAGATGAAGTAAATGAAATAGTTATTTCAGAGGAAGAAGAGAACAAACTAAAAGAAGAAGAGTTAAAAGATAAAGCATCACCTACACTTTAATTTTTTTTAAAATTTCTTTATATAATTTTTATTAATCAGTAAACAAAAACACAACCATTATGAAAACGAGAAATTACATTTACGCGATTTTCTTCATCGTGTTTCTTTCAGGATTCATTTCATATTCATTTATGAATTATGAACAGCCGCAGGATACACCAAAATATGTAGGCGCAGAAAAATGCGCAGGCGCATGCCACAAAACAGAATCACAAGGTAACCAGCTTGAGATCTGGAAAGGTTCAAAGCATGCAAGCGCATTCAAGAATCTTGATACACCTGAAGCAGATAAAATTGCAAAAGATAAAGGTTTCACAACTGCAGCAAAAGAAACACCTGCATGTTTAAAATGCCATACAGTTCAGGCAGATGCTTCAGCATTTACAGAAACATTTAATATTCAGGACGGAGTTCAGTGCGAAACATGTCACGGAGCAGGTTCAGAATATAAATCAATTTCTATTATGAAAGACAAACAGAAAGCTATGGATAACGGATTGATAATTCATACAGAGAAAGAAGCATTCTGCACACAATGCCACAACGCAGAAAGCCCAACATTCAAAGGCTTTGATTATGCAACATACTGGGATAAAATAAAACACAACAAAGCAAAATAATTATACAGTAACATTAAACCCCTTTATATTGTAATATATGGATACTGAAGAAAAAACCGGAAACGAAGAATCACATGATGATATAATTATCGTTAAAAAAAGAAGGCACTTCTTTAAAAAAGTCAGAGGCTTTAAAAGATTTCTTTTATTCGGCGCTATATATATCCTGATATTCTTAATTCTTACAGCAACTGCTGCTGAATATACTTCGCGGCCGGCTTTTTGTCCTACATGCCACTACATGGAAACATTTTATCAGAGCTGGAGAACTTCCGCTCACAATAAAGTTGACTGTGTTGAGTGTCATTTTGAACCGGGAATTTCCGGTACTGTCAGAGGTAAACTGAACGGGCTTGTTCAGATTGTGAACTATGTTTCGATGTCTTATAAAAAGAGAAAACCATGGGCAGAAATTCCCGATAACACTTGCGCGCGTTCAGGATGTCATGATAAACAAGCTTTGAAAGATTCCACTTACAATTTTAAAGGAATAAATTTCAGTCATAAAAATCATCTTCAGGAACAAAGAAGAGGCAAATCTCTAAAATGTACAAGCTGTCACGGACAAATTGTACAGGGAAGCCACATTGAAGTTACTGCCACAACGTGTTATAACTGTCACTTCAAAAAATCGGATGATGACAGCCATAAATATGATAAGCTTTCAAACTGTACCACGTGCCACTCATGGAAGGATAAATCTCCCGAACAGATGGCAAGTTACAGATATAATCATACCCTTGTTGTAAAAAATGAGATTGATTGTAAGAGCTGTCACAATAACGTAGTTGCAGGTAACGGTGAAGTAGGAAAGGAGAGGTGCTTCCAGTGTCACTTTGAAACTGAACGGCTTGAGAAATATAATGATTTAACTTTAATACACGATACACATATAAAGCAGCACAGCATGCGATGCACGAATTGTCACTCGGCGATTTCGCATAAGATTCAGAAGATGGATCCGAATGCTCCTGCTGATTGTAACAGCTGCCACTCTAATGCCCATACTTCACAGGTGAAATTATATACAGGTGAAGGAGGATTTGAAACTGAGAAAACTCCGAGCGCAATGTTCATGAACGGAATAAACTGCAAGGGATGTCACGTATTCCATGAAGTTGATAAAAAATTGATAGGTACTTCAAAAGCCGGTTCTTCTTCCTGTGAAAAATGTCACGGAGCAGGATATGATAAGCTGACCAAACAATGGGAAGCTGCTTCTATCAGCCGTCTGAAAACCATTAAAGTAATTTATAATACAGTCGAGCGGCAGGTAAAGAATTCAAAAGCAGAGAAGCAGAAAGAAGCTGAACAGGTCCTTGAAGAAGCAAAACATAATATTTCTATAGTTGAAGTTGGTAAGAGCGTTCATAATGTTGCGTTTGCAGATAAGCTATTGGTTGCAGCATATAATCTGATGAAGAAGTCACTGACTGTTATAGGTTCATCGGCGGGACTGCCTAATTTCCAATCGGGTACAGAATACGTTCCGAATGAATGTTATAACTGCCACTCAGGAATTCAGGAAATTTCTGTAAAGAAATTCGGAATGAATTTTTCTCACAACGATCACATTGCAAAAAACAAAATTGCATGCAATAACTGTCACTCGAATGAACAGAAGCATGGTGAATTAATAATAAGCAAAGAAAGCTGTAATAATTGCCACCACTCGCAAAGTAAGACAAATGATAAATGCGTAACGTGTCACAGCTTCCAGGGACAGGTATTCAACGGAAGTTATTCAGGCAAAAATCATCCTGATATAATGAAAGCTGCAGGCGTAGGCTGTAATGACTGCCACGTAGCAAGTGACAAAGTTGTGAAACCGGATAAAAAGATTTGCTTGAAATGTCACGATGCAGGAATGGATGAAGCGATGGATGACTGGAAGAAAGATGTAGCAAGTCTGAAGAGCGAGCTTAATGTTTTAATTAACAAAGCTCAGGGAATGGATTTAAATGAGGACCAGAAACATGAAGTTACTGAGGCAAAGAAGGTTTATAATCAGATTAATCCGTATCCGTCTATTTATGTTCATAATTATGATTTGATAAGTTCTATGCTTTCTGAAAAGAAGAAGAAATTAAAAGAATTTGTAAAATAAGTGAAAAAGCGCTATAAAGTGCTGGAAAAAGCACTTTATAGCAGCTTATTAATAGCTTTAATTTCAATAAAAACAGTAGTATTTTTATAGTAAAAGGTCATTTTGTTTAAAAGTTCGGTAGAGATATTCAGGAAAGATTTTAAGTCTGAATTGAGAACTCGATATGCTTTCAATTCGCTCCTGATGTTTGTAATAGTTACAATCGCCATAATAAAATTTTCATTAGGCGATGAAAAAACCGATAACGAAATTTTATCGGGATTGTTCTGGATTGTAGTATTTTTCAGCGCTTCCAGCGGACTCTCGCGGGTTTTCATTAAGGAAGAAGAAAAAGAAACATCCGTTGCTTTAAAACTCTCCACTTCTCATCCGGAAGTGCTCGCAGGTAAGTTGTTCTTTAATTTTGCTTTATCTTTTTTAATAAACGTTGTAATATTTGTTTTTTTCATAGGAGCTACGGGAATTGTTATAAAAAACTTTGCCGGTTTTACGATTACTTTTTTTCTTGGTAATCTCGGCTTAGTTTCTGCATCTACTATAATTGCAGCAATAATTTCCAAAGCAAATTCAAAAGGAACGCTGTATCCGGTTCTTGCTTTTCCTGTGCTGCTGCCATTGCTTCTGAGTTTAATAGAAGCAGGGAAATTATCGGCAGCCGGAGTAGAAACAGGCAGGTTATATTCGGAATTTTTATTCCTTTTTTCCTATACCGTTGTTGTAACTATTACTTCGTTCATATTGTTTAAATATATCTGGGAAGACTAGGCAAAAAAAATCAAAATTTAAAAAATTAACACACTAAAAATAATAATGAAAAAATATTTTTCTTTACTAATTCTTATACTATTTGTAATCGCAGGATGCGCTAAAATGGAGGAGAAAAAAACTCCTACTACTCAAACACCACCATCGGGACAAAATCAAATTCCTCCTTCAGGTGAATTACCGCCTAACCATCCTCCTATAGGAGATAAAAACAAAACAGACGGACAAACAGAATCGGGCAAAGACCAGACAGTTGATAAAGTAAAAAAAGAAGCTGAAGATGCCGATGCTAAATATGAAAAAGATAAATCCGATGCAAACAAAAAAGCTGCAATAGAAAAAAATCTTTCTGCAGGAAATTACATGATGTTTGAAGCTAACGTTCCTCCAAAAGAAAAATATCGTCCCGCATTAAAATATTACAGAAAAGTTTTAGCGCTTGATCCTAAAAATCAGGAAGCAATCGCAAATAAAGACAAGATAGAAGAAATTTATAATCAAATGGGATTACCTATTCCTCAATAATTCAGAAATTGAAAACTTATTATAAAATATTAGTATTTTTTATTATCAGCGGAGTTTGTATTGCAGGCATAATGGCACCGATTGATTTTATCCCGGGATTGGGCGAGCGCGCAAGAAACATTTTCTTTCACGTGCCTATGAGCTGGGTTGCATCAGTAGCTTTTTTAATGTCTATGTATTTTTCAATCAGGTATCTGACTACGAAAAATATGGACTTCGATCTTAAAGCCCATTGCGCCGCTGAAATAGGTTTAGTCTTTTGTGTACTTGGATATGTAACAGGCACTATCTGGGCAAGAGTTGACTGGGGCACATTCTTTAAAATAGATGAGCCGCGCATGATGTCAATATTATTACTGATGTTAATCTACGCTGCATATTTAATTCTCCGTTCTTCAATAGATGAAGAAGAAAAAAAGGCAAGACTTTCCGCTGTGTATTTAATCATAGCTTTTTTAACCGTTCCGTTCTTTATTTTCATTATGCCGAGAGTATTTCCGGGATTACATCCCGGCTCTGCAGATGACTCACAAAGTCCAGGCGGCGGACCCGTAGTAAAAAACGAAATGAACTCTTCTATGAGAGTTATATTTTATACTTCGTCAATAGGATTTGTAATGTTGTACGTATGGATTTATAATTTAAGAGTCAGGATAGAAAAATTAACAATTAAAAAGTTAAGGAGAATAGCAGTTTAATGGATTCAATTGTAAAATTTTTACTGGATAATTCCAGAGTGCTGGTGATGCTTGTAGTATTGATAATATGGATAGGAATTTTCAGCTACTTGTGGAAGCTCGATAAAAAAGTTCAAAAATTAGAAGAACCGGATTAATATAAATACATTAAAAAATTAAATTTTAAAAATTATGTCTAAGCAGGCAAGAATAATAGTAGGAGTTATCATTGTTTTGGTATTCCTTGTCGTGGGTTTTATGTCCTTCATGGATAGTAAAATTGAATATGTGAATTTCCAGGAGGCGCAAAGCCGCCAGCGTACAGTTGAAGTAAAAGGCCAGTGGGTAAAGGATAAAGATTCTAAATTCGATGCCAATACAAACCAGTTTACTTTCTTCATGAAAGATGATAACGCTAACGAAATGAAAGTTGTTTTTGACGGCGCAAAGCCGAATAACTTTGAAGTTGCAGAAGCAGTTGTAGTAAAAGGAAAAGTAAAAGACGGCTACTTCCACGCAAAAGATATTTTAACAAAATGTCCTTCTAAATACGAAGCAAAAGGAACTGACGTTAAGAACTGATTTGATTCAGCAGATAAAATGATAAAAAGAAAAATAGGTAACAGTGATTTAGAAGTATTTCCGATTGGCTTAGGCGCAATGGGAATGTCTGAATTTTACGGCAAGGCGGATGACAACGAATCGATAAAAACTTTACATGCTGCAGTTGAGCACGGAGTTAATTTTATTGATACGGCAGATATGTACGGCATCGGAAAAAATGAAGAACTTCTTCAAAAAGCTTTCCATGATAGATGGAATAAAGTTGTTCTTTCTACTAAATTCGGAGTTGAATTAAAGGAAGACGGCACAAGAGGCGGTGTAAACGGAAGTCCTGAATATGTTAAGAAAGCGTGCGAAGCCAGCTTAAAAAGATTAGGTCGGGAGAGCATTGACCTCTTCTCTCTTCATAGAGTTGATCCAAAGACTCCGATAGAAGATACTGTTGGTGCAATGTCAGAGCTTATTAAAGAAGGCAAAGTAAGATATATAGGGTTATCAGAGGCATCAGGCGATACAATCCGTAAAGCAAATTCAGTTCATCCTTTAACGGCAGTTCAGAGTGAGTATTCATTATGGAGTACAGATATCGAAAGTGGTCCGTTGCCTGTAATGAGAGAACTTGGAATTGCTTTGGTTGCTTACAGTCCTTTAGGCAGAGGATTTTTAACAGGTCAAATAAAAAAATACGAAGATTTAGAAGAAAACGATTTTAGAAGAGTTAATCCCCGTTTCATGGGAGAAAACTTCGATAAAAATCTTCAGCTTGTAAAAAAAGTTGAAGAAATGGCGCATGAAAGAAAAATAAAAGCGTCACAGCTTGCTCTTGCATGGCTGTTAAATCAGGGTGTGGATATTTTCCCCATCCCGGGAACAACAAAAATTAAAAACCTTCTTGAGAATATTGAAGCCATAAACATCCAGCTCACTCAGGAAGAAATCAGTACACTCAAATCAATAATGGATTCCATTTCCGGCACCAGGTATTCTGAAGCAGGAATGAAATCCGTTAATTTGTAATTTATTTAATATTATTATGGCAGGAAAAATTCTAGTATACGCTGCATTTTTTGCATCTATTATCTCCGTGATAACGTTTTTTCTCGTTCATCTCGGAAAAGAAAAATATTTAAAGTTCGGAAGATTGTTTTTTCACGTTACAACAATCAGTGTAATCTCCGCAGCAATTTACATGATGTACCTCATTCTGACTCATCACTATGAGTTTGCTTATATATGGGAACACAGTAACAGCGAGCTCCAGCTTCCCCTGTTAATCTCTACATTCTACGCAGGGCAGGAAGGCAGCTTTATGCTCTGGACTTTCATGACGGCAGTTTTAGGAGTGTTCTTATTAAATTACGTTTCGAAAGGTGACAGGCTTGAGCCGCAGGTGATGTCAGTGTATGCTCTTATACTTGCCTTCCTTGCATTGATTTTAATTTTAAAATCACCGTTCCTTTATGTCTGGGATAAATGGCCGGGCGATGTTGAAGTCGGTTTTATTCCTGATAAAGGAAAAGGTTTAAATCCATTATTACAAAATTTCTGGATGTCAATTCATCCACCTACATTGTTTATAGGTTTTGCATCGTTAGCAGTTCCGTTTTGCTTTGCAATTGCAACACTGATGAAAAACAAATACGATGACTGGGTAAGATTTTCAATGCCGTGGTTGTTATTTTCAGGCGGTGTATTAGGACTCGGAATTATGATGGGCGGTTACTGGGCTTATGGCGTACTTGGATGGGGCGGTTACTGGGCATGGGATCCAGTAGAAAATTCTTCTTTCATTCCATGGTTAGTTACTGTTGCAGCCATTCACACAATGATTGCGCAGAAAAGAACAGGCGGTTATAAAAAAACAAATTTAATTCTTTGCATACTTTCGTTTTTACTTGTTCTGTACTCTACCTTCTTAACGAGAAGCGGAATACTTGGTGATTCTTCAGTTCACTCTTTTGTTGACCCGGGACATGAAGTTTACATAGCGCTGGTTGCATTCATAGGACTTTTTATTCTGATTGCAATCGTTGCATTGATTTACAGAACAAAAGAACTGAAAGCACTCAATCTTCATCCTAACAAACTTTTATCAAGAGAGTCTTCTTTATTCTTAGGAACGATTACTTTATGCGCAGCAGCCCTTGTTATTACGGCAGGAACAAGCTGGCCGATTATTTCTAAGGGTTCTGTTGACGGAGCATTTTATAATAAAATGAACCTCCCGATTGCAATCATGATTGCATTCATAAACGGTATCAGTTTATTATTGAAATGGAAGAACACTCCTGAAAAACAATTCTTCAAAGGGTTAATGTTCCCATTGATTTTAGCGTTAGCAGTTACATTAGGATTAGTTTACATCGGTGTTCAGGATTTCCTAATCGCATTATTTGCTTTAGCAGCATTATTCACATTCTTTATTAATATAGAAATAGCAGTAAATATAATAAGAAAGACCAGAAGCCAGGCAGGAGCTTACATCGCTCACGTTGGTTTGGCATTGGTATTTCTTGGAATAATCGGTTCATCAAAATACAGCAAAGAAGAAAATATTTCTTTGGAACTGAATAAACCGAAACAAGCTCTCGGTTATACATTTACATACGTAGGTGCAGAACCATTTGAGGATCCTAACAACAAAACAGATACGAAGTATCACTTTAATGTTATAGTTGAAAAAGACGGCAAGGAAATGACAATGCAGCCGATAATGTACTTCAGTCAGTTCTCAAACGGAGTAATGAAAAATCCTGACATAGCGAACTTCCCGACGAAGGATTTATATCTTTCGCCAATGGGACTTGAGCAACCGTCACAATTCTCAGAAAAGGATATCCATGAAATGAAGAAAGGCGATGAAATAAAAGTCGGTGATATGAAAATCCAGTTTGTTGATTTTGATTTCGGCGGAATAGAGCAGGGCGGAAAAGAAATGCAATCGGGTAATTTTATGATTGGCGCAACTTTGAAAGTCACTGACAGCAAATTCACGGAAACAGTATCTCCGAAGATAAAATATACAGAAGGCAATCCTGAATATACTCCAGCTTCAATGACAGGAAACGATAACTATGAATTCTACTTTACAAAGATGAATGCACAGGGAAAAGACGGAGCAGTTGCTATGATTGCAGTTGTTGATAAAAAGAATCCATCAAAGGACGGAGTAACGGAAGAAACGTTAGTTCTTACTGCATCCATTAAGCCGTTCATAAATGTTTTATGGATTGGCACGGGAGTGCTTGTATTAGGATTCGTAATTTCAATTTTCAGAAGAAGAAAAGAATTACGCAGTTAATTATAAGTTAAAATTTAATTTATTACATTGAAAGGTTTCCGGTTTTTCCGGAAACCTTTTTTATTTAGTTATAATTTTATTGAACACAGGACAGGAAAAAATACAATCTTGGTTTACTTTCAAAGGATGGAAATCTTTTGAATTTCAGGAAGAAGTATGGGATTTATATTCTAAGGGATATTCAGGTTTAATTCACTCAGCAACCGGCACAGGAAAAACATATTCCGCTTTCCTTGGTTCAGTTATAGAATATCTTAACGAAGACCAGTCTAAAAAAAATAAAACAAAAAAGTCTTCGCTGAAAGTCGTATGGATTACTCCTATGCGCGCGCTGGCAAATGATATTGTGAAATCACTTAAGCTGCCTATCAATGATATGGGAATTGACTGGACGATTGAATCAAGAACAGGTGATACTACAACGACGCAAAGGGCTAGGCAGATGAAATCCATGCCCGATGTTTTAGTTACCACCCCTGAAAGTCTGACGTTACTCATCTCTCAGAAAGACAGTAAAAAAATGTTCAGTGATTTAAGATGTATTGTAATTGATGAATGGCACGAGCTTCTTTCTTCCAAGCGCGGAGTAATGACAGAGCTTGCACTTGCGCGATTAAGAATGTGGAATAAAAAATTGAAAGTGTGGGGAGTATCAGCTACAATAGGAAATTTAAAAACAGCTCTTCAGGTTTTAGTTGGAAACAAAAAAAATATAAAAACAAAAATTGTTGAGGGAATACAAAGTAAGGAAATAATTATCGATTCCATAATGCCCGATAAGATTGAAAGATTTCCATGGGCTGGCCACATCGGATTACAATTACTTCCAAAAGTTGTTGAAGAAATTGATAAGTGGAGAAGTGTAATTGTTTTTACCAACACTCGTTCGCAGACTGAAATTTGGTTTCAGGCAATATTAAATGAACGGCCTGACTGGGCTGGAAGAATCGCCTTACATCACGGCTCTATAGGTAGAGAAGTACGTGAGTTTGTTGAGAATGAACTGCGTGAAGGAAAAATGAAATGCGTAGTAAGCACTTCTTCATTAGATTTAGGTGTGGACTTTTCTCCCGTTGAAAGAGTTCTCCAAGTCGGCAGCCCAAAAGGAGTTGCCCGTTTACTGCAAAGAGCAGGCAGAAGCGGTCACCAGCCGGGAGGAGTAAGCAGAGTTACCTGCGTGCCTACAAATGCATTTGAGCTTATTGAAATTTCCGCTGTTCGGGATGCAGCGCTGGAAAATAAAGTGGAGGATAGAATTCCTATTGAAAAACCGCTTGATTTACTTTCGCAGCATTTAGTAACTCTTGCGCTGGGAGACGGTTATGAGCTTGATAAAGTTTATAAGGAAGTGAAAACAACTTACTCTTATAGAAATTTAACTGAAGCTGAATTTTTGTGGGCGCTGGATTTTGTAACAAAAGGTGGCTCAACACTTGAAGCTTATCCCGAATTTCATAAAGTTGTGAAGGAAGATGATAAATATATAGTAGAAAACAGAAGGATTGCACAAAGACACAGAATGTCCATAGGAACAATTGTAAGTGAGTCGTCTATGATTGTGCAGTTCATGGGAGGAAGCAGGCTTGGAAGCATTGAAGAATCTTTTATATCCAGATTAAATCCCGGTGATGTTTTTGTTTTTTCAGGTAGGTCATTGGAGTTCATTAAGGCGAAAGATATGACTGCCTATGTAAAAAAGTCCAACCGGAAAAACGGAATCGTTCCAAGATGGGACGGAGGAAGATTGCCTTTATCAGGAATGCTTAGTGAAGGAATCAGAAAAAATATTACAAGCGCAAAACACGGGATTTATAAATCACGTGAGATGCAGGCAGTACAATCATTACTAGAATTTCAGGATGAACTTTCTGCTCTGCCTGCATTCAATGAAATATTAATTGAAAAAATAAAAACAAGAGAAGGCTTTCATGTTTTCATTTATACATTCGAGGGTAAATTAGTTAACGAAGGATTTAATGCTTTATTCGGATATAGAATATCTAAAATTAAATCCATGACTTTCTCTATGGCTTCAAGTGATTACGGACTTGAGCTGTTAAGCAGTGAAGAAATTCCTATTGAAGAAGCAATTCAGAACGGATTATTTTCAACAGATAATTTACTGGATGATATACAGCAAAGTCTGAATACATCTGAGCTATCTAAAAGGCAGTTCAGACAAATTGCAAGAATTGCAGGATTAATATTTCAGGGTTATCCTGGAAGTAATAAATCAGTAAGACAGATCCAGGCATCGACTGGATTATTTTATGATATATTCACAAAGTACGACCCTGAAAATTTATTGCTGCATCAGACACACAGGGAAGTTTTAGAAAATCAACTGGAGCAAACAAGATTAGTGCAGACACTAAAAAGATTTAATAAAAGTAAGATAACAATTACAAATCCCGAGCGGCCAACTCCTTTATGTTTCCCTCTGCTGGCAGAGATATTCAGAGAGAAAATGTCGACTGAGCAGTTCAGTGACAGGATAAGAAAGTTAATTGAGCAATACGATAAAGAGAATTAAATTAAGGAAGTTAAACTGAAACATGGTCATAATAATTGCAGATGAAAAATTAGAACTCTTTCCTGAGAAAGCAATATACTGGGAGAAGGAAAGAATTTTATTTATATCTGATACTCATTTCGGAAAAACTTCAACCTTCAGAATTCAGGGAATTCCTGTCCCCGCCGGCGGACTTAATGAAGATCTAAAAAAAATCACTTCACTTTTAAATAAAACTAAGGCAGAGAAAATTTATTTTCTTGGAGATTTATTCCATTCACGTATGGGAAAAACTCCCAGTGTTCTTGATGCTGTTATTAATTGGAGAGAGAATCATAAGGAAATAGAAATGAATCTGATTAGGGGCAACCATGATTATCATGCAGGTGATCCGTGTGAAGAATTAGATATTAAATGTTATGATGAACCATTTGACTTATCCCCCTTTGTATTAAAGCATGAGCCGGAAAAATCAAATGACGGGTATGTTCTTTGCGGGCACATTCATCCCAGTATCCATCTTTATGGTAAAGGAGGAAGCTCATTAAAAGCCCATTGTTTTTACTTCACTGAGAAATATGCAGTACTTCCTGCTTTCGGAGATTTTACAGGGACATATAAAATCAGACCAGCCGAAAACGACAGAGTGTTTGCTGTTGCAGATGATCACATTTTTGAAATAAAACCAAAAGTATTTCAGTAATTATTCCTGTGCAGATTTCTTCCCGCTTGTATTAGCTGCTATCCAGTATAAAATTGTGAACGCAGAGACAAAGAATGGAAATATCCCATATAATGTATCTGAATTTGAGTGAGAATGCCTGTCAATGGCAGTGAAAACAGTCGCACAAAAAACCAATGTGAGAAGGTATAAAATTACTCCGACGATTGAAGTCGGAATAAAAATAATTCCAACTTTTTTAAACCAGTTAATGTTCATAATTTTTATTTTCATTGATAGTTAGGTTTTTCCAGTTCCACCATTTCAGCTTTTCTTTATCATGTTTTTTATTTGATGCAAAATAGACTGCGCAGCGGAAAGCGTATAAAACACATACATCGTGAGTAGCTCCGGTTGTTTTGTTCAGCTTTTCGTAAAGCCTTCGAGGATTTTTATTCTCTAAATCCTTAATTTTTTTTATTCCAATTCCGTATAAATCATTTGCTATGGAAACACCAACACTTGGGATTTGCATTAATTCTTTTATGGATTCTTTTTGATTCACAGTTCAATAAATTTAGAAAGATTCTTTTATTAATTTTTCCAGAGCATTTAAGTGTTCCTCAAAAGCTTTTTTTCCTTTATCGGTCAAAGAATAAGAAGTTTTTGTTTTCTTTCCTATGAACCCTTTTTTTACTTTAATATACTTTTCCTTTTCAAGAGCGTTAACATGGCTGGCAAGATTTCCATCTGTCAAATTCATCATTTCTTTTAACGCGTTAAAATCCATAGATTCATTGACAGAAAGAATTGACATTACGCCTAGCCGCACCCTACTTTCAAGTAATTTATCGAGACCGTTTATAATGTTGTTCATTCTGACTGATTATCATATTTAAAGTGCAGTATCAAACCATAAATTATATGTAAGACGCCGAAGCCTATGAAGAAAAATAAAAAAGAATATACAGGAATAAGGCAAAGAATAAATCCTAAAATTATTTCAATGATACCCAGATTTCTGATTGTATCATAAGAAAATTTACTGATGTTTATCAGAGCAAGACCATAAAATATCAGCAGAGCCGGGACAATAAGTAAATAAGTGCTGTAATAAAAAAGAATTGCTGCAAACAATCCACCGCACAATAAAAACAGTACATGATTGAAAATGAATTTTTTTCCCGTGCTGTTAAATAACTTTATATTATATTTTTTTGCTTTCTGATTTGCGAACAGCAAAAATGCAAAAAAGGATAGGAATGCAACTGCAAATCCTGTTGTTATGAGAAATTTTATTGTGATTTTTTCTGACGGAGTATTATTCCAGTGCATTATATTTTGCGCCTGAGCGTAAATCGGGAAGTCAAGCTGAAAAGCAACATACAAACATCCGAAGATTGCAATTATACCGGCAGTTATACTGGAAATACCGGATAATGCACTGAACCTGCTTGAGCGGTCCATTAATTTTCTTATATCCTGCAGATTATTCAGCTGCTCTTCTTTTTTATCTTCTTTAATAACCATAACGTTTTTGTTTTTAAAAAGCACTTTGTATTACAAAGTTAGTAAGTAAATAAATGGATGTCAAGAGAATTTGTTTCGTCAGCTGAAAAATTTGAAAATTAATGGTTGTTAATCAATAACAGCAATGCATTTGAGTTCGATTGCTATCGGAGTAGGAAGTGATTTTATTTCAATTGTTGTCCGGCAGGGCTGGTTATCCTTGAAATACTCAGCATAAATTTTATTATAGGTAGCGAAGTCGTCCTTCATGTTGGTAAGAAAAACTGTTACATCTACTAATTTATCCCATGAAGAACCCGCATCTTCAAGTATATATCTTACATTTTTAAAAACAGAATGACATTGAGTTTCTATATCGTATGAAGTAATGTTTCCTTTTTCGTCAAGCTTAACTCCGGGAATTTTCTTCGAGCCTCTTTCACGTGGACCTACTCCCGAGAGAAACAATAAATTACCGACTCTTCTTGCATGCGGATATAAACCTACGGGTTCAGGAGCTTTGGAAGAATTTATCTTTTCGTCACTCATTTAATAAGGTTAATACGATAAATTAAATTTCGGTTCTTTATAATATAAAGGAGAGATTGTATCTCTTATAATCGTAAGCTTTGTGATAAAGAAAACTAAAAGGAGTCTGTAACGCACACCGGGGTCATCGCTGTCAACTTCAAACACCTGCACAAACTCTATCAATTCCTGATTGTAATTTAAATTAGAAAGTAACTCTCTTACTCTGTCAGCTGCTGCGCCGGCAGTTAAGCTTGCGTTAGCTTTTTCATTTATCATGTCAGACTTAATTTTTTTCATCAGGTTCAGACTTTTTGTTGTAAGGTTATCAACTATTCCTAATCTGTAACAAAGATTTATTTTTGAGCTGAATGTAGAAAGCGGCATATCGGTATCGAATAAATCATCTTTCTGGCTGGGATTCGGGATAAGGATTTTATTCAGAATCTGAAAAAGTAGGTTATCCAGTTTTTCTATGCCCATTATTACTGCTGCTTTATCACTTTCCTTCGAATACTCGACGTAGAATTCTTTGAACTCATCCAGAATTCTTTCTGACATCCTGTAAGCAAATTTTTCTTCTCTTTCATTTAAAGAGCTAATATTGGTCTCTATCATTGCAGTTTTATAGGGTTATGCAAATATCACTATTTTAACTTTAAAATTAAACGAGTAAATAATTAAAGAATGGCACTGACTTACTAACTCAAAATAATTATTTTAGTTCTTATGGCAGAACAGGATAAAAAGGATTACAACAAAACAGATAAAGAAACTCTGGAAAAATTTAAAGAGTTTGTTGATGTAGTTTATAGATTGAGAAAAGAATGTCCATGGGATAAAGAGCAGACACATCAGTCTTTGAGAAGATGCCTTCTTGAAGAGAGCTATGAAGTCCTTGAAGCCATCGATAAAAATGATAAACTTGAATTAAAGAAAGAGCTTGGTGATTTAATTCTTCAGGTGATATTTCACTCAATACTGGGAGAGGAAACAGGTGACTTTACATTAAAAGAAGTTCTGGAAGGTGAAACAGCAAAACTTATTTACCGCCACCCGCATGTATTTGGCGAAAAAAGCGATATTAATAGTACTCAGGTAAAACAAAACTGGGAAAAGCTGAAGATGAAAGAAGGAAGGAATTCAGTTATAGATGGAATTCCTGCAGAACTTCCAGCACTATTCAAAGCGTACAGAATGCAGGAGAAGGCATCGAAGATTGGTTTCGACTGGAAAGAGAAAGAACCCGTGTATAATAAAATTCTTGAAGAAGTAAACGAGCTGAAAGAAAATATTGAAGCAGGGAAGCCGCATGAAGATATCGAAGATGAGTTCGGAGATGTGTTGTTTTCAATTGTAAACTATGCAAGATTTATAAATGTGAATCCCGAAGATGCTTTAAGAAGAACTATAGAAAAATTTTCTTCAAGATTCCGAGAAATGGAAAAAGGATTTATAGATGAAGGCAGGGATATTCATGCTCTTACATTGGAAGAAATGGATGAAAGATGGAATCAAATAAAAAAGAAAAAGTGAGCGCGAAAATTGTTAACGATAAATCCATCGGAATAATTGTTTTTCTTTATAAAGATAACCAGGTTTATTTTTTATTGATAAGGCATTCCGGCGGTCACTGGGCTTTTCCGAAAGGGCACCCGGATAAACATGAAACAGAAATTCAGACAGCGCGAAGAGAACTTTTAGAAGAGACAGGAATAGATGATATCGAATTAATTTCTGATAAAATTTTACTTGAAGATAGATATAAATTTTCGGGACACAAAGGGGAACTGATTCACAAAACTGTTTATTATTATATAGCAGAAGTTAATAATGATTTCGTAAAAGTTGACGGAGAGGAAATCTCAGCGTATAAATGGTGCACCTTAGAAGAGTCTTTCGCTTTTTTAGTTCACTCTGAAACAATAATTTTAATTAATAAAGCTTATAAATTTATATATGAATTTAAAAATGAAAAGAAAGCTTAGCATCCTTGTTTTTCTTTTTTTTGTTTTTTCAAATCTTCATGCTGTTACCAAGCTTGAAGCTTTACAAAGCAGAATTGATTCTATAGTTAACTCGGTTAACTACAGTGTATCTGTGCAGATTGTAAGCGCAGATAAATACGATGTGCTTTACTCGTACAATCCGCAAAAGAAAATGATTCCTGCATCTATTTCAAAAGTAGTGACTTCTATAGCAGCGATAAATTATCTGGGACCGGGTTATGAATTTAAAACCATAATTTATACCGATGACAACAATATTGCTGACGGAGTTATAAACGGAAACTTATATATTAAAGGTTATGGCGACCCTGATTTAAATTCTAACGATATACGATATCTTGCAAAAAATATTTTAGCAAAAAATATAACATCAATTACAGGTAATATTATTTACGATGAATCATTTTTGGACGATACTTATTACGGATTGGCAAATTACTACTCAAACGATACAAAGAAACAGTACTGGCCTTATGTAAATGCCTTAGCTCTTGATAAAAATTCGGGAGGTTATAATCCTGCATCATCAGCTGCATCGTTATTGCAGACAGAGCTTCAGTCTGGTAATGTTCAGTTAGGCGGAATTATAGTAGCAGGTGTTACTCCCACGGGAGCAAAACAGATTACTGATGTTTCACACTCTATCTTCGATGTGATGACATACATGAACAAAACCAGCGACAATCATTCTGCAATAACAATGTTCAAAGTTATTGGCGCTAAATATAAAGGCGCTCCGGGTACACTGGAAAAAGGGCAGGAAGCAGTTAACGATTTTTTAGTCGGTATGGGAAACTCAAGAAGTTCATTTGAAATTCTTGAAGGTTCAGGTCTCACACGTTATAACGCAGTCACATCGGATCTATATATCAGAATGCTTAAGTACATGTATGACGATGAAAAGATATTTGACTTCTTCTATCGAACGCTTCCTATAGCAGGGAAAGACGGAACGCTTTCTAAGCGCATGATAGGTACAGAAGCCGAAGGAAATATTCACGCTAAAACAGGTACAATTAATTCAGTAAGCACTTTATCAGGATATGCTGTCTCGAGAGATTCAGAACTTTTGATATTCTTTATCGCAATGAACGGTTTTGGAGGAAGCAGTACGGGTCCCCGCGATAAACAGGATTATATCTGTGAAGCGATATGTCAGTTTTCAAGAAAGTAAAAAAGATGTTATGTCATTAGTAATGGGAATAAAAGAATTAGAGAAAGAAATTCATTTTGATGATACGGATGAAATGCGCAGACTTATACTGTACAATTCAAATCATTTTTACGATGATGTAATAACGCAGCTGCAGAAGGCAACGGGTTACGATATAATTCAGTGTGAACAGATTGCAATCATTGCGCACACAAAAGGCAAAGCAGTAGTAAAATCCGGTGAGATGGAAGAGCTAAATCAGATCAATTCCGTCCTCAAAGAAATAAATCTAATTACCGAAATAGTATAATTTTCAACCGGCTGTACGTGGGGGCGCCTCCTGAACCGGAGGTTCAGGCATTCAAATAGATAAATTGAAAATTCAATTTATCTATTTGAATGTGTGCCGATAAATTCGGCACGAGGCGCCCCGTGCAAAAGCAATTCATCACTTCTCAAAAATCAAAACTATGAGCATCCAATTAATAAAAGATAAAACAGTCTTAGAGAAATTCTTCCGCAAAAATACAGCACTGAATATTTATCAGCTGGGCGACCTTGATGAATTTTACTGGCCGCATACAGAGTTCTATGGATACTATGATAACGATGAATTGAAATCCGTCGTTATGATTTACAGGGAAGCAAACCCCAACGTTGTTATTGCACTCTCCAATGAAAACAATATAGAAAATTTAAAGAAAGCTATTTCTCAAATGTCAGATATTCTTCCCGATAAAATCTATTTTCATATTTCAACCGGTATCGAAAATGTTCTTGAAGAAAATTATACATTAAATCATGAAGGGAAATATTTAAAAATGAGTCTGACTGATTCTTCAAAACTTGATAACATTGATATTACGAATGTTGAACAGTTTACAATTGTTAACAAAGAAGAACTTAATGCTTTTTACGAAGATGCATATCCGGGAAACAGTTTCATCGAGCGCATGCTCGAAACAGGAATGTTCTACGGCATTCGTGAAGAGGGTAAAATTGAAGCCGTTGCAGGCATTCATGTTTACTCTCCGGAATATAAAGTCGCTGCTCTTGGGAGCATTACAACTCACCCAAACTCCCGCGGCAAAGGTTATGCGACTAAAGTAACTGCATGTTTGTGCAAGGAACTATTTAAAAATGTTGAAGTTATAGGATTAAACGTCCATTCGGAAAACTCCACAGCTATACATTGTTACGAAAAATTAGGTTTTGTTAAGATAGCAGATTATCTTGAAATTACAGCTATTTGTAAGTAATATTTTAAACTTTTTATACATCATTAAATGAAATACCAGTTAGAATCATCATATAAACCGAAAGGTGACCAGCCTCAGGCAATTAAAGAATTAACAGAAGGCGTAAGACGCGGTGATAAGCATCAGACTTTTCTGGGAGTCACGGGCTCCGGGAAAACGTTTTCAATCTCAAATGTCATTCAGAATATCGGCAGGCCTGTGTTGGTCATGTCGCATAATAAAACTCTTGCTGCGCAGCTTTACGGAGAGTTCAAAAAATTCTTTCCTAATAATCGCGTAGAGTTTTTTATATCATACTACGATTACTTTCAGCCGGAAGCTTATATTCCTTCATCGGATACTTACATACAAAAAGATTTATCCATCAACGAGGAAATAGACAGGCTCAGATTAAGAGCAACTGCTTCCATTCTTGAAGGAAGAAAAGATGTCATCGTTGTTTCATCGGTATCATGTATTTACGGTATCGGCGCTCCGGAAGAATATGCTGAGCAAATGATTGTTCTTAAAAGAGGCCAGAAAATTACTCGCAAACAATTGCTATCTAACTTAATTGATATTCACTATGTCCGCAACGATATAGATTTCAAACGCGGCACATTCAGAGTCCGCGGAGATACTGTAGAAATCATTGCCGCATACGAAGACGAAACAGGAATCCGTGTCGAGATGTTCGATGACCGAATCGAAAAAATCTCATATATAAACCGCGCTGACGGCAAAGTTATCGGCGTTGATGAAAGCTGCGTTTTATATCCTGCAAAGTACTTCGTTACCAATAAAGAAAAACTTGAGAACTCAATTGTAAATATAAGAGCTGAGCTTGAACAGCAGATAGAATTCTTCAAACAGCAGGGAAAATTTATTGAAGCCCAGCGTATAGAGCAGCGTACTAATTTCGATATCGAAATGATTCAGGAAATCGGCTACTGCAATGGAATAGAAAACTATTCACGTCATCTCGATGGCAGACCTGCAGGCTCGCGTCCTTCTTGCTTATTCGATTACTTCCCTAAAGATTTTTTACTTGTTGTCGATGAGTCACACGTTACTATTCCTCAAATAGGAGGAATGTACAACGGCGACAGAATGCGAAAGACAACTCTTGTCGATTACGGCTTCCGTCTTCCTTCAGCGCTGGATAACAGACCTATGACTTTTGCCGAATGGGAATCAATGGTCAACCAGGCAATTTACGTAAGCGCTACTCCCGGAGATTATGAATTAACCAAGAGCGAAGGCGTGGTTGTTGAACAGATTATCAGACCGACGGGATTACTTGATCCGCAGATTGAAGTACGCCCTGTAAAAAATCAGATTGATGACCTTATAAACGAAATAAGGGTCCGCGCAGCTAAAAAAGAAAGAACGCTTGTAACCACTCTTACAAAAAGAATGAGTGAAGACCTTACTGATTATTTAATCGGTATAGGTATACGTGTAAAATACATGCACTCTGAAGTTGATTCACTTGAAAGAATAACCTTGCTCAGAAGTTTGCGCCTTGGTGAATACGATGCACTCATCGGAGTAAACCTTCTCAGAGAGGGCTTGGATTTACCCGAAGTTTCCCTTGTTGCAATTCTTGATGCAGATAAAGAAGGATTTCTCCGCTCGGAAAAATCGCTTATGCAGACTGCAGGAAGAACGGCAAGAAACTCAAACGGACTTGTGATAATGTACGCTGATAAAATCACCGACTCCATGGACAAAGTTATAAAAGAAACGACCCGAAGAAGAATAATACAAACCGAGTATAACGAGAAACACGGAATTGAACCGACTACCATTTTAAAATCATACGAGGAAATCATGTCGGCAACTATTGTTGCAGATAATAAAACCAAGTACGATGAACGCAAAGGAAAGAAAGCCCCTGAAAGAAAAAAATCTTCGCTCAGCATTATAACTGACCCCGTACAGAATAAAATTAATAAAGAACAGCGTAAAGAACTCATTGACCAGCTGCGAAAAGAAATGGTGAACGCAGCAAAGGATCTGGAATTTGAAAGAGCAGCAGAGCTCCGCGATGAAATTACCAGACTTGAAACATAACAAGTAAATATCAAACTTAATTTTATATGACTAAAAACTTTTCCGTTGTAGTATTTTGTATTTTGTTCTTTGGCTTGGGTTCAAATATTTTTGCATCGGGTAAAATGACTGTATCCGGAAGAGTGATTGATGAAAAATACTTCCCCGTCTCAGGCATAAATGTTACAATCGGCGGAACCACTGCCAGAACAGATAAGAACGGAAAGTTTACAGTTACCGATGCTGAAGCGCCTTACCGCGCAACAGTTACTGATGCTTCGACAAATATCACAGTCATATACGATGCTCTGAGTATCACAAATCCGAACCTCATTATCTTCGGAAGACCTATCGGAAAAAATGCAAATACTGCCTATGTAAATATTCTTATCGACTCCATTCCTCCATCTTCACGCGGCATTATAAAATTTATATCTCAGTACACTAACTATTGCAAAGAAGAAGAAATCACTTCAGGAGAAGGACGAAAACAAATCTCCGTCAAATGGCCTGAAGGCGAGCGCAGCATTAACGGCTCAATTATTTACATCGAAAAAAACGGAACGAGCTATACAAGATTTGCCCAGCGGAATGTAACTTTGTACAACGAGTACTTCCCGCAGGATGTAAAAATCAACGGTTTTAACTCATACGATTTTAATTCCTCTGCACTGACTGTTTATCTTCCTGCTGCCAATTATGCTTCAAAAGGATTTACAATCTGGGCTGACTTTCTCGGCTACGATAGAAACTCAGAAACTAAAATTATATCCGAGAGCTATACAAACATCTCTGCTGATACCTATGTTCCGTCAATGCTTCCGCTTAGCTTTAAGCTTAAAGTCCGAGCCGAGTGCTTCAACGGCAAAGGAGACGGCTTCGTAAATTACACTTACACTTATCCCGGCTCAGTTGTAAATCTTAACTATGAAACTCCTCCTGAAATCGCATCGCCATCCAATGATTTCAAAAGCGTTACCAATAAAACCGTCTTCAGTTTCACCGAAGGCAGCGGAGCGGGGACTTACGTGGTTAACTTTCACTGCATATATCCTGAGAGCAACGTTTACGTTGTAACCAACGCACGCGAAATGTATATGCCCGGGATTTCTCAGGGCGGAATTCCTAAGGATGCCAACTTCACATGGAACGTCTCCAAATATATTCCTTACTTTACGCCGGATAACATGGTGAAGCCTACGCAGTTCAATAACGAGTACAGCTATCAGGCAATATCTTATTCAAAGACTTACACTTTCAAAACTCAGTGGTGATTTTTTCTGTACGGGGGAATACTATTATCTATAAAATAAAATTATAATTATATAAATTATCCCCTTAACAAAACTACATTCATGGTATTTGAATTACGACCTTCGACTATACACGGCGTAGGGGTCTTTGCCGTTATTGATATTAAAAAAGATACACCGCTTGAATTGTTCGAACCCGAAGATGATAACTTCATTCCGTTCGAGCACGTGCCCAACTCCAAATTTCCTGAAAAAATTATAGAGAAGTATTCCATCATGGGTGATGAGGGCTACTCAGGTCCTAAAAGCTTTCACCGTATGTCAATCGGCTGGTACTTAAATCACTCCGATACTCCCAATATTTACTGCAACGAAGATTACGAGTACTTTGCATTGAGAGATATCGCCGCCGATGAAGAGCTTACCGTCGATTACGAAAAGTTTTGTTAATACCCGCTATGTCCCCCTCCTTACCAAGGAGGGGGATAGGGGGAGGTAGGAGTTTACAAGTAATCCTTGTTTACTAATAACCATTAACCCCTCCCTGCCCCTCCCCTTAGTAAGGGGAGGGAATCGTACTGAACCATTCTAATACACACTCGCCATTTCACTATTTGAAAATAGTCGGAAAAAAGTCGGGTTTCTGAGTGAAACTCAGTCCCGTCTTTAGCGGGATATTTTTCAATTCTTTTATTTTCTATCCACCTCATTTTTTTTTCAAAATTTGTCGGGTTTTTGACGAATTCTGTGGAATAATTCTACACTATTTATCCCTAACTTTTTTACTTTTGAAAAAAGTCGGAAAAAAATCGGATTCTTCTCAATTTCAGATTTGAGATTTCAAATTTCAGATTGTAATTCGCCTTGGCGAATAACATTTTGTTTTTCGCCAATTCACCAATTCATCAATTCACCATTTGAAGTTTCCTTGCAATCTAAAAATTCCTGTTTAAATAAAAAATAAATTTTACCTCATTACTACTAATAGGGAGATTTTTTTATAATACACTTGACACAATTCCGGCTTTTGCAGAACAATGATTTACATCTTATTGTAAGTCTTGAATAATTTATTTTGTATTCGTAGTTTGGGAAATGAAAAAATATTTTCTTCTGGAAGACGGGAAAAAACAGGGTCCTTATGATGTTTATGGACTTAAGGATATAGGGATAAAACCAACAACTCCAATCTGCACGACTGAAGTTGCAGACTGGTACAACGCAGAAGATTTTCCTGAGCTGCTTCACATCCTGGAAGAGAATCCTGTAAAGAAGTTTGATTATGAAAAGGACAGGGTTTTCGGATACAAACTCGCAAATTATTCCGATAGAAGATCAGGTCATTTCAGAAGAAAAATATTGTTCCTTCCATTTTCTATTTTGATTGTTGCATTATTTTTTGTTCTGCGCTTAGAACCTAAAAAAGATGTTTTTGATTTATACCTATTTTTATTATCAGGTTTAATTTTATATTCCTCATTCACAATGTATTCTATAATGAAATATTCCTCTGCCTATGGCGGGGAAAGTTCAAAACTTAAATTAATTTCTGCAGTTGACGGAAAGCTTATACATGAAATTGCAAAAAAAGATTTTAACCACGCATTAAACATTACACTTAAATATACCTTCCTGCCTGATTTCGGTGATTATACCGACCCTAAAAAAATCCAGACCTTCCCTGAAAGAATTGCCCGGGTATATCTTGTTAAATATGAGGGAAGAGGGAATAACCCTGCTTAAGTTCTAATTTTAAAATTTTGTTAACAGATAGTAAACTTCATACGAGTCTTGAATAATTTATTTTGTATAGGTAGCTTAAAAAAATGAAAAAGTATTTTATTCATCTGAAAGGTGAAATTGCGGGGCCATATGATGCAAACGAGTTAAAAAAATTCCATATAAAACCTGGAACTCAGCTTTGCAGAAAGGGAAGGAATGACTGGGAAGACGCAAAAAATTTTACTGATCTGCTGCACATAATTGAAAATAATCCTGAAGATAAAACTGATTATGAAAGGAAAATTGTATTCGGACATGTGCTCGCCGACAACAATGATAGAAGGTCAATAAGCTATAATCTTGAATACATGTTCTTTCCGGCGATTGTTATATTTTGTCTTTTAATGTTTTTCTGGTATATTTATACGGGAAATAGTTTTACATATTTGATTGCATTTGTTTTATGCTTCCTCTCTATTGCGGCTAATCAAATGTATAATATTATAAAACACTCATCTCCGTTCGGAGGGAAAACTCCTCCTTTAATACTTATATCTGCAGATGACGGAAGGTATATTAACGATATAGCAAAAAGTGATTTTCACCGCGCCTTCATTATAGCTTTAAAATATACTTTTGTTTTCAGTCCTTTCAGATATCTTAGCAAAGATGAAATCCAGTTAAAGAGAGAAAGAAAAGCCGGTGTTTATCTTGTTAAGAGACAGGAGAATTTTAATAGCCGTAATTAAATTTACTCCATATTCCCTTTAATAAATCATTCGCTATCGCGCCAGCCTTTGCGACTTGCGTTGTTCCCCTCCTTACCAAGGAGGGGTTAGGGGTGGTTTAATGCAGAATATGAAAACATGGCTTACATTAAACCCCCTCTAACTCCCCCTTAGTAAGGGGAGGACAGATTCTTTATTATGATATATTAAAATAAATTTGCAAAAAACCTCCCCCTGTCCCCTCCTTCGCAGGAGGGGGTTCTGAAAACCTACTCCATATTCCCTTTAATAAAGCCTTCGCTATCGCGCCAGCCTTTGCGGATTTTCACAAAGAGCTCAAGGTAAACGGGTCGCTCTAAAAACTTTTCTATTTCCTTCCGTGACTGCAGACCGAGCTTCTTTATTCCGTCGCCGTTTCTTCCTATGATAATCATCTTCTGCGTTTCGCGCTCGATTATAATTTCTGCGTTGATGTACGTCTTGCCGTTATCGCGCTCTTTGAACTCTACTACATTTACAAAAGTGCTGTAGGGAATTTCATCGGAGTAGAGAGATAAAATTTTCTCGCGGATAATTTCGGAGACAAAAAATTTCTCGGGTCGGTCAGTGAGATAATCCGACTCATACAAAAACGGTCCGGCAGGAAGATATTTTACAATGGCATCTTTCACATCGGCAATATTTTTTTCCTTTAAGGCAGAGATAAAAATAATTTCATCGTAGCCGAATTTCTCGAGGCTCCTTATCACTTCAGGTCCCATGTTATCGCGGACAATATCATTTTTATTGAAGACTAATAGCTTGGGCTTGCCTTCCATCTGCTTGCCGTAATTGCTGTGAATAGTCTCAAGGTCGTTGATGTTAAAACGGTTTATATCAATGAGGTGGAGCAGGATGTCGGCATCTTTAAGTGAGAAGGATATTTCCTTCAGCATATATTGCTGCAGCTCGTACTTAGGCTCGAGTATTCCGGGTGTATCGGTGAAAATTATCTGGTAGTTTTCTTCAGTGAGGACTCCGAGAATTTTATTGCGCGTTGTCTGCGCTTTATGGTTTACGATTGATAAGTCATAGCGAAGGAGCTTATTTGTCAGGGTAGATTTTCCGGCGTTGGGCTTACCGAAGATGGTAACGATTCCGCATTTAGTATCGGTGTTAGTTGTGTTCAGTTCATTTAATTCATTCATGGGAGAATATCCGAAAATGCCGTGAGAGTTACAGGTCAAAAAGAGAAAGCGCAATATAATATTAAAAATATTACCTATTAGTGAACAAATTTTTTTTATGTACCTATTAATAGGGTCAGATTGCTTTGATTAAAATTATATTCTGTTTATTTTTAAAAGATGTTAATTTTTTTCATAGGAGAAAATTGTTTTTATAACGGAGAAGAAATTAAAAATCAGCTTTATTAAAAAATCAGGATGTTAGAGCAAAACTTACGAGGGGGCGTAAGTTTCGGTATAAGTTTTTCCAATGGTTTAAAACCTCGCGTGAACCAAAAACTAAAGGGAGAGTTAAATATATTTAGTATACAAAAGAAAATCTGTATTTTTAAAAATGGCACGAATAAACGTAACAATAATAGATGCAACGGGTAACAAGCAGCAGGAAGCAACGCTCCCTGACGATGCACAGATAAAGCGCATAATGGAAGCACTTCTGCCGAAGATGAAGATGCCTTTAACGGGACCTGACGGCGAGCCGCTCTCATATAAATTTCATCATAAGGCTAGCGGAAAACAGCTGACGGAAAATCAGACGCTTGCAGAGGCCGGAGTAAAAGACGGCGACGTTCTGCGGCTGCACCCTGAAATAACGGCAGGCTGATTTTTGACTGATATTAATATTCAAACCTGATCCCGCTGCATGCAGGGTCAGGTTTTTTCTTTAGATAGATATTGTATGCTGAACTTAGAAGATATAAACGAAAATAAATATTCACGGCTTGAGCTGATATCGTGGTGGGACCAGTCCGTGCTGAAAAAAGCAAAAGTGCTGGTTGTCGGTTGCGGAGCATTGGGAAATGAGATAATAAAAAATCTTACGATGCTCGGCGTGGGGAATATTTTCGTTATCGATATGGATAATGTTGAGCGGAGCAATCTCACGCGAAGTGTCTTGTTCCGGATGGAAGATGAAGGTAAACCGAAGGCAGAAGTTGCTGCTAAGAGAGCGATGGAGATAAATCCCGATGTGAAGATAAAATATTACGTAGGAAATATTTTTAATCTGGGGCTTGGTGTTTTTAAGGAGATGGATATTGTTATATGCGGACTTGATAACAGGGAGGCGAGGCTTTTTGTGAACCAGTCATGCTATAAAGTTAATAAGCCATGGATAGACGGAGCGATAGAAGTGCTTAGCGGAGTTGCGCGGATGTTCATTCCTTCGACTGAAATTTGTTATGAATGCACGATGACGGAACTGGATTATAAATTGCTCAATAAAAGAAAATCATGCCTGATGCTGGGTGTAGATGAAATTGATCAGGGAAAGATACCGACTACGCCGACGATTTCATCTATCATAGCAGGAATACAGGTGCAGGAAGCAGTGAAATATCTGCACGGACAAAAGGATCTGCTGCTGGGAAAAGGATTTGTTTTTAACGGCGCGGCGAATGACTCGTATATAGTTGAGTATAATTCCAATCCTGATTGCCCTTCGCATTATTTGTTTGAAAATATTTTATCAATTGAAAAAATTTTTGATGAAGCTACTATGAATGATGTAATAGGTTTTGGGAAAAAATATTTTGAAAGTGAGGAGTTCGAAATAGAGTTTAACAATGAAGTTGTATATTCATTATATGATGAAAAGAATAATACTGAAAAAGAATTTTTTGCAAACATGAATCAGCTTTCAGTAAAAGATATTAAAGATAATGAGAATATTTTAAAGATGAAAAGCTTTCACAGGCTGAATTCTGATTCAGAGCTTATAGTTAAATTAGAAAACAAAAAATTAACTGAATTGAAAATCCCTGCTAATGATATAATTACGCTGAGAAAGGGAATGAAAGAAGTTCATTTGCAGTTTAATAGTGTAGAGGTATTTAAACAGTAATGCATTCGTTTAAAAATAAAACATGTCCGTATTGCCAGTCGAAGATAAAAGATGATCTTGATGTAATCGTATGCTCGTTATGCGGCACACCGCATCACAGGGAGTGTTATGAAGAGAACGGCGGTTGCACGACATACGGCTGCGGTAATAATCCAACTACAGTAAAAGAAGAAAGACGCAGAGATGGAATTGATGTAGGCGGATTAACAGTGCCGGCAGTTCAGAATCTTGTTAATCAGAGTAAGTTAATTGAGTGTCCTAATTGCAGGAAGGAAATAGAGGAGAACTCGAACTATTGCAAGTACTGCGGATACAATGTAGTTGAAGGGAAATTTGATGAAGAAAATTCAAATGATGAAAATTTTGAGGATGAGTTCAAGCGTAAATATGAAGAGAAGAAAAAAATATCACGCAACACTTTTATACTTCGTTCAGCGAGTATAATATTTCTTTTTCTGTTTTTAGTTACTACAATTTATTTTGCTTATTCAAGGATATCGGATTATTACAACTCAGATGATTACCAGATAAAATCAATGGTTGATGAATGGAAGGAAGCATGGGAAGATAAAGATATCAATAAATACAAAACATTTTTTTTGCAGGCTGATTACGAATACTACGGCAAAGACGGAAAGACGAAAAATTATTCAGAGAGAATTTCAGATATCAAAAGTACATTTGATAAATATAAATATATAAAGTTAAATTTTTCCGATTTTAAAATTCACAGGGATTCCACTTCATCGAACGATTTGAAAGTTACTTTTAAACAAAGCTATGTATCGGATAAATTTGAAGAGAGCGGACAAAAAACGCTGCGGCTATTCAAGGGGAATGAAACGGGTGGTAAATGGAAAATTTATCGCGAGATTATGGATTGAAAAGATTAAAATAATATTGGTAATTTTAATAAAATTATATTATGGATATTCAAAGCTTAAAAGCAGAGTTAATAAACTCGATAAATAATATAGAAGATATCGAGTACCTTAAAGGATTAAACCAGCTAGTCAAAGATAAAGATGAAATTTATATTTTATCCGAAGAAGAAGAGGCAGCTATAAATGAGGGTTTGAAAGACATTGAAGAAGGAAGATATATTACAAACGAGGATCTTATAAAGCAAGAACAGGAATGGCTAAAAAAGTAATTTGGTCATCTAAAGCTCAAAAAGAAAGAAGAGAAATATTAGAATATTGGTTTAGGTGTAATGGCAATAAACGTTACTCAAGAAAATTAGGTAGTGAATTTACCCATGCTGCTAAGATTATTTCTGATTTTAATCATATAGGGAAAAAACAAAGCGGAAAGAAATTCGTTATTATTTATCCAACAAGTATAAACTCTTTTACAAGGAGTCAGATGTGCTTATTGAAATCTTAACAATATTTGATACTAGACGTAACCCGAAAGATTTAAAACTAAATTAAAAAGCCGGCTTGCACCGGCTTTTCTTTTAATATCAAAATATTTTTTAGTATTACTTATTCATCAAGAAAAAATAATAAACTAAAATTCCTACTATCATTGCTAATCCGAACTGCATATTTAACTTTGCAGTCATCATAATGTGTTTTACACCGTACTCATATCTTTCATGCGGATCCTTTGGAAAATGATTTGCCATTTTGCAAAGCTTTATGCCAATCGGAAGAGTTATCAAACACAACAATGCTGTATAGGGTAAAAGTTTTAAAGCGACAAAAACAGCTACCAGTGCATATGCGCCGAAGATTAAAAAATAATAAAATTTGATTGAAGCGCTTTCACCTATTAAAAGCGGCAGAGTCTTAACTTTGAATTTTCCGTCAAAGCTAATATCTCTTATGTTATTTGTGTGAAGAATTGCATCGATTAAAAATCCTAATGGCAATGAAAGAAGTACAGGCATCCATGAGAATTCATGAGTCTGCACCATGTAAGCACCCAATGTAATCACACATCCGAACGAAACAAACACCTGAATATCACCCAGCGCTTTATATTTGAATGCTGCGGGAGTTGCAGTGTAAATTACCGATGAAAGCACACCGAACACGGTCAGATAAATTATCCATGGACCGGCAAGCAGGTACAAATAAAATCCTATCAATGCGCCGACAGCCAATGCAACTGTTGCGCCCATTTTCATCTGGTCAACGGTCATGAAGTTCATTGAAAGAACCATTGAACCGCCGTGCGGAATTCCGTTTTTCTTATCTTCTTTATCAATTCCGATTTTGTAATCATAAATGTCATTTATCAGATTTGCTCCAACCTGAGCGAGTACAGAACCTACAAGCGCTAATGCAAAAACTACCCAGTTGAATTTTATAGCAGGGTCAAATATCAGCGCAAGGGTTGAGCCAAACAGAACCGGAATTATAGAAGCCGGAAATGAATAGGCGCGTGAAGCCATGAGCCAAAGTTTTGCTCCTTTTGGCGGAGCCATTGTTTCAGCAGACATATATTATTTTGAAATTTTGTTTTAAGATTGATTCAAAAATACTCAATTTAAATCTTAAATTTAACCTATAAATGAATTTTTTTCAAAAGTTTCGCGAAAATTTAAAACTAGAAAATAAATTAATGTTTTACAATATATTTATTTCCAGATTATGTAAAGTTGATTTTATCTGCTTATTTTAACAGTAAAATATTTGAACGGAAATTGAGCAGAATTATAAATAAATTAGAAAGTACAATGTATACACCAAACCCTGAAATTTCTTATACCCAATCCATTCAAATTGCAGCACTACTTTTCCAACTCTCTCACAAAATTTTCAATTGCACCTCGTAATTGAAACATTTATAATTATAAATAGTTATAACAAATATGTCATCAGCCGTTTTACGCATCGTCAATTCCCTCGAGCAGCGAATTCAAAAAGTTTACAGCAAAGAGCTCCTTTTTAATTTCACAAAAGGCATGCTTTACTCTGCTATTTTCTTTTTATCACTCGCATTTTTTATTGTTATTTTAGAATCTGTTTTTCATTTCGGTATTACAGTCCGCAAAATTTTTTACTGGGGATTTATTTCCACCTCCGTCACTACATTCATTTACATCACAGTCAGTTATATTTTTCATAAGCTCGGATTAGTTAAGCCGCTTGATGTTATTCCTTATTCAAAAAAAGTCGGCGAGAAATTTCCGGAAGTCAAAGACAGATTATCGAATTCGTTATTCCTTGTTGAAAACAATCAGGGTACAAATTTTTCAAATGAATTAATCTCAGCTAACATAGAAGAAGTTTATTCAACTTCCGAAAGAATTGATTTTACAAATTACGTTTCATTCACAACATTAAAGAAGCCAATCATAATTTTTTTATCGGCAATTTTTATATGGGCTCTTTCACTTGCAATTTTTCCGCAGACGATGTTCGGCTCGATAAACCGTCTCGTAAATTATAATTATAATTTTTTATTAAATGATTTAGGAATTGCATTCATTGTAACTCCCGGAAATACTGAAGTTTCAAAAGGTGAAAATGTAAATGTAAAAGTTTTAATAAGCTCGACTAAGCCGGTTGATATAAACGAAATTACCCTTGTAAAAAAAGAAATCACGAAGGACGGCTCTGAAATTTTATCAGATAAGAAGGATATTAAAATCTCTGCAGATAAATCTTTCAACACAGTCCTTGAAAATATTAACAACGATATTATTTATTATGCCGAGTACGAAGGTGTTCGTTCAGATGAATTCAGAATTAAATCAAACAACAATCCTTTAGTTAAGAATTTTAAAATTACAATAACTCCTCCTGCATTTACCTCTCTTCCTCCGAAAATCTTAAACGATAACGAAGGCGAGATTTTTTGCATGCAGGGAAGCAGTGTTTATTTCGATATTAAATCAAATAAGCCTTTATCAGAAGCCGGAATTATTCTGGAAGGAAAGCTTATTAACTTTAATGTAAACGATGATAATGCTTCAGGGACTATTACAGCTAATACAAACTGCACATACAAATTTTATCTTAAAGATAAAAACGGCGCTGTAAATAAAAACGCAATATCATACACTCTAAAAGTTATTCCCGATGAGCCGCCATCGATTACAATTATAGAGCCGAATGAATCCAATTTTATTTTAACAGGTCAAAGAGATATTTTAATCCGCTCACGTATTTCAGATGACTATGGTTTTTCATCATTAAAACTCGGATACAAAAAAGTCACAGGCGGAAATCTTTCTTCGGCAGCGGGTAACTTCAGCTTTATAAATATTCCGATTCAAAATCTGAATGCACGTTCACTGGAAATCCCATACATATGGAATTTACCGGGAATGTCATCTGGACAAACTCTTGAGTATTTTCTTGAAGTGACAGATAACACGGGACACTCAGTAAAATCAGATACACGAACCATCACATATAAATCTTTATCCGATGCTTTAAAAAATACTGAAGCGTTAAATAAAGAATTAAAGACTGATGTAAATAATTCCCTGCAGAATTTAAACGACGTACAGAAAGAATTACAGGAGCTGAAAAAAGATGCACAGAGAAATGAAGATTTAGGACTGAATGAACAAAACAAAAAGCAGGAGCTTGAAAACAAGCTTAACGATTTACAAAAAAATCTTAATGAAACTCAGCAGAAGCTTGACCAGTCAATAAACGAAATGCAGAAGAAGAATGAACTCTCGGAGAAGACTCTGGAGCAGTACATGGAGCTTCAGAAGATGTACAATAAAATAAATACTCCCGAGCTGCAGGAAATGCTGAAGAAACTTCAGGAGGCGATGAAGAAAAATAATTCCGATGAGATGAAAGACGCGCTTAAGAATTTTAAATTTGATGAAGAAGCTTTCAAAAAATATCTTGAAAAGGTAATGGACCTTATGAAGAAGATTGAGAACATGCAGAAGTTCGGCGAGCTTACACAAAAGCTGGATGAAATTACAAAGAAGCAGGACGAATTAAAAAATGAAACAAAGAACGCAGATAAGAATGACCAGAATAAACTAAATCAGTTATCCGATAAGCAGAAGGATATTAAAGAACAGACAAAAGAATTTCAGGAAGAACTGAAAAAATTAATTGAAGAGCTGAAGAAACAAAAGGAAATGAGCGCGGAAGATCTGGATAAAATCCGCAAGCAGATGGAAAAGAAACAGCTGGAGAACAAGATGAATAAATCCTCCGACCAACTTCAGAAGAATGATAAAAATTCATCGGAAGATACTCAGGAGGAAATTTCACAGGACCTCTATGAAATGAATGAGCAGATGCAGGATGCGTTGCAGAGCATGATGGACTCACAAAGCCAGCAGAAAAAAATGATGGAGAAGATGGCTAACATAAAAAAAGATCTGGAAGAACTAAGCAAGAGACAGAAGGAACTGAAAGATAAAACTGAGGATTTAGAAAAAAATCAGAAGCAGGAATTTGATAAAAATAAAAAAGAGCAGGGAAACCTTCAGAATGACTTGGCGAAGACAATCAATGATGTAATGAATTTATCAAAAGCAGGAGTGCAGATAACTCCTGAAATGGGTAAAGAGCTTGGAAATGCTTTCAATAAAATGGATAAGGCGGGGCAGGAACTTGGCCAGCAAAATAAGGACGGTGCAGCTAATGACCAGGGCGATGCAAAAAATTCATTGGATAAAGCAGGACAAATGATGGGCGACATGATGAAAAAAATGGGACAGCAGGGAAAAGACGGCAAGGACGGAAAAGACGGCAAGAGCGGCAAAGGCGGACAGGGAAGAATGGGCGAGCTTATGCAGCAGCTTGCGCAGATGATTCAGCAGCAGCAGGGAGTAAACGGACAGATGGGTAAGCTTGGAAAAGGCAAGAACGGCAAAGATGGAAAAGAAGGTAAGGACGGGGAGGAAGGTGAAGGTGATGAAAACGGACTTAGCGACCAGCAGAAAGCAGATATGCAAAGGCTGCAGATGGAGCAGGAGCAAATTGGCAAATCGCTGGAACAGCTTAATGAGGAACTGAAGAAAGAACAGGAAAGAAGCGGAGAAAAAGTTCTTGGCGACTTGAACCAGGTGCAAAAGGAAATGCAGGAAGTTGTAAAAGATATGCAGCAGAACAATGTAACAGATAAAACAATTGAAAAGCAGAACAGGATTGTTTCAAGAATGCTTGATGCGCAGCTCTCACAGAGAGAAAAAGATTTTGAACCGAAGAGGGAATCAAAACCGGGAAATAATATGGTAAGACAGTCTCCTCCGGAAATTGTTCTTTCGGGACCGAACTCTTACAATGCATTGAAGGAAGATATATTGAAGTTACAGAAGGAAGGATATACTGATGATTATGAAATTCTGATTATGAAGTATCTGCAGAAAGTGAACGGGCAGAAATAAATTTCTTCCTGTTACTAAACTTCAGTTTCGTAAAGTAGATTATATAGACCTGTCAGGTTTTTAATCCTGACAGGTCATTTTATTTTTTGATAATTACTCTTCCTTGAAAATGAGACATGTTTGACCTGACAGGATCTTCGAACCTGTCAGGTCCATTCCTAAGTTTTTGGGATTAAAACTGAAAATAAAATTAAGTAAATTATAATTACCCTGTCGGGTATGCCTGACAGGGTTTTTGTTTATATTAAAAAGTTTTAAATAAAATGGGTTTACAGGAAGAGTTAAAAGAAGAAATAAAAAAACGCAGGACGTTTGCAATCATATCTCACCCGGACGCGGGTAAAACTACGCTTACGGAAAAGCTGCTTTTATTTGGCGGTGCGATTCAGACAGCGGGAGCGGTGAAGTCAAACAAGATTAAGAAGACGGCAACATCTGACTTTATGGAAATCGAAAAGCAGAGAGGTATCTCCGTTGCTACATCCGTAATGACGTTTGAATACAAAGGACTGATAATAAATTTACTTGATACACCCGGCCACAAAGACTTTGCCGAAGATACTTACAGAACATTGACTGCTGTGGACAGCGTAATAATTGTAATCGATAGCGTGAAGGGTGTGGAAGAGCAGACAGAGAAACTTATGGAAGTATGCCGAATGAGAAATACTCCCGTGATTGTATTTATAAATAAGCTTGACCGGGAAGGAAGAGAGCCGTTTGAATTGCTTGATGAAGTAGAAAATAAATTAAGTATACATGTGCGTCCTCTTAGTTTTCCTATAGGAAAAGGTTCACTCTTCAAAGGAGTATATGATTTATATCAGAATCATTTAAATTTATTCAAGCCGAATAAGACAGAGAAAGAAACAGATATAATTGAGATGAAGGGACTTGATGACCCAAAACTTGATACATATTTAGGTAGCGATGCAGAGAGACTAAGACACGATGTTGAAATGATTGAAGGTGTGTATCATGAGTTTGATAAGCAGCAATATCTTGAGGGACATTTAGCTCCCGTGTTTTTCGGCAGCGCTGTGAATAATTTTGGAGTGCAGGAATTGCTGGATGGATTTATAGCAATCTCTCCCGAACCAAAGGGAAGAGAATCGGATGTACGTGAAGTAAAATCAGACGAGCAGAAGTTCAGTGGATTTGTTTTTAAGATACATGCAAACATTGACCCGAGGCATAGAGACAGACTGGCATTTTTAAGAATTACATCGGGGAAATTTGAGAGGAATAAATTTTTTCATCATGTGAGATTGGATAAAGATCTGAGATTTTCTACTCCGTATTCATTCATGGCATCTGCGAAAAGTATTGTAGACGAAGCATATCCCGGCGACGTAGTGGGACTTTATGATACTGGTAATTTTAAAATCGGAGATACACTGACTGAGGGCGAAAATTTTATGTTCAAAGGAATTCCGAGTTTTTCACCGGAAATATTTAAAGAACTGAGAAATACTGACCCGATGAAATCCAAGCAGCTTGATAAAGGAATTCAGCAGCTGACGGAAGAAGGTGTTGCGCAGCTGTTCACACAGGATGACGGCAGAAGAAAAATTGTAGGGACGGTAGGTGAACTGCAGTTTGATGTAATACAATACAGATTGCTGAATGAATACGGTGCATCGTGCCGCTTTGAGCATCTGAATTATTACAAAGCTTTATGGATGATGGCAGAAGATGAAAGCAAATTAGCAGAGTTTATAAAATATAAAAATAATATAGCAAAGGATAAGGACGGGCATTTGGTTTACTTTGCTGATTCTGAGTGGGTGCTGAAGCTGACGATTGAAAGAAATCCCGATATAAAATTTTATTTCAATTCTGAATTTAAATTAGATACAGCACAGTAATGAAGAAGCTTTTATTGTTGCACGGTGCAATCGGTGCGGCGAGCCAGTTTGATAAATTAAAAGAAGAGTTAAAAGATAAATTTGAAATTTATTCAATGAACTTTTCGGGACACGGTGGTGAAGCGATGCCGGAAAAGTTTTCCATCGAACTTTTCGCTGATGATGTTATAAAATTTCTTGAGAAAAATAATTTAGATAATATGGATGTCTTCGGTTACAGCATGGGCGGATATGTTGCTTTGTATATAGCAAGTAAGTTTAAAAACAAATTGAACAGAATTTTTACAACAGCTACTAAATTTGACTGGAATGAAGAAAGTTCAGTGAAGGAATCGAAGATGCTGAATCCGGCAAAGATTGAGGAGAAAATTCCTGCATTTGCAAAGTCATTAGAGAAAAGACATGCACCAGGCGACTGGAAAGTTGTTCTGAATAAAACTGCAGATATGATGATTGAGCTCGGAAAGAAACCGGTGCTAACAAATGATGTTTTAGAAAAAATTGAGAATGATGTATTAGTCAGCGTTGGTGATAAAGATACAATGGTAACTATTGAAGAGACTGCAAACGCAGCGGGCAAATTAAAAAACGGAAAGCTTTTTATATTCTCTGAAACAGAGCATCCGATTGAAAAAATGAATGTGAAAAAGTTATCTGACGAGATAACAAAATTCTTTATTTAAAAAATTAAACAAAAATCTCCCATGAAAACATCTGCTTTAATATTTTTGTTTATTCTTCTATGTTCATTTCAGATTAATGCGCAGACTAAAGAGAATTCGAAAGAAAATTCAATTGAAGAGAACGAGAGCTATATGAAGATGGCAATTGAGCTTGCTAAGACTGCAGTTAATGAAGGTAATTATCCGTTCGGAGCTGTAGTTGTAAAAAACGGAATTGTTGTCGGAAAAGGATATAACAATTCACATTCAACCAACGATGCAACGGCGCATGGAGAGATAAATGCAATAAGAGATGCATGTAAAAATCTCGGGACTAACTGGCTTGAAGGATGTGAGCTATACACAAACGGTGAACCCTGCCCGATGTGTTTTGCAGCGTGCTTCTTTGCAAATATAAGACATATTTATTTCGGAGCAACGAAGGAAGATATGACTCAGTGGGGAGTTGTTGATATGAGACCTTATGACTTAGTCTGCCAGCCACTTGAGCAAAGAGAAATAAAATCAGAAGTTGTTCTTCGAGAAGAGTCCGGCAAAATTTTTGAGGACTGGAGTAAGACAAACAAAAAGAAATGGTAGTTATATTCCCATGTTTGAAAGCATGGAAGAAATTTCGTTTATATTTTTTACAAGAAAAGGATGGTCCTTTTCAAATTCAAAAATAGTTTTTCTTAGTTTATTAAATGCTTTTCTGAACGGATGTGATATTTCATTCGACGAAATAAACTCCAGTCTTAACGCATCTATCTCAGCTAATATCTCAGCTTTTTTTTCTTTGTCCATTGAGGATGAGCTTACGCTGTCCTCGAGTTTTGATAATTGTTCAAGCATAGTTTACTTTCCTTAATTTATTCTTCTTCGGTATATATCCAGCAATCGCCGGTATCCAGTTTAATTCCGTTTTGTTTCATGTAAAGATACATCTGCATTTTGTAACCTGTAAGCCATTTCACAGTCGTTTCCATAATTGCCTGACCGAACAGCATCGGCTCTTTCCATGGCAATAAAACTTCTTTAGTAAGCAAGTCTTCATCCGTAAATTTTTCAAAGCAATCTTTTATAATTGTAAGCTGCGCATCCATTCTTTCCTTAAAATTTTCAAGCGTAACAGAATTTGCATCTTCCTGAAACTTCTGATAATTTTCTTTTGCTTTAGAAGGGTCATCTAAGAGGAAAAAAGTAACGGTGGAAGAACCGCACCATGTAAGGTAACGCATAACCTGTTCAGTTGTACGCATACCTTCCATAGGTGCATAGTCAAGAATATTTTTAGTAACTTTTGAACTGAGGGTTTTTATTACACTAATCTCTTTCTCAATTACATTGAAGAGATTTTCCTTGTGTGTCATATTTTATTTTAGAATGGACTTTTCTTTTAAATGCTTCTTTATTTCTTCAAAATCTAAAACTTTATCAAATTCACTTTCTACTTGCTTTACTCTTCTATCTGCACTTATTATTTCTAAAAAGCTTTTAAAGTTTTTATTTTCACTGACCAATCTATCAATTGTACTCCAATCTAACTCAATTTTAAATTTTGCAGGAAAAATAATTTCCGATTCTGCTACATTTTCTGCGTTAAGTTCAATAATCCCAATACCAAAAGCATTGTTTAATCTTCTTAATTCATCTCTGAGTGAAGGCTCATCATCAACTTTATATGCAACTAAATAACCTTCATTTGCCCAACTTGAATTTGAAACAGCTTGAAAATAATATTCTCTTAAATTATTAAAGTTAACATTTACTTTTACTTCAAAAGAAAAAATCTTTATAGCATTAATTGATAAGTGTTTTTGCATTTCAAGAGTTTCAGGTTTAAAATCCTTAGAGGGAAAATAAACCCCAACAACATCTGGATGTAACCATTCATTCTCACCCTTTTGTTTTCTCTTAGAATTTTCGTGGAAGATGGTTTTCAGATTTGCTTTAAAATGTGTATCTGAAAATGCAAAGGTTGCAAGTAAAGGATGAAGGTCTCTTTCTTTAAATTTTGTTTCTGGTGATTTTTGTAAATCTATTTCTTTTGAAAGTTGTTCAAATTTTAAAGATGTGAATTTATCTCTTAAAAAAAACTTTGCAGGTCTTTCACTAACTTGAATTACGAGTGATTTATCTCCTTTATTAATTATATCTGTATAACAATAAGCTCCTATTGTAGCCCATGGGGTCTTTCCTGAAGTTTTAAAACTTCCTATTGTTCCCAATTCATTTGCTTTATCCCAAATTTCTTTAGGAGTCAATGGAAGTCCTACTTTTTCAAGTGTTTTTTTTATTACATCCCAAAATGTCATTCGATGTCTGGTTTATTTTAGTCTGTATGCTATTGCCTCTTTCGGCTCGGGAATATAATGTCCTACGCCGCCGCCTCTTTGGTCGTCAAATGTTGTAGGAATATCATCGTTAACAGTTCTTTCTTTCCATGTGATATGTTCTTTACCGCTATCTTTGCGAACCATTGTAATACAGTTTTCTACGGGACATACAAGCGAACATAAATTACATCCAACGCAATTCTCTTCAATGATGTGCGGCTTTCTGTCGGCAAGGTCGTCTGCAAGTCCTATTGCCTGATGCGCACCGTCTTCGCAGGCGATGTAACAAAGCTGGCAGCCGATACATTTTGACTTATCAATATCTGCAACAATTTTGTATTTGAGATTTAAATTTTCCCATGTCTTTACATTTGGTAACGCTCTGCCTATCATTTCATCGACCGTATTGAATCCTTTATCAACCATGTACTGTTCAAATCCCGAAACGATTTCTCTGATAATTCCAAAACCATAATGCATAACTGCAGTGCAGACCTGAACTGTTCCTGCTCCGAGCAATACAAACTCAACTGCATCTCTCCAGTTCTCTACTCCGCCGATTCCTGATATAGGAAGATTGAAGTTCGGAATCTTTGCAACGTTCTTCACCATGTTTAATGCAATCGGTTTCACTGCAGGTCCGCAGTAGCCGCCGTTAGTGCTGTTACCGTCAACGTTCGGGTATGCATTGAAATTATCTATATCGAGTCCAACAATACTTTGAATAGTATTGATAAGTGATACGGCATTTCCACCGCCTGCCTTTGCAGCAAGTGCGGGATCTTCAATGTGAGAAATATTCGGAGTGAGTTTTACTATCACAGGAATCTTTGCAACTTCCATTACCCATCCGACGATAAGCTCAAGAATTTTTGGATCCTGACCTACAGCCGAGCCCATGCCTCGCTCGCACATTCCGTGAGGGCATCCGAAGTTTAATTCGATTCCGTCTGCACCTGCGTTTTCAACATCTTTAACAATCTGATGCCACTGCTCGCGAGACTCCACCATCAGAGATGCTATCACTGCATTGTTCGGAAAATATTTTTTTACTTCTTCTATTTCTCGTAAGTTATCTGATAAAGGTCTGTCTGAAATAAGCTCAATATTGTTGAAGCCCATCATTCTGGTATCGCGGTAGTTTACCGAGCCGTATCTGCTTGATACGTTAACAACAGGTACGCCCAGAGTTTTCCATACTGCTCCGCCCCATCCTTTATCGAAGGCTTTCATTATCTGGTAGCCTGAGTTTGTCGGCGGTGCCGATGCTAACCAAAATGGGTTGGGAGATTTTATTCCCGCAAAATTAGTTGCCAGTCTTCCGTTGCCAGTTGCCGGTTTTTGTTTTTCCATTATCTAAAAATTAAAATTTTAAACTTTTATAATATTTTATAAATCCATTCAAGAGTTTTTTGCATTCAAGAATTAATTCCATAATTTTCTTTAAATCTTCTTCAGTGATATAATTTTGATCTTTACTTAAAAATATCTGAGTTTCAAGCTCATACAAAGAACCTCTTGCAATGTAGAAAAATTGTATCGAATCGTTTGTGTGCTGTCTTCCACAGCCTTCAGCTATGTTTGAAGGAACTGAAACTGCACATCTTCTGATTTGATTCGTCAGACCATAAATCTCTTCTTTAGGGAATTTCTTAGTTAACTCATAAACTTGGTTAACCAATTCTCTACATTTTTTCCAAACATCTAATTCATAGTAATCACTTTTCATAGTTCTTTCTGACAACTGTTAACTGACAACTAGGAACTCAAGCATAGCGAGAGCCGCATGCTTGCCGTCATAAGCAGCGTTTACAACTTCAGCTCCGCCGTTAAGGCAGTCACCACCGACAAAATATTTCGGATTTGTTGTCTGATAGTTGTTTGCTTTAACTTTTGTTCCGTTAACTTCCAAGTTAGAGATGTTATCGAAGAGATAATCATGTCCTTTTTGCCCTGTGGCCATAATGACCATATCGCACTCAAGAACAAATTCACTTCCGGGAATATTTACAACTTTACCGTTTTCGGTTTTTGTTTTAATAAATTTAACCGCAGTAACTTTTCCGTTTCCGATAATTTCCAGAGGAGCAGCGTTAAACATACCTTTTACTCCGACATCCTTTGCAAGAGCGTATTCAAAATGATAAGCGCCCATCTCTTCTTTCGAACGTCTGTAAGCAAGAGTAACATCGGGGCATCCCATGCGTGCAGATTCAGAAGCAGCATCCATAGCAGTATTACCGCCGCCAAGAACAATTACTTTTTTTCCGAATGCAACATTGTAATGGTCTTTTCTAAGATGCTCAATTATTTCAACAGCGCCGTGAACGTTTGCCTTATCTTCACCGGGAATTCCGAGTGAAGATGTCGCGCCGTTACCTACCCCTATAAAAATTGCATCGTAATTTTTTTCAAGTTTATCTACATCATCCTTCGACATAATGGGAGAATTATAAATAATGTTAAATCCGAATTGAGTCTGAAGATATGCAAGCTCCGCTAAAACTTCGTCGTTGGTAATTTTATATGGAGCAATACCGTTAACTGTTAATCCTGTCGGATTAGATTTTGCTTCGTAGATATCAACGTGCACACCTGCTTTTCTAAGTTCACATGCGCATGCAATTCCTGCAGGACCTGAACCGATAATGGCAGCTTTCTTTCCGTTAGCTTTTGCAGGAGTATAAAATTTTATATCATCTGCAATTGCCTGTGATGTTGCATAGTTTTGCAAGCGTCCGATTTCAATCGGCTTAACATCCTGATGATTATATACGCAGGCGCCTTCGCATAAAACTTCAGTGGGACAGACTTTTCCGCATGCATTGCCGAAATAATTTGAATCGTAAATCGTTCTTGCAGCCCCGGTAATATTATTTGTATTTATTTGTCTTATGAACAAAGGAATATCAATGTGTGTGGGACATGCTTCAACGCATGGAGCATCGTAGCAGAAAAGACATCGCGAGCTTTCATAGTAAGCCTCGGTCTTATTCATTAAAGGTTTTATCTGCGCAAAGTTTGCTTCGAACTCTTGTTCGTTTGTAGGGGTTGTGTATTCAGCCATTTGTTAGTATTTAGTATTAAGTAGAAAGTAGAAAGTATAAAGTAACTACTTCAAGCTTTTAATTAAATTGTGTATCATCTTTTGATCATATTCTAACTTTTCAATCAAAATGTTTAACTCTTCAATTGAAATATATCCTAAATTATTTGAAACAATTAATTGAGTTTCTAATTCGTAACTTGAGCCTTTAGAAGTTCCTAAAAACTGCCTGAACTCTCCGTCCGTATTTCTTCCTGCTCCTTCCGCAATATTAGATGCAATCGAAACAGCGCAACGGTTTATCTGACTTATTAATCCAAATTTCTCAGTAGAAGGAAATTCACTTGTTGTTTTATAAACTTCAGTTATCAGCTCAATCGATTCTTTCCAGACATTGAGCTTTTTATAGTCATGCATAAAATAAATACTTTATACTTTCTACCTTCTACTCGATACTTATCAAAGTTCAGTCATCTTACCGTATGTTTCTGGTCTTCTGTCTCTGAAGAACTGCCATGTGGAGCGGACTTCTTCAATCATGTCTAAATCAAATTCTGCAACTAATAATTCATCGTTATCTTCAGATGCGCATGCAAATATTTGTCCGCGCGGATCAACGAAATAAGATGAGCCGTAGAATTTACCGAGGTTCCATGGTTTTTCTACACCGACTCTGTTAATACATCCCATGAAGTATCCGTTAGCTGCTGCGTGTGCAGGCTGTTCGAGTTTCCATAAGTATTGTGATAAACCTGCAACAGTTGCAGAAGGATTGTAAACAATCTCTGCACCGTTAAGACCTAAGATTCTTGCGCCTTCCGGGAAATGTCTGTCATAGCAGATGTACACACCGACTTTACAATACTTTGTCTGGAAAACAGGATATCCTAAATTACCCGGTTTGAAGAAGAATTTTTCCCAGAAACCTGATGTATGAGGAATATGATTTTTTCTGTATTTACCGAGGTAAGTTCCGTCTGCATCAATAACTGCAGCGGAGTTGTATAAAAATCCTGCCTGCTCTTTTTCGTAGATTGGAACTATAATTACCATCGAATATTTTTTTGCATACTGCTGCATAAGCTCGACCGTTGGTCCCGGCATATGTTCGGCGGATTCGTACCATGCTTTATCCTGCCCGGGACAAAAGTACGGAGTATTAAAAATTTCCTGTAAGCATAATATCTGAACGCCTTGTTTACCTGCTTCTTCAATGTATGGAACGTGTTTCGCTACCATTGCATCAACAATCTGATGAATGCTTCCTTCGCCTTCGGTCATAGGCAATGACATCTGAATTAGACCGGATTTAATTATTCTTGGCATAATATATTATATGGTTAAATTTTAAATTGTTTTGGATTTCTTCTGTTATCCCAGATAGTGAGTATTAAAATATCTGATTTACTTACTCTATAATAAATTGAGTAATTTCCTCTGATGATAAATCTAACATTAGCCCGTGATGTACGTTTACCTATCTGAACATTGTCTTTTATTATTTCTACTGCATCAATAATTCTATTGATTAATTTCTTCCCATAATTAACACCATAAGAGTTTAAATAGTAAACAGAAATATCATCAAGAGTTTTCTCAGCTGAAGAGGACCAGATAATTTTCACTCAAACATCTTTTTAATTTTTTTTACAACCTCTTCGTGAGGAACTACTCTGCCTTCCTCAAAATCTTTTTCACTTTTCTCTATAGCTTCCTCTTGTTCTTTAGTTAATACATAAATTTCTTCTTTATCTTTAAATGTATCGATTACACTTTGCAAGGTGACTAATAAATCTTCATCCTCAGATTCTTTAACTTCTTTTAAGATTTTGTCTTTTAATTTCTGTTCCATTTGTAAAAATTATATTAAATTCGAAACTTTCTTTCTCTTAATAAACTTTCCGTATCCCTTCTTTATCTTCACTTCACCGTTATCAATTGCCAGTGTTCCTCTTAAAATTGTCTGCTTCACTTTTCCTTTTAACTTCCATCCTTCGTAACCGCTGTAGTCAACGTTCATATGATGAGTTTTTGCTGAAAGTGTGTGCTCTTCGTTAGGATCAAAAATTACTATATCTGCATCTGCTCCGATTCCGATGGTTCCTTTATGCGGGAACATTCCGAATATCTTTGCTGCATTAGTTGAGCTTACCTCCACAAATTTATTCAAAGAAATTTTTCCTTTGTTCACGCCTTCGCTGAAAAGTAATTCCATTCTGTTTTCAATTGCGGGATGACCGTTAGGGATTTTTGAGAAATCATCTTTGCCCATTTCCTTCTGCACCCACATAAAAGGACAGTGGTCAGTCGCAACAACTTGAATGCTTCCCTGATTTATTCCGCCCCATAAAGCTGCCTGGTCTTTTTTCTCTCTCAAAGGCGGACTCATAACCCACTTAGCTCCTTCGAAATTCTTTTCGTATAAAGATGCATCCAGAATTAAATATTGAATACATGTCTCAGCATAAACTCTGTAATTTTTTGTCATCTCTCTTCTTATTGCATTCAGCGCGCCTTCGCAAGTCATGTGAACAATGTATCCGGGAACGCCTGTATATCTTGCCATGTCGGCAAATCTTCCCGATGCCTCTGCTTCAGTAACTTCCGGCTGTGAAAGATAATGATACAGCGGTTCAAGCTTTCCTTCTGCTCTGTGTTTTGCAATTAAGAAGTCAATCATGTCTCCGTTAGTTGCGTGAACTGTTACCATTCCGCCTTGGTCACGGACTTCATTCATCAGGCCAATCATCTGCCTGTCATCAATCATCAATGCGCCTTTATAAGCCATGAATGTTTTGAATGATGTAATACCTAAGTCATTTACAAAGTGAGCGATCTCTTTTTTTGTATCTTCGTTGAAATCAGTTACTGCCATATGGAAAGAATAATCTCCGTATGTAGTGCCGTTAGCTCTGCCGCTCCATTCATCATAAGCTGACTGCAATGATTTTCCCTGTGTCTGCAGAATGAAATCAATTACAGTTGTCGTTCCGCCGTGCAAAGCTGCGCGGGTTCCTGTTTCATAGCTGTCAGATGAGAACGTACCCATGAAAGGCATATCTAAATGAACATGAGGGTCAATTCCGCCGGGAATAACGAGCTTGCCCGAAGCATCAATTATTTCATCGGCTTTAACGTCGAGGTTTTTTCCGATCCGAGAAATTTTTTCTCCTTCGATAAAAACATCTGCAATGTAATCTTCGGAAGCTGTTACAACTCTTCCGTTCTTAATGAGTATTGACATAATATTTTATTTCAATTTTTAAAAAATAAACAGCCGCAAAAATCTTAACAACAACTCACGAAAATTTTTTGTGAATTAAAGTGTTTGTGTGTCAGCGGCAGGAACACGGTTTTTCATAAACACATAATACAAGAGTCCTGATATTGCAAATCCTATGAACCACGCATAGTGATATAAATTTGATAACCACAGAGGGAACATATCTTTCCCGACAAGATTTACATTCAGTAAAAATCCCGGAACATTAGGTAATATACCCAGCAGTAAAGCAATCAATGCAGCTTTGTTATATCCGCCTGAGTAGGAATACTCTCCCTTAACATCGTACAATTCATTCAGATGCAATCTTTGTTTGCGAACGAAGAAATAATCAATTATCATAATTCCGCCAACAGGACCAAGCAGACTTGAATAAGCTACGAGCCACATAAAAATATATCCGTTAGGGTCTGCAATTAATTTCCATGGGAGAATTAAAATTCCGATAACTCCCGTAATGTATCCGCCTTTTCTGAAATCAATTTTTGATGGAGCCAGCTGTGCAAAATCATTTGCGGGACTCACAATATTTGCTGCAATGTTAGTAGCTAATGTAGATATAGCAACGCAAATCATTGCAATACTTACTACTAATTTATTTTCAAATTTTCCTGCTAATACGACGGGGTCCCAAATTGTCGTTCCGTAAATAATCGTTGTTGCCGATGTAACCACTACTCCGATAAAAGCAAATAAAGTCATTGAAGGCGGCAAGCCGATTGCCTGTCCGACAATCTGCGCCTTCTGGCTTTTTGCGTATCGCGTGAAGTCAGGAATATTCAATGAAAGTGTTGCCCAGAATCCGACCATGCCTGTTAAGGCAGGGAAGAAGAAATTCCAGAACTCGCCGCTTGTAGTAAACTTAGACGGAGTTGCAAGTATAGGTCCAAGTCCGTTGCCTGCATTGATTGCCCAGAACAAAAGAGCTACTGCTGCTGCAGGTAAAAAGAACGCTTTGAAAACTAAAAGTTTTTTTATGCTGTCTACACCAAGGTAAACAACGTACATATTGAGTAACCAGAAAAGTAAGAACGTTATTGCAGGACCTGTTTCGAGTCCCATCCATGCAGGAAAAATATGCGGCAAATTTGCAATGCCGGGGTACCATACATGAATCATCTGGTAGATTGAAAATCCGCCTATCCATGTCTGTATGCCGAACCATCCGCACGCAACAATTGCACGAAGGACTGCAGGAATGTTTGCGCCCTTAACACCAAAGCTTGCGCGCACAAAAACAGGGAACGGTATTCCGTATTTCGCGCCTGCTCTGCCGTTCAATATCATGGGAATAAGCACAACTGTATTGGCAATGAAAATCGTTAAGATTGACTGCCACCAGTTCATTCCGCCCTCTATTAAAGAGCTTGCAAGCATATACGTCGGAATGCATAAGCTCATGCTTATCCATAGCGCCGCGTAGTTCCATGTGCCCCATGTTCTGTGGGATTGAGAGACAGGGGCTAAGTCTTCACTGTAAAGCGGTGAAGATGTAATATCGTTCTTTAAAACTAAATCCTGTGAATCACTATCCAATGGATTCTTAGTTAGTTTAAGGATTAAATTTATTTATCTGAGTTACTTTCTCTTTATTGTATTAACTACAATGTTCGTCAGCTATTGTTAAAGCTTTTGAAATTATATCAAGACCTTCATCAATCTGTTCTTTGGTAATGCAAAGCGGTGGAGCGATGAAAATCATGTTCCATCTTCCCATTGTGTACATACCAAGCTCGGAAATTTTTGCCATAACTTTATTCATTACTTCCATTTCATTCGGCGGAGCGTTCCATCTTGCCATAGGCTCTTTTGTATCTCTGTTCTTTACTAATTCAAGACAGCCAAGCAGACCAGTATTTCTGAAGTCGCCGATTGAAGGATGTTTATCCATTAACTTTGCAACCTGCTCATCCATGTATTTTCCCATGTTGGCAGCGTTCTCAATTAAATTCTCTTCTTTATAAATATCTATTACTGCATTTGCTGCAGCGCATGTAACTGCGTGAGCCGAGTATGTAAGTCCGAGCGGCAATGGTTTCTCATCAAATGCATGAGCAATCTCGTCTCTTACCATTACTCCTCCCATAGGGAGATAAGCTGATGTAAGACCTTTTGCCATTGTCATGATGTCAGGTACAACTCCGTGATGGTCAACACCGAACCATTTTCCCGTGCGTCCGAATCCGCTCATTACTTCGTCGCAGATCAAAAGTATTCCGTATCTTTTTGCAATCGCTTCAATTTTTTTCCAGTAGCCGGCAGGATATTTTATGCATCCTGATGAACCTGATTCGCCTTCCATTAAAATTGCAGCAACTGTCTGGGGTCCTTCGTATTGAATTACTCTTTCCATGTGAGCAGCTGCCATTTCCGAACATTCTTCCGGAGTCTTGCTGTTCCACGGACATCTGTAGAAGTAAGGATTTTCAACGTGGACAAAATTTCCCGGCTGCTGAGAATCTATTGCATGCTTTCTCGGGTCGCCTCCTGCTGTTGCAGAGGCATATGTTGCTCCATGATATGACTGATAAAAAGAAACTATTTTATGTCTGCCTGTGTAAACACGTGCGAGCTTAATTGCATTTTCAATTGCTTCTGCTCCGCCGAGAGTAAAGAACGCTTTGTTCATATCTCCGGGAGCTATCTCTGCTAGTTTTTTTCCAAGGTCACCTCTTGCTGCCGTTACCATTCCGGGGTAGACGTAACTGATTTCGCTCATTTGCTTTGCAACTGCCTCTGCAACTTTCGGATGCCCGTGCCCTATGTTAATACAGATAAGCTGCGAGGAGAAATCAAAATATCTTTTCCCGTCGTAATCGTATATAAAAATACCTTTGCCGCTTTTTATCGGCATTGGCTTTAGTCCCTTTTGCTTCGACCATGAAGTCAGAGTGTAAAGAAGACTATTATCTATTACTTCATCTCTGTTTTGTGTGATTTGATACATTTCAAAAAGTTAAAAAGTTAGGTTTTAAATAGTTAAATCGTAACAAAAAAATATTGCATCATTTCGAATAACAATAAACGAACAACCATCAACGAAGCTTAGCTCATCCAATTCGTCTTCGCTTCAGCATTCCATTTAATGCTTGTCTTCTTTAATTGTGTCCAGAATTCTATTGAGCTCTTACCTGTAATATCGCTTGTTCCGAATTTCGATTCGTTCCAACCGCCGAAGGAGAACGGTTCACGCGGAACAGGAACTCCGATGTTTACGCCAATCATTCCTGCAGATGCATGTTCCATTACGTATCTTGCAAAACTTCCGTTTTGTGTGAATACAGATGCTGCGTTTCCGTAGTTCGAGCTGTTTTCAATTTTAATTGCTTCTTCAAGTGAATCTGTTCTTAAAATTGCGATTACAGGTCCGAATACTTCTTCTTTTGCAATTGCCATATCGGGAGTTACATAGTCAATAACCGTAGGTCCTACATAAAATCCGCCTTCATGGTCAGGCACTGTTGCATTTCTTCCGTCAACAAGTACTTTTGCGCCGAGCTTTTCTGCTTCAGTGATATATCTTTCGATTCTTTCTTTTGCTTCTTTTGAAATAACTGAACCGAGATTTTTTCCCGGAACGATTTTCTTTGATTCCTCTACTAATTTTTCTACAATGTGGTCAATCGGTCCTACGCCTACCATTGCAGATGCAGCCATACATCTCTGACCTGCGCAGCCTGACATTGAAGCAGCAACGTTTGATGCAGTCATTGCAACGTTAGCATCAGGTAATACTATTAAGTGGTTCTTTGCTCCACCAAGCGCAACACATCTTTTTAATGTGCCTGTTGAACGTATATAAACAATCTTTGCAACTTTTGTTGAGCCGACGAACGAAACTGCTGCAATTCCCGGATGGTCGCAGATTGCTTCTACTATATCTCTGTCTCCGTTTACAACATTGAACACTCCGTCAGGAAGTCCTGCTTCTTTAAGCATATCTGCAATGTAGCTTGATGTAATAGGTACCTGCTCAGATGGTTTCATTATCATACAGTTTCCGAGGGCAAGCGCATTCGGAATTGTCCAGTGAGGAACCATGTGCGGGAAGTTGAAAGGAGCGATGGAAGCAACTACGCCTAAAGGAGCGTGGTCAATTCTGCACTCAACACCTTTGCTTACTTCAAGAATTTCACCGCCGATTAACTGCGGTAATGAACATGCAAATTCTGTAAGTTCTATGCTTTTTTCAACTTCAGCTCTTGCTTCGTCTATTGTTTTGCCGTTTTCTAAGTGTGTAATGTAAGAAAGCTCGTCCATGTGCTTTTCCATCAGAGTTCTGTAGCGATAGAAAATCTGTACTCTTTCTTTTATAGGAGTTGCTGACCAGGCAGGAAACGCTTTTTTAGCGGATTCTACTGCTGCGTCTAAATCATTTTTCTTTGAAAGGAGAACTTTTGAGATAACTTTACCGTCAATCGGTGAAAGTACGTCCATTCTTGCCTGCCCGTTAGAAGTGAACTTTCCGTCAATAAAATTCTTTACTTCGGAATATTTAATCTTTTCCATAATGTTTTAAAAAGTTGGTGTTTTTAGTTGAATATTGAGTATAACGAAAAATTTCGGATAATTAAATACTTTTTTAAAGCATTGACGCTCTGCAAAATAAGTGCAAAAAATTAGTAAATTCTTATTTAATAATATTAGAATTATATTTAGTAATAATCATTTTTACGCATGAACGAAAATATTCTAAACCCCAAATTCGGGTACACATTTGCAGATTTGTTTGTCAGCGAAAAACTCAGAAATCTCTCTGAGGATTTTTATAAGTATTTTGAAAGCGCGAATTCTGAAAAATTTGAAGAATTTAAGAAATACCGCGATTCCCTGGGCGAGGGCTATACTTATATTCAGGCATCTGAAGTAATAATGAATTCCAGCGTTTACCTTTCCGATTTCCTCGGAGAACTTTTTAATGTACAGGAACATCTTTCAAAATATCTTGATGAGGCACAGTACAATGAAGATATATTTTTATTTAAAAAAGAATTTGTTCAGAGAAAAGTATTCAGAAGATTTAAACCTGCCGACCTTGAAAATATAAACTGGCCGGAACTGGATGCTTTTGTAACAAAAATAAAATTATGCTTTGCAGATAAATTAGATTTTGATGTTGATGAAGAAAAATTCACTGCAAGATTTGTAAACGAGCTTGCCGAGCTTGAAAAAAATTACAGATGGTTTTATGAAGGCGATAAATTCGCTCCCGAGAATTTCCAGATTCCCGATAATTATAAAGCCTGCGCGGCAAAGTTAATCCCTGAAATAAAAACAGCAAGCGGAATTACTGAAGATGAAAAGGAATACGATAATATTAAATTCCTTATGGAAAAAATTATGCAGTGGGTTTTTGCAAAACGTCAATATGATAAAGACGCTGCAAAATGGGTTTCATACTTCGAGCCTGAGAAATTAGACTTTGACCATCTTGTTCACACTGAAACTCCCGAACCAAACTTTCCTGAAAAACTTGAAGGCGAAGAAAAACATTTTATACAGAGAAACGGATTTGAGCTTCACGACCACAGAATGAGCGAAAGGCAGATTCTGAATCAGGTTGATTATTGCATGTATTGCCATGACAGGGAAAAGGATTCATGCTCAAAAGGACTAACGGACAGATTCGGCGCTTTAAAAGCTAATCCACTTGGAATAGAACTCACGGGCTGCCCGTTAAATGAAAAAATTTCCGAAGCGCATTTGCTCAGAAAAAGTGGAAGACCGCTCTCTGCGCTTGCAATTGTAGCAATTGATAACCCAATGTGTCCCGGAACAGGGCATAGAATTTGTAATGACTGTATGAAAGGATGTATTTACCAGAAACAGGAACCCGTAAATATACCTCAGGTTGAGACAAATACGCTAAGAGATGTAGTAAATCTCCCATATGGATTTGAAATCTACACGCTTCTCACACGATGGAATCCTATTAATATAAAACGTCCTTACGCTGAAGAATACAATGGCAAAAATGTATTGGTTGTCGGTATGGGACCTGCTGGTTACACCCTTTCACATCATTTATTAAATGCGGGATTTGGTGTAACGGGAACAGATGCGTTGAAAATTGAGCCGTTGTTTGGTGAATATACAGGAATAAATCCTTTAACGAATGAAAGAAGTGAACCGAAAGCAATAAAAGATTTTTCAAAAGAAATTGAGCAGGAGCTGGATAAGAGAATTATGCAAGGCTTCGGCGGAGTTACAGAGTACGGTATTACCGTCCGCTGGGATAAAAATTTCTTATCGATGATTTATGTAAATCTTGCGAGAAGAAATAATTTCAGATTATATGACGGAGTGAGATTCGGCAGCTCAATAAAAATTGATGACGCATGGGAAATGGGATTTGACCACATTGCCATTGCAGCGGGAGCAGGAATGCCGACGATAGTTGATATGAAAAATAATCTTGCAAAAGGTGTAAGAAAGTCGACTGATTATTTAATGTCACTGCAGTTATCAGGCGCAAGCAAGGATGATAATCTTACAAGCACGATGATTCAGCTTCCGGCAGTAGTTATCGGCGGGGGATTGACTGCAATTGATACTACAACGGAAACGGCAGCATATTATCCTGTTCAGGTAAAAAGAGTTTTAGACAGATACGAAAAGATAACGGCAGAGAAGGGTGAAGATTATTTCTGGAGCACATTCAATGAGGAAGATAAAGAGATAATAAAAACTTTTATTGCTCACGGAAAAGAAGTAAGAGCAGAAGAAGAGCTTGCAAAAGTTGAGAACAGAAAAACAAATTATATAGATTTAGTCAGAAAGTTCGGCGGAGTTTCACTGGTATATCGAAAGAGAATGCAGGATTCACCGGCATACAGACTGAACCACGAAGAAATAAAAGAAGCGCTTGAGCAGGGAGTTTATTTTGTTGAAAACTTATCTCCGACTGAAATTGTTAAAGACAAATACGGAAGGGCAGAGAAAGTAATTTTTGAAAAACAGACAGTAGAAAAAACTGAGGACGGAAAAATAAAATACAGAAGCAGCGGTGAGTTTATTGAAATGCCTGCAAAGACTGTTCAGGTAGCCGCGGGAACATCGCCGAACTCAATGTATGAATTCGAAAATCCAGAGACTTTTGAGATGGATGCCAAGTGGCAGTATTTCAAAACGTTCAAACCTGTAAAAGGTGATGACGGTAAGTATTCACTGGAAGCAGTAAGCACTAAAGAAGACGGTTTCTTTACATCATACAATAAGAACGGAAAGTTCATTTCCTTCTACGGAGATATTCATCCGAAGTATGTCGGAAGCGTTGTGAAGGCAATGGCATCTGCGAAGAAAGGCTCATGGGATGTTGTAGATATTTTAAAAAATGAAGAAGGTAAGTTTAAAACTTCAAAAGAATTTTTTGAAATTACTGATGAAAAATTTGTTGCAAGAGTTCATTCTGTAAAGAGACTGAACGACAGAACAATTGAGCTTATTATAAAAAGCAAATCCGGCGCTGATAAATTTAGCGCGGGACAGTTCTTTAAATTACAGAACTATGAAGTGCTGACTGAAAAGAAGAACGGAATCTCGACAGCATTTGAAGGTGTTGCTCTTGCAGGTGTAAGCGCAGATAAAGAAAACGGTCTGCTTAAATTTGTTGTTATTGAGCGCGGAGTTTCAACCTCACTCATTAAGAATTTAAAAGAAGGCGAAAAAGTTTTCTTGATGGGACCGACAGGTAATACGCCTAAGATTTCCACGGGACAAAATGTCCTTATTGCAGGAGGCGGTTCAGGTAATGCAGTGCTGCTTTCAGTTGCGCAGGAATTAAAAAAGCAAAATAATAACGTTTTGTACTTTGCAGGATACAGAAAAAATGATGAGGTTTTTGACAGGGAAATAATAGAAAGCTCCAGCGATAAAGTTATATGGTGCTCGGAAGAAGGAGATATAAATCCTGCAAGAGAACAAGATACATTTTTCAAAGGCACTATCATCGAAGGAATTAAAAATTACGTTAGTAACGATAAAGATCTGAAACATATAAATAAAATTATTACGGCAGGAAGTCCTGAAATGATGCAGGGAATCCGTGATGCGCGAAAAACATTTTTAAAAGAATATCTTAACGGACACGAAGCAGTTGCAAATATTAATTCACCTATGCAATGTATGATGAAAGCGGTCTGCGCGCGATGTCTGCTGAGAAATGTTGACCCTGAAACAGGCAAAGAAAAATTTGTTTATTCCTGCGAATGCCAGGAGCAGAAGCTTGACGAAATTGATTTTTCTAACTTAGAAGAGAGATTAGAGATGAATGCTCCTATGGAAAAACTCAATAGATTATATTATGAATGTTTTGTGAAATAATATTTATTTAATTTAATAGGATAATATCATTATTCTCCCCTAGGATATGACGGCGGATAGGACCGCCTTTACCTGTATCTCAAAAATTATATGTCCAAAAACTCCAACAATACAGAAATTATTGATGCTAAATCCATACTACCTGCTCTTCTTGAGAGCTTGTCTATTGGTATTGGTGTTTATAAATATGTCTATGGTAAAAAAGGGGAGATAGTTGATTTTGAAAAGATCATCGTAAACTCCGCGACTGAAAAAATGTCCGGACGCACAAAAGAAGAACTGCTTGGTAAAAGAATTGGTGAAGAATATCCCGGAATAAAAGAAGACGGCATTTTTGAAAAACTTGTGAAAGTTGCTGAGACCGGAGTACCGCTGGATATCGAACACTTCTATAATCACGAGGGATTCTCAACCTGGTTCAGATTAAGGGCAGGTAAAATTGAAAACGGATTAGTTATTACTTTTGAAGATATTAATGAGCATAAAATATTCGCAGAAGCATTAAAGAAGAGCGAAGATAAATACCGCAACCTTGCAGAAAACCAGCCTATAGCAGTTACACGTTTTAATATTGAGAGCAATAAATACGAGTTCGTAAATAAAGAATTTGTTCGTCAAACAGGTTACAGCAGAGAAGAATTTGATAGTCTTAGTCCCGAACAGCTCCGGGATATAATTTATCCCGAAGATGCAGAAAAGGTTTTGGAAGAGTATAGAAAATGGAAAGATGAAGATTATAAAACCAATCTGCGTGTTGATTACAGGATTAAAAACAAATCCGGACAAATTGTATGGCTCGATACATTTCTTTATGCAGAGTACAATGATAACGGAGGTGTTCAGTGCATCAATCAGTTATGCATTGATGTCACAGATATCAGAAAAAAAGAAGAGGAATACAGAAAAACACAGGAGAGATATAATTTAGCAATAACTGCAATCAAAGACGGTATATGGGACTGGGATTTAAATATAGATGATATATTCCTTTCAAAAGCATTTCTTGATATAATAGGATATACAAAAGGAGAAATACCGGATTTCAGAAAATTCTGGGAAGACGCAGTTCATCCTGATGACAAAGAAACATTATATAATGCTCTGCATGATCATATTGACGGAAAGACAGATGTATTTACAAATCTTCACAGGATAAAACATAAAAACGGTGAGTGGATATGGGTAGAGTCAAAAGGTAAATGCTTCAGAGATGACAAGGGAAAAGCTTACAGATTCCTTGGGACATTGACGGACATATCTGAGAGAAAGAAAACAGAAGAAGAAATTATTAATGCCCGCAAAGAAGCTGAGAATGCCTTGAAGACAAAGGCAGAGTTCCTTGCAACGATGAGCCATGAAATCCGAACACCTATGAATGCAGTAATAGGTATGTCAGGTTTATTAATGGAAACAGAGTTAACAGAAGAGCAGAGAGAGTTTGCTGATACTATAAGATTAAGCGGAGACCATCTGCTTACAATTATCAATGACATTCTTGATTTCTCAAAAATAGAATCTGAAAGATTAACACTTGAAGAGCAGCCGTTCGAGCTCAGCTCATGCGTAGAAGATGTTTATGATTTAATGGGGCCTCGCGCATTGGCAAAGAGACTGGATTTACTGTATCAGATAGACTCACAAATCCCGCATATTATAGTAGGTGATGTTACACGCTTAAGACAAATTCTCGGTAACTTAGTTTCTAACGCAATTAAGTTTACAGATTTTGGTGAAGTGTTTACATCTGTAGATTTAGTTAAACGTGACGGTGATGATTTATTGCTTTCATTCTCTGTGAAAGACACTGGAATCGGAATTCACGAAGAAAAGAAGAAGAAAATTTTTGAAGCGTTCTCCCAGGCAGATTCATCAACAACCCGCAGATACGGCGGAACAGGCTTAGGACTTGCAATCAGCAGCAAGCTTGTTGAAATGATGAAGGGTGAAATATGGGTAGAGAGTGAGTTCGGCAAAGGCGCAACATTCCATTTTACAATTAATGTACAGGCATCAAAGCAGCAGATAACAAAATTATATCAGAGCGGACATATTCCTGAAATCAGAAATAAGAAAATTCTAATTGTTGACGATAATAAAACGAACAGAAATATTCTTGTACAGCAGGCGAAGTCATGGGGAATGGCTGCCGAAGCTTATGAAACAGGCGCAGAGGTTTTAGAAGTACTGAAGACAGATAAAATTTTTGATCTCGCAATTCTTGATATGCTTATGCCCGACATGGACGGACTTGAACTGGGACAGAAGATAAAACAAATTTCGGGACGCGAAGCTTTACCTATGATTATGCTTACATCTGTTGGGAATTTAAAAGAGTATAAAGAACCTGCCAACAATATTTTTGCCGAGTATATTTCCAAGCCGATTAAAAAGAACGAGTTATTCAATGTGCTTGTAAAAGTGTTGACTAACTCTGCAATTTCATTCGGAAGAGAGCAGACTGAAAACAAGCTTGATAAAAAGCTTGCAGAAAAACTCCCTCTGAAAATTTTAGTAGCTGAAGATAATTTAATAAACCAGAAGCTCGCAGTTAGGTTGCTGCAGCAGATGGGTTACTCAGCAGATGTTGCAAGCAACGGACTGGAAGTTCTTGAAGCCTTGAACCGCCAGCATTATGAAATTGTGTTTATGGATATACAAATGCCGGAGATGGACGGGCTTGAAGCGACCAAACATATTTTAAAAAACAGAAAACTTGAACTTCGCCCGAAAATTATTGCAATGACAGCAAACGTTATGCAGGGCGATAGAGAAATATGTCTTGAAGCAGGAATGAATGATTACATAGGCAAACCTATTCTCATAGAGGAAGTACAGAAAGCATTAATAAAGTGGGGTAAGGAAATACGCGCTGAAAGAGAAATGCGCAAGATGCGTTTCAGCAAAACTTTTCTGGATATGGATGTTGTGAACGGATTAAAAGAAATAGGAGATAAAGGGTTTGTTGATGACATGGTAAAATTATATATTGACCAGTCAGTTGAATTAATAGATAGTATAAGAGAAAATTCTGCAAAGAGTAATTTTGACAGAGTGTTCCTTGATACACACAGTCTTAAAGGCTCAAGCTTAAATCTTGGCGCAAGAGATATTGCCGAGCTGTGCAGACAAATTGAAACGAAGATAAAAGAAGTAGATACACCCGGCCTTATGTATTTAATAAAAGAACTAGAAAAAACTTTCGAAGGCACCAAAGAAGAACTTCTCACAATAAACAATTAATATAAAATCCTCCTGTCAAAATTAAAAAGTAAATACGTCTGTCAGAACTGCGGCTATGCAAGTCCCCGCTGGAGCGGTAAATGCCCCGAGTGCGGATTATGGAACACGCTTGTCGAAGAAATTATTGATACTCATACGGAAAAACTTGCGCGCAAAGTTGAACTTAAAAGCCAGAGCGCAAACATAAAATTAATTACGGAAATTGAGACCTTTGGAGAGAACAGAATTCAGACAGGCATTGAAGAGCTTGACAGAGTTTTAGGAGGCGGAATTGTCGGAGGCTCAGTAATTCTCATAGGTGGAGATCCCGGTATAGGGAAGTCAACTCTGATGCTACAGATTGCCGATAAGATAAAAGACAAAAGAATTTTATATGTGAGCGGTGAAGAATCTGCACTGCAGATAAAAATGCGAAGCGACAGACTGAATTTTCATCTGGAAAATTTTTATATTCTATCTGAGACAAATCTTGAAATAATACAAGCCGTTATTGACAGCGAAGAGCCTGAGCTGATTGTAATTGATTCGATACAGACGGTTCACCGCAACGATATTGAAAGCGCGCCGGGGACGGTATCGCAGCTGCGGGAATCTACAGCCCTTCTTATTAATATTGCAAAAACAAAAAACATCCCTATATTTGTAGTCGGGCACATTACTAAAGACGGTATGATTGCCGGACCGAAAATTCTTGAGCATATGGTAGACGTTGTGCTACAGTTTGAAGGAGAACGAACCCATGCTTACAGAATTTTGCGTGGGATAAAAAACCGTTTCGGTTCAACGAATGAAATAGGTATTTTTGAAATGACGGAAATGGGATTAAATGAAGTTAAAAATCCCAGTGAAGTTTTTTTATCGCAAAGAAATTACGGAGCATCGGGCTGCAGTATCTCTTCTGCAATTGAAGGAACCCGTCCGATTTTGATTGAAGTACAGGCGCTGGTATCAGCTACGAGTTATGGAATTCCGCAGAGGACTTCGATGGGATTTGATTACAAGAGACTGAACATTATGCTTGCGGTGCTTGAGAAGAAACTTGGCTTTCATTTAAACAAAGCCGACGTGTTTTTAAATATTGCAGGGGGTGTGAAGATAGATGAGACGGCAATTGATTTAGCTGTTGCAATGAGTATATGTTCGAGTTATAAAGATATTCCGATAGACTCTGAGACAGTTATTCTGGGAGAAATAGGATTATCGGGTGAAGTGAGGACGATTTCATATTTAGATAAAAGAGTTAACGAAGCGGCAAAGCTGGGCTTCAAAAGAATTATTGTTCCGAAGAGTAATCTTAAAGGTTATAATACGAAGAAGGATTTTGAAATTATTGGAGTGGAAAAGATAAAAGATGCGCTCGATAAGTTGTTTTAAAAATTAAGTTAAAAAAACTAAAAGTTTCATGGACCAAATAAAAGAAAATTTTATTGAAGCTCAGAAAGTTCTGGAAAAATTTCTTTCAGACGATGCTAATTTTGAAAAGATAAAATCGGCAGGTGATTTAATGGTTGATGCTTTGAACAAAGGAGGAAAAATTATTTCGTGCGGTAACGGCGGCTCAATGTGCGATGCAATGCACTTTGCGGAAGAGCTCACTGGAAGATTCAGAGATGACAGGAGAGCAATCGGCGCTGTTTCAATATCGGATGCATCACATTTAACATGTGTTGGTAACGATTACGGATTCGACAGAATTTTTTCGCGATATGTTGAAGGTCTGGGAAGAGAAGGTGATGTATTGCTTGCCATTAGCACTAGCGGTAACTCAAAAAATATCCTTAATGCAGTTGATGCTGCTAGAGAAAGAGGAATGAAAGTGGTCGGCTTGACAGGCAAAGACGGGGGTAAGATGGCAACGGTCTGCGATGTTGAGATACGTTCGCCGCAATCGAAGTATTCGGACAGAGTTCAGGAAATTCACATTAAAGTCATTCATACTTTAATAGATTACATAGAAAGAAATTTAAAAAATTAATTCCCTCTATAAATGATAAGCAAAACCTTTTACAGACATATAATTGACCAGGAAAGAAATATTCCTGATGCAACAGGACAACTTTCCGATTTGCTTGCCGATATTGCATTAGCATGTAAAATAATTTCACTGGAAGTAAACAGGGCGGGCTTAATAGATATACTTGGGTTTACAGGCGATGAAAATGTTCAGGGTGAAGCTGTAAAAAAACTTGATGTGTATGCAAACGATATGCTGACAAATACAATGAAGGCAGGCGGGCATATCTGTGCAGTGTGTTCGGAGGAAGAAGAGGAGTTTATCCCGCTTGAAGATAAATATATCCTGAACAACACAATCAGCAATAAATATATTTGTCACTTCGATCCGCTTGACGGCTCATCGAATATAGAAGCAAATATTTCCATAGGAACAATTTTTTCAATCTATAAAAGAATTTCTGAAAGCGGTCCCGGCACGGAAGCTGACTGCCTGCAAAGAGGCACTGAACAGGTTGCGGCAGGATATGTTGTTTACGGCTCAAGTACGTTTTTAGTTTATACAGCAGGTAAAGGGGTGCATGGATTTACGCTTGACCCTACAGTCGGTGAATTTTTACTGAGCTATGAAAATATGCAGATTCCTAAAAAATCGAAAACGTATTCTACTAACGAAGGAAATTATTGCAAGTGGTCGGAAGGAATGAAAAAATATATAAATTACCTGAAAGAAGAAGATAAAGAAACTAACAGACCTTACTCGTCAAGATACGTCGGCTCGCTTGTTGCAGACTTCCATCGTAATTTATTATACGGCGGAATTTTTATTTATCCTGCCGATAAGAAAAACAAGAACGGAAAATTAAGACTGATGTATGAAGCGAATCCGCTTGCATTTATTGTTGAGCAGGCAGGCGGCAGAGCATCTACAGGCAAAGAAAGAATATTAGAGGTTGTTCCTCAGGCGCTGCATCAGAGAGTTCCGTTGTTTATCGGAAGTGAAGAAGATGTACTGTTAGCAGAAAAGTTTTTGAAAGAGAACGATTAAATTGTCTTAATTATTAAAATTAATTTGGCTTATTTATAATTGAGCCTTTGCGGAAGTCGTTGATGTTGGAGTTATTGATGTTCATTATTATAAGTACTGTATTATCGTAATTCTCTACTTTAGTATATTCAAGAATTTTATCAGCAGGTGATTTTTGATTCCCTTTTACTGTAGAAGCAAGTTTTGAGAGTGAAAGCAATCCCGTTATATAAGTCTTAAAGAAGTTTGCAGTCTCGCCGTTTTTAAACTCCGTTTGTATATAAAAATTCAGGTCGTTTTCCATCTTTGCAGAAAAAGATACGGAAGAAATTTTATCGTAAATATTTTCTATGCTGATTTTATTTGAATCAATTTCTTTCTGCTCATTCTTTCCATCAGCTTCAATTTTTGATTCAAGAAAATTCATAAATATTCCTCTGATGAACATCTGCTCTTTGGAGATCATCCACAAATTTTCCTTGTTGTAAATTTTTTCAATTGCAGATATCATTTCAGGATTTTCGAGCAATCCCGTCTTTGAAGTATCTTTCACTGCAGTCATTCCGTCAATAATTGTCATATAGTTGCTTGCGCAGATTGAGAAATTATCTTTAAAGAAAAAATAAAGACGGTTATCATTTTTCATATAAACGGGAGTTCCGTCTTTTGCAGCAGCTTTTGAAAAATTTGAATCGTTAGCGAGGTAATCGTTAAGTTTCTTTCTGTCAAAAATTCCTTTAAGTACAATTGAATTCTCTCCCATCCATGAATTTGAATAATACAGTTCATCAAGTCCTTCTGAAATAGATGCGCCGGTTGCAACTTTGAAAGTATTCAGTAAGCTTCCGAAAGTTCTTTCGGCGTTGAGTAGGGAATCTGAAACGTTTGCCTTCCAGAAAGGAGTTTTGTTCATGCTTTTAAAATTTATATAAAGCACAAACTGCGGGTCTTTCTGAAGCAGATTGAAATTATTTTTTACGGATAGAGGAAGCTGCTCAATCTTCGGAGCATTATTTGAGCACGAGAAGAATAATAAGCTTAAACATATTAATACTGTTATATGAGAGAAACGATAAAGCATTAATATTTTTTAATAATCTTTCTTTTTAAAAAGATAAATTGATGCAGATAAAAAAGTTATCAGAAATAGAGCTGAAGTTACTACTGGCTGCCACGATTCTATCTTTTCCTTCTTTATTATATTTGCTGTAATAACCTGAAGATCTCCGGGCTTCGGCAAAATATAATAGAAGAAATTAATTATGAACTGCCCGACATTGTTTGTAACGAACTGAAATAAAAATGTCTCACGTGAAGCTAAGAAGGGACAGATTAAAAATATTAAAAATATATTTATTAAAATTGAAAGTATCGAACTTTGCGAAATTATACCTATGAAAATAACTAGTGAGTATATAACTGCGAATGAAAATGTAAGCATGAAGATTGATGAAAGGAACGATGCGTTCCAGTAGCCGAACTTCAGCGAAACCATAAGCCATACACCTCCGAGAAGATACACAAGACTTCCGAATATTAAAATCAAACCGCCTGTGAATTTGCCTAAAATGATTGTTGACCTTGATACAGGTTTGGATAACAATAAATCAATGTTTCCTTTTTCAAGCATCGACGGAATAATAGAAGAAACTCCGATAAGGCAGAAAGTAATAAGTAATAGGTAAGAAACACTGAGTATAAATGTTTCCGAGCCGATTACAAATTCATTGATATCGTTACCTGCCATTGCGGCTACTCCCGTGACTGACTCTGTATTTAAAAATACAAGAAAGCCGAGAAGTATAAGTGTGGATATTATAAAGAAGCCGAGAAAAATTTTCTTTGCGATGGCTTCTCTGAGAACTCCTGATATAAGTGTTTTAAAAATCACAGTTGTTTTTTTAATTTTGCTGACCGATTAAGTTAATGAACATATTTTCAAGTGAATTCTTTTCTTTCGTTAAGGTTAAAATGTTCACATTGTTCTTTCTTAGCATATCTATAATTGAATTGAGCACTTCAGGTGAATCTGAATTCACTAAAAATTCATTTTTGCCGTGAAGAGTTGCAAAGTGCTGGCTCAGTAAAATATTTATTACTGCATCTGATAAATCCGAAGTGGCAAATGTATGCTGATTGCCGCTTGAAGTAATTTCATCAATGGTGCCTTCTTTTATCAGCTCGCCTTTGTTGAGAATAGCAACTTTGTTGCAGACTAATTCAATTTCGCTTAATAAATGCGAGTTAAGAAAAATAGTTTTTCTTTTTTCTTTCAGTCCGATTAATATATCTCTAATCTCTTTTCTTCCAATCGGATCAACTCCGTCAGTAGGTTCATCAAGGAAAATCAAATCGGGTTCATTTATCATTGCCTGAGCAATGCCGAGGCGCTGCATCATTCCTTTTGAATATTTTTTTATCTTTGTCTTCTTCCATTTTTCCATATCGACTATTCTCAGATATTCATCGCTGCGTGATTTCACCTCAGACTTTGTAAGTCCGCTTAACATTCCGAAGTAATGCAGAACCTGTTCGCCCGTAAGATAATTCGGGAACTTGTGATTCTCGGGAAGGTAACCGACTCTTTTTTTATACTTTTCATTCTTAATGCTCTCGCCGAAGATGGAAACTTCTCCTTCAGTCGGGTAAACAATTCCGAGCAGGACTTTTACAAGCGTTGTCTTTCCTGCGCCGTTGGGACCAAGCAGACCGAATATATCGCCTTCCTGAACATTGAAAGAAAAATTTTTCAGAGCAGTGATTTTATCTTTGCTAAATCCGCTACCCTGATACTCTTTTCTTAAATTCTTTGTTGAAATTACTTCCATTAGTTAGATTGTAATTAATTTAATCTGCTGTCACTTTTTAAAATACTTATAACATTTGTAATATGCTCTTCAAGAGGAATACCTATTTCTTCTGCGGCAAGCTTTATATCATCGCGGCTTACGTTTCTTGCAAAAGCTTTATCCTTCATCTTCTTAATGATGCTCTTTGCTTCTACGCTATTCATTCCGTCCGGTTTCATTAATGAGTACGCAGTTACAAATCCTGTTATCTCATCACATGCAAAGAGATATTTTGCAAGGTTAGTTTCTCTGGGAACATTAGTTCTATCGGGGTATGCATGCCCTAAAACTGCATCTATAAACTCTTTATCATAACCGTGTTCTTCAAGGATTGGTACTGCAGTATTCGGATGTGTATCAGGGTACATTTCCCAGTCGAGATCATGGAGCAGTCCTGCATCTCCCCATTTGTTTTCATCTTCGCCAAGCTGTTTTGCATAATATCTCATGCATGCATCTACTGCATAGCAGTGCTTACGGAGATTTTCGTTTTTAATGTACTGATGGAGTAATTCTGTTGAAGTCATTTTTACCGGTAAAATAAAAGACTATGTGAAATGTTTTAAGTATTCGTTAAAATCTTTCCTGCTCATTCCGTTCGGTTTTTCTTTTTCAGCTTTATCGTAAATATATAACTGGTTGATATTTTTTCCTTTTGTAGGGGAAGAATGATTTATCTCTTCCCAGAATTTTTCACTGCTGCTCACTTCGCATCCGCAGACTTTTGCCAGCGCAGTTATTTCGTTATCGGAGCTTACTACTTTAATCGAATTCTTATTGTAATTCTCTTCTATAAACTTTCTTATAATTTCATCTGCCGTTTTTGCGCCTGAGTAAATTACGTTGTGAACTTTATCATCGCTGTGACCGTCAAAAACAAAAATTATCTTTGCTTTAATTTTTACTCTTCCTTTAACTGCTTCGACTAATGTACGCCGCGTGTTATCGGGACTTGCGCTGAAGCTCTTCTTAAAAGAAGGAATTTTATGTAAAAGATTATTGCCGTCTATGATAATTGTATTCATGTTATTCTAAATATAGTCTAATATTTTCTCGCCTAATCTTATAATTGATTTTATTTCACCTGAATTAATCGAAGTATGAGTTTTAATCACAAGCTTATCTCTTAAAATCATTACCTGAAATGAGTTCTCTTTGCACCAGTTAAAATCATGAACAATTGCATCTTCAACTAACTCGGTTAAAACTCTTTTTACGGAGTTTTTATTCTTTGCAAAGACGTAAAAATTTCTAATAAAATCTCCCGTGCTTCCGCAGGGGACTATGTTCATTTCTTTTACCTGTGCATCAACATCCGGATTTAAAATCTTGCCGTCAAAGAAAACACTTTGTATATGATTAAAAAGCTCGGGCTTAGAAATTATATTTGTCTTCCTGTGAATAAAAATCGTGTTGGGATTTTTATTCAGGTCGGCAGAAAATTTTATATAATCGTAATGCTTATTCTCAGTGTATCTGTCATTCTCGCGGTTAAAAACTTCCTGCAGCTTCCACTCATATTTCTTAACATAACCTTTCAGTTCATAGTTCGTGTATTTTTCGGGAAGATGCTTGTACTCGTATTTTTTACCGGTACCTGCATCTGCACCAAGAAGCTGATTTGTTAAAACTCTTCTTTTATAAACGTCCTTATAATAATAAACAGCCAGCCCTATCAGCACAGATGCAATAATAAACAATATAAACGCATAATCGCCGGCCATATTTAAAATAAAAGTTTAAGGACGAATTCTGTTCGGCCTTCTTGCAAACGGAATTGCTTCACGGATATGTTCAAGATTGCAGATCCAGCTTACCATTCTTTCAAGTCCCATACCGAAACCTGAGTGAGGAACGCTTCCGAATCTTCTTAAATCCAGATACCACTCAAATACTTCCATAGGAAGTTTGTGCTCATGAATTCTTTCAACAAGTAAATCGAGGTTATCTTCTCTTTGTGAGCCGCCGATAATTTCTCCGAATCCTTCGGGAGCAAGTACGTCAACTCCAAGAGCTATCTTCGGATCGTTCGGGTCACGCTTCATATAAAATGCCTTTGCTTCTGCAGGCCAGCGGTGAACCATTACAGGTTTATCGTAGTCTTCAACAATTGCTTCTTCATGCGGAGCCCCGAAGTCCTCCCCCCATGGGAAAGGTCTTATCTGCTCTTCGCCGTTTGCTGTTTTTCTTATAAGCGGAATATCTTTCTTTCTTAAAATTTCAATTGCCTCATCGTAAGTTACGCGCGGGAAAGGTTTTTTTACTTTCTCAAGCTTAGTTACATCTCTTTCAAGAGTTTCAAGTTCAGTCTTACAGTTTTTAATAACTCTCTGCACAACGTATTCAAGGAAGTCTTCGATTAAATCCATATCGTCATCTATATCATAGTAAGCCATCTCAGGTTCCATCATCCAGAACTCAGTAATATGTCTTCTAGTCATCGAGTTCTCTGCTCTGAAAGTAGGACCGAACGTATAAACTTTCCCTAGTGCCATTGCGCCGGACTCTGCGTAAAGCTGTCCCGACTGCGATAAATAAGCTTTGCCTAAATCAAAGTAATCGGTTGAGAACAATGTGCTTGTTCCTTCTACTGCGTTTGGTGTGAATATAGGTGTATCGAATAAAACGAAACCTTCTTTGTAAAAATAATCTCTGATGGATTGGACAATCTCATTTCTTACCTTCATAATTGCAACCTGTCTTTGTGAGCGCAGCCATAAGTGACGTCTATCCATTAAGAATTCAATTCCATGTTCCTTCGGAGTGATAGGATATTCTTCTGCAATCTGAACTATTTCAAGATCAGTAACCTGAAGTTCATATACATTTTCTTTTTTCGGATGCTTGCTTACTTTACCTTTGACTATTACGGAAGATTCCTGAGTCAGTTTGCCGAAGTCTTCCCAGATCTTTTCTGAAACTTCTTTTTTAGATACAACTCCCTGGATTAATCCTGAGCCGTCTCTGAACTCGGGAAACATTAATTTTCCTGATGAACGGATGTTGTAAAGCCAGCCTTTAATCGTGACTTCTTTATCTACATGTTCCGATATTTTGTTTATGTATACTCTTTCCATTACTAATGAGATTGAATTAAATTAATGGCTAAAATTAGCGAATATAGAGGTTTAATTAAATGGATTAGAAAATCTATAAAAAATCGTTTATTTTCGAATAACTTTTCCGGATACATCCATTTTACAAATTTTTTATCTGAGATTCTTATACTCTAGATGAATAAAGCTTCATTAAATTACCTTCTCGAATTTTCCGTAATTGATTCTCAAAAGCGGGAAGAATATCTCAATAAGCTTCTTAACAGAAAGAATGCGTCCGGACAAAAGAACGTGAAGCTGCTTAAAATTATTTATGGATACGTTGATGCGGATAAAATAAACTACTGGAATTCAGCCGCCGTCTGCAAAGAGCTTGGAATTAAAAGCGGTGAGCTTGATACGCTCAAGTCACGGCTGCTTGCTGATTTCCGGGAGTATGTATTCAACTGGGAAAAAATTGAAAAGGAGCTAAGGGAAAACTTTAAAGGAACTGACCTGGAATTTGATTTTCTCAAAGCGAAGAGAATGAATACAATAGGAATGAAGAAGGAGATGAAGACTTTCCATCTGAATATAATCGGGCAGATAGATAAAGACAGGAAAGAGTTTGCCAAAAATTATAATCTCACAGCGGCGCAGGTATTTCTATATGAATATGAAAGTGTTGAAACCCTTGGGCATTATTATTATGTACAGAAAAATTATCCGCAATTCCTGGCATTTTATAACAGACTTGAAAAACTTTACAAAACAAAAAATAAGTATTCCATTTCAGAGGCTGAAGAAGCAACCGTAAATGTAAGGCTGTTTCTTACGCGTTCATACAAGCATGTTTTTAAATTAATCAGTGATAAAAATTATTTATCTGCGTTAAATAATCTTTATGCTGCATATGAAATTATAAAAGAGTTTGATCTGGAGGTTTACAGATATGGTATTCCGCTTTTAATTGCGCTGATTCAATTCCGGCTGAGTAACAACGAAAAACTAAGAATAATCTGCAATGAAATTGCTGAAAAGGCTGATAAAGAAGGAAGGGAATCTGAAGCGGCTGTTGCTAATTCATATCTGGCGCTGCTGGAATTTAATGACGATAAAAACAAACGTGTAGAAGTAGAAAGCAAAATAAAAGAGTATTACGAAATCTGCTCACGAATTGCTCCGTACAGCGCACATACATTTCTTCTTATAAAGTATTATGTTCATATTATGTCATATGACATTGATTCGAGAAGCAGCGATGCATTAATGAATCATGCACTTGCAAATGCAGTGCTCTCTTCAAATAAAGCTTTCGTATTTCTTACATACTATCAGATTGAGAATGAAAAACACTTTGCAAAGATTCTGAGATTTGAAAACGATAGAAATACTATGCCTGAGTTTCTTGCTCCGGAAAATGATATCCTTGATAATTTTCAGAAGGTCCTGAGTAATATTATTATAAGCATGAGGGAAAGTATTTCACCTAATACATTAAGTAATATTTACATCACTTTTTTATTAATAATTTTTTTGAAGAAGGGAGATATTGATATTCAATATGCTGAAGTTATAAAAGGAAAGCTTCACAGAATGATGAAGACAAGAAATCTTGCAATAGATTTCAACCTCTACGATGCGATTACACTGGCTTTCAAGATGCAGGAAGATTTTCCCATTATAAAGAAAGCGGACTTTATTAATAAGTATTTATATCAGCTTAAAACTACCTGCGATAAAATTCAGGAAGGAAATAAGAACAGCATTTATTCCGTATCGGCTCCCTACTCAATTCTTTACACACTTGCAGTCCGGCTTAAATTGACGGAAATATGGGACTTATTGAAAAAATATGACTGGCGTGAGCCGTAGGCAACATTTTTGCTTTTCCGGTGTATAATAAATAAACTGATTTTGAAGCATACGAACCCAAATAAGAAAGCACTTGCAATCTATTCTAATCTTAAGTAACTTTGTAGTACAAAGTGCTTTTTAAAATTTTAGTTTTGTGTATCGTTAAAATTAAATTATAAACATCTGATATGAAAATTCCTTCCCTTACCCTGCTTTATGAAGATGCAATGGAAACACTGCAAAGATTTCCATTTGTAATTTTAGTGTCAATTCTCGGTTCAATTCTTATGATGTATCTTATAGAAATTGAAGCGGAGCCGGGAAGAGACTATCAGCGTTTATACAATGTAGTTATGTGCTGCGGACTGGGAATTTCATTTCTGCTTTCACTTACATTACGCAATGAAGTTTTCAAGCTGCCAACAGGAAAAAATTATCTCATTCAGGGAGCAGGTATAATTTTGCTTGCTGTTTATTATTTTACACTTCCTGCCGACCTCGGCTTAATTGAAATTACAAGATTTCTTCTTTTTGCTTTAGGTTTTCATCTGCTGGTTTCTTTCACGGCATTCATGAATTCTGATGTTGAACATCAACAGAACATTGATGCATTCTGGAGGTTCAATAAATTATTTTTCCTGCGAATACTTACATCGGTTCTGTTCTCTGGCGTTTTATATGCAGGGCTATCAGTTGCTATTCTTTCTTTTAACGAGCTTTTCGAGATGCACATTAAGGGAAAAATTTATGCTCAGCTTTTCTTTTTAATACTCGGTGTTTTTAATACATGGTTCTTTCTTGCAGGCATTCCGGAAAACTTAAATGATTTTTATCAGGAAGAAGTTTACCCAAAAGCATTAAAGCTCTTTACACAGTTTGTTCTGCTTCCGCTGGTTACAATTTACCTTGTGATACTGTATCTGTACATGGGAAAAATTATCATTCTGTGGAATCTTCCTGTGGGATGGGTATCATATTTGATATTATGTTTCTCAATAGCGGGAATTTTTTCGCTGCTTCTTATATACCCTATAAGAAATTATGAAGAGAACAAGTGGATAAAGGTTTTCTCAAAATCATTTTATATTGCACTCCTTCCTTTAATAGTTTTGCTTTTTATCGCAATATTAACAAGGCTGTTTGAATATGGAATTACAGAAAAAAGATATTTCGTATTTGTGCTAGCATGCTGGCTTACATTTATATCACTTTATTTTTTGTTCAGCAAAAAGAAAAATATAAAATTAATTCCTATAACACTCTGCCTGCTTTGCTTTATCACATCATTCGGTCCGTGGGGAGCTTTCTCAGTATCTCAGCGCAGCCAGATGAGCAGACTTGAAAAACTATTAACAGACAATAAAATATTAGTTGACGGAAAAATTAAGCCGATGGATAAAACTGCTCATCAGAACATAAGCGATAATGATGAGGGCAATATCAGTTCAATAGTTCATTTCTTTGCAGAAAGAAAATCAATTGATGTCCTGCAAAAATGGTTTGATTCCAGCCTGGATTCAATTAACAGTAAAAATTCTTATTCACAACCGGGAGATGTAATGAAACTAATGGGACTGCAATATAAATCTTACTTCAGGGAAAACTATAACTCTGAAAAGAAAAATTATTTCAATTATTATTTCGATAGAAGCACAGTGACTAAAATTTCTGATTACGATTATTATTCTCCTCTAAGTGTTTACAGACAAAACGAAGAAAAAGATTTTCTACCTGATTCCACCTATGTAATTAAAATAGATTCAAACAAAATAGGAATTACACTACTGAGAGAGCCTGCAATGATGCGGGTCGACCTTAACGGAGCAGAGATATCTGTGTATAACTTTAATCCGCTGATTGACAGTTTAAAAGCAGAAGATCTATATAAAAAGCTGCCGGCTGATAAAGGAAACTTTATAATTGATAACAATAAAATAAAACTGAACTTCAATCTGGAAAGCATGGGAGGTTACTTCAAAGGCAAGACACCTATGATAAACTCAATTGCAGGTAATGTTCTTATTAAAATAAAAAAGTAAAGAAAAATATATTGTGAAGCCTCACGAAAGTGCGGCTTCACGTTCTTTTATGTTATACTCGTTGCGCTCTGAATTTTTATGCTCTTCGCAGCAGGAGCGTTTTGTTTTTACATCGCACTCTTCGCAGCATAAAAATTGCGCATGGCACTCAAGCTGAGCGCAGTTTACATATCTTTCACATGGCTCGCCGCAGTGATAACACTTTGAAACGATCTGATGCGGCTCTGCTGAATTTATATCAACTGAAATTCTTTCATCGAATACGTAGCATTTGCCAAGCCATCCTTTGCCTTTAACTTCTTTATCTTTTCCGTAGTTTATTATTCCACCGTGTAAATGATTTACATCTTCAAATCCTTCTTTTAAAAATAATCCCGTCAGCTTCTCGCATCTTATTCCGCCTGTGCAGTAGGCGAGGATTTTTTTGCCTTCGAACATCTCGCGGTTTTTTCTTATCCAATCCGGGAATTCTTTAAAGACTCTTACCTCAGGTCTTATTGCATTGGGAAAGTGTCCTAAGTCATACTCGTAATCATTTCTTCCGTCCACAATAACAACATCATCTCTTTGTAATGCTTCATAAAAATCTTTCGGTTTAAGTTTCTTACCGCTTATTTCATTGGGATCTATATCTTCATCAAGGTTCATAGTAACGATTTCACTTCTGTGTCTTACAAACATTTTTTTAAAAGCATGTTCATCGGCTTCATCAATTTTGAACTCCATTTTTTCAAAACGCGGGTCCATACGCATTGCAGCAATGTATGCGTTAGTCTGGTCGATGGTTCCTGAAATTGTTCCGTTAATACCTTCGTGTGCAATTATAATTCGCCCAAGCACTCCCAAGGATTTGCAGAATTTTAAATGAAGCTCTGCATATGCTTCTGAATTTTCGATCTTCGTATAGAGGTAGTAAAGCAGGATTCTATAAGGTCGTACATTTCTTTTCATATTCGGAAAATAATAATAACGGTAAAAAAATTTAATGCAAAAAGTACATTACTTCCCCCTCCTTTACAAGGAGGGGGACTGAGGGGGTGGTTAAGTGCATAAATATAATTCTTAACTTATTTGGATACTTTCCTGATTTGAAGATGTAGTAGAGCCTTATGATTTCTATCAGGAAATTGTGTCAAGCGATTAAAAATTATTTTCCCTATTAGCAGGAATAGGTAAAAGTACTTCAGAACGGAAAATAAAAATTGATATATTGTAAGCAGCAATTCGGGGGCGCTCGCGTCCCGACGAAGTCGGGACTTGCTCAAACTAAAAAATTGAGTTCCTCAATTTTTTAGTTTGAGCAAACGAACCTTCGGTTCGTGCGAGCGCCCCCTGCAACTCGATGCAATTTATTTTGCAGAAGAATCCGTCAAAAATTCATCAATTTAGAAAAATATTAAGAAGTTGAATTGTTTAAAAACAGAAAGGAATTAAAGAATGTGATTCGCCAAGGCGAATAACAATTTACTATTCATCAGTGACATCATAATAATCATAAACATCAGTGTTCCGGAATGCGACAATAATGCGACTTTTTTTTGACAACTAATAACCGGCAACTGACAACTAATCGATTTGAAACGCTTCAAAGTCAATAACTTCTCCGTCTTTGACTTCACATGCGATGGCAATGGGATTGCAGCAGACTTCGCAGTCCTCTACATAAGCCTGAGGATCTTCAGTGGGGTCTATAAGAATTGAGATTTTCTCAAAACAGTAAGGGCAGGTAAATTCGTGTTCTATTTGCATAAGAAATTTTTACCTATTAGTAGGGAAAAAATTGGCGGCTCAAAAAAATTCAAGCCGCCGATAAATTTATAACGCCATGTCATCTACTTTGTCTAACCAGTGTTCGACATAACTTACGTTCTGCTCAAAGCACTCTTCAACAAATGGTGAGCCGAGCTTTGGTACTTTCAGTAACTCAGTATAAGATCTGCTGCCGCCTTCTTTGCAAAGCTTGATGTAATCAACCATGGCAGTATCGCGGTTCTCGTTGAACTTTCTCCAGAATTCAAAAGCGCTTATTTGTGCTAAGCAGTAATCTATATAATAGAAAGGGCTTTCATAAATATGTCTCTGTGCCTGCCATCTTCCGCCATTCTCCAGATAGTCGTTATCAATGTAGTCAAGTAATGGCAGATATTTTTTCTCAGTGTGTCTCCAGCAGGCTTTGCGCTCTTCAGGAGTAGCATCAGGATTTTCATAAACGTAATGCTGGAACTCATCTACGGCAGTTCCGTAAGGAATAAAAATCATGCAGCCGTTGATAGCAGAAAACTTGAACTTCTCCGTATCTTCTTTAAAGAATGAATGCATCCACGGCCATGTAAGAAGCTCCATACTCATTGAGTGGATTTCACATGCTTCCATAGTAGGATTGTGATACTCAACGATGTTAAAATTCCTGCTGCAATATGCCTGAAATGCATGGCCTGCTTCATGGGTAAGAACGACAATATCATGCGATGTTCCGTTGAAGTTAGAAAAGATAAAAGGCGCTTTGTAATCTTCGATGAAGGTACAATATCCGCCGGCTTCTTTCCCTTTTTTGTTAACAAGGTCCATCAGCTCGTTATCAACCATGAAGTTGAAAAACTCACCCGTTTCATTGGAGAGTTCTTCATACATTTTTTTTGCGTTCTCTAAAATCCATTCGGGAGTTCCTTTGGGAGTAGCATTGCCCGAGTTAAAATCCAGCGCGCCGTCGAAGTACTCTAATGTTTCAAGTCCCAAGCGATTTGCCTGTCTTTGTTTCAGCTTTGCTGCAATCGGCACTGCGTATTTTTTAACGTAGCTTCTGAATTTTTTTACGTCTTCAGCATTGTAATCTGTACGGCTCATTCTGTAATAACCGAGCTCTACAAAATTTTTGAAACCAAGCTTTGTTGCGATTTTATGTCTTACTTTTACTAAGTCATCGAAAATTCTGTCAAGCTCTTCAGCGTTATCTGCATAGTATTTCCATTTTGCTTCATTGGCTTCTTTGCGTTTTGCTCTGTCCGTTGAAAGCATAAACGGTTCCATGCCGGCAATGTTTCTTTCTTCGCCGTCGTAGAAAATTTTTGCAGTGGCGATAAGCTTATTGTACTCTGTGCAGAGTTCATTTTCTCTTACAAGGTCATCGTTGATGACTGGGTCGTAAGTTTTTATGTAACACTCGGCAACATCGAATAAAAGCTTGCCAAATTTTTTCTCAAGTTCATCCTTGAATTTTGAATGAACAAGTGCTTTATAATAATTTGAAATATATCCTGAGAAGATAGGGGAGTTGTCATCGAAGAATTTTTTTTCTTCTTCGTAAAACTTGTTGTTTGTATCGATAGAATAGTTAACCGAAGCTATGTTAAACATCGTTGAAAAATTCTTTCTTACAACGTTAATTTTTTCAATAACGCGGCACTGAATATCTGCTGACTCGGCATTATTAAATTCTGTTAAATCACTTTGTATTTCACGTCCGATATTATCAAGGTCAGGGCGGGAATACTTAAAATCTGAAAACTTCATGAAGAAATAAAGTGGGGTTGAAAAAATTTGAAAAACAAATATAAATTAAGGGGGGGCAATTAACAATTAAGAATTTTTAGCATAAAAACTGACCTAAATCATATTAAATCTGAAAAAAATATACCATTTTTACAATACAAGGTATTTGATTTTAATTAAAATTTCTTATTAAAATGAGTGCTCGAATTAAAGTTCTTTCTTCAATTTTAACTATTGTTCAATGAATTCCTCCAAATTCTCAACTATTGATGGCAATGAAGCTGCCGCTTACATAGCTTACAAATTAAACGAAGTTATCGCAATATATCCTATAACACCTTCTTCGGGAATGGGTGAACTTTCCGACGTCTGGTCTTCCTTGCGCAAGCCCAATATCTGGGGCAGCGTACCCGTAGTTCAGGAAATGCAGAGCGAAGGCGGAGCTGCAGGCGCAGTTCACGGCGCATTACAAACCGGTTCGCTTACAACAACTTTCACTGCATCACAGGGATTATTACTGATGATTCCAAACATGTATAAAATTGCAGGTGAACTTACTTCAACTGTATTCCATGTAAGCGCAAGAGCACTTTCCGCACAGGCACTTTCAATCTTCGGAGACCACAGTGACGTAATGGCAGTAAGACAAACAGGATTTGCAATGCTATGTTCAAACTCAGTACAGGAAATTATGGATACTGCTTTGATAGCCCACGCAGCTACGCTTGAATCAAGAATTCCGTTCATACATTTCTTCGACGGATTCAGAACATCGCATGAAGTTGCCAAGATTGAATTAATACCTGAAGAAGTCATTAAGCAAATGATTGATGAGAAGTTTATTTATGAACACCGCAAACGCGCGCTTTCACCGGATAATCCTTTTATAAGAGGAACAGCTCAAAATCCTGATGTTTATTTTCAGGGAAGAGAAACCGTTAATAAATATTATGATGAATGCCCGGGTATTGTTCAGAAGTACATGGATAAATTGTTTGAACTGACAGGAAGAAGATATAATTTATTTGATTACTACGGAGACCCGAATGCAGAGAGAATTATTATTATGATGGGCTCAGGCGCAGAAACAGTTGAAGAGACAATTGATTATTTAAAACAATCAGGCGAAGAAAAAATCGGAGTGTTAAAGGTACGCCTGTTCAGACCTTTCTCAATAAAACATTTTATAGATAAGCTTCCTAAATCTGTTAAGAAAATAGCAGTTCTCGATAGAACAAAAGAACCCGGCTCAAACGGTGAACCGATGTATAAAGATATTGTTGCTGCAATAAGCGAAGCAATGACTTCAGATAATCCTCCGTTTGAAAAATTTCCCCATGTAACCGGCGGAAGATACGGACTTTCATCGAAGGAATTCACTCCTGCAATGGTGATGGGAATTTATGAAGAGCTTAAAAAAGATAATCCAAAGAATCATTTTACAATCGGAATAAACGATGATGTAACTTTCACAAGTCTTAAGTACGATAAAAATTTCTTAAAGGAAAATGATAGTGTATTCCGCGCAATGTTTTACGGACTTGGCGCAGATGGTACAGTCGGAGCGAATAAAAACACAATTAAAATCATTGGAGAAGAAACTGATAACTATTGCCAGGGATACTTTGTTTACGATTCAAAAAAGTCAGGCTCGACTACAATCTCGCATTTAAGATTCGGTCCTCATCCGATTAAATCATCTTACTTAATCGGCTCATCAAATTTCATTGGCTGTCATCAGTTTAACTTCCTTGAAAAATTTGATATGCTCAGAAACATTGTGGATGGCGGAACATTTTTATTGAACTCTCCCTATGGAAAAGCTGAAATTTGGGATAAGCTCCCGAGATTAGTTCAGGAAGATATAATTGAAAAGAAAATTAATTTCTATGCTATAGACGCTTATAAGGTTGCTAAGGAAACGGGAATGGGTTCACGCATGAATACAATTCTGCAAACATGTTTCTTTGCAATATCGGGAGTACTGCCAAGCGACGAAGCTATAGGAAAGATAAAATACTCAATACAAAAAACATACGGAGCAAAGGGCGATGAAATTGTAAATAAAAATTTCAATGCCGTTGATAAAACTCTTGAGAACTTATTTAAAGTTGATGTTCCTGCAAAAGCTACCGGTAATATTGAACTTCCTCCTATAGTTCCTAATGATGCTCCTAACTACGTAAAGAATGTTCTATCCAAAATGATTTCCGGAAACGGCGATGAAGTATCAGTCAGTGAAATGCCTATCGACGGAACATTTGCATCGGGAACATCTCAGTGGGAAAAAAGAAATATCGCATTGCAGGTTCCTGAGTGGGATGAGAGTATCTGCATTCAATGCGGCAAGTGCGCAATGATTTGTCCCCATGCGACTATAAGAATAAAAACTTACGATAAGAAATATTTGGAAACTGCTCCTGCCGGATTTAAATACATGAAGGCAAAAGGAAAAGAATTCGGTGAAGATACATTGTACACAATTCAGGTTGCTGCAGAAGACTGCACAGGATGTACACTATGCTATGAAATTTGTCCTGTAAAAAATAAAAGTGAAGTAAGACTTAAAGCTCTTAATATGATACCTCAATTACCTGTAAGAGAAAAAGAAAGAGCTAACTGGAATTTCTTCAAAGAGCTTCCCGAATACGACAGAAGTAAACTTAATATTCACTCTATAAAAGACAGCCAGATTTTGCAGCCCCTGTTTGAATTTTCAGGAGCATGCTCGGGCTGCGGTGAAACTCCCTATATAAAACTTGCAACACAGCTCTTTGGTGATAGAATGATAATTGCAAACGCTACAGGATGCTCCTCTATTTATGGCGGAAATTTACCAACGACTCCTTATACAATTAATATCGATGGCAAAGGTCCGGCATGGAATAATTCTTTGTTTGAAGATAATGCTGAGTTCGGTCTTGGTATGAGATTATCTATTGATAAACATTTTGATTATGCAGCTGAACTTTTGATTTCCATGAGCTATGATTTAGGAGAAGTTTTTGTAAGCGAAATTCTCCACTCACCGCAAAAAGAAGAGATCGATATTGCAAAACAGAGAGAAAGAATTGCTCTGCTCAAAGAGAAGTTAAAAAATATAAAATCACATAACTCCGAAATGCTTTTAAGTGTTGCTGATTATCTTGTAAGAAAATCTGTTTGGATTATCGGCGGGGACGGATGGGCATATGATATCGGCTATGGCGGACTTGACCACGTTCTTGCCTCCGGTAAAAATGTAAATCTTCTTGTGCTTGATACTGAAGTTTACTCCAATACAGGAGGACAGATGTCTAAGTCAACAGGTATCGGTGCAGTTGCAAAATTTGCATCAAACGGAAAAGCGTCTCCTAAAAAAGATCTTGGACTGCTTGCAATGAGTTATGGCAACGTTTATGTTGCGCGTGTTGCAATGGGAGCGAATGACTTGCAGACCCTTAAAGCGTTCCTTGAAGCTGAAGCTTATGACGGACCATCACTTATAATTGCTTACTCCCATTGTATAGCGCACGGAATAAATATGGAGAAAGCATTAGACAGCCAGAAGGGCGCAGTTGATAGCGGTTACTGGCAGCTGTTCAGATACAATCCTGATTTATTGAAAGAAGGAGAAAATCCGTTTAAGCTGGATTCCAAACCTCCGAAAATAAAATTTGAAGATTATGCTTACAGGGAAACACGTTACAAGATGCTCACAAAATCTCATCCGGAACATGCAAAGCACTTATTAAAACTTGCGCAGGAAGAAGTTAATAAAAAATGGAAACAATACGAAAAGATTGAAAAAGAACATGCGCCTGAACCTAAAAAATAAAAAGCAAATATTTTTATGATTAAAATATTATTCTTAATATCTGCAGGATTTCTAACTCCGCTGTTTCATGTAAACAAAAGTGATGTGGACTTGAAAAATGGCGAAACGATTTTTAAGACAGGAAAAAACTTATCGGGAGAAGTATTGCAGGATATGGAAAAATCTGAAATGAGCGGAATGCAGCACTCTTGCGCGCACTGCCACGGTGAATCTGCCGAAGGAAAACCTCATAGAAGAATGGGACCGACTGGTTCTATTAAGTTCAAGGATTTATCGGATGCGAATTTGCATAAAGTGCCTTATACGGATGAACTGTTCTTCAGATTTTTAGATAAAGAATTAAAGAGTGATGGTTCACCTGCAAGCACAGGAGTTGTATGGAAGATGTCAGAAAAAGATAGGAATGATTTGCTGGCTTACTTAAAAACTTTAAATTAAAATTTTGAAACCCGAAGCGCGGCTTCGTTTAATATAAAATTATGGACCTTTCAACAAAATACATGGGTTTAAAATTAAAAAACCCTATAGTTCCATCGGCTTCTCCCTTGTCAAAAAATCTTGACTCAGTAAAGCAGCTTGAAGACGCCGGCGCTTCTGCAATTGTATGTTACTCTTTATTCGAAGAGCAAATCACTCACGATGCAGGCGAGCTTGATTATTTTTTAACACACGGAACTGAATCTTACGCCGAAGCCTTAACATATTTTCCCGATGTGGAAGATTATAATCTTGGACCTGATGAATATTTAAGGCACATAACACGAATGAAAGAAAGCGTTCACATTCCTGTTATAGGAAGTCTCAACGGAGTCAGTGTCGGCGGCTGGACTAAGTATGCAAAGCTAATAGAGCAGGCAGGAGCAGATGCAATTGAATTAAATGTATATTACATTCCTACCGATATAAACTTACCCGGATACGAAGTTGAAAATATGTATGTAAACGTTTTGAAAGCAGTGAAAGACAGCGTGAACATTCCTGTGGCAATAAAATTAAGTCCTTACTTTTCTTCCTTTGCAAATATGGCAAAGAGGCTGGATGATGCAGGCGCAGATGCGCTTGTAATGTTCAACAGATTTTATCAGCCTGACTTCGATCTGGAAAATCTTGAAATTGTTCCTCACTTACTGCTCTCAAGCAACTGGGAAATGAGAATGCCCTTAAGATGGATTGCAATTCTCTATAGGAAGATTCATGCAAGTATGGCTGCCACAAGCGGAATACACAGTGCAGAAGATGTAATAAAAATTATGATGGCAGGCGGTGATGTTGCAATGGTGTGTTCTGATTTACTTCGTCATGGACCCGTTCGCATCACTGAAATTCTCAGCGACATTATTAGCTGGATGCAGGAAAGAGAATACGATTCGATTACTCAGATGAAGGGAAGCATGAGTCAGAAATCTGTTAAGGAACCTGCTGCATTTGAGCGCGCAAACTATATGAAGGTTCTGAACAGTTATAAATTATAATTGTCATCAATAAAGTTATTTGTAAATAGATTCATATTAATTAATTTAATGCACATCCATTAAATTGATATGAAATCACTTTACATATTTCTTGCTCTCGTTCTGATTTTTTTCTCAACGGGATTTCAATCTTTACCCTCTGTATCAGATGCCAATTCCGACTTCGAAACACTCTCGGATAATTTTGTAAATGAATATCTGGAGATAAACCCTGAGTCTGCTGTTGGACTCGGTCTTCACCAATACGACGGAAAGACATCAGATTATTCTCTTCAGGGATTTATAAAGCAAATTGACTGGCTGAAAAATTATAAGTCAAAGCTTGAACTTATCAATCCTTTCTCTTTAAATCAAAAAAATTATTTCAACTACAGGCTTTTATCGAATGAAGTTAATAAGCAATTGTTTGGTTTAGAGGACAGGGAGTTTTTCAGAAAGAACCCAATGACTTATGCGGGGGCAGTTGACGTGAACATTTACATCTCTCGTGACTTCGCTCCTATAGAAGAGAGAGTAAAATCTATAATTAAGATAGAAAAAAATGCTCCCAATGTTTTTGCAGCAGCAAGACAAAACCTTAAGCCGGTTCTGCCTAAGCCCTATGTTGAGCTTGCAATTTCAATAGCAAAAGGTTCAGCAGATTTTCTCGGAAGCGATCTGAAAGTCGCATTAAAAGATGTAAAGAACGAAGCTCTTATGAAAGAGTTCAACGATGCTAATGACAGGGCAATAAAAGAATTAAAAGACTATGCTGATTATCTTGAAAAAGAAAAACTCCCTAAGGCAGATAATAATTATGCGATAGGAAAGGAGTTGTATCAGAAGATGCTGGCAGGAGAAATGGTTTCATATACACCCGAGCAGATTTTAGAAATAGGATTAAAAAAACTAAAAGAAGAGCAGCAGAAGTTTGAAGAAGTCGCAAAGAAAATTGACCCCACTAAAAAAGCTATAGATGTATTTAAAGAAATTCAGGTAGAGCATCCCACGGCAGAAAATCTTATTCCCGATACAAAGAAAAACCTTGATGCAATCAGACAATATCTTATAGATAAAAAAATAATCTCAATGCCATCCGATGTGAAAGCACTTGTGAAAGAAACTCCGCAGTATGCGCGTGCAACAAGCTTTGCATCAATGGATACTCCGGGACCGTTTGAGAAATCAACTCAGGCATATTATTATGTAACTCCTGTTGAAAGTAACTGGAGTGATAAGCAAAAAGATGAGTGGCTTACGGCATTCAATTATTATACAACTGATGTTGTTTCAATTCATGAAGCATATCCCGGACATTACGTTCAGTTCCTGCATCTGAATGCAAGCGATGCGACTAAGCTGCAGAAGATTTTCGGAAGTTATGCATTCACTGAGGGATGGGCGCATTATACTGAGCAGATGATGATTGAAGAGGGCTTCGGAAAAGATAAAGGTGATATGGCTGCATTAAAATATCATCTTGCGCAATTAGATGAATCGCTGCTCCGTTATTGCCGACTTTGTGTCTCAATAAAAATGCATACGCAGGGAATGACAGTGGATGAAGGGACACAGTTCTTTATGGATAACTGCTACTACGAAAAACAGCCGTCGCGTTCAGAAGCTATGCGCGGAACAAACGACCCCGGCTATCTGAATTATACACTGGGAAAACTTATGATATATAAATTAAGAGATGACTATGCAAGACAAGAGGGAAGTAATTATTCACTGATGAAATTTCATGACGAGATGTTGAAGTACGGAATGCCACCTATACCGTTACTCAGGGAAATAATGCTGAAAGATAAAAGTATCTGGAATGACATTTTATAATTTTAATGTAAACAAAAGGCGGTTCATCACCGCCTTTTTTATTTTATTGTACTTAAATCTTTCATGAACCAGTCTCTGTCTTCTTTCTTTTTTATCTGAGCTGCTGATTCTTCTGCTAACTTTAAATATTTCTCTTTTTCTTTTTTCTTTTTCAGAACCATGTATGCTCTTGCGATACATTCATATCCATAGCCCAAATCAAAATCTGTGAAGCCATGTTTCATGGTTAAGTCGTAACATCTTTTTGCATAATAAAGCGCTTCTTTTCCGAAACCAAAATGGGCATGCACACGTGAGCAAATCCATTCGCCCCTTTGCTGATTTAGTTCTGTTCCGGCAAATTTCCAATGCCATGTAGAGATATGCGCCAGTCTTATTGCTTCACAAATATCATCCTCGGTCGGATTATCTTTTTCCATAATTTTCCACGTACCATTGAATGCGTCAATTCCAATTTTTCTGTGAGCATCTTTACTTATCTCAGGATTTTTAGACATAGATTTTTATGAAAATTTAAAAAAAGAATGTTAATACATTCCTTCGTAATTTTCCATGTAGTCTTTTATGAATGAGTATCCTTTCACATTTGCATAAACTGATACCATCGACCACAATCCCCCGTAAAGCAAATTTACATTTTCATAACCAAGCTCTTTCAAAAGCTTTGCGCATCTTGCAGGGTCATCGCCGCTTCCGTAAATTAATATTGCTGCTTTTTTATCTTTTACTGTCTTCGTGACTTCACTTGCGAATTTATCCGGAGGCAAATTCAGTGAGTGTTTTAATCGCCCTACGTTCATGTGGCTCATTGATGCCTTATTATTAAAATCATCAGCCGGTCTGACATCTAAGATTATTAAATCAGATTTTGATTTAATCAGGTTAAGAGTTTCGTAAACGTTAAGAATATTATATGTGGGAAGATTTTCAAGATAAATTTTCTTTGCGTTAGATTTACCTTCCCTGTGAAAAGCAGCTAATCCTCCTATAAGATGATGGACTTTTGTAAATCCGTTTTGCGTTAACAAATTAGCAGAGGCATTCCCTGCTCCGTTGATATCATAAATTAAAACTGTATTGTTTTTGTATTGTTCTAGCCGTGAAAGATTATCGCTGAATTCAGTGTAAGGAATATTAATAGCTCCTTTTATTTTCCCAAGGTTATATGAAGTGTTTGTATCATTTCCTGCATATTGAGTAGAGGGACGCAAATCAATAATTAATATATCACGGTTCGCTGAAATTAAATTACCTGCTTCTTCCACAGAGAGATTTTTAAAAGGGGGATTAAAAACTATCATATCTTTTTTACCCGGAAATTCAGATTCGCTTAGCTGATTCATCAAAGACATTCCGCCGTTCAGATTATATATTTTTTTGAATCCCTGCTCAGATAAATATTTACTGACTCTCCGGCTGCGCTGGCTGTGTGAGCAGTACAGCACTACCGGTTTATCGGTATGATCTTTTATTTCATTAACTCTGTCTTCAAAAGTTTCAATGTTAATATTTATTGCTCCTTTAAGATGACCTATGTTAAGACTTTGCTTAGAACTGGTATCAGCAAATTCCCCGGGACTGCGCACATCAATTAATAATGCATCAGGATTTGCTTTTAAAAACTCAACAAGCTCTGCAGGATATAGATTGTGATATAAAATATTGTCGTTCACAAAATCAGTTTGCGCGCGAAGTGAGACTGATAAAAAAAATAATGCAACAAATAGGATAAGTTTTTTCATAAAATTGGATGTTTAGAGAGGGGAGTTGCTAATTTTACGTCTTATAAGGTTAGATGTTTCGAAATGAATCTTGTGACAGGAAATGTTTACAAATCTTTTGAAAACATATTTAAATCTTCTCTTCTTTCAAATCCGCTTTTAAGCCAGAACTCACCATTAGCTTTATTATCCGATTTCAGCATTATGATACAGCGCTTAATACCTGCTGACTTTATTTTTTCCAGTGAAAGATTTGTAAGCGTTTTGCCGATTGATTTTCCTCTGTAATTTTTATTGACTGCAAGATGATAAATATATCCGCGTCTTCCATCGTGCCCGCCGAGAATTGTTCCGATAAGATTGTCTTTATAGTAACAAACAAAACTCATTCCTGGATTTCTTTCAAGGTACATTATTAATGCATCCTCCGTATCGCTTTCCAAAAATCCCATGCCTTCAGTTTGTTTCCAAAGCTCAATGGATTTTTCATGGTCTGAGAGAGTCATTTCTCTGTAATAATACATAATATTAATTCAGTTTTTCAAAAGTCAATTCCTGAAATCCTTCTCTCCAATGTTTAAGACCCAAGTTGACAAGTTTAGGTAAATCTTCATCATACACCTTGGCAAAAATATTACCGCAGTCAAGCAGCTTACCCTCTCCGTACATTACTCCCATGCACTTTACAACTTTGTTACGTGAGGGATTTAAAGGACCAATTACAACTTCGCCGGGATGAATAAACACAGAGGAATTCTCCTGTATAATATCCAGTTCTGGTGCGTTATCAGTCCAGATTTCCTCTCCCGATACTTTTGCATGAAAGAATGTTTTTGTGAACGGCAGCGATGCATCAAATGCTTTTGATGTTTCCGGTGCTTCGGAGTAATATTTAAAATGGATTGTTACTCCGTCGTTTGTTTTTATTTGAAATCCAGACATGTTTGTATTATTTTTTATTTCACTACCGCTATTGCCATTCCGTCGTACTCTTTTACTCCGACGGTCTGGATTATTGTTACATTAACTTCTTTGCACTCAGATAAAAATTTATTGAACCTCTGCACTCCCAACACTTTTTCATCCGCACTGTTTTCATTCAGTATATCTCCATTGCGGATAACGTTATCTGCAATAATCATCGTGCCTTTATGTGAGAGCTTTAATGCTAACTGAAAATATTCTGTATAAGGCGGCTTATCAGCATCAATGAAAATAAAATCGAATGGTTCAATTTTTTCTTCTATCAGATTTTGCAAAACTTCCATTGCTTTACCGTTTCTTATTTCAACTTTATCTTCAAGTCCGGCTCTTGTTATGTTTTTCATTGCGACTTCTGCATGATGCGGTTCAAACTCAATTGTTATGAGCTTTCCGTCATCAGGTAATGCCCGTGCCAGCCAGATTGTGCTGTAGCCTGCAAGTGTACCAACTTCCAAAATTCTTTTTGCATTACAGCTCATTGCAAGGATTTGCAGAAGCTTGCCCTGATTGGGTGAAACACTTATCTGAGGAATATTTTCTGTTACTAAAGATTCTTCTGCTTTTAATAAAGCCTCGTCCTGCGGAATGAGAAGTTCTTCAATATACTTATCTACGTCTTCAAATATTTTGTTGTCCATAGTTATTCTATAATTACTGCTAAGATTAAATTTTGTTGCGAATAAGTACCTTGTAAGCTTCAATGAATTTTTCAAAATCATTTTTTGTCTTTTCATCTGTTATTTCACCACTCTCATTTATTTTTCCTTTTATCCCATGAATCAATAAAGTTGTATCTTCATTGAATTGCGCCATGATAGTTTTCATAATGAGTTTAAGCTCTTCATGTCCTTTTGCTCCGTGCGCAGATGCAGTTATTATGCCTGTGGGTTTATCTGAAAAAACCGTTGTGGCAACACACCACTCAATTGCATTTTTTAATCCGCTTGGAATACTGAAAACATATTCGGGAGTGCAGATAATTATTCCGTCAGCTTCTGCTATACTGTTTCTGAATTTTACTATTTCGACGGGGGGATTTTCGGATGAAAGTTCGGGATCAAAATGAGGGAGTGTTTTTAAATCGTTAAAAATCGTTACATCAAAAACATCCTTTGTTAAATCTGCAAAACGTTCAACAAGTCTTTGATTAGCGGAGTTACTGCTTGCGCTTCCGATGATTGCAAACAGATTAAATTTTCTATCCATATTAGTTTGCAAAAAATAGAAAATTCCGTTTACAATTTATACAAAATAAAAAAGGCGGTTCATATCACCGCCTTAGGAGAAAACATCACTGTTACACAAATTACTGCGCCAGATAACCCCCATCTACCGCGTAATAAGAACCTGTCACAAATGATGCTTTTGAACAACTCAGCCATAAAACTAACTCTGCAACTTCATCTGCATTTCCTAATCTGTTCATAGGATGCAAGCCAGCTAATGCTGCAATTGTTTTTTCATCGAGAGTATCGGTGAGCAAAGGAGTCTCAATATAACCGGGTCCCACTGCATTTACACGAATGTTTTGCTCTGCATATTCAATACCTGCCGTCTTAGTAAGCCCGACCACTCCGTGCTTTGCAGATACATATCCTGAAAGACCTTTAGTACCCACCTGTCCCAATATGGAAGAGATATTTACAATGCTTCCGCCTCCGCTTGCTAACATAGCAGGGATTTGAAAATGCATTCCGTAAAATACTCCCGATAAATTAATTCCGATTATTTTATTCCAGCTTTCAATAGGATAATCTGCTGTAGGGAGTAAGTCGCCGCCAATGCCAGCATTGTTACATGCAATATGCAACGCGCCAAATTGCTTCATAGCTTCCTTTACAAGATTTTCCTGGTCTTTAGGATTTGAGGTATCAGCGTTGAAAAAAACTGCCGTTCCTTCTTTAGAAATAATTTCTTCTGTAACTTCTTTACCCGACTTTTCATTTATATCAGATACAATAACTTTTGCACCCTGTGCTGCATACAATAATGCAATAGCTTTACCAATACCGGAGCCCGCGCCGGTTACCAATGCGACTTTGTTCTCTAACATCTTCATAATTTTTTCTGTAAGTTTTAGTGCGATCTGTGAATAGAATTTCGATAATGGTTGCGACATAACCCCTGTAAAACAAGTCATGCTGCCGAAACCAAAAACGATTAGCATGCTGTTTTGATGCTAATGTAGAATTGTGTAAAAAAAAATCTGACGGAGAGGAGACCTCCGTCAGATACTGAATGTTTCTTACAGATGATTACTTTACTAATATCATTTGCTTTGTTGAGCTAAAGCTGCCTGCTTCTAATTTGTAGAAGTAAACACCTGTAGCAAAAGATGCTGCATTCCATTCAATATTATAACTTCCTGCATTTTGTGATTCATTAACAAGCGTACTTACTACATGCCCCAGAGCATCGTAAATACTAAGCTTCACATTACTGCTTTGCGGAAGTGTGTAATTTATTTTGGTAGAAGGATTGAACGGATTAGGAAAGTTCTGCTCCAATGTATAATTAACCGGATTTGTTATTCCGCCGTTATGAATTCCGACTAAACCTTGTGTGTTAAATCCTGTATTGTAAACATCGAAGTTTGTGCCGCTTCTGAAATCCTGCCATACAACTATTGCTCCCTGATTTCCGTTGCTGACAATTCTTGGATTCAACTGGTCGTTGCCGACTGCGCAGATTTCAAATCCTGTTGCTGCCCAGTTCAATGCTGCATTGGATGCAATTCTCTGTGCATAGATATCTGAGTTACCCGCGTTGCGATGATCTTCCCATACAATGTATGCGCCGTTGTTACCGTCGCTTACAAGCTGAGATTTTATCTGGTCGCCAGAGGCTGTGCAGATAATTACTCCGGTAGCAGTCCATTGAACTGCACCTGTTGAGTTAACTCTCTGTGCATAAATATCTGATGTTATACCTGTGCGTTTATCGCTCCATGAAATGATTGCGCCGCCAAGACCGTCGCTGACAATCATAGGGTCTATCTGGTCGTATGCAACATTGTTGTTCATTACAACTCCGTCAACTGCCCATACAATACCGCCTGCTGGTCCCATTCTCTGTGCATAAATATTATAATCTGTTGTGCTTCTGAAATCATACCATGTAACTATTACGCCTGCTGCGCCATCGGTGCAAAGGTCAGGCTTGCGCTGGTCTGATGCCATAGTACAAGTTGCAACGCCGTTAGTTGTCCATTGCGGTGCGCCGCCTGCGCTTATTCTTTGTGTATAAATATCATAGTTACCGGCTCTGTTATCTGCCCATGTTATAAAAGCTCCGCCTAAGCCGTCGTTTACAACTGCGGGACCGTTTTGTTCTGCTGCCTGATTACAAACGCTTACACCGTTAGCTACCCAGAGCATAGCTCCTAAGCTGTTAACTCTCTGCGCATAAATATCGGCAAAGCCGTTATTGCTTCTGTAGTCCTGCCATGTTAAAATTGCTCCGCCAACTCCGTCTTCAATCATTGAAATTGTATTCTGGTCAAAAACTACTGCGCATACGGGAACTCCGTTTAATGCCCAGAGAACCGTGCCTGAAGAATTAATTTTTTGTGCATAGATATCTGCTGTTGCGCTTCCGCGGTAAGACTGCCATGAAATAATTGCGCCGCCTACGCCATCGCTTACTACAATAGGATTGTAATTACTATCCTGCGTGCAGATTGCAATTCCGTTTGTTGTCCATAAAGGATTTCCTGATGCGTTCATTCTTTGCGCATAAATTTCGTATTTGCCGTTGTGTTTATCCTGAAAAGCTACTATAGTACCACCGGCACCGTCAGTTGCCATTGCAGGATTTATCTGGTTATTTGATGCTGTGCTTACAGGTCCTGTTGTCTGTGAAAAAGTTGTAATAGGTATTATTAGAATTGCTGCGAGTATAAAACTGTATAAGCCTGTCTCTCGAATTACAAAATTAATCAATTTAGTTAAATGTGTTTTCATTTTATGAATTTTTAAACTTTAAATTGCTTGGGAAAAATAAACTTCAAATCAATTTTAGAAAGATAACAGGTCTTCCTGATTTAATTGAAGACCCGTTATTAATTCAATTATGCATTACCATGTTACAAAATTTCCTTCAGTACTTATTTTATCACTATGAGTTTTTTAGTCATGATAAATTTATCATTGCCATCCGTCATAATTCTATAGAAATATAAACCGCTGGAAATTCCTGAAGCATCAAATTGCACTGTGTAAAATCCTGCTGATTTAGTTTCATTTACAAGTGTTTTTACTTCACGTCCTGCCATATCAAATACGGTTATATTAACCATAGCATCAATGGGTATTTCAAAATTTATCTTTGTAACAGGATTAAACGGATTAGGATAATTCTGAGAGAGATTAAATTTGGAAGGAGTTCCGATTTGAACGAAACTGCTTAGATTGTGATACTCATAGTTACCGTTATAATCAATTTGTTTTAATCTGTAATTGTATTTACCGGTCTGTAAGTTTTGGTCCTGGAAGTTATACTCCGATAAAGTGTTTACTGTTCCATTTCCCGCAACAAATCCTGCATTTACCCAGTTATCATTTGTGGCTGAGTAATTTTTCCTTTCAATTTCGAATCCTGAATTATTTATTTCTGAAACTGTTGTCCATTTCAGATTTACGTCTCTGTTGTTTACAATTGATGTCAGTGATGCAAGTTCCACCGGAAGCGCAGTATTGAATCCGTATGTAACTATATCGAAATCATTGCCGCCTCTGAAATCCTGCCATACTACTAAAGCTCCGTTATTGCCGTTGCTCACAATAGAAGGATTTAACTGGTCATAATTTGCATCGCAAACAGCAACACCATTTGCTGACCAGTTCAATGATGCATCGGACGCTATTCTTTGTACGTAGATATCTGAGTTGCCTGCATTACGATGGTCTTCCCATGCTATGTATGCGCCGTGATTACCATCACTTACAAGCTGTGATTTTATCTGGTCGTTTGCTGCTGTACAAATAGTCACACCGGTTGCAGTCCATTGAACTGCTCCTGTGGAGCTTACACGCTGTGCATATATATCGGCAAGAACTCCCGTTCTGTAATCTGTCCATGTTATTATTGCTCCGCCAAGTTCATCACTGATAATTTGCGGTTCTGTCTGAGCGTAAGCAACATTGTTATTCATAACAATACCATCAACTGTCCATACAATTCCTCCTGCAGGTCCTTGTCTTTGCGCGTAAATATTAAAATCTGTTGTGCTTCTGAAATCTGACCATGTAATAATTACACCCGCTGCTCCATCGCTGCAAATTGAGGGAGTTAACTGGTCTGACGCTGAAGTACATGTTGCTACGCCGTTAGTAGTCCATTGCGGCGCGCCGCCTGCGCTTATTCTTTGTGTATAAATATCGTAATCTCCGGCTCTGTTATCTGACCACGTAATAAATGCTCCGCCTGTGCCGTCGCTGATTAGTTTTGGTGCGCCCTGCTCTGCTGCCTGATTACAAATGCTTACACCATTTGCTACCCAAAGCATTGCACCTGTAGGACTTACTCTCTGCGCATAAATATCGGCAAGACCGATATTGCTTCTGTAATCTCTCCATGTTAAAATTGCTCCACCGTTGTCATCGTTAACCATTGTAATTGTATTCTGGTCGAATACTACAACGCATAAAGCAACTCCGTTAGCAGTCCATTGTACAACTCCATTAGAGTCAATGCGCTGTGCATATATATCTGCAGTAGCGCTGTTTCTGTAAGACTGCCATGTTATAATAGCTCCGCCTATACCGTCGTAAGTAATTGCAGGATTATAATTGCTATCCTGTAAACAAATTGGTACACCGTTTGGTGTCCATACTGCAAGTCCTGATGCATTAATTCTTTGAGCGTAAATCTCGTATTTACCGTTTCTATAATCCTGCCATGTTACAATTGTACCGCCGCTGCTATCTGTAGTTGATGCAGGGTTTATCTGGTTATTAACTGCATTGCTGACAACACCTTCCTGTGAAAAAACAGATACGGGCATGGTGAAAATTACTGTTAAAACTAAAATCATAAGCAGCCCTATACTGCTTGTAAATTTCTTTAGGATTGTAGAGTTACTATTCATTGTTTTCTATTTGAAAATCATAAATTAGAAGTGTTAAAAATTAACACAACTTTAGCGCCTCTTCAGTGTATGTTGTTCAACGATCAATTGCAGACCATTCGGTCTTAATTTAAAAGATGTATTACATAGAAACCGGATTTACTAAGTTACAATCTTCTCTTGCAATACATGTGCCAATATTTCATATATTTAAATAATACTATATTTACTTACATATTTAATTTAAAAAAGGTCTCCCGAATGAACAGGAGACCTTTTGTTGACGATATATCTTACATCTCATCGATTGGAATTACAATTTGAAATCAAGCCCGATTAATGCACTTAAGAATGTGCTTGATCCGTTTTTATTGAAAACGTAATGAAGTTTTGTTTTCAGCATTAAGTCCATTGAATCACTTAAAGGAAGTATAACTCCGGGACCTGTATTAACACCAAAGTTAACTGTTGAAGTGCTTGGTGTTGTAACTATAGGCGCTGTAGTTGTTGTGTATTCTTTTACACCAAAAATATAAGCTCCTAAACCGGCTTCCATAAAGAACTTAGCTTTTACATTAGCGCTTGAAAGAACATATCTTGGTCCTGCAGTAATACTTATAAACGATGCACCGGGTGCGGCTACATCAGGTTTTGACGGCATATCATAATATCCAACGTTTAAGAAGAATGATACTTCTCTGTTAACTTTTAAATTAAAGTCGATACCTGCATTGAAACTTGATTTATAATAATTACCAAGGTCTCCAATTGGAAAGCTGACACCTGCAAAAGGTGCGATTGAGAACGCAGGATACTGCGCTATCATAGTTTTTTTAACTGTTTGTGCTTGTGATACATTAGACGTGATTATCGCTAACATTATTAAGGCAAACATGATTTTGTAAATTTTTGTAAACATTTTGTTATTCCTTTCGTTTTGTAACCAAAAGTGGTTACGCATATAAACTACGCAATTAACATGTGAACACCTATCGGGCAAACGGCTGAAAAAGGAACTACACCCAATGGACTATAAAAAATTAATTTGTATTTCCGAAAGTTGTCTGGAAGTTTTTTTGAAAGACTTTTTAAAAGATTTAATGATGCTCTTTAATTTTATGAGCGTGTGCGGCTATCTGTACCCGGGAGCGCAACGCCATCTTTTCCAGTATATTATGGACGTGGCTTTTGATTGTGAACGGGGAGAGGTGAAGCGCTTTGCCTATTTCTTTATTTGAGAGACCGTCTGCAATAAGCTCAACTACCTGACGTTCGCGCTTAGTCATTTTGATAAGATGTTTAAGGGTGGGACTTTTAATTGTACTGATAGCTCTTTCAATAATCTGATTAAAAAGTGTATCAGTCATATTAGGAGGCAGAACTTTTTTGCCTGCTGCTACTGCGTGAATTGTTTTTAGAAACTCGCGGACTTTTGCATCCTTAAGTATAAATCCCGATGCGCCTGCCTTTACATAGTCGATGATGTCATCTTCTACTGGCATTAAGTCCATTACAATTATTTTTACGTCTGATGATTTGTGTCTGATGAGTTTTACTGCGTGAAGACTGTTTCTGCTTCTGAGACCAAGGTCAATTAATACTATATCAGGGTTAAGCTCTTCTATTTTTGAAAGTGATTTATCTGTATCTCCGAATGAGCCTACAACTTTCATATCTGCGCGTTCGTTTATCATTGAAGTTATTCCCTCCCTTAGCAGGCGGTTATCTTCAATAATCATTACGTTTATTTTTGTTATCTGATTCATTTACATCTATTTCTTATAATTAAAACATAGTAATACAGATGATAATCCATCTGCATCAAACGCAATTTAACTCGTAAGGTTCCTTCTTTTATAAGGTCGGCAATCACACAGCAAAGAGTAAGGGGAATAACCGTCTTCTCTTGAGACGCTGATTTTAAGTGAAGGAGAGTTTGTGAGTGTTAAATCTTACTAACTCTGCATCTCGGAGTGCAGCGCAACTTTTTTGAAAATATCGTGAACATGGTTCTTCAGCTTAAAAGCTGATATATGAAGAAGCCTTTTGATTTCTTTATTATCTGTTCCGTTTGCTATCAGTCCGATTACCAGGCGTTCGCGCTTAGTCAGTTTAACCGGTTTCATTTCTTCTGAATTTTCTGTCACTTCAGTGCTTTGTTTTGTTTTAAATATTCTTATTTCCTCACGTTGGCATGGAATAACTTCCTTACCTGCAGCTACTGAGGCAATGGCATTAATAAAATCCTCTATCTTGCAATCTTTCAGGATGAATCCATTAACCCCTGCTTCTACATATTCGTGTATTTTTTTTTCTATATACATAGTATCAGTTAATTGTTTATCTGCGCTGCTTACCACAACGGAGAATCATTGTACTTTAAAACCTCTCCTATGTGTTTCAAAAATTCATCTGTAAAACTAGAAGTCAAAGATCCCTGAATCAGGAAATCATTATATCTTATAAACTATGAAGATTGTTTTTATTGAGCAAGAGTCCTTTGGATTGGAAAAAGAATTAGTCCGCTTAGACTATAAATTGACTAAGAATTATTTTCAGAGGCTTTGGGGTTTGTCTCTTTGAACTCTTTACTGGTGTGAGCATATGTTGCAATCTGTACTCGTGAGTGCAGTGCCATTTTTTCCAGAATATTATGCACATGGCTTTTTACTGTAAACGGAGATAAATTAAGCAGCTTGCCAATCTCTTTATTTGCAAGTCCGTCGGCAATAAGCTCAATTACCTGGCGCTCGCGTTTTGTCATTTTTACTGCCTGCTCTAAATCTGAAGTTGTCGTTCCGTTTACAGCTCTGTCTATTATCTGATTAAAAAGAGAACCTGTCATATGAGTTGGCAGGATTTTTTCTCCGGCAGCAACTGCATTTATTGTTTTGATGAACTCATGGACTTTGGCATCTTTAAGTATAAACCCTGATGCGCCTGCTTTTACAAAATCAAGTATGTCATTTTCTATCGGCATCAAGTCCATCACAATAATTTTTATTTTTTCCGAACGCTGCTTGATAGATTTTACAACTCGCAGACTGTTCTGACTTCTTAATCCTAAATCAATTAATACTATATCAGGTTTTAGTTCAAATATTTTTGTTAGGGCATTTTCTCTTTCGCTGAACGCTCCGACTACTTTTAATTCGGGCTGTTCGTTTATTAAGCTTGTAATTCCTTCGCGAAGCAGACGGTTGTCTTCGATTATTACAATACTTGTTTTATTAATTTTTTTTGTTGCTTTCATAATACATCCTTCATTTGTTTAATATTCATCCGGGGTCAACTTCATATTCCATACGTAAGGAACTGTAAGTATAAGAATGTAAGTAAAATTACGGAGAGTTGTAAGTGTAATGTCCGCTTATTTTTCATAGAAAAGAAAGGAGCTCTTTCTTAAAGAAATAAAAAGAGCTCTGTAACGAGGGCTTTAAAATGCGGATATTTACAGCGAGGACAGGCATAAAATTGTATTATAATCAAAGAAATAACTTAAAATTGGACAGTTTCTCATTTAATGTATCTAAAGAAACTATTTTCGCAGTTTTTATATCCAGTTCCAGACATTCCGGGCAAATTTCATTTACCGGAATAGGTTTTGTAGATACCATAAATTCCGCATCTGCTGCATCCGGATATTGAGAACAATCTTTTCTGCTGTGCCAAAGATCTTGCAGAGTGGTTCTGGCGTAAGTTCCATATATCTTAGACATAACGAGAATGTTAAGTTTTATGAAAATGTTGAAATTTCATATTGAGACTTGTGGTTGATTAAACTTATACTATTTGCAGTAAGAGTACAATTAATCTTTGGATTGAATTAGGAATTAATCCCAATGGATTAGTTTAGTAGGATTGAAAATAAAAAAGGCGGCTCGTCGCCGCCTTGATGATCGCGTTAATCACGCTTTGTGTTATGTTACAATAGAGCTCTCTATTCGAGTACAAAAATATTTTTTTCTTTACAGATATCTTTTAATACCTTCGGCCATACCGTTACGCTTACTTCTCCTAAATGCGCTTTCTTTAGCAGATGCATTACGGTTCTTGACTGTCCTATTCCTCCGCCGATGCTCAATGGAATTTCATTGTTCATTATCATTTTGTGATAAGGGAAGTTTAAGAAATCAAGCTGGTCAGTCATTTCAAGCTGAAGCTTTAATGTTTCGGGATTTACTCTTATACCCATCGAAGATAACTCATGTCTTCTTTGTGTTACAGGGTTCCAAACAAGTATATCACCGTTAAGTCCGTGCATTGGTCTTCCGTCTTTCGATACTGTCTCAGTTACCCAGTCATCGTAGTCTGCTGCTCTTAGTTCATGGGGATACCCGTCTTTTAGCGTCCAGCCGATTCCATAAATAAATACTGCAGGATATTTTTGCAGTATGGCTGTTTCCCTTTGTTTCCTTGGAAGGTTAGGATACATTTCAAGCAAGTCCTCAGCATGGATGAATACCAGATCTTCTGGAAGATTCGGATACTTATCTGTTTTCAGCTGCGGGAATTTTTCCTGAATGTACATTTCCGCTACTTTTATTACGCGCCAGATTTTCTTTACTGTGTCGGTCAGATAGTCGAGAGTTCTATCTTCCGGACGTATGACTTTTTCCCAGTCCCACTGGTCAACGTATGCGCTGTGGTCGTGGTCTAAGAAATAATCTTTTCTTACCGCCCGCATATCGGTAATGATACCTTCGCCGGGCTGCATATCAAATTCTTTTAATGAAAATCTTTTCCACTTAGTTGCTGCCTGTACTACCTGGGCATTTACGGGATTTTTATTATAATCGTTGTTGATGTGAAACTCTATAGGAGTTCTTGAACCGTCTCTATCCAGATTATCATTGAAGCCGCTTTCGTCATCGACGATTAAAGGCACTTCAACCTTCATAAGATTTAACTCTTTTGAAAGTCCGTCTTCGATAAATCTTTTTAATTCAGTGATTGCAAGCTGTGTTTCTCTTGGAGTGAGAAGTGATTTGTAGTTGTTTGGCAGAACGTTTCTGAGTTCATCGTAGTTTCCGATTCCGGGTCCTGCTAAGTCTTTTTTCTTTACATCAATTGGTTTGGTATCCATGACATACTCTCCTTATTTATTAAAAATAAAGAACAGAAATATTTCCCAAACCTGACTTCAAATTAATTTATAGAAGAATGTTTTGTAAGTCAAATAGCAAGGGATTATCGGAATTTAAGCCTTTCTGTATTAAACATATAAAAAAAAACAGGTTTCCCGCTTAAGGAAAACCTGTTCATCAGCAGTTAAAACAATATTATTTGTTTTTCCATCCTGCCCATAAAGGAGCTCCATTATCATCACGCAGCTTTAAAATCAGGTCTCCCTTTTTTACTTCTTTTGCAATAATAAATTTACTTCCCTCATAGGTAACTTTGGAGCCGGTCAAAGTAATATTATCATTTACATTAATTTGAACATTTTGTTGTTCAATATACCAGCCCGGTCCAAGATGCACTGTTATTTCATTATTATCAGCTTTCAGTACTAAGTGAATTCCGTTTTGATCGGGAGAAGTTTTATCTATGCTTATAACCTGGCCGGAAACAGTTTCAACGGTATTTACATCGTAAATTTTGTTGTATTTGTTTCCCCAGCCTTGCTGTGAATATATAGCAGATGAAAAAAATAAAAATAATAAAGCGAGTGGAAAAAACATTTTAGTTCTCATATGTTCTCCTTTAATTTAATTCATGTAAAAATGAGATATCATAAGGAAAAAATACCAAACCCATTAAAAACGTAATGTAATTGAATTTGTGTTGTAAGTCAAAAAGGTGTGTGTAATCCGGTGATTTTCATAGGTGAAATCATTCAGATTACAAATTCGAACGGGACTATATGTCCCGTTTTTATTTTTGCTGATTCAATTTTTATTCCGAATAAACTTCATCAACATAACACCACTTCCAGTCCTCACCGGGCTCAAATGATTTTATTACAGGGTGATGTGTTGCATGATAGTGCTTTGTAGCGTGCTTGTTCTTTGAGTTATCACAGCAGCCGACATGCCCGCACTCAAGACAGAGCCGTAAATGAACCCAGTCGTCTCCCATCTTCAGACACTCTTCACATCCTTCCGGTGTTCTTGGTTTTACGTTTTCATTTGCATTTTTTATGTGTTCGCAAGCTGCACTCATTTCATTCTCCTTATTTTTTTAAATTTCTTAGTGTTAGTGTAATATGTCAGTTTGTCCCCCTCCTTAATAAGGAGGGGGCAGGGGGTGGTTATTAATAAAATTACTTTTCCGGCACCGGACCTTCAAACGATTTTACGTCCCAGCCCTTTGCTTCAGTTGTTTTATTGTATGTCTCATTTAAAAACTCTGTAATTGTTTCTTCGGCGTTATCAGATTTTCGAACATCTTCATAGTTAAGAATAAATTCCCCCAGTTCTTTGCTATAAAAACCGGGTCCGTTTATTTTTAGCCCGGGTATTTTTTCATTGGAGGGATACATATAAGAATAATAGGCGGCTATCGGATAATTTTTATTTCCGGGCCAGAAGCCAAATGCAAAGTTCTCTTCGTTCTCGGCGTATTTCATTATTATGCCCGGCATAGGAGGCGTGCATCTTCCTCCGTTAAATCGCGTTCCAGATAAGTCAAACGAGCCCCAGAAAAAATGAATCGGACTGCTTTTACCGCAAAATCCGCTTCTGAATTTTTCGAAAACTTTCTGCGAGCTTATCATTACCTTCCACCATCTTTCTATATAATCCCTGTCATGCGCCTTGCGTTCATCTTCATTGCAATGCACAGGATTGGGGACTTCACATGGAAGCGTGCTAATCGTTACAGATATTCCAAGTTCGTTCAGCGCCTTCATAAGCTCAGAATAAAATTCCGCCACTGAGTTTTCCAGCGGAATTATTTTTGTGCGTGTATCGCTGGAACGGACACAGACGTGGTGATTTACAAAATCAAAATTGATTTCAAATATTATATCCTTCGAATCATCTTTGTACGGAATAACACCGGTACCTATTCCTGATGTGTTTATATAAAGCGCAACGTTCCACCACTGATTGAGAAAGGGATTCAGAGCAAGTTTTATTTTACCTGCTATCTGCATTTTCATATGAAGAGTTTCGAGAGTTTCTGACCACTCATTGTAATCCAGCTCAGGCCAGGACAGGTTTGAATTCATTTCAGTGAAAATTATGTTCACTTAAAATTAAAACAAATAAGATGAAAATTCAACTAAGCCCAATATTGTAAAAATAAAAACGGGGCTTTCGCCCCGTATCCGATTAATGTTTTAAAGCAAATTTTATTTTACCAGCATCATTTTTTTTGTCTGAATAAATTCTCCTGCCTCAATTTTATAAAAGTAAACACCTGATGCCAGATTTAATCCGTTGAACTGCACCGTATAAAAATCTGCCTGCTTAAATTCATCGTTAAGCAATCTTGCAATCTCCCTTCCGGAAATATCAAATACAGTCAAAGTTACTTTTGCATCCTTTGGCAAAGAGAAATTTATTTTAGTAGCGGGGTTGAACGGATTTGGATAATTCTGCGAAAGCTCAAATTTTACCGGAACGCCAACACTTACATTTCCCGCAAGAGTATAATATTTGTATGCTCCGTTAAAATCTATCTGCTTAAGTCTGTAATTATAATTTCCTTTACTCAGATTCCTGTCTGAGTAAGAATAAGAATTTTCATGATTTGAATTTCCACTTCCATTAACAAAACCTATTTTCGTCCAGCTGCCGTCAATTGTTTTTCTTTCAATATCAAATCCCGAGTTATTGGTTTCAGTTGTTGTCTTCCAGTTAAGATTTACATCTCTGTTATTTATAACCGCTGAAAAACTTGTAAGCTCTACAGGCAGCGGATTATCTACATCGCCTCCCAGTGCAAACTCAGAAAATCCTGTTAGTCCCGTTGCCTCTATATAAGTAGCAGTATTAGTTGTAGTCGGCCATACAGCCCAGTCTAATCCGGGACCGTTTCGCTTTAATAACTTAAGCGTGCCCGGAACCAAAACTCCGTTAGCAGGAATATTATTGAAATAAAATCTCACCGAGCCGGTGAATGAAGATGCATCTGTGGAAACAGTCCAGTAGTAGCCGGAAATATTTGTTGCGCCGGGGTGATTTCCTGTGCTTCCCGATGAATAATATTGTCCTGTAAAATGACTGCCGGATGCAGGTGATAATGTAGCCGGATTAACAGATAATCCTCCCGCTGCCGCCAATGATAAAACTACGTTATCAGTACTTGTAGTAGGAGACGTTATTGTATTCTGGCTTGTGGGTGACTGAGTGCTTGTCATTTCTACTGCGCCGATTGTAGGAGTGGTTAAAGACCTCGTAGTTCCATAATAATCAACGGGAACATATGAAACCGGAACTCCTGCATTGTAGCACGGCGAGTTAGGCAGCAATCTCAAATTTATTATACTGTGATATAACGGGTCAGATGAAATAGAATTTGCATCAGCTCCGGAATTTGTTTTCCAGTTTGGGAAGTCATAGGAATTTGTCAGCCATTGCCCTATGGTAGAAGAGTTAGCAGAATAAATATCGTTGTTGTTTATATTGCCTGCCGTCCAGTTAGTGGTTGAATTAATAACCGATATCGCAAATTGTCCCCCCGTTCCTCCGCTTCTTATATTCGATAAAATATTTCCTTTTAATTCTATCGGAGTTTCTCTCACTCTCTGGAATGCATAACTCGCCGCCGTTCCGCTTGCAGTCCCCGATAAATAAACACTGTTATCGTAAATATATAAAGGACCCGTTTGAGCAGCAGTATTATAGTGAACAATTCCATAAACATTTAATGAGTTGTTTGTATTATAACCGAGGCTTATTAAATTATTCCATATCCATTGTCTTGATGATGCATTGAAAATTAAAATTCCTCCTGTTCTTGATGTTGCACCTGTATTAAGATTATTTATATCTGCAATGTAGTTATTGCCTATGAAAGTCTTTGCGCATGCTGTTGCGCCGATACCAAAGGCAGCTGTATTAATTGCAGTGGTGCTTGTCATGCTCAGTCCGCTTACACTGTTATTGTAAATAGCGCAGGAGTCTGCCGTGCCTACAAATATTCCGTTAAGCGGATTTGCGTTCGTGGAGTTAAACGTAGTGCTTATTCCCGAGGTAATAAAATTGCTAAGCGTGTTGTCAGTTATAATTGCAGTAGTAGAAGCTCCTGAGTGAAATATTCCCCGTATATTATTGTTCGTTCCCGTAGCATTTGTACACTGAATATTGGAAAGTGTGTTATTACTGATTGTGACTGCCGGAGAATTTGAAACTATACCTCTGAACTCCCCTGTATTTCTCTGTACTATATCCGTAATTGTGTTACCGCTTACAGTATAATTTCCTCCTGTACCGCCGACGTTTATTCCCGTTCCTGCAGTTGTAGAAATCATTCTGATTTTAGAGATAGTATTATTTGAAACAAATCCTGCGCCTCCGTTTGTTGATACTATTCCCGTCCATTGCAGATTTGTTACACCCATGTAAAATGTGTCTGCGGGAGTCGGTCCTGCAATTGTATTATTATTTATTGTGAACCCTGTAATAGCTACAAGAACCGATAAGCAGTTAGTTGCTCCCGGAACTTTTGTATAGCTGTTTCTGTAAACAAAGTTGCTGTCAATATGCCATCCGTTGCCGTTAAGCCCGAACAATGAAACACCTCTGTTAAAAAAATTTGTAAGTTCGTTATTGGTGATTGAGTTGTTTGAGTTCAATCCTGAGCCCGTACTTGTATTGCCGTTTGAAGCCACACAGTAGTTTGGTAAATCCGTTACGTTTGTCGGGTCATCCTGAATCAGATTTCTTGTTACATAGTTTCCTGAATTTCCGTTAGTGCCTGTAGTAGTCGTGAACTGAACTACACCTGTTCCGCTGTTAGCATCTTTTCCCAGTCCCTGCAGCACACAGTATTTTACTACATTGTTCTCTGCATCATTCGCAAGGCGAATGGCAGATGTTCCTATAGTTGTAGAGTTGGATGAATTTCTTATAGTAAGATTTCTTGAACTGCCCGTTCCGCCTGCTCTACCGTCGATAACAATATAATCTGCTCCGTTCATATCTATTGTGCCGAATCCGACCTGCGTGCTTGCCACAAGAAGACTTGATACACCCGATGCCGGTCTTATAGTAATTGTATTGGCCGAGCTTGTGCCGCTGACTGCCGTTAAATTGATTGGAAAAATTTCTGTGCTTCCATCGTAAATAGACTGAAGTTCAATTATATATGCCTGCGATATCGGAGCCCCTCCAAGTATGGCAGTATAAGCATCTGTAATGCTGTTGTAAAATGTTCCGCCGGGAGTTACCTGAACGGAGTTAACCTGCGCATTACAAATTGTAACTAAAAAGAAAAAAACTGATAGGGAAAGAAGGAGAATTTTTTTCATAATTTTTATTCTTAGGGTAAGTTAAAATTATTTTTAAAAATTTCTTTGGCGAATCCGGAATGTATGTATAAGTAAAAATACTCATTTTAATTTGAAAATAGAAATTAAATATAGAGTGGAAGTTTCATAGCGGATTAATTTATTCTATTCCTACTAATAGGGATGATATTCTTTTTTTATAAATTCGTTTTATATATATTAATCTGTTGCAGCCCGGATTGGTCTCAGTTTTAAACGGATAATAAGTTAAAATGAAAATGTGACAATAATGCGACAATGAATTTAAATTACATATTACCCCCGATGTTGGTCACCTGACCAACAACAAATTAAATGTAACAATAATGTGACAATCTTTTTAAAGATTTTTAGAACTTGTATTAATAGGATATGGTTTCCCCCCCTCCTTTTCAAGGAGGGGGATTAAGGGGGTGGTTATAAATAAAACCCGACTATTTCCCGACTTTATTTAAACCGCCGTTGCTAGTTAACTGACCAAAACAAAATGTTACAATAATGTGACAATCTTTCTAAAGATTTTTAAAACTTGTATTAATAGGATACGGTTTCCCCCTCCTTGAAAAGGAGGGGGATTAAGGGGGTGGTTATAAATAAAACCCGACTATTTCCCGACTTTATTTAAACCGCCGTTGCTAGTTAACTGACCAACAATAAAATGTGACAATAATGTTACTATCAGTGACATTATAATTATCATATTCATTCGTGTTCCAAAATTCAGTAATGACGAAAAGTGAAAATTCCCTGCATTGTAAAATCAATACTTATTTTTCAAAATCCGTCAAAAATCCATCATTTCAAAATTTTTTTTTGGAAATAAAAAAGCCGATGAAATAAATATCTCACCGGCCGTATATTAATAATTATTTGTTATATCAGTTATCTATTTCACCAAATAACTACCCTTTCATCTTCATCTCTCCACATCGGCTGCCCATCTTTAATATTGAAAGCTTCATAGAACTCGACCATGTTGCTTAGAGGTCCAAGTACTCTGAACTGTTCCGGCGCATGCTCGTTAGTCATTATCTGGCGTCTCTGAGCCTCAACTCTTTTATTCACCATCCATGCGTATGCATAGGCAAGGAAGTATCTCTGCGTTGGTGTGAGACCTGCAATCTTAACGTTATCCTTATACTGCTTGGTCTTATGGAATGCCTCTAAGCCCATAACAACTCCGCCAAGATCGGCAATGTTTTCACCCTGAGTGTTCTCGCCGTTTACATGAAGCTCTTCTACTTTGTACTGATTGAACTGCTCTACTATCTTCTTAGTCTTCTGTGTGAACTTCTCCCTGTCTTCCTTAGTCCACCATTCATTTAAGTTTCCGAACTCGTCGTATTTGCTGCCCTGGTCATCGAAGCCGTGAGTTATCTCATGTCCGAATGTCGAGCCGCCGATAATTCCGTAAAGCACAGCGTCATCGGGAAGTCTGCCCTCAAATCCGGGTACCATTATGTTGCATGCAGGCACGCATATCTCGTTATTGGTGGGACTGTAATAAGCGTTGTAAGTCTGAGGAGTCATACCCCATTCAGTTCTGTCAACCGGTTTGCCGTACTTGTTTATTCTGTAGTTATAGTACCATTCAATTACTCGCTTTACATTATTTGCATAGGAGCTTCTATCGATTTGCAGCGCGCTCATATCTCTCCATTTATCCGGGTAACCAACTTTCATAAATACCTTGCTCAGTTTATTCAGAGCTTTCTTCTTCGTTGCTTCGCTCATCCAGTCAAGCTTCTTTATTCTTTCACCGTAAACAGCTTTGATGTTATTGCCGATCTCAAGCAGTTTTTCCTTTGTTCCTGCAGGAGTGTATTCGGCAACATAAACCTGACCTATCAATTCTCCAAGTGAGCCGTTCGTCTGGTCAACAATTCTTTTCCATCTTGGTCTCATTTCCGGAACGCCTTCAAGTATTCTGTAATAGAAATCAAAGTTCTGATTTACAAAAGGTGTGCTGAGGTAATCAGCATATGAGTTCACGAGATTCCATTTAAGATATGTCTTCCAGTCTTCTATAGAAAAGTTCTTCAGTGATTTTTCAAAGCCTGTGAAAAATTCAGGCTGTCCGACATTAACTGTATCTGCATTGGGAATTCCAAGATATCCTATTACTTCTGCCCATGAAACTGAAGGAGTCAGCTGATTGAATTTATCAACGGACATTTTGTTATAGTTGTGTTCGGGGTCGCGAAGGTCTTCCATCTTTCTGCTGTTGTTGGCAAATTCCGTTTCCATCTTCATAACAGTTGCAGCGTTACTTGCAGCAGTGTTGTCATCATAGCCCATCAGCTTGAACATAGCTGTAAGATGTTTTACATATTCATTCTTGATTTTAATGTTTGCTTCATCGGTTGAAACGTAATACTCTCTCTCGCCTAATCCGAGTCCTCCCTGTCCGAAGTTAATAACATATTTCTCGCTGTTCTTTTCATCTTGTCCTATGTAAAATGAAAATCCGGGGTCAACTGAGATTTTCCTCAGATAAGCCATAACACTCAGAAGGCTTTTTACATCAGTTATACCTTCTATTTTATTAATGTCTGCTCTAAGCGGTTCAAGTCCGAGCTTTTCGATGGTCACAGTATCCATTCCGCTGAAATAGAAATCACCAATCTTTTGCTTGTTGCTTCCCTTCGGCGCGTCGGAATCCTCGGCTGAGAGTTCGCATATTCTTTTTATCTGTGCATTGATAGTATCTGTAATTAAGCTCCATAAACCGTTCGTTGTTTCAGAGGCAGGGATAGGATTATTTTTAAACCATGTGCCGTTTGCGTAATGGAAAAAATCAACTCCGGGCTTTACAGAAAAATCTCTGTTAACCTGCAGCGGATCTGCCTGCTGCGCTGATGCAATTGAAATTGAAGCAAAGACGAACAACGCCAGTAAAGGGTAAAATATTTTGTATGATTTCATAGAATGTTTGATTGTCAAAAAATACGTATTATAACTCTAAAAGTTTAAGTGGTTATTAATGAGTAATTCATGAATAATTATTGAATAAAGAAAAGGCGGTTCATCACCGCCTCTCTTAGTCTTTATACTTTTTACTTTATACTTTCTACTAATAATTATCTATCTGCGCTCTCTGTAATTTTCCTGAGTAATCGATATAAACTGCCTTCCATTCTGTATAGAAATCATACACCGTCCAGCCGCCTTCACGGTGTCCGTTGCCGGTAGCTTTAACTCCGCCGAAAGGCATATGTGCTTCTGCTCCGATTGTAGCTCCGTTGATGTAAGTTATACCTGCCTGAATATCTCTTACCGCAGTAAATGCATCGTTAACATTATTTGTGAATATGCTTGATGATAATCCGTATTGAGTGTTGTTTAAGATATCGATTGCATTTTCAAGTGAGTCGCATTTCAATACTGCGAGTACAGGACCGAAAACCTCTTCTTTTGCAATTCTCATTTCGGGTGTAACACCTGTAAATATTGTTGGCTTATAGAACCAGCCTTTTGCAAGGTCACCTTCTTTTGCATAATCACCGCCAAGAGCTAATGTTGCCTTATCTTCATCTCTTGCAATCTTTACATAGTTGTTTACAGTTTCTCTCTGTGATTCACTTACGCATGGACCGACATCAACACCTTTATCGTTACCGTAACCAAGTCTAAGCTTTGATGCCTTCTCTACTAATCTTTTTACAAATTCATCGTGAATATCTTTGTGAAGTATTAATCTTGAAGTAGCTGTGCATCTTTGACCGGTTGTGCCGAATGCTCCCCATAGAACAGCTTCGATTGCTAAGTCCATATTGGCATCTGCCATTACGATCTGCGCATTCTTTCCGCCAAGTTCTAACGAAACTCTTTTAAGTTCTTTTCCTGCAACTTCGTTGATTCTTTTTCCGACTGCAGTTGAACCTGTAAAAGAAATCAAGTCTATATCAGGATGATTTGTAATTGCTTCACCTACTATTCTTCCTTTTCCGTGAACGATATTTATAACGCCGGGAATATAATCTTTACCAAGCTCCTGTCTCATAGCTGCATCGATAATTTCAACAAGGATAGCTGCTGTCTTCGGAGTAAGTTCTGCCGGTTTGAATACACATGTATTACCGCAGACTAAAGCAGGAAACATTTTCCATGTTGGGATTGCCATTGGGAAATTCCACGGAGTTATAAATCCGCCAACGCCAATCGGCACTCTGAAACTTAAATTCATTTTGTTAGGAAGCTCGCTCGGTGCGTTCATTCCGAAAAGTCTTCTTCCTTCAGATGCTGCATAATAAGCTGTATCGATACCTTCCTGTACATCACCTTTTGTTTCGGCAAATACCTTTCCCATTTCGCGTGTCATTTCGTGTGCAATCTCATCTTTGCGCTCAAGCATCATATCGCCTACGATTTTTAAAACATCTCCTCTTTTAGGAGCAGGTACGAGTCTCCATTTTTTGAAAGCTTCTTTTGCAGCTGCAACTGCTTCGTTCACATCTTCTGCTGAAGAAGATGGAAATATTCCGATTAAATCGTCGTTCCAGTTTGCCGGATTTCTGTTTTCAAATGTATTGCCTGATACTGAGTCTTTCCAGACTCCGTTTATTAAGTTCTGAAATTTTTGTGACATGATATTATTTAGTTAATCTAATTATTTTCTTGCTGATTATTTTCTTGAATTATGAGTGTCATATAAAATAGCTAAATTGAATATGGGATTAAATGCACTATTCTAACATCAAAATTGGATTAACTTTTACGGCGTGGATATTGTTGATAATATACAGTAACACAAATAGAAAGTAATGAAAAAAACGTTTATTTACATCTTTTTTGTATTTTTAGCCGGCTGCGGAATAAAAAATAATGTCAAGTATGACAAACCCGTCACCAATGACGGAGCATCTGTCACTGAATTTGAGTACGATAACTACAATTTTGCCGAACTTGAAGATGTTTATGATAATCTTAATTACGATGATGCACTTTCGGATTACTCAAAAATTCTCGGAAAGGACTTTAGAGCGATACGTTTTCGTTACTTTATAATATTTTCAAATCTTGATGATAAAGTTACTTATCAGTTAATCGATAGCGATATCAGAAATACAGTCGATGTGATGCTTAACAATTATATTGAAACACGCCCCGACGAAGTAACTCCTATATTTCTTTTTAAAGATATGCAGAGCTACAAGGATTTTTCAATCAAAGAATTCGGAGTTGATGAAACTGACTTATCTCCATACGGGTTTTATAAAATTTCAAGGAACGTAATTCTTATAAGATACGTAAACTGGAAGGGGAGCACTTCCCACGAAGCCACCCATGCAATGCTTCAGAATGACTTTCCGAATATTCCTTCGTGGTTCAATGAAGGTTTTGCTGCAATGCATGAGAAAGCAATCTTTAATAACGGAAGATTCATAGGTAATTTTAACTGGAGAATACTGGCTTTAAGAAGAGCGTTTAACGATAATAATTATACTTCATTAAGACACTTGATGAATACAAATGACGATGAGTTCTACGGTACAAGGACTTCGTTCTATTATGCTCAGGGCTGTTACTTATTTATGCTACTTCAGGAGAAGGGATTATTTGAAGAGTATTATAAATCTTTCCGTGACAATTATTCAGATGACCATACAGGAATTAAACAGCTTGAAAAAATAACAGGTGAATCAATAGAAAAGTTAGATGCTGAACTTGTAGAGTATATACAAAGTTTTAAGCAGGAATTTAATTAAAATTTCATTTTTATCTCTGTTTTTTATAAACAGCAAAATATATATTTTGTTCATTATGGAAGAGAATTTATTAAGCAGAATAACAATTAATCCGGAAGTTTGTCATGGAAAACCTACTATTAGGAATATGCGATATACGGTTGAGTTAATATTGGATTTGCTTTCAGCGGGAATGACTAACGAGGAAATAATTAAAGATTATCCTTCTTTAAATAAAGAGGATATAATGGCTTCATTGGCATATGCTTCGCGACTTACTAAAGTTAAAAGCATTAACAGAGTTTCTTCATGAAATTTTTAATCGATGCTCAGCTGCCTCCTCTTTTAAAAAAACATTTGCAGGCTGAAGGACATGATGTAATTCATACTGAAGATTTACCTGATAAAGAATTTACAACTGATAATTATCTTCGCAAGATTGCAGATACTCAAGACAGAATTTTAATCACAAAAGATGAAGACTTTGTAGAAACCTGTCTGTTAAAAAACTCTCCTAACAAGCTTCTTTGGATTACAACCGGAAATATTATAAACATCAAACTTTTAGAATTATTCAATAAAAATATTAGTCAAATAGTTAAAGGATTTGAAAACAATAGATTTATTGAAATGAATAATCAAAATATTTTTTTTCACGAATAATTAAAATTCAATGCTTACAAAAGAAGAAATTGCTAAAGAAGTAGCACAATCACTCGAAGAAAAAGGTTTAACAATAGTCGATAAAGATTTCGAAAGACCATGGGGCGGATTTTACAGAATAGCCGATTCTGACCTTCCTAAATTTCTGGATATATATTATCAGGGAGTAGAACTTCCTGAGTATGCCCGCACAATGAATGCCAGCCCTAAAATTCTAGTTGTTGAACCCTGGAAAAGACTTTCATGGCAGGTTCACGAGAGACGCTCTGAAGTATGGAGAGTTGTTCGGGGACCAATAGCTGTTTATCAAAGTCCTACCGATGAACAACCGGAAGACCCGAAATCTTATATTAAGGATGAAGTTGTAACGCTGCCTCAGGGTACACGTCACAGACTTGTAGGCGAAGATGATTGGGGTGTTGTTGCAGAAATCTGGGTGCATACTGACCCTTCAAATCCTTCCAATGAAGACGATATCAGAAGAATTCAGGATGACTTTGGTAGATAAATATCATTGTAACATTTTTGAACAAATTATTCCGGTTAACGAATAATATTTAACGCCTGAAAACCATGGAAGTTTTTGATGCAATTTTAAACCGCAGAACTGCTAACAGTGCATTTATAAATAAAGAAGTTTCAGAAGAAGACTTGAACACTCTCGTTAAAATGGCTTCATATGCTCCAAGCCATTTTAATTCGCAGCCATGGAGATTTATTATTGTTGATGATAAAAACACCATAGCTAAAATTGCAAAAATTGCCGGTGACTCTATGGTGCAGCTTATGGATGACGGAAGATTCTGGAAGCAGTACAGAAAGTATTTCCGCTTCGATGACGAAGAAGTGGATAAGACCAGCGACGGAATTCATATAGACCATATGCCGGCTTTCTTAAAACCGTTCGCAAAACAAATCTTCAGTGAAGCAGGCGGAAAAATAATTTCAAAATTCAGAGTATCAAGAATTTTAGGAAACGACGAAGAGAAGCTCGTAGCCGGCTCACCAATACTTTTTGTAATTGCTCTCACAAAAGATGAATATAAGAAAGAAGAACTTTCCGGATTTTATTCCGTAATTTCCATGGGAGCAGTGATACAAAATCTTTGGCTTTCCACCACTGCGCTTGGAATGGGTATGCAGTTTATTTCCACTCCGGGAGAAATTCCTGAGAACTGGGCAAAGATAGTTGACATGCTTGAAATTCCGGATAGCTTTGAAATGATGGCAATATTCAGAATGGGATATGTAGATAAAAACATGAAGCGTCCGACGATTGACTGGAAGTCATCGCAAAGAAAATCACCCGAAGAACTCAGTTTCAGAAACAAATGGAAATGAATATATCACTGCGTCCGATAGATAAAGATAACTGGCGCGAATGTATAAAGCTGAAAGTAACTGAAGAGCAGAAAAAGTTTGTCGGCTCAAATGAGAACAGCCTTGCAATGTGTTATGTATATCCGGAAATAAATCCGTTTGGAATTTATCTCGATAATAAAATTATTGGTTTCATCACGCATGCATTAGACCCCGATGATAAAATATATTATATTAACAGATTTATGATAGATGAAAATTATCAAGGCAAAGGTTATGGTAAATATGCTTTGCAGCTTATGATTGAAAAATTGAAAAACATGGGAGTGAAAGTTTTAGATATATTGCATAATCCTAATAACCATAATGCGATAAAGCTTTATAAATCTTTAGGTTTTGAGCTTACTGATGTTAAAGTCGGCGATGATGCAGTTTCAACTTTGAAAATTTCTGCAAATTAAAAAATACCCTTTATTATAATGGGTAAAATAATTAAGTTGTTTTCAACTCTCACATTTATTAACCAACATAAAAAAAGATCATGGCATTAAACGAAGCAATAATCGGTGAAATGAAACATGAGGGTATCGCTACAAGAAAAATGCTTGAGCGTGTACCTGCAGATAAATTCTCATGGAAACCACACGAAAAATCAATGTCTCTTGGAAGACTTGCATCACATGTAGCTGAAATAGCTGACTGGACAGGTCCTACAATTAATCAGGACGTTCTGGATTTCTCTAAAATGGAATACAAACCATTCGAACCAAAGACAACTGAAGAGCTTGTAAAATTTTATGACGAAAAACAGGCAGCAGCTTTAAGGACTCTTGAAACAAATGCAACAGATGAAAACCTTATGGGAATGTGGACTTTAAGGAACGGCGAAACTGTTTATATGACTATGCCGAGAATAGGAGTAATGAGAGGATTTGTTCTCAGCCACTTAATTCATCACAGAGCACAGCTTGGAGTTTATTTAAGACTTCTTGATGTTCCGCTTCCATCTTCTTACGGTCCTTCTGCTGATGAAGGCCAGATGTAATTTTAATTTTTATTGATTCTTATAATTACCCTTTTCAATTTAGTTTGGGAAGGGTAATTTTATTTATTGGAAAAAATTCTCACATACTCCGCTTTATTTTTTTACGTTGTGAATTATTTAGTAGGATGGCTTTTGTATCTGAAAATAATCACGATGAAAAAAATCACACATCAAATTCTTTTCGCTGCAATAATAATAAATCTTATTCTGATTTTAATTCTTGTAAATCTTTCCTTGTTTGGAAAAATGCTTATTCTGTTTTCTCTTCTCTTTATGGCAATACTTCCACTTGGAAAAAAAGGCGGGGTTTATCATAGAGTAGTTTCAACTCTCGGACTTATTTTTTATGCAATTTTTATTTTAGTGTAATTACTTCGCAGGTAAAATCTTTCCGCTCACTTCACCAAATCCGACTCTGTATCCGTCACCTTCACAGTAAGCGCTCATTATAACAGTATCGCCGTCATTGATAAATTTTCTTTCCTCACCGTTTGAAAGAGTTATAGGCTCCGCTCCGCGCCATGTAAGTTCAAGCATGCTCCCTCTGGATTCCTTTGTCTCGCCGCTGATAGTTCCCGATGCAAGCAAATCACCCGTCTGTAAATTGCATCCGTTAACTGTGTGATGCGCTAATTGCTGCGGCATATTCCAGTATAAATATTTAAAATTTGAGTGACATACCTGAAACGGCTCTTCAAGTTTATCATTCTGAATAAAAACATGAAGCTGAATATCAAAAGTTTTATCGCCTTTGCTTTGCAGATAAGGCAGCGGTTCAAATTCAGGTTTGGGACTTGCGCATCTGAAAGGCTCAAGCGCATCAAGTGTAACAACCCAGGGTGAAATTGATGTCGCAAAATTTTTCGCAAGGAAAGGACCGAGCGGCACATATTCCCATGCCTGAATATCCCTTGCGCTCCAGTCGTTAACAATCACCATTCCAAATATATGATCTTCAGCTTCTTCGACTGAGATTGAACTACCGAGTTTATTTCCTTTGCCTATGAAAAATCCCATCTCGAGTTCGAAGTCCATAAGTTTACTTGCGCCGAAGACAGGGGTTTCTGCATCAGCAGGTTTTGTTTGTCCTTTTGGACGGACTATATCTGTTCCGCTTATTATAATAGAACTAGCTCTTCCATGATATGCAACGGGCAGATGAAGCCAGTTAGGCATTAGAGCGTTTTCTTTTCCGCGGAACATAATACCGACGTTTGTAGCATGCTCACGTGAAGAATAAAAATCGGTGTAGTCACCAATCTCAACAGGCAGACACATGATTGCATCTTCCATTTCAATAAAAGCTTCCTGTCTTAATTCAGAATCATCTCTTAACGCTGCATTATCTTCACTTAATAAACTCTGAAGTTGCGTTCTGATTTCTTTCCATACTTTTTTATCCTGTGACATGAAGAGATTTAATGAACTTTTGTTGAAGAGATTTTTTTCACCTGAAGAATTTTTTAAAAGTCCTCTGTCCTCAAGGACGGATAAGTCAAGTATAAATTTTCCTATGGCAACTCCAATACGTGCATTGCCATCCGGCTTTGGCTTAAAAACTCCGTAAGGAAGATTTTGAATAGGAAAATGAGAATCGGCTGAGTATTTTATAAAAGATTTCATATTATATTTTAGAATTTAATTTTTTACCACAGAGTACCTTTTAACGCAAAGAGCGCAAAGCTTTCGCTAAGCACGCAAAGAATTACAATAATTCTTTACCGTCATTATTTACAACTCTTTTTATTCCTTCTTTTAAAAGTTTAACATTGAAATTAATTAATAATCCTAGTTTTAAATTTGACAATTTTAAATATGTTAAAAGTTGTGAACCATGTACTGGCATCAGAGATTCACAAGCTTTAACTTCGATAATAATTTTATTTTCAACAATTAAATCAGTTCTGTATCCGCAATCAAGCAATATATCTTTATAGATTAAAGGCATAGCCTTTTGACGTTCAACGAATAATTTGTTGCTGAGAATTTCGTAAAACAAACATTCTTCATATGCAGATTCCAATAATCCTGGACCTAAGTTTTTATGTACTTCAATTGCCAAACCAATTATAAAATTACTTAATTCATTTTCACTCATATAATATAAATTTGAAATTATTACTTAGCGCTCTTTGCGAATTCTTAGCGCTCTTTGCGTTTAATTCATCACATTAAGTTAAGGTTTAATAAATCTTCTCTCGGTTCATCGAAGGAGCAGGAGCCGTATGATATTACAAAGTTTCTTCTTGCATTCTCTATCACTTTTATTGGCGACTTAAACTCTTTCCATCTGAAATAATCTTCATCGAATTTAAAATTATCAGCAACTTCATCTGATAGTATATTAATCAAATCCTGCTCTAATAAATCGTTTCCATACAATAAAACTCCTGCGCCAAACACATTCAGGAAGCCATGCATTTTTGTTTGAACTGATTCATTATAATGTCTTATCGGGTGATGAAGTCCGGCTGTGAATTTCAAAGGCAGCTGATTTTCATAGCATGAGTTTATAACATAAGCGATTTGTTCCGGAGTAGGGAAAGCAGATGCCTCTATTCCTCCTGTGCGGAGCTTAAATCCGCTTCGTGGAAATTTATCATCCTGTCCGAAAAAATCATTATGTCTTTTTAAAACTGATGCGAAATTATCTACCGATGATTTCCAGTCACCTTTCAAAGGCAGCTCAAAGAATTTCTTTACAGGTAAAATTAAATTTTCTTTAAAGATTGCTGAGACGCTATTCAGTATTTCATACATAGCGTCAGGATTATTTTCTAGTACTATATCTTCCGGAAGTCTCACTTCAAATGCATCAGTTGAAAATTTATTTTCTGTCTCTTTTAAAAAATTTATTATGAGATTTAAATCTTCGCTTGAACCTTTTATAAACTCTTCAACATTTGCTCCGCTTCTGCCAAGGACTGAAACGGAAAATGATTTTTTGTTCGTCTCATCTTTTTTTATTAACTCCGCAAGCGCAGATAACTGCTTAGCAGGACAAATGAACTTTGATAAAATCCATTCGTCATTTTCATTTATATATCCTGTGAACTGCTTATATGCTTCATTCAGTGGAAGAGAAGCCGGCGGAAAAAGTCCTGCGTAATCTATTAAACCCGTGAGTAACTTTTTTAAAGAATTTGTAATCATAATTAACAAAATTAGTTTAATCGCTTTAAAAGAAAAATGTAAACCACTTTCTTAATTTTATTTGCCGTGAAAACTCCAGACTTAAATATTGATTTTTCATACAGTGAAACTTACGCCCCCTCGTAAGTTTTCCTTTAATTTCGTGTTTTATCAAATATGAATTTTTTACAAATTCATAAGCATTTATAAAACAAAGAGCGAAGAAAATCATCAATCAATTTACAAAGATTAATTCAATTAGTCTATTATATCTTATACATTACTGCTAATAGGTGAAGATATAAATAAATCACTTTACAACAATTTCAAAATATTTGTACTTCCGGGCAGAAATTATAATATAAAAAAAATGCCCGGACGCATTACACGTACCGGGCATTCATTTTACAGATACTACAAATATTTTTTATTTCACTAATACCATTTTTAAAGTTTTACTGAAGTCTTTTCCTGAAGTAGATTTCGCTGCAATTCTATAGAAGTAAGTGCCGCTTGCAAATCCTGCTCCGTTAAACTGAATTGTATAATAACCGGCTGTCTGCTGCTGATTTACCAATACATTCATTTCTCTTCCCGTCATATCATATATTCTGATTTCAACTTTTGAATCGAACGGCAGCTCGTAATCAATCTTCGATGTCGGGTTAAACGGATTAGGATAATTCTGACTCATTCTGAAATCCTTTGGCAAACCGACCTCTATTTCATTGTGCAAGTCATAATATTTGAATGTCCCGTTGTAGTCAATCTGTTTCAATCTGTATTTATATTTTCCAATCTGTAATCTTCTGTCATCAAACGTATAACTCTTCGGTGTATTGGAATTTCCTGCTCCGCTTAATGAACCAACTTTGCTCCAGTTTTCAGTGGATGATAATTTTCTTTCTATTTCAAAGTTTGCAGAATTTCTTTCCGATGTAGTAGTCCATTTCAAAGTAACATCATTTCTGTTCACAGATGAATTAAAAGCAGAAAGTTCAACAGGAAGAGCATTGTCAAGTCCTGTAAAAGTAAACAATGAAAATGATGTCTGGTTGTGAGCAATTGCTCCTGTGAAATTTCCGTTATTATCATACATACTTCCCTGAATGAAAGTCCATGTTGTTCCGTTATCCTCACTCTTTGCAAGTCCTAAGTTAGATGATGCAGGCGCAGTGATATTATTAAGCTCTCTTTCATCGAAGGCAAGTTTCAGATCATAATCCAATCCTGCATTGGTTCCTGAGGGAATAATTTTAAAATAACTGTTACCATAAGAACCTGATGCATTCGGGGGATTTGTTCCGCCGTAATAATATAAAGCTAAGCCGGAAGGCTGAACAGCGGAATTAAATTTTATGGTTCCGTAATATCTCTCATTATCATAAATAGGATATTCCTGACCTATATCAAAAGGCCCGCTGATTATTATTGGATTGGGCTCAACACCCGGAGCAACTTCAAATGCGCCAATTGTTGTTGCGCCTGTTGTTAATGATGTTGAACGCGGAGTACCGTTATAATCTGTGGCAACACTTGGTGTTGTTGCCGGATAACCCATACCTTTTACATAGTATGACTCAGCATAGTTTGATTTAATTCTCAAATCACAATTGAATGCATCCTGAAAGAAGTTTGATGGATTAATTGTGTTTGCAATTCTTGATATCGAATTTGCGTCTCTTCCAAAACTTGCCAGTCTCCAGTTATAAAACGAAATGGATGAGCCGGCATTTTCAAAAATCCAGGCATCAAACTGACCTCTTCCGACAAAGAAATTATAATTGCTAAATAAGCCGTAATCCAGATTTTTATTTCCCATAGCAAAGTGAAGTCCTGAACCTGAGAAGGCAGTTCTATCATTGTAGAAAATATTATTTTGGCACACCCATGTTGAAGAATTAAAGAAAGGATTTTCTCTGAAAGCGCAATATGTATTAGCCGTTCCCGTAGATTGACCTCCTATATAAACTGTGTTGTATAATATGTTTACAGTAGTTGTTGAGCCCTGGTCATTTATTCCCACTATTGGCTGATTGTCTCCGCCTGTCGGCTGAATCCGGATTTGATTGTTAGTTATGTTCATACTATTGAACGTTCCTGCGCTAAGCAAATAAATTCCGTATAACCCGTTTGTAGAGCTGTTGGGTGCTATATTAATTTTGTTTCTGGTGATAGTAGTGTTCTGCGCTTCCAGAATGTACATACCGTAAACGGTTTGATTCGTATATGTATCGTATATTTCATTATCAGAAATGAGATTTGTGCCATAAGCCTGAAATCTCAGCGGGAAAATTGATGCTCCGTAATTTGCCGACTGATGAAATTTATTATGTGAAATAGTTACGTTCTGATTCGAAGCAGCCTTATCCATACTTATACAGAAACTTGAAAAGTCCACAAAGTCGCAGCTGTCAATTTTAGTTGCAGTGCATCCTGAATCATTTCCGAAAGTATTGGCAAAATAAATTCCGGTGCGATATCTTCCGGGATATGTTGCGTTAGACGGCTTGAAGTCGCAGTTACTTATTGTGTTGCTGTCGCATCCTGTTGTTCCTGTGAAACTGCTGTATAAAACTACAGGGTCTGATGTAGCATTGCTTTCGAAAATACAGTTACGTATTGTATTTTTGTGAGCATTTGTTGCATAGTAAACAATAGCTTTGGATTGATCTGTTGAACTTACATTGTTTACAAACCTTAAATATTTTCCTGTTCCGGTATTCGGGCTTCTTCCATCGATAGTTAAGTTTTTTATGTTATACATATTTATGTTGTAAGATACAAATGCGTTATCATTGTTTTCCATTGTTCTTACAGTATTGCCGTCAGGTCTTATTGTTACTTTGTAATTATTTGGATTTTGATTTCCGCTGCCGTCAGTTAGTCCAATTTGATCGTTGCCGGAAATATCTCCTCCTAAAATTAAAGTTATGTCTCCTGTAATTATCCCATTACTGTAATAATTGCTGAACTCCGCAAAAGAATTGTACAATGGAAATCCTCCCGCTTTTATATAATATGTACCTTGTATTCCTAATCTTAATTGATAATTATAGATATACCCTGAAGGCTGCGAAGTTACATTTACCAGCGGAGTTCCCGGATATGCTCCGTAACCATTCGAGTTAAAATTTCCCGCTTCATCTTCTGCTGAGACAAAATACTGAATATTGGTTGCGTCTCCTGTTAATGTCGAGGAGGGATTCATAATAGAGTAATCAATAACAAATGAATAATATCTTTCTGAGCCGGCATCTGATGTTGTACCTGAATTATATCTCCAGCCCATTGGGTCAGAAGATGAGTTCGTAGCAACAGGTAAATTTGCATTTGGGTCATCGCTTCTTTTAAAATAAACTCTTGGCGTGTTTGTATTAGAAGGAGATTTATTATCGGATATCCATACAAAATTTGTAAGTGTTCTTGAATTATTTGTAACCAAGTCCTGTGAAAGCTGACCGTAATAAATATACGGCTCCTGCAAATCTATTGTTGGGTCACCATAGTCAGCTTCAAATGCTCCCATATCGGGTCTGTTTGTGCTTGGCAGTGCTCTGCTGTTTCCATTGAAATCAGTATTGAAAAAAGCATTCAGCCTTGAGCCGCCATTTGATTGTTTGTTATTCATAGGCAGAGTTAAATCGGGCGGTGAGCTTCCGGGATTATTATACTGCGGGTCAGATGAAAAACAAAATGCACCATTACCGCTAGTATAAGATTTAAAATCTGAAACATTGGCAATTTCTGTATTGCTGCTTCCAATAAACATACCGCCGTTATTTAATGATGTGATGTTATTATAGCTGATAATTAAAGAGGAAAATCCGGAGAAGTTTGTCTTTATTCCATAATGTCTTCCTGTAAAATAATTAGTAGCTCCGGTGCTTGCCCGCGCATTATAAAAAATATTATTATATAACTGGGTATTCGTTGCGAAATTTATATAATAACCCGCCGTGTTTGTTACATTGGATGACTGTGTTCCCCCTATGTAAATACTATTATAAACAATTATCTTTGCCTGAAAACTAGAATCATTTATAGCTTTAATTGCAGGATCAGTTGTAATACCGCTACCGAGCGAAACAACATTGCAAACAAGATAATTACCGGTAAATCGAATCCCTTCGATTGTAGATATATTTGAGGTTTGTGTCTTTATATCATAAACAAGATTTCTTCTGTTATCAGCTCCTCCTGCAAATAATCCGACGGCATAAACGTTGTTTACAGTGGCATTGGTATTAATAATATTATAAATTTTGTTGTTTGTGCAATTTGCATAAGCATAAATACCTACAGCACCTCCTGTAATTCCTGCAGCGCAGCTGTTAGTATTAATATCATGAACAATATTTGAATCACATGTAATGCCGAAGTTTGGAGTTGAAATAAACATTCCCATTGCTCCGCTTCTTGCTCCTGTGCCGCATACCGAGCTCAGGCTGTTAACCTGATTTCTTCTGTATTCACAGGGAGTACCATTCGAACTAAGATAGTAAATTCCGTAAACCTTTGAGCTTCCCGTTGAAGATGAACGAGCTTCAAGATCTTTTATGGTGTTATCGGTTACACTGAATGTTCCGGCATTTCCGTTTGTTTTCATTCCATAGCATACAGCCGAATCGCTGTTAGTTCTTGCCCGGCAATTTCTGATTATATTGTTTCTAAAATTCATTGGCGGAAACACACCCTGCTCAATATTTAATCCTGAAAAAATACTGTTTACAGTTGTTGTTAACGTCCCGACTGAAATAGAGTTCGGAGATGCAATAGATGACGAATCTCCTATGATATTATTTTGAATATTAAAAGTACTTGACGACTGTATATTTATTGCATAAAATTTAGAAACAACTGTGTTCAATGAACCTGACACCTCAATTGAACCGAATGTATTATTTCTTACATATACATTTCCGCCAAAGTTGGAAAAGTACATTCCTGTCGCGAATGCCGTCCCTGAGTTGTGAGTAATCTTTACACTTGATGCGCCGCTTGTTTTTCCTATTCTGTTTGAATCAATGTAAGAATCATAAAATGTAGTAAAGTTAATCCCGCACCATGAACCCGTTACTGAGTTTGAAAAAATTCCTGTAGTAAAATCAAAGCCGTCTATAACATTGTTCCTTATAATTGTTCCGGTTTGAGTGGCAACTGATGTTATACCTGTGAAGGTAGTATTAGCAGATGAAGAAATTGTCGCCGGTGATGTCTTTGTTGTATCGGTATAGCCTATTATGTTTCCTGTTATTTCGCACGTGTTAGAAATGCCCTGAGTAAAAATTCCATAAATCTGTGTTGACCCTATTGGAGAGAATGGAACTGAATAATAGATACTATTATTTTTTATTTTCCAGTTTGAAGCTGAGCCCCCGCCGGCTACATAAATTCCCCCGCAGATATTATTCTGAAGTAGCACATCGTGAATCCGGTTTTCTGAAACTGTTATGTTGTCTGAAGTGAATGAAGAATAAATTCCGTACTGAGGAAATGCCGAGCCGGAAACGTTTCCTATATCGTTTCCCGCAATTACTATATTTTTATTTCCGCTTGAAGTTGCAGGACTTGCAATACTAATGCAATAACCGGAGTTAGACTGAATAAAGCAATTTCTTACAGTATCATTTTGCGCATCATTATATAAATAAAGCATAACCGAGTTAAAAGAGTTTTGAATGCTTCTGAAAGTTAAAGGACCATATCCGCCGGGCAAAGTACCGTCGATAGTCATATTATCAACACCATTAAATAAAAAAGTTGAACCCCCGATATTGTTATCAACATTTATCGGTCCCAATATTCCCGGTCTTATTTTAAGCGAAGAATAGCTGGCACCTCCTGTTCCGGAAGCATTAAGAATTATCCCAAAGTTAGTGGTGTTAGCATTTATAGTTATTACTATATCGCCCTGATGAGTTGCGTTGTTGATAGCAACGAACGCAGAAGATAAGTTAGAATAAGTGGCTGCTGTTGTTCCTGACGTTGCAGTAACATCAACCTGTGAAAATGATTTTATAGGCAAAATCAATAAAGCCAGAATTAGTAAGATGAGTGTTTTCATATCTGTAAAATTATATTGCATCAAAACTATACAAATAAGTCTGCCTTAAAAAATTAAAATTCATATATTTTCTTACAGGATTTAAATTATTGATTTCTTATGTGTATAAGTTCGATACGAAATTTTTCTCATAAAAATTCGTCCGGAATTTTGGAATGAATTTCTAACTTACCAAAAGGTTTAAATATTGTTAAATTTAATACATGGAGACGGAAAGATTCCTGATAAAGAATTCATATACTGATTCCGACGAAATTGTTGAAGTAAAAAATCCTTTCACAAACAAAGTTGTAAAGAGAGTTTTCAAGAGCAGCAAGGAACACGTTAATCAGTCCCTAAATTACCTTTCATCGATTTATCCGAAATATAAATCAACTCCAACTTATACTAAATCCGGCCTACTAGCAAAAATTTCACAAAAAGTTTCAGATAAAAAAGAAGAGCTTGCTCAGTTAATAACACTAGAGACAGGCAAGCCTATAAAATTTTCACGTATAGAAGTAGAGAGAGCTGTACTTACTTTTCAGTTAGGAAGCGAAGAAGCAAAAAGAATTGAAGGCGAAACGTTATCTCTGGATTTATTAAAAGGCTCGGAAGGCAAGAAAGGAATTGTACGAAGATTTCCTATAGGAATTATTTTAGCTATTACTCCATGGAATTTCCCGATCAATTTAGTCGCGCATAAATTATCGCCTGCACTCGCCTCGGGCAATGTTGTTTTGCTAAAGCCTGCAAGCGCATCTTTATGCTGCGGAATTGAGCTTAGCAAAATTGTAAAGGAAGCAAGCGAAGAGATGGGATTAGATTATTGCCCCGTAAATGTTGTAACATCATCAGGTAGTGACATTGAAGAATTTTTAGGAGACGACAGAGTAAAATTAATTTCTTTCACAGGCAGCCCGATAGTCGGATGGGGACTGAAGAAACATACTTACATGCAAAAGCTTTCACTTGAGCTCGGCGGAAATGCAGGAGTAATAGTAGATGAAACTGCCGATATAAAACTTGCTGCGCAAAAAATTGCAGTCGGCGGATTTGCTCAGGCAGGCCAGAGCTGTATCTCTGTGCAGAGAGTTTTCGTACATAAAAACAGGTACGAAGAGTTCAAAAAAATAATGCTGGAAGAAACAGCAAAAATGAAATACGGAAATCCTTTTGAAGAAGATACAATGATTGGTCCCATGATAAATGAAGGCGAGGCTAAGAGAGTTGAAAAGTGGATTGAAGAAGCAAAGGAAACCAGCGCGAAAGTTTTAACGGGCGGAACGAGAGATAATGCAGTAGTTCAGCCGACTATTATTGAAGGCGCAAATAAAAATTTAAACGTAAACAGCAAAGAGGTCTTTGCGCCTCTTATTACAATAAAAGAGTTTGTAGATTTTAAAACAGCAGTGGAAGAAGTAAATGATTCCGACTTAGGCTTGCAGGCAGGCGTATTTACAAATAACTTTGCCAATGCAATGTATGCCTATGAGAACATTGAAACAGGCGGTGTAATAATTAACGATGTTTCAACTTACAGAATGGATTCAATGCCGTATGGCGGAGTAAAACAATCAGGCAATGCAAGAGAAGGTGTGAAGTATGCAATTGAAGAGATGACGGAAAGAAAGGTGATGGTGTATTAGATAATTATTAATTTGAAATGGCTCCGGAAGGGGGTTCAATTCCTTTCGGATCAATTTGAAATTAAAACTTAATTATCATGTTCAAGAAAATACTGATTGCCAACAGAGGTGAAATCGCTGTAAGAGTCATTAACACTGCCAGGGAAATGGGAATTAAAACAGTTGCTGTTTATTCTGATTTCGATAAGTATTCTTTATTCGCACGTAAAGCCGACGAAGCCTTTCATATAGGCGCATCACCTGCAGCGCAGAGCTATCTGCTTGCAGATAAATTAATTGAGATTGCAAAAAAATCGGGAGCAGAAGCAATTCATCCCGGATACGGATTCCTTTCTGAAAGAGGATACTTCGCAAAACTATGCGCAGATAACGGAATAAAATTCATAGGACCAACCGAACATGCTATCGATTTCCTCGGAAGCAAAACTAACGCAAAAGATATTGCTGTAAAAGCAAACGTACCAACAGTACCCGGAACTCACTATGCTTTGAAGTCAGTTGAAGAAGCAAAAGAAGTTGCCGATAAGATCGGCTACCCTGTACTGATAAAAGCATCAGCAGGCGGCGGCGGGAAAGGAATGAGAGTAGTAAACGACCCGAAAGATCTGGAATCATTTATGAGAATGGCGCAGAATGAAGCGCGCTCCTCATTCGGTGATGACAGCGTATTTATAGAAAAATATGTCCTTGACCCGAGACACGTTGAGTTCCAGATTCTTGCTGATGAACATGGTAATGCAGTTCATCTTGGTGAAAGAGAATGCTCAATGCAGAGAAGACATCAGAAAGTTATTGAAGAAACTCCGTCTGTTATAATGGATGAAGCTTTAAGAACAGAAATGGGTGAATGCGCAAAGAGACTTGTGATAGAATCGGGTTACACAAATGCAGGAACAGTTGAATTTATTGTTGACTCAGATAATAAATTTTACTTCTTAGAAGTTAATACAAGATTGCAGGTAGAGCATCCTATAACAGAAATGCGAACAGGACTTGACCTTGTAAAAGAGCAGTTGAAAATCGCTTACGGTGAAAAACTATCTTTCAGACAGGAAGATATTAAACTTCATGGAGCAGCCATCGAGTGCAGAATAAACGCTGAAGATGCTGATAATAATTTTATGCCTTCAATAGGAAAAATAAATTACATGTCAAAAGAAGGCGGAAACGGAATCCGTGAAGACAGCGGTATTGAGCAGGGCGATGAAATTTCTGTTTATTATGATTCAATGATTTCAAAATTAATTTCTTACGGACCGGACAGACCTACAGCAATTGCAAAAATGAAAAGAGCTTTGAAGGGATATAAAATTGCCGGAGTAAAAACCAATATCAGTTTCTTACTCAGCCTGCTTGAATCAGATGCATTTATGTCAGGAAAATATCACACACAATATATTGAAAAGACCTTTATGAAAGAAATGAAAGATACTGCTGCTACAAAAGATATGATTCTTGCAGCATCGCTTGCATCAACTATTTTGAAATCTACAAACGGAAACTCAAATCACAAAGCAATTCTGAAAAACACATCAGAGAGCAAGTGGGCAATCCGTAAATTCGATAACTTTAGATAAAATTTTATGAGCAACTACCAAACTAATATAACAGGTCAAACTGATACAAACGGAATAATTCTTAACGGCAATAACGAATTTTTATTCAATGATAAGAATTATACGTTTGAATATAAAATACTTGATAAAAGCATTCTGCTTCTCCGCATCAACGATAAAAATTATATTGTTGAATACGAACTGAATGAAGATGAAAGAGAGAACAATGAGTTTACTTTTAATATAGACTCGCATAAAATTACAATGGTCTGCAAGAATGAACTTGATATACTTGTTGATAAAATCGCCGGCGGAAAGAAAGATAAGAAGCAGAAGAACGATATTATCTCTCCAATGCCCGGAGTTATTTTGAAAATGAATGTAAAAGAAGGCGATGAAGTAAAGAAAGGTGATGTTATACTTGTACTCGAAGCAATGAAAATGGAAAACGAAATAAAAGCAATCAGGGACTGCAAGATCAAAAAAATTAATGTGGAAGAAAAGAAATCTGTTAATAAAAACGAATTACTTGTAGTATTAGAGTAAATTTTAACTGATTAATGGCAGAACCTTTAAAGAATATGTTCAGCAAAGAATATCTCAATAACTTTGCTGATGTATTTGTAAAAATTTATCCGAAGTTTGATAAAGCAAAATTTTTAAATCTTGTTTTTGATAATGACTGGGATAACAAAGAATTAAAACAGAGAATGAGGCATATTTCGGTATGCCTCCACGCTGTTCTTCCCTCCGATTATAAAAAATCCGTTGATATATTAAGAAAAGCCGTAGTTCATTCCAGAGGTTTTCTTGCAATGACTTTTCCTGACTATGTAGAAGTTTACGGTCTTGAAGATTATGATACTTCTATATCTGCATTAGAATTATTTACGCAGTATGGCAGCAGTGAGTTTGCCATCCGTCTGTTCATAATAAGGTACTCTAAAAAACTAATGCCTCAGATGTTGAAATGGGCAAAACATAAAAATTATCATGTGCGAAGATTAGCGAGTGAAGGAAGCCGTCCCAGACTTCCGTGGGCAATGGGGCTGCCCGAGTTTAAAAAAAATCCTTCTGAAGTTTTAAAAATCCTTGAGATTTTAAAAAATGATGAATCTGAATACGTAAGAAAAAGCGTTGCTAATAATCTTAACGATATATCAAAAGATAATCCTGATATTGCATTTGAAACTGCAAAGAAATGGTTCGGTAAAAGTCCGAAGACCGATTGGATAATAAAGCACGGACTTCGCGGACTTCTGAAAAAAGGAAATGTAGAAGCATTAAAATTATTTGGATTTACAGGTGCAGAAGGAATTAAAATATCCGATTTAAAATTTGATAAGAATAAAATTAAAGTCGGAGAAAAAATTACATTCAGCTTTAAGATGAAAACCGATAGGGAACAAAAAATCAGATTAGAGTATATAATAGATTTTATAACTTCCTCAGGAAAGAACAGCAAAAAGATTTTCAAGATAACTGAAAATGTTTATGAAAAAGGAAAGATGTACGAATTTAAAAAGTCACATTCATTCAAAGACCTTACTGTAAGAAAACACTTCAAAGGAAGCCACACTCTTTCAATAATCATTAACGGCGGGAAACTTGCAGATAAAAAATTTGAGATTATTTGATAGATACATTTATTATATTTAACCTTCATTTAAAGTAATAACCACTAAATGTTTTTAGCTTTTGCTTCTTTAATTGCGGCAGTTGTTCCGATGTTCACTTATTTAATTTTAATATGGTGGCTCGACCGTAATGACCGCGAACCGTTCTGGCTTGTCTTCCTGAATTTTTTCTGGGGCGCAACTGGGGCAATCTTTCTGGGAATAATCGGCAGCCTGATTTTTCAAATACCGTTAAATCAGGTAATTCAGGAATTCAGCAGTGATAATCCTGCGCAGTTAATGGACTTATCGGGAGCAATTATTACTGCTCCATTAGTAGAGGAATTTACCAAAGGTATTTTTCTTTTTATGATGTCGTATAATAAACGATTCGATGGAGTTGTGGATGGAGTTGTTTACGGCGGAGCAATCGGTCTCGGATTCGGAATGACGGAAAACTTTTTATATTTCGTTAATTACGGCAACACACCTGAATCATGGTTATACTTAGTAATTATCCGAACTCTTTTCTCAGCAGTGCTGCACTGCTTATCTCAGGCAACGTTCGGAGCATTCATCGGTTACGCAAAATTCAAATCAGTACCTGTTAAGTTATTAGTCATACCTTTAGGTTTTCTTTCAGCGGTATTCATTCACTTTACATGGAATTTAACAGTCAGCTTTGAATCAACTTCTATTTTAGGATTTTTATTTTTAATAATGTACTTCATTGCTTTCTTTGCAATCTTCCAGATTGCTGTCTACTACGAAGGCAAAAAAATAAAATTAGAGCTTCACGAAGAATCACAGAACGGAATCATACCTGCAGAACATCTGAATTATCTTCCATTTGTAACAAGAAGAAGTAAATACGGCTGGTGTCCGCAGGGGGTAAACCAAAGAGATTATGTTAAGACGGCAATAACTCTTGCTGTGAGAAAAGATCAGTATAAAAATTCAAGAGGATTAAGAAAGAGCGACTACGAAAAAGAAGTAGCGCTTCTGAGATATAACATACAAATGATGTTCTATAATGCTTCGGTAAATTATTACTCAAAGCAGCAGCAGTAAACTTTGAAGAAAACTTACTATTATATACTGGCATATTTTACTGTGTTCAGTATTGTTTTTGTTTTTCTTATTCCCCCATTCGAGGCAAATGATGAACCTAATCATCTGGAATATATAAATTTCGTAGTAAAAAACTCTTCCTTACCTAACCAGTTAAGCGAAAAAGAAAAAGTTAATATCGAAGGGCATCAGTTCCCTTTGTATTATGTGATAAGCGCTTCAATGGTAAAGCTTATATGGGGAAACTCACCTGTAAATTTTTCTTTAGTTTATAATAAAAAACATTTCTCGGCTGGAGGACCGGAAAGTCTGGTTCCTGTTTTCAACCATGTGAACAATAATCCGTTTTCCGATAATGAAAGCAGAACAAAATTTTATTTCCTCAGACTAATTTCAACTTTGTTCGGAGTTGTAAATTTATTTTTCATTTATAAAATAGCAAAACTTTTTTTCGCTGATTATAAAATAGCATATCTCTGTCTTTTTTTTACAGCTTCAATACCTCAGGTAATTTATTCTTCCTCAACTATTACGAATGACAGCCTTTCAAATTTATTGGCTTCGGCAGCAATATATTTGTTCTTAGTTTTTTTGAAGGATAGTTCAGTTAAAAAAATAGTTGTTTTCAGTCTGGTGTTTTCGTTGTGTCTGTTGTGCAAGAAGACTTTGTTTTTCCTCATTCCTTCAGTCATTATTTCCACCGCTTACGCATTTCACATAGGGAAAATTACCAAAGAAATATTTATAAAGCTTAGCGCTTCATTATTTATCTTTACTGTATTGGTCGCAGGCTGGTTTTATTTCAGAAATCATTATTTATATAATGACACGCTACTCACAGATGTTGAAAAAATTACTGTACCAATGCACTATGACCCGAAATCAATTTTCTCGTTTTATTTTATATATCCTTTTGTCCCCGGATTGTTCGGTTCTTTCTTCGGAGTATTCGGCTGGATGAATCTTGCAGTTCCATTCTTCATATATGTATTCTACTTTATATTGTCGGCGGCAGGAGTAATAGGTATTTCCAAAAAATTCCTACTTACTAAAATTACTCCGGTAAAATTATTTATAATTTGTTCGCTGATAATCTGCCTTGCAGGAATAGTTTACTACAATCTTTCATACTCTCAGCATCAGGGAAGATTTTTGTTTCCTGTACTATCGTTAATATCTGTCTGCATTATTGGCGGGCTGTCAAATTTTTTCCATCTGTTTAAAAAAAGCATCTTAAGCAGAAAAATTCTGCATGCAATTTATGTAATCCTAATTATAATTAACCTCATTTCAGTCTACGTTATATACAGATTTTATTACATCCAAAATAATTATCTTTGAATGTGATATCAATTATTATTATAAACAATCTGGATTCTGTAAAGTATCTGCAGGAAACCGTTCTTTCCATTGAGGAAAAAATCACAGATACTGATTATGAAATTATAATTGTAAACACGAAAATAAAAACAGAAGACGAGTCAAGACCGAAGCTTAAAGTTTACTATTTGGATACTGACAATCTTGCAAAAGTAAAAAACTTTGCCGTTTCAAAAACAAGTTCAGATAATCTGCTTTTTATTAAATCAGGTGTTGTTATAAAAGTGAATCCTTTCACTTATTTTTTCGAAAAGTTTAAGAACAGAAACTACGGAGCCGTTGCATTAAAGCTTTACGATTATAAGAACCATTTTAAAATAAATTTCTGGAAAGAAGTCGGACTTTCAGAAGAAACTGAGGAAGCAGCCATAAATAAAAAAATATTTGAGGGTAATACACATAAGTCTCTTGAGCTTGAAAATAAATACCATGATATAGCTTCAGTGGGAAGAGTTTCAAGCGAAGCTATGTTCATTAATAAAAAAAATTTGCTTGAGGCAGGTGGATTTAATGAATATCTGCTTGGATACTATGACGATGCTGAGTTATGCAAAAGACTACTTCAAAAAAAGTTTGTTAATTATTTTTATCCGTTCTGCAAGCTTGTAGATTTAAGATTATACGAATCCGAACTGCCTGTGTATCTGAAAGCAAGATTAAGATATTATAAGTCGCACAATTCATTTGTAACAAGATTTTTTTTAAGATCAGCTTTAATTGTAAAATATATTTTGTTGTTGTTAACATTCAATCCGCAGAACAGACATTCGTTAAAATCTGTGTTGTTTCCTTACTGACCATCAATTGATAAAAGAGAATTATAAAAATATAATTTACACCACAACTGCGCAGATAATTCCGCGCGCAATGGTTTTTATTTTTACTTTTTATCTTGCGCGCACTTTGGGAAGCGCTGAGTACGGCAGATATGATTTTTCGCTTTCTATAGGATATTTAGTCGGAGTGTTTTTTGAGCTCGGCGGAAACATGATTCTTACCAAACACATTGCCCGCGGATTTTATTCGAGCTTTAAATATGCGCTTAATATCCGTTTCATAAGTATATTCACAGCTATAATTGTAACGGTTATAGTTCTGCTCTCCTTTAATCTTTACAGTGACAATTTTATAAATATAATTTATGCGCTTATAGGGATTGCATTCAGCTCTCTTATGAACCTTTATTTTTCTTTTTTCAGAGGGGTAAGACGGATGAACTTTGAAGCGGTTGTTTTAATTATCCAGAAAATTATTTTTATCGGAGTGTGTTTTCTCCTCCTTAATTACGGAAACTTTGCTTCAAATGCATTGGCTGCTTTCGGATTAAGCATGGTTGCGTCATATCTTATCATTCAGGCGATATATCTGAAAGAAAAAAATAAATATGTCGATGCAGAAGAAAATAAAATTGTACTTAAAGATTATGTAAGAGATATTGTTACTCTCGCGCTTGTTGAAGTGTTCTCAATAATATATTTCCGTGTTACGCAGATCATTCTTGAAAATTATCACGGAGTGTCTGCTGTGGGAGTTTACGGAGCATCATATAAACTGATTGAAGTGTTTACCAATATCCCCGGCATACTAATGATAGTGCTCTTTCCGGGATTTGCGAAGCTATCAAAAGAAAATATTGTTTCGTTTAAAAATAATTTCAGGAAAGTGCTGCCGATTTTATTCGGGCTTGGAGTCCTCGCTTCATTGTTCTGCTGGTTCGGAGGTGAATATGTTTTTAAATTTCTTGGTAAGGATTATTCAGAATCATATATTTTGCTGCGATACATGACCTTCGCGCTTATCGCAATTTTCCCAAATTATCTTTTAACTCAGGGACTGATTGCATTGGACAAAAATACAAAATACGCAGTTGTGTTATCTGCTGCTTTAGTTTTGAATATTGTTCTGGGAATTTTAATTGTGCCGAAGTATGGGGCTGAAGGCAGCGCGTTATCGGTGGGTATTTGCGAGTGGGTAATTTTTATAGCATGCTTTATTTTAATAAACAAAGAAATCAAATCACGCATTGGAGAGACGGCATAAAATACCGCTGAAATTAAAATTAATCAGATTTAAAAACTCGGACTTTTTTTATTTTATTGATAAAGTTATTAATGCTGTTAAGCCGCCGAAACGATTTAACGGTGTTCCGAAGAAAATTTTGTTTTTTCGAAACGATAGAATAGGCGATGCAGTGTGTACATTACCTGTGCTGAGAGATTTAAAACTTAATTATCCCGATTTACAAATTCATTTTATATGTTCGGATAAAAACAAATTTGTGTTCGAAGGATTGCCGTTCATTGATAAGTTAATTGTGTATAGTCCCGCAAACTGGGATGAAGGAAATTTATCTTCCATTTATAAATTACCTGTTGCAGGTAAAGCATTACAGTTTGTATTTCATTTTTTGTTCCCCCGTTTCTTTGATGAGGAGTTCAAAAAATTTATTGACGGTCTAAAGAATGAGAATTATGATGCAGTCATTGATTTAATCGGCAGAAGAAGGATTGCGATTATGGGAAGAATGGTTTCTAAGTTTACAGCGGGAAGCAGATTGTTTTTTCTTTCGTGGCTATATACGTATTATATGAAAACAAACTGGGTCTCTCCCCGCGATAACGATTTCATGAGCAGGAAGATTCGGTTTTTACTGGAAGATTCACTGGGATTGAAATTTAAATTAAGAAACACAGAACTGCCTTATTTTAAAAACGAAACGGTTACTGAGAAGAGTAATGATATCTTTATTCATTTAGGAACCGGCGCTATAAGAAAATTTGAGATAGAAAAAGAAATTGAAATAATAAATTCGCTTAAAGATTATAAACTAATAATTACTGATGCATATGAGACCGAAAGCTTCAAAAAAGAACGCGAATATTTTAAAGGCAACGAAAACATTCAGTTTAAAATTTATAAAAGCTTAACTGAAATTATTCCCGATGTGCAGAAATCAAAACTGATGCTTTCATATGACGGGGGACAGACACATTTTCTTTCCCAATACATTCCTTCGTTTGTCATATTCGGACCAGGTGCAGTGGAGTTATGGAAGCCGTACGAATTTTCTGATTACAGTTTAGTAAAAGAATGGGATAACAACTTAAGAATAATCCAAAGTCAGGGTGAGTATAAGCATGAGGTGATTTACAAAAAAATCTGGTGCAGTCCTTGTTTTGATGTCGGGTGTGAAACCCGTCCCTGTCTTGCTGCAATTACTCCTGAAATATTAGCGGAAGCTGTAAAACAAAAATTAAGTCTGATTAAGTAATTTATGATAAAGAATTACGATACAAAATATTTACTGTTTAAAATTTCGTTTATACTTTTGTGCGTGGGTACGCTTTGCGATACTATGCTTTTCACCAATCTTAACTTCGGCTTCTTTCATATTAATATAGAGACTCCTAAAACTGTTCTACTTATCTATATTGGAGTGTTCTTTTTAATTACTGATTATAAATTTTCAGATGCGTTTGATAAGATTTATAAAAAATTCGTTTTATTTGTGATTCTTATTTTCCTCTCCGCTCTATTATCATCTGTAATGAGCACTGAAAAAGAAAAAGCATTTAAAACTCTCTTTAATTACCTGTCATATTTTGTTTGTCTGCTTATTACTCTTAAACATTTGAAGCAGTTCAATCAAGCTGGGAATTTCATTTTAAAATCATTTCTTGTAATAAATTTTTTACTGGCAGTTAGCTGCATTCTTGATTTTTATATTCAGCAGTTCAATCAATTTCTCATTGATCACTTCGGACACAATGAATTAAAACACTCATTTTTTAAAATGAATGGGGAGATGATTTTACGTCCTTCGGGACTTACAAGTGATACAAATCTCACTGCATTCTCAATAGCAGTATCTCTGGTATTAGTAATTCTCAATTATAGTAAGTTTAAAAATAAAATATTAATATGGGTATTTATTCTCTGCTCCGGGTTTGCATTCGGAATGCTGAGCTCCAGAAGCGCGCAGATTATAATTTTATTGAGCGGAATTTTGTTTATAATATTTAAGAAGGTTAATTATAAAACTATCCTGCAAATTGTGATAGTATTTTTCGTAGTGCAGCTTGCTACTCCGCAGACGATTGCAAGGATTCAGCAGTTTTTCAGTAAAGAAGCAATGGAGGAAGAAGCAACTTACGGAAGGTCAATGATATGGCGCGGTGCATGGCTGGCGTTTCAGGAGAATAAAGTAATTGGCTTAGGTCCCGGAGTTTTTTTTAATAAGAGTATAGATTACATTAGCAGAACTATGGATAAGGCAAAATTTGATACGCTGGAAAAATCTCAATACAATCCGCACAATATATTTCTTGTTTTCCTTTCTGAGCAGGGTATTATAGGAGCAATAATATTTTTATCTTTACTTATTTTCCTTCTGAATTATTTTGTCAGGCAAAAGAAATATTTATCCCTGATTTTTTTGCTTTGTATTCTTATTGTTTCGTCGTTATCCAACTACGCTCCTTACTTCAAATATTATTTAATAATCTGTCTTGTGATATATAGTTTGGATAAGCAGAATTATCAGCTGAAGGAGAATGCAGTTAATGCCTAAGCAGGAAATAAAAAATATTTTAATTATAAAGCTCTGCTGTCTGGGTGATGTGGTTTTCTTTACACCCGTAATAGAAAACCTGAGAACTAATTATCCCGGTGCAAAAATCACACTTCTTGCAGCAAACTGGCTGAAGCCGTTAATACCATATTTGAAATTCATAGATGAAGTTATATATTATGAAGGACCTTATGAATCATCGGGACTGAAAAAAGTTTTCAATACTATAAAAACTATTTTTGCTTTAAGAAATAATAAATATGATTTAGCTGTGCTTGGTCACAGAAACAATTTCTATGGACTTTTTGCAAAGCTTTCCGGAATAAAAATTAGGTTAGGATTTAACGGAACTAAGCATCTTACACACTCCGTTGATTTTGATAAATACACCCACACTACCGATAAAAATATCAGCATGTTGGAACCGCTTGGTTTACCTATGAAAAATAACGGGACATCACTTAAGAGAGTTAAAACAAAAGAAGAAATAAAAAAAGAGCAGGGGATTCCTTCGGACAAAAAAATAATCGGAATTTTTCCTTTCGGCGGAATAAATCCCGGAACGGATATGGACATTAAACGCTTGGACTTTAATAATTTTGTTACAGTAATTAATAACTCCGCAAATGAAAGCAGCGATAATTTAGTTATAGTTTTTGAAGGAAGAGATTCAGCTGAAAAAATAAATCCTGATATCAAATTTACTTCAAACGTTATCAAAAAAACTATTGATATAGATTTGATTTCCATATGTAATGTATTCGTCTGCGGAGATACCGGTCCTCTTCACATTGCTGCAGCATTCGGGATTTCAACCGTTGCTATCTTCGGTCCGTCCGATGCAGATTTTGTTAAGCCGCTTACTTCGGTAAACAGCAGCGCGGAACATATTTTGATCTGGAAGAAACCTTATTGCAGTCCGTGCTATAATCCCGTAACAGCAGCGCAAAGAGATAATCCGAAGTACTGGCAGAATGGTGTATTCCGCTGCCACACAGGGACACTTGAATGCATGAAAACAATAACAATTGAAGAAGTTACTGCATCAATAAGTAAATTAAATTTAAATAAATGAAACGATACGGAATTTTCGGCGGCTCATTCAATCCTCCCCATATTGCGCACTCTATATTAGCAGATGATGTGCGCGAACAAATGCACCTTGATAAAATTATTTTTATTCCAACCGGCAACCATGCATTAAAAAACAATATTGAAACTATTGACCCCATGCACCGTTATAACATGGCGAAGATTGCATTTGAAAAAGACGAGCACTTTGAAGTAAGTGACATTGAAATATCAAACCGGAAAGAAAAATCCTATACGGTTGATACACTTATAAAGCTAAAAGAAAAATATAAAAACGATTTTGTAAAGTTATATCTTATACTTGGAATAGATACTCTGATTGAATTTCCTAAATGGAAAGACCCCAATAAATTATTCCTATTATCTGAAGTAGTAATTTTAAACCGCCCTAACTTATATGTACAGGATGTTCATCCTGATTTTTCGGCAAGAGTAAAGTATCTTTCGGTTCCGATGCTTGAAATTTCTTCTTCAATGATTCGTGAATATATGAGCCAGAACAAATCAATAAAATATCTCGTAGATAAGGACGTTCAGGACTATATCAGGACTCATAATCTCTATAAAATTTAACCCAACTTTTACGAATAAATTTAGTAATTTTATATATTCAATCTAACTCTCAAAATTAATGGAAGAAGAAAATTTACAAAATCAAAATGATATGCAGGTTCCCGAAGTAGAGCCAATCTCAAAAACAGATGCAATGGTTGGAGTATTTACGGAGCCCGGAAATACCTATGAAGCAATAGGAAGAACTAAAGATGTTTATTACTGGCTTTATCCGGTCCTGATCTGTATAGTACTTGGACTCATATCAGCATTTATCGGACAGACAGATAAACAGCTGTTCGGAGATATGATGGATAAACAAAAAAAGAAAATGCACGAGAAGATGGATGAGCAGGTGAAAGCCGGAAAACTATCTCAGGAAGAGGCGCAGAAGCAAATTGAAGCTTCTGAAAAATTCATGGACCCAAACGGAATTTTCTTTAAGCTGATGGCATATGTCGGCGCAACCCTGGGCATTGTTATAATTTTTATTCTGGTTTCTCTTCTGTACTTTGTTGGTCTTAAAATATTCAAGTCACCTGCGGGATTCGGAGACGCGATGAATGTAGTAGGTCTTGGATTGCTTATCAGCTCAATCGGCGGTCTCCTTGCTATGGTACTTTCAGTTGTAATGGGACACTTTGTTTCTGTCGGTCTTGGTTTAGTATTAAAAGAAGAGAATGTCGGAGAGAAAATGTACAAGCTCGCTACATCACTTGATGTATTTGCTATCTGGGAACATATAGTATTTGCTATCGGACTTTCGAAAGTCGGAAAAATTTCTATGGGACAATCTTATAGTTTGGTATTCGGACTTTGGTTTATCTGGATGGCTTTGTCAATTTTTGTTTTTTAAAATGAGTTTTAATTTATAATTATGGATACACTAATCAAAGAGCAGCGGGCAAAAAAATATGCAAAGACCAAACAGATATTATCGCTTACACAAAGCATAGGTTCTTTTGCAATAATAGTTCTGGTTTTATTAACGGGATTTTCAAAAACTCTTGAAAATATTTCTTACAGTTATTTTTCAAATGAGTATCTTGCCTTGCTGCTTTTTGCTGTAATATTGTTCGGAGGTATTTCTGTTATATTCTTCCCGCTGGATTTTTACTCCGGTTACATAATGGAGCATAAGTATGAGTTATCCAACCAGACCATCAGTGGATACTTTATGGAGTCGCTCAAAGGTTTGCTTCTCGGAGTTGTCCTCGGCGGTCCTCTGCTTTGCGCATTCTACTACATCTTAAAAAATTTCGGAGATAACTGGTGGCTGGTGCTTGGGATTTTCCTTTTTGTTTTCTCAGTTATCATGGGAAGATTAGCGCCTACTCTGATAATGCCGTTATTTTACAAGTTCACTCCTCTTGAAAATGAAGCCGTGAAGGATAGAATTCTTAACCTTGCGAAAAAAGCCGGTGTTACTATCAACGGAATTTTTGCTTTCAACATGAGCAAGAATACAAAAAAAGCTAACGCCGCTTTTACGGGAATGGGAAAATCAAAAAGAATTATTCTTGGTGATACACTTCTTGAAAACTTCAATGAAAATGAAATAGAAACTGTATTCGCTCACGAAATGGGTCACTACACACGAAAGCATATTTTGAAGCTTACATTTGTTTCTACTATTCTGACATTTTTAGGTTTATTTATTACTGCCAAATTGTATTCGCTTACTATGGGAATGTTCGGATTTACATCAGTGTATCAGCTGGCGGCTCTGCCGTTATTGTTTCTATGGCTAAGCCTATACAGTCTTATTACTTCACCAATCACAAATATTTTATCCCGCAAATTTGAGTGGGAAGCCGATACATACGCGCTTGAAATCACCAAAGATAAAGACGCATTTATTTCTGCTATGGAAAAACTTGCTGACCAGAACCTTGCCGAAAAGCAGCCGAATAAAATAATAGAATTTTTATTCCACTCACATCCTTCACTTGAAAAGAGAATTGAGTTTGCAAGGGGATATAATTTTTCGTCGTAAAAAAAATTATTCTGATATGAATATAGAAGTAATAGATTTAAAGAAAACGATAGAAGAACATCCTTATGATTCTTTCATTTCTAACACACTTTTTCATCTTACTGGTAAAAGGGAGAATGTTATTGATATTTTAACTAATAATTTTTGTCCTTATTACTGTGAAGAGGATTTTGAACCTTTAATAGAAAAAAATCCAGAAATTGAGTTTAATACGAAAACTTATGTACCTATGGTCTCTTTTTGTGATCTTTCACTGAATAAGATAAAAAAGCATCTTTATGATTATGGTTTTTATGGTATCGGATTAACAAAAGAATGGGGGATGAAAAATGGTATTACTCCAGTTATCTATATGCACAAACAATCTAACTCAGTTAGAACTATGATTAATATTTTTGGCGATTTAGTAAAAAACGCAAAGGAGTTAGAAAAAATAAAAGTTGCTACTGAAAATTATTATTATTTTTTAAATTATGTCAAGCCTTATGAAGGATTTCTAAAAAGGAGAGACCGCAAAGTTAGATTTTATGATGAAAGAGAATGGAGATTCGTACCTGATCCCAAATTTATAGAGTCTTATACTGAAGAAGATTACCAAAAGAAAAAGTTATCGCAAGAAAACAAGTTAGCTTTGCGAATTAATGAATCAAAATTACTTTTTTCTCCAGATGATGTTAAATATATATTGGTTGAAAAAGAATCTGAGAGGCTTGAAATGAGCGACGAAATTGTTAAAATAAAACAAAGTCATTATACATTAGATAAGTTAAAAATTCTTACAACTAAAATAATATCTTCTGAATATCTTATTGAAGACAATTAATCGAGATAGAAGATTATAATTCACTTAATTACTTCTCCCATCAATTTGCATTTTTATTTTTCCGGGATTTCTGAATTTTTATATAATTAAATTGACGATTATATTATGTATAAAATTCTTATTTCAATTCTTTTTATATTCTCATTCGTTTCCCTTAACGCTCAGTCTTATCTTAACTTCCCTATAGATACACTTGTTAAAGATAATTATTACAATTACCGAAACATAGTCCGTTATGATGCGAATGGGAAAATTCACATGGTGAACACGCGCTCACTGAGCACTAACAGCGCAACCCGTGAAATTTTCTACCGCACTAATGTTTCCGGAAATATTGTAACAACTCAGATTACAAATAACTCCGTTGATGATAACTATGCTGTTGTAGGATTCGATGCTCAGAACTTTGTCCATATAGGTTGGGAACGAAGAGATGCATCAAATAACTTTCAACTGATTTATGCAAATAACCGCAACGGTACTTTCATTGATACAACATGGATCACAACAAGCAACGTTAATAAAGCAACTCCGTTCATGGCAGTTGGTAAAGACAGTACTGCACACTTCGTATATTATACTTATGCAACGGGCAATAACAATGCTTATTACAGAAGTTATAATTTTATTACAAAAGTTTTGGGACCTGAGGTATTACTCGGTGCAGGAAGCACGGGAAGTGAAAATGATATTGAAGTCGCAGTTGATAACAACAATAAAATCCACATAGTGTTCTGTACAAATGTAAACATTAATGGCGGCGCATTAAAGTATTTCACCAATGAAAGCGGCACACTTACGGAAATTAATACCGGCATTTCTGCTAACGGTGAGTATCCCGATATTACTATTTCAAATACAAATGTTGTAAATATTGTTTATCGTTTTGCAAGTGACCATAGACTTTATGTTCTAAGAAGAACTGCGGGAACAGGAAATCCTTTTGATGCTCCGCTTGCAATTACTCCATCGGGACTCGGTAACCCTGCTTACTGGCGCGGCATAAGCACAGATGCTAACGGAAGATTGTATGTTACATATCAGAACAGTACTGCACCTGCCCCTAAAGGATTCTTTCTTGTTCACGGCATAGGAAATACTTTTGTAAATCCTATCCTTGTATTCGAAGACAGCACAGGCAGTTATATTGGCAGAGGCTCATCATCAGTTGCAGCAAAAGGCAACGGTGAAGTTGCGATTACTTTTGATCCCACTGCTGCAAGAAACGGAGATGTACAATCAGATTTATTTTTGAAGAGAGGAACCGTTACAATAACTTCAGTTGAAAATACGAAAACGATTGTTAAAGATTTTTCATTAGAACAGAATTACCCGAATCCATTTAATCCCTCGACTGTAATTAATTTTAATGTGCCTTCTAATACTTTTGTAAAGCTGAAAGTTTATAATTCACTCGGTAAAGAAGTTGAATTATTAGTAAATGAAAACCTAAGCGCAGGAAGTTATTCAGTTAACTTTAATGCTTCAAATCTTTCAGGCGGAGTATATTTCTATAAGCTTGAAACCGCGAATTATACTGAGACAAAAAAAATGATTTTAATAAAATAATTATATAATTTTGTATAACTAATCCCTTCCCCATAGGGAAGGGATTGAATTTCATTGGAACTAATTATTCTCTTTTTCTGTAATTAAGTACAACTCCCAAAATCTATTCCATATAAAAAAACGTTATTTTAATGATATCATTAAAATAATACACCCCAATATTTATTTGTAAATAAATTTAAAATTTAATCTTTCTCAATTTATAATGAAAATTATTACGCTTTTATTGGCGATATTTGGATTATTTGGAACATGCTTCTCACAAAATTTTCCTTTCCCGCAAAATGTAACTTACAATTATGGTATTATGCCTTCCAATCGGAATCACGTTGATGTCGATTCGGCATACACTAATTGGAAAAATAAACATGTAACCTCGCAGGGCGCAGGAGGATATCGCAGAGTTATCTGGGATACACTCAACGCAACCGTTTCCGAAGGCATTGCTTACGGAATGCTTATCTCCGTGAACATGAACGATAAAGCTTTATTCGATGACTTATGGCATTATTATGATGCGCATAAAGACGGCGACGGATTTATGATATGGATTCTTGATTCTACCGGCGGACCTTTAGTAATAAATGGATTTACAATCGGAACGGGCGGAGCAACTGATGCCGACCAGGATGCCGCTTACGCTCTTATTCTTGCAAATGCCCAATGGGGAAGCTCGGGTTCAATTAATTATCTGGCTGAAGCCGTCACACAGGTGAATAAAATTTATCAGTATGAAATTGATTCAACTTATCATTTAATAAAATCAGGTAATGAGCCTGGCGGGATTTACAGAGTTAATTGCTCTTACTTCGCTCCTGCCTACTACAGAGCTTTTGAATATATAACAGGAAATCCCGGCTGGACTTTAGTTCGAAATGCATGTTATGCCTTTTTAAATTTCCGCGCTGATGCAGTTACAGGATTAGTACCCGACTGGTGTCTTCCTAACGGAGACCCAATGCCGCCATGTCCTCCGCCTTACAGCTGCAGATTCACTTATTACTATGATGCCTGCCGGACTCCTATGAGAATTGCGATGGATTACATCTGGAACGGAGAGCCGTTTGCTTATCTATATTGTAAAAGAATTTCTATGTTTGCGCAAAGCCAGGGTGCTGCAAATATTACGGACGAGTATAGCATTACAGGAACTCCTTCGGGAAGCTATCACAGTAATTCATTTATAGGTCCGTTCAGTGTTGCTTCACTTGCTACAGATATCACGATGCAAAATTTCTGCGACAGCATTTATAAAGAAAATGTGTCTGTCTTTGAGCCGCATTATAATTATTATAACTCAAGCTTAAAGATGCTGACGCTTTTAATGACTACGGGTAATTTTATTAAGGAGCAGTATGTGCTGCCTGTAAATTTATTGAGCTTTGTTTCTTCCGTATATAAAAATGAAGTGAAGCTGAGCTGGGCAACTAATACAGAAGAGAATAATTCAGGATTCGATATTGAAAGAAAGAATAAAAGCAGCTGGGAGAAAATCGGATTCGTTCAGGGACACGGAACTACAGGCAACTCTCAACAATATTCTTTTACTGATAAAAATCTAAACTCGGGAGCTTATAAATACAGACTGAAGCAGATTGACTTCAACGGTAACTACAGATATTATGAATTGAATACAGATGTGGTAATCGGAGTTCCTTCAACATCAAGATTGAATCAAAATTTCCCTAACCCCTTCAATCCTTCTACCACAATTTCATTTGAGCTTTCTCAGGCTGGCATTGTTCAGCTCTCGCTTTATGATATTTCCGGAAGGCTCGTAATGAACCTGTTTAACGGGTATTCCGAAGCCGGATACAATACCTATAAGCTAAATGGTCTAAACCTTTCCAGCGGAGTGTATTATTACACCTTAAAAACCGATGATTTCACACAAACAAAGAAATTAGCAATAGTAAAGTAACTTTAGTATCATATAATCGTATCATTTATCATATAATTATCCTCATTCTTAGCTGAATGGGGATTTTTTATGGTATTTTATGTGTTGGTGTATTTATGTAAACTAGTAAAGTAAACTTACAAGTTATCTTTATTAAAAAATACGTTTTATGAATAATTTAGACGATATTAAAATAGCATCGGAGTTAAGGACGGTAATTTCCCGCCTTAATAAAGTCCTCAGAAGAGAGACTTCCAACAAGGAAGGGCTCTCTTTAACTGAGCGCTCCACGCTGTTTATTATCTATCAGAATACTATCGTTCTGCCTTCTGAACTTGCCGCAATTGAGAAGGTTACTTCGCAGTCAATGTCGCAAATTATAAACAAGCTTTTGAATCTTGGCTATATCAATAAGACGGATTCAAAGCAGGATAAAAGAAAGACTCTGGTTACTCTTACTTCAGCGGGCAAAGAAATTGTTGAGAGGATTAAGAAGGAACGGGAAGAATGGCTGGCTAATTCTATCAACGTAAAAATCACAACTGAAGAAAAAGAAATATTGGCTAAATCACTTGACGTATTACAAAAATTAGTAGAAAATTAAAAGAAATTTATTGAAAGGATAAAAAGGATTTAAGGGGCTATGAACTTTTTAAAAAACTTAAACACATTCCGCGCTTTCCAGAGCCGTAACTACAGATTATATTTTGCCGGGCAATCAATTTCACTCATCGGAACATGGATGCAGCGCACGGCAGTTTACTGGGTAATATTCTCACAGACACATTCAACATTTATGCTCGGGCTTACAGCCTTCGCAACACAGTTTCCGTCGTTTGCATTATCACTCTGGGGCGGAGTCGTATCAGACCGCTACAACCGCTACAAAGTTTTACTCACAACACAAATTGCATCGCTCATTCAGGCAGTGCTGCTTACAGTTTTAATAATTGTTGACCCTTCATCAGTCTGGTTAATTCTTGTAATAAGTGTAGTACTTGGAATTATAAATGCATTCGATGTGCCTGCAAGACAATCGCTTGTGTATGAAATGATAGAACGAAAGCAGGACTTGCCTAATGCACTTGCATTGAATTCATCTATGGTAAATCTTGCAAGGTTACTCGGTCCCGCAGTTGCAGGTATCGTTCTTGAAAAGTTCGGAGAGAGTTTCTGTTTCGGTATAAACGCATTTAGCTTTGTTGCAGTGATAGTGTCTTTATTAATGATGAGACTTCCAAAGTATGTTGCAAAGGAACATCCTAAAAAAATATCACGTGACCTTAACGAAGGTTTTAAATATTTAAAGCAAACACCCTCAATTGCAATAGTAATACTTATGCTTGCGTTCATGAGTCTGCTTGTGCTTCCGTTCACAACATTGTTACCCGTTTATGCTAAAGTAATTTTTGCAGGGAGCGCATCAACATTCGGATTTTTAAACAGCTTTATCGGTCTGGGCGCAATATCCGGAGCAATCTACCTTGCTTCGCAAAAATCAGGAAGTAACCTGAAGAAAATTCTTATTACTAATACCGTCATCTTTGGGGCAGGACTTATAATTTTTTCTCACATGACAAATCTTCCTCTAGCGTTGCTTTTTGCAGCTATAACAGGATTCGGAATGATGTCGCAGACAACTATCAGTAACACTCTGATACAAACACGAGTTGCTCCCGAAATGCGGGGACGTGTATTGAGTTATTTTGTAATGGCATTTTTCGGAATGCAGCCTATAGGTGCACTGATAGTAGGTTCGGTTTCGCAATATATAGGAACTCCAAATACAATTTTAGCGGAAGGTATTGCAGCTCTTGTAATTTTGTTTTTCTTTCTGCCTTATCTGCGTAAAGATAAAATAAGAAGAGAGGAAGAAAAGGTTCTTGAGAATAAAACAGTGGAAATTAACTCAACTCCTGAAGAGCTGGTAATAGAGGAACAGATTATAGAAGGACAGAAAAGAAAAATGGCAGCGGTATAATAAGAATCTTTCAGCTTAATATCGCTCTTGCTCGTAAAATATTTTTTTCCAATATTATTATAGTGCAATCCGAATAAAAACACTATGAGCACACTTAAAACAAAAAGAAAAAATTACGTATCGTTTATACTGCCGGTATTTGTAATTCTTTTAACGTTAATAAATTATTCCCGGCTTTCAGGAACTGAGAACATAAGAGCAATTCACGTTGTTACGCTTCTTGTAATGGGTATGGGTATAGGTATATTATTGCGAAATCTTATTGCATATTTCAGAGGTCAATTATAAATGCTGAAAGCCGCAAGAATAGAAAACGTTATACGCAAAGGTTCATCAGTACCCATAATTGCCGCCGATGAAAACGGAAATTCTTATTTTGTAAAAGTAAAAGCAGCCGGTGACGGACTGACCTCACTTATCGCTGACTGGATTGTTACATCTATCGGAAATAGAATAGGTCTTCCAATACTGAAGCCGGAGATAATAATTATTGATGACTCAACTGTTATAAATTACAAGCATCCTGAGATATCTGAGTTAGTAAAACGCAGCTACGGTGCAAATCTAGCCTTCAAATATTTTCCTGATGCGCAGCTGTATAATACTTCAAAACCTCATCCTGATTTTAAAAAGGAAGTAAAAGATTTAATTTTTCTGTTTGATTCCTTTTTTGTGAATATTGACAGAACTAAAGATAATCCCAATGTATTCAACTCAAAGAATAATATTTACGCAGTCGATTTCGGCGCATGTTTTTTAATAAAAGAAATTTTTGACGGAATTTCATATTGCAAAAATCCAGAGATACAAAAACTTCTCAAACGAAATATTTTTTACACTGAAGATGTGAATGCAGAAATGCTTCTGGAAAAATTCAGGACATTAAGCAAAGGTGATATTACAGAAATTGTACATACTTTTCCTGATGAATGGATTGCAGGCAGCAAAATGAAAAAGGATGAACTTGCGGCAAGATTATTTTCTTTAATGAATAAAGATAATCATCTGGAAGCAGCATTAAAAACGTTGAAAAACATAGAAGTTCCGACGGATGAGCAGCTTAAGAAAAACCGTGAAGCCAATAAAAGAAAATTTGAAGAGGGAATTTTTAAGAATGTTGTGCCGCTTATGCCGGAGAGCAAAAGGTTTTGAGAATTTAGTAGTGAGTATTAAGTATTAAATAAAAGACAAAACTTGCCATACTTCCCCCTCCTTATCAAGGAGGGGGTTGGGGGTGGTCGCCAATAAAATATTATGCAAAAAATTTATACGACTATAATTCTTATTCTCTTAGGAATTGCTCTCTCTTCCTGCGGGCAGAAAACTCCGCCTATGCCGGAGAATAAAATTCTGAAGGAAGAATACAATCTTGAAAACAACTCGCAGGATTTTTCTATCTACATGAAATCTTTAGATACGACAACTGCCTCAGCATTGGTAACTGCTTACGTAGATAAATACAAAGAAAAAAATCTAACCATGCTGAAGTTCAAAATATATGATGCAGAACTTCCGATTGATTTAATAAATAAAATTAATGCTCCTGTAACAACTGATTCGGCAGGGAATGCAATAATGACTTTTCCTCCTAAAGGGACTAAGTCAATCGAGTGCTGGTACTGGTATAAGAACGGAAACAGGGAAATGACAAATCTAAGAGAGCAGAAATAAAAAATCTCCTCTTAATATAAAATAAAAAAATTAAGAGGAGAGCCCGAAAGAAGATATGTTACAATACAATTATTTTACTAAAACCATTTTTTTAACAGCGGTAAAGTTATCTGAAGTAAGTCTGTAAAAATATATTCCGCTTGATAGATTCATTCCGTTAAACTGCACTGAGTAATATCCCACATCCTGTACATTGTTTACAAGCTGCATCACTTCTCTTCCGCTCATATCAAATATTTTTAAGGTAACAAAGCCGTTAACCGGTAACTGATAATTTATAATTGTAGAGGGGTTGAAAGGGTTAGGATAATTCTGCTCAAGACTAAATTTTGCAGGCACACCTATCACTACTTCATTTGCAAGCGCGTAGTAATTATAATTTCCGTTGTAATCAATTTGTTTTAGTCTGTAACTGTAAGTTCCTTTATTCAATCCATTATCAGTAAATGAATATTCAGTTGTGATGTTCACCGTTCCATGTCCTTGTACAAATCCTATTTTCTTCCAGCCTTCTCCGAATGAATTTCTCTCTATATCAAATCCTTTATTGTTCAACTCTTCTGCCGTGCTCCATTTTAGTTTTACATTTGGTCCATCAGTAGAAGATGTAAACGAAACCAGCTCTACAGGCAAAGGAAAATCCGCTCTGTTGATAAACACTGAAATATTATCCGTTGCCGAGTTCGCTGCCGCAAAGTCAGGCTTGCCGTCAAGATTTAAATCATCTATGAAAACATCCAGAGGCTTGCTCGTTAAGCCGTCCGAAAAATCACTCCTTGGCAAAAAGCCCGGTATAGTTGTGCCCGGCGTAGTTGAATTTAAAAGTACAGATAAATTATTTGAATTCCAGTTAGCCGTTATCAGGTCGGGTTTGCCGTCTCCGTTCACATCGCCTGAAGCAACTTTATACGGAGTCGTTCCAGTTGAAAATCTTTTACGGGGATAAAATGTCGGAGCAGATGCTCCAGGTGTTGTAGAGTTAAGCATCACTGCAATTGAATCTGCATCAACCGATGTAACTGCAATATCGGGTTTACCGTCTCCGTTAAAATCCGCAGATGTAATTGCCCAGCAGATTCCCATACCCGCAAAATTCGTCGGTCCTGAAAAAGTCGGAACCGATGCGCCTGGGGCTGTTGTATTAAAAAATACAGATACGTTATTTGATATTCCGTTTGATGTAGCAAAATCAATTTTTCCGTCTCCGTTAAAATCCGCAAGGCAAATTTCCTGCGGCTCATTGCCTGTTGCAAAGTCTGTTCTTGCTGAAAAACTCGGAGTAGATGCGCCCGGAGTTGTAGTATTTAAAAATATTGATGCTATATTATCAAGTCCGTTAGTTGTAATTAAATCCGGCTTGCCGTCTCCGTTTACATCGCCAATTTCAACTACTCTCGGTCCGTTTCCCATTGCAAAATCTGTATGCGTAGAAAAAGATGCTGAAGAAGCGCCCGGTGTAGTTGTGTTTAAAAATATTGCAATGTATCCGCCGCCCGGCTCTGAGTTAATAACTGCCAAATCATATTTTCCGTCTAAGTTAAAATCACCCGAGGCAAGCGCAGGAGGATTTCCTGTGCCTGTTGAAAAATTCTGCGGAGCAGAATATGCCGGTGTTGTTGAACCCGGAGAAGTTGTGTTCATAAATACCGATACTGACTTATTATTATAATCTCCTGATGCAAGGTCGGGCTTGCCGTCACCGTTAAAATCCTGCAAGATAATTGATTTCGGCGAGCTGCCTGCCTGCATTGAAAAATCAGTGTAAGTAAAAGATGCAGGTGAAGTACCTACACCTGTCCTGTTTATAAAAACAGAAACTGAGTCTGAGCCCGTATTAGCTGCAAGCATATCGGGTTTACCGTCTCCGTTAAGATCTGCAACTGCAAGATTTTGAGGGACTGACATAGTAGTAAAATCTGAACGGCTAAGAAAAACAGGAACTGAACTTCCCGGTGTAGTTGTATTAATAAAAACTGAAAGAGTATTTGTCTGAATGTTAGCAGTAAGTACATCCGGTTTTCCGTCGCAATTAATATCCGTAATTAAAACAGCGGCAGGACTTCCGTCTTCAACCGGGAAATCAAAGCGTGAAGAAAAACTCGGAGTTAATGAACCTAGAGTTGTTGTATTCAGAAAGACTGACATCGTATCGTAATTGGCAACTGCAAAATCCGGCTTGCCGTCTAAATTTATATCGCCTGTTGATACACCGTACGCCAAGTCCCGGGTGGCAAATGCTGTGCGCGGAGTAAATGCAGGAGTTGATGCTCCCGGTGTGGTTGTGTTTATAAATACAGATGCAGTATCATTTCCATCTACGGTAACGATATCCGGTACGCCGTCTCCGTTAAAATCCGCCGATGCCGCAAAAAAAACTGCGAGCCCTCCGCTAAAATCAAAGTGAGCAGAGAATGATGCAGTAGTATCTCCAGTGATTGTGTTATTTATAAATATACATACGGCAGAGTCCTGATCTCCTGCTGCAATATCCGGTTTTCCGTCTAAGTTAAAATCTTTAACGCAGACTGAAACAGGCTTACCGCCCGTTGTAAAATCTGCTATAGTAGTAAATGCCGGAGTTGAGCTTCCCGTCACAGTAAGATTTATCATCACAGATACATTACTCGTCGTGGAGTTTGCAATTATTATATCAGGCTTTCCGTCGCCGTTTATATCGGCAAGAGTTAAGTACATTGAATTGCCGCCTATCTCAAAATCTGTTCGGGCAGCAAATGTCGGAGTAAGTGAGCCTGTTGCTGTTGTATTCAGAAAAACTGAAATGGATATTCCGGAAAAATTTGCAGAGACCATATCCTGCTTACCGTCACCATTTATATCTCCCGTTGCAATAGCATAAGGAGCGTCGCCCGTTCCAAAATCTGTTCTGACAGGGAAATATGCCTGCGCATAAATACTTACAGGAATTGTAAAAGATAAGAAAATTAATACAGCAAAAATCGATTTTAAAAACTTTTTCATTAGGGATATTTTATGCGGGGTATTAATAAATAATTACATGAGTAAGATATAAAAGGAGGCTTGTTTATGCTTACATAAAATATTAAAAAATACCTCACATCATGTGAATACCATAGTAACAAAATAAATGAAGTTGTTGATAATAAATGTTTTATGACGGGATAGAAATACTTGAAAAATAAACCTTAATTTAAAAATTCAAATTATCCACTTTTTGTAGCCGTACTTGCCAAAAAATTTGTGAGAATTAAACCGTACCCTTTAACTATATCTTTTCATTTTTTAAACATCTAACTTAACTAATACGACCACTTGTCAAGTAGGATAAACTTGTTCCTGCCGATTTTTTACATTTCTAATCTATCAGTCCTAATTTATCTGTTATGTTTTATCTCTGCCGTTAAAAATTTTATTATACTTTCTGCATAAGTTATTCTTGTAAGGTGTTGAGTACAATTTTTAAACCTCTAAACCCTATTAGAAATGAAAACCCTTAGCTCAGTTTTAATATCTTTTACGGTAATTGTTGTAATAGCTTATGCCGTTACATTTACAGGATGCAGTAATTCAGTTACAAGCACGGGAACGGTTCCCGAAAGGCATCAGGCAAGAACTGAAGCAGAATTTGCCGACGATACAAATCTTGTTGCAGACCCGCGGGCTGTCGTATTAGTGCATCTTGAGCATCTTCCTGCACCAATTGATCCGACACATCATGATACAGATTCATTGGGAATAGATATTATTCCCTACAGATTTACCGAAACTGCAGTGCATACATATAGAATAGGCGATTCCTCTCACTTTAAAATAACACTTATTAATAAAGCTACAAGGACTATTGTGTTCCAGTTAAATCCGGTGAATAATTTTATAAGAGATACTATACCTGCAGGAGATTATTTAATAGTGCTCAGGTCACTCATGGAGTTTACAGGTGATTCAGTAAGGCACCAGAATGTATTCATTCAGCCTGATAGGGATAGTGCGCTAAGCAGAGGCGGGGGCACTAAGCAGGTGGATTATGATCCGTACGATACTGGCACACTGTTTCATACCAATTCATGTCCTTACTGTGATTTGAGTGATTTAGTTTATCATTATGCTACTTTAAATGGAAGTATTTTTTTTAATACAAATTTTAGTCGTGCAGATTTTAGTCATGCAAATTTGACCGGTGCAGCATTAAGTGGTGCAAATTTGACTGATGCAAATTTTAGTTACACAAATTTGACTACTGCAGGTTTGTCGGGTGCAAATTTATATGGTACAAATTTAAGTCATGCTATTTTAGTTAATTCACTTAGTCCATATTTTAGTTATACAAATTTGTCGGGTGCAAATTTGAGTAATTCATTTTTGGGAGGGACAAATTTTTCTGGTTCAAATTTGGATTCCGCAAATTTAAGTAATTCAATTTTGAGTAATGCACAATTTTTTCAGGCAAATTTGAGTTATGCAAATTTGAGTAATGCAAAATTAACTTCTGCAAATCTGAGTTTTGCAGGTTTAGGTTATGCAAATTTGAGTAATGCAAATTTGAGTAATGCAAATTTGAGTTATGCAAATTTGTATGGAGCAAATTTGAGTAATGCAGATTTGAGTAATGCAAATGTTAAAAATGCAAATTTCTGCAGCACTATTAAAACGGGATGGATTATTACTCATGCAGTTTCGAATAGCCAAACACAATGCTGGCCGTGATATCATTTAAAATAGCAGTCAACAAATAAGTTTCTGTCGTTGTTGACTGCTAATTGTATACTCCCGCCCCATTCTTCTTCAGCCAAAATACCCCCTTCGAAGCAAAATTCATCCCATAGACCATTTCGCAGTAAATTATTGTTTATTAATGTTATAAAGTGAAAATTCTCCTTTAAAAACGGGATTTTTAAAAATTTTCTTTTTGTAAATCAAACTGCCAATCTATAATTTACTGATGTTGAGGGATGGTGAGCTGCGTGTAAAGGAATATGATCACGAAACTCCCCAAAGAAGGGCACAGCGTTTTTATTAAAGGAAAAACAGCCTTGAAAATAGTAGTGACCTGATTTGATCTATTACTGTTTCCCAAACCCTTGTTTGGGAAACAAACGTTACGAAGCTGGAGCTTCGTAACGAGTTCCATTTCAAATTAGGACACAGCCCTGAAAATCCCTCTCATTTTTTAATTTTTTTTTTATAATAAAATTATCTATAATTTATTCGCCTGTAATTTTCAGGCAGTTTATAACTAAACCTTATTAGCATGAAACCCCTTAGCTCAGTTTTATTTTCATTTGTTGTAATAGCGGTAATAGCATATACCTTTACCTTTACAGGCTGCAGTAATTCAGTTACAAGTACGGGAACTGGAACTGCTCCCCAGACCTACCCTGCGTTAACAGAACGAGATTTTCTCGATACAAATTTTTACGCAGTGCCGGGCTCGGTGGTAATGCTTTATCTTGAAGACCGTAATTCACCCGCTGACCCGCTTCATCCCGATACTGATTCATCAGGCACAGATGTAGTCCGTGTAAGACTAGCAAATACTGTTGAGCATACGATAAAGCTGGGCGATTCGTGCCGCTTTACATTAACCATTAAGGATAAAGTGACGGGAAATATTGTAACCTCAGTAGACCCTGTAAATAATACGCAAACAGTTACTCTGCCTGCAGGAGACTATATTATAAAAGTAAGGTCGCTTGTTGAGTACACCGGCGGTTCGGATTCGCATCAGAATATTTTCTTTCAGCCGGATAGGAACGCTACGTTCAACAGAGGCGGCGGCAATCAACAGGTTGATGTTGATACCAACGCTGTACATACTTTGCTCACAACCAATTCATGCGTATCATGCAATTTGAGTTATGCAAATTTGAGTTATGCAAATTTGAAAAAAGCTAATTTGCATTATGCAGATTTGAGTTATGCAGATTTGAGTTATGCTAATTTGGATACTGCAAATTTGAGTTTGGCAGAATTATTTTCTACAAAGTTTGGTTATGCAAATATAAGAGGCGCAAATTTAACAGGTGTTTCGTTATTTAATACAATTTTCAGTCATGCAAATTTGAGTTATGCCAATTTGACTTACGTAACATTGACAAATAAACAACCTGAGACTAATTTCCAATATGCAAATTTAAGTTATGCAAATTTAAGTTATGCAGATTTAAGAAATGTGTATTTTTATCATGCAAATTTGAGTTATGCAAATTTGAGTTATGCAAATTTGAGCTACGCAACTTTGTCTAATGCAAATTTTTGCAACGCTATTAAAACGGGAATCATAAAAACCGGAGTTTATACTAATAGCGGAACACAATGCTGGCCTTAATTCAATTAATAATTAATAATTAATGATGAATAATTAATAATTATAAAAATTTTATGAAAACCCTTAGCTCAGTTTTTATTTCTAATATGTTTATAAGTTTATAATTATCAATAGATTATTTTTTGAGTTTTTGCCTAAAATAATCTTTGCTTTGCATACTAAATTTCATGTAGTTTGTGTTAAACATTTAAACTATATGAAATCTTTTTTATTTATACTTTTAATCTCCTCTGTATTTTCCTCTCAGATTTTTTCACAGGTAATCAAAAAGCAAGTATCTCTGGAGTCACCCAATGCCCGTTGCTGGATTTGGAATACAGGCGTGTTCGATCAGGATATGAGAGTTAATAATACCCCGGGTTTTGAATGGCCCTTAAACTCCGGCAAGTTTGCAAATTTTACCTGCGGACTCTCTATTGCAGGTTTAGTTAACGGAAATATCCGCACTGCCTGCGCATCTTATAACGGCGAATACTGCCCCGGGTATGTAATTGATTCTGCGGGTCATCCTAAACCTAGAACCGATTCTACATTCCGTCATTATAAAATTATCAAAGGTGATAATGCATTTACCAATTATGACTGGATGAACTGGGGAAGAATGGTTCCTTACGGCGCGCCATATATTGATGTAAACAATAACGGAATTTATGAACCTCTTATAGATACACCCGGTGTGAAAAATGCTTTGCAGACGGTTTTCATTTGTATGACAGATGCCTTTCCGGGAAATCATACTAACAGCGAAGGACTGCCCGGCGGCACTTTGCCAATGAATGCTGAAATACACTTAACGGCATGGACTTATCCTTATACACAAACTCAGGATGCTCAGTTCTTTAAATGGGACGTTATTAACAAAAATGATTCTGACTGGAATAAATGTTACTTCTCATATTTTACTGATTTAGATTTAGGCGAGCCCCATGATGATTACTGCGGAACCGATACTACATTAAGATTAGGATACGGATATAATGCAGATAATAATGACGGGACCGGTTCGGGAAATTCATACGGTGTCAACCCTCCCGCTTATGGATTATTAACATTAAAATCTCCGGTTGACCAGTCAAACTTTCCTTTGAAATATAATTTTAATGTTTATTTTAAATATCCCACAGTATGTGATTATGATCCTAATACTCCCGCTGCCACATATAATATGTTCCGCGGAGTTAAAAGAGACGGTTCAAACCATTTAGACCCGACTTACTTTCCTCCCAAACCCACTAAAGTTTGTTTTCCCGGAAATCCGGAAACGGTTGAAGGATGGACTTGTTACAACGGAAGAATTACAAACTGCGGCGGATTGGATACAGGAAGTGCTCTGCCCATAGCATATATATATTCGTATTACTTGTCTTTCGGTCAGGATGATTATAATTTTCATAAGGGAGAAACTAATTCAATCATTCTTGCCCAGCTTATGTCAAGAGGAGCAAACAATAGAAACTCAGTCACAAAGCTGAAGCAATTCTCACAATACCTTAAAGATTTTTATAATAATAATTATACGATAGGTGTCAATCAGTTAGGTATTGAAGTTCCTGCCGAATTTAGTCTTCATCAGAATTATCCTAATCCGTTCAATCCTTCTACTAAAATATTTTTTGATTTGCCGAAATCACAGTACGTTACTCTGAATTTATATGATATCAACGGAAGGCTGATAAAATTACTTTACAAAAACTTTCTTCAGGCAGGGGAGTATTCCTATGATTTTAATGAGCCGGCACTTGCAAGCGGAGTATATTTTTATTCATTAATTACAGAAGGAAATTCAGTTACAAAAAAAATGATGCTCTTAAAATAAAATTTTAAAAATGAAAAAGCTTTTAATAATATTTTTAATTTTAATTTCATCCAATCTATACTCACAGTTTAGTAATGTAGAGGGGCTCTATGGGGGACCTGTAAATGCAGTTTGCAAATATGGTAATTATTTGTTTGCAGGCACATACGGTGCAGGAACTTACCGTTCCTCTGATAACGGTTTAAACTGGGAAGAATGTAACAACGGAATCACAAATTTACAGATTAAATCAGTTGAAACCGATTTAAATAATATTTATTGCGGAACCTATGGGGGAGGTGTATTTAAATCTACAGATTATGGTGTCAGCTGGACTAACTTAAACTCAGGATTTCTTCCTCCATTTGTTACAAAAATTACTCTCTTAAATAATATACTTACAGCAATTACAGTGAATGGAATATTTCAGCTGATTAATAATCAATGGACTGAAATGCCATTTATTTCCAATCTAGCGAACAATTTAACTTCTGATGGAAATTATTTTTTTGCGCTGGGTTCCCAATATCTTTATAAATCTACCAATAGCGGATTAAACTGGATTCAGGTTTCTTATCCTTCTAATACAAACAGTTATACTTCCATTATCATAAAAGATAATTACGTTTATACTGTATGCAATCTGGGTGTTTACCGGATACACGTAGACAGCTTGGCACTAAGATATTATGATTTATCTCTATCGGGAAGCTATCCGTCATATATTTGTTCCGATTCAAATAACATATTTGTCTGTACAAAAAATAGAGTTTATCAGGCAAACAACGGAGGACCCTTAACAGTAATATTATCTCTTACTCCCTCAGCAGGATTTGTACCTGCTTCAGTTTATTCTAAAGATAATAATCTTTATGTAACGACTGATAAAGGAATATTGCATACATCATTACAATCAATTAATTGGACTTATAGGAATAATGGTATTCGTAATTTAACTCTTCAGAATTTAAGTTTCTCACAGAACGAAATATTCGGCGTAACAAATAATCTTATGGTCTACAGAGCATATCCTTCTGATAACCAATGGAATATTTTTTATTATCAGCAATCAATTTATTACAATACTCAAATTTATTGCATCGGAAGAAAAAATGCATCCACTCTGTACATGGGTAAAGATTACGGAGAGTCTTTCCTGCGTTCAACTAATAACGGAGTCAGCTGGGGGCGGCCAACGTGGATAAGTCTTCAGGCTGAAACATATAACCTCTCATTTGTAGGCAACAATGTTGTCTTTTCAGGTGCCGGACTTTATACATTTAATCCGCAGGATACTTTTGATGTTCAATTTTATAGTGTCGGAAGCCCCGTCCATTCAACTTATAATTATGAATCCGGATTTCTTGCATGCTCCGATTCAAACGGCATTCTAAGATTTAAACCTGACCCTGTTGATCCTGAGAATTTTATCTACGATACAATTAACAACGGACTTGCCGCTCATAAAATTTACGATGTTACATTAATGGGAAACAATCTTTTTGCCGCAGCCGTTGACGGAATTTACAGGTCTGATAAAAATAATATTAATTGGGTACGGGTTTTTCAGACAATTAATAATTCAGCTTTCTTTAAAATTCTGAATATTAATAATATTCTTGTTATCTGCTCATCAAATTATATTTATACATCTGTTGATAACGGAAATATATGGATTCTTTTATATACGGCTCGTCCAAATAAGCCTGTTAAAACCATGGGGAATAATTCCGATTATCTTTATGTATCGATAGGAAACTCCGGACTTATAAAAAGACCTGTAGCAAATCTGATTGGTGTAACGCTAATCAGTTCAGATATTCCACGGAGCTATTTGCTGCATCAGAATTATCCGAATCCTTTCAATCCTTCCACAAAAATTTCCTATGACTTGCCGGAGTCAGGAAATGTATCCGTGAAAATTTTTAATATTAACGGTAAGGAGATAGCAGAGATTGTAAATGAATATCAGGCTGCGGGAAAATATGAAGCTTACTTCGACGGAAAAAATTTATCAAGCGGAATTTATTTTTATGTACTCAGAAGTAATGATTTTGTATCGACAAAAAAAATGATGCTGGTGAAATAAAAAGAGAGATAATTAATAAGCAGATTTTTTTGCGGACTTGCTTATAACCTTTGCGATCTTTCTGTTTATAAGCAAAATAGACCACTAATAGGGTAAAATCACTTAAATATCTATTTTTTCAATACTCTCACACAGCAACCCAAATTAACAAATTGAAAAAACAGTAAATTACACGAAATCTTACGAGGGGGCGTAAGTTTTGCCCCTTAAAAATCAATAGTTTATCGGGTTTTTAAAATTAGTATTCATATAAAGCCTTCAATTTAGCCTCAAAAGCATCTTTCTGGAAGAAGTTCTCTTCAAGCTCTCTTGCAAATGGAACAGGCGTATCTAAGCTGCCGCATCTCATAACGGGAGCGTCGAGATTCTGAAAAGCGTTCTCTGTTATATAAGCAGCTATCTCTGCGCCTATGCCTCCCGTGATTGTATCTTCATGGAGGATGATACACTTGCCGGTTTTCTTAACTGATTCAAGGACAGTCTCCTTATCCCATGGTAAAAGTGTTCTGAGGTCAATAACTTCAGCAGAGATTTTCGGATGCTTGCGTATAACGGTATCTGCCCAGTGAACTCCCATGCCGTATGTGATAACGGTCAGGTCATCGCCCGGCTGAACAAGTCTTGCTTTGGTAACATCAACTGTATAATAGTCATCCGGTATTTCCTGCTCGATGCTTCTGTAAAGAGCTTTGTGTTCGAAGAACATTACAGGGTTAGGATCTTCAAGAGCAGCGAGTATCATTCCCTTTGCATCATAAGGATTCGAAGGATAATACACCTTCAGTCCCGGTGTATGGAAGAACCATGCTTCATTGGATTGTGAGTGGAACGGTCCCGCTCCCACACCAGCACCGCAGGGCATACGGATAACTACATCAGCATTTTGTCCCCAGCGGTAATGTATCTTTGCAAGGTTGTTTATTATTTGGTTAAAGCCGCAGGTAACAAAATCTGCGAACTGCATTTCAACAACTGACTTATATTTTTTGATTGAGAGTCCGAGTCCCGCTCCGATGATTGCAGATTCACACAGGGGAGTGTTGCGCACGCGGTCGTGTCCGAACTGCTCAACGAAACCCTGCGTAACTTTAAATACGCCGCCGTACTCGGCAACGTCCTGACCCATGATAACGAGTTCTTTATGAGTTTCCATTCCCTGACGAAGTCCGTCGGAGATTGCATCGACTAAACGCTTATTGGATTTCTTTTCTGATACAGGGAAGGTCTGCTTAAAAATATGGGGAGCGTAAACGTCTTCCATTTCTTTCTCAGTAACGGGAACAACGCTCGGTGCTGCGAATGTGGCTTCAAGAGCTTCTTCAATTTTTTGTTTGAAGTCCGTTCTTATTTCTTCAATCATTTCATCTGAAAGAACTCCGTCTTCTATCAGATAGTTTTCATAGTTAAGCACAGGGTCTTTCTTTGCCCATTCTTCAAATAGTTCTTTAGGTACGTATTTTACACCAGATGCTTCTTCATGGCCGCGCATTCTGAAAGTCATGCATTCAAGGAGTACAGGTCTTGGATTTTCAGCTATACATTTTTTTAAATTGACGATTGTATCATAGACCTCTAAAATATTATTGCCGTCAATTGTATAGCCTTCCATTCCGTACCCGATTGCCTTATCGGCAATCTGTTTGCATTTGTATTGTTCGTTGGTTGGAGTTGAAAGTCCGTAGCCGTTATTTTCTACTATGAAAATCACAGGGAGATTCCAGACTGCTGCAACGTTAAGCGATTCATGAAAATCGCCTTCGCTTGTACCTCCGTCACCGGAGAATGCTATTGTGACTTTTTGTTCTTTATTAAGTTTGCATGCTAAAGCGATACCATCTGCAATTCCAAGCTGCGGTCCGAGATGCGAAATCATTCCGACTATATGATAGTCATTTGTTCCGAAGTGAAAGGAACGTTCGCGCGCATTTGAGAAGCCGTCAGGTTTTCCCTGAAGCTGCATGAATAGTTTATCCAGAGGCAGACCTCGTGAAGTGAATACGCCGAGGTTTCTGTGCATGGGTAGTATGTATTCATCTTTATCAAGCGCCTCTGTTACTCCGACAGAAATTGCTTCCTGCCCGATGCCGGAAAACCATTTGCTGATTTTTCCGAGGCGCAGATTGATGAGCATCTTTTCTTCTATAAGTCTTGGCAGAAGGATTGCTTTATATAATTGTAAAAGTGTTTCGTTATCGTAGTTTTTTCTATCGAACTTCATTTCTGAAGTCTTATAATCGATTGCTATTTGTTCCAAGGTGAGTTTTGTTTGTTGTACAAAAATAGCAATTTTGAAGGGCTTAAAATATGCGGAAATTTGTGAAGTATTTTGTTTATATACACTAAATCCATTTACTTAAATTAAATTTTCCTATAATTTTCATATACTTCCGAAAATAAAACTACCGCTATGAGAAAAACAATATTAATATTGTTAGCGATTTTAGTAGTTTCACAATTCGTACCAGGTTCCGTTTTTGCCTGGGATACAACAGCAGCAAAGTATTATCCTTTGAAGGTTGGGAACAGTTATACTTTTAAGAACAAAATATATATGTTAGCATGTTATGAGTTAAATACTGGTACATCTCAAATAACGATAACAGGTGAAACAGTCATGCCAAACGGAAAAAAATATTTTGAATTTTCCAATACTTATTTCGATACCACTTTTATAACTTTTTGGAAATTTCAGAGAATTGATTCGGCAACAATGAATGTGTACGGCTACAGAACATCAAATCAAACTGAATATCTTATTGATAGCCTGTTGGGGTCAACTAACAGTACTTTTAAATCTTGCCGCTTTGAGATTCCCGCGAAGCAGGGTATATACGGAGCTCTTCAAAGCCAAATGATTTTTGGCTCCCAAAGAATGGTTAGATTTAATAATGTTACACATTATCCTGCAATTATTTCATACACTCTCATTGAAGGAATTGGATACGGAGGATATTATTATTGTCTTGATGATGGAGCTTCGTCAGAATTAATTAGTTGTGTTATTGACGGAGTTGTAATGACTCCGGTAACACAAACTTCAACTGAAGTCCCGGATAGATTTTCATTGAAACAAAATTATCCGAACCCTTTTAATCCTGTTACAAAGATAAATTATGAGTTAAGAACGGCAGGATTTGTTTCAATAAAAGTTTATGACGTTATGGGTAAAGAATTATCACAACTTGTGAATGAAAATCAGACTACCGGCAGTTATGAAGTTACTTTTGACGGAACGAACTTACCGTCTGGAGTTTATTATTATAGAATAGAGACAGAAGGATTTTCAGAGGTAAAAAAAATGAACCTCGTGAAATAAATACAATTCACAATTAAAAATATTTGCCGTGATAAAAGTTGTAAGAACTGCAAGTGATAATCCTGACTTTAGAAAATTAATTGCTGAGCTGGATAAGGATTTGTGGAAGATGAATTATTCTAATCAGGGACATTATGATAAACATAATATTATAGAAAGTCTTCCGACAGTTGTTATTGCTTATGATTCGGATAATGCAGTCGCCTGCGGATGCTTTAAAAAATTTAATGAGACTTCAGCTGAAGTAAAAAGAATGTACGTTGCTCCTTTACACAGAGGAAAGGGGATATCAAGAATGATATTAACTGAGCTTGAAAACTGGGCGAAGGAAAACGGTTATGCTAAAACAATTTTAGAAACAGGAACTGCACAGATAGAAGCAATCGGTTTATACCAAAATTCAGGTTATACTTTAACAGAAAACTACGGTCCTTATATAGGAATGACTGACAGCATTTGCATGGAAAAGAGTTTGTAAAAGGTTATTTCATAAACTCACTTACGGTGTTTGCTCCAGCTTCTTTCATTAATTTTGTATTGGTAATTAATAACTCTTTTGCAATCTTGTTAATTTTTTCTGCGGGTATAGTTTTCCATTTCTCAATATCACTTTCGGTTTTACCTTCGAAAAGTATATTGGAGATATCTCTTACTACACAAAAATTTCCGAATGCATGCGGATTGCTCCTGTCGTTGTTGGAATTATGAATAAAGAAATTTATAAGATTGTAGATTGATTCTTTCGCATAGGTAAGCTCAACAAGTTTTGCGCGGTACTCTAAATCGGGTCCTGTGAGTTTAGGGAAAGTTTTGTAGTCTGAAAAATGCTGTCCCTCATGCTGAAGATAGCTTACCTTAAAATTTTCGGAGGTAGTATCGTAAGCAGAACCGACACAGAATAGTTCTTTATCGGTTGCCCATCCGCCGGGATAGTATCTGCCGAGCGTTGCATAATCTTCCCAGCCCATTGTAACTACGTCGTTCATAAAGACGACTTTAACTGTAACATTCCCTTCGGGCAGAGTTACTTTGTAATCGTTGTGATCTTCTTTTGCCCATAGGAGTAAATCGTAAATGCCTGCAGTTTTGCCTAAGGCTGATTTTATACCGTGGTCCATCAGAAATTTTTGAAGATAATCAGTGAAGTCATCATGAACTTTTTGTTTATCTTCATTAAGGTTTGCAAAGTAATTTTTATAGAGGTAATCTGAAACCTTTTTCTGTAATTTTTTTTCTGCTGTATCCGGTTCAGTTTGTTTAAGCAAAACTTCGTTCCAGTATCCTCGGTATATTTCTATTAAATCTAAAACTGACTGCTCTTTTGTATTATAAGTAAATTCATCATTAAAGTTTTTGAACCGGTTAACGAATTTTTGTTTTATTTTAATCTGTTCATCAGATAACTCGGAATCAGGGAATTGTTCAGCTGTACTTAGCGCTTTAGGAATATCTCCCTGCAAAGCATAATTATAAAATTGGAAAAACTTGGGATTATTTTTCTTTACTTCCTGTGAAAAGCTGTTCATGGAAATCGATATTAAAATTAATGTTAAAACTATTTTCATTTGGTAAGAATTGAAAGTTATTTTTCTGTATGTATGTGAATACGGAAGAAATGAAGATTTTGTTATAGCAATAAGGAACTCACTTTTTTAATTCTTCGTTATAAAACCGATGGAAAAACGTATATATACAATTGGCCACTCAACTCATTCAATAGATGAATTTATATTAATGCTGAAGTCATTTGATGTAGAAATTCTTGCCGATATAAGAAGTTTTCCCGGTTCACGCCGCTATCCTCATTTTAACAAAGAAAATCTTGAGTTATCGCTTACAAAAAATAATATTGAGTACGTTCATTTTAAGGAGCTTGGGGGAAGAAGGAAGGCAAATCCGGATTCTAAGAATATTGCATGGCGAAGTGAAACTTTCAGAGGTTATGCAGATTATATGGAAACAAAAGAGTTTAAATCGGCTATTGATGCTCTGCAAAAAATTGCGGAAAAGAAAGTTACTACTTATATGTGTGCCGAAGCAGTTTGGTGGAGCTGCCATCGTTCATTGGTTTCAGATTATTTGAAAGTCAGAGGATGGGAAGTTATGCATATAATGAGTATTGAAAAACTACAGGAGCATCCATATACATCCGCAGCAAATATTGTGAACGGTAAACTGGATTACACAAAAATCAAAAGTGAAAACTATGATTTGTTTGAATAAATATTTTCTATTACATCTTAGTAACAGATAACGTAATTTAGTTTGTGCAAAAAAGAGCTAAAAAAAATAAAAAAAATATAGATGAACCTAAAGGATTGAAAAAAATTCTCAGTGTTCTTGGTCCCGGACTTATAACAGGAGCAAGCGACGACGATCCTTCAGGTATTGCAACGTATTCACAGGCAGGAGCCGGCTTCGGTCTTGCAACTCTCTGGACTGCATTGATAACTTTCCCGCTAATGGCAGCGATACAGGAAATGTGCGCCCGGATAGGAATTGTAACAAACGAAGGATTGACAGGCACTCTTAAGAAGCATTACCCAAAGCCGATTCTATATTTAATGATGGTGTTCAGCTTTCCTGCAATTGTGTTGAACATAGGCGCAGATATACAGGGCATGGGTGCAGTTGCAAATTTATTACTTCCAAAAGTGCCGACGTTTGCATTCAGTATTATTATTACAGCTGTGATTTTGTTTTGCATTATAAAATTCCCGTACAGAAAGCTTGCGGCAATTTTAAAATGGCTTTGCATAACTTTGTTCTTATATATCATCGTTCCGTTCTTAGTTAACACTGACTGGCTTGCAGTATTAAAGAGCACGGTGATTCCGACCATTCATCTTAATAAAGAATTTTTCAGTATACTCACTGCAATACTTGGTACTACTATTTCTCCTTATCTTTTCTTCTGGCAGGCTTCAATGGAAGTTGAAGACAGAGCGAAGAAAGGAAAGTATTTAGTTGTGAACAAGAAAGTAATTAACGATATGAAGTTTGATGTTGACTTCGGAATGTTATCATCTAATGTTGTAATGTTTTTTATTATTCTTACAACAGGTACAGTATTATTCAGCGCGGGTATTACTCAGATAGATACTGTTGAGCAGGCTGCAAAAGCGCTTGAACCGATCGCGGGGAAGCTTGCTTACGTAATTTTTACAGTCGGAGTAATAGGTACGGGATTTCTTGCAATCCCGGTTTTAGCCGGCACGCTTTCTTATATTCTTGCTGAGACATTCGGATGGGAACAGGGGCTTGATAAAAAATTTCATGAAGCCAAAGGATTTTATATTACAATTATTGTATCATTACTTTTGGGTTTATCGATGGATTTTTTAGGAATAAGTCCGATAAAGGCATTGATACTAACAGCAATTTTGTACGGAGTTTCAGCTCCGGTTATGATTGGTGTAATCCTGCACATCTGCAACAACAAAAAAGTAATGAAGAATTATACGAACACAAAACTCTCTAACACCTTGGGAATTATAACATTTATAATAATGACAATTTCCGCTTTTGCCCTTCTTTATTTTCAATTCTTTTGAGTACTCAAATTTTAGCTACCCAATTAATCATTTATTAAATTAGTAATTTAAGTCAGATGACTTGACAATATAAAATACTTTTACAATATTTGTATAGAAATTAAATGTAGATACATTAAATGTATCTGCAACTTTTAAGAAACAACATTGGTTTAAACATTCAAAGGAACAATAAGAATGAAAATAGAAGATGAAATACAACAGAAGGAGTTCAGTTCACCAATGCAAAAGACAATCATTAATATAATATTCACTGCCAATTGGCTGAACCTGAAGTTTTCGCAGGCATTGAAGCATTATGATTTATCTCTTCCTCAATATAATGTACTTAGAATATTGAGAGGGCAGAAGGGATGTCCCGCAACTGTAAACAGCATCACAGAAAGAATGTTGGATAAAAGCTCTAACGCTTCAAGACTTGTTGATAAGTTAAAAGCAAAAGGCCTGGTCGATAGACGCGAATGTCCGAACGACAGACGCGCAGTTGATATATTAATAACTGATAAAGGACTCGCACTCCTTAAAGAGCTTGATAAAGAAATTCTTCATTTTGATGAAAGACTTCAGAAACTTGAAGATGAAGAAATGAAAGCGGTTAATGAAATTCTGGATAAGTTAAGACAAAAAGATTCAGATGCAGAGATAACTGATGATGTTATAAAAGTAAGCAATAAAGAAGTAACGGGAGTGGTTTGATTCACCATTAAACATCCGACAATTATAAATAAACATTAATTATAAAATTTTTAAAAATTAAAAAATAAATAATAAACAAAATGAAAAATCTCGCACTTTCACTTTTAGTATTACCATTGATAGCATTCATAATAGCAGGATGCGGAAAAACAGAATCGAACACCAAAACAGGTGAAAAAACTACAACTACAGAAACATCAAAACAAAATGTTGCCGGCTCAAAAGAATTAAAAGTCGATGCTGCAGCAAGTGAAGTTTTATGGCATGCTGAAAAAGTTGTCGGTAAACATGACGGTACAGTAAAAGTAAAACAAGGTGTCATTAATGTTAAAGACGGAAAGATTGTTGGCGGAACAGTTGATATAGACTTAGCTACAATTGCAAATACAGATTTAACAGATGCAGAATCAAACACAAAATTAGTAAATCATTTAAAGTCAGAAGATTTTTTTGATGTTGCAAAATTCCCGACATCAAAGCTTGAAATCACGGAAGTAACTCCAATACAAAATGCAGCTGCAGGTCAGCCGAACTACACAGTAAAAGCTAACTTAACAATAAGAGGCGTTACAAAAAGCATAACATTTCCAGCAACATTAACAGTTACAGACAGCAAAGTTACAGGTACATCAACATTTGATATAGACAGAACAGAGTTCGGTTTAAAATACGGTTCAGGAAAATTTTTTGAAGGCTTAGGCGATAAGATGATTAAAGATAATTTCACAATGAAGTTTAATGTAACAGCAGGAATCTAAATTATAAAAATATAAAGGAAGCATAAGATAAAATGAAAAATATAATTGATATATCGAAGATTAAGAACCGGTATACTTATGAAGAATATAAGAACTTATCGGAAGAATTAGTCGAGCAGCAAAGAACAACAGGTCCTTCACAAAGTGAAAATCTGATTGAATATACAAAGCTGAATTACTTCAGAATGGCAAGAGTTGATAAGACAATGGTAATAAAAAATGATGTGAAGGAAGCAATACAGTCAATCGATGAAAAAAAATACTGGATACTTATAACTGAAGCATGGTGCGGCGACGCAGCTCAGATAGTTCCAATAATCGGAAGACTTGCAGAGCTAAACAGTAACATCGAATTACTGATTGTATTAAGAGATGAGAACCTTGAGCTGATGGATAAATATTTAACTAACGGCGGACGTTCAATTCCGATTCTGATTTCTTTAAATAAAAACTTTAAAGAAGAATGGCACTGGGGACCAAGACCGAGACCGGCCCAGGCTATGGTAATCGAGAATAAAGAAACCCAAGCATTAAGCTTTGACGAAATGAAAAAACAGGTTCAGCTTTGGTATGCAGAAGATAAAACGAACACGACTCAGTTAGAAATTATGAAAAAAATAAAACAGGCAGCTTTTTCATCTTTAAATAATTCTGTAAATACAGTTGAAGAGATAAAAAGTAAAGCCGATATAACAGCGTAAACAAAAAGGAAAAATAACTATATGGCAAACATTATTGTAAAAGCAAACGAAAGAGGAAGCGCCGACCACGGATGGTTAAATGCAAAACATACGTTCAGTTTTGCCGGATATTATAATCCCGAGCGTGTTCATTTCGGTTTACTCCGCGTATTCAACGATGATATCGTTGCTCCGGGAATGGGATTCGGAATGCATCCGCATGACAACATGGAAATTGTGACAATCCCGATTGAAGGCGAGCTTGAACATAAAGACAGCGAAGGGCATCACGGTGTAATTACACAGGGTGAAGTACAGGTAATGTCAGCCGGTTCGGGGCTTTATCATTCCGAGTTTAATCACTCAAAAGAGAAGGAAGTAAACTTAATGCAGATATGGGTATTCCCGCGTGAAAGAGATATTGAGCCGAGATACGACCAGAAAGCATTTCCGGCAGAGGGAAGAAAAAATAAATTTCAGGTAGTCGCATCTCCTGAAAAAGATAACGGCTCTTTATGGCTGAATCAGTATGTGTATTTTAACTTAGGTGACTTTGATAAAGACACAACGGTAAAGTATGAAAGAAAACTGAAAAATAACGGATTATGGATTTTTGTTATCGAAGGTGAAGCTGAAGTTAACGGTGAAAAACTTGAAAGAAGAGATTCGATGGGAATAACAGATACAGATACAGCGGAATTCAAATTTACAAAAGATTCAAAAATATTGATCATAGATGTACCTATGAATTAATATATATATAAGTTAGCACAAGAGGAAAAATTACTCCGGGCATTTTTAAAGTTTGGAAAAGATTGGTTAAATAGCAAAAGATGTCCGGTAGTAATTGCAACTTAGAAGTGTCGGGGGTAATACGGAAGTCCGGCCGATACGGATTTCCCTTCTCATCCTTCTCAGTACAAACTCTAAGAGTCAGGCTTATAAACCTGATTAGCTATTGGGAAGGATTTTTTAAAATTATATTTTAAGAATACAACTATGGAAAAGGTTTTAGAAAATAAAATAGAAATACTTACAGAAAAATATGTTGTTCCTGCGCAAACAAGAATAGGACACGTGCACTTGAAGGTTTCAGACCTTGAGCGCTCATTAAAGTTCTATCGTGATTTGCTGGGATTTGAACTCGTTACTATGTACGGCAGCCAGGCTGCTTTTATTTCTGCAGGAGGATATCATCATCACATCGGTTTGAACACATGGCACAGTAAAGGAATGGGTCCTGCTCCTGTAATCGCTGCAGGCTTATACCATACTGCAATATTATATCCTACAAGAAAAGACCTTGCAGTGATTTTAGACAGACTGATACAGGCAGGTTATCCGTTAAGAGGCGCAAGTGACCACGGAGTATCTGAAGCAATCTACTTAAATGACCCTGATGAAAACGGAGTTGAATTATACTGGGATAAACCTGAAGAACAATGGCCGCGCAATTCTGACGGTTCGATTGTAATGGTAACAGAGCCATTAGACCTTGATGATTTACTAAGTGAATTAAATAAAAATTAAACAGAAATTAAAATTTATCTCGCACATAAATGTTAAACATAGCAATAGTAATTGGTTCCGTAAGGACCGGAAGACAGTCTCACAAAGCAGCATACTTTCTTGAAAAGAAATTAAATGAAAGAAAAGATGTAAGCGTAAACGTAATAGACTTAATTAAATATGAAATACCGATTCTTCAGGAAAGATTAGGCAGAACCGATAATCCTCCCGCTGCAGTAAAAGAAGCAGCCGCAATTTTAGATTCTGCAGATGCAATTATACTAGTATCTCCGGAATATCATGGCGGAATGTCAGGTGTATTGAAAAATTTTCTTGATTATTACACACAGGAAATTACCCGTAAACCAATCGGAGTTGTAACAACCTCAGGCGGCAAGTTTGGGGGAATAAATGCTTCGCACGAAATACAAAAGCTGATACTCGCAATCGGCTCCTATCCAATGCCGAAGAAATTTCTTGTTTCATCTGTGCACGAAGCATTTGATAATGAGTTCAATGTATTAAAAGATGATGTCGCAAAAGGCGCCGAAGTATTTCTTGATGAATATTTATGGTTTGCTAATACAATCACCAGAGGTAAAAATTTAGACTGCAAAGCAGCTTAATTATAGAATAACTACTAACACATTTTAACAAAATATTTAGAATTATCATGTCAAAAAAAATATTAATAACCGGAGCAACCGGTTCAGTTGCAGGATTAACAATACAAAGTATCCTTGCTAAAAAAGCAGATGTAAGTTTAAGAGCATATGTAAGAAATCCTGAGAAAGCATCTAATTTGAAAGACTTAGGTATTGAATTAGTACAGGGTGATTTTGAAAATCAGGATGCGCTCAATAAAGCCGCCGAAGGAATGGATGCAGTGTTCTCTCTTACAATTGCAAATCCAAATGCAGATAAGCAGGGGATTGCAATAACTAAGGCAGCTAAACACGCAGGTGTAAAACACATTGTAAGAAACTCTGCAATTGGCGCAGCAGCAGATGCTCCGACAGAAAACGGTAAATTACACTTTGCAACAGATGAAGATATCAAAGCATCAGGACTTACATACACAATTTTCCGCCCGCACTTCTTTATGCAGAATTTGTTTTTTGCAATACAGACTATAAAAGAACAGGGAAACATGTACTGGGGAATGGGCGACGGAAAATTAGGACTTGTTGACGTCCGCGATCTTGCTGACAGCTATGCTGAAGTTCTTGTAAACGGCGGCCATGAAAATAAGATCTATACTCCCACCGGTCCGGAGTCAATCACATTCACAGATATGGCAAAAATCATTTCAGACGGTTTAGGTAAACAGGTCAATTATGTACAGGTTACTCCCGATGCAGTATACGATTCATTAAAAGGAATGGGAGCCGATGATTTCACTGCAAGACTTATGAAACAATACTCAATTGCATATGCTGATAACTGGGGTAACTTTGTTAACGATGATGTAGAAACAGTTACAGGTCATAAAGCGAGAAGCTTTAAACAATTCTTTGATGAAGTAATGATTCATGCGCTGAAATAAGCCTGATTTTATATAACTTTTCTCACTTTATTCCGTAAGAAAAGTAACAGTGTTTTCAAACCTCCTCATTTTTTCTCGCACGAAAAATGCAGAACGAGTCGGGGAGGTTTTTTGATTTTATTTGGTTGTACTAATCAAGAGAAATATTAATAAATCGTATTAGTTATTTCTTTAAGATATTTTCAAATTCCCCGTTACGAAGCAAACTGCATCGTAACGTTTTTATTTTATAAACTTTGTTCCTATTTTTATTTCTATTAAATAATAATTGGATAAACAGGATAAATTATTTAATACATGACACTACGAAAAGAAAAACTTTTGCTGTACACACTGGCGACAATACAGTTTACTGTCATAATGGATTTTATGATTATGATGCCGCTTGGTCCTCAGCTTATGAGAATATTTGAAGTAAATCCTTCACAGTTCGGTATTATCGTTTCATCATATACTTTCGCTGCCGGATTTACAGGAATAGTCGGCGCTTTTTTTATCGACAGGTTCGATAGAAAGACTGCGCTCTTCTATAACTACATTGGCTTTTCTATAGGAACAATCCTTTGCGCATTAGCTCCCAGCTACGAACTTTTAGTTACAGCAAGAATTGTAACGGGCTTATTCGGCGGAGTTATGGGCGCGCTTGTTATGTCAATCGTCGGCGATGTTATCCCCGAGTTCAGAAGAGCTACTGCAATGGGTATTGTTATGGCATCGTTCTCTGTCGCTTCTATTTTCGGAGTACCGTTCGGATTATTTCTTGCTAACTGGGCCGGATGGCACATGCCGTTTTTCTTCATAGGTTTTATGGGATTAATAGTTAGCGGTATAATTTATAAAATTGTTCCGAGTGTTAAATCACATTTGACTAAAGAAAAACCTTCTCCTATACAAGTTTTGAAAAATGTCTTCGGCAGCACTATGCAGGTCCGCGCATTGATGTTTATGTTTGTTCTTGTGCTAGGTCAGTTCTCTGTGATTCCCTATATAAGTCCTTACTTAGTTGCTAACGTAGGATTTCCTGAATCGAACTTAACGTACATGTATTTGCTTGGGGGAGCGGCAACAATTTTTACATCTCCTTTAATCGGAAGACTTGCAGATAAATACGGCAAGCCGAAGATATTTACAATCATGGCATTGCTATCAATCATACCATTGCTTACAACGACAAATATGCCTCATGCTCCGGTATGGGTGGTTTTAACTTTCAGTACATTGTTCTTTGTTTTTATCAGCGGCAGAATGGTTCCTTCTATGGCATTGATAACATCTGCAGTAACTCCTCAGCACAGAGGAAGCTTTATGAGTGTTAACTCATCTGCGCTTCAGCTTGGTTCAGGTGTTGCATCGTTCTTATCGGGACTTGTTATAACTCAATCTCCTGCAGGAGAAATACAGCACTACAATTTAGTAGGCTTCGGAGCAGTGGCATTTACTCTTGCAGCTATACTAATTGTAAGAGGAATAAAGCCTGTATCACAGGAAGTTAAAGTCACTCCGGATGGCCAGAAAGTTATGACTGAAGAAGTACATGTAATGGCAGAGATGTAAACAACAAACTCAATTTTATATTTATACAATCCGTTTCGGTTTAAAAACCGGAACGGATTTTTTATTTGCATACTTCTTCTATTTCTACAACAATTTTTTTCAGGCTGTTTACATCTTCATTTGATAATTTTTTTAGGATTTTCTCTTCCAATTCTCTCACGTATTTATGAAAATCGGCAGAAACTCTTTTTCCTTTTGCAGTAAGTATTATCTCAAAACTTCTTTTATCCTCTGAATTTATTTTCCTTTTCAGCAGTTCTTTATCTTCTAATCTGGTAATCATTGATGTAAGTGTGGAGTTCTTTACTCCAAGTACATTTATTAAATTGTTCACAGTACAAGGAGAATAATACAAAAGATATCCCAGCAAGTGGGCTTCTTTTACAGAAAAACCTTTCGGTTGAAAAATCCGTGAAAGATATCTGTCTATTGCTCTAATAGACCTGTGAATCGGAGATAAAACTAAAAAAGGTTTCGGATTCATAATTTAAGGCTGAATTCCTTTCCCATTGCTCTTTGAGCAAGCCCGATTTGTCCTGTATGATAACCTTCATGATATGCTAATATAAATAATAGTTTACCGATTGTGGGTTCAGGAATAGGAAGCGGTAAGCCTTCGGCAGGAATTGGAGTATCAAAAAAATCTTCATCTTTTGATTTAATTATATCTGTCCAGCGTGAATAAGTAGTTGCAAGTCCCTCCTTAATTTTTTGAAAGCTGACCGGATTCTCTGATGCATCTATTGGTGCTGAACCTCTTTCATAACGTTTACACTCTTCTTCAGAAAGAAATTTTACCATTCCAAAATTCGAAAATACTGCATCTCTTACCGATAAAATATGTCCTGCCAGCCAGTTAATGCAATTTCCATTTTCTCCGATCCGGTTAAGACTTTCTTCGTTTGTTATGTTTTCAAGATTTCTGCTCAATGTAAAATTTGCCATTGAAAGCAGAGTTAAATATTCAGTTTTCATATTTTGATTTTTTAATTTATTACGATAATAAAAATTACGAAATCGTAATAAATATTGCAAGTATATATAAACTTTACTTAAATTAATGTTCTATTTACGTCTGAAATTAAGTAACCTCAATCCGTTCAAACATACCAACACTGTGCTTCCTTCGTGACCAACAACTCCGAGTGGAAGCGGAAGCTGAATTCCTAATACGGAAATTATAAGCACAATAATAACAGCAAGTGAGAAGATAAGATTCTGATATACAACTTTCTTTGCCTGTCTGCTTAATGCAATAGCATAAGGGATTTTTGTTAAGTCGTCCGACATAAGAACAACGTCGGCTGTTTCCAGTGCAACGTCAGTTCCGCCGCCTCCCATAGCAATACCGATATCGGCTGTGGAGAGTGCAGGAGCATCGTTAACGCCGTCGCCAACCATAGCAATCACTCCGAACTTTTTATTCTCCTTTACAATCTTAACTTTATCTTCTGGAAGAAGCTCAGCATAAAAGTCATCGAGTCCCAGATTTGTAGCAATGGCTTTTGCAACTCTTTTATTATCACCTGTAAGCATAATAATTCTCTGCACACCGACCTTTCTTAATTCCTTTATTACATCTGCTGCATCAGGTCTTATAACATCAGCTATAGCAATTATACCTATGATAAATGCTTTCCTTCCATTGATAACTGCTACCAGTACAGAAGTCTTTCCTTCGTTCTGATGCTGCTCAACAACTTTATATGCGGAGTCAAGATGATGTGTATCATAATCGTCGAAGAAGTTCAAGCTTCCTACACATACAGAGTTATCTTTCAAATCGGCAATAACACCTTTACCTGTTACTGACTGGAAATTTTTCACTTCAGGTATTTCTATCTTTCTTGCTATGGCGGATTTTACAATTGCCTGCGCAAGAGGATGTTCAGATTTTGATTCAACTGCTGCTGCTATTGATAGCAGTTCGTTCTCTTCACCGCTCCATATAACATATTCAGAAACAGGAAGCGGAATAACTTTTACATCAGTAACTTCAGGCTTGCCGAAAGTAAGCGTACCTGTTTTATCGAAGGCAACAACTTTTATATCGGCAGTCTGCTCAAGGTATGCCCCGCCTTTATATAGAATACCTTTCTTTGCACCGTTGCCGATTGCGGAAAGAATTGAAGCGGGAGTGCTGATAATCAAAGCGCAGGGCGATGCAACTACCATTAATGTCATCGCTTTATAAAACACAGTATCGAAGTTCCCGTGGAAAACAAAGTATGGAATAAAAATCATTAAGAGTGTGAATAATATAACTCCCATTGCATAATACTGCTCGGCTTTATCGAGGAAGCGCTGAGTTTTTGCTTTCTGATTCTGTGCCTCTTCAACCATCTTTATAATTTTTGCAATGGTGGAATCTTCTGCAAGGCGTGTGACTTTTATTTCAAGTCCGCCCGATTGATTTATCGTTCCTGCAAATACTTTATCGCCGAATTTTTTTGAGACAGGAAATGATTCTCCTGTTAAAGAAGATTCATCTAATGAAGAATGTCCCTCTATAATAACTCCGTCAAGCGGAACTCTTTCGCCGGGGCGCATTATTACAATATCATTAATTATAATGTTTTCAATGGGGAGAATCTTAGTCTCGTTCTTTATTCTTACCAACGCTTCTTTAGGACGGAGCTTCATAAGAGAATCAATTGCCTTACGTGTTCTACCGATGGCATAAGCCTGAAGCATATTGGAAAGAGAGAATAAGAATAGTAGCATTGCTCCTTCAAACGGAGCGCCAATGTAAGCAGCGCCAAGCGCAGCGAGTATCATTAAAATATCTACATTGATAGTAAGCTCTTTAACGGACTGAATTCCGGCCCGGACTCCGTACGTTCCTCCGGCAAGATATGCAATTAAGTAAATAGAGTTGCAAATAGTTTTATCGGCTCCGAACTTATCAAGAATAAACGCAGTCATCATTGAGATGAAAGTTACGATGGTAAATATAAGCTCGACTCTCGGCGAATCTAAAAATCTTGTAAAGAATGAGCGGTCATCTTTTGCTTCTTCATTATGTGCAGCTTCAACACGCAGACCTTCACGTTTAAAATTTGCAATTAATTCTTCAGGAGAAATTATCTGATTATCAAAAGTTACTATAAAAGATTTTGTAAGGAAACTTGCATTCGCTTTTTTAACACCTTCAATAGCCAGCGCCTTTTTTTCAAGAGCAATACCGCATGCTTCACATGCACGTCCGTTAAGGTGCAGATTGCAGGTCTGATAATGTGTGACCAGCTTATCGGATAAGTCCTGCGCAATTTTTTTTACATCATTGTTGTGGAGTTTTTCGGGATCGTAATCAAGCGTTAGTTTGTCATTTACATAATCAAATTTTGAGCGTAAAATTCCGGGCTCTTTTGAAGTGACGTTATCAATTATTTCTGCGCAGGTATGAACTTTATTTTCTTCTGTATCTTTTGCCATAGGTAAATTTCATCATAAATTAGGTTAACTTTAAGCCCATTATTTGGGATTTATACGGACTTTATATAGATAGAGCGTTCTTTAAATTTTAAAAAATGTCGGATTTTTGTCGGGTTTTGATTCAACTGTTATTGTTTTTACAATACTGAAAATTTTATAATCTGAAAATAGTCGAATAAAAGTCGGATTTTTTTTCAGTTACGAATTCCAAATTACGAATTACGAGTTTTCACTATTCATTATTAATTTTAGAATTAGTCGGGAAAAAGTCGGATTTTATGTTCATTGTTAATTACTAATTGTTAATTGCAAAAATGTCGGGAAAAAGTCGGATTCTTGTGTCAGTTAGAAGTTACAAATTACGAGTTTCAACTTAACCTTACTATATCTCCGAATGAAAACACCACAACTAAAATACTAAAAATATTTTTTAATCGGAAAATGTTTCACCCTATATCTACTAATAGGGAAATATTTTTTTAAAAAATTTATCACTATCAAAATTTACCCAATAAAGGTATTTTTATATCTGAAATGACTCAGAAAAGAACTCAAATAATCACTGATATAAATTTAGTTGCTGCTGATATTCTCAAAGGGAATATTGTAGGCATTCCAACCGAAACCGTTTATGGTCTCGGCGCAAATGCGCTTGATACCGATGCAGTAATAAAAATTTTTGAGGCGAAGGAAAGACCGAGATTCAATCCGTTAATAGTGCATCTATTAAATAAAGATAATCTTGATGAATTTGTTGAAGAAATTCCGGAGAGTTTTTTGAAATTGTATGTAAAATTTTCTCCGGGACCGATAACATACGTTTTAAAAAAGAAAAAACTAATTTCAGATATTGTAACTGCGGGAAATGAAACTGTTGCTGTAAGATTTCCGTCACATAAAGTATTCAGAGAACTGCTGGAAATTGTGAAGGTCCCGATTGCCGCGCCATCTGCAAACCGTTTCGGAAGAATTTCTCCCACCAGCGCAGAAGATGTTGTGAAAGAAATGGATGGAAAGCTGAAGTATGTTCTGGAGGGCGGAAGCTCTGACGTGGGAATAGAATCAACTGTTGTAGACTTGTCAGCTGAGTTACCTATAGTATTAAGACACGGGTATATCAGCGAAGAAGAAATTGAAAGTGTGATTGGAAAAACCGGACAGAGAATATCTGAGAAAATAAATTCACCGGGAATGCTTTTGAATCACTACGCCCCGCATACTCCATTGGTAATTGTTGAACACTTAAGTGACCTGGACAGATTTGAAGGGAAGAATTACGGAATACTGGACTTGAATAAATATTCAGATCTGAAAGAAGCTGCGAAACATTTGTTTTCTGATTTAAGAAGACTTGACGAAAAAGGATTTGAAATGATACTCGCTGCGAAAGTGAAAGATGAAGGAATCGGTATTGCAATAAACGACAGACTCGAAAAAGCACGTTTTAAAAATTAAAAGATGCCTGAAAGAATTATAATAGAATTTCCCGAGGATAGTGAGAAGAGTGACAGACTTGAGATAGATATTAACGATGAAATATCCATTCAAGCTATCGAACCAAGAATTAATCACGAAGAGAATAACAGGAAAAATATTTTAGATTCCAAAGTAAACTCATTTTATAAAGGCAGCTCGAACCTCAACGGATTTTTCAAAAGTGAATTAAAATTTCCCGAGGGAATTGATAAGAGCTTCAGAAGAAAACATCATCTCGAAATAAAAGATAGTTTTTTAAACTCGGTTTTAGAGAACAATAAATATTTTATTTTATCTTCAACATCAGGCAATGTTTATTTTTTAGACAGGTTTGACTTCTCAGTAAAAAATAAAATATTCATTGAGGAAAACGTTTTTGAAAAGACAGGATTAGTTGTTGATAACAGAATTTTTGTAAACTCAGTTAAAAATATTTTTGAGTTTAAAGATGAAGGAGGCGCAGATAACGAAGTTTTTTATGACGCCATTTACTCCAGCGAGCGGGATTTTTTTATATGGAGTAATCTGAACCGTTATAAGTATTTAATTTTATTTCTTGAATACAATCCAGAGTCAAAAAAAGCTTTGTTGAAAATCATAGATACGGCAAATCATTTTTCGATTACTGAGTTTGAATTTGTTTCCAATGATTTTCTCTCAGATAGCATCTGCATTGGTGAAGGCATGGCATATATTCTCAACGATGATAAGATTTTAATATGCGACCTGATGACAATGGATTTCAGAGAGATAAAAGTTGATACTCCGGGATTTTCAACATCACATTTTCTTTTTCAGAATTACAAATTATACTTTGCAAAAGATTTGCAGGAACTTTTCTACGTTAGCTCATCCTCTAAAGAAAGCGCATACAAATACAGTGGAATAAAGTTAAATTATATTAACTCGATTGCGGGATACGGTGAGAATCTTTTTATAGGAACAATTGACGGATGGAAATGCTACAAGAATAACGGATTGATGGTATATTCGTTCGATGACGAGTATGAAAATAAAGTCGAATGCTGCAATGAAAATCTTGTTGTGATTGTTAAGAAAAATAAATTTGTGATACATAATCTTAACAGATTTCAGGAGGCGGAGAGCAGAACTGTTTCTTCGGCAGGCAGAGATGAATGCGATGATATAGTTTCGGTGATAATAAGTTTTAATAATTTAATTGTACTTACAAAGGACGGAGTCATCGAGCTTTACGCCGATGATAATCTTAATATTCATATCTAATAAATGAATAAAATGAAAAAGTTTTTTATAGTAATATTTGCTTTATGTGCACTGACTGCATCTGCAAAGGACGGCGGAAATTTTGTGTTCATGTTCGATAACTCGGGAAGCATGTCAGGTTATTACAGAGAATCAAACAGCGCATTCAAGCTCTTTGCAAAAGCGCTGATTAAAAATTCCTTAAAGCCCGGAGATAATGCTTCGGTTATGTTATTCACGAAATCCGACGCTTCAAGAAAAATAGAATCACCGAAAGTTTTGTTCAGCGGACCTTCGGCGGGATTTAATGCTGATGCAGTGATAAAAGATTTTAATCTTATGCGCGGTAAGGACGGTGACTTCGGAACAACGGATTTAATAGAAGCGCTTGATAAGGGAATTGCAAGTCTTGACGGTAATACGGGGATTATCTGGCTCATTACCGATAACATAAACGATAACAGCGGAAGCGGCGACTCGTCTTATCAGAACACACTGGCATTTTATCAAAGACTGCGAAGCGATGCTAACATAAAAAAAATCATGTTGTATCCTATCCCTGAAAAAGTTACAGAGGCAGGTTACTCTTCGCTGGGATATGTTGCCTATGCAATAGTTTACTCAAAAGAAAATTTTACTCAGCTGCATTTTGAAGTCTTCGATAAGCAGATAAGAGATGTAGGCATCAAACAAAAAGCAATTACATTAAAGCCGCAGGATATAGGAACGATAGTTCTACAGCCGCGTGTAGCAACAGGAAGAATTACCGAAGGGAAATTATTTTTTGACGGAAAGACGTTAAGGGGATTCGGATTTGAAGAAGGGGAGAAAGTCAGAGAGACGTTCAACGACTTATCTCTGAAATCAAATTTATATCCATATATAATAAAGAGCGCTAACCTGAATGTTCATCTGGATGATTTTAAGTCATCGGATTACTCGGTGAAATCTTTGGGAACGCAGCAGATAACGCCTTCTACGGTAAGCAATGTTTCGCCCGAGGGAGAAGTAACGGGATTTAATTTAATTTTTAATCTTCCGGAAATAACTCCGACTTTTTCGTTCAATACAATTTTCAAAGAGGATTTTTCCATAGGGGGAAATCTTGTGCTTGAGGTAACGCAGACTGATATTGCGCTTGACCAGAATTATATTAACAGCTTTAAGGATTTATTCGCGCTACAATCTATTCCTGAAATTTTTCAACCTTCTTTAAAAGATAAAAAAATTGTTACGACTATTCCGCTTGAGATAAAGATGAAGTACGGTCCGTGGAGGTTATTTGTTCTTATCGGATTAATAACGCTCGTCGTTCTTATTCTTGTCTTTTTTGTGATAATGATAATGAAGAAAAAATGCTTCACGCTGGTAATTGATAATAGAGATGAGCAGGATATCTGCCTCAGCGCATTTTCATCGTACAATGTTTCGTATATGTATTCATTAAATCTTGGAGTATTGAAGAAAAGTTTGTTCGGAAGAATTAAGTTTGTGTATTCTAAGTTCACGACTGAGCCGGGAAGAACAGTTATGATGTCCGATAATCTTTCAATTCCCGTTGAATACGAAGATGAAAATTTTAAGAAGACATCGGTTCAGATAATGGTAAAAGAGACGGCCGCGAAGTCGGAATCAGCCTCGTATTCTGACGGCGGACAGGGCGGAATTTACTAAGTTTTCGCCCTCAAAATTTATCTGCAAAATAACAATTCAAATTCTATTAAATGCTGTAATTGCAGTGTTTAACTCGAATTTATACCATTCTTTATGAATTGATTTCCCTTGATTATTAGGTTATTTTTAATATTTTCCAAAACAAACCATTCTATTTACAAATGCCCGCAATTTTAGATATTCACTCAAGACAAATTTTAGATTCACGTGGTAACCCCACTTTAGAAGTTGATGTAGTGTTAGAAGACGGAACCTTAGGGAGGGCCGCAGTTCCATCCGGAGCATCTACAGGGGAAAGAGAAGCAGTTGAATTACGCGACGGTGATAAGAAAAAATATTTAGGTAAAGGTGTTTTGAAAGCTGTAAAAAATGTTAACACAACTATCGCTAATAATTTATTAGGATACGATTCATTAGACCAGACAGGACTTGATAAGATATTAATTGAATTAGACGGCACAGAAAATAAATCAAAGCTCGGCGCAAATGCACTGCTCGGAGTTTCCATGGCAGCCGCACATGCAAGCGCAAATCATTTAAACATTCCACTTTATAAATACATTGGCGGCGCGAATGCAAAAACGCTTCCTGTACCTATGTGCAATATCATCAACGGCGGAAAGCATGCTGATAACACTGTTGATTTTCAGGAGTTCATGATCATTCCTACAGGCGCAAAAACTTTCTCAGATGCTTTAATGAGCTGCGTAGAAGTTTTTCACAGTCTGAAAAATGTTCTGCATAAACAAAATGCAAGCACGTCAGTCGGTGATGAAGGCGGCTTTGCTCCGAATTTAAAATCAAATGAAGAAGCTATCGAAGTTATTCTTGATGCAATTTCAAAAGCAGGATATAATGCAGGAAAAGATTTTTATTTAGGACTGGACGTTGCTTCCTCTGAAATGTGGAGAGGTAAAGGAAAATATGAATTCTACAAATCACATATCCCGACAAAATCATCTTCACAGATGGTAGACCTTTATGCAAAACTTGTAAAGGAATATCCTATCATTTCTATCGAAGACGGTATGGCTGAAAATGACTGGGACGGATGGAAAGAATTAACCGATGCATTAAAAGGAAAAGTACAGTTAGTCGGTGACGATTTATTCGTAACAAACACTTCAATTTTCTCAAAAGGAATTGAGAAGGGAATTGCAAACTCAATTCTTATCAAAGTAAATCAGATAGGAACGCTCACTGAAACTCTTGATGCAATTGAAATGGCAAAGATAAATAATTACACTGCCGTTATCTCTCACAGAAGCGGTGAAACTGAAGACACTACAATTGCAGATCTTGCTGTTGCTACAAATGCGGGACAGATAAAGACAGGTTCACTTTCAAGAACTGACAGAGTTGCTAAGTATAACCAGCTTATCAGAATAGAAGAAGAGCTTGGCTATAGCGCACAGTATCCTGGAATAAAAGCGTTTTACAATTTATAAATTATAAAAAGAAATTAACGAAAACGTCTTTCATACAACTATGAGAGACGTTTATATTTTAAAATATATTATACAAAATGAAACTTTCACAATTTAAGTACCCCATTCCAAAGAACCTGATAGCAAAAGCCCCTAAAGCTCCACGCGATATGGCTAAGATGATGGTATTGAACAGAGAAGATGAATCAATCCTTACTTCAAAATTCAAAAGCATTGTTGATTACGTTAACGAAGGTGACGTGATTGTTATGAACGACTCTAAGGTTTTCCCTGCGAGAATGTTCGGAACAAAGGAAAAAACAAGAGCGAAGATTGAAGTTTTTTTATTAAGACAATTGAATGCAGAAGAAAATATATGGGACGTTGTTGTTGACCCTGCAAGAAAGGTAAGAATAGGGAACAGAATATTTTTCAATAAAAATCTTTATTGTGAAGTTATCGATAATACAACTTCCAGAGGAAGAATTGTAAGATTTAATGTTACTGAAGATTTTTCTAAAGTGATTGATAAGCTGGGCAAGACTCCGCTGCCTCCGTACATAAAAAGAGAGCCGACTGAAAAAGATAAAGCTGATTACCAGACAGTGTTTGCAAAGAACGTAGGTTCAGTTGCTGCGCCGGCATCAGGTCTTCATTTTACACCTGAGCTTTTAAAGAAACTAAAAGATAAAGGTGTTAAGCTTGCATATATTACTTTGCACGTGGGTCTTGGTACATTCAGATTAGTAGAGGTAGAAGATTTATCGAAGCACAGAATGGACTCGGAATATTTTGAAATCACGAAAGAGAATGCCGATATAATTAATAATGCAGTTTCCAAAAAAGGAAAACTGATTGCAGTCGGAACATCTGTTGCTAGAGTTCTTGAAGCAAACATTGTTACGACTAAAACTATCAGATACGGAAAAGGCTGGACAGATAAATTTATTCATCCGCCGCACACATTAAGAGTTGTTGATAAGCTTATTACAAATTTCCAGCTTCCGCAGAGCACATTACTTATGCTTGTATGTTCATTTGCAGGAAGAGATTTTATTATGAAGGCATATAAGAGAGCGATAAAAGAGAAATACAGATTTTATGCTTACGGCGATGCAATGTTAATCGTATAATAATTTTTTTTAAGGGCGGAGTTTTATTGTAAGACTTCGCCTTTTTATTTTCATTTTTGAAATGAAACATATCCTAATCATTCCGGCATCGGGTTCGGGCATCCGCTTCGGCTCAAAAATCCCAAAACAATTTTTAAAAATTGACGGCAAAGAAATCATTGCTCATACCATTGAGCGGTTTCATTCGTTAAAAATTATTGATGAGATATATATTGCTGCTCAGGCTGATAACTTTGATAAGCTGAAAAAAATTATTTCAAAAAATAATTTTACTAAAGTAAAAAGCATTGTTGAAGGGGGCGAGACAAGACAGGCGTCGGTGTTTAATGCGCTGAATGTTATCGAATGTGAAAAGAATGATATAATTATGGTTCATGATGCAGTGAGGCCGTTTTTATCAAAGAAGCTGATTGTGAGTTTGATAGATGAATGTCATAAATCAGGCGGAGTTATACCCGGTATAAAAATAAGCGATACGGTAAAGCGAACGGATGAAAAGCAGTTCATTCAAAAAACTCTTTCGAGGGAAAATTTGTGGACAGTTCAGACTCCGCAGGTATTCAGATGCGATATAATAAAAAATTCTTTGGCAAAGGCAGTAGCGAAAAATTTTGTCGGAACGGATGAGGCAGCGGTTGTAGAATTTGCAGGGTATCCCGTGAAAATTATCCCGGGCGAAAAGACTAATATCAAAATCACGGTTAAAGAGGACATGAAGTTCTTATAAAAGTAACCACTGAGAACTTAGATTATGCTCACAAAGGTCACAGAGAAAATTAATATAAATAAATTTTAGTATTGCTCTGCGTTCTCTGTGAAAAACTCTGTGTAATCTGTGGTTAAAAAATCCTGTAATAACTCAATTATTTTTAACAATTTTTATCATTACTTTTGCTTTAATGAAAAACAGTAAAGGTCAGTTATACATATACTCCCACGTCAGCAAAGTTTTAAAAGGTAATCCATTGGGTGACCCTTATGAAAGGGAGTTTCCTATTTATTTCCCGCCTTCCTATGAAACTTCAGATAAAAAATATCCCGTTGTATTTTTAATTGCAGGATTTACAGGTACTGGTTTCAGCAATGTGAACTTCAGTTTCCTCAATGAAAATATTCAGCAGAGATTAGACCGTCTTATCAAAGAAGGAAAGATGAAGGAAATGATTGTTGTAATGCCTGACTGCATTACGAAGTACGGCGGAAGCCAGTATATAAACTCTACTGCAACCGGTCGATATGAAGATTACATAACGAAAGAACTCGTTCCGTTTATAGATAATAATTTCAGAACAATTCCGCATGCTCATTCAAGAGCTATCTGCGGGAAATCTTCAGGAGGATACGGTGCAATGATTCTTGCAATGAGAAATCCCAATGTCTTCGGGCTTATGTGCACAACTGCGGGTGATGCGTACTTTGAGTATTGCTACAAAAATGAATTCGGATTTTTTATAAATGATATTGAACGTTACGGCAAGGGCGATAAAGGCGTTGCGAATTTTATAAAGAATGAAATTAATTTTAAACAGCCTAAGCCAAAATCATTTCATAATATTATTAATACGATAGGCATGGCAAGCTGTTACTCTCCTAATCCTGCTAACATGAAAACGAAAGGCTATAACTTTGATTTGCCAATGGACTTAACCACGGGAGAAGTGAGGCAGGATATTTTTAAGAAATGGCTGAAGCACGACCCTGTGAATTTAGTCGGTAAGTATAAAACTAATTTGAAAAAATTAAAGTTAATATTCATTGATGCCGGAAAATCGGATGAGTTTGCATTGAATGTCGGCGCAAGGATTTTCTCGCAGCGATTAACAAAGAATGGAATTAAACATTACCACGAAGAATTTAACGGAGGACATTTTAATGTTCAGTTCAGATATGACAGAACATTTGAAATGATTTCCAAGCATATAAAAAATTCATAAGAAAAGTTAAAACAAAGTTTATTAATTTGAAGCCACTTGTAATATCAACATGGAAACACGGATTAGCAGCGAATGATGCCGCTTATCAGGTTTTAAAGAACGGAGGAAATTCTCTCGATGCAGTTGAAGAAGGAGTAAAAGTTTCTGAAAACGACCCGACTGTTTTGAGCGTCGGCTATGGCGGATTGCCCGATGCAGCGGGAAGAGTGACTCTTGATGCTGCTATTATGGATTGGAAAGCGCGCATAGGCGCAGTGATTTGTGTAGAGAATATTAAGAATCCGATCTCACTGGCAAGAAAAGTTCTAGAAGATACTGAGCATACAATTTTAGCCGGAGACGGCGCATTTGAGTTTGCCTTAAAAAACGGTTATGAGGCTGAAAATCTTCTGACGGAAAATTCATTAAGAAGATTTAACGAATGGAAGGCATCGGGTGGTGAAAACGCAGAAGAAATTCATACCGATGATTTTTCCATACTGAAAAGAAAAGCTGATTCGATAAATGAAGACGGCAATCATGATACAATCGGAATGGTTGCAATTGATAAAGACGGACATATATCGGCATCATGCACAACTTCAGGTATGGCGTGGAAATTACATGGCAGAGTCGGTGATAGTCCTATTCCCGGAAGCGGACTTTATGTTGACGGCGAAGTTGGCGGGGCAGCATCAACAGGCAGAGGGGAAGAATGTATAAGGGCATGCGGTTCTTTTTTAATTGTGGAGTATATGCGATTAGGAATTTCTCCTATGGAAGCGTGCAAAATTGCATGCGAAAGAGTTGTGAAGTTGAATTTGCTTTCGAGTAAAAACCGCGACCACATTTTTCAGGTGGGATTTGTTGCGTTGAACGTAAAAGGCGAGTACGGCGCATACAGTGTGAGAAAAGGATTTGAATATGCAGTATATAATCAGAAAGGTAACCAGCTTATACAGGCGCAAAATTATCTTGATGAAGATTTTACAATAGAAGATTTATAATTTTACAGTATGGATAGCTTTATAATAATTAAGAACGGAATAGTGCTGACTCTTGACAGGCAGGGAAGAGCAGGCATACATACGATTGTTATAAAAAATAATAAGATTGTTGAGATTGATTTTGATAACAGATTTGAAATAGGGAAATTTATTGACAGGTATCCGCAGACTAAGCTTATAGATGCGCAGAATAAAATTATTGTGCCCGGATTTATAAACTCCAATTGCTACTCAACATTTTCACTTAATAAATTATTTTTTAAGAAGTGTACGTTTGAAAGTTTAAAAGAAAATCCTGCTTTGCAGACGATTGATAAGTATTTGTATCTCGTTGAAAACGTTCCGAAAAGAAAAAATATTTTTAAGGTCAATTATTTAAAATCGATTTGCGCAGGAGAGGTAAATGTAATTGAATCATCAGGTGATATAAATCACGAACAGTTAGATGACGCGTTGAACGGTTCAAACATGACGGTGAATCTTGTTGATTATGAAAACAACAAATCAGCAAATGCCCCCATAGATGCAAAAAGTTTTTCGGGAGTAAGAGGAGATGAGCAAATTAATATGTATCTGGTAAATAATCTGAAGAACCTGACTAACTCAGCCGATGTAAAATTGTTTTTAGAAGTTTATCAGAGTGAAAAAGATTTAACTGAGATAAAGGATTTATTCAGAAAATCTCTGATATATGTGCTGAAAGATTATAATCTTTTAACACAGTCAACTATACTTTCCAATCCTATTTATCTGAGTAAGAATGAGTTCGATGTTTTAAATTCAACATCTACGAACGTTGTGCTCTCTCCATCTGATATTGTGAATTTTTACCCGAGGAATTTTGATTTCAGAAATTTTATTTATTCAGATTTAAATGTAAGCATTGGTACGGGATTCACAGGGAAAAATGTATTCTCAGAGATAAAGTTAATTTCTTCCCTATGCTCAAAGAACATCAGAAACTATGAGCCTCTTTTGAAAATGATTTCTCTTAACGGTGCTTATGCGCAGGGTATATCTAATCTCACAGGCTCAATTGAAAAGAATAAGCTGGCCAATTTTGTATTTTTCGATTTAAATAAATTTAATTCCTTTGCTGCATTCCCTGAAATTGATTCGGAAAAAATTTCAGAGTATATAATTGAGAATTTAAATTCTGAAAATATATCTGACGTAATTATTAACGGAAACTTCGAAGTAAAAGATTATAATGTAGAATTAAAATTAGATTTCAATCCGTTAAAGACTGCATCAGAGATCAGCAATGAGATTTATAAAGCAGGTAATTACCACGAGTATGCCGAGAAGCAGAAACATTTTAAGAGACACGAAAATATTAACGAAGAAATATTTGATAATCCCTATGTAAGCGGTGGACTTGAAGAGACACAGAAAGAATTATTAGTCGAATTCGGAGAAGAGTTCAGAGTAGTAAAAAAAGAAAGCGATGATGTACTGCAGCCGATAGATAATTCATTTTTACCGGGTTCGGTCAATTCGTTATCCTATATAGATTCGTATGATTCAGATTTTAATTTCTTAACAATTGAAGAAGAACAAATAACTCCCCATCCTTTAACAAAAGAAGGTGTGAAATTTTCTCCAAAGAAAATTTCTTTTGATGAAGAAGAAACTCTTGCTGCTGAAACAAAAGAAAGAAGAGATGAGAATCCGAAAGAACCGGTCAGAGAAAAACCTGTGATAAGAAATACAGATTCACATGAAGAAACACAAAAACCTAAAGAGCCGCAGTTTAAAAAAGTAAAACTTCGTTTCGGATTCAGTGACGATAAATAGATAAACAGATAACAATTAAATGAAACTTGCAACACTGCTGTACATAAAAAATGATAACGGTGATTATCTTTTGTTAGAACGTATTAAAAATCCTAATAAGGGTTTATTCTCTCCTCCCGGCGGAAAATTAGATGTTCATCTTGCAGAATCTCCCATAGAGTGCGCCGTCCGCGAAGCGCATGAAGAGTGCGGCATTGAATCAAAAAATGAAGACTGGAAGCTCATTGGAATAATGACGGAAAAGGAATTTCCTCACATCGGAAACATTATGGTTTTTCTTTTCGAGTTCAAAAAAAGAATTAACGATGTTCCGCCTGAATTTCACGAAGGTAAATTTCACTTTGTGCCTGAATCAGACCTGATGTCATCGAATATTCCGGAAACTGATAAGAAGTACATCTGGAGTAATATTCTGCAAAATAAAAAAACAGGTAAAAACGAGGTTTTTTTCCTCAATATGGACTGCACAAACTATCCCGAAATCATTTTAAAATAGAATTTTTTAAAACATTCAGTTGTTATTATACGTAACTCCAAAAAATTAAAAAGGATTAAAGTTGTCAGAGATATCTACCCCAGGTAAATCGGTATTGCCGGACACCCAGAATTTACAAGACCCCCGTAATCTTGCAATCGATAAAGTCGGTGTAAAGAACGTAAAGTACCCAATAATAGTAAAAGATAAAGAGAATTCAATACAGCACACAGTGGCAACAATTTCTATGACAGTTGATCTGCCGAAAGAATTTAAAGGAACTCACATGAGCAGGTTTGTAGAAATTTTGCAATGCAAAGAAAGAGAAATGCATGTAGATGCAGTTGATAAAGTACTGGAAGAGATGCAGAAGAAACTCAATGCAACAGCTTCACATATTGAAATGGAGTTTCCTTTCTTCAGAACAAAAAAAGCGCCTGTAACACAGAAGGAGTCATTGCTGGATTACAGAGCTAAGTTTCACGCAGCAAGAAATAATGAGCAGAAAGATTTTGTTCTTACAGTTATTGTACCTGTAACAACATTATGTCCGTGCTCAAAAAGTATTTCAATACACGGCGCGCATAATCAAAGAGGTGAGGTGACTGTTTCAGTAAGGTTCAATGATATGGTATGGATAGAAGATATAATTACTCTTGTTGAGCAAAGCGCAAGCTCTGAATTATATTCTTTATTAAAAAGAGAAGACGAAAAATTTGTAACGGAGAGAGCTTATGAAAATCCTGTATTCGTTGAAGACCTAGTAAGAAACGTTGTACTGAAGTTAAAAGAAATGCCTCACATTACCTGGTATAGTGTTGAAGCGGAAAATTTCGAAAGCATTCACAATCATAATGCATACGCATTGATTGAATCCCATAAATCCCTTAACGGATATATTATTTCCCGATATTAAAAAAATATTGAGCAGGGTGTGAAAAACTCTGCTCATTTATTTTCAAATCTCTCTGTCTTCTATAAGTTCAGCGGAACAAAAAAGGTTTTAATTCGTTGAAAAATTAGCATATTTTATTTGTCTTTGTATAAAATTTTAAAATGCATATTTTTATAATTCACCAAAAATTCTTTAAAAAATGACCAAAATTAAATCATTATTAGCACTTTTTGTGTTCGCTTCATTTTGCTTAATGGGCTTTTCCTCCGCAATGGCAGTGGAAGCTCCGAGTGTATCAGCTACTACAAACAAAAAATCATTTTCACCCGGTGAAAGCGGCGTACTGACTTTGAAATTCAAGACAGGGGACCATGTTAAAATTCCTAAAGATCCCGAAATTGAAGTAACTATTACAGACGGAGTTGATGCCGGAAGCTTGCAGGATTATGCAGGCGGTTCAGATGATTATTTATCAAGCCCTGCTTCAGTGAAATATAATTTCACAGTGCCTTCAGGCGCAGCAAGCGGAACGACGATTACTATCAAAGGAAAAGTAAAATTCGGATATTGCAACTCGGCTGACGGTGTTTGTAAAATCGGAACAAAGAATTTTACGGCGAAGATCAAAGTAAAATAATAAAAGTTAATAAATATCAGTAAGGTTATAAAAGTTTTTAAAAGAAATCAGGACATCTATATAAAATGAAAAATGCATACTATTTTATTTCAGATGTTCATTTAGGTTATGGACCTAAAGACGATAACGTATTAAAGGAAAACGTTCTTTTACATTTCCTCGATTATATTAAAGCAGATGCTAAGGAATTATTCATCGTAGGTGATCTGTTCGATTACTGGATGGAATACAAGCACGTAGTTCCGAAAGGATATTACAGACTGTTTGCAAAAATATCTGAGCTTGTTTCCGAAGGAATAAAAATAAATTACCTTGCAGGCAACCATGATTTCTGGAGAGGAACGTACTTCAAAGAAGAGTTTGATATAGATATTGTATTCGATGAGATAATCCGTGAGATTGACGGGAAGAAATTCTTCATTCATCACGGCGACGGAATGGCTTACAAAGATACAGGTTACAAGATATTAAAAAAAATAATGCGCAACAGATTTGCGCAGTTCATGTATGCAAAACTACACCCTGACTGGGGACTGGGGCTTGCGAAAAAAAGCTCGCACTCTTCACGAATGCATACGGGACAAAAAGATTATACGAAGCACGACGGACTCAGGGATTTCGGCGAGATGAAAATAAAAGAGGGATTTGATGTAGTTATAATGGGGCACAGGCACCGTCCTTTAAGAGTAGATTATGATTCAGGCACATACATCAATACAGGGGACTGGATTGACAATTTTACATATGTAGTTTATAAAGATAAAAAAATAGAACTGATAAGTTACTATAACAAAAAAGAAAATAAGTATAAACAGGAGACAATAAAAGCGGTTGGCTAAAAAAGATAAATATAAAGAAGAAGAACTCGATAAATATCTTAACGATAAGGAATACAGAAAAAACGTATCCAAGAAAAACAGGAAAGCAAATAACGTACTGGGTACGGCAGTAGTTTTTATTTTAATAGGAATAATCTGCTTTGCAGGATATCTTGTTTACCTTTCACAGGGGCTTCCCTCACTTGCCGAATTAGAAAATCCTAAGCTGGAAGAAGCAACTAAAGTTTATTCCGCTGACGGAGAGTTAATAGACAAATTTTTCTTAAAGAACAGAACTAAAGTTACCATTGAAAATATCCCTAAGGATATGATAAATGCTTTGGTTGCAACTGAGGACAGAAAATTTTTCGATCACTGGGGATTTGATTTAGATAGAACTATAAAAGCGCTGGTAAAGAATATTATTGCTTTCAGAACAAAGGAAGGTGCAAGTACAATCACACAGCAGCTTGCAAGAAATTTATATCCTGATATCGGCCGTGAAGTTTCTATTAACAGAAAGCTTCGCGAAGCAATGACTTCGATTCAGATAGAAAGAACTTATACTAAGCAGGAAATTTTAGCTTATTACTTAAACACAGTTTATTTCGGTAAAGGCGCATACGGAGTTGAGGCAGCTGCGCAGACATACTTTAATAAAAGCGCTAAAGATCTGGGAATTGATGAATGCGCAATACTGGTTGGTGTATTGAAAAATCCGACTAAGTATGACCCTGTTGATAATCCCGAAGAATCCAAGAAGAGAAGAAATATTGTTCTGAACTCTATGCTTGAGGCAGGATATATCAATGCTGAAATATACAGAACAGTTTCCGATGACCCGATAAGAGTTACACTGCAAAAAAACTTTGCTACATTTAATTCCCCGGCTCCTCAGTTTACTGAAATGGTGAGGCAACAGCTGGAACAGAAAGCAGAAAAATACGGATATGATTTATACAGAGACGGCTTGCAGATTTACACGACACTCGATACTAGATTCCAGAAGCATGCAATGGATGCTGCAACTGAACAGCTGAAAACTTTCCAGAAGGAATTTAACGGTTACTGGAACTGGAAGAATAATAAAGATGTATTGAACGACGCTGTTGAAAGACAGATAAAACAATCGGAAGAATATAAAAAAGGAAAGACTGACGCTGAAAGAAATAAGATTGCCGAGAAGCTCCGAAAGAGTACTAGCTTTGTAGATTCTGTAAAAGCTATTGAGACAACTGTTCAGTTGGGATTTGTTTGTATGAATCCAAAGAGCGGTGAAATAAAAGCTATGGTTGGCTCTAATCCTAACAATCAGTTCAAATACGGTTTGAACCACGTTACCCAGATAAAAAGACAGCCGGGTTCAACATTCAAAGTTTTTGTTTATACTGAAGCGATTCAAAACGGCTACAGCCCGGGATACATGATTTCCAACGACCCTGTTAATGTAAACGTCGGTGGAAAGATATGGTCGCCAAAAGGCGGCGGTACAGGCGGAAGTGTTTCGCTCAGAGATGCTATTGCAAAATCAATTAACGTTATTGCTGTAAGGACTGCTATGGAAATTGCTCCGCTTGATAAAGTAATTCAGCTTGCCCATGATATGGGTGTAAGGTCTGAATTACCGAATGTTCTTTCATTGGTACTTGGCGCGGGAGAAGTGACTCCGCTTGAAATGACGAATGCATTCGGAACAATTGCAAACGAAGGGATATGGGTTGAGCCTGTTGCCATTACAAAAATCTGCGATAGAAACGGAAACATCATAGAAGAAATAAAACCTGATTCGAAAGAAGTTTTAAGTGAAGATGTTGCATACATAATGCAGGATATGATGGAAGGTGTTATTGATGAAGGAACTGCAACAAGCATACGTTCATATTTTTCGCGGCCTGCTGCAGGTAAAACAGGAACGACTAACGATTATACAGATGCATGGTTCATCGGATTTACTCCGCAGTTCTTAGCAGGTGTATGGCTTGGTTTTGATGATCCTCGTGTGAAGTTCGGAGGCGGTTACGGTCAGGGCGGTAAAGCTGCTGCTCCTATATGGGGACGCTTTATGAAGTACCTGTATGCCGATGACAGTTTTGATTTTCCTGTTGCATACTTCCAGATGCCGGATGGTGTAGAGGAGGCTAGTATATGCTCCGTAAGCGGAATGCTTGATAACGGTTCATGCCCTTCACATAAAGAGCTTGTGCTGAAAAAGTTTCTGCCGAAGAAATGTAATGTACCGCACTCGCTTCCATCGGAAGGAACTCAGGAAACAAATCTTCCTCCGGAGAATAGTGTAGGATTTTAAAAGAGAAAATAATTTTCGATTACAAAAAAAGCCCGGTGAGTTTTTAATTCATCGGGCTGTTTGTTATTACAAAGTTATTTATGAAAATTTACTTTACCAGCATCATCTTTTTTACTTCACTGAAGTTTTCTGATACTAATTTATAAAAATATACTCCGCTGGTCTGGTTTGATGCATTCCAGTTTACTTCATACTTACCTGCTGATAAATTATTATTCACAAGCTGCTCAACTTCTCTTCCGAGTGAATTGTAAATAATAACTTTCACAAATCCCGCCTTGCTGACATTGAATTTAATTGAAGTGGTGGGATTGAACGGATTCGGATAATTCTGACTTAAGCTGAACGTTGATGGAACTTCAGAGCTTATCTGATTTATTCCTACCGGTGAATACGTAAGATAAATTTTAAAAATCCTGTCGCTGGCAGTTCCCGATGTATAATTTGCAAGCGGGACTTTAATGCCTCCGAACATATACCCGACAAGAGTTCTTGTTGCATACTGATTAAGCTTCACAACTCCGTTTGAGTATTCTTGAATATTCTGCACAGGAATAAACTTTGCATTTGTTCCGAGATACTCAGTAAATTTTATTGGTAGAATTGTTTCAACAGTTGTTCCGTTCTGAAGCTTTGACAAAGATGTAATATCCTTTATAAAAGGAACCAGAGTATCCATCTTAACCTGTCCTGTAATTCCGTCACAGTAATAAAGAGATGTTCCGCCGAAGAAAACAGTGTGCATATCTTTTTTTACTGAGTCGTACATATTCAAAAATGCAGAACTGTACTGCTGAAATCTCTGACTGAAAGAATTATCTACAGAATAATTTGAACTGTTTATATAAACGGGATTCTGATACGGCAAGTCTTTTTCATACTTAAACACACCTCCGTATAATGATAACGATTGTGAGCCGTCAGGATTTATCATCGGCACTAAGTTCATATCTCTTCTATGAAGATTTACTGAATCAGTATAAGCAACATAGTTTGAAACTGTAATTGTACCGGATATATTTAAATTGAACTTCTTGTATTGGTTGGTGTACTTCTGAAAAAATTCTCCGTTCGCCGGGCTTCGGTACTGTCCCGAAAAATTATGTCCTCCTACTAAATAATAATCATTGCCTATCATGCTAAGCTCGCCTCCGCATACCTGCATTCTTGAATCGCTTATCTGAGTAACATACGAACTTATATTCTGATTATTCACAACTGCGTTTATAATTCCCGGAACATTGATAGCAGTAATTGTAGTGAACGTTACCGTAGAATCTCTGAGAGAATCTAATCCCATTCCGCCAATCATTACAAGCGTCTGGCCGTTCTGATAATATTCCATGTTGTGAGTTTTAAGCGGGTCGGCAACTGCTATGTTTAAATCGGTATAAATATTTTTTGACCAGACCTGATTTGTGTTAGGGTCAACAACGTAAATGTATCTGTTAGCATAAGCTCTGGGAAATGCAGGGAGCGTATTGCTGAATCCATGCAGCCCGTTTGTTCTTCCGCCGATGAAAAGCCACTTGCCGTTATACTGTGCAAATGCAAATGAATGTAAGCTGGGAGAATTTGGTATGCTGATCTGTTCTATTTCAACATTGAAGGGAACAGCTGAATAACTTTTCGCGCACAAGAATAGCGCGATGAATAAAAGGGACGATAGTTTTTTCATGTATTAAATACGGGGTTGTTCTTTGTTTGGATTATAACTGTCTTAGAGGTATAAAAATTTCAGTTATATGTAAGATAATCAATTTATTTTACGCATAAAATCAAGAAATTGTTGCTTTATAAAGCTCTGATTTTTGGTACCCTTAGATAGATATACATGGCGCAGGCAAGAAGTAAGAGAGCGAAAAGAATGATTCCGAATGTTTCACCAATCCACTCTGCAGTGTTCCCGATTAAAAGTGAACCAAGCGGCATTAATCCAAAAAATGTAAATGTATAAACTGCAAGAACTCTGCCTCTGAGCTCATCAGTTACAAGTGATTGAAGAAAAGCATTTGTCAGATTATATACAAGCACAGTGCTTGCCCCGACGATGAATAATGTTACGTAAGCTGCAAATGTGAAATGAAATATTGCGAAGAAGATTATAAAAATTGGTAGCGAAATTGCACCGAGAGTATAAAGTTTACCGCGAAAATTAAACGCGCCGAGCGATGCTACAACGAGAGCACTGAGCAAAGCCCCTACTCCACGTGCCGATTGCAGCATACCATTAGTGGTAGAATCTCCGCCCAATATTTTTACAGCCCATGCAGGAATTAGGGTTGTGAATGAAACTCCCAGAAGGCTGACTGCAGCAGAGAAGAAAATAAAAGTCCTTATAAGTTTATGAGATTTTATATAACTCAAACCTTCTTTCAGATCCGAAATAACTGAAGTCGTTTTCTTAACCGCTTTTTTTACATCAAGTTTGATCATAAATAATCCTATGATAACTGCAATGAATGAAACCGCATTGATTGTAAAACACCATGCCGGACCTACAAGAGCGTATGCAACTCCTGAGAAAGCGGGACCAACTGCCGAAGCAGTATTAAACATTGTTGCGTTGAGCGCAATTGCATTTGTGAGATGTTCGCGGTGAACAAGCTCATTTATAAAAGTTTGTCTTGCCGGTGCATCAAATGCTACGGCTACTCCCGTTAATAAGGATAAAACTAAAATATGCCAGGGTTCAATATTGCCTGAGAAGGTAAGGTAAGCGAGTATGATAGAAAGCACCATTAACGCAACCTGCGTTATGATAAGAACCGTTCTTCGTGAAACGCGGTCAACAACTACTCCGCCGTAGAACATAAAGAACCATGATGGAATACCTGAAGCAAAACCTACGTAACCGAGATAAGAAGAAGAATGTGTGAGTTCAAAAATAAGAAACGACTGCGCAGTGATCTGCATCCATGTGCCGATCAATGAAATAGTCTGACCGTAAAACCAGAGTTTGAAATTTCTGTGAGTAAGTGCGGAGAATGTATTTTTGAAACTGAGCTGCTTTAAAAAACTTTTGCTGAACTTTATTATTTTATAGGGAAACGAAACTGTAGTAAGATTATCCGGCATTAAAAAATTTACTAAAAATTATAATTTCACCAATGTACATAAATTTGCAGGTATTACGTTTTCTTTGTTTTCAAATATGTTAGTTCCTGCATAGTGCTTTTCGATTTCCTGAATAGGCATTATTTCACTTATTACAAAATCTCTTTTTGATTCTATATAATCCTTATCAAATAAAAAATAATCTTTCATAGTATATCCGAAATTATTTTCAAGATATGACTTCAATTTTTGAAGCACCGGGTAGGTCATTGCATCGGGCTTCCAGAAATCAAAAACAATTTCAGAGCCTTTCTTCTGTATAGATCCGAGCGTTTTAAATAAATAATCGAGAGTATTTTCATCTAAGAAAAATGTCAGTCCCTCCATAATAATCATTGAGCGGTTTGAAGAAGCTATTGCGCCGTTAAGTTTGGAGCGTAAATATTCTCTGTCGATGACGTTTCGCAAATCAATCGGATAATAATAAACATCACGGAAAGGAATTATAGCTTCCTGAATGAATTTCTGTATACGTTCTTTTTTGTAGTAGATTATATTTTCGAGGTCAACTTCAATGTATTCAAATTTCCCTTCCAGAAGAAACGGATAATTTGTAAATCCCGAACCGATATTTATTATAGCAGGATTGTTATGGGTCTTTATAAATTCTTTTTGCTTCTCGTAAAAAAATCTGTGCCTTAAGCTTATAAATAAATCATCGAACTTATAAACATTTTCATTTAACTCATCATAATATTTCCTTGCAGCATCAGTAATCCATAGATGAGCGTAAATATCTTTGCTTATCATTACTTTTTCAGAGCGGGAGACGTTTACAACAAAAGCTGTTCCCGAAAGATCATGTTCTATTTTATTTGTAGGCATGAGGATTAGATTGAGAAGTTTTTATTTCGAACTTATGTGAAGTTAACAGAAGGGATTTTAATTTTCTACGGTCAATTTTCTACTTCTTTCCAGTCGCCGTTTTCTTTTATAAGGTCAATCAGTTCATCAACTGCTATATCCGTATCGATACTTCGCTTTACAACTTCCTTCCCTTTGTATAAAGTAATTTTTCCGACTCCGCTACCTACGTAACCGTAATCTGCATCTGCCATCTCACCAGGACCGTTAACAATGCATCCCATGATTGCAATCTTAACATCTTTCAGATGATTCGTTCTGCTTCTGATTTTCGCAGTGGTTTCCTGAAGGTCAAACAAAGTTCTTCCGCATGAAGGGCAGGAGATATATTCAGTTTTTGAAATTCTTGTACGGGTTGCCTGGAGAATTCCGAATGAAGTCTGGTTCTGTGTTCCAATATTTGCGCTGCCTTCAAGCCAAACGCCGTCACCGAAACCGTCGATTAATAATCCGCCGAAGTCAGTTGCCGAGTAAAGCATTAAGTTATCCTCGGAAATATTCTGATAATTTCTTTTAATAATAACAGGGACTTCAATTCCTTTGTTCATCAACTCAATAAACGAACGTCTTATATCTGCTAAATAATTTTCATTACTGCTTGTGAGAATGATAACACATTTTTTTTCATTCTTTAAGAAATCCAGATTACCAAAATAAATATCATCAGTTGTAAGAGATAAAAAATTTATTCTTTTAGATTTGTTTTCCGCCTCTAAAAATTCGTGCATATTGAACAGCGGGAACGTATTCTCTTTATTTTTTTGTGTTTCCCAGAATGAATAATCAAAAATTTTATGAAGAGTGCCGGGAAGCTCGTACTTTATATCGTGTTCACCTAAGTAAATATAATCGGGAGCGATGTCAGCAATGTTCCATTTATCAAGTTCGGCATTGTATTCATAACCGGCATCTATAAGATACGCCGGGTTCTCAATCATATCTGCATTGGGAGAAAGTATTACAACGGGAACATGATGGTCGCCGGTTTTTTCAACTGCAAATGTTTTTCTTCTTGAATAATCTAAAGGATTGTATGGTAAGACAGTTTCATCTTCAATCGGCTTGATTTCTTTTGAGTTTCCTCTGTTCACATATCTTTCAACAAGCTCTTTGCAAACAGGAATTTCAAACTCAGGTTCTTCTGTCAATGAAACTCTTACTGTATCGCCTATTCCATCTTCAAGTAATGTTCCTATTCCGACAGAAGATTTTATTCTTCCATCAAGACCGTCACCGGCTTCCGTTACACCAAGATGAAGAGGATAATTCATTCCTTCTTCATGCATTTTAATAATCAGTAAACGGTATGCTTGAATCATAACCTGCGGATTGCTGGCCTTCATTGAAAGAACTATCTGATGGTAGTTGTTATCTTCGCAGATGCGTAAAAATTCCAGAGCGGATTCAACCATACCTAACGGAGTATCACCGTAACGGCTCATTATTCTATCTGAGAGCGAACCGTGGTTCGTTCCGATTCTCATTGCAGTTCCGTACTCTTTACAGATTTTTACAAGAGGCGTAAACTTTTCTCTTATACGGTCCAGTTCCTGATTATATAAATCATCAGTGTAATTGTATATCTGAAATTTTTTCTTATCGGCGTAGTTGCCCGGATTTACTCTTACCTTCTCTACAATTCTTGCAGCAAGCTCTGCTGCGTTTGGAGTGAAATGAATATCTGCAATAAGCGGCGCTTTATATCCGCGTGCTCTTAATTCTTTTTTTATGTTTTCAAGATTCTTCGCTTCGTTCATACTCGGCGCAGTGATGCGAACGTAATCGCCCCCGGCTTCTATTATTCTAATGGACTGCTCAACAGTTGCAATTGTATCCATCGTATCAGTTGTAGTCATCGATTGAATCCTTATAGGATTATCTCCGCCAAGCGGAACGTCTCCGATAAAAACTTCGCGTGTTTTCAGTCGTGAATACTTTGTTAAGCTGTTACAGTATTTTTTATTTTCAGTGAGAACTTCCATAGAATAATTAAAAAGTCTATCTTAATTTTTTGCTTTCAGTAAATAAAATTCTTTTCTCTTCTTCAGTTAAACTTTGATATCCGCCCTGGCTTAGTTTATCCAGAACTGCATCAACTCTTTCCTGCGCCTGTTTAAATCTTTCGTCTGATTCAGATTTAAAATCTGTTTCAGGTAAATCTACATAGTCAGCTTTTTTTACTCTCTCCGAACCGTTAGGATAAAGCGGAGTAATTCTTGTCGGCTCTTTGAATCCTGAACCCGGAACATTTCCGAAAGGATTTTTAGGTTTGCCCGATAAATTAAAATTACCCAAACGTTTGTAAGTTATCAGCAAATAAATGAAGCCTACTATACCGCCGCCTAAGTGAGCAATATGAGCAACACCTGAATTAAAGCTGTTGCTTGCGGAGATAAACTCAATTACCATGTAAATTATTACAAGATACTTTGCTTTGACAGGAACGAAGAAGTATAAATATATAGGTCTATCGGGGAATAAAAATCCGAAGGCAACTAAAATTCCGTAGATGGCGCCTGATGCTCCTATCGTTGGAGCAGCCTGCCCGAATAGCGGAGCGATAAATAAGTTTGCAACACCTGCGCCTACTCCGCAAAGGAAATAATATATAAGAAATTTTTTAGTTCCCCACATATTTTCAATATCCATTCCGAACATCCATAATGCAAACATGTTAAAGAACAGATGCATGAAGCCTCCGTGCAGAAACATGTAAGTGAAAATCTGCCATGGCATAAAGTATGGCGAGTTAATTGGCCACAGGTAAAAATATTTTGCAAGTATATTGCTGAACTCTATATTTCCCTGCAATAAGAACTGAACAGTAAAAATTGCGATGTTTGAAATCAGCAGCATCTTTATCACGGGCGGAAACATTCCGAACCCCCCAAAGAAACTCGGTCTTCTGTAATAGTTACTCAATTTATCTTTTGTATGTTAATAATTTTAAAATGTGATAATATCCTAAATGTTCATGTTTTTTGCCCGTTCGTAGTCTTCAACGGTATCGATTTCCATGCATTTATAATGTGAAACATCAATTGCGTATATACTGTTCCTCTTATTTCCTGCCTGAATCACTTCTTCAAACGATTTTTCATAAAACTCGTTTACATTTCTCTCATTGATTATTTTTCTATCAAGAACTTTGTAAAGCTCCTGCATAAAATCCAATGAGAATCTTTCAATCCCGATTGATTCCCCTGCAGATTTTTTTAAATCAGTTACTTTGCTTATCTCGAGAATTTTTTTGTCTCCATCCAATACAACTTTTATCTGTTCTTCATCCAGCTCTGTTTCAAAGTTTACGGCAAGGCAGTTTTTATGTTCCGAATCCAGCAGCTCTTTTATAATACCTTTATCAAATAGAATGTCGCTATCCAGTAAAATAATATCTTTTGTAATAAAATTCTTAGTCATCCAGAGAGAGTAAGAATTATTGTTGTTTTCAAAATCTAAATTTGAAAGAAACTGAATTTTGCAGTTTGAAAAATTTTCCTTCAGAGAATTTTTAATCATATCTTCTCTGTAACCTGTAACAAAAACGAATTCAGTAATACCGTTTGCAATTACATTTTCCATTGTACGGTGAAGCAGGTTTTTTCCGTTCACCTCTAATAAACATTTCGGAGTAGTATCGGTTAATGGTCTTAATCTTTTTGCAAGACCTGCTGCTAAAATTATCGCCTGCATTATTTTACCACCTCGTATTTCTTAAGAACATTTTTTTGCATGACTAAAAATATTATAAATAATAAATTGCAGATTGTAATATTGAAAATAAGATACAAGTCTATTCTGTTCATAACTGAGAAAACAGCAAGCATTACCATGTGAGTTGTTGAACCCAGCCAGCTCCATAATCTTAAGAGTAACCTGTTATCTTTGTAATATTGCTCAGGTGTTACCGTAAATGTAGTTTTGCTTCTTACAACTGCTGACTGCCTGCGCGAATAAAACAAGTAAGCGTTTATCAAAAGCTTTTCAATTCCTCTGCCTTTTACATTTTTAAGCTTATCTTTCTCCTCTGAAAACTCTCTTATCTCATCGTTTACATCTGAAGACATTCCATGCACATATTGAAGAAACGAATTTCTGTAGAAATCAAAATAGAATGCCTGCACTGCTGCTGATACTCCGCCGCCTACACAAAGAAAAAATCCATACCAGCCGCTGCCTGAAATTTTTGCAACTGCAACACCAAGGCATATATAAATTGTAGTAGATACTACGTAATCTATGAAGCCGTCTATAGCTCTGCCGAGCAGCGTACCGTTCTTTTTTAATCTTGCAAGCTGACCGTCAGCGCAATCTAATGTATTGGAAGTAAAATATAACAGTGAAGCAATCATAAAGTAAACGTGAGTTGCTCCCGAAAAAGTAAGACCTGCAATTACTCCGATAATCATAGCTACAATTGAAATATGATTAGGAGTAATATTGGTGTTATAAATCAGTTTTACGAATACAAATGAAATAGGACGGAAAATTATTAAGTCAAATATCTCTTCTGCCTCGACTGTTTTTAATGAAGCTTTGAATTCTTCAAATAAAGTAAGCCGGGCTTCCCCCTCACTTTTACTAAACGACATTTTTACCTATGGATGTTTAAAAATATTTATAGAAATTATATCTCGACTTGTGAGCCGACTTCATAAACCCTGCTAACAGGGAGTTTAAAGAATTCAGTTGCTCTCTGAGCATTGTTAGACATAAGGACGAACAATTTATTTTTCAATCTTGTAAGTCCGGGCTTATCATTTACAATTAATGTTTCTCTTCCTAAGAAGAATGTAGTTTTATCTACATTAAGTGTTATACCTTTCGGTTTTAAGAACTCAATTATTTTGTTAATATCCGGCGCTTCCATAAATCCGTAGTTGGCAATTACTTTATAAAATCCTTCTGCATGTTCTTCGACAGTTATTCTCTCATCATCTTTTATACGCGGGACTTTGGAAATTTTTATAGTTAAAATTACTATAAGCTTGTGTAATAATTTATTGTGTTTGATATTTAATATCAATGGCGGAGGTGCTCCGTTGATATTGCTTGACATATAAACTGCTGCTCCCGGAATAAAAGTCATACGTGTGCTCATAAATTCCTCAATGAAATTCTGCAGTGATTCTGTTTCCTTCTGTATCTTATCCATCAGTCTTCTTCTTCCGCTGTTCCATGTCATCATCATTATGTAAATCACTGCTCCCATGGCAATAGGTACATATCCTCCGTGGAAGAACTTCAGTAAGTTTGCTCCGAAGTATGAAATATCAATTGAGAAGAAAAATAATGTTACAAGTATTGCCGTAGTCTGAGACCATTTCCATAGCTTCGTCATTACAAAATACGCAAGTATGGTTGTGATTACCATAGTTGTAGTCACCGCTATACCGTATGCTGCCGCAAGGTTGCTTGATGTTTTAAATGCAAATACCAATGCAATTGTTGCAAAGAATAATGCCCAGTTAAGTTGAGGAATATAAATCTGTCCTCTTTCGTGTTCAGAAGTATGAATGGTTTTTAATCTTGGTAGATATCCTAATAAAACTGCCTGGAATGTCAACGAAAACGCTCCCGATATCAATGCCTGCGATGCAATTACAGTAGCAAACGTTGCAAGTATTACCATAGGGTATAATGCCCATTGCGGTGCAAGCAGATAGAAAGGATTTTCAGCTGCCTGCGGATTACCTAATACTAAAGCACCTTGACCGAGGTAATTTAAAAACAAACAGGGGAGTACAACTGTGAACCACGCCATACGTATCGGCTTTCTTCCGAAGTGACCCATATCGGCATACAACGCTTCACCGCCCGTCATAACAAGGAAGACTGAGCCGAGAACAATAAATCCCGCGAATCCATTATGTGAAAAAAACATAACAGCGTAATAAGGATTTATTGACTTCAATACTTCTAAATTTGTAAAGACTTCCTTTATCCCTAAGATTGCAATAGCGAAGAACCATAGCATCATTACGGGACCGAACATTTTTCCTACGCTGCCTGTACCTTTCTTCTGAACAGCAAAAAGCCCGAATAAAATAATTACAGTCAGCGGTATGATATACGGTTCAAAAAAAGGTGTAGCTACGTTCAAACCCTCAACAGCAGATAGAACTGAAATGGCAGGAGTGATAACACCATCACCATATAATAATGCAGCGCCGAATATACCGAACGAAACAATTATCATTCCGGCTTTGGTTTTGCCTGATGGTTTTACCAGCGCCATTAAAGCAAGTATGCCGCCTTCGCCGTCGTTATCTGCGCGCAGAATTACTACAAGATATTTTACGGTTACTACTATAATGAGCGACCAGAAAATCAGTGATAATACTCCCAGCACGTTATCGTGATTCGGAGCTAGACCATAATGTCCGCTGAAACACTCGCGCAGAGCATAAAGAGGGCTTGTGCCTATATCTCCATAGACGACACCTAATGCGCCGAGACTTAATGTGAGTAAGTATTTTAAGTTGGTTTTACCGTGGGATGAATTACTACTGTGGTAGTCCGAGTCGGTATTTCCGTGTGAATCTTTTTCAAGAGTTCCGGATTCAGAACCTGATGTATCCAATTAAATTCTTTAATTTCTAAATGTAACCTATAAACATATAACAATTAAACAAAACTTTAAAGATAATAGTTATTAAAGGATTTACAAATATTGAAAAATAGCTTATATTTAGCTGAAATAAGTGAAAAAATCGTATAATTTAAGATGAATTACTCAGGTAATCTTAGCCCAGTGAGTAATCAAACTATTCATTATCTTCAATAAACTAAAGTTTTACTTTTTTCTTTTGTAATTCAGACCTTCTTTTACAATTCTGTTTATCTCGGATATTTTCTTATCGTTATCATCGTTGAACTTACTCAAATCAAAGGATTCATATCCGTTCATTTTTCCTCCGATAAAATATCCAAGCAATAAGCCTGTTCCGCCAAATGCCAGAATGGGATGCGCAATAGAACTGATTGTACCCGGTGAAAATTTAGGATCAAGTTGCTTATCGTCGACAGTTTTTGAGAGTATGCCGATTATTGTTCCCGCGGCAAACCCTATTCCTGCTCCAAGCACCGCTCCAAAGGTTTCCTTAGAGTCTGTTGAGTAACCGAGCGATTTAATATCTTTCAAAGCAATTCTTCTGTTCGTTGTTATTGCATTCGGATGATCTTTATACGGATATTTTTTTCTAAATGACAGATAACCACCTTCTATTTTATCCAGATATATTCCATCATATGAAGTGTATTTATTCGATGATATTAGCGCCTTTTTATTCCCGTCATAAAATGTAATGGAAAAAACTGCAGGAGTATTCAGGGAAATTATCCCACTAAGCGCAGAATCATTTTTATTTGAGTTCTGAACTGTAATGTTTGAATATTCTTCATTATTTAAAACCGGATTATCACTTTGGGAATGACAAAAATTTGCAATAATTAATGCAGCGAAAACAAAAAAATATTTCATATAAATTTAATCTCTTTTAAAATTTTTTACTCCGTCACGGGCAATTTTGAGTATTTCAGTGTAACACTTTTCGGGATTATTATTGTACCTTTCTAAGTCATATTCTGTGTAATCATTAAACATTCCTCCCAGTAAATATCCCAGACTTGCTCCGCTTACTATTCCGATAATTGTACTGATACCTACCGATTTTCTTACATTGGAATCAAAAAGTTCATCCTGTGATTGTGCAATAGAACCAAGTATTAATCCCGCAATTGCTCCGGTTCCTATACCGATTAATAATCCTTTGTTGGCATTAGTGCCGGAAATGTATCCTAAAGATTTTATGTTTTGCAGTGGGACTCTTTCAATTTTTCTGCTCACTAACGGATTGCTTAAGTCAGTGAATTTTCTTTCAATAGTTAAAAACTTTTTTGTAAGTGTATCGATGTAAATTTCCTGAAAACTTGAATAAGAAGTAAATGTAACTGCACTTTTGGTGGAATCATAATATGAAATTGAAAATACTTTCGGTGTGTTTAAAACTACGGTATCTGTTTGAGCATTAGATGTATTCAACAAAAAAATTGTGAACAATAGTATGTAATATTTCATAAAGATTTTGAATAAAGTTTACACATGTAAATAAGAAGAAAAGACTTAGTCTAATTTATAATGTTTTATTCCGGTTTGTATAATTTTTATAATTTCGTTGTATTTCTTTCCGATATCATTGTTGTATTTCATTAAGTCAAAGTCTTCATAACGTTCATTATTTACTCCAATCCAGAATCCCAGAAAAGTGCCGAAGAATAACCCTGAAACAATTCCAATTCCCTTCGGATTAGTCTTGTCATTATTTTCCCCGGTGTTTGAATTAATAGATAACGCAGTGATAATAAATCCTGCAACTGCCCCTGAACCTGCTCCGATAAGTGCTCCTATCGGCCCGTGGTTTCCGACTACATATCCGAGAGACTTAATATTTCTCAGAGGAATTTTTTCTACTTTTGTATTTCTTAGCGGATTGTTAAGGTCATTGTATTTTCTTTCAATTGTCAGAAAATTTTTTGAAAGAGTATCAATAAATACTGAGTTATAACTGGAGTATTCAGTCAGAGAAATTCCGTTCTTATCTCTGTCCAGATATGCGATTGAAAATATTTTTCCTGTGTTGAAAACTATTGTATCTCCCTGCCCAAAACATTTATTCAAAGATAATACAAGTAATAAAAATGTGATAAGTTTCATTTATTAATTTTTGTCCTTACAAATTTATTTGATTCATTAATTTCTATTGAATTTTTATCAAACCATTTTAGAAAGGAATCCCATCTTTCTTCATTTTTACTTTGCCATTCCGATTCATTTGCTTTATCACCATCAAGTAAAATCCAGTAATTGTATTCATCCAGGTAACCTGCTTCTTTTACTTTTTTCTGATAGTCAAAAACTACATTCGGAAATTTTTCGTTATCCTTTTTTTCAAAATATGTGTCTAAAAATTTTTTGCGGATTCTGTTAAGTGAATTTATATCTATCTTTTTTTCACCTGCAGCAGCTAATGCCATTCCAGCATCAAATATGGAAAGCGCCGAATATGTTGTTAATAATTTATCAATCATGCTTTTGCCTATTTCATCTTTGCTGACATATATATTACCGCTGGCAAAACTTGTTTTGATGCTGTTGCCTTCAAAAGTATATCCCTTTTTATAAACTTCAAACATAAGTTTGCTGATCTGCTCTGTACGGTTTGAATTCCTTTCAAGATTCAGAAAAATTTCACCGTAAATCAGACTCCAAACTGAATTTGGAGTTGTAGACCAAAGCATTGATGCCCAGTAATAATTGGAAGGGTGCATTGGCGCTACTTCAATTCCTTTTTCAAAATATTGAAGTGCTTTATCATACTCCTTCTCCATCATATTTGTCACTCCAAGTTCAAGATACAGAGGACCTGACTTCGGGAATTTCTTAATACCTGCTTCGTATATTTCAAATGCCTTGTCCCTGTCGTCTGTCAGATCATATGCATTTCCAAGTAATGAAAAATATCTGTCTTCAGCATCGGATTTATTCTTAATTTTTTCCAGTAACTCTATAACCTTTTCATATTTTTTTTGTTTGTAATAAATCAGCGCTATTTCATACTGCGGAGCGCTGCTGGAAGGGTCAAGCTTCTGAACTTCTTCAAAGAGTTTTAATCCTTCACTGTACTTTCCCGCATCAACTAATTTTATAGCTTCAGCAAATTTATTCTGTGCTTCGGATTTATCGTTTTGTGAAAATGTAATTCCATAAAATAATATAAATAAAAGAAGAAAAACTTTTCTCATAATTTCTATCCTTTTTAGTTTTTATAGATTGAAAATACTGTAAATAAAATAATTTATCTATGTAATAACCTGGCTTATCCGGCAAAAATTTCCTCTTCATTGATTGAATTAGTTTTTCCACTTATCTTTTAAAACCTCAACCAATTCTCAAAAATTTTACTACTTATGCCGGGATTTGAGTTCATATTATTTGCCATAGCTTTACTTATTGTAATCAGCATAATCATTACAAGATTCTCTAATACGCTGGGGCTGCCTGAGCTAATATTATTTATTATTATCGGTATGCTTGCAGGCTCTGAAGGAATTGGAAAAATAAATTTTGAAGATTATAAATTATCTCAGCATATAGGAACGCTTGCACTCGTCTTCATTCTTTTTTCAGGGGGACTTGACACAAAATTTTCCGACATAAAACCTGTCTTAAAAAGTTCGTTCTCCCTGGCAACTCTTGGAGTAATTATCACAACTCTCATCGTCGGATTTTCTATACATTATTTTTTAGGATTTGAATTATATCAGGGGCTTCTTGTCGGAGCGATTGTTTCCGCCACTGATGCTGCTGCAGTTTTTTCTGTTCTCCGTTCAAAAAATATTAAGCTTAAAGGAAATCTGAATGCGCTGTTGGAATTTGAATCAGGCTGCAACGACCCCATGGCAATTTTTCTCGCCCTTACTTTTACCACGGTAATTGTTTCAGGTGAGCTGAATATACTTTCAGTTATATTTCATCTGCTGAAAGAATTTATCATAGGAGGAATTGCAGCTTATGTAATTGCTAAAGCAATGGTAATTTTATCAAACAGACTGAAATTAAATTATGAAGGTCTTTATCCTGTGCTTTCTGTCTGCATTTCGATTTTACTCTATAGCGTAACTGTTCTCATTGGCGGTAGCGGATTTTTAGCAGTTTACATAGGAGGAATAATAATAGGCAACAGCAACGTAATTCAAAAAAAATCAACTCACAGATTTTTTGACGGACTTGCCTGGCTCTCGCAGATAATCATGTTTTTAACTCTCGGACTTTTAGTTTTTCCCAAAGAATTAATGAACGTTGCAGGAATAGGATTAATTATTTCAGGGATTTTAATTTTCATAGCGCGACCTGTAAGTGTATTCGTTTCGCTTCTGTTTTCTAAATTCGATAAGAGAGATAAGTTTGCAATTTCATGGGTAGGACTTCGAGGCGCAGTACCGATTATCTTAGCAACGTTTGCAGTTACGGGCAAAGTTGATAATTCTTATAACATTTTTAATATTGTATTTTTCGTTGTGCTGACCTCGTCATTACTTCAGGGATGGACTATACCGGCAGTTGCGAAATTTCTGAAGGTTTATCGTATGGATAAAAGGAAAACCAAGATGCCGGTTGAGATTGATATAACTCGTGAGTCAGAGCGAATTATGATAGATTATATAGTGCCGTTCAATTCAAAAATTGTGAATAAATCTCTTGTTCAATTAAATCTTCCCGATGATACTCTTATAGTATTCATTGCCCGCGACGGAAATATTTTCATTCCGAACGGTAACACTCATTTAGAAGAAGGGGACTTGCTTCAGGTATTGGTGCTTGAAGAAAACAAACAGAAGTTGTTTGATAAACTGAAATAAAAAAACCTGCCTGAAATTCATCAAGCAGGTTTCTTTGTAATTTCTACTTTATACTTTTTACTTGTTACTTTCTACTACTAAAACCCTATCTTCACATTTGCATAAAAATTTCTTGTTGCTGCGGGTATCCAGTAAGGAGTTCCATATCCGTCAACGCTTCCTGTCGGAGTATAAAGCTTATCAAAAATATTATTTACCTTTAACTCCACATCAAAATTTCTGATTGATTTTCTTAATGACTTATCCGAAATAAGATTCATAAAGTTATAGGAAATTCCGCCGTTGAAAACTATATACGGCTCGATAACTTTATCAACATATCCTGCTACCTGTGTTGCGGCAGGATTTTTTCTTTCATTCTCTGAATTATCTAAATACTGCCTGCCGACATGCTGCATTGTAACATAGGCGCTGAAAGTATTTTTATCATTATAATTCAAAGAGAGATTTCCCAGCACTGAAGGATTTAATAAAATTTTATTTCCCGAGTAATCATTTCCGTAAAGAATATTACCGAGTGAATCTCTTCCTAAAATTTCCGTATATTCTTTAAAATAATTATCGGAGAGAGTTAAGTTATACTCCAGTGAAAGGTTACTCCATCCCTTAAATAAATAAAACGGAATGAATGAGTATTCGAATTCAATGCCTCTGTGAATTGATTTTCCTGCGTTGCCGTTGATTGGCTGACCCACGTTATCAAGCTGGCCGTTGTTCACAATTTCATTGGTAAAATCCATTAAATAAAAATTAAGGCTTGCATTGGTTGCCGGAGTTTTGAAGTTAATGCCAAACTCATAATCAAGCATCTCTTCCGGCTTTACCAGCGGGTCAGAATAAGTTTTGGTAACGGTATCAACTACTCTGAAATTCGGAACTGAGTAAGGGCTTTCTGCATCGTAAATATCTTTCAGTCTCGGCTCCCGCTTTGCGTAAGAAACGTTCCCGAAAAATCTTAGATTATATGGTCCGATAACATTCAATCCTATTCTCGGAGTAAAGAAATCATAGTTCACATCAAATGTGTATGGCTTGAACTTATCGTAATCAAGCGAATATCTATGGTTTGCATATTGAAGACCAACCATTCCGGTTATGAAATTATTAAAGTCATAAACTTCATTTGCATAGATGGAGAGACTTCTTTTCTTCCCGTTATAATAGTAGTATTGGTAGTTAGGCGGAGTATTCTGCGGAAGCGCGTTTGCAAATTCAATTTCTCCGTAATGCTCCGATTTATGAATACGCATTTCACCTCCGATAAGCAGCGTTCCCTTCTTATGTGTAATCTGCACCTTCGGGAACCAGCCGTAGTCATTATTATTTACAAATAATTTTGTTACGATATCACTCTTATCCACAACATAACCATTCACAGGGTCATGATAGAATGTTCCGTCAGGGTTATGCTGGTAGTATAACGAATTGAAGGTTGTGGTATCAGAGGTGAAGAACGGATTCAATCTGAAATAAGTAAAATCATATCCCCAGATAGCAGGATAAGAAGTTACAAAATATCCTTCGCCTCTTATGTAATTTACAGTGTTGGAAATATAAACATTCTTTGATGGCTGCCAGTTGTAAATTAATTCATAATGCGGCTGATGATAGTTATCGGTCTCATCGTTGTAGGTAAGCGGATTATATCTTCTATCTACTAACTGGTTTCCCGTTACAGTGCCGTCAAGATAATCCTTTGTTACTCCAAGATAAGCAAGATGATTTTTTATAGGACTTCCATAGACGTTCATCTTCAAAGTAGAGTTCTTGAAAATCTTAGTTGCTCCTATGAAGTATGACCAGTGGTCTGACCATGACTGGTCTCTGTAGCCGTCAGTCGTTGTTTTGGAAAACTTAGCATAAAAGCCCATATTGTTCTGCGCAAGACCCGATGAATATTCAAATAAATATCGGTTTGAATTGTAATCACCTCTGCCTACGCTTACGTTCAGAAAATTTCTTCTGGTGTAATCTATTGTCTGAATATTTATTACGCCGCCAATTGAAGATGTTCCGTAAAGCGCAGTTCCGATACCTCTTTGAATCTGAATGTTCTCGACTGAGGAAGTTATATCGGATAAGTCAACCCAGTAAACCTGCTGGTCCTCTGCATCGTTCTGCGGAGTGCCGTTAATGAGAATGGAAACTCTTCGCTGATCAAATCCGCGAAGAGATAAATACGAATAGCCGATTGATGCGCCTGACTCGGAATAAGAGTTAAGACTTGTCTTTCCGTTAAGAAACATAGGCAGGTCCTGCATCCAGTATTTCTGCTCTATTTCCTCCCGCTTGATATCCTGAAAAGCTACGGGAGTTTTTCTTTCAATGCCTTTCAACGCATCGACTTCGATGGTCTGAGTTTTATAATAAGATGAATCTGCTTCCTGAAATGGAGGCGGCTGCTGAATATCATCCTGCGCGAAAGAAATTTTTGTAAAAATAAAAAATAAAGAACAAAGGATTAAAAAGTGTTTCATGTTTATATAATTTGTATAAAATAAAAAACGCTTATGCCTCTCATGAACCTGAAAAAATATGAGTGATATAAGCGTTGAATAGAATGTTATTCCTACGCCGGTACTAACCGGATCAGGTTCGTGGGTGTAATCTCAGCAGGTAATTTAGGAATAAGTTACCGGCACCCCAAAACAAAAATTGTTTTATGTATTTACTATAATAAAGAACTATAGACCGTAATCTGCGGGATTTACAACCAACAATAAAGTCACTCCCGTGCGTGTATAAAGTTTGCCATGGTCCGTATCGGGCTCTGCATGATGGAAATCACCCGGACCAAGTACTCTGCCCTCTGCCTGAAAATCGCCTTCAAGAATTAAACATTCTTCCGGAGCTGAATGATGATGCTCGGGATATTCATTTCCCGCAGGGACTTTCATCATCAACATTGCATAATTGTTTTCTCTGTTGATAGAAAGAACCTTCACCTTAACAGCATTTAATACCGGGTGGTCAAACCAGTCATCTTTGGAATCTGCAAACTTGAAATCAAAATCTTTATGTTCGTCTTTTCGTGGTGATGTTTTTATTCTTGCCATAATTTTATCTTTTAATCCTGCAGAAGGTGATTTCAATCTGCTTGGATTATTGAATATGGCATTATTTATTTTTTCAACAATGTTGTTTACGTCGGAAGTGAGAAACACTTCTTCAAATCCCGCTTCTCTGAGGGATGAGATTAGTTTTTCCTTTTCAGGTTCACTAAGCGCGCCAATCGAATTTAATATTATGTCATCTTGCATTATACTACCCTTATCTTAGTTTAAATGTTTTAAACGTTCTCTTAGAAACATCATCGCTGACCTGATCTTTGTTTTAACTGTTCCTAAAGGAATTTTGAAGTGCGCGGAGAGTTCGGAATGAGAGAAGCCCTGGTAATAGGCATACTCTATTAACTGTCTCTGCACCTCGTCTAATTCTTTTATAGCTTCAAGTACTTCTTTTTGTTCCTCCCCTGCAACTGCAATAAACTCAGGGTTACTTTTTTTATAGTCCTCGTTGATATCAATTATCAGAGTCTCATTTGTTTCATCGATATCAGTATTTTGTTTTTTTGCACGCAGCTTATCTATAGCCTTGTTCCTTGAGATACGAGTCATCCATGAAATTGGATTTCCCAGACGTTCATCGTAAGTATCTATTTTATCCCATATTAAGAAAAAGACTTCCTGCAGTACATCTTCTGCTTCGGCTTCATTCTTTAAAATGAAGTAAATTGTTGTGTATAAATACTTATTATAAAAATCGTAAAGTTCGCCGATTGCCGACTCATCTCCGGCGGAAACGCGTCTTAATAAATTTATATCTCTTTTGGTATTTTCGTGAGGAGTGTTAGCCACAAGCTTATCTATAAATAAAAATACAACATTTCAAAAAAATATTCACTCTAATAAATTGTAACGAGTCTAAAGGGTAAAATAGTTAAATTAACGCAAAGCACACAAAACTTCACCGCAAAGTGCGCAAAAAATTACACAGAGATAGCAAAAAGATAAAAGTTGTTATTAATTACTCATTACTAATTATTAATTACAATAACCGGTTCCATTACCAAATTAATTCCAAAGAACTGTTTAACTTTGTTTTGAATATCATTTGCTAATTCTAATAACTGCGCAGATGTACATCCTCTGTTCACCAAAGCAAGTGAATGATTTTCAGAAATTGCCGCGCCGTTCCTGTTCATACCTTTGTGAAATCCCGCATTCTCAATAAGCCATGCTGCAGGTATTTTATATTTGCCGTCCGTCTGAAATACTTTCGGTTTAATAGGGAAGTGAAATAAAGTCTCTTCAAATTTTTTATATTCTTCTCCGTTCAGAACGGGATTCATAAAAAAAGAACCGCATGAAACTGAATTGGAATCATTCGCATCAATCACCATAGATTTCCTTCTTCTTATTTCTATAACCTTATCTCTTACAAATTTTAATTTATCACGGTTTGAAAAGTTACTGTAATCATAAAATTTTTCAACTTCATCTTTAAGCTCTTTATATTTTAGTTCAGGTTCTTTGTTCAGCCTTAGCATAAAAGTAACTTCAGTAATAATGTATTTATCTTTCTGTTCCTGTTTGAATATACTTGTCCTGTAACCAAAGCCGCATTCATCTCTGTTAAAATTAACTATTGCCAGATCTTCCAGACGCAATGCCTGAACATGTACAATTGTATCTGCGACCTCCTGTCCGTATGCTCCTACATTCTGCATGGGAGTAGCGCCAACGCTGCCCGGAATTCCGGAGAGACATTCAATTCCCTGCGCGCCTTCATTTACACAGAATGAAACAAGTTCATCCCAGTTATTTCCGCCGCCGGCTTTTAAAAAAACATCATGCTCATTAATGGCGTAGTTCAGTTCTTTAATATGATTTTTTAAAACAAGACCTTTAAATCCTTCATCAGGAAAAATTATATTGCTTCCTCCGCCTATAACCTGAATTTTCAGATTCTCCTTTTTTGCAAATTGCAGGAGCTGTCTTAATTCATAAACATTATTGAACTGAGCAAAATATTTTGCCGTGCCGCCTAATTTTATTGTAGTAACATTGGCAAGCTGTACATCTGACTTTAATATACTTATCAAAAATTTATGTGGTTAATAATTTGGAAATGTTATCTCTTATTCCCGGATAATCTTCTTTTATCAATGCCCAGAGGACATCAGTATTTACAGCAGAAATTATTTTGTGCGATAATCTTCTGCGAGTTTTTATTATGTAGTTCCAGTTCACTTCTTCATTAGAGAGCCGGAATTCTCCCGTAATGTTTTTGCAATTATCACCTATGGATTCTATTTCTGAAAGTACTGTACGGACTTTTGCAGAATCGGATTTAAATTCTTCATAGGAAATTTTTTCAGTTTCACTGAATATGTTATCAAATGAATCCATAATATTTTTTACAATTATTTTATCATCTTTCTCAAACATTATGCACCTTATTTTTTATTCCGTTTTTGAATGCTTCATCGTTAAGGCTTTCAAGACCTTCTTCAGTAAGAAATTCTCCGTCAACGTTCAGTAAGCTTTCAATAAATTCAGTGAAGTCAATAAATTTCATTCCGATGGGTTTTTTGAACCGGACTAAAAAATCAGCCTCTTTTACACCATGCTTATCAAGCTGAAAATTAAATATACCGATTTTTTCCAAGCCATATTTACTTTCCAAGAAAGGTTTTTGAGAATTTATTATGTCGGTAACTTCGTGGTAAGTGTAACTCATTTTGATTTATATAAAAGTGCTGTGCAGTATGCGGAGCATCCTTTTTTAGCTCCCACAAATCCTAACCCTTCAGAGGTTGTAGCTTTTATCGAGATGTTTTTGGTTTTAAGGATCTTAGAAATTTTTTCTTTCATCTGCTCAGTGTATTTGTAAATTTTCGGTTCTTCAAGAATTATGGCGCAATCAATATTTTCAATTTTATATTTCTTTTTCTTTATCAGCTTATACGATTGCTCGAGTAAAATTAAGCTTGAGATATCTTTGAACTTGTCATCTGTATTGGGGAACTGATGCCCGATATCTTTGTATCCGCATGCTCCGAGTATTGCATCGCATATTGCGTGAAGAAGAACGTCTGCATCTGAGTGGCCTTCAAGTCCTTTTGTGTGCGGGATTTCTACTCCGCCCAGAATAAGTTTCCTTCCTTTTACAAGTCTGTGAACATCGTAACCAAAGCCGACGCGAAAATTTGCCATTAGTTTTGAAGATTTTATAAAGATAAAAACATTTTTTCTAATAGTTAATGAAGAAACAATTCCCGTGCCTTTAAAAATTATTCTGCCCTACTAATAGGGAAGAAATTCTTTGAAAAGATAATAGAAGTTTGTAAATTACATGAAAATTTAGAATTATGAATTATGAATTATGAATTATGAAATTTTAACCAAATTTTTTAATAACAGTAATAAATCCGGGAAAATATTTTAAATTAAAAATGTTACAATAATGTAACAATTTTTTGAATTCTACATTCTGAATTCAATAAAAACCCGTCAAAAATTCATCAAAAATTATAAAATAAAATACGGGAGTATTGTAAAAACAGATTTAGCAAATATTGTAGAAGGGAGCGGCGCCACAATGTTTCCCCCTCCTTTACAAGGAAAGCTTGTCCTGCCCAAGGCGGGAGGGATTAAGGGGGAGGTAGATTTGTAATATATTAATCCGAGAAGAAGTAAATTTTCACACAAGCTTCCCCCTCCTTTACAAGGAGGGGGACTGAGGAGGTGGTTTGAAACAATTGTGACTCGCCAAGGCGAATTACATTAGCCGATAGGTTTCAATCCTGTTAGGTCTCTAAATTAAAATGTTACAATAATGTGACAATATTTAAACGAGTATGCTCTTACTACTTTTTATTTTACAGAAAACCCATCAAAAATTCATCAATTTTTGAAAATAAAAATAAACGGTATTGAAAAAACAACATCGAGAAATGTAACAATAATGTGACAATTTGTAACTCGTTATTTGAAACTTGAAACTGAAAGATGACAATCTTAACTTTGCTTTCAAAATCACATTAAATGAATTATTCAACAGATAAAAATTTTGCTGTTCAGCAGGACGCAAATGACTCGCTAAAAAATTACCGTGATAGATTTTATATTCCGGTAAATAAAGATAAAAAGGAACAGATTTATTTCTGCGGGAACTCGCTTGGACTTCAGCCGAAGACAGTCCGTGCATGTGTTGAGCAGGAGCTAAAGGACTGGGAACTGATGGGCATTGAAGGCGTGACGGAAGCCCGCAATCCTTGGCTGCCGTATCATGAATTTCTTACAAAGCAGACTGCACACTTAGTTGGAGCTAAAGAGAATGAAGTCGTTAACATGAATACGCTCTCCGTTAATCTTCATTTAATGATGGTCTCGTTTTACAGACCAACGAAGGAACGTAATAAAATTTTTATAGAAGGAACAGCTTTCCCTTCTGACCAGTATGCAGTGAAGTCTCAGCTAAGATTTCATGGATACGATGAAAGCTCACTCATTGAAATTTTTCCTAAGCAGGGCGAAACATACATAAAAACGGAAGACATACTTGATGTAATTGAAAAGCAGGGAGATGAAATTGCTTTGGTTATGTTTGCCGGAGTAAATTATTATACGGGACAGTTATTCGACCTGAAAAAAATTACTGAGGCGGGACATAAAAAAGGATGTATGGTGGGATTTGACTTAGCTCATGCCGCAGGAAATATCGACGTTCAGCTCCATGACTGGGACGTTGACTTCGCTGTATGGTGCAATTATAAATATGTTAATGGTGGTCCCGGTGCAATTGCCGGAGCATTTGTTCATGAAAGGCATCATGCAGATAAAAACATTCCGCGCTTTGAAGGCTGGTGGGGAAATGACAAGCAGACAAGATTTTTAATGAAGCCTGACTTCGTTCCTATTCCCACTGTGGAAAGCTGGCAGCTAAGCAATCCGCCGATATTGCAATTAGCATCACTCAAAGCATCACTTGATATATTTGAAGAAGCAGGAATTAATAATTTAAGAGAGAAGAGCAAAAAGCTTACCGGTTATCTGGAATATTTATTGAATGAAAATAAGTTAACAGAGAAGCTGGAAATCTTAACTCCGTCTGACCCTGAGCAGCGTGGTTGTCAGCTCTCACTTAGATTTTTCGGAAACGGTAAAGAGGTGTTCAATAAATTAATTTCAAGTGATGTAATCTGCGACTGGCGTGAACCTGATGTAATAAGAATAGCACCAACTCCATTATATAATAAGTTCGAGGAAGTCTGGGAGTTCGTTGAGATAGTGAAGGGTGTGATTTCGTAAATCACACCCTCTTCACTTCATAACCGTCTTTTGTATCTTTCAACTCATAGCCGAGTTCTTTTATTTTATTTCTCAGCTCGTCGGAGAGAGCGAAGTTTTTATCTTTCTTTGCCTGAAGTCTTTGCTCGGCAAGTGATTTTATTTCATCAGGAATATCACTGCTTTCAGTCTTAGCAATTTTATCAAGCTGTAATCCGAACACTTTATCGAAATCAAATGCCAGTTCAAGTCTTTGCTTTGCAGATAATGTATCATCCTTCAGCATATTCCATAGCACTGCAAGCGCTTCAGTTATTCCTAAGTCGTTATTTATTTTATCAATGAACTTTTCTTTGTAATCATTAGGTTTGTCGGATGCGTTTTCATTAGCAGCTTTTTCTTTAAGAGATAAAATTCTTTCTCTTAATTTTTCATAGGCGTTCTTTGCTCCCTGCAAGCCTTCTTCACTGAAGTTCAATTTTTTTCTGTAGTGGGCGTTCAGTAAAAAATATCTGTAATGCATAGGGTCAAAACCTTCTTCTTTCAATCGTGAGAGAGTAAGCGTGCCGCCTTTTGATTTCGACATCTTCTCATCGCCCATTAAAAGAAATTCACCGTGTATCCAGTAGTTAACATATTTTTCTCCGTTAGCGACTTCCGACTGTGCTATCTCATTTGTATGATGAACAGGTATGTGGTCAACTCCGCCGCAATGAATATCAAAATGATTTCCGAGTAACTTCTTTGCCATTGCCGAGCATTCCAGGTGCCACCCGGGAAATCCTATTCCCCAGGGAGAGTCCCATTCCATTTGTCTTTGTGAATCTTTATTGGAAAATTTCCAGACAGAAAAATCAGTTGGGTTTCTTTTCTCCTCTGAAAATTCAACGCGTTCGCCTGCGCGAAGACCTTCTATATCAAGTCGGGCCATTTTACCGTAATCGGGAAACTTAGATGTATCGTAATAAACTCCGTCAGATGTAATATATGTATATCCTTTTGTTTCAAGTGCTTTCACCATATCAATTTGTTCCTGTATATATTCAGTTGCTCTCGGGAAAGTATTGGCGGGAATAATATTAAGCAGCTTCATATCGCTCATAAAAATATCTGTGAAAAACTTTGCGACTTCCCATACTGTCTTGCCTTCTTCGGCAGCTTTCTTTTCCATTTTATCATCACCGGTATCTTCATCTGAAGTCAGATGGCCTACGTCAGTAATGTTCATTACGTGATTTACATCGTAGCCGTTGTATATCAAAACTCTTTTTAAGATGTCTTCAAAGAAAAACGAACGGAAATTCCCGATGTGCTGGTATCCGTAAACAGTCGGACCGCAGCAGTACATTCGCACTTTGCCTTGTTCAATAGGATTGAAGTCCTCAATGGTTCTTGAAGCAGTATTATAAAATTTTAACACGTTATCGTTTTAATTATTTACAAAATTAAATATGAGTAATAATAAATGTAAGTCGAATCAAAAAATCCTGAAAACAATCAGCAAAATCTTTCCATTAACATTTACTAAAACGCTTTTTAGTAAAAAAAGTTAATAATATGATAGAAAAATGCACTTTTTGACTTAAATCACTTGCTGAATCATCAACATCACTGAAAAACTTTCTTTGATAACCCTGCTACATATAAATATTTTGAATGCAATTAAATGAATAAAACTCGATATGAACTTTCAACAAATCATTTTTAACTTTGTAAAACAAAAATTTATTATATCCCTGGTAATTATTTTTGTCGCTTTAATTTTTCAGACATCTTTTGCTCAGCAGCAAAATGACTATGCAACCATATCAAGCGGGAACTGGTCAAATCCGGGAATATGGCAGATGTTTGATACTACAACTCACACATGGAAAAATGTTGCAAGCGCGCCAAGCGCATCTGGAAATGTAATTACAATCGCATTTGCTCATACTGTTGCATATGACATTGCAGCATCTATGGATCAGCTTGTGGTGAACGGAACACTAACACTAAATTCGGGAATTCCACTAAACTTAAGCGACGGACCCGGTGATGATTTAAAAATACTGGGAACGGTTAACGGAGCTGCCGATATAAATATTTTTTCAGGAGCTTCAATGGATTTTCAAGGGGGAACCGTTTCAGGAACAGGATTAATTACAGTTGCCGCAGGCGGAACATTAAAGTTTACAACTAATTCAATAAATCTAAACAGAACTGTAAACAATTCAGGCACAATAAGCTGGACCGGCGGAACAGTTCAGGGGACAGGAGCAATAAATAACAACAATGTATTTAATGACCAGTGTTCCTTCGGCGCAGCATTTTATCCGACTGTAACTAACAACTCAACATTTACTAAGAGTACCAATAACCAGAATATTTTTTTCGGAGCTTTTATAAATTCCGGGACAATGAATATTACATCAGGTAATGTAACTCTAGGTCAGGCTTCAGGCTCATCAACTTTAGGAGGAACAATAACAGTTTCTTCCGGCGGAACTTTGCAATTAGGACAAGCTTCATCTACTGCTTTCACTGTCAACGCATCTATTTCTGGAGCAGGAACAGTTTTAGGATTTAGTACTACTGTAAACTTTTCAACATCCTGCATATACAATATTACAGGTGTAACTAATGCTGCAACCGGAACAATGACGTTCACTCCGGGAATGACTTTGATAAATATCGGAAATCTTTCTCCTTCCGGTGGGACAATAAATTTACCTTCAGGTTTGCTTATAGGAGGAGTCGGCACTAATATAACTTTTACGGGCGGGGGACAATTAAATCTTAATACAGGACAAACGTTCAATTTTCAAAAAATCACTTTTACCGGTGGTACATTAACAGGTAGTGATAGTGTAACTGTAAGTGATTCTCTGATTTTTTCAACAGGGGTAATGTCAGGAACAGGTGTAATTACTCTGAAGTCGGGAGGTATATGTACTATTTTTAATAACGGCGGAAATATTGATAAGCCGTTTATAAATAATGGTACAATAAACTGGACCGCTAACAGTTTGTTCGGAACCGGAAATATTTATAATAATTCAGTTATAAATATGACGAATACTGCCAACAGCAGTTATGTGGGAATTATAAATTCGGGTACTGTAAATAAATCATCTCCTAATCTTACCCAGTGGATTGGAAATTTTACCAATAATCCCGGCAGTATTATAAACATAACCAGCGGTTCAATTCTGGCTTCAATAAATTCAGGTACGTATTCAGTCGCAGGAACAATTAATCTATCCTCAGGAACAAATATGCAATTAGGAAATTCTTCCAATGCTACTTTTAATGTAACAGCAAATATCAATGGAGCGGGCGGATTTTCGGGCAGTTCATCAAACATAAATTTTTTAGCCGGCGCTGTTTATAATATTACAGGAGCAACAACAGGTAACTATGGTAGTATTACATTTAATTCTGCAATGACGATGGTTAACATCGGGTCACTTGCGACTATAGGCGGCACAATAAATCTACAGCCCGGATTAGTGATTCCTTCAATCGGTTCATCTTTATCTTTAACAGGAGGAGGACAGATAAATTTTAATTCGGGTCAGACATTTCAGTTCACTTCTGTTACATGTTCAGGTACATTGAACGGTAGTGATACAATAAAAGTAAACGGAAGTATGGTTTGCTCAGGAGGTACTTTATCAGGTACAGGACCTGTTAATATTTTATCCGGCTCCACAATGGATATAAATAATAACGGAGTTGTAATAACTAAAACTGTAAATAATTCCGGAACTCTGACATGGACACAGACAGGAATTGTGGGCGGCGGAGTTATAAATAACAATAACATTTTTAATATTTCTACAGGAGCAAACTATACTTGTAATCCTTTAATAAATAATTTTGGAACAGTTAATAAAGGTACCAATACAAATCCCAACTTAGCAGGAGGAATGAATAATTCAGGAACAGTTAATATCACTGCCGGTACTTTATTTCTATCTCCTAATGCCGGTGCTTTTACTCAAAGCGGAATTTATAATGTTGCATCCTCATGTGTTCTTAGTATGGGACAAAACGGAGGCAATTTAACGGAATCAGTTTCAGGTACTATTACAGGAGCGGGGAAAGTTGTTTTGGGAATGTCGACAATTAATTTTACATCAAGCTCTGTATATAATATTTCAGGAACAACAACGGCATCAACTGGAACGGTTAATTTGAACTCCTCAATGACACTTACAAATTTAGGAACTCTGGTTGTATCAGGAGCTACCGTTAATTTTCCTGCAGGAATTCTCATAGGAGCAATGAGTTCAAATTTAGTAATTTCATCGGGACTAGTAAATTTTAACACAGGAAGATCACGTACATTTAATCAGTTAGATTTAGGGGGTTCAATAGGCGGAACGGATACAACTTACATCAGCTCAGCATTCAACTGGACTAACAACGCAATAAACTCTCCTGCAATTGTAGTTGTAAAAAACGGAGGAACAGGAACTATAAATTTAAACGGCGTAACATTAGGCGGAACACTTATAAATAACGGTACGATTAACTGGACTCAGAACAGTATTTCAGGAACAGGTACAATATACAATAATAATATTTTCAATATTAATGCAGTTGCTGCACACAGTATAATTTGTCCGCTGGTGAATAACGGAACTCTTAATAAAACCACTGCGGGATTTAATTCAATAGCAGGAAGCTTTATAAATAATTCTGTGATGAATATAAATCTCGGCGGAATTAATATAGTAAGCGGCTCTAATTTTGGAACTATCAATATTGCTCCCGGTACCACGTTAAGTGAAAATAACGGAACATATGTTTCTTACGGTACAATTAACTTACCTGCAACAGGCATTTTGACTGGCAACGGAGCGCTTACTGTTAACAGTCCGGCTTTTGTTGTTGACGGAACAATATCGATAAGTACTTTACAATTTGATTCGGTAACAACTTTATCAGGAAGCGGTACAGTCAATACCACAACTTCATTTCTCAATGGCTGCAATGTTTCATTGGGTTCAAATTTACAGTTTAAAAATATTAATATTTTAAGCGGCGGGAATTTTATATTGAACGGCTACAAAGCTTTAGTGAACGGAACAGGAACTGTGATAAGTAACTCAGGCACATTAAATACAAACAACAGCACGATAGAATATAACGGCAGCAACGCTCAACTAATTTCAAATTCAAATATCGTATATAAAAATTTATTTATTAATAATTCCGCAGGTACTTCATTTACTTCGGGAACGACAACGGTGAACGATACTTTGAAAATTATATCAGGATTTTTGAATGTGGTAAATAATTCTGTCTCACTTGGCTCAACCGGATATCTCGTTGAATCACCGGGCGCAACTGTGAGGGGTACAACGGGAAATATTACAACTACAAGAACGATTACAAGTCCCAATAATTTAAATGTTGCGGGACTTGGAGCAACGATTACTTCAACTGCGGATTTAGGCAACACAACAATCACCAGAGGATTTACAAATTATTCTATCAACGGAAGCGGAACTGTGCTGAGATATTATAATATTTCTCCTGCTAATAACACGGGACTAAACGCAACACTGACTTATCATTACGATAACTATGAGCTTAACGGATTGAATAAAAATTTACTTTCGCTCTTTCGTTCGACAAATGCAGGGACTAACTGGGCGATAAATGGCGGAGCGAAAGACACTGCAAACAATAATATTATCCAGCAGGGTATCAATGCTTTTTCATACTGGACTGCGGGTATAAATCCATTAGCTTCTTCAATTAATATTACTGCAATAATTGATGGGATTTATAATACATCAACTAACACACTTAATAAAAGAGATACAGTAACAGTGTATTTGAGAAATTCTTCTGCGCCATACGCTATACTGGATTCATCGAAGATTATTTTAGATACAGTTACTTTTTCTGCTACTGCATTTTTTAATACAACTCCGACGGGGACTTATTATTTATCTTTAAAATATAGAAACGCATTGGAGACGTGGACAAAATCAGGCGGTGAAAATTACACAGCAGGAAGTTCAATGTCATACGATTTTACAACAGCGCAATCCCAGTCATACAGCAACAGTACAATTCTTAAGAACGGAAAGTATTGCATCATCAGCGGTGACTTAAATCAGGACGGCTTTGTAAACGGAAACGATTTCACTTCCTTCTCTCAGCAGTTTGGACAGACAGGATATTTACGCGCAGATCTGAACGGTGATAATATAGTAAACGGAAATGACTTCACGACATTTTCAGCTAGCTTTGGGAAGCAGAGCAGTCATCCTTAAATTTAAAATTAATTCGTTTTTCTCCTTCAATTATTTCAACAGCTTACCGTGATAGTAAGCTGTTTGAAATTTTCTCAAACAATCAAAAAAATCTTTCCAGATTAATTTTGTACAACAAAATTTCAACTATTCTAAAATTATAACTTATATATAATTAATATAGTTAGTATAAGTTTTGCTTTCGTTTGTATAAAATATTTAAAACATTTAAAAAAAACCTTCTTTGAATCGCATAATGCTTTATTGATATTTTGAATAAAATTCAGAAAACAAGTTCATAATGATTCAAAAACTTCTCTTAAAATTTGTTTTAAAAAAATTGCTTTTCTTCTCCCTTATTGCAATTTTTATAGTCATTTTTTTACAGACATCTTTTGCTCAGCAGCAGAATGATTACAGGTCAATAGCAAGCGGCAACTGGAGCAATGTTGCTATCTGGCAGAAATATGACACCGCTTCTCATACCTGGAGTGCTCCTTCCGGAACACCAACAGCAGGTGTGAATGTTATAACAATCAGCAATGGCACAACAGTATCGCTTGATGTCGGTCTTTCAGTTGACCAGTTAGTTGTTGCCGGCATATTAACTCTTGATGCAGGACAAGCTCTTAATTTATTTAATGGGGCAGGCAACGACCTTACAGTAACAGGAAATATCAGCGGCGCAGGAGATATTAATATTCCTTCAGGCGCATCAGCTGATTTTCAAAACGGAACAATAAGCGGTGCGGGAACAATAAATATTAATGCAGGCGGTTCGGCTATCAATTCATCCAGTACAGTTACATACAACAGAAACATAAGCAACAGCGGAACATTCAACTGGATATCAGGCAGCATTTCAGGTACAGGTACAATTACAAACAATAACGTATTCAACTGTCAGACCAATTTCGGAACAAGTGTTAACATTCCGTTTGTAAACAACGGCACAATAAATAAAACTACGAACAATCAGAATATTTTTTTTAGCAGTTTTACAAATTCGGGTACTATAAATATTCAGTCGGGAAATATTACATTAGCCTCCGGTGCCGGCAGCGTAACTGTTGGTGGAACAATCAGTGTCCAGTCGGGAGGCACGATTCAATTTGGAAATAATTCTTTTTCCACATTCACGGTCAACTCCGGAATTTCCGGAGCAGGCGCTGTTAACAGCAGTACAACAGCTGTTAATTTTTCCACATCCTGTATCTACAATATTTCAGGTACTACTTCTGCCGGCTCAGGAACTATGACTTTTACAGCGGGAATGACTTTGACTAATATCGGAGATCTATCTCCACAGGGAGGAACAATTGTGTTGCCTTCCGGACTTGTAGTCGGCACTTACGGCACCAGAGTTACAGTCGGGCTAGGCGGAGCACTTAATTTAAATACCGGAACGAATTTTTCATTTCAGAAAGTAACAATGAATGGCGGCACATTTAGCGGAGCTGACAGCATTAGTATTAGTGATTCTCTTACAGTATCAACTGCTACATTTACCGGGACAGGAGCAATTACATTAAAGCCGGGAAGTTATATGACAATTTTTAATAACACGCCTACAATAGATAAATCTATTATTAATAACGGCACAATCAACTGGACCTTATCAAGTATTTTTGGCACGGGGACTCTTTATAATAATTCTGTTTTAAATATAAATAATACTGCGTTTAGTTGTTTTCTTACAACAGTTAATTCCGGTACTATAAATAAAAATTCAAATACGGCAAGCCAGTATTCAGGAAATTTTACCAATCTCGGAACGGGAGTAATAAATATTAATGCAGGCTCATTGATGTTTTCAACGGGGAGCGGCACTTACAGCATAGCGGGAACAATTAATATAGCATCGGGAACATTTTTTCAGCTGGGTAACTCTACATTTATAACATATAATGTTTCGGGTGTAATAAGCGGAGCAGGCAATTTTTATACTCATACTACTGCAGTTAATTTTTTACCGGGAAGTACTTATAATATTTCGGGTACAACTTCAGCTACAAGCGGCATCCTTACTTTTAACGCCGGTATGACTTTGACCAATATAGGTACTATAGCTTCCAGCGGCGGAACATTAAATTTACAATCAGGTGTGGTAGTCCCTGCAATAGGTCCTACTTTAAACATCACAGGCGGTGGTATAATGAATTTTAATTCCGGCCAGAAGTTTCAGTTTACATCTATTTCAACAAACGGAACAATTGCAGGCAGCGATACAATAGTTCTGAACGGAAACATGGCTGCAGGAGGAACGCTATCAGGTTCAGGGCCTTTTAATGCTTTAAGCGGTTCTGTGATTGATATCAACAGTAATTTTACCAACAATAAAACTTTAAACAACGCAGGTACAATTAACTGGGTTCAGACAGGTATATCAGGTTCCGGAACAATTAATAATAATAATATTTTTAATGTTTCACCTGTTCTCAATTATACTTGTACTAATCTCATAAATAATTCCGTGACTTTAAATAAAAATGCAAGCGGCTCGCCTGTATTTACGGGAGGAATAAATAACTCAGGCACAATAAATATCACTTCAGGCAACTTAGTGCTATTTGCAAGCTCCGGCACATTCACGAATACAGGTACATACAGTGTATCGGCATCGTGCGGAGTGTCATTCGGGCAGGCATCAGGTACTACATCTTATGTAATGAACGGTACTATTTCAGGAGCAGGAGCTGTTACATTTACTTCGCCGACAGTTACATTCGGTGCATCCTCTGTATTTAATATTTCCGGTACTACAACAGCCAGCTCGGGAAATGTCAATTTCAATTCAACTATGTCATTGACCAATTTAGGGAATCTGACGGTAAACGGTGCTACAGTGAATTTTCCTTCAGGAACAACCATCGGAAGCATTGGAACAAATCTGATTTTATCGGGCGGAACAGTTAACTTTAATACAGGCACAAGTAAAACCTTTACTCAGATTGACTTAGGCGGAACATTAGGAGGAACTGACACAGTGTTCATTAATACAACTTTGAACTGGACGGGCGGCGGAGTTTCAAATATAACAGTTTTAAAATCAGGCGCGACGGCAACTGTAAACAGTAATACTGTAACTCTCAGCGGTACGTTTATAAATAATGGAACATTGAACTGGTCGCAGCTTCAGTTTTCTGGTTCCGGTATTATGTACAATAATAATGTATTTAATTTTAATGCAAACAATTCTTTTTCATTTGCGCCGTCTCTGGTTAACAACGGTACAATTAACAAAACGACATCAAACTTTAACACAATTGTAGGAGTATTTACTAACAATGGAACTCTTAATATTCAATCAGGTGGTATAAGTGTAGGTAACGGAACTAACCTTAATCCTGCTTCCATTATACTTTCAAACAATACAACATTTGCAGTTAATAACGGTACGTTTGTAACAACAGGTTTAATGACGATTCCTTCAAACAGTTTCATTAACGGTAACGGCGTCTTTACCTACAATGCAGCAGCTTTAGTGAATGACGGTACAATTTCAGTTACAACTTTTCAGTTTGATTCAGTTACAAGCATATCCGGAAGCGGCACAGTGAATGTGGTTAATTGTTATTTTCTTAACGGCTGCAATGTAAGTCTTGCTTCGAATTTTCAGTTCAGAAATATTACAATTTACAGCGGAGGCTTGCTGAATCTCAACGCCTACAAGGCTTATTTTAATGGTGTAGGAACAACTATTATTAACAACGGTACATTCAACACGGCAAACAGCACAATCGAATATAACGGAACGAGTCAGCAAACTATTTCCACAACAAACATTGCTTATAAAAATCTGAATGTAAATAATACATCAGGAACGTCTTTAACAAACACGTTAAATGTTAACGATACTTTAAATATCATTTCAGGTTTTTTAAATCTCAATCAGAATAATATAATTCTCAGCAATGTTGGTTACCTGAGGGAAAATCCGGGATGCACTGTAAGAGGAATTAATGCGACAATTTCAACAACACGAAATCTTGATTCATTAAACGGAGTAAATGTTGCAGGACTGGGGGCAACGATTACAACAAATAAAGTTTTAGGGACGACAACTATAAGCAGAGGTCACAATACATACACTATAAACGGACAAGGAAGCGTTCAGAGGTATTATAATATTTCTCCTGCTAACAATACAAATCTCAATGCGACTCTCACGTATCATTACGATAATACAGAACTGAACGGTCTCAATGAAAATCTATTATCGCTGTATCGCTCTACAAATGCAGGAACTAACTGGGTTACAATGGGAGGAGCAAAAGATACTGCCAATAACAATGTAACGTTTTCAGGAATAAATGCTTTTTCTTACTGGACGGCTGCTGTAAATCCTCTTGCATCATCTATTAATATTACAGCCATTGTTGATGGACTATATAATACATCTACGAACACTCTTAATAAAAAAGATACAGTTACAATTTATTTAAGAAATTCGTTTGCTCCTTATGCAATACTAGATTCATCTAAAATATTGATAGACAGCGTCACATTTTCCGGTACAGCATTCTTCAGTACAACTCCTTCAGGCACTTATTATTTATCAGTTAAATACAGAAACGCATTTGAAACATGGACAAAGTCAGGCGGAGAAAGTTATACTGCAGGAAGTTCAATGTCCTATGATTTTACTTCTGCGCAATCGCAGTCGTATGGTAACAGCACAGTTTTAAAAAATGGAAAATATTGTATAGTTAGCGGTGACTTAAACCAGGACGGCTTTGTAAACGGTAACGACTTTACTTCCTTCTCTCAGCAGTTTGGTCTTAGCGGATATCTGAGAGCAGATTTGAACGGAGACAACGTTGTAAACGGTAACGACTTTACAACCTTCTCAGCAAGTTTCGGTAAGCAGAGCAGCCATCCGTGATCAGCTCTGCTGTTGTTGTTTTATAAGCTGATTTACTTTATCAAGAATCCAGTCTTTGTTATAATAATTTCCTGAAGAGATATTATCATGGAAGAGCTCAAGCTCTTCCATTTCAGGTTTACGTCTTAGCTTAAGCAACTTTGCCAGATTTTTATTGAAGATGGAAAACTGTTCTTTACGTTCCGGTGCTACAATTTTATCGTTCTTTAAAAAGTGACGGAAAGTATCCATTGAGGATTCAAGTGAAGAATCAAGTTTAAGTTCATAATATAAAGCATTAAGCAGGCATTTAATATCAAGCTTCTGATATATTTCATCAAACTTTACTTTTGAAATGTAGTCAAGTGACTTATCAAAATTATCTACCGCAAACTCATAAACTCCCATGCAATGCAGGTATGTATTTTCTTTATACGCTTCAGGAAGTTCGTGTTTATAATGAGTGATAAATTTTTTTGTCCAGTCAAATTTTTTAAGCCTCAGACCGATATCAACAACACTCTTATAGAATAAATCAGGCATCATGCCTCTGAAAAGATATGCTTTCTTATCAATTTCGGACTGATATATTTCAAACAAGTCATCCTGATAATGAAGCTTACCGATTTTAGCTTTACGCTTGCAGTAGTTTTCAAGATTTATATAAAACTCTACATAATCTTCATCTAAAAAGGAATCTTCTTTTTCAAAAAGTAATTTTTTTGCTTTGTAAAAATTTTCTTCTTCATCAGGTTTTAAAGTCATCATCAGGCAATAATAATACATGTTAATCAGAGGAACATTTTCATAATCTTCGGGCTTATGTGTGTAAATTAATTCTTCAAATACTTTGAATTTATGAGTAACATTGAATTTCATTTTTATGTTCAGGAAGTAAAGATAGTACTTGAAAGTTCTTATAAGATATGAATGAGTAAGATTGTTGAACACTTCAGGTACATCCATCTTTTGTACATACTTCTCGTCTCTATCGAAATATAGTTTTGAGTAGTAAGAAAGGTTTTCGTATTCGATTACAAATCTCTTATAATAGTACTCAGCATACTGTTTCTTGCTGGTGTTAAGTTTTTTGAGAATTCCTTTATATGTTTTCTCAAACATCTTATTAAGGTCGCGCTCATTCAATCCCCATAGGAGATGCTCATCATAAGAATATGGCTTAGTTTCAAAGTTTCGGACCGAAATAAATTTTTCGGCTATCTCCTGCAGATAAAACATCAGCAGACGTATTGTTCCGTCATTATATTTTGTGCCTGCATAAATCTTCTTAAATATTTTTTCTTTTGTAAGATTTCCTTTGTTGAAATCCGGATACTCGGTTTTTATAAGGTTATATAACGAAGTAACATTTTTATTTTTATTGTAATACGGAGATGCAACGAAATCTTCGAAATCTTTTATTTCTTTGGGAGTGAAATTCTTAAAAATATCTATTAGACTGCTTGAATACATTTTTTATTCGAACTGTTTTATAAAATTATCGAGCTTTTCTTCTAATTTGTTTATTCGCTCTTTTAATGAAATTATCTCCTGCTCTAATTCCTGATTTTTATTCAAATCAGCTTTCGGTTCAGCCTTAATATAACTGTTTTCAACTTCATCGTCTCCCATTAAATGCATTACTCTGTTTTCTTTTTGTCCGGGCATACGCTCAAGGATTTTTACCAGCGGACCTGTTTCACGGTTTCTTAAATTTTCTATTACGCTTTCAACTTCTTCAAGAGATTGGAAGTCATACATTCTGTCAGTTCTTGTTCTAAGCTCTCCTGATGTTTGTGCACCTCTCAAAAGAAGCACACATATAATTGGTTTCTCTTTTTCATTCAGCATAAAAGGATAGGGAAGCACGTATCTGTATTTTACTGCCCTCGCTCCTTCTGAAATTGTTTTACCGGCAAATCCTCTTTGTGTTAAAGTACTTAAAGCATTCATAACCTCTTCTTCTGAATATTCAACAACAGGATTTCTGTTACTTTTCTGATTACATGCATTCGTAAGCGCATTAAGAGTAAGCGGATAGTACTCGGGAGTGGTAAGCGATTTTTCCATTAAGCAGCCAAGCACTCTCACTTCAGCCGCTGAAAGTTTTTCTTTCATTTAAATTGTTTTGATAGTTGTATTGTTTTCTGTTTAAGCCATTCTTTTTCATAGGTGTTCGGAGTTATTTTCAGTTCATGCTCGAGATCGTAAACTGCTTTTAAGGAACTGCTCTCTTTAGCTTTTATCAACTCATTTACAAATCTAAGAAAATTATAATTACGTTCTTTTCTGTTATCGGGAAGCAAAGTATCATTAGAAAGAAAATGACGGTAACTATCTATTACTGAAACAACTTCGTCATTTTTACCCTGTTCGTAAAAAATCATGAGCGTAAGGATTTTTATTTCAGTCTTATAATGTATGTGATTTACATTTTTTATAATTGCTAAATGATTAAGAGCGGTGTCGTAATCTTTTTTATAAAAAGTTAATCTTGCAAGATTAAGATTTAAAGAATTTTCCCTGTCTTCAGGGTTAAGTTTATCTATATATTCTTTAATAAAATTTTCAGTCCACTCCATTTTGTTTAACTGAAGACCCGTTGCAACAATGTTCTTAAAAAGCATATCATCAAAGTAACTGTCCTCAAATTTTTTGTACAAACCTTTTTCAAGTATTAAGCTGTAAATTTCAAACCTTTCATTTAAAAATTTATCATTACCGTTATAATATTGAGTTATTGCTGTATTTGCAAGAAGTCCGATGGTATTGAATTTTATCCCGAATCCATATTTATCTATCTCCTTCATTGCAATTTCCTTCACAGCAAAAAAATATTTCTCATCGCCTTCTTTTACAAGCAGAAGCTCATTGAAAAATAAGTTAAGCTCAGGAATTTTTTTATGGAAACCGCTTCGCTTTAAAAAACTTATAATTTCATCGAGGAAACTAAACTCAAGATTAAGGTTTACAACGTGCGCCTGATTATAAAAAAATCGGTATTCAGGCAAAGCTGAAAGAAGATAAAATGTTAATAGCGAATCCAGAGCATTAATTTCGTCCTGTGCATGGAAGTCTTTTTTATTAAGGAAAGCCCGCGTCTTTGAATTATACGCAAGCGTAAATCCCTGCAAGCGATAAAGACAGTAATAATAAAAATAATCTTTAATTTGTTCTTTAGATAAAGTATCGGATACCTGTCTGAATTTTTTTTCAAAAATCTTATCAGCACCCTTATCATTAAATATGTAATTCAGATATGCAAAATCTTTTTCAATTTGCTTGATACTTACTAAGCTAAGATAATCTTCTGCAAGTTTGTTCAGATTAAAAATGATGGTCCGCATAAAGCCGTCGTTATAATCATTTTTACCCGTGAGTTTGGCATATACTTTTTCTTTCTCAAGGTTCTCGTTATCTAAATCAGGGAAATATTTTTTTATATAGGCATATAAATTTATGACATTATCATTCTTGTTGTAGAACGGAGATTTTACAAAGTCACCGAATTCTTTAAATTCTTTTGCAGTAAATATCTTCAGCAATTCTATTAAGTTGCTTTTATGCATAGCTCTTTTTCTTATCAGTAATTAATTCTTCAGCCTTTTTAAGGAGCCACCTTTTATTATAAACGTTGTTAGTTTCATCAAGTTCTTTTTTAAAAAAATGTATCTCTGCAGGATCTTTTTTGGTTACAATTTTAATAAGGTCATTTGTGAATTTTATATATTTAGACATCCTGTCCTTGTCGGTTTCAGTCATTAAGTTATCGTTGGCAACAAAATGTTTGAAGTTGTCAATGAATGTTAATGCCTCTACAAAGAGACCTTTCTCAATATATATTTCAAGAGTAATACATTTTTTGCTGACTTTGTAGTTTACATCATCAATATCGGTTATCCTGTTTAAATATTCCAATGCTTTGTCAAAATTTTTATTGTGCATGCTCAATTTTGTATAGCATAGATTCATTACATTTTCTTTATCCTTATCCTCAAGATAATCTTTATATTCAGCAATGAATTTCTCAACCCACTCAAGCTTGCCGAGTCTTATACCGGTAGATGTAATATTCTGAAAATCAGTATCGGTTATTTTGCCGCCTTCGTATTTAGAGAACAGCTTATGCTCAATTATAAATTTATGCAGGGCATGCTTCTCTTCATGATACTCCATTTTATCCTTATATAACATAGAGAGACAAAAATTTTCCAGTATGCACATTGTGCTGAATTTCTCTCCCCAGCTGAACGATGTAAAATAATCGGTTAGGTGTGACTTCAATTCAAAATAATATTTTTCATCATCTTTAAGCAGCAGCATGAGTTCAAGATAATGGAGCTTTAATACAGGTATATTCATGTAATCAGGATGGGAATTCAGATATTCGATAACGACTTCCCTGAAATCATCTTCATAACTTACATTCAATAACGATTTTGTATTAAGTAAAAACCTGTACTGATTTAAAATTGTAATAAAGAAATTAGCCTTTAAGTATTCAATTTTTTTAAAATACTCTTCTTTAGGGAGGTCAGTAACATTCAGAATATTATCATCTATAAGAAATTTATACTTGCCATACAGAATTTCAACTTCGTATTCATTTAAAAAGTAATCTGCATCTTTAATTTCTATTCTGGAATTTTTTTCTTTAACGGAATTGAATTTTCGTTCAAACAGCTTCGGAGATTTTTTATCCAATACATAATATTCTAGTAAAAATCTGTCTTTTAAAAAATTATTTTGCCGAAATTTGCTGATTGAAATAAAATCTTCGGCAAGTTTATTCAGAGTATGTATCTGCAGCCTCATAAATCCGTCGTTATATTCATCTTTATTAAACACTTTTTTGAAAACAATTTCCTTTTCTATACTCTCTTTAGGAAAGTCCGGATGTAGTTTTTTCAGATAAGAAAACAACAAATTTACATTGTTAGACTTGTTAAAATAAGGTGAATCAATAAAGTCACCGAATTCTTTCAACTCCTTTGAAGTAAATGTGGAAAGTATTTCTATTAAGTTGGTTTTCTTCATCTAAATTTTCAAAACATTCCGATTTTTTTTTCCATAGCTGAATATTAAAACAATTCAAACACAAAAATGAGGCAAAAAACTGTATATTTGGCTTATTTTCCAAATTTTTGAACTCACACCTCCGAAATTTTGTAAACAAAATAAAAAAAGTCTCTTTGTGATGGCAGCCTTATAAATATATTTTTGAATCAGTTTTAAACAAGAATAAAAATGATTTCTAAAATCTTCTTAATAGGCTTAACAGCAATCCTGCTTTTGAATTCAGATTCAAAAGCTCTCCCAAACCCAATAATTTTCGTAACTCAGGTTCCGGCTGCTGGCGGTCATAATGCTATGGGCGATCCTTTTGCAAATCATCTTGGAGATATACAGAATGTAAGACGCGGCGGAGACTTATATATTCTTTACCCTGACGGGACATTAAAAAATATTACCGCTATTTGTGGATACGGTTCAACAGGCGCTAACGGATTTCAGGATCAGAATTCCATAGCCGTCAGAGAGCCCTCAGTTTCATGGGATGGTACAAAGGCGCTTTTCAGCATGATTATAGGGGCGCCTGCCTCCCTTCATCAGAATAATCATTACTACTGGCAGATTTACGAAGTTACAAATCTTGGCCAGGCTCAGACACCTGTTATAAGAAAAATAAATAATCAGCCTCTTAATTACAATAACGTCAGCCCGATTTACGGAACTAACGGCAGAATAATTTTTTCGACAGATATGCCGAGAAACGGTATGGCATTTCTTTATCCGCAATATGATGAATATCACGGTCAGCCTACAACTACAGGTTTATGGAGCTTAGACGAAAACAGCGGAGATTTATTTCAGCTTGACCACTCACCTTCAGGTGATTTTGCTCCTTTTATCGATAGTTACGGCAGAGTAATTTTTTCAAGATGGGACCATTTAAGAAGAGATGGAAACGTTGATGATGAATATGCTCATCCGGGTGTAAATAAACTTTATCCGTTTGATTTTGCAGATGAAACACAGAATGCATTAAGAACTCAGATAAGTTATGTACCGGGCAATCAGGATATTGAATCATTTCCTGAGCCGCAGTCAAGCAGAACGGATATCCTACCTCCTAACTTAACTGGACAGGAAACAAATATTTTCTTTCCGTGGAATATCAATGAGAACGGCACAAACATGGAAACAATTAATCACATCGGAAGACATGAGCTGCTTTATTTCTTCAATAAGAGTTTTACCGATGACCCTAACCTTGTCGGCATCAGCAGATTCGGTCAGGGGAATTATGTAGGTAATGTTTTACAAATCAGAGAAGACCCAAGCAATCCGGGAACATACTATGCAATCGACGCAGTCACCTCGCTTAATTTGCATGGCGCAGGTTACATTTTTAAAATGACTAATGCAGGACTTGGAGCCGGGGGGACTCCATTGAATGCAGATAACACTACTCTCTCATATGTAACACGCACTAACTTTACATTCGGCAGATATAAAAATATTCAGCCGCTCGTAAATGGAACGCTTATAGCAGCGCATTCAGATACAACTTCAGTTGAAGCAGAGATAGGGACTGTATCTGCAACTCACGATACGATTTATTCAAAATGTAAGTATTCGTTCAGACTTAAAACACTGATAGCTGAAACGGCTCCTTACTACAGAGCTAACACATTGCTAACAAGTAATATCCCAACAAAAAATATTAAGTTCTACAATCCGGATACACTGGTTGTAATGAATGCTGTCCGCTTATGGGAGCTTGACCCGTGCGAAGTTGTAGCAAGAAACGTTCCGACTACAAATCCTATTAATCCGGGAAGCCTGCCTGCACAGGAAACAACAGCAATACAGAATGCAGGACTTACTGTAACACAGGTGAAAAATTATTTAACACAGAACAATCTATCATTGATAGTCAGCCGTGATGTAACAACACGTGACGGACATGATAAGCAGCAGCCATTCAATTTAAGAGTTGTTGATACTAACGGAACACATCCCGGAAACTATGCGCAGACAATAGGAGCAAGCGGCAAAGTTTATGACATCTCTCACTTACAGATTTTTCAGGCAGACCAGGTCCGCGGATATATGGGACCGAATAATGATATAAATAATCCTTTATCGGGAAGAAGACCAATTGCTCTTCCTTTGCATGATCCTATGGCTAAAAATCCTCCGCTTCACCCCAACGAACCCCAGGGAAGCGTGAGAATTTTTCCTGACGGCTCACTCGCAGCTTTTGTGCCGTCTCGCAGGGCATTAAGCTGGCAGATGACAGATACATCGAAGAAAGGAATTGTGAGAGAGAGATTCTGGCTAACATTTCAGCCGGGAGAAATTGCAACCTGTAACTCATGTCACGGACTTAATACAGGCGACCAGTTGAATAGACCTAAGCCTACAAATGTACCGCAGGCATTAACAAGTTTATTAAATGTAATAAAGCCATCGGTAATTTTTGCAAACGAAGTAAGTTTAAAAGTAATTTTTTCAATTCAGGGATTATGGAACGGTTCAACACTTTCAAGCGATACTGTAAGAATTTATTTAAGGAGTTCTTCAGCACCATACTCGAAAATTGATTCTGTGGTAAAGGTTGTAAATTCACAGGACAATGATTCAGTATCATTCGCAAATGCTCCCGCAGGTTCTTATTATGTTTCTATAAAACATAGAAACTCATTGGAAACCTGGAGCGCATTATCGCAATCATTACCGATTGGAAATTATTCAGTAATAGATCTGACCACAGGGCAGAATGCAGCCTACGGAAATAATTTAGTCTTCTCAAACGGAGTGTGGTGTATGTATTCAGGTGATATAAACGGAGACGGAATAATTAACGGAAATGATTTTACAACGTTCAGTTCTGAATTCAGTCAGACAGGATATCTGAACTCAGATTTAAATAACGACGGTGTAGTTAACGGAAATGATTTTACATCGTTCAGTACGGGCTTTGGTCATCAGAGCCTGCACCCTTAAGATTTTGGGGATAACTATGGTAAGTACTAAACCCGGCCTTTTCTTTATTATTATCGGGGATTGAGACAAAGACCCGGGTTTAGCTTCCATTGTAACAGAAATTAAAAACTTAAAAAAAATTGCCCGATAAAAAAAGCTCAGTATGAAAAGTGTTCATTTAATTTCAGAATAATTCATCTCCCGATATGAGACAAATTAAAAAAGAAACATTTTACAATTTTTTAAATCTATCTATGTCTGTGTATTGGGCTATGTATTATTTTGAAGAGCTTGAGCAGCAAAATAAAAAGAAGAAAAAATCACTTTCAAAAAATAAAAAAATTACCGCTAAGGTAAAAATTAAAAAAGAAACAAAAAAAATTAACAGAAAAGAAAAAAGAAATGATAAATAAAATTGCCGGATATTTTCTTTTCTCCCTATGCAGTTTATTATTTTTGAATACAGTATCATTTGCCCAGATGACGTGGAATCAGGCGGGGAAGTTTAATGGTACTGCTAATACATATCTTGCAATTCCAAATTCATCCGATCTGACAAATATAGATGAAGGTATGTTTGAAATGTGGGTATGCATGACTGCTTATCCGCAGTCTTACAGTCAGTTATTAGATAAATATCAGGACTATCAGCTGGCTTACAGCAGTCATCTGTATGTAAGAACATTAAATGATGTTGGTAGTGACCCTGATCTTGCAGGTCCCTCATTAAACTTAAACAGATGGTATCATTTGGCTGTGATTTTCAGAGATACAACTATAACAGGTAATCCTACTGTGAAAATAAGAGAGATTTACGTTGACGGTGTTTTAGCCGCTTCTGATTACAGGGTTTATCCTGGTTCAGTAATAGGAACAGGAACTGACTCTCTTTTAATCGGAAGCTATGGCGGAGTGAGCGGACTAGGTTCATTTTCGGGTTACATGGATGATGTGCGGATGTGGCTTGGTCATTTCTTTCAAAGTGATGTATCAAGTAATTATAGAAATACTTTTTCAATTCAGGGCAGCAGCAACACCGCCTACAGTAAATGTAATTTAAATATCTCCTTTCAGGATATTGATAATTCCGGAACACCTTTTCTTGTTTCGGATAGATCAAAATTTGCACACACGGTAAAAAATAACGGAGTTACTGCATATGATATAGGTTCAAAACCTTCAGTTACGGTTTTTCCCAATCAAAGTATTCACCTCACAGGTTCACACGATTATCTGGCAGGACCTGACAATACGAATGTTAGTCCTACCGGCGCAATAACTATGGAGGCATGGATTTACCCGGAGAAAACATACTCAGGAGCATTTTCGGATCTGGGTACGGTTATTTGTAAGGGAGCAGTAAACGCAAACTACCGACTTTATCTTGGTTCGGGTAATTCGGTGTATGCCTCTATAAATAGTAACATAAATTTTCCTTCAGGGAATAGCGCAATTGCTCCCGCCGGGCAATGGACACATGTTGCATTTTCCTATGACGCCTCTAACGGCAGCTATAAATATTATATTAACGGAGATACAGCAGGTTCAGGTACAAACTCATTGGGAAATATTGTCAACAGCACAGACTCTATTTATATTGGACAATATGCATCAGATTACTTTTTTCAGGGATATATAGACGAAGTAAGAATTGCAGGGTATGTAAAATCTCAGTCACAAATCAATGATTTTTTATTCAAGTCTATGGATCTTGGAGACAGGCCTTCTGCATTTGATGTTGTTTGTTATAATTTTGACGGCGGAGGAGAAAATAATAACGCCACCTCTCCTAAATTATACCTTCGTAACGGCGCAGAATTTTCTTCAAGCTATGTTGCAGTTTCGAAAAATTTTCCTGTATCACCATTAGTTAAGGGAGATAATTTTAATTTTCCTTCAGCGTGGTATGTATCAAATGATAATTTCAGAATTCCTATGACAGGAACTTCCGGTTCTTCTAGATATGATACAATCAATATTCCCTACTGTATGGGAATAAGCGATGTGAATTTATTTTTAGCTGTAAACCATACTTACGAAAAAGATTTAACTGTGTATCTCATTTCACCGTCCGGGGATTCAGTAGAAATGGTAAAAGGAAATTCAATGAGACGCGGACAATATGTTACAATTTTTAATGACCAGGCAGATTCATCTATAATAAACGACAGGTTCTGTTCATTTCTTCCGCAGATAAAACCTTTTACAACAATGAATACTGCTTTCGCTAACCGAAATACAAAAGGGAACTGGAAGCTGAGAGTAAATGATGCTCTGCCAGGAGATACCGGAAGAGTTTACGGATGGGGACTTCAGTTTAATAATATTTCTTCTAAACCAAATTTAATGGGATGCAATATTACTGCAAACCAGGGAGGTTTTTGGGGAGGCTCTTCTCAAGTGCAGGATACAGTAAGGTATATTCTACACCGCGGTTCATCACCATATGATGCGCTGGATTCGGCTATTGGATATGAAAATCAGTTTGGTTACGCCACAACTTTTTTTGCCAATGCTCTTAATGGTTCTTATTATATAGAGATCCGCCACCGAAATTCTTTAGCTGTCTGGACAAAGCTTGCCCAGTCGTTCACTCAGGGAGGAACTACAACTTATAATATTCTTTCAGGGCCCAGTTCAGTTTATGGAAACGATCTGATATCAATTAATGGAAGATGGTGTATGTACAGCGGAGACATAAATCAGGACGGCGCAATTAACGGAAATGATTTCACATTGTTCAATCAGCAGTTCGGACAGAACGGTTACTTAGCTTCAGATTTAAACGGCGACGGAACAGTGAACGGAAATGATTTCACAATTTTTAATACGGGATTCGGCCATCAGACGAATCACCCTTGATAAAAAAAAACTAAGTATAATTTTTCATCTACTAATTTAAAAATAAAATAAAGACTTTAATCCCGATAATAGGATTAAGTTGGAAAATTTAAACTCAAACTTAATTAAACTAACATGAAGAAACTACTTTTACTACTAAGCCTCCTATTTGTTTTCTGCGACGGGTACAGCCAATGGAATGTGCAGTACAGAACACAAATTCTTAAACAAGGTCCCGACACTCTGAAAGTCTCCCTTCAGGTCAGATGGACTGGGGCAGGCGGTTCCGATTTTACAATTAACCAGGGCACCATCAGAGTAAGATGGTCTGCTGCAAGCTTTGGTAATATCAGAAGTCTTTCTGCTATTGGTCAGTGCGTTGTATTCACAGGTCCAACAAACGGAACAGGATACACATCATCTATCAGACAAAAAACAGCGGTAACATCAGATAGCGCATACGTTATTTCACCGTTAGCGTTATCATCGGCAGTAAACTCGAATGGATGGAATACTCCTGCAGAACTTATCGGCTCAGGCGATGCGGATAGCGGATTTGTTGTAACGAACGCTTACAGAGAAATTGCTCAGTTAAAATGGCTCGTATTAAATGCAAACGGTACTGCGCAAATTACAATTGATAATGCTGCATCAGGATTTTTAACAGCAGGAAGATTTGATAATATGAGAAACTGTCCTTCAGCAAACGCAACTAACTTTGCATCAGGAAATCTTTTAACAGATGATTCACAGACTTCTAATACTACTCCGTTGCCTGTTGAACTTTCATCGTTCGTATCTAATGTTAACAGAAATATTGTAACGCTTAACTGGACTACTGCAAGCGAACAGAATAACAAAGGATTTTCTGTTGAAAGAACAAAATCAGGAAACGAACTACAATGGAGTGAAGTAAAATTTGTAAACGGAGCAGGGACTTCAAACACAGCTACTAATTATTCTTTTGAAGATAAGAATCTACAAACTGCAAAATATAAATACAGATTGAAGCAGGTTGATTTCAACGGTAATTACAAATATTATGACCTTGCTAACGAAGTTGAAGTCGGCGTGCCAAATAAATTTGAAATTAGTCAGAATTATCCTAACCCTTTCAACCCGACAACTAAAATAAATTTTGCTCTTCCAATTGATTCTAAAGTTATGTTAAAAGTATATGATATGACGGGAAGAGAAGTCTCAAGTCTGCTAAACGGCGAACTTAAGCCGGCGGGGTATTACACAATTGATTTTAACGGCACAGGATTTGCGAGTGGATTGTATATCTACCGAATCCAGACCGACAACGAATCAGTCAGTAAAAAAATGGTTTTGGTAAAATAATTTATTTAACCGATAGCGGACGTACGAGAATTGCGTCCGCTATTATTTATTAAATTTTTAATCCAATATACCCCGCAATGAAAATTAATTTAGAACAGTATGACTACAGTAAAAAAAGTTTGAAAGAAATAAAATTTTTGAAAGAAAAAATTTTAATCACTGTAGGATTTGCATTCCTTATATTTGTTCTGATATTCACTCACTAAAATTCTACATTACATATTAGGAAGACCTTAATTACTTTCTAAAAAACTCCGGCATTGGCTTCCAAAATTTTTACAAGAACAGTATGGATTCTCTGCTTTGTCAGTTTGTTCAATGATATAGCCAGTGAAATGCTGTATCCAATTCTCCCTGTTTATCTTAAAAATATCGGCTTCTCCATTTTTCTTATCGGACTTCTTGAAGGTCTTGCAGATGTTACCAGCGGACTAAGCAAAGGATATTTCGGTAAACTCTCCGATGCATCAGGTAAAAGATTAATATTTATTCAGAGCGGTTATTTCCTCAGCGCAATTACAAAACCAATGTTTGCGCTTTTTGTGCATCCTGTGTGGATTTTCTTTGCGCGTACATTCGATAGATTCGGAAAGGGATTAAGAACTTCTGCGCGTGATGCAATGCTCTCTGCTGAGACAACTAAAGAGAATAAAGGTAAAGTGTTCGGTCTTCACAGAGCAATGGATACAGTGGGTGCTTTTATAGGTCCCATATTTGCGCTTGTATATATTTATTACAGGCCCGATGATTACCAGACAATGTTTTTTATTGCATTCATTCCTGGAATGATTGGGCTGCTTCTTACTTTTTTAATAAAAGAAAAGAAGATGCCTCCGCCGGCTGAGAAACCAAGTTATAATTTTCTTGCATTTTTAAAGTACTGGAAGAACTCTCCCGCTGAATATAAAAAAATAGTAATCGGATTTTTATTTTTTGCTTTGATGAACAGTTCCGATATTTTTTTATTGCTGAAAATAAAATCAATGGGCTATAACGATACGTATGTTATCGGAGCTTATATATTTTATAATTTTATATTTGCAATTGCTTCATATCCCATAGGAATACTGGCAGATAAATTAGGGATGAAAAAAGTTTTTATCGGCGGGTTATTTTTATTCGCGCTTGTGTACTTTATGATGTCGCTGGAACTTAGTTTCATATTTATTGTTATAGTATTTATAATCTACGGAGTTTTTGCTGCATCTTCGGAAGGAATTTCGAAGGCATGGATAACCAACCTTGTTCCACAAAATCAAACCGGTACCGCTTTAGGATTCTTTCTTTCTTTTAATAGTATATTCACGATGCTGGCAAGCGCTCTTGCAGGATTTTTATGGAGCAGCTTTACACCCGGATTAACGTTTGCAGTTTCTGCAGCCGGCGCTCTTATAATAGCAGTTTATTTCGGATTTCTGCGAATTAAGGAAATTGAGGCTTGATGTAATTTATCCCTTGAAATTATTAACGTTTTGTGATAGTTTTAACCTAACATCAATTAACTCATCTATTACTTTCTTACTTATTAAATTTTAAGATTTGTTAATCGCCCTATAAAAAATCTATTTTATAATTTTATAAATATTTACCCCATCATTTTAATCCCGCTAAAGGATATTCAAAACTAACCAATGGATACGAAAACAACAGACACAAGAACTAAACCCGCATCTTCTTCAAATGGATTTACGCCTGATGCAAAATCTAAAAATGTTACTGACTTAAAATCAAAAAAAGTTGCTGAACTTATCGAGATTGCTAAAGGACTCGGAGTGGCAGGTTACAGCGACCTCAAAAAGCAGGAACTGATTTTTAAAATAATCGAAGCACAAACAAAGAACGACGGATTTGCCTATGCAGTGGGAGTACTTGAAGTGCTTCCCGACGGATACGGATTTTTACGCTCAGTAGATTATAACTATCTTCCTTCACCAGACGATATTTACGTTTCTCCATCACAGATAAAGAAATTTTTATTAAGAACCGGTGATACAGTCAGCGGCCAGGTTCGTCCTCCTAAAGAAGGCGAAAGATTTTTTGCTCTTCTTAAAGTAGAAGCAGTAAACTTCGAGAGCCCTGATACAATAAGAGACAGAATTTTATTTGATAACCTCACACCTTTATATCCTAACGAAAAATTAAATCTTGAAACTGCTCCCGGTGAATACGGAATGAGAATAATGGATTTATTTACTCCTATAGGAAAAGGTCAAAGAGGTCTTATCGTTTCACCACCGAAAAGCGGTAAAACAATTTTGCTGCAAACGATTGCAAACAGCATAACAAAAAATCATCCTGAAGTTCACCTTATAGTTTTACTTATTGATGAAAGACCTGAAGAAGTAACGGATATGGAACGCCACGTTAATGCTGAAGTAATTAGCTCAACATTCGACGAACCACCGGAAAGACACGTTCAGGTTTCTGAAATCGTTCTGCAAAAAGCAAAAAGACTTATCGAAGCAAAGAAAGATGTTGTAATACTTCTTGATAGTATTACCCGTCTTGCAAGAGCTCACAACACAGTTATTCCGCACAGCGGAAAGATATTATCGGGCGGTGTGGATGCAAACGCATTACATAAGCCAAAAAGATTCTTCGGCGCTGCAAGAAACATTGATGAAGGCGGCAGCTTAACAATTATTGCTACTGCGCTTATCGAAACAGGCAGCAGAATGGACGAAGTTATCTTTGAAGAATTCAAAGGAACAGGTAATATGGAAATTGTATTGGATAGAAGACTATCCGATAGAAGAGTATTCCCTGCAATCGATTTGAATAAATCGGGAACAAGAAAAGAAGAACTTCTTATGACAAGCGAAACTCTTACAAGAGTATGGCTCTTAAGAAAGTTATTATCTGAATATAACCCTGTTGAAGCAATGGAATTCCTTCTCGAGAAAATGAGAGGAACAAAATCAAACAAAGAATTCCTCGCTTCAATGAATTCTTAACAGGATTTATTATCTCTTTCTAAAAAGCAAAGAGACAAAAAAATCGTTCTCTAAAATAAAGAAGGTTTGCACAAAACCTCAATACTATGATTTTTAACAATTTTTACTTATCACAATCTGATTTGATGATTTGAACTAACACGACTTACGATGAAAAAAGAAATATTAATTAATGCGACATCTGATGAGACAAGGATAGCGATAACGGAAGACGGCAGAATAGCCGAACTTTTTTTAGAAACACCGGAAACAGAAAGAAATGTAGGTGATATTTACCTAGGCAAGACAGGAAAAGTAATACCCGGAATAAGGGCTGCTTTTATTGATTTGGGGTTTCCGCAGGACGCTTTCCTTCATTTTTCAGATATCAGCGATTCGCTTGACGAATACTCTTCCATTATCGGAGATGACTCCGACTTCGACGACGAAGACGATGATGAAGAAGAGGAACAAAAGCCGGCAGATAACAAAAGCAACGGTAACCGTGCAAACGGTAACAGGTCAAACGATCATCGCAACGGAAACAGACATTCACAAAAAGAAATTAATCTCGAACGCGGTCAGGATATTGTCGTTCAGATTACCAAGGAACCCGTTGGTAAGAAGGGCTTCCGTGTAACTTCCAAAGTTTCAATACCGGGAAGATATCTTGTTCTTATGCCTTTCGGCAGCCGCATAGGTATATCTAAAAAGATATTTAACTCAAAAGAGAAAAGAAGACTCAGGTCACTAGTAAGGTCTGCACTCCCTAAAGGATTTGGAATCATCATCCGCACAGTTGCTCAGGGTAATGAGGATAAACTTATCCTTGATGATTTAAACAATCTCATCAATACCTGGAATGAAATTTCCGCAAAGCTAAAAACAGAAAAACCACCGACGCTTCTTTATAAAGATGCTTCAACACTAAACTCTGTAATTCGTGATTTATTCCGCGAAGATGTTAACAAAGTTATTGTTGATTCCAAAAAACTTCACAGGGAAATAGTTACTTACCTTGAAGAAACTTCACCTGAATTTTTGCCGAGAGTACAGCTATACAGCGGCAATCAGCCTTTGTTTGATTCCTACAATGTAGAGAAGCAGATACAGGAAACCATGCGCAGGAAAGTCTGGCTAAAAAACGGCGGCTATATAATTATAGAAGCCACTGAAGCGATGACAGTTGTTGATGTTAACAGCGGCAAGTATGCGAAGTCGAAAGACCAGGAAGTGAACTCACTTGCAACAAACATCGAAGCTGCAAATGAAATTGTACGCCAGGTAAGATTAAGAGATATCGGTGGAATTATCGTAATCGATTTTATCGACCTTTACGATGACAGAAATAAAAAGAAACTTTATGAAGAAGTCAGAAAAGAATTCAGAAAGGACAGAGCAAAAGTAACTGTTCTTCCTTTAAGTGATTTCGGACTTTGCCAGATAACCAGACAAAGAATCCGCCAGACAATCATTCACTCTGTATCGGATACATGTATGATGTGTAAAGGTTCGGGAAGAATTTCTTCACGCGCAGGATTCTTAACGCGTCTTGAAAGAATATTGCAGCGCTATAAAGGCGGTGATAACGGATTCTTCATTACATTAAAAGTAAATCCTTATCTGAAAACTTATCTTGAATCAGGCTGGTTCAGCAAAGTAAGAAGAATGTCACTCAAGTATTTTATAAAGATAAAGCTTGAAGCAGATGAATCACTTGCATTCGATGATATAAAAATCATTTCAAAAAAACATAACAATAAGGACGTAACAGAAGAGTACGACCAATAGATTTTTGATCTCGTTACGAAGCTCCCGCTTCGTAACGCAATAATCGTCAAAGGCTTATCAATTTTATTATTGATAAGCCTTTTTGTTTTATTTAAGTTGATAAACTATATGAAGAGTAAAACAATATTTTATATACTGGCATTTTGTTTTGCAATTAGACTTTATCACATTGCTTTTCCGGTATCGGGCTGGCATGCGTGGCGACAGGCAGATACCGCTGCAATAGCAAAGAATTTTTATGAAGAAGGTCATAATATTTTATATCCGCAAATTGACTGGCGCGGAACAACTCCCGGCTATGTTGAATCCGAGTTTCATATATATCCCTATATAATTTCACTTATCTATAATTTTACAGGAGTAAATGATGCAGTCGGCAGAATACTTTCTGTTATAACTTCTTTATTTTTACTTTACGGAATTTATTTACTGGTCAGAAAATTTATTTCAGAGAATGCAGGGCTCTGGTCTGCATTGATATACGGAATCATTCCGCTTAATATTTATTTCAATCGTGCCGTAATGCCTGAGACAACATTCCTTATGTGCTCTGTTTACGGAATATATTTTTTTTCAGAGTGGATTGATAAAGAGAACTGGAAATATTTTATATATGCGTATTTGTTTGTTGTGTTTGCAGTGCTGATTAAAATTCCATGTCTCTATCTCGGTTTCCCGTTATTGTTTTTAGCTTACACAAAATATAAATGGAAATTATTTGTTAACTGGAAGTTACTGCTTCTGGTTGTTATGATTTTTATACCGGTTATACTCTGGTATTACCATGCAAACCAGCTGTTAAAAGAAACGGGTTTAACATTTGGTGTGTGGGATTCAAAAGATAAATGGTCAAACCTTAATATAATCCTTAGCTTTAAATTTTATAACGATGTATTTTTTAAAAGCATAGCTGAAAGACATTTCACTTATGCAGCATTCATTCCTTTTGTAATGGGTTTATTTATTAAAAGAAAAAATTTCCGGGAGAGATTGTTCGATGTATGGCTGCTAAGCATAGTGCTTTATATCCTGCTTCTTGCAAAGGGAAATCAGGTCCACGAATATTATCAACTGCCGTTTATACTTCCGGCAGCAGTATTTGCAGGAAAGGCATTTGCTAAATACTTTCCTATAAAACTTTCTGATTTTTCATCACAGGAAAATAAAAACTGGCTTTCGTATGTATTCATTTTATTTTTTGTTTTTACGCTTATACTAAGCTTTTTACGCATTAGTAATTTTTATAAGAACGAGGATATAGATTCGCCGTTATTTAAAATGTCTGAAGAAATAAAAAAATCATCTGATAAGAACGATCTGATTATAACAGTATGCAATGGCGACCCGCTGTTTTTGTACAGGGCTGATAGAAAAGGCTGGGCTGTAAATCCCGATAAGATTAACTCTGAAAATATCAGAGACAAAAAAAATAATGGAGCTAAAATTATTTCAGGTGAAAAATCTGTTCTTGAAAATGATGAAGAAAAAAAGAATTTTGAAGAATTAAAAAAACAATATAAAGTCATTGCTGATAACGTTGACTATTTCATTCTGAAATTAAATTGAATTTATAAGTGAATAAAGTAAAACCAATCTTCAGAATTTTTGATTATAAAAAAGCTGTTGAGTTCTATGTTGATTTTCTCGGATTTAAAATTGACTGGGAAAATCGCGGAGACGATGGTAACGCTCCCGTATATATGCAGGTCTCCAGAGAATATGTAACATTACATTTATCAGAACATCACGGAGATGCTTGTCCTGGCTCACAAGTTTTTGTCGAGCTAAACGATGTGAGAACGTATAATAAGGAATTGCTCGATAAGAAATATAAATACAATCGTCCGGGTGTTGATGAAACTCCATGGAATTCACTGGAAATGAGAGTACATGACCCGTTCGGAAACAGAATTTCATTCAATCAATATCTCGATAGCAGGAATGAAGAGTAAGTTATTTTTGGAAATAATTTTTACCCCTAATATTATTAAAGTTTTCGTAAGGTAATTGTAAATTTCTTAATTCTCCCCATAATTTTGAATCAATTGTAAATATCATGGTCTTTTTTTGTTTGGCTATTTCTATAATCCCTGTATCTGTTATACCAAAAGATTCAAAATACTTAGAATTTATCAATTGGTTTTTTTCCTGATTTATTTGTTCAAATCCTTGCAAGGTTGAGACAACTCTTTTTAATAAACCTGGAAATTTCTTAATATTACCTTGAAATAAAAAATTTGAAGTTTCGGTGAGTATGTGTGGAGTTGTAATAAAATTATTATATCGTTTAAGAGAGTTTTTTAATATAAAGTAATCATTATTAACAAAATGGTTGCTTAATCTTGATACCTTCTCAATTAAACTTTGATCATATAGTCCTGTTAAATAAAGGAACAGCAAGTTTGTATCTAGAAGAACAGATTTTATATTTTCATAACTCATTAAGCTATCTTTCGCGTCTTCATTGATTCCACTTCACCGGTTTGAGTATTAACTTTAAAAATTTTAAATATACGGTGTGGATTGTATTTTATATCCTGAATTTTAGTCCCAAGAACTTTCATTACATCTGTTAAACCGAGTGCACCTTGTTTTGTAGGTAAAAAGGGATCGAAACTAAGAGTAACATTCCAAAACAATCTATCTCTTGAAAGCTCGACTTCTTCTAACAATAAATTTTTTACATCAGAATATTTAGGGAAACTTTTCAATTCTTTCATTGCAAGAATTGATGCTTTTTTAGCAGTAATTCTAATTTTATTTTTTATTTCGCTGGATGTTTTCATATAAAAAATTACAAAAATTATTAATTAAAATATAGAGAATTTTTAGAAGAATGCTCTTACTTCCGCTCTTCCTGTATGCACAACTTTTCTGTCGCCTTCTATTCTGCCGTCGTAATTGAATGATGCCTGAATATTTTTGCTGATGCTGTAGTCAAATATTCCTCGCCAGAAATAACTCTTGCCGTCAACTTTTCCGTTAGTTAGCTCAAACGGAATTGTAATTTGCGAATTGGATAATCTTATCTCATCTCTTTCCAGCTCAACTCTCACTCTGCCGAGTGTAGCAAAGGAATAAATCACTCTGAATATCTGCTGATTTATATCTGCGCTGTTAGAAGGTGTCGGATAAAAATCATCTGCCCGAGTAAAGTTAAGCGTAAAGCCGCTTTCAATAACCTGTATAGGCCTGTAAGAAAAATCAAAGTTAATTCCGTCTGAAATAATATTCCGGTTACGCACCGATGAAACAGGAGCGATGTTTCTGTCAGTCTTATTCAGATACTCAACATTTGTTGTTACATCTTTCGTTAAACCGACTTTAAGTTTTGCCGAGCGCTGAATATTCAATAATCTTTCGTTACCGCTTGTATACTGAGTAAAACCTTTCTGCTGAATGTATCTTAGCTTAAGTGAATACTCGGGATTGAACTCAAAGAAATTCACGTCCTGCTGGAAGACCTGCGTACCTGCAAGAGTATTGCTGTCGTTTAAAAATGTGCTTGTGCGCAGAAAGTATAAGTCTGAAGTATTTGAGTTTTTACTCTTCTCATCAATTCTGTAATACGATTCAAGTGATAAATTATTTATAACATCTCCGAAAAAGTTATTGCTGTTAAGAGATAAAAATCTTGAAGGTCGTATTAATAATCTTGCAGAAGTTTTTACATCTACAATAGGGAAGAGCTGGTCAGTCGGCAGATTTATTTTTACATAGTCACCATCGTTGTTTGTTGCAAGCTGAAATTCATTTTCATCCTGAATTCCGTTGCTGTTTAAATCTCCAAGGTAAACATAGTTCCCTTGTCCTACCGGTACTTTTACAAATAATTTTTCTATCTTTGCAGTTCTTTCACTGGAAATATTATAGAGTAAATCCGTTTGTATCCCTGAATTGAACGGGTCAATTCTCATTAATGAGTTTACTAATATCGTCTGATTATCGGCGTTTCCTTTATCAATATATGCCTGTGAATATTTTTTATCTCTTATAGATATATCGAATGAAGAAGATAGCCATTGCAGCCCGTTGTATTTCAATCCGTAAATCTGAGTGTAAGTTTTTGATTCGTTCTGCATCACTCCCAAATCGGTTAAATCATCATTGCGGAAATTATACTCTGCATACAAACTTAAGTTATGAAAATTATTAATTCCTATGTGCGGCTTAACTTCATTGAATGCAAAGCTTCCGAATTTTACACTGTCTCCGAATACCCGGCTGAACGCATCGTTCCTGTTTTCACCCTGATACGTTACCTTGAACTCCAGATTAGTGAAATTATCTTTCTGCAGATGGAGATTTTTAAAATAACTGATTGAAGCATTTTGCTTAATCCATCTGCTGGTAGAATTATCTATATAATAATCCGAGTTTACGATATCCACATTGTAAGTTATTTCCGGAAGTCTCAACGAATCATCTCTGAAAGCAAAACCTGCATTAGTGCGGAATGCATTGAAGAAATCTCCGCGTTTAAGCTGGCCGAACAAACCCTTTATTTCAAAATTTTTAGTGGGCTGAATGTTTAATCTTCCTTCACGGAGCTCTTCAGTTGCTATGGATGAATCCTGAATATCATAAGTGCGTGTGAACTCAACTGAATTTATTCTATCCAATGAAGTAAATGATTCATTCACATATCTTTCTTTGAATGCAAATTCCAGACTATGGAAATTCATTCCAAAAATATTTGCTTTTTCTTTCCTGAAGCCGACCTCTCCAAGTATTGCAGTACCTTTCGTATCGATGAACGGGTCAACCGATAATTTATTCCGGTTCAATAAAGAGTACGCTGACTCAACATTTATATAAAATTCTTTTTTGGGAGAAGAAAAATAAGTTAAGTTCAGATCACCCATCTGATATGCTGTGGGAATTGGAATAAAAACTATCGGAGCAAAGTTTCCCTGATTAACACCAACGAAAGTATACTCGTAAATTGTTTTCTTTATGTAGTCTCCGAGCCCGTTTCCTACGAGTGAAAAAGCAACGTTGTAAAGTGCATCGGGATTACCCGGAGCGTATCTATAAACTGTATCGCGCACACCATTTACCAATGTATCAACAAGAATATATAATCCCTTACTGTTGCCGAGTGAATCGACTCCTGCATAAGTGACGCCTGACTTAGTTGCTTTGTTTTTATCAGCCCCTGCCTGTGAAAGTATCTGCCTGTCGCTATCGGTCAGATCAAAATCTATGGTTTTGTTTTCGTTGTCATTCTCATTTATATAGGAAGCTTTGAGAAAAATTTTATCGTCGAGAAAATTCCATTGGTTTCTGCCTGAAATAAGTGAACGTGAATATTTCCTGTCGGAGTATTCAAAGTCCACTGTAATACGCGTAGCATTGGTAATAATTCTTCTGCTTGTAAAAGTAATTTCACCTATGCCGTAATCGATTGTATAATCTGCCTGGTCGCCGCGCACCATTGCAATTCCGTCTATGTAAACTCTTTCCGAACCTGAGAGTACAAGAATATTCGTCTCGTTTTCTTTGCCGATGAGTCTGTAAGGTCCCTGAACTCCGTCAATACCGTTGAATTTATTCGTATTGAACTTTCCTCTGCTTATCGCGCCTGTAAGCTGAATGTCTCCGAGTCCGTAATCGAGATATCCTTTAACACCTTGGATTTTTCGAGTAAAATTTGCGAACTCAGTATTGGTAAAATCCACATTGATATCGCCAAGCGTTCCAGTTACATTTTTGCTTCGCAGTTCAATGAAGACTTTATCAAGCTCCTGTAATTTTTGTGTATTGCCTTCGGGCTGTATAGGAGTATTTTCATCAGTAAGTGCAGCAACGATTTCTATATCATTGGAAAGTTTTCCGTTAAGCTGCAAGCGAAAGCCGGAGTTTAAGCTTAGGTCACGATTTGAACCGACTGTAAATCCGCGAAACAAACTACCTGATTTTTCCAAATCGGTTCCTTCAAATAAGCTTTCGACAAAATCTTTTTTCTGTGTTGCTATCTGAATTGTATCACCTGTTACTGAGTCACGTACATTTGTAAATTCAAAATTGGAATATTCATCTTTGAAATTGTAAGGGAAGATATCGTACTCGACTTTTAAATCATAAACCCTGAAAGTATCAAGCGCGTATTTCTTAAAAAGATTTTTGTTTAGTAAAACGGTTCCTTCACGAAAATTAAAAGTGTAGTCGTCGGAAGGTTTTAAAATAATTTTGTCATCTAAAGTGAGTATATCGGAAAATTGAATAAGAAACTTATTGCCGGTATTGATAAGCGTATCCTGAAAGGTGACCTTTGCGTTATAAACTTTATTATTGTTATTTTGCTGAGCAAAAGCCGGTGAGAGGCACAGCAAGGTGAATAATATTATAGTGAATCGCTTTACGGGCATTTTAAGAAAATATTCAATGATTGTTTACCTTTCAATACATTACTTTGTATTTTGTTCCAAAATCGCAATTTTACAGATTAACTTAGGTTAAAGAAATGGATTGAATAATTTTGAAATAATCGGTAAATTATTTCTTGTCAAAAAAATAACCTTATTTAAATGCCATTAAGACATAAATCCGCTCAGAAAAGAGCAAGACAGACGGTAAAAAGAACTGATAAGAACAAAAAAGTAAAAGCTCTTATTAAAGGTTCAACAAAAAGAGTTGTAACCTCAAAAGATAAGACTGCAGCTATTGAAGAATTAAAGAAAACAGTAGCTATTTTAGATAGAGCAGCAGTAAAAGGCGTTATTCACAAGAATAAAGCTGCAAATGCGAAATCTAAACTTGCAAAGCGCGTAAACAAATTAGCATAATTTTTATTTTATAAATAGAAAATGCCTCGATATATTTATATTGAGGCATTTTTGTTTTTAAAAATTATTCTATATTTATTTTAGCTTTTTAAGAATGCTATGTTGTGCTCTAAAAATATTTTAAGAGCATTTACAAATTCAGTCCAGCCGCCATTATTTGCAAGAGCGCTTTTTATTCCCTGTTCATCATTATACCATCCTCTTTCTTTTATTTTCAAACGAGTATAAGATTTCATATCTTCCAGAATAAATTCCGTCGTTACTTTATATTCCGCTTTGTAAGCATTCCACTCAAAAACAATTTTTTCGTTCGGGTAAATTTCCAGCACGTTTATTAATGCGCCTTCATCTCCCCATATCCATATCACTTCACCGCCTTTATCTAAATCCCTCTGCGCATCCGTTGTAAAATATTTTTTTACCAGGTCTGCTTTGCAGATATGTTCCCATACCGTCTGCACATCTTTTTTAATTGTTGTGCCGACTGTAAAACTGATTGTACCTTCCCCCAATTTTTCATGTAACTTGTTGTAAGTTGGACTGCTCATTATATATATTAGATTGAAAAATTGTACTGCTTTAAATTACAAAATTAATTTATAAACGCTATTACTTCTATTTCTACCTTTGCATCTTTCGGAAGACGCGCAACTTCCACTGTGCTTCTTGCAGGAAGAACCTTTCCGAAAAATTCGTCATACACTTCATTCATCTGAGCAAAGTCATTCATATCTTTTAAGAACACCGTTGTCTTCACAACGTTAAATAAAGATGAGCCGCCTGCCTGTAAAATTTTTCTTAAGTTCTCTATTACAATTCTTGTCTGCTCTTTTATATCTTCAGTTGCAATTACTCCGTGCTCGTTAAGTGCTACCTGGCCGGATGTAAATATTAATCTTCTGAAATTTACTGCCTGAGAATATGGTCCGATTGGTTTCGGAGCGCCTTCTGTATTTATTATTCTTTGCATAAGAGTTGGGTTAATTTGTTGGATGAATTTTTTTAATTAATAGTACTAATTACATTTATCAATTATTCTCTCTAAATCGTCATCGCTGTAATACTCAATTATAATTTCACCGGAATTATTTTTCTTTGTGTTAACTTTTACGCGTGTTCCGAAAAATCTCATCAGTTTTGTTTCTATATCTTTTATATATGAATCACTGAAATCTATCTTTGCAGTTTTTCTTTTTCCTTTAGGTTTTATATCGCCTTTGGTGAGGTCTTCAAGTTTTCTTACCGATAAATTCTCTTCAATAGTTTTTCTCCATAGAAGTTTTTGTTCATCGGGATTTTCAAGTCTTAGCAAAATTCTTGCATGCCCTTCACTGATTTTATTATCCCTTAAAGAAACTTTTACTTCGGGAGTAAGCTTCTGCAGCCTTAAATAATTTGCTACAGCCGCTCTGCTTTTTGAAACTCTTTTTGCAACATCTTCCTGAGTTAAATTATAGTCATCAAGCAATTTCTGATACGTATCGGATAATTCCATTGCGTTAAGATCATCTCTCTGAATATTTTCAATCAATGCAAGCTCAAGCATGTTCTGGTCTGAGTCAACCGGTCTTTCATAAACATAGGCAGGGATTTTTTTCAGTCCTGCTTTCATTGTTGCTCTTAATCTTCTTTCACCGGAAATTAATTCATAGCCCGTCATGTCCTTAGTGCGGCGGACGGTTATCGGCTGAATAATTCCGTTAGTTTTTATTGACTCTGAAAGCTCTTCAAGTTTCTCTTCATTGAAATTAACACGGGGCTGCAAAGGATTTACCTTAATCTTCTCCAGTTCAATTTCCATCACGGATGATTTATTATCACCGCCATCGGGCTTTATATTCGGGTCAATATTTCTCTCGGTAAATAAGGCAGATAGTCCTTTTCCCAATCCTGTATTTCTTTCCATAAGATAACTTTTTTGTATTACGTGTAAATTAAATTTTTATTTTTAATTGCCAAGCGTTTTAGGGCAAGTACAGATTTGGCTAAAGCCTATTTTTAGTTTTGTTTTCCTCCACGGCTTAAAAGCCGTGGCAATTTTACATTCTACTTTCTACTTACTACTTTATACTTGCTACTTTATACTTTTTTCTAAAACGGGTGCTGATATCCCGGCACGCTTGTTTCCAGCGCCATTCCGTTTTTCTGAAGTAATTCTCTTCCTAAGTCTATGTAGTTCATAGCGCCGGTAGAAGTCGGGTCGTAAGTTAAAACCGGTTTGCCGTAACTTGGAGCTTCACCGATTTTTACATTTCTGAAAATCTTATTCTTAAAAACTTTCTCTCCGAAAAATTTATTTAATTCCGCTTCAACCTGATTTGATAATCGTAAACGTGAATCAAACATCGTCATTAAATATCCTTCGATGTTTAAATCAGGATTGAAAGAATTTTTTACGTTCTTGATTGTATTGAGTAACTGTGATAATCCTTCCAATGCATAATACTCGCACTGAACAGGAATCATAACTGAGTTAGCTGCCGTTAATGCATTAAGAGTTATCAGTCCAAGCGATGGGGGACAGTCAATAAATATAAAATCGTATTTTGGTTTTCCGTCTGGTTGTCCACCTTCTTTGCCTTCATCACTATTAAGAAAACTATCCAGTTTGTTTTTCAGGACTCTTTCGCGTGAAGCAATCTCAATCAGTTCAAGCTCTGCTGCGACTAAATTTATAGTTGAAGGAATTAAATCAAAGTTCGGAATCGGAGTAGCCTTAATGCAGTTCGATGCTTTTTTATCTGTAACTAAAACTTCGTAAATTGTATTACCGTCATCAACGGGCTGAATTCCCACGCCGGTAGTTGCATTTGCCTGAGGGTCGGAATCAATCATAAGGACTTTCTTTCCGAGCGTTGCAACCGATGCAGCAAGGTTCACTGCAGTTGTGGTTTTTCCTACTCCGCCTTTTTGATTAGCTATAGCTATTATTTTTGTCATTAAATAGTAAGTGGTAGTCGTTTAAAATTCTCTTAAAAATCGATTGACTCGCCCGGTGCCAATATTGTGCACTTCTTTCCGATGGATTCAATTTTTCTTTTGAAATCATTTTCATCTATGGTAATCACAGGGAACGTATTGTAGTGTATCGGTACAATCATTTTAGGATTCAGATATTCTGCTGCCTTCACTGCGTCATCAATTCCCATTGTGTAATTATCACCGATTGGCAGAAAAGCGATATCAATATTATTAGTTTCGCCGATGAGTTTCATATCGTAGAACAAAGCCGTATCGCCTGCATGATAGATGCATTTTCCTTCGACAGATAAAATTATTCCCGCTGGGTCACCCGCATATTTTCCGTCGGGAGTTGAAGAAGAATGATGAGCCAAAGTAAGTTTTACTCTGCCAAAATCAAAGTTATATCCGCCTCCTAAATTCATTCCGTGCGACTTCACTTTTTCACCTACGTAATCGGCAAGCTCGGCAGTTGCAATTATTGTAGCATTATTTTTTTCAGCAAGAGCAATGCAGTCACCAAAGTGGTCGCCGTGTCCGTGAGATAAAATAATATAGTCGCATTTTACGTCATCAGGTTTAACGTCGCACTTTGGATTTCCCGAAATAAACGGGTCTATTAATATAGTATGATTTCCTGTCTTAATTTCCAGAAAGGAATGTCCGTGAAATATTATTTTGCCCATAATTTCTATTGTTTAGGTTTTCAAGTTACCATTAAATTGAAATTTATTAAAGTCTAAAACATTATTTCTCCCTATTAGTAGGTATAGGGAGGAAAGGTTTTGAATATAGATCTAGAGTTAGTATTTTTGTTTTGGCGACCTGACAATCCGGCATGGCGGATTAATCCTGTCAGGCCAGAATATTGTTCTCATTCCCAAACTCCGTTTGGGAATGCTTTGGGCGCGAAACTCCGTTTCGCAGTCAAACAGAGTTTGACATTACAGTTCCGTCCCAAACAGGAGTTTGGGACGGAGAACAAAGATATATTAAATTTGGTTGGATTAGTTTTGACAAAGATGGATTCTTATTTTGCAGAAAAACCCGACCAAAACCCGACTTTTTTTGAAAAATAAAAATGCAAGTATTGAAAAAACAACAACGGAGTTATAGAAAACCCGACTATTTTCCGCCTTTTAATATAGCTTCCCCCCTCCTTTATAAGGATGGGGATTGAGGGGGCGGTATCAAATGCTACTATTTAATTAACACAGTATCAGTGTTCCAGAATGTGACAATAATGTAACATTGGTTGTTATAAGGGTATAGACAACAGTTCGTAATTTGAAATTCGTAATCCGTAATTGAATAAGTTTGGTATAAAAACGTAACTTTTTAATATTTTTTAAAACGAGTATATTTATTGCTGTCTACAAAACTATACACTATTAATATTAAATAATCATATGGGAAATTTATTAAAGAAAAAATTGTCTTCTTTACTCCCTGCATTGAGAGACGAAGCGAAATCAATTGTAAAAGATCACGGTACGAGAATTATCAGTGAAGTTACAATTGACCAGCTTTACGGCGGCATGCGCGGTGTGAAAGGATTAGTATGCGATACATCAGAAGTTGGTTTAGATACAGGTTTAATTATCAGAGGGATTCCGATTCTTGAACTTACGGATAAACTGCCTGAAGAAGTATTTTACTTATTACTCATCGGCGAACTTCCTAACGCTGAAGAGCTCAAAGACTTACAGGAAGAATTATCTTCAAGAGCAACACTGCCGCAATACGTTATCGATATGCTCAACGCATTACCTGCAGATACTCATCCTATGGTAATGTTCAATACCGGTGTGCTTGCAATGGAATATGAATCTGAATTCAGAAAAGCTTACAGCACAGGCGCAGCAAAAGGAAACCTATGGGAATTTATGCTTGAAGACTGCTTAAACATTATCGCAAGAGTTCCTGTTCTTGCAGCGTATGTTTACAGAAAAAGATTCAATAAGGGTGATATGATCGCTCCCGATAAAAATCTTGACTGGGCAGCAAACTATGCAAAGATGCTTGGCATTCAGGATGATAACGGAAAGCTTGCAGACCTTATGAGATTATATATGGTGCTCCACTCAGACCATGAAGGCGGAAACGTTTCAGCATTTACAACATATACTGTTGGTTCTGCTTTATCCGATGCATACTATGCAATCAGCGCAGGACTTAACGGACTTGCAGGTCCATTACACGGATTAGCAAATCAGGAATGTCTTAACTTCATCGTAAAGATGAGAAACGATTTTGGTCACTCGCCATCTGACGAAGAAGTAAAAGATTATTGCAATAAGCTTTTACAAAGCGGAAGAGTAATTCCGGGATACGGTCACGCAGTATTAAGAGTAACCGACCCGAGATTTATTGCTTTCTTAGATTTCGGAAATAAATATATTCCGGATGATGAGATATTCAAAATTGTAAAACAATTATTTGAATTGGTTCCGCAGATCTTAATTCAACAGGGCAAAGCAAAAGATCCATGGCCAAATGTAGACGCAGGCAGCGGTTCAATGCTTTATCACTATGGATTAAAAGAGTTCGAATATTACACTGTAGTATTCAGCGTTTCAAGAATTCTTGGAATGTCAGCTCAGTTAATTCTTGCAAGAGGCATGAATGCTTCCATCGTAAGACCGAAATCTGTGACAACTAACTTCGTGAAAAAACACTCAGCTGTATAATAAATTTATGATTATTATAGACGGGGAGAGAGCTTTATAGCTTTCTCTCTGTCATAATTGTCGTAATTTATACATTCTTTCAAACACCTCTCTGTATATCATTCAATTTTCATTGATTATCCGCGATTTGTTCGGCATATAGATGGCTTCTTTATTTGTACCAATTTGTACTAATAAGGAGGATTTAATGAAAAATCTAAATTTAAAAAATACTCTCTTTGCCCTAAGCATACTGCTTTGCGCAATTTCTTTTTCCTGTAAAAGTTCGAGCTATACAGAACAGCAAAATGATCAAGCAGTTGCAAAAGATACGGTTGCACAATCTGATATAAATGAATCCCATGAAGATTTAATGACCGTAGATTATAAACAGTTTTATGATGAACTTGCACCGCATGGCGAGTGGATTGAAGTGACATCAAAAGATCTGAAATCTGAAGAGCCTACTTCAGCAGGAGAACAATCAGACGAACTTAACGAAATATTAAAAGACAGAAGTTCATCATTTCCGCATATGACTTTCAGCCAATTATTCGGAGTGAATGATGCTGTAGCAGCTGATGTAAATGTTGGAGCATTTTTTGTATGGAGACCGGACCCATCGATGGCAGTTTCAATTTCTACAGGTACTCCTGTGGTAACAGATGAACCTACTGTTGTTGCTGCTGCACCAATGTACAGACCTTATACAAACGGTCAATGGATAGCATCTGACGAAGGCTGGTACTTTAAAGCTCCTACTCCATACGAAGAAGTAGTTCACCACTACGGAAGATGGGCATACTCACCAACAATGGGATGGGTATGGGTTCCCGGAAGAGTCCGTTCACCAGCATGGGTTGACTGGAGAGAAGACGATGATAATATAGCGTGGACTCCTGTTCCGCCTGATGTATATGTTGTCAATAATGTAATACAGCCGGTTCCGGTTTACGAAGACCGTTATGTAGTAGTAGAAAAAAGATATTTTGTTGAGCCCGTTGTTTATGAACATGTTTATGTTGATAAAATAAAAGTTAAAGGCATGAAAAAGCTCAACGGAATATTTGTAAGAGACAGAGTGATTTGTAATCATGGTCCTGAGTTTACTGAGATAGAAAGAATCTCGGGTAGACCAATTGCTCCGTATAAAGTTGTAACGATGAATGAAGGCTTTAAGAATACATGGATTGAAAACAACAGTATAAATACTTTTGCACCGATTTTTACAAAGGTAAAAGGAAACAAGAACAGAAATATTGTTGTAAGTTCACCTGAGAAATTCAATAATTTTCAGGAAGTCTGGAACAGAGAAAACAGAAACAACTCGGCCGGAAATAAGAACAAAGTTGAAGATATCGGTAAGCAAAACGTGCCCAATATGGATAAGCAGCAGCACGATAACAAAGGGATGAAAGAAGGATTTAAAGAAAACAAAAAAGAAGAAAGAAAGAAGATGATTGATGATTCTAAAATGAAATACGGTGAAAAGAGAGGAAATCAAAAATTTGAAAAAAGGGAGAAAGCTCCTAAAAATAATGACGGAAACTTTAATAAAGAAAGAAGTAATAAAGACAAAGGAAATAAAGAACAGCCTAAGAAAGAAGTGAAGAGAAACAAAGAAGATAAACAAAAGGGTAATCCTAATAAGGATTTTAAAAGAGATAAGTCTCCGGGAAATCCTAAAAAGGAAAACAGAGATTCAAGGCCGTCAGGAAATGACAGGCCAAAAGATAATCCGAAAGGTGATAAGCACGATAAACCTAAAAAGGACCACTGATAACAATTGAATCGTGCAAAAGTTAGGAGAGGTGTCCAGACATCTCTCCTTGCTTCTTTAATTTAATTCTTTATGTCACTTTTTTATTTTCCAGTCCTGAAGTTCATCCAGCATTTTATAATCAGTCAGATCGTATTGTATAGGAGTAATGGAAATATAATTTTCCTGTATTGCTTTATGGTCTAAATCATTTGTCTTATCAGATAAGATATGGTCGCCGACTAACCAGTAGTAAGGTCTTTTATTCGGGTCTAAACGTTTCTCATAGAAGTCGTCCCAGTCAGATTTTCCCTGCTTGGTAATCAATACACCTCTGATTTTACTTTCAGGAACGGCAGGTATGTTTACATTGAGCAAAGTTCCTTTCGGCAGTCCTTTTTGCAAGACAATCTTTGCAATCTTAGCAGCGAATTTTGCCGATGGTTTAAAATCTGTAAATGAAAAACTTCCCAGTGAAACAGCTATAGAAGGAATGCCGAGTATAGTTGCTTCTGTAGCGGCAGAGACTGTTCCTGAGTAAATTATATTGATAGCAGTGTTTGCTCCCTGGTTTATGCCCGAGATGCAAAGGTCAAATTTTTTATCTGCATATAAATTTCTTGTTGCAAGCTTTACACTATCGGCGGGAGTGCCTTCAACTGCATAGCCGAAAAATTTATTGTTCTTGTAAATCTTAGTTGCTCTTATCGGACTTGAAACCGTTATCGCGTGCCCCGCAGCGCTCTGCTGTGTATGCGGTGCTGCAACATATACTTCGGCAAACTTGCTGATTTCTTTTGCAAGTGTGTTTATGCCGGGTGATTCTATTCCGTCATCGTTTGAAATAAGTATAACAGGTTTTTTATTCTTCGTTACTTTTTTCTTCTGTACTTTTTGCATGGAGCTTATTTATCCTTTTTGAAAATTGTTCTTTTTAATTTTTGTATTGAGTGGTTTAACTCAGTTCCAATGTTGCCAATAGAGTTAGAGATTTTATCAGTAGATGATATTTGCAATGCTCCCTCTTTATAAAAAATGCTGTCTGTATCATCGTGAATTAAGAGTTTATAGTTGTTAGTGTTCAGCCAGTTTTCAATTTCATTCTTATATGGATTGGAATATTTACCTGCGCGGAGCTCTATGTTAATCAGCTTAGGACGCGAGACTAAATGCTTAAGCACAAACCATTCAGCTCCTTCGATATCAATTGAAAGTATATCAATGTCTCCGGCATCCATAGTGCTGAATAATTTCGCTTCAGCAGTGAAGCTGTCTTTTTTATCAGGTTTGTAATTATCGTTTATTATGGCGGGACTTTCATTTATTCCTTCAAGAAATGTTGATGCCTGCGAGCGGTAAAGCGTTACAGTCTCTTCCTTATCCCAGACTGCGAAAGGAAAAACTTTGATATTTTTGCCTTTGAAATACGAATGAATTTTTTCAACACATATCGGGTCAGCTTCTACTAATATTGCCTGTATCCCTCTATCAATAAATTCTTTGAGTTTTGATGTTTCCGGATAATATACACCGACTTCACAAACAACTTTTACATCGAGCTTTTCACTTTCATAAATTTCAAACAGCTTGTTCATCGTGTTCTTTAAGTTCCTGAATTTTTGTCCATAGTAAATCTTTTAGTTTGTCCAATCCTTCGCCGCTTACAGATGATATTAATAATTTCGTTTCATCGGTTTTAATTTTCTGTATTTTCTTTTTCAGTTCATCGGGGATTGCATCAATTTTTGTGAAGCAGATTATTCTTGGTTTCTTTATAAGCTCTTCAGAGTAATTCTCCAGTTCTTTTAATAAAGTCTTATACTCCTTCAAAAATTCTTTCTTAGTGCTTGCTTCAATTAAGTTAGTTGTATCTATTAAGAATAATAAAATCTTTGTGCGTTCGATGTGTTTTAAGAATTGAATCCCTAATCCTTTTCCGTCAGATGCTCCCTCTATAATTCCCGGGATATCAGCAACAACGAATGACTCATATTCCTTGTATCGAACAATTCCGAGATTAGGGACTAATGTAGTAAACGGATAGTCCGCTATCTTTGGCTTCGCTGCAGAGATGTTAGAAATCAATGTTGACTTGCCAGCATTTGGAAATCCAACCAAACCTACATCAGCTATCAGTTTTAATTCAATTATAACATTAGCTTCTTTGCCGTCTCTTCCTTGCTCTGCATATCGCGGTGCCTGTACAGTCGATGTCTTGAAGTGATTATTTCCTCTTCCGCCTCGTCCGCCTTTGAGTACAATTTTTTCTTCGCCGTCTTTTGTAAGGTCGGCAAGCACTTCACCTGTTGTTTCATCTTTTATTATGCTGCCGCAGGGGACTTGTATTATCACGTCTTCTGCATCTTTGCCTGTCTTCAGTCCGCCTTCGCCATGCTTTCCTCTTCCTGCCTTGTAATGTCTTTTGTACGAGAAGTCAATTAAAGTAGAGAGCTGTGCATTTGCTTTGAAGATTATATCTCCGCCTCTTCCGCCGTCTCCGCCGTTTGGTCCGCCTTTAGGAACGAACTTCTCCCTGCGAAAACTTACAACTCCGTTGCCGCCGTCTCCGGACTTAATAAAAATTTTTGCGTGATCTAAAAACATTGTTATCCCTGATTGTTTGCTTTATTTGTGAAATGCTCCTGTAAAGCATCGGTAAATTTTACCACCGGCTTGTGATAAATGTGTACTTTATTTTCGTTGTATAAATCTTTTAAATGAGAAGCCGCTTCTTTCCAGTTGTTTATTCCGGCAAGAGTTCTGAATGAATTCTTCATTGCCGTTTTGCTTCCGGCGTAAACTTTATCTCTTATAACGTTCAGTTCTTTTTCAGTGAAGAGTCTTTTTATTTCGTACTGGTCGCCTATATCGTTATCATGGGTCTCTGCAAAAACTTCCTTATCCTTCTCTGAAATATTCTCTTCCTCTTCTTTTTCTTTCGCGTCGCGTTCTTTAATTAAATCATCAGAGTATATATCGTATTTAGTATAATTAATTTCCTTCTTAGGTGCTTTTATCTCTTTCTTAGGAATATCAATCTCAATCTTTTTTTCTTCGTTTTTTAACTCTTCTTTTATATTATCCTGTGTAATAGTTATCGGCTCAAATATTTCTTCATGCTTATCTTCTTTCCTCTGAACATTTTTTTCATTTGTCTCTTCATGCTTCTCTGTATGTTTCTCATCGTGAACTGTATATTTATCGGTAAGGACTTTTATGATATCCTTATAAGAAACTAAAGTAGTATCTTTTAAATTAGGAATGACATCAAACTTTTTCAGTAAATCATCATACTCTTTATCTTCCAGAAAAATCTTTATAAATGAAAAGGGAATGGAAGACTCTAAATTAATTTTGCTTTCATCATCGTACTTAAGCTTGAAAATATTGACCAGAAAATTCTTTATCTTTACACCTGAAATCTCATTGGTAAGCTTATTGTATAAAACTTCATTCGTATCTTTTAATAACAATTCGATTTTGTTTCTTGATACATATAAATGAGTTTCCTCATCAAGATAATTTAATATTGTATCCGGGTAAAATTTGTAAAAGGTAAATACTTTTAGCTTATGTCTTATCTCGTTATCGGACTTTGATTCTATACTGCCGTAAACGTAATTCAATAAAGTCCACTTAGGTCTCAGCGTAAAATTAAACTGCAGCTTTACGCCTTTCTCAATCAGCTCATCAAGATAATCGCTTTCAGTTATTTCCTGAGTTTCATTAAAAATAAAATTTTTGATGAATGGTGATAGCTCGCTCTTCGCTACTGTATTTCTTGATACAGGTGAGAGCAGTCTTATTTTACTTTTTTCCGAATTTGTTTTTTCTTTTACAAGACTTTCAAACATCTTTTTTAATCTTATTGCTTAATATTTAAAACAAATACTTTTTAATAAAAAAGCCCGCGAACGGGCTTAAAATTTAAGTGCGTTACGAAAGTAATTCTTAAGCTTCCTTCGTTGAAATTCTTTTCTTCAATTGAGAAATATGCCACGTGATATTAATTTCCTTCGGACATGCTTCGATACAGTTAAATATTGTGTGGCATCTCCATATACCGTCAGGGTTATCTATGATATCAAGTCTTTCCCCATGCGCATCATCCCTTGTATCAAAAGCAAATCTGTATGCTTTTAGCAATGCTGCGGGTCCAAGATAATTTTCATTTGTCCATGTGGAAGGGCATGATGTTGTGCAGCATGCGCATAGAATACACTTCGCTGATTCAAACAGCATCTCTGCATCTTCATTCGATTGCAGTCTCTCGCTGTTTGGCGGCGGCGGTGTTTTGTTTATCAGATATGGTTTTATTACTTCATATTTCTGGAAGAAGCTGGACATATCCACTACTAAATCTTTTATTATCGGCAGTGATGGCAGCGGTTCAATTGTAATAGGCTTGTTTGTATTCATATCTTTCAAAAGAAGTGAGCAAGCAAGTCTGTTCTTGCCGTTGATCTTCATTCCATCGCTTCCACAGATTCCGTGAGCGCATGAACGCCTGAACGTAAGAGTCCCGTCGTGTTTCCATTTTATCTCGTGAAGAACATCGAGAAGTCTCCAATCTCCGCTTATGCCCTTAAGATTGAAGTCCTGAAAATACGGCTGTGAATCTTTTTCAGGGTTGTATCTCAAAATTTTTACTGTGATATCCATTATAATAATATATTAATGATAAATTTTTATTTCAATTATTTATTTCAACTTGTAATCTTCTTTTAACGTCTGAATAAATTTCTCTTTATCCGGGCATTGGTACGTTTTATCAATCAGCTCATATCCTTTGTAAACTTCTCCGAGCGTATAATAATTTGCTGTAATAGCTGCAAGTATAGTTTTCACCGAGCCTGCATCCGTATTGAATGTTTCATCACCTTCTGCTTCACATTTGTAATTACTGTCTAAGAAAACTTCTAAGTCACTTTGCCATTCATCAATCTGAGAACGAACCAGCACAGGATAATTTTTTGTGATTTCTTTGAACCTTCCGTTCTCTACTGTATAAACTAAAACAGGCGCTCGTGTCTCTGCAAAATTTGTGAACGCATACGCAAACATCATATTGTAAGTTATCATCTGATACTTACCGTTTTTATTCAAATCCTGAATTTCAAAATATGCATCTGCGGTAAATAAACTATCCGTAAAAACCAGCTTGTCGTTTTTTATTTTACAGGCGTATAATGTATTGCAGCAATGCGCACCGCCGGTATAAACATTAAACAGAATTGTTTTATTCCCGTCCTTATTGAAATCTACTGCAGTTACAGTATCAATCCTTTCTTCAAATTCGCCTTTGTAAATTACATCGTTACCTTCGGTAACTCTCAATGTCGTTGTATAATTCGAATCGACATGAATTGCTCTGAATTTGTAATTGCCGACTTTAAAATACGCTGTATCACTTTGCGCAAAGGTTATGCTAAAGAACGATAAAAAAACTAAAACAAGACTTAACTTCATTTATTGGGGTTGATAATTTATTAGTACTTCTTTTTAATACTTTCTTTCCATTGGTGTAAATCTTGTAAGAGTAACCGGTTTGTATTTCAATATCGGTTCTCCGCCTTCAGGATTCTTGAAAGCAAATGTATGCTTCATCCAGTTTACATCGTCTCTCTTCGGAAAATCTTCTCTTGTATGCGCGCCGCGTGATTCCTGTCTTGCATAAGCGCTGTTAACAGTTGCTTCTGCTGTAACAATTAAGTTATCAAGCTCGATAGCTTCTATTAAATCCGTATTAAATACTTTTCCTTTATCCTGAATAGAAATATTCTTTGCTCTCTCTTTTATCTCTTTTACTTTCTCAACCATTCTTCTTAAGTCAGCTTCGTTCCTGAAAACTCCGCAGTCAACCATCATTGTATCCTGCAGTTCAGTTCTGAGTGTTACAACTTTTTCGCTTCCTGATTTATTGAATATATCGTTGATTATCTTTTTTGATTTCTCTGCAGCATCGGCAGGCATCGGTGCGTAATCATTGTTCTTCACAAATTCCGTTACTGCCTTTCCTGTTCTTCTTCCGAATACAACTAAGTCCAGTAATGAGTTTGTTCCGAGTCTGTTTGCGCCGTGAACTGAAACGCATGCGCATTCACCGGCAGCATAAAGTCCTTTAACTGTATCGCCTTTTTCATTTAATAAAACTTCACCGTTTACATTTGTAGGTATACCACCCATAGCGTAGTGAGCAGTAGGCTGAATCGGAATAGGTTCTTTTGTCGGCTCAACGCCTAAGTATGTTCTTGCAAAGCCGGTAATTTCCGGGAGCTTATCATCAATAACTTCTTTTCCTAAGTGTGATACATCAAGGTAAACGTAATCTGTTCCGTCACTTCCTCTTATTCCGCGTCCTTCTCTTATCTCTGAAATAATTGCGCGTGATACCATGTCTCTAGGTGCCAAGTCCATAACAGTCGGAGCGTAGCGCGCCATGAATCTCTCGCCGTCTTTATTCTTTAATATTCCGCCTTCACCTCTTGCAGCTTCGCTGACAAGTATTCCAAGCTTCCATAATCCCGTCGGGTGGAACTGGAAGAATTCCATATCTTCCAATGGCAATCCGTTGTTATAACATAATGCATAACCGTCGCCTGTTCCTACGTGAGCGTTAGATGTAATTCTGAAAACTCTTCCGTAACCGCCTGTTGCAAATATAACTGCCTTAGCGTGGAAGGTGTGAATTTCACTCGTTGCAATATCCATTGCAACTACACCTTTGCAAACTCCGTCTTCTACAATTAAATCTGTTACAAAATATTCCGAGAAGAAATTTACGTGATTCTTTATACAAGTTTCATATAGGGTGTGAAGCATTACGTGTCCTGTTCTATCGGCTGAGTAGCATGAGCGTTTTACAGCGACTCTTTTTCCGTTAGGTTCATTCGGGTCAACAGGTCTTGTGTGCCCGCCGAAAAATCTCTGAGCGATTTTTCCGTCTTCATTTCTTGAGAACGGCATACCCATGTGTTCAAGCTCCATGATAGCTCTTATAGCATCTTTGCACATAACTTCAATGCAGTCCTGGTCGCCGAGATAATCGCTTCCTTTTACAGTATCGTATGCATGGTTCTCCCATGAATCATCTTCCATGTTTGCCAGCGCTGCGCAGACACCGCCCTGGGCTGTTCCTGTATGGGAACGCGGCGGGAAAACTTTTGATAGAACTGCGCATGAATATTCTTTCGGAATTTCTACAGCTGCGCGAAGCCCCGCGCCTCCTGCACCGATTATAACAACGTCAAAATTTTGTACCATGATTTTATAAAATTACCTTTGTGATTATTTTAAAAATTTCTTTTTATATTTTATATAAATTTTATTCGTTTAAAATTTTCTCCTGTTTCCCAACGTCCCCGTTGGGAAACTACCTTACGAAAGAGGATCCCGCTAAATCGGGACAGGCTGTTCGTAAGGAGAACAGATGAATTAATTTATTCGTCTAAATTCTTTATAGCTTTATAAAGGTCAGCTTTCTTTTTGTTATCGTCAATTCCGGAACCGTATACACTTTTCAAATCCATATATGCAAGTATTGCATCAAACTTCCTTCCTTCTTTAACTGCAATCATACCTAAGTAGTACAGTAAATCAATATTGTAAGGTGTTGTGCCGTACAATGTCATTTCACGGTCGTAAGCGTTCTCAAGAATTTTCTTCGCCTTATCATAATCTTTATACTTCTCATAATAGATTTTACCAAGTCCTACATATGCGCTTGTATTACTTGAATCCCTTCCGATTACTTCTTTATAACTCTTTTCCGCTTTTTTATAATCGCCCATCAAATCATAAATGTTTGCGATGGAATATCTTATAAAATTATCCGACGTATCAGCCCTTTGCATTTTTTCATAGAAGGTTAATGCCTTCTTATAATCTTTCGAAGAAGAATAAGCGCTTGCAAGCGAAGAGCTTAATGAGTTAACCAGACTATCCGATGTAAATCTTTCCCTTACAGTCTTAAATAAATCTTCTGCTTTAGTATATGAATCCGTCATCACATATAAATCAAGCAAATCTCTGTACACGTAAAAAGTATCGGGGTGCATTTCAATACATTTGAAATAATAACTTTCAGCCTTTGCAAGATTGATTCTGTTTGCTGAATCTTTTCTTACGGCGAAAGTATCAATCACTTTCATAGTATCTTTCCATTTGGAGTAATACCATTCGTAACTCAACTGTGATTTCAGATTACCCGCAATTCTGTAATTTGAGTTAAACAGACTCTCTTCTTTCTTGGCTTTTAACTCCTCATTATCGGCAATGTTACCTGTGCCGATTAGAGCCGCAGTTCTTTTAAAAGCATTTATTGCGACGGCAAAGTTAAGATTGCCGTAACCCATGTAAGTATAAGTTGTAATACCTATCACTTCACCTTTTGAATTGAAAAGAGCTCCTCCGCTGTTACCGGGAGAAATTGCTGCCGTTATCTGAATAACTTTTTCAAAAGTCTTAACAACGGGCATATATGTTATCGGGTCAGTGAAATCAACCTTCTCGTTACTCCTTATTGCTGCTACAATTCCCTGTGATATTGTGTATTCAAATCCTAAAGGACTTCCAATTGCATAAACATCTTGTCCTTGCTTTACATCATCTGAGTTCCCAAAATTTATTGTCTGAAAATTTAAACTGTCTTCAGAAACTATTTTTAAAATCGCAAAATCGTTTTTCTCATCTATTAAAACTATCTGAGCGTAATAAAAATTACCGTCGCTTGTTTTTACAATTAAGCTGTCAATTCTTTCAACAACGTGAAAGTTAGTTCCTATTAATCCGTCGGCTCGGAAAATAAATCCGCTGCCGTTCAATAAAGTCGTATCTCTGTTAGTATATGTATAATAATTATAGTTATCAGAGGTATGATACCAGATTGAAACCAGCGCTGCCTTATTATTTTCAATAATTTCCTGCGCATTAAAGTCTCCGTCTTTCGGTCCCTGATTATCTGTTACATTTTTTTCCTGAGCAAGCGAAATACCAGTAGCTATGAAAAGAATAAAGAATATTCCTAAAATAGTAAATCTTAAATCTGAAATCTTAAATCTGAAATTTAAAATCATTTTCCTTTCCACTCAGCTTTTCTTTTTTCAACAAATGCATTCATGCCTTCAAACTTATCTTCTGTTGCAAAAAGTAAGTAGAAATTTTTTCTTTCAAACTCAAGACCGGTCTCAATTGTAAGATCCAATGAACGTGATACACACTCTTTGCCGAGCATTACAGCAACTGCCGGCTTTGATGCAATTTCTTTACCGAGCTCAATTGCTTCATCTAAGTATACTTCATCTTCAACTACGCGGGTAACAAGTCCCGCTTCAAACATATCTTTGGCAGACATCATTCTTCCGGTGAGAATCATTTCCATTGCGCGCGCTTTTCCGATTGCCTTAGTTAATCTTTGAGTGCCGCCTGCTCCGGGGATTACACCTAAGTTTATTTCCGGCTGGCCGAACTTTGCGCTTTGTGCAGCTATTATCATATCACAGCTCATTGCCAGCTCACAGCCACCGCCTAATGCGAATCCGCTTACTGCAGCAATTATAGGTTTTCTTATTTTTCTTATTTTATCCCATCGTGCAAACTGATTGCTTAGCTGCATTTCAATTGCAGTAGCATCTGCCATTTCTTTTATATCTGCGCCTGCGGCAAAAGCCCGCGCATTACCGGTTAATACTATGCAGCCTATTTCTTCATCTCTGTCAAAATTTTCCATTGTGCCTACAACTTCTTTCATCAGTTCAACTTTTAATGCATTCAAGACATCGGGTCGGTTGAGTTGTATCAAGCCGACTTTAAGTCCGCTTTTATTTTCAATTTCAGAAACAAGTATATTATTGTAAGAAGCTGAAAGGTAAGATTTATCGCTCATTATATTAGAATCTAGATAAAAATGTGGAATGATTGTAAAAAATGAAATTAAGGTTATTGATTTTTAATTACAATGAAGAATAGAAGGTGAAATAGACGAGTCCATCACACCCAAAAAATTCAAATTGGTTTAATTAATACAGTACCCCCATCCCTTTAGGATGGGTTACAATTTTCTGTCAAGAGGATTTTTAAAATGTTTCCATATATATAGTAATAGGTCCGTTTGAATTTGAAAAGTGCATGACGATTTGTAAATTAATGAAGTTCTTTTTCAATACTTGAAAATTCAAAAAATTTTAAAAACTGCCGTTCTTGTTTAAATAATGTTTTAAGAAATAACTTACGAGGGGGCGATAGTTTCGGTGCATGTTTTTACAAAATTTATTTCTTACAAAATTTGCAGCTTTGATTTTTAAATACTTCAAATTTAAACAAGCGGGTTTTTGAATTTAATTTTCAAAATACTCTTTATATTTTAAAAAATGAAAAATTTCCCAATACTCGGCTTCGGCTGTTATAGAATTGATTTTAGAGTTGAAGAACACAGAAAATCACTTGAAAAAGCTATTTTAGAAGGAATTACGTTAATAGATACATCGGCAAATTATGCAGACGGCAAAAGTGAAATACTTGTCGGTCAGGTAGTCACCAAGCTGATTGAAGAGAATAAAATTAAAAGTGGAGATCTTACTGTTGTAACAAAAGCAGGATACATTCAGGGCTCAAATTATAAAACTGCTTTGACAAGAAAAGAAGAAGGCAAACCTTTTCCCGAAGTTGTTGAGTATGCTGAAAGACTTTGGCACTGCATTCATCCTGAATTTTTGCAGCATCAGTTGGATGAACAGCTAGGAAGACTTCAAATGGATTATGTTGATGTGTACCTGCTTCATAATCCCGAATATTTTCTCGGATGGGCAGAGCACTCAGATATGAAACTTGAAGACGCAAGAGAAGAATATTACAGAAGAATAAAAAATGCTTTTGCTTTTCTTGAAGAGAAAGTTAATGAAGGCAAAATAAAATCTTACGGAATTTCTTCCAACTCTTTCCCGGGTTTTCATAATGAATATAACTTTACTTCACTGGAGAAAGTATTGCAGATTGCCAATGAAATCAGTCCTGAAAATAATTTTAAATGTATTCAGCTTCCTTTTAATTTAATAGAGAGCGGCGCAGCTCTGACTAAAAATCAAAACAGCGGAACGAAGACCGTTCTTGAACTCGCAAAAGAAAATAACTTAGATGTATTAATAAACAGACCTCTGAATGCTATTACTGCAAAAGGTCTTCTTCGTTTAGCTGACTTTGAAGTAACAGGCGCTTATGTTGAAAATGATTTTGTAAAACAGAATAAGCTTGTAATGTTAATGGAGCAGGATATCATAGATGAAAAATTAGTTGATATGGAAGCAAGTGAGGATTTAGAAAAGGCTAAGAAATATCTTTCATTCGGAAAACTTATTGATGAGAACTGGAAATTTTTCGGAACGCTGGAGCATTTCAACGATAACATAGAATATAACTTTGCTCCGAGAATAAACTTTCTCACTGATTTTTTTAATACTCAGGTCGAGGATGCCAGCGCCAAAGAATTTTTTGCAAAATATTTAGCGGAGAGTTATAAATTATTTAATTTTATTTCGACGTATTATAAAATAAATGCAAACTCCCGTAATGCGAAGATACACGCGATTATAAACTCAATTATTCCGGAAGAATATCACAGCTTAACTCTCTCGCAAAAAACAATGCTGCTTATTTCTTCAACAGAGGGAGTATCCACAGTGTTAATCGGGGCAAGAAAAGAAAAATATGTAGATGACTCAGTGAAAATTTTAGGTTTGAAAAAACTTCCTGAAACAATTTCCGTATTTAAAAAAATAAAAAGCGAAATAGCTGACCATATAAATTAATTGTATTAACTGTATTAACTGAAATGATACCTTTCAAAGAACTGAAAACAAAAATAATTTTAATAGCATCTCTGGTTGTTGTATCCGGAGTACTGCTGTATTTTTATTTAGGTAGATCTGAAAGTTCAAACGAAACTATCATTACAAAAATAACCGATAAGAAATTTACAGATGAAGAGTTAAGAAAAAAGATACCAACGGAAATTGATACTATATTTTATTCATTCGGGATTAAGAAAGAGTGGATAAAAGATGACAAGAACGAAAAGCAGGATAAGAACGACAAGAAGAATGATAAGAAGAATGATAAGAAGAATGATAAAAAGAATGAGAAGGTAAATCCCGACTTATGGTTTGCGAAAGATGTTGCAATTCCGCTTGACCTCAGCACCATAGAAGTTACAACGAACCTGACTAACATGCTTCGCTTTTACGGACTTGAAGAAACTATCAATGAAGACCCGAAAACACGAAACATCAGTGCTGATATATTTTTTAAGAAAGACAGCTTAAAGAAAACTGTCGGCAATATAAAGCTGAATTACACCGATAAAATAAAAAGAGATGCATCGGATGTTTGCCTCATATTAAACAACATTACTGATTTTAAATCTTCTGATTTAAACGATGTGCTAAACTCAAATGAAAGCTTCTCGGTTATTCTTCCTCTTACCAATGATAAATCTGACATGCAGGCATCGATTGAAAATTCAAAAAAAGATTTTCTTCTTAAATTTTCTATAGGAAAAGAGGACGATGTTGAATCTGATTTTAAATCAGGAACTGAAAACAATCGTGGATGGAGAGCAAAGATAAAAAGTGTTTCATACGAGTTTGCAAAAACCGGCGGAGTGATAATTGAAAATCCTGTTAAAGATTTTGTCTTCGAGCAAAAAATAAAAGAAGAATTTCAGAAGTATAAAATCACAGTATATAAAGATACAATGCTTACAAAGTTTGCATCGTCAAACATTGACGAGAAAAAGATTTACGATTTATTTACAAATATAATTAACAGGACTAAAAGCGGAGCAGGAACGATTTTTTATATTCTGAATCTATCTCCTTCGGAATTTACATTTCTTGATAAAGAAATTGCAAATTTAAAAAGACGCGGATATAAATTTTATTCGTTCAAAGATATGATGCGAAAGCTTAGTGCGCCGTTGGTAAAACCGAGTGATGAAAAGAAAAACGATAATCCGCAGGGAGTTAAAGCTGATACTTTAAATCCCGAACCAAAAACACCAATAAAAAAGAAAAAGTAACTAAAGAAAAATTAGTAAATGAATACACAGGAAATATGGATGAAGTACGCCTTCAAAGAAGCAGAGAGAGCATACGAAGAAAATGAAGTGCCGATAGGATGCATCATAACTTTTCAGAATACAATCATTGCAAAAGCTCATAATCAGGTTGAGACGTTAAAAGACCCGACTGCTCATGCAGAGATAATTGCAATTACTTCTGCTGCTGAATATCTGCAGTCAAAGCAGCTTATCGGCTGCAATATGTATGTTACGCTTGAGCCATGCCCCATGTGCGCGGGAGCGATTGTGATGGCTAAGATTGATAATCTTTACTTCGGCGCATTTGATAATAACATCGGCGGATGCGGAAGTGCATTCAATATAACTTCAAATGAAATGATGAATCATAATGTAAATGTCTATGGCGGAATTATGGATAAAGAATGCGCAGGGATTTTAAAAAGTTTTTTTGAGGTGAAGAGGTAGTTAACTTATATATAAAGGCTCCTTTTCTTTTTTACTTTCCAACCGTTGTCAGTTCTTTCGAGGTAATACGTTGTGCTTGACATATCATTAGTCACTCCAACAGAAGCATATTTTAAAGATTTATCAAATATTATTTCACTTATTGTATCATAATCACCGATAAGCATTCCTTCTCCTCTGTTAAAAATATCATCACCATTCTCATCGGTTATAATTACATGGCCGCCAGTAAAATATATTGGAAGATAGTTAGTTAAATACGAAAATCTTTTTTGAAATTCTTCTTCTGTTCTCTTCAAATTATTATTTTCAAATCGGGTAAATTGTTCTTTCCTGAAATTCCCAAGTAAAAAATAATTAAATATTCCTATGTAATTTGAATCCAAAAATTTTGCCTTTTCCACTATATAAGAGGGCAAAAAATTTTTAATTTTTATTAGCTTAAGCTCATTGCCATTCATGAAGTAAGATATTTCAGGCGGCTTTAATGTATCTCTTCGCTCGTTTTCAGGGAAATAGTTATTCCATGTTGAGTCCTCAGTCCATTGAAAATAACCAATTCTCTCTTTTACCCTGATAAAAAAATCAGACGGTAAAAGACTAAGGTTTAATTCAGGCAAAGAATTACTTTGCATATTTAAAGAATAGGCAGGTTTCGCATCATTTTCCCCATAAGGATGTTCAGTAATCTTTTTTTTCTTGTAAAAAAGTTTATAGATTTCGACTGCGGAACTTAAAATGCTGTCCTGATTAGTTTCATCTATATAGTTAGCAGGTAAATCTTTTTTCCAGTTATTTATAAAAATCAGCATAAGAGAATCAGAATTTTCTTTGTAAGCTCTTTCTAATAATTTTATCTGAGATTGAGAAAATAATTGAGAGGTGAAAAACATGAGGGTAATTAATATGAGGGAAATTAAAATGAGGTATTTAGATAATTTCCGTTCCATAGATGAATGTAACGAAAATTTTAAAAAATAAAAGCAGATTCAGATTACTCCGATAATTTTTTCTTCAAGCAGTCCTTCCTGGTTCGTAATGATAACTTTATAAATGCCGGTATTTAAAAAATGTGTTAATACATTTATTGAATGATTGCCCGGCTCATAAACTCCTGAAAGCAGTTCTGCTTTTTTCTTTCCGTACATATCATAAAATTTGATTTTAAGTGTCCCCGGATTTTTTGTGTGAAAATTATATATAAATGAATTCACTTCATCTGTTTTTTTATAAACTCTGCTGTATGCATCTGCAACCATGCAGATCTTTTCTTTTATAATTGCATTAAGCTTCGCGCTTAAATCGTTTGCATAGGTGGAAACATCCATGTTCCAGATGCTGTTATCCTGAATGTGAACGTGCCTGTTGCCTCTGTGACCATGCTCAAGATAATGAACATTTATGGCATCGTTTAGAGAAAGAATTTTTGCTTTATCTTCGGGAGGAGTATAAGCCAGGTCCATTGCTGCTCCTATGATATGCGGCGATGCTTCAATATTAGACCAGCCTCTTCTTTTATAGAGCAATTGAGCTTCATTTGTGCGCATTCCATCGGAAACTCTTGGTCTGAATTTTACTTTATCCAGCAGATATAAAAATTTTATTAATGCTGGAGTCTGCATATAAGGAATTACATTAAACTTAAGCTCCATGAACGGAAAAGCAAACTTCACCATTGGAAAGTATCCTTTCTCATTCGTATAGCTTATGAAGTTGTAATCCGGAATGTAGAAGATTGAATCAGTGCGAGTTATAATTTGAAACTGATTGTTTATGCTACCGTCGTCATTGATGAGTTTTAAATAGCCGGAGATAAGGTGATTTTCTTTTGTGTAAAAGAATGCGTTATCGGATTCGCAGTTATAATCCACAAATGAAAAACTTTCTGCTTTGCAGAAATTAAGCAGAGTAAAAAAAAGTAATATGCGGAATATTATTGGGGTAAACTTCAATTTTATTTCTGATAAATAAATTACATTTCACCGAATCCTTTTTCAAAAAAATCAATCATCTCAACCGATAAAGCTTCTTCATCTTCGCCTTCAAATTTCAGTGTAAGCTTCGAGCCTTTTTCCGCGGCAAGAGTCATTACGCCGATTATGCTTTTACCGTTAACTTCAAAATCATCCCGTGTTATAAAAAAATCGGCTTTGTACTTTGCGGCGATTTTAACAATTGATGATGCAGGGCGTGTATGCATTCCTGCATTATTTACAATCTCAACTTCTTTTTCAATCATTTGTAAAAATTAAGAATTTCTTTCGAGTAACATTTGTGAAAATCCCTTCAGCAGTTCCTGATACTTCGGGTCAAAATCTTTTATGCATTCATCTGCTTTTAAAGTATAGCTCTCCACTGCTTTTTTGGCAGCGTCAATCACTCCGTAATCGTGATATATTTTTTTAATTCTTTGTATCTCTTCTTCCTGGTTATCTTTTATTCCTGAGTTTTTTACTATCAGTTCAATTCGTTTCCTGTCTTCTTTCTTGTTCACAACTTCAAGCGACTTTAGCAATAAATAAGTTTTCTTCCCTTCAATTAAATCTCCGCCGATTTTTTTCCCGAATTCCTTTTCATCTGCAATTATATCGAGCAAGTCGTCCTGTATCTGAAATGCCAGACCTGAGTTAATTGCAAAGTTTCTTATGTTACTGATCTGTTCTTCAGTTCCTCCTCCGATAATAGCTCCCATAACTGCGCTGACTTCAATAAGCTTTGCAGTTTTTTTCTGAATCATCATTAAGTATTTATCAATCGTTACATCGCTTTCTAATTCAAAATCTTTGTCATAGCTTTGCCCTTCGCAGACTTCAACAACGCCCTCAGTAAATTCTTTAACTATATTTTCTATTCCTAATACTTTTGTTCTTAATAATGATTTATAGGCTATAGCGATTAAATTGTCGCCGGCAAGAATTGCAGTGTTTACGTTCCATTTTTTATGAACGGTCTCGTTTCCTCTGCGGGTATCGGCATTATCCATTATATCATCGTGAACTAATGTAAAATTATGAAGCACTTCAATAGCTGCTCCGGCATCAAGGGCATCTTCAATATTGCCGCCGACAGACTCACAAGCAAAAAGTAAAATAACGGGGCGGATTCTTTTTCCGCCGCCTGAAAGGATATAATTTACGGGGTCGTAAAGACTTTTGGGTTCTTTTTCAACAACGAGGGAGTTTATTCTTTCATCGATTTTACTCTTATAAACACTATACTTCTCTAAAAATTTTTCCATTATTCCGATTTATTCTTCCTGATGCGTGAAACTTTTAATTAGTTTTTGAATTTAAACAGAAGATTTGGGTTATAATAACCGCAAGGCAGTTGTAATTCTATTGTAAATAAAACTGTTAATATATAAAATATTATTCGTTAGAAATATGAAATTAAAAGTGTTCAAATACATGTCTAAAAATAAGATTCTCTTCACATCCTTTCTCGCTTTAATACTTGCAGCTTCCTCATTTGCATTTATTCCAAACTCAGATAACAGATTTCATGAACTGCTTTCGGAGAAGATTCAGAAATATATTAAAACAGATGCGCAGGAAATTCCTGACTGGGCTTTAACTGACCCTAAAGACGGCTATGAAGGAACCAGAACATTGGCTTTCAGAGAGTATTTAAAAACTACTCAGACTCTCAATGAACCGAAGCAGGTTGTTGTTGCAGTTATTGACGGAGGTATAGATATAAATCATCCTGACTTAAAAAATAATATCTGGCAGAACATGGCTGAAGTAAACGGCCAGCCGGGAGTAGATGATGACGGCAACGGATATATAGATGATTTCAACGGATGGAATTTTCTTGGAACACAGGAAAGTCTTGGGATGGAATTTACGCGTGAATATTTCAGATTAAAAAAAGAAGGTGTGAGCGAAAGTGACCCTTACTTTAAAAAAGTTAAGGATGCATACCTTGAAGAAAAAAGTGAAGTCATGTTTATGAAAATGGGAATTGGAACCTCAGTGGATGAACTTAATAAAGCTGAAACAACTTTAAAGGAAAGAAATTATCCGACTGACCCTGATAAACTGCAGAAAATTTCCAATACATTAACAGGAAAATATGAAGAGGCAGCATCGGTTATTCTAAATACATATTTCATGTACGGAGTTAAGAAAGATGAAATGTTAGAATTGCAGAAAGAGTATGATACGAAATCAAAATACTTAACAGATACGACAAGCACATATTTATTGATTGGAGATAATCCGAATTTATTTTTAGATAAATCTTACGGCAACAATAAACCTAATACAGGCAGCATGGACCATGCAACTCACGTTGCAGGAATAATTGCAGCTAGTGTAAATACAATCGGTCAGTGTCCTTATGCAAAAATTATGAGCATACGATGCGTGCCCGATGAAGGCGATGAAAGAGATAAAGATATTGCAAACGGAATTCATTATGCAGTTGATAACGGTGCGAATATTATAAATATGTCAGCAGGAAAATATTTTTCTCCTAAAGCTGACCTGGTACTGGAAGCGATGAAGTATGCTGAAGAAAAAGGAGTGTTATTTGTAAACTCAGCAGGTAACGACGGAGCTGATATAGAAACAAAAATCAGTTATCCGAAAAAATTTATGATGGAAGACGGAAAAATGAAATTTTTCTCGAATATGATTGTAGTCGGAGCATCAACGTGGATGAAGGAATGGTCTAAAGAAAAAGATCCGGAAGATTTAGCAGGGCATTATGACCTTGCAGCTTCGTTCAGTAATTATTCAAACAAAATTGTTGATGTGTATGCTCCGGGTGTTGAGATAAACAGCTGCTATCCGAATCCCTTATACAAACACGAAAGCGGAACAAGCATGGCTTCCCCTGAAGTAACAGGTATTGCAGCTAATTTAAAAGCGTACTTCCCGAATCTTACTGCAGCCCAGATAAAAGAAATTATTACAAGCTCAGTGAGAACATATCCGGGATTACAGGTGAAAGTAAAAGGGAAAAATTCGAAAGTGCCGTTCGCAAGTTTATCTCGTTCGGGCGGAGTAGTAGATATGCTGAATGCATTCAAGCGTGCTCAGGAATTTGCTCAGAATTAATAACTCATAACCCCAGTAGAATGAGAAAATTTTTTGTTGTTCTGTTTTTCTTTATATGTATTACTTCAAAAATTTTTGCAAACGCTGCCGCTCCCGGATTTTATAATAACGGAGGCAGCAGCGATTTTATTCCTTTCTTTTTTTCCGATGCTCAATACCTGGATAAAATTCAGATGCAGAGCGAGCAGATAACTGTTCTGCTATATCCTAACTTTGCAGTCGTGCGTGGTGAGTATAACATGCTTAACTTATCCAACAAAGAAATAATTTTTAATACAGGTTATCCAATCAATGCTTCTTATGAAAACGAATTGGTTTCTAGAGTCAGCTTTGAAGATATTTACGGACTGAAAGTATTTGTTGACGGCAAAGATGTGCCAAATGAAAAACTGAAAGCGGGGGACTCGAGCTATTCATTCGATGAGAAAAAACGCAATCTGTACAATAACTGGTACGTATGGAAGTCAGATTTTAAACCGGGTGCAATCACAAAAATAAAAGTTTACTTCATTGTTAATACTTCAAACAGTATCTTAAGAAAAGGTTACAGCAGGGATAACGATAACGGCTTTGTTTACATACTTGAGTCAGGCAAAGCATGGGCTAAAAATATCGAGAGCGGCAGGATAAATATTCAGTTAATGGATGGGTTGACTGCAAAAGACATTATGGGTGTATCTCCAAACACAAAGTTTAAGATAAACGAAGAAAGCAATAGCTTAATTTATGATTTTAAAAATTTAGAGCCGACTCCGAAGGATAACGTTCTTATACGTTATAAAAGCGCGAAGAGTAAAACCGATATTCAGTCAATAGTTTCAAACTCAGCCAAATATTTTGATGAAGTTGACCGCATTCAGCCGGCTAATATCATCGCTGAGTCTTACAAACCGTTCACGGCGAATGATTTTGAAGTGCATGATTCGGGCTTCAATGTCTTTTCAACTATAATGTTGTTTCTGGTTTTTGGTGTTCCGATTATAATAATTCTCGTTATTGCAGGTATAGTTATATATATTGTTAAAAGAAATAGAAAAAAGAAAAAACAAGCACTTACGCCATAATTACGCAGATTTGTCTCAAATAAGTTCATTTCATTTTTGACCTCTTATAAACCCCGTTTTCTCATTGAAACTCTCTGGGTAAATCCTTATATTACTAATTGCTTAAAATTAAATTTCATCCATAAACATGGCTTTAAACGTTGGCGATACAGCTCCTGATTTTACTTTAAAAAGTAAAAATGAAACAGGCGATGTTAAAGATTACACTTTAGGTGATTACAAAGGAAAGAAAAACGTAGTTTTATTTTTCTATCCGCAGTCATTTACCGGAGTTTGTACAACAGAAATGTGTACAATCGTAAAAGACTTCGAAGATTATTCTTCACTTGATGCGCAGACTTTCGGAATAAGTGTTGACTCTATTTTTACACAGGATGCATGGGCAAAAACAAACGGAATTACATTCCCTTTACTTAGCGATTTCAACAAAGAAGTGATTGAAAAATACGGAACAAGATATCCTGACGGCGGCTTTGTTCACAATATGAACGGAGTTTCAAAAAGAGCTGCATTTGTTGTTGATAAAGAAGGTAAGATTGCATACGCTGAAGTTTTAGAAAGCGCAGGAGATCTGCCAAACTTTGATAAAGTAAAAGAAGTTTTAAAATCCTTAAATTAATTTTTTAAGGTAATGATTGTTGTTAGAGAGCCTGATGAAATTGTTTACGATAAGAAAACCGTTGTTACCGTAGGGACTTTTGACGGTGTTCACATAGGGCATCAGCAGATAATAGGTGAGCTTAATCGCCTGAAGGAAGAAAAGAATTTAAGAAGCATCTTAATCACTTTCGACCCGCATCCGCAGATTGTTTTAAGGAACCGCTCCAAAGATGTAAAGCTTTTGACTTCCACAGAGGAGAAACTTGAGTTACTAAAAAGATTTCCTCTTGATACAGTTTATATAATAAATTTCAGTAAAGAGTTTGCAGCAACACCGGCAGAGACATTTTTTACTGATTACATAGTGAACAGGATTGGACTTAATGATTTAGTTATCGGATATGACCACATGTTCGGTAAAAATCGCGAAGGCAGTATAGAAACGGTAAACGCACTTTCAAATAATTTCGGTTTCAGCGTGCACAAAGTGCCGGAGTTTAAAATCGACGATAAAAATATAAGCAGCACTGAAATAAGAAATCTTCTTGAACAGGGAGATGTAAACGCTGCGAAATTTTTTCTCGGGAGATTTTATGAAATAGAAGGAACAGTTGTGCAGGGAGCGAAGAGAGGCAGAGAGTTAGGATATCCGACGGCAAACCTGAAGATTGATGATGATAACAAACAAATTCCGAAAAACGGAATTTACGCAGTAGAAGTTCTTTACGATAAAAATATTTTCCAAGGTATGATGAGCATAGGGCATAACCCGACAGTGAATGATACCGATGAAATATTCATTGAAGTAAACATCTTTAATTTTGATAAAGATATTTACGGAGAAAAAATTAAAATCAGGTTTGTTGAGTACATAAGGGAAGAAGTAAAATTCAATTCCCTTGAAGAGCTTACAAAGAAGCTTGACGAAGACAAACAAAAAACTTTAAATATATTCAGTAACATTAATTAAAAAAACACGTGGCATTAACTAAAGAAGAAAAAAGCGAGATTGTAACAAAGTACGGCGAATCAGCTAACAACTCAGGAAAGACTGAAGTTCAGGTTGCAATACTTACAAAAAGAATTAATGAGCTTTCAGCAAGCCATTTTAACACTCATGCAAAAGATAACCACTCAAGAAGAGGTCTTTTGAAAATGGTTGGTAAAAGAAGAAAGCTTTTAAGATATCTTGAAAACAAAGATGTTACAAGATACAGAGGCATCATAAAAGAGTTAAACATCAGAAAATAATTTTTTTGATTTTTTATTCTATTTCACAAATGCCCGTCCCTCATTTTTTAGGACGGGTTTGTCGTTTTTATGAACGTACATAAAAAAGACGTTAAACATTTTAAAACTTTACAAGAAAGGTTTATACCGAATTGATAAGAAAAAGCATAGAGATAGGCGGAAAAAAACTAACTCTAGAAACAGGAAGACTTGCTAAGCAAGCAAACGGAGCAGTGTTAATCTCCCTAGAAGACACCGTGGTATTATGTACAGCAGTCGCAAAAGATGAAGCAGCACCGGGACAGGATTTTTTCCCATTAAAAGTAGACTACAGAGAAAAATCGGCAGCCGTCGGAAAAATTCCGGGCGGTTTCTTTAAAAGAGAAGCGAAGCCTTCTGAAAAAGAAGTTCTCTCATCAAGATTAATAGACAGACCAATAAGACCAATGTTCCCTGACGGATATTTCAACGAAGTTGATATTCAGGCAGGTGTTTACTCTTCAGACGGAGAGAACGATGCAGACGTAATTGCTGCTATCGGAGCCTCAGCAGCATTGATGATATCTGACATTCCTTTTGATTTACCTATAGCAGAAGTAAGAGTAACAAGATTGAATGGTGAATTAATAATTCTGCCGACTCACACTCAGAATGACGAAGGTGATTTTGATATTATTGTTGCAGGAACGGAAGATTCAATCGTAATGGTTGAAGGTGAAGCAAAAGAAATTTCAGAAGCAGAATTTATTGAAGCAGTTAAATTTGCCCATACACATATCATCGAGCTTTGTAAATTCCAGAAGGAATTTGCGGCAGAAGTTGCTAAAGCAAAGAAACCAATTCCTGCTGCTGAAGACAGAACAGAAATGATAAACGATGTTAAAGCATTGTACGAAGCTGAGTATAAAGAGATGGTAAGCGCAGTTCTTCCGAAAGAACAAAGACACGATAAAAATCATGAGCTTCATGAAAAAGTAATAGCAGCATTAGCAGAAAAATATCCTGAAAAAGAAAAAGAGCTTTCAGGCATTATGCACGATATACAGTACAATGTTATCCGCGCAATGATTTTAGATGAAGGCAAAAGATTAGACGGAAGAGGAACAACTAACATAAGAAATATTGCTTGTGAAGTAACTGTTCTACCGAGAACACACGGTTCAGCTTTATTCACCAGAGGTGAAACACAAAGTTTGACAACTGTAACTTTAGGCACAGGAAACGACTCACAGACTATCGAAGGATTAAGAGACGAAATTCAGAAGAAATTTATACTTCATTATAACTTCCCGGGATTCAGCACAGGTGAAACCAGCGGAAGACCAGGACCCGGAAGAAGAGAAATCGGGCACGGTAACCTTGCAGAGCGTTCATTGAAAAAAATGGCTCCGGGCGAAAAAGATTTCCCTTACGTTATTCGTATCGTATCGGATATTCTTGAATCAAACGGTTCATCTTCAATGGCTACAGTCTGCGCAGGTTCATTAGCATTAATGGATGCTGGTGTACCAATGAAAAAACCGGTTGCAGGTATTGCGATGGGTCTTATAAAAGAAGGCGATAGAGTTGCAGTGCTTTCAGATATTCTCGGCGATGAAGATCACTTCGGTGATATGGATTTCAAAGTTGCAGGAACAGTTGACGGTATCACAGCGATTCAGATGGATATAAAGATAAGAGGAATTTCATTTGAAGTCCTTGAAACAGCTCTTAAGCAGGCAAAGGACGGAAGACTTCATATTCTTGGAATAATGAACGAAACACTTTCTGCTCCAAGAGAAAACTTATCGAAGTATGCTCCGCATCTATACTCAATGCAGATTCCTGTTGATATGATTGGAACAATCATCGGACCGGGCGGAAAAATGATTCGCCACATCATTGCAGAATCAGGCTGCGAGCTTAACATCGATGATACAGGTATGTTAACAATTGCAGCTGTGAATGAAAAGAATGCAGAGATTGCTAAGACTATGGTAGGAAGATTAGTTGAAGTTCCTGAAAAAGGAAAGACCTATGAAGGCACAATTAAATCTATAAAAGATTTCGGCGCATTCGTGGAAATCATTCCGGGTAAAGAAGGACTTCTTCATATCTCCGAAATAGATTATAAGAGAGTAGATAAAGTTGAAGACGTTTTACATATGGGCGATAAGATAGAAGTCATGCTTCTTGATATTGACCGTGAAGGAAAAATGAAGCTTAGCAGAAAAGCATTGCTTCCGAAACCTGAAGGATATGTAGAGCCGGTAAAACGCGAAAGACCTGAAGGTGACAGACGCGACGGACCGAGAAGAGATGACAGACGCGGCGGCGGTAACAGACGCTAAGTTAAGAAAGAATAATTAAGAAAATTAAATTCTCTCAACATGAAATTCGAAATTGATAAACAGAAAGACAAAACAATATTCAAGCTTGAATCAAAAGTACTCGGCCACGAAATAGCTGCTGATTTAAAAGCTGAATTAATTTTTCTTCAGAAAGAAATTGATAATCAGTTTATAATAGACCTGGGCGATGTAACAAGATGTGACAGCTCAGGCCTCTCATGTCTTCTTCTTGCAGAAAGAATGGAGCGTGAAAAAGGAAGTAAATTAGTATTGATGAATGTTAACAAGGCAGTGGAAGATTTAATAAAAATTGCCCGTCTTGACAGAGTATTCGATATAAAATAATACAAGTCTCTCCTTCAAATCCCGTTTGAATAAAGCAAATTTTTTTAATTGTTTCAGACGGGATTTTTTTATGCCCAATTTTAAATCATTGTTGATTGATTTTAAGCGCATAGACCGCAAAGTCTCACGCAGAGTGGGCAAAGAAATCTTTTAATGAATTAATTGTTTATAAAACTTTGCGGTCTTCGCGAATTCTCTGCGTTCTTTGCGTTTAATACACACAGTGAGCAGATAATAGCACGAATTTTTTCTTTTTACTTACTACATTATACTTATTACTTGATACTAAATTGAAAGACGAATACGTAAAAACATTCAAGCTATCGGAGCTTTCAAATAAAAAAGGAAAGCAGTTTCAGTTAGATGACGACCATGAGATAGCTGTTTTTAAAATATATGATAAGGTATATGCAGTTGATAATATATGCCCGCATAATCACGTGCCGCAGATGTTTGACGGTTATATAGATGAAATGTATGTTACATGTCCCATACACGGATTTAAATTTCATCTTGAAACAGGTGAGCAGCCAACAAAAATCGGATGCAAGCTGAAAACATATGAACTGAAAATAGAAGACGATTATATATACGTAAAGAAACCGAAACGAAAATTATTCGATTTTCATTTTTGATTAATACGTCAATCATATCAGGACTAATAAAGCAGAAAGCAAAAGAATACTGCTTTGCCCTGTGCGGATTTTCGAAAGCGGAGATTCTTGTTAAGGAGGAAATCTATTTTAAGAAGTGGCTGGATGAAAAGAAGAATGCCGGTATGAACTGGCTGAATAACTCCTTTGAAAAAAGAGTAAATCCCTTCCTTGTAATGCCTGAAACAAAGTCAATTATATCACTCGCCTTTATTTACGATACTCCATATCAGCATATAGAGGATAAATCAATAGCTAAAATTTCCCGCTATGCCTGGGGAGAGAAAGATTATCATAAGGTAATAAAGAAAAAATTAAAACCTCTTTGTGCAGAAATAGAATTATTATCTCCTGAAATTAAGACGCGCGCATATGTAGATGACGGTCCCATGATGGATAAGATATGGGCAGCACGCAGTGGTATCGGAGCAATGGGTAAGCACACGAACATTATAAATCCCGCTATCGGCAGTTTTTTCTTTTTATGTGAAATACTTATTAATGTCGAACTGGAATATGATAAACCTATTGAAGAGGACTTGTGCAAGAACTGCACGCTATGCGTGAATGCCTGTCCTACGGGAGCGATTTATGATGAGTATAAGCTCGATGCGAATTTATGTATATCGTATCAGACGATTGAAAATCGTGGTGAGATACCTGAGTTTATAAATCTGGATAACTGGATTTACGGCTGCGATACATGTCAGGATGTATGCCCTTACAACTCAAGAAATGTTTTCACAGAAGATGAAAGATTTTTTCCAAAGAAAGAAACGCTGAATAAATCACTGGAAGAATTATCAAAACTTCCCGAAGAAGAATTCAATAAATTATTTGAAGGCACGCCTGTAAGAAGAACGAAATACGCAGGATGGAAAAGAAATATTGAGAAGAATTTAAAAAGGGATATAAAGAATATTTAAAATTCCTCCTTCACAATATCTTCCTTCTTAATGCCTAAATTCTTCAGATACCCTTCTACTGCATCCATCATCGGCGGGGGACCGCAGACATAAAACTTCTGGTCAACTGTTCCGATATTCTGTTTTAAAAAATCTTCCGTTATGTGACCGTGCGGATAATCATTTGTATCTTCTTCAGATAAAATATTTATAAAATTCTCTCCAAGTATTTTTTCAAACTCTTTTTTCAATATTATATCTTCTCTTTTCTTATTGGAAAAAATAAGCTTACTGTTACCGAGTTCATTCTTTGATTTCAAATATCTGAATATTGCAATGAACGGAGTCACACCGGCACCGCCCGCAATAAACACGCCTTCTCCTTTGTAACCGATTGTTCCCCATACATCGTGCAAAATTAATTGGTCTCCTGCCTTCAATGATAGCAGTTCATTTGTCACGCTTTTTCTTTCAGGATATGTTTTTGTATGAAACTCAAGATAGTTTTCACTGGGAAGACAAGTAAATGTAAATGGCCTTCTCTCCTTCTCCCATCCCTTTTTATTGATAGATATTTCCGTTGCCTGTCCGGGATTGAAATTATATCCTTCGGGCTTTTCCAAAACAATTCGCAGAACATCGTGTGTTGCGTGCTCTATTACTTTTATTTTTACTATGTGCTCTTCCATTAAAGTCTTATTTAAAAGTTAGATACAATATTATAAAAAAGGTTACAAAATTCAAAATAAAAAACCCCTGAAAACTAGAAGCGTAATCAGGGGAGTATTGCAGATTAACAGAGTATAAGCTCCGTTCATCAAACTGGATTCCCGCCTTCGCGGGAATGACATTTATTAATCAAATTTCTTTTTATACACATGGCAGTAAGGACTTCCGTTATTCTTTTCATAATAATCCTGATGGTACTCCTCTGCTTTCCAGAATGTAGAAGCAGGAGTAACTTTAGTTACAACATCATATCCTTTGCCTTTTAAAATATCGATAAGTTTGTTTGCTGTTTCCTTTTGTTCATTATCTAAATAAAAAATTTCGCTCCTGTATTGTGTGCCGATATCCGGTCCCTGTCTGTTTACCTGCGTAGGGTCATGTGTTTCAAAATATAGTTTTGCAAGCTCTTCGTATGTCGTCTGCTCGGGATCGTAAACAACAAGTGTTGCCTCTGCATGTCCCGTTTTTCCTGTGCATACTTCTTTGTACGTCGGATTGTCTTTTGTTCCTCCGGTAAATCCCACTTCTGTTGAAATTACTCCCTTTCCTTTTGAAAGGTAGTATTGTGTTCCCCAGAAACATCCGGATGCGAATATTGCTTTTTTATATTTTGTTGTGTCGCCTGACATTTTATTTTTATCTCCCTTATTTGATAGATTTGATTTTTCAACCGGTATATCTTTGCTGCCTCCGCTCATAGTTGATTTTATCTGCGAGCAGGCAGTGAAGTAAAAACTAAAAAAAAGCATTATCAGAGTAATACTGAAAACACTTCTGTACTTATTATGGTTTTTCATTTTTTGAATTGGTTTCAATTTATAACAAATATAGTTAATAAATAATTCTCTAATAAATACGTCTGAACCCGGCAAAGAGATTTTAACTTATTTTGCATCTTAATTTGTTTTAATATCTATATTTTGAGGAACTAATTTTAATTTTATGCATAAAAATGTTAAGTTAAATACTTAAGATGAAAAAATCCCCGTTTCTCTTTATTCTGGCTGTTTTTACGATATTCCTGAATTCATCTTCTTATTCCCAAACTCTTCTGAACTTCAATCCTTCACTGCAAGTATCAAAATTTATTTCTACACAAAAAACTTCTTATCCCATTTTTCTTCCTCATATAGGAATCGGGTTTGCAAGCGGAGTCCGTGCCGGACTTATGGTTCAGGCAACGGAAAATTTTTCCGGAGAAATTTCTGCAGGATATGATTTGGCAAATTTTACAAGCGCGTCAGATGAAGAAAAAAGATACGGAGTCGGTGTAAGTTATCGTTACAGTGAAAAAATTCCGGTTTTTATAAGTGCGTTGTTTGCAATAGGTGACAGGGGTGAAAAGGCAAATCTAAGAAGTCCGAAGTACTATTATTCACTTAATGCAGGTTATATCTGGCTTACTAAATTCAGTATGAATTTTTTTGCAAGAGGTGGTTTTGCATTAAGATATTATTACGAGAGGTCAACAGAAACTGTTCATTATGATACACTGCTGCCGAACATCGATATCGGTTTTGGTTATTCATTTTAACAATTCACTGATGAAGAAAATAATTTTTATATCTGCAATTCTTTTGATGTTAGGAAGATTGTCTTTCGGACAGAATTTATATAATACTAAACCGGAAGTGAAAGAATATATTTTTTCCGTTGGCGGCGGAGTTTCTTCCTATGATAAACCCTCATTTCTGTTCAGTATAGAAATGTTTGCAAAATCTTCAAAAACCGTATCACTTGCGCTTGGTTATGATAATTATAAATTGATTAAAAATGGCGGCGGTTCAGAAAAATTATTTTCTTCAGTAAGCGGATATATATTATATACCAATAAAATATTTTCAAAGGAAGTGAATTTATTTATAGGCGGCGGAGGAACAGTTAATTTTACAAAAACTATTCATTATTACCCGTCAGGACTTTTAAGGTTAGACTTTAATATATATAAAGGTGTTTCACTCGGGGCAGAATACAAGCAGCCCATTTTTTTTGGAACTGATTTTGCAGCGCCTCCATTAATGCTTTTTAATTTTACTCTGTCATACAAATTTGAAATTTAATTTTTTATTAATTTAAAAAGTGATTTTGCTTAACCGGATTTCTATATCATTTAAAGTTTTTATTTTTATTTGTTGTTTTGTAATGTGTAACAGATCTTATGCTCAGGTATTTGATTATTCTCTGAAAGAAAAAAAATCTTTAAATATAAATAACATAATAAAATCCGATTCACTGAGCAGTCAGGATTTTGAACGTTTAACGCACAGCAAAAAAAATAAATTTTTTGCCGGATACGGTATGCTGCCTTCATCCAGTATAGGAGTTTTTTATGCGGGTTATATGTATGATGTATTCAAAAAAATGACTATCGAACCGAGTATAACTCTTTACACAAGAAACAGATCATCTGCCAATGCTATGATCTATTATCATACCTATATAATGCAGAACCGTGTGGATGTTTACTTTGGAGGCGGTGTTCAGGTCTTAAAATACTCTGAACAGAAATTAGTTTACCCGCTGCTATCAATTAAAGCAGATATTAACCTTACTCCGCAAGTTACATTGGGAATAACTCTTCTTCAGCCGTTCTTCTCTGAAAGCTCTTATTATTTTATTCCCGTTGTTCCTTTTACAATTTTATCATTGGGTTATAAATTCTGAACAAATGAAAATTAAACTTACATTACTCTTTTTATTTCTCATACTTACTCAGGATTTATTTTCACAGGATATTCTGAAAGATTCACTGAAAGTTTCATTGAATAATAAAAACTTTCCTGCGAATGAAATTTATCTGGGCTACGGAGCAGTGAACGGAGGAAGGCTTGGATACAGGTTAAGGCTTAATGAAGATATAGGCATTGAAGCATCTTTCGGTAAAAATTTCCTGTTCAATGACGGGCTTAACAGATATTATCTTACAGCAGGTATGAACTACTACACAAAAATATATGAAGGTTTGTTTTTCAGTATGCTCGGTGTTTATGAAAAGACAAATGATTTTTACGGAGACTCTTTTGCTTTCTCTCCCAATGCAGGTTATTTTCTGATAAAGCCGGATAAGAAAATATCTTTGCATTTAAGAGCAGGTCCCGTATTCTATTCAAAGAGAAGAGACAGCAGCTCTGCCTCGCAGCTTGGGCTGAACATAGATGCAAGTATTGGTTTCATTTTTTAACTATGCGAATTTAAAAATAAATATTATGAAAAAATTTATTTTATTAATTGGTATTTTTTTCTGCGCTAATTGTCTCTTCGCTCAAACCTACAACTCTACACTGGATAAAGATACCACAGGAGGAATACTAAAACATCTTTTATATGTGTACTGCGATAGCAATAAATTTACTGACACAAATCATATGAATAAAGTTATTGATTATCTTTCTGAAAAAAACTGCATGGTTAATAAAATATATCTCAATGACTGGATGAATTCTGACTTAATAAATTTTTTTAAAGAAAAAAATATAACTTGTTCTGTCCGTTCTGTTGTGAATATACTTCCCGTGATGGTAATAAGAATATCGGACGAGCAGGATGTTAAAAAAGTCCGTAACACAATTTCAGATGGTGTATATATTTTAAACGCGGAGTATTATGCTTTTGTATATCATTAGAATAGAATTTAAATATAAATTAAATTTTCCCTCCTCCAACAGTTTTAATACCGCTTTCATATAACCAAAGTTTAAATCCGTAAAAGATTTCAACATTTGCAGTTATTTTAAAACTTGATTTATTAATGCAGTATTTTTACTTTTATTCATAAGTCAACCTACAATAAAATTAGCTTATGAGAAAATTAATTTTATTAGCATGCCTTTTTCTACTCTCCGCTAATTTACACTTAAGCGCTCAGCAGGACTGGTACTGGAAAAGTCCTAACCCGCAGGGAAACAGAATCAATCAGATCTTCACCGGCAATAATAAATTATTCGGAATAGGGGAATGTTCAACGGTTATTTCAACAAGCAATGCCGGAGCATCATGGAATGTAATAAACAGGCTTACGGGACCGGAAGATAACATCACGGCTTTTCAGAAATATGATGAGAACACTTATTACCTTGGTACAAAGTATAACGGAATGAGGAAAACTACTAACGGCGGAGTGAACTGGACAGGCATTTCTGTTATTTACGAATCTTCATCAACAGGAATAAGAGGCATTGCCTTTACATCAGCCTCCATCGGATACGTTATAACATATAAAAATATTTATAAGACAACTAACGGAGGTTCATCTCCATGGAATTTGTTAACGACTCTACCCGATGAACTAACATCAATAAATTTTATCGATAATAATACCGGATTTGTAACAACGATGGGTGGTATGGAAGGTGGTGTTTCTACTCTTTACAAAACTACTAATGGCGGTTTAAACTGGACTTCACAGATTTTTAACGGCTGGGCCGGTAATTTTAGAATATTAAAGTTTGTAAACGCAAATACAGGATTTATTCAGTATGGCGGTTTCGCAAACGGAAGCAGATTATATAAAACTACAAATCAGGGTTTGAACTGGACTATTACCGGAACAAGTGAAGTGTTCGGGCGCATATTTATTTTTGATGAAAATAATATTGCCGGCACAGATTATAACGATTTTAAAAGTTCAACTGACGGCGGCGCTACATGGATAATAAAAACGCAGCCCTATTTGGAACCGATTGATTTGTATTTTGAATCAATTCAGAAGGGATATGTTCTTGATAAAAACAACAGAATAAGCATAACACAAAATTCCGGGGATAACTGGGCGCAGATAACTGAACCTAATGGTAACGGCTCAGCAAGTGATGTGCTCAAGGTAATCGATTTTGTAAATAATAATACCGGGTATATTGCGGGACGGAACAATAAAATAAAAGAGACTACAAACGGCGGAGAAACCTGGACAGAATATGAAACAGGTTTAGAAGGTGTTTCAGGGGTAGATTTTTTAGATGTAAATACGGGATTTGTTTCTGGCAATAGTGCATGGCATGTTTACGTAAGTAAAACAACAAACGGCGGAGCAAGTTTTACACCTGCTTACGTTTCAGATGATTATATAGGTACAAAGGTGAAATTTGCAAATGTTAATACAGGATTTGTTTACGGTTACTATAAATTTTTCGGTACAACAAACGGTGGAGTAAACTGGCAGGCGGTAACATTGCAAGATGATTTGGATATTTATTCAATTCAATTCATCAATGAAAATACAGGTATGCTTTGCGGAAGAGTAAATCAGTCATTTGTAAATAAAGTTTACAGAACTACTAATTCCGGAGCAAGCTGGATACCTGTTTATTCTACTCCGAATTCTTTGGGTAATACTCTATATAAAATTAAAATGGTGAACGATACTAAGGGATATATATGCGGGTATGGGATTTCGACCACTACAAACGGGGGAGCGAATTGGTATCAATTATATATTACTGGCATTCCACAAGGTACTTTCATTTCATCAATGGATTTTATTAATGAGCAGACCGGCTATGCAGCAGGTACAGGTGTAACATATAAAACAACTGACGGAGGAAGTCATTGGGGAACGGGTTCAATTCCTACTCAGGCAAGAATAGAAGATATAAAATTTTTTAATGCAAGCACAGGAATAATAGTAGGGGATTTCGGAGTTAATTTGAAAACCACAAACGGAGGGGGAATTTTTGTCTCGGCAATTACTCAGGTAGGTAATTCAGTAGTAAGCGATTATCAGCTTCATCAGAATTTTCCAAATCCTTTTAATCCTGTAACAAATATTCAGTTCGATATTCCGAAAGGAGATTTTGTGGACTTAAAGGTTTATGATATACTTGGTAAAGAAATTGAAAATCTTGTAAGTGAGTTTAAGTCGGCTGGAAGTTATATGGTTACATTTGATGCAAGCCGCTTTGGCAGCGGAGTATTTTTTTACAGAATGAAAACAAACGGATTTATTCAAACGAAAAGAATGGTTATAGTGAAGTGAGGAATAAAGTTCAGATTGGATTTATTAAAAAATGAATTTCAGTATGGTAACAGAACGTTTAAAAGTTTAATTGAAGTAGCCTTTGTAAGTGAAATCCGTAAGTGAAATTAACGCACTGGCAGTAATAGGGATAAAACTGATAAATATTTGTTATTTCAAAGTTTAATTTCCAAACCCTTCAATTAATATAGTGAAAAAATATTAATTTAGTTCAAAACTTACGAGGGGGCGTAAATTTCGTCCTGTGATTTATCAGTTATTTGCGACTTCTCCGGTTCAGGTTCTTCATCTTCAATTACATTTGCTTTTGCCTTGGCAATATAAGAATAAATAGCAGGGACAATAAATAATGTTAAGAAGGTAGAAAATAAAAGTCCGCCTACAACAGCAATACCAAGTGATATTCTGCTTCCGGCACCAAAACCAAGAGCAATTGGTAAAATTCCCAAAGTTGTTGCAAGTGTCGTCATGATAATCGGTCTGAAACGTGCTTCTGCAGCTTCTATAACAGCTTCAAGTTTTGTTAGCCCTTCCTGTTTGCGTTGATTAGCAAACTCAACTATAAGTATAGCATTTTTTGTAACAAGACCAACAAGCATAATAATACCAATCTGACTGAAAATATTTATAGTTTGACCGGTAATCCAAAGGCTGAGTATAGCCCCTGTAATTGCTAACGGAACCGTAAGCAAAATAATGAACGGGTCAATAAAACTTTCAAATTGCGCAGCGAGAACAAGAAAGATAATTACAATTGCAAAAACGAAAGTGAACAAAAGACTCGAGGAGCTTTCCGCAAAATCACGTGACTCACCTGCAAGTGCCGTTGTATAATTTTCATTTAAAACTTTTTTAGCAACATCTTCCATCGCTTTTAATCCGTCACCTAATGTGTTCGGAGGTACCGGTGCTGCAGAAATTGTCGCAGCTGAAAATCTGTTGAATCTGAATCTCGAAGGTGCAGTTGCCTCTTCTTTTAATGAGACAAGACTGCTTAATTGAATCAATTCACCACGTTTATTTTTTACATATATATTATCTAAATCACCCGGTTTATCTCTGTATTCTCTTTCGAGCTGCCCGATTATCTGATATTGTTTTTCACCCTGAATAAAATATCCGTACCTTACTCCTGCCAGAGCAGTCTGCAAAACCTGCGCAACATCCTGAATAGTAACACCAAGTGCATCAGCCTTTCCTCTATCAATTGTTATAGCAAGTTCCGGCTTATTTACTTTTAAGTTAGCATCAACAAACTGTAAAATAGGATTTTTCTTAGCTTCATCCAAAAATTTAGGAAGAATATTTGCAAGACTATCAAAATTATTTGACATAATTACGAATTGAATAGGCTGCCCGCCAAACCTTGCTCCGATTGTAGGCGGCTGAGTAGGAAACCCACGTACACCATAAAAACTATTAAGAGCTTTAGAAAGCTGGGCAAAGATTTCTTTCTGTGATCTTTCTCTTTCATCTGGGTCTTTCAAATACAAACTTAATCCACCGGTGTTTGTAGCGCTGCTTCCTCCGCCAATTGCAACTAAAGTTAAAGGAGATGATACTTCCGGAATAGAATCCATTACATATTTTGTCATTTCATCAAGATAACGTTCCGTAAATTCATACGACGCCCCTTCAGGTGCTGTAGCGGAAATTCTTATATTAGAACGGTCTTCCAAGGGAGCTAACTCAGATTTCAACTGACTGCCGATAAAAAATATTATTGCAAAAGCTGCAACAACTAATATGAAGCTCACCCATCTTACTCTCATAAATTTTTCAAGAGAGTTATTGTAAGTTTTAGTAAGCCATACAAAAAACGGCTCAGTCATATTATAAAACTTGTTGTGAGCATCATGCCTTTTGAGAATAAACGCGCTAAGCATAGGGCTTAAACTTAAGGCAACAAAAGCCGAAATTAAAACAGAGACTGCAATCACAACACCAAACTCTCTGAATAATCTTCCAACCTGACCTTGGATAAATAGGATAGGAAAAAATACCGCAGCAAGAGTAATAGTAGTAGAAATAACGGCAAAGTAGATTTCCCTTGCACCTTTAAATGCTGCCTGTTTAGGCGACATTCCGTCTTCAATTTTTGTATAAATATTTTCCAGTACTACTATGGCATCATCGCATACTAAACCAATAGCCAAAATTATTCCTACTAATGAAAGCACGTTAATGGAGAAATTCAGAAGATACATGACAAAGAATGTAGCAATAATAGAAATAGGAATTGCAATAACGGGAATTAAGGTCGAGCGCCAGTCTCTTAAGAAAAGAAATATGATGAATACAACAAGTCCGAATGCAATAAAAATTGTTTCCTCTACTTCACTTAAAGTCTTCCTGACAAAAGTTGAGAAGTCGAATCCCAAATCTAACTTTATATCTTCAGGAACTTCTGTTTTTAATTTTTCCAGTCTTTTATGAAATTCATCTGAGATTTCAATGACATTTGCACCTGCCTGAGGAAGAACTGCTACACCAACTCCGGGTCTGCCATTACGTTTAAGAGCAGAACGTTCGTTTTCCGCGCCGTATTCTGCAAATCCAATATCACTTAATTTTACTACTCTTCCATTGTCTTCTTTAATCGTTAGATTATTAAACTCATCAATGCTATTTAGTCTGCCAAATGTTCTTATGGTCAGTTCTGTAGACCACCCTTCTATTTTACCTGAAGGTAAATCAACATTTTGCTTATTTAATACACTTTGAATATCCAGAGGTGTAACTTTATATGCAGCCATCTTGCTTGGGTCAAGGCGCAATCTTATGGCTAATTTTTTTTCGCCAAAAATCCGCACTGAACCTACACCATTAATAGTTTGCATTCTTTCACCAATTACATCGGAAGCAAACTTGCTGACTTCTAATATATTTCTTGTATCGCTATAAACTGTTAAAAAGATAATTGGAGTTGCATCTGCATCGGCTTTTTCAACTATGGGAGGGTCAACATCATTCGGGAGATTTTTCAATGAGCGGCTTACTCTGTCTCTTACATCATTTGCTGCAGATTCTAAATCTCTATCTAGATTAAATTCTACTGTAATAGAGCTGACTCCTTCACGGGAAGTAGAAGTTAGTGTTCTTATTCCTTCAATACCATTTACTCCCTCTTCAAGGGGTTCGGTGATTTGTGTTTCGATAACATCTGAATTTGCTCCCGGATAATTTGTAGTTACCGTTACAATTGGAGGGTCAATGCTAGGATATTCTCTTATTTGCAAAAATCTGAATCCAACAAAACCCATAATAATGAGAATAATACTCATTACCATTGCAAATACGGGTCTCTTTATGGATGTATCTGATAAGCTCAAACTTTATGATTAATTTTAATTACTAACTTTAACGATTTTGACTTTTGAATTAGGTTTCAGACGTAAAATATTTGTAGTAATTAATGTATCACCCTGTTTAATGTCTCCAATAATCTGAACCATGTCTTCTAACCTGTTTCCTAATTCTACACTTACTTCCTTCACTTTTCCGTTATCAGCAATATAAACACTTTGTCCTTTAAGGTTTGGAATCACGGCCTGAGTTGGTACAAGCATAGCGTCGCTTATCTGCTTCATTATTAAACGTACATTTGTAAAACTTCCGGGTAAAAGCTTAGAGTTAGATCTGTTACTAATAGCTCTCAGTATTAAAGTTTTTGTACCATTTTCCACTTTAGGTTCGAATGCATATACTTCTCCTTCGTATTCTTCATCGATTCCGGCAACTTTAAAAAATATTTTCTGCCCAATTTTAAAAAAGTTGATATATTTTTCCGGTATAGAAAAATCTATCTTAAGTTTGCTTAAATCCTGCATTGTAGTTAATACATTCGTTGGAGTTGCATAGCTGCCAACACTTACATTTCTTAAGCCTACAAACCCGCTGAAAGGAGCGCGAATATTTGTTTTATCAATCTGAATTTGGATTGATTCCATATCAGCCCTTATCTTTGCCAGATTATTTATTTGTATATCATAATCTGATTGTGATAAGAGTCCCTTATCAAGAAGTTCTTTATTTCTCTTTTCATTTAATACAGCAAGCTGTTCATCTAACTTGAGTTTATTCATACTTGCTATTAAATCGGCATCGTCAAGTTTAAACAAAGTTTTACCTCTTCCAACCTTTGAACCTTCTTTAAAATAAATTCCGGTAATCTTTCGGGAAACTTCGCTTCGAATTTCTACTTCTTCATTTGCGCGAATAGTACCGACTGCCTGAATTTCATTATCTAAATCAGTGGATTTTATTACATAACCATCAGCAGAGGTTGTGCCATCGCCTTGAGATTGGTTTTGGGTTTGAGGTTTTTCTTTCGAGGAAAGTTTTGGTATTATAAAGTACAGAGCTGCACCTATAACTAATATAATAATTGCGAATTTAATGTATTTATTCAAACTAAAGATTTTCGATTTATAACAATATTAAAAAATATACAGTTCGCAAAACAGGTATTAAATAGAAAAAAAATTCTTTTAATACAGATTGGTTTAACGATAAATCTAATGAGAAAGGAAAAGGGCGTGGTAATCCCTGCTACTAAGACAACATTATTTGAATAAAGTTTAATCAAATCATAAATAAATAAAAGATTTTATTTTTATTTTAGATTTACTATTTTAACGAACCCCCCTAGCCTCCTGGAGCTGCACAATATAATTTATAATTCATTTCAATTTAAACCCAACTTAAATGAAAAAAATCTTCGTTTTTTTGTTTTGTGTATTTTCTGTATCTGTTTTTTCTCAAAACACAGTCCCGTTTATTTTTGAAATCCAGGAATTTCCGAGAACCAATGCTCCGGGTATTCAGTCATATGTACTTGGTCATTATAATGATTACTGGCTATTAATCGGCGGACGGACGGACGGAATGCACTCGTTTCCTCTTCCGCCTGCAGGCGGCTTCCCAACAGTTTCCGCAAATAAAAACTTCATTGTTTATAATCCTGTAACCGATAGCGTGTGGACACGAAGTATTTATCAGGATTTATCTGTAGCAAATGCAGAGCAATTCCGCTCTACTAATATGCAATCATATCAGACAGGAAATACTCTTTATTTATGTGGAGGGTATGGAAAAGATTCAAGCATCGGCTCAGGCTCACTTGATTCATTTATAACATTTCCAAAATTCACAGCTATTAATGTCAGCGGAATGATAAATGCGATTAAGTCTAACAGTTCTGTCAGTTCTTTTATCAGAACATTAACAGATACAACATTTGCAGTTACGGGTGGTATATTAGGAAGAATCGGAACTTCTTATTATTTAACAGTAGGGCAGAAATTTACAGGCAAGTATGCTTTTCCTGCATCAGGTCCGCCGCTTTTTGTACAACAGTATAATAATGCAATTAAGAAATTTGATATAGTAGATAACGGTGTTACACTAAGCATTACAAATAAATCATATATAGTTGATACAGTAAATCTTCACAGAAGAGATTTAAATGTTGTTCCTCAGATTACAAGCACATCCGGTAATCAGAGTATGACAATTTACGGAGGGGTATTTCAATATACTCAGGATGTACCTTTTGTAAATCCTGTTTACATAGGAGCAAATTCAATTTCAGTTGAAAACACTTTCCTGCAGAAATACAGTCAATATGAGTGTCCTGTAATTCCTTTATATGATTCTGTAAGAAATGACATGAGTAATTTATTCCTTGGTGGAATAAGCTTGTACAGGTATGATACTTTGCTGCATAAATCTGTAATTGATACATGTAACTTCGGAGGACCTGCTCCATGTGTGCCATTTATAAGTGATATCACTGCGATTACAAAATTTTCAAATGGAACAAGTAAGGATTCTGTACTTCCAGTAAGATTTCCTTCAAACAGAAGACTTGGGGCAGAGCAGCATATGGTATATGATGCAGGGCTTCCAAGGTATTCGAATGATGTGGTGAAGCTTCGTTCATTAACGGGTAGAACATTTGCAGGTTATTTGTACGGAGGAATTGAAGCATTTGAAGCAAACCCTTTTGTTCAGATGTTAAGTTCTCATAGTCAGGTAACCGGTGTTGGTTCAGTTGCTTCAAATAGAATTTTCAAAGTTTATCTTACTCCAAATACAGTGGGTATAAATCCTTTGGGTTCTTATATTCCTTCTGATTACAAATTATTCCAGAATTTCCCGAATCCGTTTAACCCTACCACCAGAATAAAATTTGATATCCCTCAAAGCGGATTTGTATCTCTAAAAATATATGATGTCATGGGAAGAGAAGTTGATAACTTAGTAAATCAGAATTTGAAAGCCGGAAGCTATGAAATGGAATTCAACGGGATGAATAAATCTTCAGGGATTTATTACTATAAAATATACACTGAAAAATATCAGGAAACAAAGAAAATGATTTTAGTAAAATAGTTAAGATAGATAACATTCATTTTGAAATCCGCAGAAGATTTAAACTTTTGCGGATTTTTTATGTCTTAAAACAATTAGCTTGTCAATAGCTCTAAATAGCTCTTAATTTTAGAATAATAATGAAGAAGTTTACAGTATTAATGCTGTTCTGCTGCACATCAGCTTTTTGCCAGTATTTTCCATACAATGTTTCAGTTTATAATTCTACCGGCACAGGTTATTATTTAATGACTCCGACGAAAAGCCAAAACAACACTCAATACAGACCTTCATTAAATATTCTTGACTCAAAAGGGAATATGGTTTTTTACAGAATTGCATCACAGGGAAATTTTACAAATTTCAAATTGCAGCCAAACGGAAAACTGACATTCTGTAACAGAAGCAAAAATTATATTCTGGATTCAAATCTTGTTATAAAAGATTCAGTTGTTTGTGTTAACGGCATTTCTACCGATAACCACGAATTTATTATTTTACCTAACGGACATTATGTATTGCTGGGAAGTGAGACCAGAGTTATGGATCTTTCCGCTTATCATTATTTCAATGGTCAGCCGGGTTCAACTACTGCTTCAGTTGACGGCGGAGTAATACAAGAGCTTGATGAAAATAAAAACTTAGTTTTTCAATGGAAAGCTTTTGACCATTTTCAATTTGACGATGTTGATTCTTCATGGCTCAGCAGTCCGCAAAATGTTGACTGGACTCATTGCAATGCAATTGATGTAGATACCGACGGAAATTATTTACTATCCTCAAGATATTTCAGCGAGATTACAAAAATAAGCAGAGCTACGGGCGATATAATCTGGCGCTTCGGCGGAATAAGAAATCAGTTCACTTTTACCAATGATAATTTAAAATTATTAGGCCAGCATGATATAAGGCGTCTTCCCAATGGTCACATTACAATTTTTGATAATGGTAGAAATGAAATACCTTTTACTCATCCTGCGCGAGCAACTGAGTTTCAATTAGATGAAATAAATAAAACAGCAACACTAGTCTGGAGTTACAGTCAGAATCCTGCAACTGCAAGTTCATTTACAGGGAATGTTCAGAGACTTTCGAATGGTAGCACAGCAATTTCATTCGGGGGATTGGTAAATACTACAAATCCTCTTGTTGTATTGAATTCAGCCGGAAGTAAAATATTTGAAATAACTTTTCCCGATACGGCTTATTCATATCGTTTCTTTAATTATCAGACACTTCCTGCAAATCTGGTCAGACCGGAAATCTCATGCTATACAGAAAACGGAAATTACTACTTTGAGGCACCTGCTTCATACCAATCTTATAAATGGAGTACCGGAGACACTACAAGGCGAATTCAGGTTACTCAAACAGGAAACTATCAGGTTTTCGTCAATTATGGAATGGGTTATGTAGGTTCGCTTGTTAAGTCTGTTTTGAATATACAAAATCCCTGCGAGTCTATCGGAATTTTGAATACAAATGAAACTGCTCATTCATATAATTTATATCAGAATTACCCGAATCCTTTTAATCCTGTAACAAAGATAAAATTTGAAATCCCAAAGAGTGAATTTGTTTCAATAAAGATTTACGATGTGATGGGAAGGGAAGTTGAAAACCTTGTAAATGAAAATTTGAGAGAGGGTAGCTATGAAGTGGAATTCAATGGTACAAACAAAACGTCAGGAATTTATTATTATAAAATAATAACGGAAAATTTTCAGGAGACTAAGAAGATGCTCCTAATTAAATAAAATTTATTATGGCAAACTTAGAACTAAATAAAAAAAATGCAATGGAGTTTTATGATCTGATGTTTAATAAATGCAAACCGGCTGAGGCAATAGAAAAATATGCAGGTGATGAATATATTCAGCACAACCCGCATGTTGCTGACGGAAAGCAGGCATTTATAGATTATTTTATAAAGATGGCAAAAGAATGGCCTGGGAAATCTGTAGAATTTAAACGTGCAGTTGCCGAAGATAATTATGTTGTACTTCATTGTTATCAAAAGTGGCCGGGTGATAAAGATTATGCCGGAATCGATATATTCAGATTTGATGAGAACGGGAAAATAGTCGAACACTGGGATGTTTTACAGGTTATTCCGGAACAATCAGCAAATGATAATACGATGTTCTAAAATTACATTTGAACTTTTGGCAACAATACATATTTTTATTTGTGATAAAAAGTATACTGACAAATAAAAAAGTCCTTATTACAGCCGTTTCATTTTCAGCTTTGCTGATATTGGTAAAGGTCCTCGAATCATTTTTCTTTCATTACAAATTCAGTTTTGAAACATATGCCGGTATTATTGCAGTCATTTTCTTAATACTTGGGATTTACTTCGGAAGCAAACTCAGCAACAAAAAATCTAAAGCTATACCAGCTTTGGAAACAAATAACAACAGTCTTAATTCAATAAAATTAAATAACGGAATCGAGACCGACTTAAGCACGAGGGAACTGGAAGTTTTGCTTAATATAACTCACGGATTGTCAAATAAGGAAATTGCTGATAAACTCTTTGTCTCACTCAATACCATAAAAACCCACACCGGAAATATTTACTCAAAGCTCGGAGTTAAAAGTCGTACTCAGGCAGTTTCAAAAGCAAAATCCCTTAATTTAATCAGTTAAAAGTCCTTATTTAGGGTGATTTTTAATAAAATCATACTTTAGGGTGATGCATTCACGCCTGAAACTATGTATTTTTGTATAAAAAATTTAAAATTATATGGGAAGACCTTCTTTAAAGTACGGACTGCTTGCCGGTATTATTTTAGCAGTCATTTTTTATATTCCTTTTGCTTTTTTTCAAAACCAGAAATTCTTTTTTCAGACAAGTGAAATTATTGGTTACACCACAATGATTTTATCCATGCTCTTTGTATTTTTCGGAATCCGTTCTTACCGCGATACTGAGCTGGGAGGTTCAATTACATTTGGGAAAGCATTTCTTACAGGACTGTTTATTTCCTTTATAGCCTCTTTTATATTTGGACTTTTTACAATTATTCTCTACAAATTCATATATCCAAATTTTGCAAATGAAATGATGGATTTTTGCAAACGTTCATATCTGCAAAGCGGTCAATCAAAAGAAGTTATTGATGCTCATCTTGCCGAATTGGAAGCAAACAGAGAACTATTTACAAATATTCCATTTAACGCATTTATAATGTTTGCAACCGTCTTTTTAATCGGAATAGTAATTTCACTAATTTCATCTTTTATTCTTAAAAGAAAACCTGCTAAAACTCAAAATGCTTAATATGAAAATAAAAAAAATTCTAACACTTATTATATTATTATTTGCAATATCTCTTTCAGCCCAGGAAATGAATATGGAAGAGGCAATGAAGATGGCAGCACCGGGTCCCGAGCATAAACTTCTTACGGATATGGCAGGAAAATTTAAACAAAAAATAAAGTTCTATTTTGCTCCGGGCCAATCAATGGATGGTGAAGGCTCAGGTATAACAGAATCAATAATAGGAGGAAGGTTTATACAGGTTAAAAGCGTAGGAAAAATAATGGGAATGGATACGGAAGTATTGATGATTTTAGGTTACGACAAAAGAAAAAATAAGTATACACTATTTTCTATTGACGGAATGGGAACATATTCTATTTCTGCAGAGGGAGATTATGACGCCTCTACAAAAATTATGACACTGAAAGGAACTGAAGAAGACCCGGCTATGAAAATGAAAATGGATTTTAAATTCGTATTCGATTTATCAGATTTAAATGAAAGAAAGATGAATATAATTTTTATAAAACCTGACGGCTCTGAAAACAAAATGGTAGAAGTAACCTCTACAAAAATAGAATAAAATATGGCTTACAATGAAAACCTTGCAGAGAGAATTGAAAAAATTCTAAAGGCAAAAAAAGTAAAGTTTATTGGGAAAAAAATGATGGGTGGATTATGCTTTATAGTTAATGATAAAATGTGTATGGGAGTTGAAAAAGAAAGACTGATGGCTCGTATTGGTCCTGATAATTATGAAGCAGCGTTAAAGAAAAAGGGTGCGCAGCCGATGGATTTTACAGGCAAGCCAATGGTTGGTTTTGTGTTTGTAGATTTAAAAAATCTTGATAAAGATTCCGAACTAAAATACTGGATTGACCTTTGCCTGGAATATAATCCCAAAGCAAAAGTTTCAGCTAAAAAGAAAAAAATGCAGAAAGGAAAAAAAGAATCTACACAGACCCCATCAACATCCGATGTAGATGTTTTAGAAAAGCTTGGGAAAATAATTTCCAAAAATGATAAGAATGTAAAAATGGGTGAGGGAAAAATTATGGGAACAAAAGGATTCGTTTTTAATCAGCTTGGTGTTTTCAAATATGGTGTCGCAAAAACAAAGTCAGGCTACACGTTTCATTCAATGGCAATTTACGCGAATCCGGAGCTTTATGCAGATTTGAAATCCAAACTTAAAAAAGCAAAATTTCAGAAGGGATGTGTTAATTTCAAATCACTTGAAGATTTTCCTTTAAGTGTCTTTGACAAACACATGATAAAAGCTGCAAAGTTTGATTATTCTAAAGTAATAGAGCATTACAATAAGGTAAAAAAGAAAAAATAATTTTCGAAAACGGGGCGCCGCCTGTTCCGCAGGAACAGACGGCGCAACAGCGGAATTGAATCCTTCAATTCCGCTGTTGCGTCCGTGTCCCGCTTCCAGCGGGACGCGGCGCCCCAAGAAACACTCACTCTTCCAACCTGCCTATACAAATTTTGTTATCTATTAATTATAAGTTTTAATTTCTATTTTTATCCTTATGAAAAAAGACTTATATCCGCCGGTTTATTACGCCGATTATCTTTCACTCGATAAATTACTCGATGCGCAAAATCTGAAAAGTGATGAATACAAAGATCACGCACATGATGAAATGCTGTTTATCATAATACATCAGACCTACGAGCTCTGGTTCAAGCAGATTTTATTCGAACTTGAGGATGTGATAAAAATATTCAGCAACGATTTTATAGATGAAAGAAATCTTTCAAGAGCGCTTTCAAGAATAAACCGCATTACTGAAATTCAGAAAATCATGATTGAGCAATTGCACGTGCTTGAGACTATGACTCCATTGGATTTTCTTGACTTCCGGGATTACTTGGTTCCCGCATCAGGATTTCAGAGCTTCCAGTTCCGTACAATAGAGAATAACCTAGGTCTCAAAAGAGAAGAAAGATTAAAATATAACAGCAAAGATTTTGACAACACATTAAAGCCCGAGCATAAAGAAAAAATCGGAGCGGTAACAGAAAGTCTTTTTGATTTAATTGAAAAATGGCTGGAGAGAATACCATTCATTAAAACAGAAAACTTTGACTTCTGGAAAAAATACCATCAGGCTGTTGATGACATGCTTTCACATGAAGAAAAAATTATATCTAACAACGAATCATTAACTCCGGAGAAAAAGCAAAGCCAGTTGGAAAATTTTGCCAAGACTAAAGAGAGTTTCCTTTCTCTCTTCGATGAAAAATATCATAACGATTTAATTGCTAAAGGCGAGAAGAGGCTTTCGTTCAAAGCAACCCTCTCAGCGCTATTTATAAATTTATACAGAGATGAACCGATTTTATTTACTCCATTCCAATTCCTTACAGCAATTGTTGAGATGGATGAAAACTTCACAATCTGGCGTTACCGTCATGCAATTATGGTGCATAGAATGATTGGAGTTAAAATAGGTACAGGTGGTTCATCAGGCCAGCATTATCTGATGGCTACTATAGAGAAACACAGAGTGTTTGTAGATTTATTTAACCTTTCAACTTATTTAATTCCGCGTTCCGAGCTGCCCCAACTTCCAAAAGATATTTTGAAAGAGCTTGGATTTTACTATCAAAAGTAGAATTCAAAAGTAAATGATAATAACATGAACTTAGATCTTACAGGAAAAAATGCTCTTGTCTGCGGAAGCACGCAGGGAATCGGCAAAGCTTCGGCTATGGAACTTGCAGCGCTCGGCGCAAACGTTACTCTGCTTGCAAGAAATGAAGAGTCATTAAATACAGTTGTGAAAGAGCTTCCTAATATGGGAAATCAAAAACATCATTGTATAGTAGCTGATTACGCTACTCCCGATTACTTAAAAGTTATATTGCATCATTACCAGGAATCAAATCCTCCGTTCCATATTCTTGTTAATAATACAGGCGGACCCAAAGGCGGCAAGATTATTAAGGCCGATTCAAGTGAATTTCTTTCCGCATTCTCAAATCATCTTATCTGCAACCACATCCTCGTTCAGGCATTAGTTGAAGGAATGAAAAGTGAGGGCTATGGAAGAATTATTAATATAATTTCAACTTCTGTTAAAATTCCATTGGCTAATCTCGGAGTATCGAATACAATCCGCGGTGCAGTTGCTAACTGGTCAAAAACTCTTGCGAACGAATTAGGCAAATTCGGAATTACAGTTAATAATGTTCTTCCTGGAGCAACGTTAACAGGAAGACTCGAAACAATCATCGACAACAAATCTAAAGCATCAGGCAAACCGATTGAAGAAATCGAAGAAGAAATGAAATCTGAAATACCTTTGCATCGATTTGCCAAGCCGGAAGAAATTGCTAACGCAGTTGCATTCCTTGCATCACCTGCCGCTGCTTATATTAACGGAATCAATGTTCCCGTCGATGGCGGAAGAACAGGAAACTTATAAAAATTTTAAAATGATAATTTATAACGTAACATTAAGCGTTGACGAAAATATTCATCTTGAATGGCTTGAGTGGATGAAAACTACTCACATTCCTGATGTTTTAGCCACAGGACTTTTTGTCGAGCACCGAATTTTTAAATTAGTAACACCTTCTCCTGAAGTCGGAGTTACATATGCAATCCAGTATTCCTTAAATTCTTTGGATGACCTTGAAAAATACCAGCGAGAATTTTCCGATAAGCTTCAGAAAGAAACTATCGAAAGATATGCCGGAAAATTTCATGCATTCAGAACAGTGTTAGAAACAGTAGATTGAAACAGTTGATTAATTTTTACTAAAGCATTTAATGGAGAAACTTAAAAATTATATTAACGGAAAACTTGTTCTGCCTGTATCAAAAAAATATCTCAATAATTTTGAGCCGGCAACAGGAAAAGTGTATTCGTTAATTCCCGATTCCGACGAACATGATGTTGACCTTGCATATGAAGCTGCTGAAAACGCTTTTGAAAAATGGTCTTCAATGACTAATGAAGAGCGTTCGAAAATTTTATTAAAGGTCTCGCAATTAATTTTAGCTAACCTGGATAAGTTTGCTGCCGCTGAAAGCAAAGATAACGGCAAACCTGTTTCTCTTGCAAGAGAAGTTGATATTCCCAGAGCAGTAAAGAACTTTAAGTTCTTCGCAACCGCAATACTTCATTTTGCAAGCGAATCACATTTAACAGATAACAATACTTTAAATTATACTTTACGTCAGCCAATCGGAGTTATCGGCGCAATCTCTCCATGGAATCTTCCTTTATATTTATTCACATGGAAAATCGCTCCCGCTTTAGCCGCCGGAAATTGCGTTATTGCAAAGCCGTCTGAAGTAACTCCGTACACTGCATATCTTCTTTCGCAAATCTGCATTAAAGCAGGAATGCCTGAAGGAGTTTTAAACATCGTTCACGGTCTGGGCGGAAAAGTCGGTGCTGCAATCACACATCATCCCGGAATTAAAGCAATAACTTTCACAGGAGGAACATCAACGGGAGCAGATATAGCGCGAGTTGCTGCACCCATGTTTAAGAAATTATCTCTTGAACTCGGAGGTAAAAATCCTGTCATTATTTTCGATGACTGTGATTACAACAAAATGCTCGATACAACTCTTCGCTCTTCATTCTCAAATCAAGGCGAAATTTGTTTATGCGGGTCAAGAATTTTTATTCATAAGAGCATATATAATAAGTTTAAAAAAGACTTTGTTGAAAGAACTAAAGCATTAAGACTCGGAGACCCTAATGATGAAAAAACTCAGCAGGGAGCTATCGTATCTGAAATGCATTACAGAAAAATCCTATCCTACATAGATTTAGCAAAAGAAGAGGGCGGTAATATTTTATGCGGCGGAAATCATGCAGGTGATTTCACTTCTTCAAATAAAAGATGTAAAGACGGATGGTTTATACATCCTACTATCATTGAAAACCTTTCTTACGGATGCAGAACAAATCAGGAAGAAATCTTCGGTCCCGTAGTTACAATAATGCCGTTTGAATCTGAGGAAGAAGTTCTTATGATGGCAAACTCAACTCAGTACGGACTTGCTTCAGTTATCTGGACTGAAAATCTCTCCCGCGCTCAAAGAATCTCACAAAAACTCAAATCAGGTATTGTATGGGTTAACTGCTGGATGCAGCGTGACCTTCGTACTCCATTCGGCGGCGTTAAAAACTCCGGAGTCGGCCGTGAAGGCGGACTGGAAGCACTTCGTTTCTTTACCGAACCCAAGAATGTTACCATTAAATTTCAATAGATAGTCTCACCACTACGTTTTTCTGCAAAATAAGTGTATATTATTTATTAAATTGTTAATAATGATTTAAATTTCTATTTTCCGAACGAATTGTACACTCTAAATAGTAAATGAAAGATAAAATACGTATAGCGTCAGGCCAGGGATTTTGGGGCGATTTAATCGATGCCCCTATGAATCAGGCAACCGGCGGACCTGTTGATTACATTATGATGGACTACCTCGCTGAGGTTACAATGTCTATTCTCCAAAAACAAAAACTTAAAGACCCGAGATTCGGATATGCACGTGATATTCCTGCTTTAATGGAGCGTATGCTCCCCGTTATTAAAGAAAAGGGAATCAAAGTCATTACAAACGGCGGCGGCGTAAACCCGACTGCTTGCAGAGATGCTATTTTTGAAGTAGCTAAAAAGCTCGGCATAAAGGATTTGAAAATCGGTGTAGTAATGGGTGATAACATATTAGATAACATTGATGAATTAGTAAGCAAAGGTGTTGAATTAAAGAACATGGAATCCGGTGACAGCGTAAAAACAGTTAAAGATAAAGTATTAAGCGCCAATGTTTATTTCGGCGCAGCTCCTGTTGTTGAGTGTTTAAAACAGGGAGCAGATATAGTTATTACGGGCAGAGTTACCGATACAGGTTTAACTCTTGCTCCGATGATTTATGAGTTTGGCTGGGATATGAACAACTTCGACCTTATGGCAGCCGGAACAGTTGCAGGCCACATTCTCGAATGCGGCGGACAGGCATCAGGCGGTAATTTCACCGGTGACTGGCAGTCAATTCCAGATTTAGCACGCATTGGTTTCCCGATTGCAGAAGCTTATCCTAACGGAGAAGTTATTATTACCAAGCACGAAAATACAGGCGGCCTTGTTTCAATCGATACAGTAAGCGAACAGCTCTGTTATGAAATCGGCGACCCGAAAGATTACATTACTCCTGACTGCATCGCAGACTTTACTTCCATTCATTTAGAAGATGTCGGCGAAAACAAAGTAAGAGTTTACAACGTTAAAGGATTACCTGCAACCCCTTTCTATAAAGTATCCATGTCTTATTCAGATGGATATTCAGCTTCAGGTTCATTAACTTACAGCTGGCCCGATGCTCTTGAAAAAGCAGAAGCAGCCGATAAGATTTTAAGAACAAGGCTCGATGACTTAGGACTTAAGTTCGATGAAGTCCGCGCTGAGTTTCAGGGATACAATGCATGTCACGGACCAATCGCAAGAAAGATAGACGAACCCAATGAAGTTGTATTAAGATTTTCAGTCCGTTCATCTGATAAATATTCAGTTGAGCGCTTTGGTAAAGAATTAGCACCATTGATTTTAACCGGCCCTCCCGGAGTTACGGGATTTGCCGGAGGCAGACCAAAACCTTCAGATGTTGTTGCTTACTGGCCTGCTTTAATACCTAAGACAGAAGTTACTCCGCAAGTGATTGTAGAGAACATCTGATTTTCATTCTAAGCAGTACATATTTTAAGGGGGATTTTATAAACTTGTAAAATCCAAAATATGGTTCAAACACAAACAAAATTGCCCGTGTGGTATTTTAACTGGAAAGAAGAGCTTGAAAGACAGCTTGTTGCCGGAAGCAAAGTCGTAGACACTCCTGCAGGAAGCATCGAGTACGCCGTTAAGGGAAACGAAGGTCCTGTCATCACCGGTATTCACGGTTCACCCGGCGGATACGATCAGGTCTTTGCGCATTTTCCCGGATTAATCGGCAGAGGCTATCGCTTTCTTTCATGGTCACGCCCGGGTTATCTCAGAACTCCCATAACGGTCGGCAGAACTTTTGAACAGCAGGCAGATGCCCTCGCCAATCTTCTTGACCATTTCAAAGTTAAAAGAACAGGTATTATAGCAAGCTCAACCGGCGGACCAATCGCTCTTCAGTTTGCAATAAGACATCCCGACAGAGTTTATGCTTTAGTATTAGAATCATGCGTAAGCCAGAAGTACTACGTCAACTCAGGTAAAAAGAGTGAAAAGGTTTTATCAAAGCTTACATTTAACGATCCTACAATATGGCTGTACAATGTGTTCGCCAAGTATGCATCTTACTCAGTAGTAAAATCCATGGTGAAAATGGAAAGCGATTATGACTCCAAACGCATCGATGAAATAACAAATAACATCATGAACAGCAACGACAAGCTTGCATACATATTCAATCTTATTAAATCCATGAGTCCGATTGGCATAAGAAAGACCGGACTTGAAAATGACATCATTCAGAACTCAAACATCGAGCACTTCGACCTTGGCAAAATCCAGTGTCCTACGATGATAATCCACGGCAAACACGATGCCGATGTAACGCTTCACCATGCAGGATATCTTGCTACCAATATTCCGCAGGCAGAGAAGCTCATCGTGGAAGACGGATTCCATATACTTCCTGTATCAAATTCTTATATGGACGTTCATAAAAAACGTCTGGCTTTTTTTAATAAGTACAGACCGTATTAGAATAAAGTAGAAAGTAACAAGGATAAAGTGATATTGAAAAAAGCGGGTTTTTCCCGCTTTTTTTATGTCCTAATTCAAGGACGTTTTAAATTGCTGATTTTTAATAGCCCAAAACTTACGCCCCCTCGTAAGTTTTTCAGTAATTTATTGTTTTTTCAATCAATTTTACGGGTGCCCTAGCAATAACCTACTGAAAAAATAACATTTATTTTGCCTACCTATTACCAGCATTAGGCGTTATTAGCTTTTAGATATACTGCTTATGATAATACCTTTATTATAGTTAGCTTCATTAAAGAAAAGCAATCTATCCGTTTTCTTTCTTCAATTTTATTAAAAATTTAGTTCCTTTGTTTATTTCGCTTTCAACTGAAATTTCCCCGTCAAGATTTTCAACCTGCTTCTTTACCATAAAAAGTCCTACGCCTTTTCCTTCGGTTTCAAGATGAAATTTGTTATATAGTCCAAAAATTTTATCCCGGTGTTTCAAGTAATTGAACCCTATTCCATTATCTTCAAAGGTAAGATAAACAAAATCGTTATCCGCATCTGAGGTAATTTTTATCTGAGGTTCTTTTACTTTTTTAAATTTTATGCTGTTGCTTATTAAATTCTGAAAGATACTTTGAACACTACTTTTAACGGCAAAAATTGAAGATGATTTTTTAAAATCTGACATAATTTTTATATCTGATTTTTTTATGCCGTGTTCTTCAATTTTTTTAACTTCTTCAAGGATAGTATCAAAAAATACTTCTGTTTTTTTCTCATCAAAGTTTTTATTGATAATAAGTATTTGGTTCATATCCTTGACTACTTCATCAAGACGGTTAGAAGATGTCAGTATCATGGAAATTAACTCTTGTTTAGTTTCTGCATCAATGCTGTCTTCATTGAACATAGTACATAAACCAAGAATATTTGCAAGCGGAGCTCTTATATTATGGGAGACAATATAGCTAAACTGTTCATGCGCCTTATTCCTTTTCATAAGGTCAGTAATAATTTTTTCTCTTTCTATTTCTGCGAGTTTAAGTGCGGTTACATCCTGCATGGTTCCTAAAATCCTTACAGGAATATTACTTCCTTCTTCATAGAAAATATAACCTCTTTCGTAAACGTAAATAATGCTTCCGTCTGCTCTGCAAAGCCTGTAACGTTCTTCAAGAAAATTTTTCCGGTTTGCAACAACTTCTGCCATCTGGTCAAGCATTTGCTGAATATCATCGGGGTGAATAAATTTTTCTGCCTCATACCCGTCAATCTGATTATTCGGAAAAGAAGTTCCGTACATTTCTTTATAAGCGCCTCCTAAAGTTACAATACTGGTTTTTACATCCATATCCCAGATTGTTTCATTTGTAGCTTGCGATATATACTCGTATCTCTGATTTGATTTTTCCAGTTCATTATAATAATTCTCGCTTTCAGAAATATCAAGAAGAATGCCGTTTGCAATAATATTTCCATTCGAAAGTCTTGATGGAATTGCAGTTACACGTACCCATTTTGTCTCGGAAGTTTTACTATTAATGTATCTGTATTTAACGGTAAATCCTTTAAAGTTTGCAATATTATTTCTGGCGATATTAAATGATTCTAAATCATCTTTGTGTATTGCGCTGAGATGCTTTTTGTAATCATTCAGTATCTCTTCAGCAGTATATCCGGTAAACTCTTCCACCTTACGGCTTATATAATTAAATCTTGCATTAAAATCTTTATCATATTCGGTTTGAAAAATCACTCCTGGCATGGTATCACTTATTTGTTTTATAAACTTTGTGCTAAGCTTAAGCTCTTCTTCTGATTTTTTCCTTGTAGTAATATCACTGCATGAAACTGCAAGTCCTATTTCAGAAGGATAAACATGAGTATAGAAGGTCCTGCCGCTATAGGTAAATTCAAGTTCTGCAGTGACTTTTTCCTTAAGGGATTTTTCCAAACCTCTGCGCAAATTTGTGAAGTCTTCGTTCTGCTGAATGAAAATCGGCCAGAGTTTTTTGCCGATGAGTTCATTCAGTTCATGACCTGTTAACTTTACAAGAGCAGAATTCGCAAAGATAAAATTGTAATTGTTATCAATAATAAAGAATGGGTCAGTAATGCTGGCAAGAATAATATTTATATTATTTACCTGTTGTGAAAGTTCTTGCTGAGTCCTGACATGTTCAGTAACATCTTTACCTGAAACTGCGAGCCCTATTTCGGAAGGATAGATGAAAACACGGAATATTATTCCATGGTACTCCATATCGAACTGAGTGGCTTTATTATCCTCAAGTGCGATCTGAAAATATTTTTTAGGAATTGAGAGATCGACATCTTCAAATATTTTCCATACGTTTTTTCCTTGGAGTTCTTCTTTTGAAAGACCTGTTAATTTCTCAACAGCTTCATTTGCAAATAAAATGAAAAAGTTCCTGTCCACAATATAAAAAATATCCGTAATGCTCCTGAGTATTATATCAATATTATTAGAATGTCTTACTAGTTCCTGTCTGTCTATTTCGCGTTCGGTGATATCCATAGAGACTCCGAATATTTTCTCAGGCAGTCCGTTCTTATCCTTAACTACTTCACCTTTAGTGTAAACATACTTATAACTCCCATCGTCACTAATTATTCTGTACGTGTAATCATTAAACTCACTGTATAATTGAGCCTGAAGAACTGCTCCTCTCACAATAGATAAATCATCAGGATGAACTTTTGGTGTAAGCACATCTCTTTTCACAGGTCCGGGTTTATATGGTATTCCGAAAATTTTAAAAAGCGCATCGGATATATAGTAAAGCTCATCTTTAAAATTATATTCCCAGTATCCTATTTTCCCTGCCTCTTGAGCAGCTTTGAGACGTACCTCATTATTTCTTAAATCTTCGTTGAGCAGGATAAGATTTGCATTGAGTTTATTTATCTCTTCTTCCTTTTTTACTTTTTCTGTAATGTCGTTAGGAATTGAAATCACAGCATCCTGTCCTTTGAAAGAAATTTTCACTGATTTTATTTCAACTGTAATTATCTCGCCGCTTTTCTTTCTATGCCTCCAGATTCCTGTTTTATAATCTTCAATTAGATTCCTTACAGCATTCTCCAATTTTTGAGAATCTTCCGGTGTACATAAATCTTTCACCGACATTTTTAAAAACTCATCTTTAGTATAGCCGTAGGTATTTATTGTTGCTTCATTAACGTCGAGTATCCGGTGTGTGTCACAATTATATATATAGATACAGGAGGGATTTTTTTCGAATAGATTTTTATAGAGCTTTTCAGTCTCTGGATCTAGGGTTAAAATCTTTTCCATAACTTGAAAAATTTAAAATCGTTTTCAGCTCAATTGAATTAAGCAGTTTGATTTATTTTTCACAGCTCAAATACAGGGGTGGAAATGCTGTAGATTATATATAGTAAAAATGTAATTTATTTTAAATCCAAATATATGTTTTCTTAAGCAAAAAATTCTATAGGAAATAAGTATAGAATCTCACTTTAAACTTTTTTTTAATTTTCCAATTTTATTTATCAATAATTTTTAGAATATATTTTCAATACTTAAAAACTACTGTTAATTGAATTTATAAAATGAAAGAACAAAAACACGAAATTAAATTTAACGGAGAAGGCGCTACGCCTTTTATACAAACTTACTTTCACGGGACAAAAGCCGATTTGAAAATTGGTGATTTGATTGCGCCGGGTTATACGTCGAACTTTGGTCAGAGAAAAAATGCAAAGTATATTTTCCTCACTGCCACACTGGACGCAGCAATCTGGGGCGCTGAACTATCTGTTGGAGAGGGAAGGGAAAGAATTTATTTAGTTGAGCCTACAGGAGAAATTGAAGACGACCCTGACTTAACGGATAAAAAATTTCCGGGCAATCCCACAAAATCTTTTCGCTCTGTTTATCCTTTTAAAATTATAGGAGAAGTAACAGTCTGGCAAGGGCATCCTGCAGAGCGGCTTAAAGAAATGAAAGATGCATTGGAACGTCTGAAGGAGCAAGGCATCAATTCATTAAATGACGAGGATTGATTTCAACACGTAAGCAGGTTATTCTCTTTTTATAGTGTAACAAAAATGTTATCAATTCTCACTTTAAACTTTCTTTTAATTTTCCAATTTTATTTCATCTATAATTTTTACAACATATTCACTTATGGAAAAAATTCTTGTTATAGGGGCAGCAGGGCAGATTGGCTCCGAACTCACAACGGCACTCCGTAAAGTTTACGGAGCATCGAATGTTTTTGCAACTGATATACGTCAGGCGCCGCAGGATATAATTGAAGGAGGTCCGTTTCAGCTTCTTGATGTTATGGATGATAAAAGATTAATTCACTTCGTTATAAGATATAAAATTACTCAGATATATTTACTTGCAGCAGTGCTATCGGGAAATGCAGAGCGTCTTCCGCTGCAGGCATGGGATATTAATATGAAAAGTTTGCTGAACATACTGGATTTATCGAGGGAAGTCGGAATAAAAAAAGTTTTCTGGCCTAGCTCAATTGCAGTATTCGGTAATACTACACCTAAAGTAAAAACACCGCAGTTTACAGTGATGGAGCCGAACACAGTTTACGGCATCAGCAAACAGGCAGGCGAACGATGGGCGGAATATTATTTCAACAGATATAAAATTGATGTGAGAAGCATAAGATATCCCGGCTTGATAAGTTATAAGACTGAGGCGGGCGGCGGAACAACTGACTACGCAGTGGAAATTTTTTACGATGCAATAAAGAAAGGGAAGTACGAATGTTTCTTAAAAGAAAATACTGCATTGCCAATGATGTTCATGCCCGATGCAATTAATGCAACAATTGATTTAATGGAAGCTGATGCGAAGAAATTATCAGTACGCTCAAGTTATAACTTAGGCGGAATAAGTTTTGATCCGAAGCAATTAGCAGCCGAGATAAAAAAACATATTCCAACATTTAAGATTACATACAAGCCTGACTTCAGGCAAAGAATAGCAGACTCATGGCCGAAATCCATTGATGATAAAGTCGCTGCAAAGGACTGGGGCTGGAAGCATAAATACGACCTGAAAAAAATGACTAAGATAATGCTGGATGAAATAAAGAAAAAAGTAAAATAATAAAACTTGAAGTAATTTTAATCCCGCTGAAAGGCGGGATTTTTGTATTATAGCACACCAATGATATCAAAGCTCTTAGGTAAAATTCCCGCTCACAGAAAAGGACTTGTGCTTATTTCCATTGCCGCATGTTTTTGGAGTACGGGCGGACTTTTTATAAAAGTGCTTAAAGAGCTTGATGCCTTTCAGATATCATTTTACCGCTCGATGATTGCCGCACTTACTATTGTAGTGATAAGCGCAGCAAGAGGGCAGAAGGTAAAATATTCTTTCGATTTAATTTCAGTCCTATGCTTTATAACATTTGCAGGCATATTAATTTTATTTGTAGCCGCAACTAAGCTGACGACTGCGGCCAATGCAATATTTCTGCAGTTCGGCGCTCCTATATATTTAGTGATAGCTGAGCCGTTAATATTTAAAACAAAATTTGATAAAAGAAATTTAATCACTGTGCTGGTTGTTATTTTAGGTATGGCGTTATTTTTCATGGGAAGAATAGAGCTTGGAAATATATACGGCAACCTGCTTGCAATACTTTCTGGTATGTGTTTTGCGGCGTTCACACTTTTTCTTAAATGGAAAAAACAGAAGCACCAGAGTGAGGATACAATAAGCAATGTTGTAATGGGAAATTTTTTAGTGGGATTAATCTGTCTTCCGATAATTTTTCCGCATCTGAGTTTGAATTTTAATCAGACAGTGATACTTATTTTTCTTGGTGCAGTGCAGATAGGTATTAGTTATATGATTTTTAATGAAGGGATAAAGTATGTAAGCGCAACGGAGTCAATGATTATAGGAACGCTTGAGGCGATATTCAATCCTATATGGGTATTTTTCGGAGTGGGAGAGAAGCCTTCAGTTTTTGCAATTGCAGGAGCATGTGTAATACTTGGAGCGATACTATGGAGAAATTTGATAAGTAAGCCGAGTGAAAAAACTATGATAATAGATTAATCTCCAAATAGAAAGTAAACTAATGCTCCGAGAGTAATCTGAGTTGCAATTAAAAAAATAACTGAGTAAGTATCATTAGTTTTTGATTCGTCATAGTCAGCCTGATTGTATGTAATTAAGTATCTGTCGTATGCGTCGTTAGCAACGGATTTGAAATGGAAAGTCCCAAATGTTGTTCCTGCAATAGCTGCACCTAAAATTCCTATCAGCGGAAAATTTCTTTTAGCATTAAAGTTTGTGTTCTTGTTTTTCCAGACATTATTTTTTGTAATGCCTGAGGGAGTGAGTGTCTCAACAATGTTCCTTCCGAAATCCAGGTTATCAAAGTTTATAGTCTTATCAAAGTAGCCTTCTTTCCTTAAAATAAAGTTACCTGACAATTTTTCTTTTGAAAATAGTCTTAATGGTGTAAAGCCATAGGTAGAATCATTTTTTATTACAGATGCATTTGAAGGGACTGTATTTATAAAATATTCATTCCGAAAAGTTACTGTGAATGAAGTATCGCTCTTTAATTCGAGTGTTATAATTTTGCTTTCAGTTTCCCAATCTTTTAGTGAACTCCAGTTCAAAATTTTAAGAGTATAAACGGAAGGTTTAAGTTTATAATTAACTAGGGGAGCTTTTCCTATCAAAGTTGAATCAATGTAAACATCGTAATTATCCGGAAGGGAATTTACAGACAGATTATAGAAAGAGGAATCACTTTGTGCGAAAAGGGATGAGGATAAAATTAAAAATATTAATATTAAAAAATTTCTTTTCATTAAATTATTTGAAGCAATAAAAATATTTCGGGTCGCTGCCGACGAGTATATAATTTTTCCAGACGACTGCGCTAGAGCGGATTCTTCCTTCGGTTTTATATCTCCAGAGTTCTGCTCCGTCTTCTGCTCCCAGGCAGTAGAAGTTAAAATCATAAGAGCCGATGAAAATTTTGTTATCTTTTATTAAAGGGGATGCGTGTATTGCTCCCTTAGTTTCAAATTTCCAGTTTTCATTTCCCGTATCTTCGTTGAATGAGTAGATATATCCGCTTACAGTACTTACGATTGCGTTGTTATTATAAAACCCCGGCGAAGAAATTATTTTGGAGTTTAAATTTTTTGACCATACTAATTTTCCTACTGTATCTAAACAGTATAAATTTTTATCGTCAGAACCGCAGTAAATTTTGTTATTATAAATTGAAACATCAGCGTATATACTTGCTTTGGTTTTATATTCCCAGATTTCTTTGCCGTCAGAAAAATTTACGCTGTAAATGTTACCATCAGTAGAGCCGCAATAGACTTTATTATCATAGTAAGTAGGCGAATTATAAAATCCATACTTTGAATTTTTTATTTCGAAACTCCAAACCTCTTTGCCGTCTTTCAAATTTAATTTTACTATTTCACCTTCGGCTGTGCTCACTAAAATATTATCTTCTACTAATATTGGTGATGCTTCTATATTATATAAATTTTTTCTCCAGACTTCTTTCCCTCTTTTTAAATCATAACAAAGTAGTGAGCTTTCCTTATCACCTGAGAATGTACAGATAACATAATTTTTATATATCAGCGGAGTTGAGAACGCTGCTTTGCCAAGGTCTCCGTAATTGCCGAGACTTTTACCGTTTGAAATATTTAACGCCTGTAATTCACCGTGCAGAGTATTTATAAAAACAACTCCGTCGCTTGCAGAAATGCTGTTTTTGGAAATTCCTGCTTCGAGGCTGTACTCCCATAATAAATTAAATGGCGGAGTAAGGTTTTCTTTCGAATTGGATATATTGGTCTTCTGCAGATTTCCTCCGGACATAAGCCAATCCTCATTTTCATTTATCTGGAGGGCCTGATTGAACTGGATTGAGTTGCACGAGGAAAAAAGAATTAAGAGGGGAATGAAAAAAATGTATGGTTTGTATCTCATTCGCAAGTAAATTATTACAAGGCGTAATTAAAAACAATAGAGAAACAAAAACGCTCTGGAAAACATTGTGGCGCCGCCCGGACTGAAAGTCCGGGTGCCGTAAGCACGAAATTGAAATTTCAATTTCGTGCTTACGGCAGGTCCCGCTGGAAGCGGGACGCGGCGCCACATCCCCCTATATGAATTACAAATTGTAAATTCGAAATAAATTTATATGAGGACAATCCCCCTCCTTTTCAAGGAGGGGCAGGGGGGGTAACTATTTTTGTTTCGGGATGTCCCACTTCCATATGAACGCGGGGCCACTCTTTGCTTCCCCCCCCTTTTTATAAGGGGGGATTGAGGGGGCGGTATCAGTTGTAAATTTTTTTTCAAAGCATTGAACATCGAAACGAGAATAAACTAGTCCCCCTCCTTTTCAAGGAGGGGGTAGGGGGTGGTTAAAAATCAAAACTTCGTTTAATAGCATATTATATTCCCGTAATACATTTAACTTAATTTATAATAGAAGTATATTTATTAAATTTCTTCTAAAAATGAAAATAGGAATTACCTGTTATCCAACCTACGGCGGCAGCGGAGTTGTAGCTACCGAGCTTGGCAAATCTCTCGCTCTCCGCGGTCATGAAATTCATTTTATTTCTTATGCAATGCCTATGAGGCTAAGCGCCTTCGTTGAAAATATTTTTTATCACGAAGTAGAAATAAATAATTATCCGTTATTTGAGTTTCCATTGTACAGCATTGCACTTGCGAGCAAGATGGTCGAAGTCGCAAAGTTTCACGAGATTGATTTAGTCCATGCGCACTATGCTATTCCTCACGCCACTAGCGCATTCCTTGCCCGCGAAATTATAAAAAGTCAGAACGGAAATATTAAGAATATAAAGTTTATAACTACGCTTCACGGAACCGATATTACTTTAACAGGATTAGAGCCTAGCTTTCTTCCTACGATGAAATTTAGTATTGAGCAGTCAGACGGAGTTACAGCAGTATCGCAATACTTAAAAGATAAGACACTTTCGAATTATAAAATTGTAAAAGATATAGAGGTCATTCCTAACTTTATCGATGTTGAGAAGTATAAAAGATTAGACGGGAAAGAGAACACCTGCTTCAGAAAAAATTACGCTCCCGAAGGTGAGAAGATTCTTATTCACATTTCAAACTTCCGTCAATTAAAGCGTGTACCGGAAGTCGTTAAGATTTTTAATGAAGTTAATAAAAAAGTACCGTCAAGATTAATTCTCGTCGGTGACGGACCCGACAGAGGTGAATGCGAAAGACTTGCTCGCGAGCTTGATATCTTCGACAAAGTAAAATTCCTTGGAAAGCAGACAGAGCTGGTTGAGCTACTTTCTATTGCTGACATATTCATTATGCCGTCACAATCAGAGAGCTTCGGACTTTCTGCGCTTGAAGCAATGAGCTGCGGAGTACCGGTAATTTCGTCCAGTGTCGGCGGATTGCCTGAGTTAAACCTTCACGGCGAAACAGGTTACATTGCTGAAATCGGAGATGTGGACAGAATGGCAAGATATGCAATTGAGCTGCTTACATTACCGAAAAGATATGAGCTCTTTGCAAAAAATGCCCGCGCCAGGGCAGAGTATTTCCAGGAAGATAACATTGTGCCCATGTATGAAAAATATTACGAAAAAGTGTTGAACTCATAATTCATACTGTAAAGATCATGTTGAATTTAACCGCTAAGATGCAAAGATTTAAGCAAAGTACGCAAAAGCTAAGTAAGAAATATTATTAATGGATAATTTTTTTTCTTTGCGTTCTTTGCAATCAACTTTGCTTCTTTGCGGTGAATTTAAAACAAGAATAAAACTGCAAATTAACCGTATTTTATTTGTTTATTGAATGTTCTTTGAATAAAAATTATATTTAGGTGTGAAAGACTATCTGGCAGAGAACTTAAAACTGCTAAAAAACGATATATTTGAGGTTTGTAAAAGGGTAGGGCGCGATGTAAACGAGATAAAGCTTATTGCTGTAAGCAAAACTTTTCCTGTTGAAGATATCCAAACGGTTTTTAATGCCGGACAGGTTGATTTCGGCGAGAACAAGCCACAGGAAATGAAAGAGAAGTTTGATGAGCTTCACGATAAGAATATCCGGTGGCATATGATTGGTCATTTGCAGACCAATAAAGTAAAATATATTGCCGACTACGTTTATTTGATTCACAGTGTAGATAGTGAAAAGCTTGCCGAGGAAATTCAGAAGCAGGCAGAAAAAAGAAATAAGGTGTTAGATGTTCTGGTTCAGGTGAATACAAGCGATGAGATGCAGAAATCCGGAGTCGACCCTGACAAAGCTGAAAAGCTTTGCAGATTTGTATCAAGCTTAGTAAATGTCCGTTTATGCGGACTTATGACTATAGGAAAATTTACCTATGATAAAAATATTATCAGAGGAAATTTCAAAGATTTAAAAAAGATTTACGACGAACTGAAACCATCATTTCCCGATTTTAAATATTTATCAATGGGAATGACTTCAGACTACGAAATTGCAATTGAAGAAGGCGCAAATCTTCTGAGAATCGGAAGCGCAATCTTCGGTAAAAGGGAGTACGAAATTACGTAGTTCATTCTACAATTTAAAATTTAATTTATGAACATTAAAGCTGCTGAAATAAGGAAGAAAGATTTTAAAAAATCTTTCCGTGGTTACGACCCCAATGAAGTGGAAGCTTTTTTAGATACAGTGAGCTCTCACTATGAAAAGCTTGTGCTCGAAATAGCAACTTTAAACAACAGAATTAAATCCCTTACTTCTGATATAGAAGTTTACAAAGAGAATGAAGTCAATTTACAAAAAGCCATTGTCCGTGCGCAGGATATAGGCGAAGAGATTTTAGAAAACTCCAAAAAACGCGCGCAGAACATTGTCCGCGAAGCAGAACTTAATGCGCAAAGAATAAAGCAGGATATCGATGAAGATATTATGACTCAGCGCGCAGAGCTTGAAGAGATAAAATTAAAAAACGACAAGATGATTGAAGATACAAAAATGTTTTTAATGGATAAACTTACTGAGCTTGAAGATTACATCAAGAATAAAAGAATTTATAAGATGGAACTTGCAAATCCTAAGATGTTAGATGCAGAAGAAAAGACTGATATAGAAATTTCACCGACAGAAAAAATCACAGTCAATACAGCAGCAGGCAATCTCACAGATTTCGGTCTGACCTCCAGACCATTCGACGAGAACTTCGAAGTAAAATAATTTTACAAAAGAAATTTTAAACTATTTAAAATCGACCTGATAGCGTTATACTGTCAGGTCTGTTTTTTAGAAACGTATAGCAATGAACTTTAGACATACTGAAGCTTTAGATTACATTAAAAAAATCGCAGGCGATAATTATGACGTAGGTATTATTCTCGGAACAGGTCTGGGCGGACTTGTAAAAGAAATAAAAATAAATCACGCCATAGAATATTCTGATATTCCCAATTTTCCCGTATCAACAGTTGAATCACATTCAGGCAAATTAATTTTCGGAGAGCTCTCCGGTAAAAAAATAGTTGCCATGCAGGGAAGATTTCATTATTACGAAGGGTACTCACATGCAGATGTCGTGTTTCCCGTTTTAGTATTACATGCTCTTGGAATAAAATCACTTCTTGTTTCAAATGCGTGCGGCGGATTGAATCCCACATTCAGAAGGACTGACTTAATGATTATATCAGGACATATTAATCTGCACGGAACTTCTCCTTTGATAAATTTTCAGGGGAAGAGCGCAGGACGCGCAAAGAATTTTTATTCAAAAAAATTAATTAAGCTTGCAGAAAATATTGCTCTTGAGAATGGTATAGATGTTCAAAAAGGAGTTTACCTTGTAGTGCAGGGACCAAATCTTGAAACTGTAGCAGAGTATCGAATGGTCCGTATGATGGGCGGAGATGTTGTAGGTATGTCAACCGTTCCTGAAGTTCTTGCCGCAGCAGAACTTGGAATAGAATGTCTTGGACTTTCAATTATTACCGATGAAGGTTTTCCCGATACATTAAAAGTCGCTTCGCATCATGAAATTGTTGAAGCTGCAAACTTAGCCGAACCTAAATTAACTTTATTAACAAAAAAATTAGTAGAGAGACTTTAATCTAAATTATTAATGCGTTCTCAATTATTATAGAAAACACAAAAACAAATGACTGAACAAAGAGAAAGAATAAAGCAATCAGTTGATTATATAAAAAGCGTAATGCCGAAGGGCTTTTCAGCAGATACTGCTATCTACACAGAAGATAATTTTAACATCAGCGATTTTAAAGAGCTTGGCAAAATAAAAACTTCTGATATTCCTCCAACATTCGAAGGCGGAAACAATCAGAACTCAAAATTTATTTTCGGAAAGCTAAACGGAAAAAATGTAATTATTGTAAAAGGAAGATTCCATTTTTATGACGGATATAAAATGAGAGATATCGGACACGTTATTTACGTTTTAAAATATCTCGGAGTTAAAAAATTAATTACTGTTGATGAAGTCGGGCATTTAAATCCAAGATTTTCTACAGGAGAAGTTGCTTTAGTTTATGACCACATAAATCTTATGGGAGATAATCCGCTAATCGGAAAAAATGATGATGACTTAGGAGTAAGATTTCCTGATATGAGCAATGCCTACGATAAAAATCTTTATGCAAAAGTTTACAAAGTTTTACAGGATAATAAAGTAAGAATTAACGAAGCAATATATGTTGGTACTACAGGACCTGAAAGCGAAACCGATGCAGAAGCAAGATTTTACAGAGAGATTGGCGGAGATGTAGTCGGCTACTCAACTGCTGCAGAAAATATTACAGCTGTTCACTGCGGATTGAAACACATTGCGATAGGATTAATTAGCCGGGATTTAGTCGCTGATAAAATGATGGAAGATTCCAGAAATGACGCAGAACGAACTAAAGACAGGAAAAAATCGTTATTAACTTCGTCTGCTTTAGCAGGGAAACTTATAAAGGACATTGTCAAAAACATTTAATGAATTGGAAACTATTAACTACTGAAGAAGAGATACAAAAATTAATTGAACAAAGCGAAACAAAACCGGTTTTAATTTTTAAGTACAGCGGAAGATGTTCCATCTGCGACAGAGTGCAGGACATACTTGAATCTGAATGGAGTGAAAACGAATCTGATAACGAAATGAAAATCACTCCTTACTTTCTTGACCTGATAAGATATAGAAATGTATCAACTGCTGTAGTGAGGCAATTCAATGTAATGCATGAGTCACCTCAGGTGCTAGTGATAAAGACAAGAAAAGTTGTTTACACTGAATCACATGGCTATATAAGGTTTGAAGACATAATGAAATCAATAAACTAAAAAGTTTAACATAGTAAATTTATGGAAGCAAGATTAGCAATCCCAAAGATGTACAAGCTATTCATTGGCGGAAAATTTGCCCGCACTGAATCAGAACGTTACCTTGAAGTTTTTGATGCAGATAAAAATAAACTTTGTAATATTTCGCGCTCATCCAGAAAAGACGTACGCAATGCAGTTGTTGCAGCAAGAGCAGGATTTGCATCATGGAGCAGCAAAACTCCCTATGAAAGAGGCCAGATTTTTTACCGCCTGGCAGAAATGCTTGAAAGCGGTGTTGGAAAATTTGTAGATGAAATTATAATATCAACGGGATGCACTCCGCAGCAGGCTTGCGATGAAGTAAGTGTTGCAATCGACAGAATAATTTTTTACGCAGGTCTCTGCGATAAATATGTTCAGCTATCGGGAACGGTTAATCCTGTTCAGGCAGGATATTTTAATTTCTCAATTCCTGAGCCAACAGGTATTGTAGGAATTATTTTACCTGATACGTTAAGCTTTTTACCAATGATTTCAAGAATTCTTCCTGTGCTTGCATCGGGAAATTCATGTATCATTATTGCAAACGAAAAATACCCGCTGCCGGCATTGAGCTTCTCTGAAGTTATTGCAACAAGTGATTTTCCTTCAGGCTCAATAAACATTCTTACAGGAATGAAGAAGGAACTGGTTTCACATCTTGCAGGACATATGGATGTGAACGCAATCGATTACTCAGCTGACGGAACAGATTACAAGAAACAAATTCAGGAACTCTGCGCAAACAATGTAAAGCGCGGAAATTATTTGCCTGCTGACTGGGACTGGTATAATGATGAGCTTAATGAATCAGTAAAAGATGTAGAGAAATTCACCGAAACTAAAACAGTCTGGCACACAATGGGTAATTAATACAATATTACACTAGTACTTTAACACTTTCTCATTTTATAATTTAATTAAAATAATTTTTTTGAAACCCCGATATAATTTATTTTTAGTTCTTGCCCTGCTATTTGCATACAGCGGCGCATTCTCCCAGGTAAATAATAAAAAGTTAGCGACTGTTCCATATACTATTGAAGCAGGAAGTTTATCTGATGCTGATGCAGCGTTACAGGATTTTCTTCTTGACAGGTTTGCTATACTCAGCGATAAATGGATTGGCGATATAACTGCAACTCAGAAAGTTGAACAGATAAACGACAGCACAAAAACTGACGTTCTCTACAAAGTTACATATCAGATCCCCAAAAGTTTTTTAGCTGATACTGCTAAAATTTTATGGGAGCTGAACATTCCGCAGTTTGAATCACACATCTATCAGCTATATGCACAGGATACAATCTACATCGATACCTGGCCTAATGTTGTCGGCAGAGTAACTGATAAAACTTATACAGGAAACTACAAAGCATTCAGAATAAGGAACTGGCCTTCATGGAAAGATCCTGATCCTGCCAAGAAAGATGTTGAAGCAACACCTCCGGGACCCGGAAATCCGCTTGGACTTTTTGTAGTTCATTATGATGAGCGTTCACTCAGATATTTCCACGGAACAAATAAACCCGGTGTTTTGAAAAAAACATTGAGATACGAATCGCACGGATGCGTAAGAAACGACAACGACAATATTAAGAAGATGAAAGAGTTCATTCTTAAAAGAGTTGTGAAATCGAAAGACCTTACAAGCTGGGTGAAAAGTAAAAAATCAATGACGTATGATTTTGACGAGATTGATAAATTCCCTGTAAGAATAATTTATAAAACATATGAATTAAGTCAGGACGACTACGGACATTATATCTCATTTTTCAAAGATATTTATAACTATCAGGGGAAAGATTTATCAAGAGATAATTGGAATGACCCGTCTTTAATGACTTTCACTACAAAAGAAAATATACTGAATGAGTATAACCGTGAGTACGGATGGAATATTCCCAAAGAAAAACTTGATGAAATTATTGAATACCTGATGAAAAACGGTAAGCCTTATGAGAGATATTATTTTGAAGATTTAAAAAGTCAGTTCTTAACAAATCAATAAAAGTTTAAAAACTTTCATCGCGCCATTTTTTAATCTTCCATTTTGAATCGGAAGTCTCGCGCACCAAGTTCATATCTGCAAACCCGTTCAACCGTTCAACGTTGTTCGGGTTGAAGGTAATCGTTAAATTTAAACTCCGCCTTACATTAGTATTTAAGGAATCTCCGTCCTGATAGACAATGTTGTTCCAGATAATTTCCAGTTTCTGAGTGTTCTGAAACAATCCGCTAGTAGTCCGCATCTCAGTATATTTATCCCATGAAACATCGTAACCTAAATTGTAATCTCTGTAAGTGAAAACGAAATCATCCGTTAAAAGTCCGCTGTAAACCGTTGTATCTTTGAAAGTATATGCGTAGCGGAAATTCTGATACAGCCCTTCGATGGTTTTCTGGTCAGTGATTATATTTGTAGTACTGGTTGTGTCAATTTTGGGTGCAAAGATGTTTTCGCAGGAGGATAAAGCAATTCCTATCGTTAGAAGAAAAATTCCGAATACAATATTTTTATAATTAAACTTCAATCAGTAAAGTTTTTTAATTCCTGTTGCAATTAAATATAGTATGGAAGAAAGCATCATTACTCCATCTAATAAAAATGAAAACCAGTAATCCGATTTCGTCTCTTTGCTTTTCTTAAGTAAAAATAATAACAATATTCCGGGTATAATTAACGTTGTAATAATCAATCCGCTGTTTCTGAAAATAAAAAATGCAAAGGATGATATAAAGAATAAAATTAACGTAATTATAAAAAGCATTTGGATTTTCTTCTCGTCCAGAATGGTGATTATGCTTCGTATACCCCGCTGAATATCATATTCTTTGTCCTTCAAATCAAACAGAACACAGATTGCATATATTAGAAAAAATCTGTTCAGAAAAAATAAAACTCCGGCGTTTCCATCGTAGGAAGTAATCATACTAAGAGGGAGCGATACTGTTACCAGCGTCCAGATTAAAGCAAGATAAAGTGTTTTTGCAGTTCCGAATCTTTTAAAAAAACTGAATTTTTCAAATTTTATTTTAGGTGAAGAATATAAAACGGTAAATACAATTAAAGTCAGAATTAACTTCAAATCCTGATTGAAGAAATATAGAAACACTGTTGAGCCGATTGCTCCTACAATAAGCAGCGTTAAAAAATATTTTCTGTGCTGCAAACCCCACGTAACTTTTTCTGAATATTCTTTCTCAGTTGTAGGCAGGTATGAATGGAATGAATAACTGCTTATTGAAGCGAAGAAAATAAATCCTAGTAAAGTAAAATTCAAGGGCGAGCTAAAAACAACGAATGTGTAGTAAGACATCAGCACTGCGCAGATTGCAATGAAAATATTCCCGAAGACTAAATAGTTTACAATGTGAATAAATTTTCTTTCGGAAACTTCCATAAGCCCATGCCCGTCTTCTTAATTGCTGAAATTAGCTTTTATAACACTCCATGTTGTATCTGAATCATTCACACGAAAATCCGTCCAGCTTTTTATCGACCACAGATTTCTTGAATCATGTGTTATTACAAACCGCAGTTTTCCTTTTGCCTGCCTTGCGACATTGGCGCGGTTATGATTAAATATTAACAGATAGTCTGAGTCATAAACAGCAGAGTCACTGGTTATGTTGGAAGAAACATTCGATAAAAATAAATTTGAAGTGGAAGCCTCAGAAGTCTGAGTAACTAAATTAGTGAAGTAAGAGTTTTCTTTGTTTTTATCCCATGAAGCAAATATAGGATAAGTCCCCTGAGAAATAACATCCGGGAAATATGAAAAACGCGCTCCGCTGAAATTGGAATCAGAAATACAATTTGTATAATTGTTTATATCCCGCTGAAAAATTGCTGAGGTAAAATTTGTTATAACAATATCGGGAGTAGTCGGGGGAATGAAGTTAGAGCGCGGAGTGTTCGGAATTTCAACATCTCTTGTTTCGAACAAGCCGCATCCGCTTACATATAAAAGAAGAAAAAAAAATATTTTAAAATTTTTGCGCAATTAATATCAGTCTCTGAGATTTATCTTTGTTATATTTATTACCGTAATAATCACCGAAAGAATATATAACTTTTAATCTATTATCGTTAAAAACTTTCTTCAGTGTTTCAATTTTATATAACTTCAGTACTTCTTCATAATTGATTTTTTTTGTACCTGATTTTACTGTGATCTCTTTTCTTACAAAATCACCTGTGATTGTTCTCTTCGAAGTAAACTCTTTTCCTAAAAAAATCTTCTTATCATAGGGAACAATGTTCTTTCTTAAATAATTACCGTTGAGGAAATCAAAAACAAAGTATCCGTTTTTCTTAAGGGAGGCGGAAACGTTCTTTATAACAAGAAAATTTTCTTCATCTTCAGAAAAATATCCAAAGCTGGTAAATAAGTTTGCAGCTAAATCAAAGGAGTGATTGAAGTCAAACTTTCTCATATCCTTATTGAGAAACTTTGCTTTAATGTATTTCTCCGGCAGAGCTTTGAAATTTTTCTTTGCTTCGGAAATTAAAAATTTAGATAGGTCAAATCCCGTAACCTCAAATCCTCTACGCGCTAATTCAATTGAATATCTTCCTGCGCCGCAGCAGACATCAAGCACTTTATCACATTTTTTTAACGGAAGAACCCGTTGCACAAGGTTAATTAAATTACGAGCATCGTCTTCGTTGCGGTGTTTATATAGTTCGAGATAAAGCTTGCTTGAGAACCAGTTAACGTACCATGGTGTTTGCTTAGACATCAACTCTTCCTTCCATTGCTTTTGCAAGTGTGACTTCATCGGTGAGCTCGATATCTGCTCCGATAGGTATTCCGCGCGCAATGCGTGAAATTTTTATTCCCAGTGGTTTAACTAATTTTGAAATGTATAATATTGTTGTTTCACCTTCAACAGTGGGATTTAATGCTAAGATTAACTCAGTGATTGTATTACCCGAGCTTTCATCAAGTCTCATTATCAGTTCACGGAGTTTGATATCGTTTGGACCAATTCCGTCCAACGGAGAAATTCTCCCATGAAGAACGTGATAAACTCCTTTGAACTCATTCGTTTTTTCAATTGCAAAAACATCCTGCGGCTCTTCCACAACGCAGATAACATTTTTGTTTCTTCTGTCGGAAGAGCATATCTTACATTCTTCGTTCTCAGTAATATTCATACAGGTTTTGCAGAACTTTATTTTTTTCTTTGTCTCTATAAGAGCTTTAGAAAATTGTTCTATATCTTCCAGCGGCTGCTTTGTAACATGCATAGCAAGGCGCTGCGCAGTTTTTCTGCCGATGGAAGGTAGCTTTGCAAACTCGTCAATTAATATATCAAGTATATCTGATGTGCCGTTCATTGTTGTATCGGATATAAAAAATCGTTAATTAAAATTTCGGAAGATTTAATCCCGGAATATTTGGAATCATACCTGCAGTTGCCTTTGACATTTCGTCATCAGCCATTTTCTTTGAGCTTTCTATTGCTTTGTTCACAGCAGCAATTAAAAGATCTTCAAGCACTTCAGATTCTTCTGCTTTGATGATTTCTTTTTCAATTTCAATTTTTGTGATGACATTTTTTCCGTTCATTGTAACTTTCACCATTCCGCCGCCTGATTCTTCAGTAACAAATTTACCTTCAAGCTCCTGATTAACATTGTCCATTTTTTCCTGCATCTTTTTCACTTGTTTCATCATTCCCTGCATTTGACCTAAGTTCATTTTTATTTCTCCTTAATTAATTTTTAATTTATTTTTATAATTTTATTTTAAAATTCTTATTTGTTTTAGTACAGCTGGTTAAAATTTAAAAGCTCATTCCATTTTTTAAAAAGCTCTGCTTCGGTTACAACATCTCTTATGCAGTAATCTGCAATGGTCCTGTACTGTTTATCTCTGAAGAGCGGACCGACCATATCTCCCGTAACTCCTCCGTCCTTAGAGCTTTCAACTCCCAGTTGTTTGCAGTAAAAATCCAGAGTAAATTTTCTTCTTGCTCCCTGCGGCGAGTGTTTGTGAAAAGTCAGTTCCTTTAATAAATCTACATGGTAATCTTTAAATGTAAAATCCGAACCTTTCATTAAATTGTATGACGGTCTTATGCCCAGCACTAAACTTCTTAACATAATAAACGGGCAATCAAATTCCCGTCCGTTAAACGTTACAAAAATATCGTATTTATAAGTTGCAATGCTCTTCCAGAAAATATCAACAATTTCTTTTTCCGTGCCGAATACATACTCTTCCTTTTCATCTTCAGGCTGCTTTTCGTAGTTTTCATCCACGTTAATCAGGCAACATTTTTTATCACGGCTTAAATCATATAAACCTATGCAGACTATTTGTGATGTGAAAGGAGAAAAAGTTAATGCATCTATTGAGTTTAGTTTCTCCTGTTCAGTTGCTGCAAATTTTGTAAGATACGCTTTTGTTTCTTCGTCGTAATGAGTTTCGAAATCATATGCAGCGACCTCTAAATCAAAAACCAATATTTTTCTTCTTTCTAAATCTATCATTCCATTCAATTATATTTTAAACAAAGTATCTTCTGTAATTTTTAATTCGCTTTCTGTATAGAACGGCTCGCCGTATTTAACTCCGATTTTAAATCCCCAGTTAATTGAGCGCGCTTCAAGATTATCTCCGAATGATTTTCCGCTTATGTATGTCTGCGGTCCTTTTTTATCATCGGTAAAAAATTGAGTTTCGTAGCATTTTACTGCCTTTATTTTTTGTTCGTATGTATCTGATATATCGAATATAAAACTTGTAGGAATATCAAAGTGCTGCGCGTAATAATAAACTTTACCGGGTCTGTAAGCAGGGGATTTTGTTTTTATCTTAATTAGTCCCGCATAAAAAAAACTTTCTCTCAAAAGATTACTTGCATTTATATGGTCAGGATGCCTGTCACAATTGAATGGAGCAAAAACAATTTTAGGTCTGAACTTTCTAACGACTTCTATTATTTTTTTTCTGTTCTTTTCATTGTTCTCAATGTTGCCATCCTGAATCTTTAAATTTTCTCTGTGATGGATTCCCATAAGATTCGAAGCGTTCTTAGTTTCAACCGCACGTGATTTTAGATTTCCGCGTGTAGATAGTTCGCCTTGGGTTAAATCAACAATTCCGATTTTAAAGTCTGCTTTAACAAGAGCAATAACAGTCCCGCCGGCAGATAATTCAACATCATCAGGATGGGCTGAGAAAAAAATCGCGTCTAAATTTTTCATCTGCAAATATACCGATATTGAACTTACAATTAAATGCATGTTCTAAACCACAGAGAACACAGAAATCTACACAGAGGACACAAAGCTGGAAATATTATTTTTTAACGTATAAAATCTGTGTTCTCTGTGATAATTCTCTGTGTAATCTGTGGTTAGATTAACAATATAGGCACTTTTTATCCACTGAATTACACCTCTAAAATCGCTATTTTCATTGAATTATGAAAAATCCCGATTGTATTTTTTGCAAAATCGTTTCAGGTGAAATCCCTTCATATAAAATATATGAAGACGATGATTTTATCGGAATACTTGATGTCTTCCCTAATACTAAAGGCATGACGCTTGTAATTCCAAAGGAGCATTACGATTCGTATGCATTCGAAATGCCTGAAGAAATTTATTCTAAGTTTTTTTTGACTGCAAAAAAGCTCGGCAAAATGATTGATGAAAAACTTGGAGTCGTGAGAACCGCTTTAGTAATGGAAGGGATGGGTGTAAACCACGCGCACATAAAATTATATCCGCTGCATGGACTTGATAAGGAATTCAAAGCAATAAATTCTGGCGAACCGAAGTTCTACGAAAACTATCAGGGTTCGCTTTCAACAGCTATGGGACCCAAGGCATCTGATGAAGATTTAAAAGAAGTTCAAAAGTTATTCTTAAGTTAAAATTTAAAATTAATACAATAAAACTCCATTGAAGTATAATCACATTGAAATAGAGAAGAAGTGGCAGAAGTTCTGGAAAGAAAATAAAACTTTCCGCACGCCTGAATTTGATAAGCTTGATAAAGATAAGCCTAAGTTTTACGTTCTTGATATGTTCCCTTATCCCAGCGGAGACGGACTTCATGTCGGTCACCCGGAAGGCTACACTGCAACTGATATAGTTGCGCGATACAAAAGAATGCAGGGATATAATGTGCTTCACCCAATGGGATGGGATGCATATGGCTTGCCGACAGAGCAGTTTGCTTTGAAGACAGGCATACATCCGAAGATAAGAACGGCTGAGTCTATTGCAAGATTCAGAAGCCAGCTTGATGCAATAGGACTTTCATATGACTGGGACAGAGAGATAAATACTTCAGATGAGAAATTTTTTAAATGGACTCAGTGGATATTTTTAAAATTATATAATTCTTATTACGATACTGAAGCAGATAAGGCAAAGCCTTTAAGTGAGTTGAAAATTCCTGAAGGACTTGATGCACAGGGCAAGAGAGAATTTTTAGATTCTCAGCGTCTTGCATATTTATCAGAAGGTCCTGTGAACTGGTCACCTGAACTGGGAACAGTTTTAGCAAACGATGAAGTTGCAGAGCAGATTGAAAAAGGTCATACAGTTGTAAGAAGAAATATGCGTCAGTGGAAGCTGCGCATTACTAAATATGCAGATAGATTATTAAAAAGCCTTGATGAACTTGACTGGCCTGCGAACCTGAAAGAAATTCAGCGCAACTGGATTGGCAGAAGCGAAGGCGCGATGATAAAATTTAAAATTGAAAGCGATAACCTTGATGACGGAAGATATATTGAGGTGTTTACAACAAGACCTGATACAATTTTCGGAGCAACCTATATGGTTCTTGCGCCGGAGCATCCTTTAGTTTCTGAAATAACTACATCGGAAAATTTAAAGACAGTTGATGAATATATATTAAGCGCTGCAAAGAAGTCCGACCTGGAAAGACAGGAGCTTTCAAAAGAAAAGACAGGTGCTTTTACAGGAGCGTATGCAATAAATCCTGCCAACAACAGTAAGATTCCTGTGCTGATTTCCGATTATGTTTTAATTAGCTATGGAACAGGTGCTATAATGAGTGTGCCCGGACATGATGAACGCGATATGGATTTTGCAAAGAAATTTAATCTTGAAATTGTTCCTGTGGTTATTCCTGCTGAATACGGAAGCGCTGCTTTCAAAAAAATAAAATCAGAAGACGGCAGTGAAATTATTATGTCAGGTCCCGGAATTGGAATGATAGAAGGTAAGAGCGACAGCGAGTTTCATAAGTTTTTAGAAGATACCAAGAAGGGTGACGTTTGTTTCCCTGGTGACGGATATGCTTTTAATTCAGGTTTCTTAAGCGGACTTACAACTGACGAAGCAAAGAAAAAAATTGTTCACTGGATAGAAGAAAATAAGCTAGGTAAAGGAAGTGTTAACTATAGATTGCGTGACTGGCTTTTCTCACGTCAGAGATACTGGGGTGAGCCGTTCCCGATAGTTCATATGAATGATACTGAATCGAAGGCACTGAATGAAGATGATTTGCCGCTGACACTACCCGATGTGGAATCATATAAACCCTCAGGTACAGGTGAATCACCGCTTGCAAATATAACTGACTGGGTAAATATTACAGATAAAGAAACAGGCAAACCTGCGAAGAGAGAGACAAACACAATGCCACAGCTTGCAGGTTCTAGCTGGTATTTTTTAAGATTTATTGACCCGATGAATACAGATGTCTTTGTTGATAAGGAAAAAGAAAAATACTGGATGCCGGTGGATTTATACATCGGCGGTTCGGAGCATGCTGTTGGTCATTTATTGTACGCAAGGTTCTGGCAGAAATTTTTATTTGACTTAGGATATGTAGCGCATGATGAGCCGTTCAGAAAATTATTTAATCAGGGAATGGTACTTGGTGAAGACGGTCAGAAGATGAGTAAGTCGAGAGGGAACGTTGTAAATCCCGATGACGTGATTGCGCAGTTCGGCGCGGACTCGCTGAGATTATTTGAAATGTTCATGGGACCGTTGGAAACTGCAAAGCCATGGAGCACAACAGGTATTGAAGGTATGAACAGATTTTTGAAAAGAATATGGAGATTAGTAATAGATGAAGAGACAGGAAATCTTAAAGCAAATATAGTAGATGAAGAACCGGAGCAAAGACTTAATAAGCTTCTTCATTTTACTATAAAGAAAATTACGAATGATATAAACGATATGGATATGAAGTTCAATACTTCAATTGCGCAGATGATGATTTTCACAAATGAATTATATAAAGCAGAAAAAATCAGCAAAGATATTCTAAATACTTTTGTTTTATTGATATCTCCGTTTGCGCCTCATATAGCTGAAGAGCTCTGGAGCGCATTAGGTAATAAAGAGTCATTGAGTTATCAGCAATGGCCGCAATTTGATGAAAGCTTAGCAAAAGCAGATATGGTTACAGTAGTATTTTCTGTGAACGGAAAGGTCAGAGGAAAAGCAGAAATGCAGCCGGACCTCAGTGATAAAACTTTGGAACAAACTGCACTTGATGACCCGAATGTTATAAAGCATATTCTTGGTAAGGAAGTTGTGAAGATAATAGTTGTAAAAAATAAAATGGTAAATATAGTTGTGAAATAAAATAAGCCCGTTATTCAAAAGTAACGGGCATCTTAATATTATTTAGGAAGATTTTGCAGTAACCACTCTTTGCTCGCTACATTTTTAGCCCGCTCCAGATCAAATCTCAATTCAAGCAGCTTTGACTTCGTTGCATTTTTCGGATTAATCATTTTCTGCAGATACAAAAAATATTTCCAGAATAGCTGATAGCTTGTTTTAGCAATTTTGTTTTCATTTCTTTTAAGATAGTGCTTAACTGAGTCAATCAAGTAATACTGAGCATTCATCTCTTTCTGCATATAATAAATTTTAGATTGCAATACTTTCGATTTCAGATAAAAGATACTATTGAGATAATCTATTTTATTTATAGTATTCAGAGCGTCATCATAATTTTTCTGGGCGAAAAAAATCTGCGCTTTTGCTAAGCCGATAGTATTCTTTTTAAACTCAGGAATGAGTTTGTTTTTATAATTGAATAAGAATTCCTCGGCAAATTTTACATTGTTTACTGCAATTGATGCAGAGATGGCATTCTGAAAATCAATGTGATTTACAAACGGGAGTTTTTTAAAAATGAAATTTTTCTCCGTAAGCCTGTAAATCTCGAATCTTTCCACCTGAAATTTAGCTGAGCCCTCATTGCATTTTTCCGCACTGTAGTTCATCAATGCTCCAATAAAATATTCAGCATTTCCCAGTGATAAGTTCTCTGTATTCGAAAACACCAGAGACTTCATTTCATAATAAAACTCTTCTTCCTCCGGTTTCCATATTGTCATCAGTACTAAGTAATTAAGATAAATAATCGGATGCTCTTTCTTCAGTATCTTTGAATTCACCTCTATATAATGAAGTATTTCTTTTGAGAAAGCAAGGTCTGTATCACTTTTTGCATTACTCTTATTATAGTAATATAAAAAATGAAGCATGTTAAGTTTGGTCTTAACAAAATACAAATCTATGTTTTCAGATACTGTCTGAATATCATCAGGAAGTTTCTCTTCATTACGTTCAAGTTTGAAATTAAATTTGGAAAGTTCAAACATTGAGTTATTCAGATAAAAGTTTTCATCTCTTTCGAATTCATCAGGAAGGGTTTGACTTATTTTTTTTTGAAGAATCTCAAAATTTTTTGTAAAATTATGTTCCGAATAGTATTTCAGCAGACTGTTCTGCAAATGCTGCTCATTATTTTCAAGTGAGAGCTGTGTATAAAATTTTTCTACAAGCTTGCAGAATTCTGTTATGAGGCTTCTTACTTTGCTTTCACTTTTTGCGTTTCCGAAAATGACTTCACTCATCTTGGGTATTTCCAGTTTATCAAAATAAGGGAAAATTTTTTGAAGATAATTATAAAGTGTAATAACAGCATGAGTTTTATTAAAAAAAGGTGAACGCAGAAAATCACCCAGACGTTTGAAATCCTTTTCATTAAGGTTTTCGAGGAGTTCCAGAAATCTTGTTTCCTTCATTAAAAATAAATTTAGTATTATCAGTAGTTAAGAAGTCATTAAAATTATAAAAATATGTCTTAGAGAAAAATGTAATAAAAATTACTGAAAACGTCCAAAATATTCAAAAAAGGGACAATTTTATAATTAAAAGTTTATAAGATGCAAATTTAAATTTGGAAATCTGCGCTATTTCAATGAAAAATAATCTTTGTTTTACATTCAAATAAGTAAGTATTTTGTGTTAACTAAAAAATCTGAAGATATATGATGTTAACGGAAGAGAGCTTGCAGTTCTTGAAAACAAGATTCTTCAAAAAGGAGAATACAAATATCAGTGGAATGCAGCAAGCTTTCCGAGCGGAATATACTTCTATAAACTTACAACTGAAAATTTTTCACAAACAAAAAAAATGATTTTAATAAAATAAATTTAATCGCAATGAAAACTAAATTGTTATTTATCCTCTCTGCGATATTTTTCGCAGTTTCATTGAACGCACAGCCCCTTACATGGAATAACTGGCAGCAAGTCAGCTCCGGTACAAACGCAAACTTAAATTACCTGGCTTCTGATAATGGTTCTTCTAAGTATTATGTGACAGGAGATAATGGAACAATACTTATCTCAACAAATTCCGGAATAGCCTGGTCGTTATTAAATACAGGCTATACAAACTCACTCAAACGGATTTTCCTGCACAATGGAACTACATATACAATATGCGGAACAAATGGTTTGATTGCCAAATCGACGAACAACGGTATTAACTTTACTGCACAGCAAACGGGGACAACTAACAATATTAATGCAATGGTTGCATACGGCTCCAACTGGGGAATTGCAGTCGGAGATAACGGAACACTGCTCCAAACTTCAAATGCAGGCTCAAACTGGAATGCAGCTTCTTCGGGCATAACATCTAATCTTAATTTTATCACTGTATATGATAATTTAAGAGGATTGATAGTTGGAGATAACGGAGTTGTTATCAAAAGTATTTTAGATGTACCATCATTTAATTATTCATACCGCAGAGTTACTACAGGTACATCTTTGAATTTAAAGTATGCAGTTGTGCTTGATTCAAATAATATCTGGATTGCCGCATCCGAAGGAAAGCTGCTTCATACTACAAATTCAGGTGTTAGCTGGCAAACAGTACTTACCGGGTTTACAAACGATTTGAATTATATAAACTATAAGTCAGCCGCTGAAATTTACGTATGCGGTGCAGGCGGGCTTATATTAAAAACTACAAATGGCGGAACATCATTCATTCAAATGACTTCCAATACAACTCAGGATTTAAAAGGAATTATAGTTAATGGTAATCTCGGCTGTGCTGTTGGTAACGGAGGGACTACTCTTAAAAATATATTATACGGAAACGGAGGAACATTTATAAAGCAACAGGCGCAGCTGAATCCGAATAACATATCTACCTGGATATGGAACACAGGGGTTTTTAATCAGGATTTAAGAACAACTAACACACCCGGATTTGAATGGCCAAAGGGTTCAGGGAAGTTTGCAATATTCTCTACAGGTTTATCTTTAGCCGGCTTTGTGAACGGAGAGTTTCGAATGGCTAACGCTTCATATAACGGAGAATATACGGGAGGATACATAGAGAATGGAATCGCTAAGACGGGGACTGACTTTCAGATATTCAGGGTAAAGCCCGGAGACAATTGTTATAATAGTGTAGATTACGCTAACTGGCAGGTGATGATTCCTTTCGGCGCGCCTTATAGAGACGTAAATGGCAACGGACAGTATGACCCGTGCATTGACATTCCGGGAGTAAAAAATGCTACGCAGACGGTTTTCATTTCACTTACAGACGGTTTTCCGCAGACACATACAACATCGGAAGGTTTTTCAGGCGGTACTGCTCCCATGAATGCCGATGTTCATCTAACAGCCTGGGGGTATCAGGATTCCTCACTGACTCAAAGTTTAAACGATGTTCTTTTCTTTAAATGGGAGATTATTAATAAAAACAATTTGCCCTGGACAGGATTTTATTCTTCAATCGTTTGTGACCCGGATTTAGGTTACCCGAAGGATGATTATATTGGCTGCGACTCAACACGAAATCTTGGATACTGCTATAATGCAACAGATCAGGATGGAGTAGGTTCAATAGGGCAATACGGAATACATCCACCTGCATTAGGAATGAGATTATTGAAAACTCCTATAAGAAGAAATGCCGGACCCAACGATACTCTTGGTATGACTTCATTTTGTTACTTTGCCGGAACCGATGCCGGGGAACCTCTTTGTGAACAAGATCCTTCAAGTGCTCCATCACAATCTTACAATTATATGCGCGGCATAAAGAAAGATGGTACTCCCTGGTTAAATGCTGCATCAGTACCTCCTTATCAGACAAAATATTGCTATACAGGTGACCCTGAAACGGCCACAGGCTGGACTGAATATTTCGGCAGAATTAAAAACTGCGGCGGCATAACGACAGGAAATGTGGAACCGAGTTCACCGGGAGATAGAAGATACATTATGTCTATGGGCAGAGATAACTTCACTTTCAATCCCGGTGATACGCAGACTGTTGTAATGGCGCAGATGATTGCGAGGGGTTCCAACAATAAAAATTCAGTTACGAAATTAAAACAAATGAGCGACTATGTGAACACTAAATTTAAAAGCGGAGAAATTTCTATAGGAGTAAGCAATAATGCAAACGTAATTGTTAATTCGTTCAATCTTTATCAGAATTATCCGAACCCTTTTAATCCAGTAACAACAATTAAATTTCAGATTCCTGAAAACACCTTTGCATCTTTGAAAATTTATGATGTTGCAGGCAAAGAAATCGGCACGCTTGTAAACGAAAATCTTTCAAGAGGGGATTATCAATATCTATGGAATGCATCTGATTATCCCAGTGGAATTTATTTTTACAGATTAGAAACACCAAATTACACACAAACAAAAAAAATGATTTTGGTTAAATAATGAGTACCGGAGAAAGAATATCTTAATTTTATATAGGCGTGCCTTCGCCGGCATTGCTAAAATTGCTGCTCCTATTGCAATAGTATAGAGATATTCTTCTCCGTTAAAATTTTAGTTACAATGAGGATGATTCAATCGCAGAAGAAAGAGCAGTCCCCCTGCATGGGCTAAAGTAGCCAAAGCAGATTTGAATCATTTATCTCGAATTCTCTCTGACAGATGAATACCTTTTCCCAGGAGGAATTTAATCTGTCAGGAGATTTAAATTTTAATTTAAAACTTATGGCAAAGGATCTGTATTTAAACATTTTTAAAAAATTGATAAAAAAAATTCTCTCAGTATTGTTTTCATTCTTGCTGTTAAATTGCATCTCTTATTCTGCTGTAATAAAAAGGCAGGTTATTTTTAATCCCAATAATATTTCAACTTGCGTATGGAATACGGGTGTGTTCAACCAGGATTTGAGATACACAAATAATCCGGGATTTGAATGGCCCAAGGGTTCAGGAATATTTGCTGTTTTTACATCCGGTTTATGCATTGGATCTTATGTAAACGGAGAATTACGATTGGCTAATGCATCTTATAACGGTGAGTATGCTCCCGGATACGTGGGAGATTCTAACGGTATTCCTGTATTTAAAACGGATAGTCGTTTCAGATTATATTCTGTAAAATATTACGATACTCAAAATTCAAATCCTGATGTTGCCGCGTGGAAAGACATGGTACATTACGGCGCTCCCTTTAACGATCTGAACAATAATAAAATCTATGATATCGGAATAGATAAACCCGGCGTACCTGATGCTGATCAAACGATATTTATTTGCCTCACTGATGCTGATGCTTCTAACCATACTACATCTGAAGGATTCAGCGGGGGGACAAGACCTTTAAATGCTGAAGTTCATCTCACTGCCTGGGGTTATTATGATGAACCGGTCAGTAATGTACAATTTTTCAAATGGGATATTGTAAATAAAAATAATGCCTCTTGGAATAAAACATATTTCAGTATCGTTACTGACCCGGACTTAGGATATCCAAAGGATGAGTATATTGGATGCGACTCATTACTTCAGCTGGGATATTGTTATAATGGAAATGATACTGATGGTACAGGTGCGCCGGGACAATACGGACTACATCCTCCGGCAGTTGGACAAACTCTTTTAAGAAGTGCGATAAATAATAATACTTATCCTCTTGATACTTTAAATGCAACTTCAATGACTTTTTTTGTAAATACTGAATCCGGAGGTCCATTATGTGAAACTGACCCTTCCAGTGCTCCATCCCAAGCTTATAATTATATGAGAGGATATAAAAAAGACGGTACTCCCTGGTTGGACCCAACCTATACTCCTTATAAAATTACTAAATTCTGTTATCCCGGAAATCCAGAGGATTCTACGGGCTGGACCGAGAGAAAAGGAAGAGTATACAATTGTGGAGGAGCAACTACAGGATTATTTCAGCTTTCATACCCGGGCGAAAGAAGATTTATGATTTCTACGGGTTCAGACTTTTTAAATGTAAATCCCGGCGATACACAAAAAATTGCCATGGCTCAGTTAATAGCAAGAGGCAGCAGTAATTTAAACTCTGTTACAAAATTAAAAGAGCTTACTAACCTTACTAAAAAAATTTATTATCAGGCAATTGAGGGATTTGAATCCTACTACGTTGAGCCTGCTCCTGAACTACCGACACATTTTAAATTGTACCAGAACTATCCCAATCCATTTAATCCGGTTACAACTATAAAATACGAAGTGAAAATGCTTTGGAAAGTAAAAATTCAGTTGTATGATACAAGAGGCGAATTGCTTAGAACTTTAGTAAACGAAGAAAAACCTCAGGGAGTGTATGAAGTAAAATTTGATGCATCAAATTTACCAAGCGGAATATATTTTATAAAAATGACTTCAGCGCAAGGATTTGAATCTTCTAAAAAAATGGTAATTATTAAATAAAATCATATGAAAAGAAATTCATACAATAAAGTATTTAAAAGTGTTTCAAAAATAACAATGCAGTTTTTATTTATGATTTTTCTGGTTCAGAATTTATCAATCGCTGCTGTTATTAAACAACAGGTCCGTTTCGCACCTAATAATATTTCGACCTGGATATGGAATACGGGAGTATTCAATCAGGATTTAAGGACCACAAATACTCCCGGATTTGAATGGCCCAAGGGTTCAGGAATATTTGCTCTTTTTACTTCAGGTTTATCAATAGAAGCAAATGTAAATGGCCGACTACGAATGGGCAACGCGTCTTACAGTGGAGAGTACGCACCGGGATATGTTGGAGATTCAAACGGTCTACCAGTTTTTAAAACAGACTCCAGATTTAAGATTTATTCTGTAAGGATTGGAGATACGCAGACTAATAATCCGGATGTTATATTATGGAGAGATATGATCCCTTACGGTGCACCTTATAACGATATGAACAATAACAGAATTTATGATATAGGAATTGACAAGCCCGGCGTTCCTGATGCCGACCAGACAATTTTTGTATGCCTCACCGATGCTGACGCTTCAAATCATACAACATCTGAAGGATTCAGCGGAGGTACAAAACCTTTAAATGCAGAAGTTCATCTAACTGCTTGGGGATATTCTGAAGCTCCCCTACAGGACTTTCATTTTTTAAGATACACAGTAATTAATAAAAATGATTCCGCATGGAACGGTGCTTACTTTGGTTTTTATTCAGATCCGGATTTAGGATATGCGAAAGATGATTACGTGGGATGTGATACAGCCTTACAGATGATATATTGTTATAATGCGGATAGTATAGATGGGTATGGTAATATATATGGCGTTCCAGGACAATATGGCATTAATCCGCCCGCTGTTGGGCAAACACTATTAAGAGGGGCAATTAATAAGCACACTACACCTTTTGATTCACTTAAAATGACAACAGGAACACGAATAAGTAAAAGTTATTATCCTTGCGATCAAGACCCATCGAGTGATCCGCATCAAGCATATAATTATTTTAGAGGTTTTAAAGCAGACGGTACACCATGGCTGAATCCGTTGAATACTCCTTATCAAGTTACAAAGTTTACTTTCACAGGAAATCCGGAAGATTCAACGGGTTGGACAGAAAATAAAGGACATATATTAAACTGCGGGGGTTCACTCACAGGAAATGTTGAAGTTTCACCTCCCGGTGATAAGAGAATGTTAATGTCTTCAGGAGCAGAAAATTTATTGGTGCAACCCGGAGACACTCAAAAAATTGTAATCAGCCAGCTAATTGCAAGAGGAAGCAGCAATGTTAACTCAGTTACAAAACTAAAAGAGCTGAGTTCAACAGTAAGGCAAATTTATTATGCAATCGAAACAGAGACAGAGCCGGTATACGAACCCCCTGCCGAAGTTCCGCTTAATTATTTATTACATCAAAACTATCCAAATCCTTTCAATCCCGTTACAACTATAAAATACGAAGTGAAAATGTTATGGAAAGTAAAAATTCAGGTGTATGATACAAGAGGCGAATTGATTAGAACTCTAGTTAACGAAGAAAAACCTCAGGGAGTGTATGAAGTAAAATTTGATGCGTCAAATTTACCGAGCGGAATTTATTTTATTAAGATGACCTCGGCTCAGGGATTTGAAGCATCTAAAAAAATGGTTTTATTAAAATAAAATAATTTAGAAATAATTGAATACCCAGTTTAAGAAGTGGTCTCCCTGATATCTCTGCGAGAAGAAAACCTGCAAGCCGTTTTTCATAAGTACCTGATAAATATCTGAAGAAGATTTTTTAACAAGCTTGTTATAATCAGTATTGGGGAACATTGCAATTACCGTTCCGATATCATATCCTGTGGGAATACTATCCTTAAGCGTTGTAATTTTTCTTATGATCTTAAGCGAGTCGGAATTTTTTGTTTTCGATGTATCAGCTGCTGTTTTTACTTTATATTTATATAGCGAATCACCTCTGTACAAAATCATATCTTTATTTGCTTTTGTATCTCTTAGCTTCAATTCAAGACTATAGACACCACTTTCAAACGGCGGTTTGCCAAACTGGCTTGAGTATTGCAGCATTGCAAATGGTTTTAAGACAACGATATTTCTTACAGTGTTGTTGTCGATTAAATCTTCAATGTTTCTATCGGAGAAGATCCGGTTTTCAATCGTGAATACTACTGAATCTTTATCAGTCGGTTTTATATTTACAATAGATTTATATCTGTCGAAATCAAAATTTGCGTAATCCAGACTATCAATTATATTTCTATCGGTTGCAGCCCACTCAAGTGTAATTGTCTGAGGATTTAATCCGAAGTTTGAGTTATCAATTTCGAATTTTTTTACTGCAAGAGTTTTATTAAAGTTTATCTGGTCAGGATTTTCTTTTAAAGAGATAATTTTCTTTTTGAAAATAGAAAAGGTAGAATCATTAAGGTAGCTTGACCTGTCAGTAATATAATAAATTTTATAATCGCCAATCTCTTCATTTTTAAGACTCAGCTTTTTTAGTTTTTCATTGAAGTTATCACTGCGCACTATGGCAATTTGAATTTTACTGTCTTCCAGGTAAGTTTTTACATCAAGAATGTTTATATCGTTATCAGGTTTTTTTAATTTAGTCTTGGCTTTTGCAACTGTATTTAACTCGGCAATTTTTTTCTTATTCTGTGCAATCAATGTATCCAAATTTCCCAGTTCGAATTTATCAGGAGAATTTGACAATGTTTTAATTGCCCAGATATCAAAGTATCCGTCAACTTCTTCGAAATAAACTTTGCCTTCAGGCTTTACATAATTTTTTTCAAACTGCCCTTTTAATAAATTGCCGACTTCAAAGGTATCTTCCCTGAACGGTTGCGGATAATAAAAACTCCAGATGATATTAATAATTACAAATCCTGCAAGAATAGGAATAGAAAAATATTTTTTCAGCTCATAGCATTGCTGAATAGCAAACGGAACAAAGAGTAATGCATTCATTACAATGTATCTGGAAATCATGTTCGTACCGCCGGTTCCGGACATGCCGTGTACTATTAATATCAGAAGCTGAATAAGATTGAATAGAGCGAAATATTTTGTGAGAACCTGATTTTTACCTCTGAAAGTATCGTAGATTTTCTTGAAAGCAAATATCGTTGTGAACGGAGCTATATATAATATAAATGTCGGATATTGTACTAATCTCTGGAAGAAACTTGAGTGGTCATACTGTTCAAAAATTTTCGTAGTCTCTTTTGCGAAGAACATGACATCTTTGTGGTCAACATAGTTTTGGATTAACCACCAGACAATTGTAATTCCGGATATACCTGCAATCAGAATATTCTTAATAAACTCTTTTGAAATCTTTTTATCTTTGAAAAGCTCCAGTGCTACTAATAATACAAATGTAAATGAAAACAGCCAGCCTTCATATCTGAAGCAATTGCATAATGCAAAATTTATTGCAGAAAGGACTAAGTAAGAGCTGACTCCGTTTGACTTCTTCCATTTGAGAAAATAATAAATACCTGCCGTAACAAAGAAAAAGAAAATAGATTCCGGCAAACCGGAAAGACTAAGCCAGACTTGAAACGGAAAAAAACAAAAAATAAGCGTAGAGAAGTAAGCTATGAACTTATTAAATGAAAGTTCAACAGCTTTGAAAAAATAAATAAGTGTGAAAAATGAAAAGATAAAATTTACAACAAGCGATGCCCAGAATAAATTTTTTATGAACATCATAAAAAATCCTACAAGCCAGAAATGCGGTGAGAGCCATACGCCTGCGCTTATTTCGGGATGCTGCAGCCACTCATAAGCTTTTATTGTTCTGCAGTAATCATCTGCAGATAGCCACCTGTATCCCGAAGATAAAATTATTACCTGAAATAAAATTTTTATTACTAGCAGCGATACTATTAAAAGCATGCTGCTTGAAATAAACTTATTGAAGTAAGTTTTAAAATTATTTAAACTTTTATTTGAAACTGTATGTGAAGTATTTTGCTCCAAAAACTTTTTTCTGTACTATTTTAAATTATTTATCTTGGCAGTTTTATTCTGAACGTAGTTCCTTTGCCTGAAGTACTGTCTAAAAGTGTCAGCTTGCCGTCGTTATAATTTTCTATAATTCTTTTAGCTAAGCTCAGCCCAAGTCCCCAGCCTCTCATTTTAGTTGAGTATCCGGGACGGAAAACATCTTTTTTAAATTTTGAATCTATGCCTTTTCCGTTATCGGCTACATCTATTGTAGTTTCATGGTGTTTCTCTGCAATGTTAAAGGTGATTTTGCCCTGCGGTTTATCCATAGCGTCTAAAGAATTTTTCAAAAGATTTTCTATTACCCATTCAAACAAATCTTTATTTATTTTTCCTTTTGCTTCTCTTGAACCGTTTATTTCAACAACAACTTTTTTTGAAACAATTCCATCTGCAGAAACCAATGTAGGTATTCTCTTTTCAAAATAATCTGCAACTTTTTTTATTACTTCATAAACATTTTCTTCAACAAGCAGCGGCTTCGAGCCTATCTTTGAAAATCTTCCGGCTATTTTATTCAGCTTTTCTAAATCGTTTCCAATTTCCTTCGTGACCTCTTCAAGTTCGGGAGATTTATTCTCTTCCATCTTCAGCATTTCAAGCCATCCCATTAATGATGTTAAAGGTGTTCCAAGCTGATGCGCCGTCTCGCGCGAAAGTCCCACCCAGATATTGCTCTGCTCATGCTTCTTTATATAGGAGAATCCGATATAACCCAGCAGAAGAAATATTCCTCCGATTGCAAACTCAAAGTAAGGAAGATTTTTTAAATCATTAACAAGTTTTGACTGCCCGTAATGAACATAATTAAGGACAACGGTATTTTTGAACGTGACTTTAATAGGAGGATTCAGGTCTGCCATTTCCTCGGCAAGCTTCAATAAATGCAATGTATCGCTTCTGGTAAATTGCCTGCTGGTATCTATATCGATGTTCTTAAAAAATTCAATGCGGTTCTTATCTCTGTTTGTAGCAATGATAGGGAAGTCAATCTGCTGGATAATTTCGTTGAAGATAAAATTGTATTCGCCTGAGTTTTCATCGTTAGCAATGTATTCCAAAGCACGCCCGTAAAGTCTCGCAATTTCTCTTTCGCGTTCCTGAATTCTGTTTACAATAACCTGAGTGAAATATAATACGAAGACTGCAATCAGTACGCCGCTGAGAATGAGTGCAATTTTTATGTTTAACGAGCCGAATTTATTCATTAAGACCTTAAGTAGATTTTTATATATTGAGTATTACAGAACATTACAATCCTTAACCAATCCGTGAAAGCGATTTTTTATTTTTGAACAGAAAGATTTTATTAATATTATTTTTATTTCTGCTTACAATTCTTGTATGCCTTGTGTCGTTGACATTAGGCGCAGTGAAAATTCCGTTAGCTCAGATATTTAACTTTAATTCAATTAACGATGAAGCAATAAGAAAAGTTCTTTTTGATATCAGAATACCGCGTTTGCTGAATACAGTTATTGTTGGCTCTGCTCTTTCCTGTTCCGGAATGATTTTGCAAAGCTTGCTCAGAAATAATCTCGCCGAGCCCGGACTGCTGGGAATTTCCGCAGGCGCAGGATTGGGAGCGATAATAATGTTTCTGCTTCCCGTCGCCGTTCCGTTTTATTACATTACACCTGTTTCTTTCGTTTTTGCGATTATTTCGACATTAATTATATATGTATCTGCCAGAATTTCTACTAATAAATATAGCAATTTTATCTCTACAAATAAAATCATCTTGATTGGAATAGCTATTAGCGCTTTGCTCGCTTCTGTAAACGGCTTACTGCTGATTTTAGCGGGACAAAGTGTTAATCAGATTCTTTTCTGGCTCAACGGCGGACTTGCGGGGAGGGGATGGAATGAATTTACCATGACTTCAGTTCCTGTATTTGTGGGAATTATGCTGGCATTTTTTTATTCGAAGGAATTGAATGTTTTGAACCTCGGAGATGAGCTCGCAATTTCTTTAGGATTAAATCTTAAGAAAATTCAGATAGTTTCTATTTTACTTTCGGCATTGCTTGCAGCCTGCGCAGTTTCTATTGCAGGAATAATTTCTTTTGTTGGGTTGATAATTCCCAACATAGCAAAACTTTTGATTGGCAATGATTACCGTTACTCCATTCCTGCATCGGTGTTTTTAGGAATAATTTTTTTATCCGTATCTGATGTAATTGCGAGAGTTGTAATCGCTCCTGCAGAACTTCCCGTAGGAATAATAACATCATTCCTCGGTGCCCCTGTTTTTATATGGCTCATAATGAGAAATAAAACTGTTTAGAAAAATTTATGCATTTAAATAATTACGATACCATAGCTGCAATATCAACTCCCATAGGAGAAGGCGGGATTTCCGTTATCCGCGTTTCAGGTGAGAAGGCATTTGAAAAAATTTCTTCAATATTTTTTAAAGATAAATCAGGCAAAAATAATTTTGATATTGCATCTTTGAATTCTCACACAATCCACTTCGGATATGTATTCAACAAGAATGAGATAATAGATGAGGCAGTGTTGTCGATTTTTATAAATCCTGCTTCTTATACGGGAGAAGATGTACTTGAGCTTTCCTCGCACGGCGGAGTCTTTGTTACGCAAAAAGTATTGAATACAATTCTTTCACTAGGAATCAGACATGCCGAACCCGGTGAATTTACCAAACGCGCTTTTCTCAACGGTAAGATTGATTTATCTCAGGCAGAGGCTGTTGCCGATTTAATAAAATCAAAAACAGATTCAGCACACGAGTCATCTATAAAGCAGCTTGAAGGCTCGTTATCTGATTTCGTAAAAAAGACAAGACAGGATTTAATTAATCTTACTTCATTGGTTGAGCTTGAACTTGATTTTGCAGAGGAAGACCTTGAGTTTGTAAAAAAGGACGAACTTAAAAATAACATTCAGAAGTTAATAAAAAGAATTGAAGATATAATTGCTTCGTATATATCAGGTAAAGTAATTCGCGAAGGTGTTAATCTGGTTATTGCAGGTCAGCCTAACAGCGGGAAATCATCTCTATTCAATTATCTTCTAAAAACAAACAGAGCAATTGTAAGTAATGTGGAAGGAACGACTCGTGATTACATACAGGAGAGTTTAATAATAAACGGAGTACTGTTCAATTTAATTGATACGGCGGGACTGAGATTCTCGGAAGATGAAATCGAAAGCGAAGGAATAAAACGCAGCTATGAAAAAATTTCCGAAGCAGATTTGATTATGTATTTAATAGATGAATCGGACTCACAGGAAAAAATAAACGAGAGCTTAAAGTTTTATGAGCACCATATAGATAAAAATAAATCGATACTTGTTTACACAAAAATTGATAGAGCAGATAATCCGAAAGTAAAAGGAATTTCATTACTTAAAGATGAATCAATCGAAGAATTGAAAAAAGAAATGACAGATAAAGTAGTCGGCAAAGGAATTTCATCCGGCTCGGGAGAGATAGTACTTACAAACCTGCGGCATAAAGTCTGCCTTGAAAATGTTTTAGCATCACTTAATAATGCAGTCCATACCATCGACGATAAAATGAGCGGAGAGTTTATTTCCGTAGACTTCCGTAATGCTATGAAATATCTAGGAGAAATCACGGGAGAAATAACAAACGATGAAATCCTCAATAATATTTTTGCAAATTTCTGTATCGGAAAGTGAAGTATTTTTTTATATTAATATTATCTGTTTTCCTCTTCTCCTGCTCTTCGACAACCGATTACAAAAAACTTGAAGGGACATGGACTAACGGTTCTATCGAAATTAATTTTTCAAAGGATAATACTTTTGAACTACTTACAAAAAAAGATTCTATACCAGCTATGGTAGGGAGTTATACTGTAAATGGAACTGACATTTTTATTTCATTCTCATCCGGGAAAATTCCTCTGAGCTGTAGAGGTGAGGCGAAGTATCAATATACTTTAAACGAAATTGCGCTGAATTTTGATTTAGAAAGGGACGACTGCCCATTCAGAAAAGAGCAATTTGCTAAAACATTCAAGAAAATAAAGTAACCTCAGTACTTCTATACTGAACTTCGGAAAAATCTAATCGTATAAAAGAATGTATAAAATTCGGTCTTCTAGCAAGTACTGGTTTTTTATACGTTTTTTAACATCTTGACATATTATTAAAAAAACGTAATATTTCACGAAAATTTTTTACAAAATATATACTAAAGGGTTTTAAATGCCGTGCCACCCTACACGGTTATTAATAAAGATAAAAATCAAAAAATGTTATACGCATTATTTTCTATTATTTTAGGTGGACCACTTGAAATGCTAGGACTCGTTGTTGTAGGAATTATTGTACTTTTCCTCCTTATTCTGATTTGGAAATCTATTACAATCGCTAAAGGAGATGAAATCATCACTCTTGAAAGACGTTATGTTGGTAAAAGTATGCCGGACGGACGTACTGTTGCTTTACACGGTGAAGTCGGTATTCAGGCTCGAATTCTCGGTCCGGGAACACATTTTTTACCTCCTATTTATAAAATAAAGAAGAGTAAGTTTATAAAGATTCACGAAGATGAAATCGGAGTAGTTACTGCACGTACAGGTCGCGCAATGCCGTCGGGACAATATTTTGCAGACCCTGTTGAATGCATGGATTTTCAGGATGGAGAAATGTTCCTGAGAAACAACGGACAGAAAGGACCGCAGGTAAATATTTTACAAACAGGTGAGCATCGTATTAATCCCGAATTATTTGATATTGAAATTCGTAAAGCTGTATTTATTAAAAATGATGAAGTAGGTATAGTAGAAGCAGTTTCAGGAGAGGCATGTAAAATCGGCAGAATTTTTGCCGAGCCTGTTGAATGCGATAATTATCAGGATGGTGCTGCCTTCTTAAAAAACGGCGGACAAAAAGGACCGCAAGTAAATATTCTTCCTCCGGGTTACCATAAAATAAATACTGATTTATTCAAAGTTGAAATTGTTCCGGTAACTGTAATTCCCGGCGGACATATAGGTTTGATAACTGCGATGGATGGAGCGATGATACCTGACGGACGCTTATTAGCAAAGACTGTTCCTGACCATGTCAACTTTCAGATGGGAGAAAAATTTATTCAGAATGGCGGAGAGAAAGGCCGTCAGTTAGATAAATTAATGTCAGGTGAATACCGTATTAATACAAGATTGTTTCACGTAAGTGAACCTGTCCCCTGTGTGTCTATCGGTACTGATGAAGTCGGTATTGTTACAATTCTTGAAGGTAAATCCATCATGGACCCGTCAAAGATTGCAGCAGAAGAAGTTCAGCTTGATCTTCATAATAATTTTCAGGATGCTGCTGCATTCCTTGCTGCAGGCGGACAAAAAGGTTTGCAGATATCTGTTCTGCGTTCCGGTAATTATGCTATCAATCCATGGTTTGCTGATGTTCAAAAAGTTCCTATGACTGAAGTTCATATAGGTGAATGCGCCGTTATCACCAGTTACGTTGGTGAAGATTCTGATGATATCAGCGACAGCAATGTAAACGCTAAGATTGTTCCTAATGGAAAAAAAGGAATCTGGGCTGACCCGCTTGGTCCGGGCAAACACGCTATCAATACTCAAATATGTAAAGTTGATCGTGTCCCGACTACGCAGATACTTTTAAACTGGGCAGATAATGAAACAAGCGCGCATAATCTTGATTCAAATTTGAATACCATTACATTGAGAACTGCCGATGCATTTGATGTTAATATGGATGTAAGTGTTATTATTCATATAGCAATGGCAGATGCTCCTAAGGTAGTAGCTAATTTAGGTTCAGTCAAAAATATGATATCGCAGGTTCTTGAACCGGCTATATCATCGCACTTCCGTAACGCTGCACAATCGGTGAAGGCATTAGACTTGTATACTGAAAGAGCCGAGCTTCAGGAAAAAGCAAAAGCGCACATCCAGAATGTTCTGAGAAACTATCACATAGAATCTAAAGATACTATGATTGCAGACGTTGTTCTTCCTGCTGAACTTAAAAAAACTGTTTCAGACAGGCAGCTTGCAGAGCAGCATAAAAAAACATTCATCACACAAAAGGAAGCTGAGAATGAAAGAAAGGATTATGAAAATGCTAAAGCAAACGCAAACATGCAGCCGAAAGTTATTGAATCGGAAAGAAATATTGAAATCGCCAAAAACATTGCGGCAAGTGTTGTAAAAAAAGCATCGGGAGATGCTGAAGCGGTTGAAATTGAAGCAGGCGGTAAGGCAAAAGCTACTAAGCTTAATGCAGAGGCTGATGCTGAAGCAATTACAAAAATAGGTAATGCAAAAGCAGTAGTTATTCTGACACAAGGTAAAGCAAAGGCCCGTTCATATCAGCTTGAAGTAGAAGCTATGGGAAGCAATACATTTGGTCAGATAAAGGTAATAGAAGAAATTGCAAAGCACAGTATTAAGGTTATTCCTGATGTACTTATTACAGGCAATGGTCAGGGAGGCGGAAGTTTAGAAAATTTACTCGGCTTAAACCTTATAGAAAAGATTACCGGCAAATCAATAATTGATTTCAAGCCTGAAACAATTGAAAGAAGCAATAAAGCAATCGAAGAAGATATAGTGATTGATGAAAAACTAAACGAAGAAAAGACAGAAGAAGAAAAGAAAAATTCAGATGATATCACTAATGAAGATACAATATAAAAGATAAGATTATACAATAAATCTTATTGAATTTTTAAAAAGCCTGCGAGTCAATATGATTTGCGGGTTTTTTTATTTACCCCGGAAAAAATTTCAGCAGCTTAATTTCCAAAGTCATCAAAAAATTTATATATTCAGCTTTGCTAATTTTTCTTTTGTTAATGGTTTTACGATAAAATCCTTCACAGTTTCGTATGTTTGTGATTTTTTTACATCATTAGGATCAATTGAAGATGTCAACATAAATACTTTACAGTTTTTCTTTATATCTTCGCACAATTTTTCAAATTCGTCCAGGAACTCCCATCCGTTTTTACCGGGCATGTTAATATCAAGAAATACAACTTCGGGCAGTTCCTTTTTATCAGTTAGAAATTTTTTATCTAAATCTTCAAGAGCATTTCCTGCATTAGTATAAACTTCTATCTTCTCTGCGAATTTTGCTTTCTCAATAATTTTGGTTGAAATTATATTTACTACCGGGTCATCGTCAATCAGAAAAATTGTTTTTATCTGTTTGGTTTGTGTTTTTATTCCGGGATAAGAAGTTTTGAAATTAACATATTCTTTTTCTCTGATAATTGAATTCATTTCCTTTATAATCTTATCAAGATTTGTTACTTCATCCTTAATGTATTCAAGTAAATCCATATTATCTTTTATTACGACTTCTTCTGTATTCACAAGAGAGGTGAGCCCCTGTATCTTTGCAATCGGCGCACGCAGATTATGTGAAACTATGTGCGCAAATTCTTCCAGATCTTTATTTTTTGCTTTAAGGTTTTCTTCCATTCGTTTCCGGTCAGTTATATTTGTACCGGTTCCTATAACACATTCCTGACCTTCATAGTTAATTGTAATGGAGTTGAAGTAGTACGGAATTCTTTTCTTTGACTTTGTCAGTATATTTGCTTCTGAGTCGCTTTGACCGTAAGTAAGCACCATCTTTATTTCGTTCTGCATTTTTTCTTTTTCGTCATCATGAAAAAAATCCAGCGGATGAATTTTAGCCATTTCTTCTTCTGAGTAACCGGTAACCTGCATCAGATTTTTGTTCCATCTTAAAAATTTTCCTTCTTTATTAAATAAGAAAAATATTACCGGCAGGCTGTTAATTACAGAATCGGCAAGTTCTTTTTCACGCTTAATATTTAACTGCGCTCTCCATTTTTCCGAGACATCCCATTTCGTGCCCAGCATATTTACGACTCTTCCTGTTTCGTCCTTTTGAGTGACTCCTTTAGTCCTGAGATAATGAACGCTGTTATCAGGCCATATAACTTTGTATTCAATATCAAACTCTTTTTTTCCTGAAATTGCATCTTTCATTGCATGCTCTGCCATTTTCTGGTGTTCCGGAGCAACATGTTTTTTCCATGCTTCTACCTCATCTATTTTATCAACATAATCCAGACCATACAATTTAAATGTTGTTTCATCCCAGATTACTTTATCATTAACAAAGTCAAACTCCCAGATACCGACATTTACTGCGCTGGTAGCATGTTTCAGACGGTTATCAACCAGTTTTAATGCATCCCGTGCCTCGGCTCTGATTTTCTCATTCAGTTTAATCATTTCTTCAGATGTCATTTCAAGAACCCTTTCCAACATTTTCCTGTCATTATCTTTATTTTCGTAGGATTCACTTATGAGGTTGAAGAGTTCGTTGTATTTTTGCGGGAAGTTTTCTGTAGTTCCGAAAACTTTTTGGACTTGTCTTTGTAGGAGTTTATTCATTCAGCTTAGTTAATGTATAAATGTATTTTTGAATAAATAAGGGGGATAATTTATTCGAAATTTCATCCTATTTAGCGGAATGAGGACAGGATATAGGATAATATTATTTTCTACGTAAAAACCCGTAATGCAGATGTTATAATAAAATACTAAAAAAGTCTTTATTTAGTTTCAATTTTTCGATTCTTTTTTTCATAATATTCTAAATAATTATTTATACTGATAATTACAATATATATAAATTCAGCTTTAGAGTGCAAGTGTTAAAATTGACTTCATTGTTCATTGACTTTCTAAGCCTTTATTAGTAATTTTAGGATTACGAAATTTTTAGAGTTATTGCAATGAAAGACGCTATTAAAAATTCTATCAGAACGACTAAATTTGCTACTGCGCAGGAAAATGCCGGCAATTGGTATGTTGTTGATTTAAAAGATAAGATTCTCGGAAGGGCTGCATCTGAAATCGCTAAGAGAATCAGAGGTAAATACAATCCGAAGTTCACTCCGAATTCCGATTCAGGTGACTGGGTTATCGTTATCAACGCCGAAAAAGTTAAGATCAACGTTAAAAGAGAAGAATTAAAAGATTACAAAAGACACTCATTATATCCGGGTGGACAGACAATCACTTCTTATAAAGAAATGAGAGCCAAGCATCCAGAGAGAATTATTGAGTATGCTGTTAAAAGAATGTTACCTAAAACAAGATTAGGCAACAAGCTTATCCACAAATTAAAAGTTTACGTAGGTGAAGAGCATCCGCACGGTGCACAGAATCCTGTCGAATTGAGTCTATAATTTTAAACACATTTACTAAATGGCTTTACAAGAACATATTGCAGTAGGCAGAAGAAAAACTTCAACCGCAAGAGTGATTTTGAGAAACGGAAACGGAAAAATCACAATCAATGACCGCGAAGGTGAAAAATATTTCGCAACTGAAAATTGTTTTCAGGAAATATTATTACCTTTGAAAAAAACCAACACATTCGGCACTTACGATATCCTCGTAAACGTTGACGGCGGCGGTTTCACAGGTCAGGTAGGCGCAATAAAGCTCGGTATTGCAAGAGCGCTTGTTAACATCAACCCTGAATACAGAGCGATGTTAAAAGTTGACAGCTTGCTTACAAGAGACCCGCGTGCAGTTGAAAGAAAGAAATACGGACAGCCGAAAGCAAGAAAGAAATTCCAATTCTCTAAGAGATAATATTTCTCTTATAAGAATAATTTCTTACAAAAGATTTTTTATAAAACAAAAAGCATATTTCCTGATTTTCTTAGACGCGTGTCCCGATTATTATCGGGATGTTTAATAAAAGATGACGGAAATAGAAGATTAACAAAAGCCAATCCTAATCCTTCGGAGTTCACGCTCTGATAGAAACTTCCTTGGTTGAACCAACCAATAATTTCACGGATAATGTTGCGCTTTGTTTAATTAATTTTAAACTATTTAATAGGAGAAAACTTATTATGGCAAAAGTTCAAGTAGAAGATTTGCTTTTAGCAGGCTCACACTTTGGTCACTTAACCAGAAGATGGGATCCGAAAATGCGTCCTTACATCTTCATGGAAAGAAACGGGATTCACATTATCGATCTCAAAAAAACATTAGGACTTCTTGAAGATGCAACCAACGCAATCACAAACGTTGTATCTCAAGGAAAAAAATTCTTATTCGTTGGTACAAAAAAACAAGCAAAAGCTATCATCAAAGCTCAGGCAGAGAGAAGCGATTCTTTTTATGTTTCTGAAAGATGGCTTGGCGGAATGTTAACCAACTTCAACACTGTAAGAAAAAGCATTAAGAAGCTTACAAACATTCAGAAGATGGAACAGGACGGAACAATCGAAAATTTCGTTAAGAAAGAAAGACTTGTTCTTGCAAGAGAAAGAGAAAAACTTGAAAAAGTTTTAAACGGTATTGCTAACATGACAAAACTTCCGGGCGCAATTTTCTTAGTTGATGTTAAGAAAGAACACATTGCAATTCAGGAAGCAAGAAAATTAAATATTCCTATCTTCGCAATAGTTGATACAAACTGCGACCCTGATTTAGTTGATTTCCCGATCCCTGCAAACGATGACGCTGTAAAATCTATCGAGATAATCACACGCGCAATTGCAGATGCAATCATTGACGGAAACGAACTTGCAAAGACAAAAGCTATGGATGAAAGCGAAGAGCTTAAAGAAAAGATGGAAGCATAATATTTTATAAATAAAAACGAAAAGACTAAAAACTCAAATGGAAATTACTTTAGATTTAATAAAAGACTTACGCGGTAAAACCGGCGCTGGTATCAATGACTGTAAAAAAGCATTGGTAGAATCCGACGGTGATATTCAAAAAGCAATTGAGCTCCTTAGAAAAAAAGGCGCAGCAACTGCAATGAAAAGAGCAGATAAAGTTGCTAACGAAGGCGCAATAAAAACAAAAATCAGTGCTGATAAAAAAATCGGTGCTATTGTTGAAATAAACTGCGAAACAGACTTCGTTGCAAAAGGCGATAACTTCCAGAAGTTTGCTGAAGATACTGCAGAAGCAGCATTGAATGCAAAATCAGAAGATGTTGATACAATCCTTAACTCAAAATCAAATGCAGGACTTACAGTAAAAGAAGCTCTTGATTCAATCGTATCTGCAGTAGCGGAAAAAACTGAATTAAGAAGAGCTAAAATTGTTGAATCTCCTGACGGATTTGTTGCTGACTATGTTCACTTCGGCAGCAAGCTCGGTTCTATGGTTGCAGTAAAAGGAAAATTAACAGATGCAGCTGAAGCGCTTGCAAAAAGCGTAGCAATGCAGGTTGTTGCAATGAATCCTCTTTCTATCGATAGAAACGGAATCAGCGCAGAGACGATTGAAAAGGAAAAAGATATTTATATGACAGTTGCAAAGAACGAAGGCAAAGCAGAAAACATTGCTGAAAGAATCGTTCTTAATAAAGTAGAAAAATTCTATCAGGATAATACATTGCTTGAGCAGGAGTCTATTAAGGAATCCGGCAGAACAGTGCAGGACCTGATTAAAGATTATAAAAAATCTTCAGGTGAAGAATTTGACGTTGTTGAAATGGTCAGATTCCAGCTCGGAGGTTAATCTCTGAAGTCTCATTAGAACCTGATCCTGCTAAAGCGGGATCAGGTTTTTTTATGCCCTTTTCATAGTATAAAGTAGTGAGTAGTGAGTAATAAGTAGTTGGTATTCCGCTATTGTACCCACGATTCTAAAAGCTGAATCAGAACGGACAACTAACAACGAGGAACGAACAATTACACTGAATATTTGAAACAATCTGAATATATTAAACAAATAAAAATATACTTTGGCTGCTAAATTCAAACGTATTCTACTCAAGCTAAGCGGTGAATCTCTCATGGGAGATAAAAACTACGGCATTGATAACACAATTCTTGACCATTTCTCAGAAGAAGTTTTAAAAATTGTAAAGTTAAAAATAGAAGTCGGTATTGTAATAGGCGGGGGCAATATTTACCGCGGGCTTTCTGCATCGCAGCAGGGAGTTGACCGCGTAACCGGCGACACTATGGGAATGCTTGCGACTATAATTAACTCGCTTGCTATACAAAACGCTCTCGAAAAAAGAGGAATTTTTACCCGTGTAATGACTGCTATAAAAATGGATGAAGTTGCCGAACCGTTTATACAGCGCCGCGCAATCCGCCATATGGAAAAGAAAAGAGTTGTGATATTTTCCGGAGGAACAGGAAGTCCTTACTTTACAACAGATACTGCAGCAGCATTAAGAGCTATTGAAATAAAAGCTGATGTGATTATCAAGGGAACAAGAGTTGACGGAGTTTATGACTGCGACCCTGAAAAAAATGCAAAGGCGAAAATGTACAAAAAACTTTCTTACATAAATGTTATTGAGCAGAACCTAAAAGTTATGGATATGACTGCGATAACTTTATGCTCTGAAAATAAACTGCCGATATTAGTTTTTAACATGAATAAAAAAGATAATCTGAAAAAAATTGTTACAGGTGAAAACATAGGAACATTAATTTCGTAATTCATAAATTTTAATTTTTAAATTTTACTATTTACTATAATGATAAAGGAAATATTAAAAAGCCATCAGGATAAAATGACGAAGGCGGTTGACCATGCAAGACATGAATTTGCAAAGATAAGAACCGGCAAAGCAACAACAAATCTTCTCGACGGGGTCAAAGTAGATTACTACGGCACACCTACTCCTATTTCACAAGTTGGAAATATCAGTACACCTGATTACCATACAATTACTATTCAGCCTTGGGATAAATCAATAATGGGTTTAATTGAAAAAGCTATTTTAACATCTGACCTTGGATTGAATCCATCGAATGACGGTAATGTTATACGTGTACCAATTCCTGCCTTAAACGAAGAACGCAGAAAAGAAATTGTGAAGATGGTGAAAAAATTTGCAGAGGAATCCCGTGTAGCAATAAGAAATATAAGAAGAGACGGAATTGAAGAGCTGAAGAAAAAAGAGAAAGAAGACCACTTTTCAGAAGATGAAAGAAAACATGCAGAGACAGAAATGCAGAAGTTGACCGATAAGCATACTAAAGAAATTGATGAGCTATTGGTTCATAAAGAAAAAGAAATAATGGAAGTTTAATATTAATTTATTTTATCACCTCTGATTTTTTAAATACAAAAAATCAGAGGTTTATTCTCTCTGTAATATCCCACAGGCAATATATCCCACTTGAAAATTGAAGTCTGAAATCTGAAATTACGTTAATGTTTTGGCTCCTCCTATATAATATTCTCCTTTTACCACTGGTATGGATTTTTTTTAAAATCTATTCGCTCTTCAATGAAAAAGTCCGTGAAGGTTTTAAAGGAAGAAGTCTTATATTTGATGAATTAAAAAAATCACTTTCCCACCTCGATAAAAATAAAAAAACAGTTTTAATTCACTGCGCTTCGCTGGGAGAATATCAGCAGGCACTGCCGTTTGTTGAAGAGCTTGTCAAAAAAAACTACAATATAGTTTTATCTTTTTTCTCTCCATCGGGATATAAGAATGCAAAAATTCCTCAGGGAAATATTGTAAAATGTTATCTTCCTTTCGATACAAAATCCACTGTAAAAAAATTTCTGGATGAAATAAATCCTTCCAAAATATTTTTTATAAGATATGATCTGTGGTTAAACATCATAAATGAAGCAAAAAAAAGAAACACTTCGCTTTATCTTGTAAATGCCCGTTACGATGAAAAAGATATCACATGGAAAATGCCGGTAGCTGTATCTTTCAAAAAACACTTATATGGAAAACTCGATAAGATTTTTGTTATAGACGAATATGACGAGAAAAATTACAACGAGAAGTTAATAGATTACAAAACTGAAATAATAAAAGTAGGGGATTCCAAGTTCGAACGTGTTTACGAATCATCCAAAAAAATTCAGGCGAAAAAAATTATCGATGAGAAGATTACCAAAGATAAAAAAATATTTGTAATCGGCAGCAGCTGGAAAGACGACGAAGATGTTATACTTCCCGTTCTCGATAAAATCAGTGATTACGAGGAAAATCTTTTAACATTCCTCGTTCCTCATGAACCAAAGGAAACAAAGATAAAAGCTATTGAAAATTTTATTGCTGAAAATTACCCCAACTTAAAAACTATCCGCTACTCACATTTACAAAATTATTATTATCAGAATATTATTATAGTCGACACAATCGGAATTCTTTATTCGCTTTATTCAATTGCCTATGTTAGCTACGTGGGCGGGGGACATAAGACGGGACTTCACAATATTCTTGAGCCTGCTATTTTTAACATGCCCGTTTTCTTTTCAAATAAAGTAAAAAATTCCGATGAAGATGAAATTTTAATTTCATCGGGCTGCGGAATTTTAGTTGAAGACTCACGAGACTTTTATAAAAATTTCCGGAATATCCTTTCCAATAAACATCTGCGCGATTCTATAGGAGAAAAATGCAAATTAGTATTTGAAAATAATTTAGGTATAGCCAAGAAGGTAATATCAACAATTAACTGAACTACTACTTTTTTATTTTTCTTATTTGAGGATTTCCATTACTGTTATCCCAAATTATTTTGTCATTTGTTGTTTCGGTAATAAATTGATATTTACCGGAATTATCATTCGTATTAATATCTTTAATAAATACTTCGTATCTGCCTGAATAGTTACCATCATTTAAATTCTCAATCAATTTCATATTATAATCTATGAAGTTATTCGTTTCAAAATTATAGGCAAAAATAACTTTGCTGGTGTCTATTACGTCTTTTGAAACTAAATAAGTCCTTATATACATTCCTCCATTTTTATATTCAACTTCCGGTTCATTACTCCACACAGGTCCCCAGTATAAAATAGCATCATAAGCATTTATCAATCCCCAGCCGTAAACATTGTTCGGCGTGGCAGAATTATTCGCTGTATTTCTCAATGCTTCCCGTACCTGCAACGGAGTTAACTCAGGGTGCGCTGATAAAATCAGTCCGCAAACACCTGCAGTTATAGGAGTAGCGAATGAAGTACCGTTTCCGAATTTATATGTACTGTCATTACCTGAACTGTTTTTTGAAACAGCTACCCATACATCAACACCGGGAGCAACTACGTCGGGTTTTGTTCTTCCGTCGGCTGTCGGTCCGTTAGAACTGAAGCCTGCAATTTTTCCATTAGGACTTATCGCACCAACAGAAATAATTGAATCAGCATCAGCGGGAGTTGTAATAGAAGGAACATCTGTCTGATAATAATTTCCCATTGAATTGCAAACAACTATTCCGAGGTATGCGCATCTGTCTGCAGCGATTGTACAAATAGCTCTGTTACCGTTAAGATCTGTATATTTATATGTATTGGAATCGTAGGGGGCATCAAAGATGCGATAGTTAAGAGAGCTTGTTACTACATCAACTCCCTGTGACTCAACCCACTCTGCAGCTTCCAGCCAGAAATCTTCTTCCATAGGAGTTTCGCTTGCAACGAATTCAGTCTTAGCGAGTAAAATATCTGCATCAAATGAAGGTCCATAAAGCTTACCGTCTTTTCTTGCGCTCATGCATGAAAGCGTTGCAGTGCCGTGGTCTCCCTGTGAAAAACCTTCATTAAATTTGTTACGCTCTTCTTTAAAAGTGTTATCGTCGTCATTCACAAAGTCGTGCTCGCCTAATACAGAAAGTGTATTCAGTGCCTGGTGACTTCTCCACTCAAATCCGTCATCTATATTTGCGAGGAAGACACCTTTGCCCGTAATATTTAAATCATGTACCTTAGGTACATTCACAAGCTCTAACTGCTTAAGTGATTTTCCGTAATCTAATTTGTGAGTTTCCTGAGGCAGAAAAAAATTATCTTCATTAAAAGAGAGGTCAATAGGATTTATAAATTCCTGCTTGTTAAGTTTTCTTACCGAAGTTACTTCAGAGACAAAATTTAATTCTTTTATTTTTTTCACCTGTGAAGGAGTGAGATATGCAGAAACTCCGTTAAGCCAGCGTGACTTTGCAACGAGATTTATATTTAACTTTGTTATTCCGTTTATGTATTTTTCTTCTAAGGGAAGGTCACCGAAGTCAATCAGGCTTTCTTCAGATAAAACTTTAAGTCTTCTCTTAATTGCTTTTTCGGTCAGAAGAGATTTACCTGCTTCATAAGCAGCGCTGCCCGGAGTTACTTTTCCCGTGGTAAATTTGCCCTTATCTTTAAAATAAATCCAGTATTTTGTATTTGGTTTTTCCTGGGAGTATATGGAAACAGTAAAAGTCAGAGATATGAAGAACAGCAGAATATTTTTCATCATTCGTTTTGAGAGATTTTATTATGTAAAAATAAAAAAATCCTATTACTACTAATAGGGAAAACTTTGTTTGAAAATTTTTTTGAGTTTAGTATATTAAGAGTGCAAATTAATCTGACAGTCCGCCATGGCGGATTTAATCCTGCCAGGTTTTAAAACAAAATGAAAATGTTACATAATGTGACATTCGTAAAGTTAGTACAATGATGGCTTTTTATTTTGCAGAAATCCGTCAAAAATTCATCAAGAATCAGAAAAAATTTATGCTGAATTGTTTTTAAAATCTTGACAAAATAAAACCCGACTATTTTCCGACTAATTTAACGAATGAATAATTAATAGAGAATAAGGAATAATAATATCCGACTATTTCCCGACTTTTTTGAAATTAAGTTTCCCCTCCTTTACAAGGAGGGGGATTAAGGGGGCGGTATCAAAAAAATGTTACATTAATGTGACTATAGCTAGACCTGACAGGATTAATTAGCCATGGCGAACTGTCAGGTCAGAGAACAAAATCCGATTATTTCCCGATTTTTGAAAAATAAAAATTTAAAAAGATTGTTTTTACAACATAAAAAAAATAAAATGTGACAATAATGCGACTTTTTCTTTCAACATTATACTTACTACTTTATACTACATGAAAATTCGAAAATATAAAACGAGCGACTGGCAGGCAATTTCAAAAATTCATGATGAAGCCCGATTAGATGAGCTGAGCGGAACTGTTGATTTAAATGCATTCATTCCATTAGAGAAAGCTGCTTTTGCAGAAGGATTATTTGGAGGAGAAATCTTAGTTGCTGAAATTGAAGGTGAAGTTGCGGGATTTATCGGCTTCAACAAAAAAACAATTGACTGGCTTTATGTGTCTCCTGCTCATTACAGAAAAGGAATAGGAAGGATATTAATAGAATACGTATTGGAAAAAGCTGAAGGTGATTTAAGAATTGCCGTTTTAAAAAATAATATTGCCGCATTGGAGCTTTATAAAAAAATGGGATTTAAAGAAGAGCGGACTTTCAAGGGTTCGATGATTGACGCAGAGCAATACGAAGCTGAAGGAATTTCTTTAAAGTGGGAGAAGAAATGAAAAAGAGAAATAAATTATATATTACTCTGGTAATTTTTACAATATCACTGGCAATAATTTTATTTTTATATTTTAAAATCAGAGAACCTTTTTATCTTAGCTTTTTTAGAGAGAACGAAAAATCATTAAATGAATTTGTGACAGAAATAAAAAATTACAAGAAAATTTATGGAATGACAAAGAATAAAACAGGAAATACGTTAAATGATAAACATTATACTTTTAAAAAAGAGCAGGCAGACACATCAGGAAAGGGTAGACAAGTATATTATATTGAGGACTTATTAAAAAATTTGGATATTCAGCAAAGCACTTTTGAAAAATTCCGGACCAGAATGGAGAAAATAAAAATAGATGATTTTTTTGTGCATGATGACGTAAGTATATCCTTTGGCATCTCAAGTGGAAGATACGGTGTTATATACGATGAAAGAAATACGTCAAAATGGTATAACGAACCAGATTATCACAGGACAAAATTAAGTGATAATTGGTATTATTGGAGTTTTTAATCTTAACAAAAAAAGGGAATGTCATTACGGACACTCCCGCACGATTCTTCCCCTTCCACTATAAGGAGAGGAATAGGGATGTCTGAATAATAAATGGATATTTACAATAAATTAGATTTTAATACATGAGATTCAAAAAATATAAATTAAAAGATGTTCAATTAAAGTGGGATAGGAAATGAAATCAAGAAATGTGGTTTCCAGTTTTGTCATTGGTCTTATTTTGCTTTATTTGATGATTCCATTTTTGACAACAGTTTTTTTTATAAGAATTAAATTATGGCCGATTCTATTAGCAGTTGATTTAATAGTTATGGTTGTCGTAATTGTTTCATATGTAGTTTATTGTTTTGTAGAGAAAAGAAAATATTTCAGAATAGGTGTACTTGGCGGGATTTTAGGAACCGTTCTATTTTTCGGTCTAAGTTACGGATATCAGTTAGACGCTGCTGATTATGTTTTTTTTAAGCTCAGGGAGAAAAAATTTAATGATTTTATGCAAGAGATTAATCGCTATGAAAAAATAACCCAGATGAGTGAGGGGAATAACAAAGGCGGCTCATTAAATGATAAACCTTTCATGTACCACGCCAAAGATATTTCAGAATATGATAAAGATGTTATTCATCTGTATTCGGACTTAATTAAAGAGTTAAATATAGATGAAGACACCCATGAAGATTTTATAAAAAAATTATCAGCCGTTGATTGTATTGACTTAGAAACATTTAAAGACGGTTCAGTATGTTTTACAATAAATGGATGGCTAAACCATTGCAGCGGAATAACATACTCCCCAAATGGAGAAGAGCATACAAATTATGGAGGAGCAAAAGTATGGAAACATCTTCAGGGAAATTGGTATGCATGGGGAAATTAATACAAATACAAAAGGGAATGTCCTTTCAGACACTCCCTTTAAAACATAACTTATTAATAAGTATAAATTACATTGTATAGTTTTCGAGATATTCTTTCACTCTTACAACGAACTGGCCGCCGAGCGCACCGTCGATAAGTCTGTGATCGAATGAAAGTGTAATGTAAACGCTTCTCTTCGGAAGAATGAAGTCACCTTGTTCTGTTTCAACAACAATTGGTCTCTTCTTGATGGCTCCAAGTCCCATGATTGCAACTTGCGGCTGATTGATAATAGGTGTACCCATATCGTTTCCGAACACTCCATAGTTTGTGATGGAGAATGTACCACCTTGTATTTCATCGAGTGTCAGCTTTTTAACTCTTGCTCTTTTTGCAAGGTCGTTAAGGTCGCGTGCAATACCAATCATGTTCTTGCCGTCAGCTGATTTGATAACAGGAACTATAAGTCCGCCGTTATCCATAGCGACTGCAATACCAAGGTTAATCATGTTTCTTGTAATTGCTTTGTATGGTGTGCCTGAATCATCAATGATAGAATTTACCAATGGGAAATCTTTCAAAGCTTTAACAGTTGCTTCGCAGATGAACGGCATGTAAGAGAGATTGAAGCCTTCTTTTGTTTTGAAGTCATCTCTCATAGCATTACGTGCTTTATCAATAGCGCTAAGGTCAACAAGTACAGTTGCTGTAACGTGCGGAGAGATACGGACTGAAGCAACCATGTGCTCAGCCATTTTCTGACGGATGTTATCGAACTCTGTAACTGATAATCCTTCTTCGTTGTAATCGATTTTCGGTTTCGGAAGCTCAATTTTTCTTTCTTCCTGTTTTGGTGCTTGTTTCTGTTCAACCGGTTTTGCTTCTGTTTTAGGAGCTTCGGCTTGCTTGGTTTCAGCAGGTTTGCTTCCTCTGTTTGCAACGTATGCTAAAATATCTTTCTTGGTTACTCTGCCTTCAGCGCCTGTACCCGGAATTTTTTCAAGCTCCGTCATTCCGATTCCTTCTTTTGAAGCAATGTTCAGTACAAGAGGTGAATAGAATCTTGAGCCGCCGGATTGTGCAACGGGTTCAGATGCTTCAACAGGTTTTGCTTCTTCTTTAGGTGTCTCTTTTGGAGCTTCTTGTTTTGTTTCGGCTGCAGGAGCGCTTGCGCCTGCTTTTGCATTTGCATCGGTATCCATTTTGGCAATCATGTGTCCTACTTCAACAACGTCGCCTTCTTTGAATAATAATTCTGTGATAACTCCTGATTCGGGAGAAGGTACTTCCGTATCAACTTTATCTGTAGAGATTTCTAATATGGTTTCATCTCTCTCAACTTTATCGCCTGGCTGTTTGTGCCACTTTAAAATGGTGCCTTCCATAATGGATTCACCCATTTTCGGCATTAAAATATCAACTTGCATTATGTTAGTATATTAAAGTAATTAAAATTTATATTAGGGTAAAATACCTATAATTTGAGAGGGTTTCAATTTACTAAAAAGTACCTAAGGTTTGGGAAATTAAATGCAAAGTCCGCTAAGAATACGCAAAAACCGCAAAAAATTATTTCAATTCTTTGCGTGCTTTGCGAAAACCTTTGCGCTCTTCGCGTTTTAAAAATTAGGTCAGCTTACGTTATCAAATAAAGATGTTATTGACTGGTCTTTATTAGTTCTTACAATTGCTTCGGCAAATAAGTTAGCAATGCTCTTTACTTCAATCTTAGATGATTTTTCTTTTAATGGTAACGTATCAGATACATATAATTTTTTGATTGACGAGTTGTTAATTCGTTCAATTGCATTGCCGGAAAATACAGGATGTGTACAAGCGCCGTAAACATTGACAGCTCCGTTCATTTTTAATGCTTCAACTGCATTAACAAAAGTACCGCCTGTATCTATTAAGTCATCAATTATTAAAACGTTCTTTCCTTCAACGTCTCCGATTATATTCATTACTTCGGCAACGTTTGGTTTCGGGCGTCGTTTATCAATTACAATTAAATCAGCATGAAGACGTTTAGCATAAGCTCTTGCCATTTTTATTCCACCTACATCCGGAGTAGCGATTGCAAGATTCGGTATCTTCATTTTCTTGAAGCTTTCCATAAAGACTTGTGAGCAATAAAGATGGTCAACGGGAATATCAAAGAAGCCCTGAACCTGTGGAGCGTGTAAGTCCATTGTGATAACTCTGTCGGCTCCGGCATTGGTGATAAGATTTGCAACAAGCTTTGCCGTTATAGCAACGCGGGGCTGGTCTTTTCTGTCCTGCCTTGCATAGCCGAAGTAAGGAATGACTGCATTGATTCTTCTGGCTGATGCTCTACGTGCAGCGTCAATCATAACGAGAAGTTCGAATAAATTATCAAACGGGGGATTTGTAGATTGAATAATAAATAAGTCAGCGCCTCTGATGTTCTCTTCATACTTTACCCAAAGTTCACCGTCTGAAAAAGTTTTGATTGATACATCGCCCAGTTTAATACCGTGTTTGCCCGCTATTTTTTTAGCAAGGTATTCGGAATTTCTTCCTGAAAAAACTTTGAGATTTGACATTGTCTAAGGAATGATGCTTTAAGAAGTTCAATAAATTAATGAAACGAGATTTTACATTCAATTAACTTTGAGGTAATAAATAACAAATTAATATTTTACAAAACAAAACTAAGAAAGAATGTAAAGTTTTTTAAAAGTCTGATTTTTTACCTTTAATTCTTCTTAATTAAATTCTAAAATTATTCAGGAGGTTGCTATGAAAAAAACCTTATTTATTTTGTTTGTTTTAATCTCATCATATTCGTTTGCACAGAACGGATGGTTCCTTCAATACACTACTCAGTATCCTATAAACAATATTTATTTTCTTAATGAGAATACCGGATGGGCTTGCGGTGATTCCGGATTTGTTGCTAAAACAACTAACGGGGGATTAAATTGGATTGGTCAGTATTCTCCGATAAGAGTTTGTTATAAATCGATTCACTTTATAAATGAAAATACCGGATGGGTAGCCGGCGGTGATGATTATATTCTTTCAACTACAGGAATTTTAAATACAACTAATGGCGGTGCTAACTGGTATGTTTTAATTTATAGTGGTGGTTACTCTACATTTTCTTCTATTTATATTTTAAATAAAGATACGGTATTTGCAGCTTTATCGGGATACTCAATGTATCAAACTGAAGGCGGGTTTTCCCGGACAACAAACGGAGGTGTTAACTGGCAGCCGCAAGTTTCAGGTTTTGGCGGGTACCAGTTTTCAAGTATACATTTTATAAATAATTTAACGGGATGGGTATTAGCTTTCTTTGGAAATGATACAGGACTTCGTTTAGGAAGAATACTTAAGACAACAAACTGCGGAGCAAATTGGGTGGTGCAGCTGCGAGATAGCAATTTAATAAATTCTAACCTTAAACAAATTAAATTTGTAAACAGCCAGACCGGTTTTGCTGCAGGTGAAGGGGGAAGATTATTGAAAACAACAGATGGAGGAGATAGCTGGATAAGAAAAAATACAAGTACTTCACGCAATTTGTTTTCTGTCTCTTTTATTAACGAAAATACAGGATGGATTGGTACATACAAATCAGGCGATACTTCAGGCGTCTTAAAAACAACTAACGGCGGTGAAAACTGGATAAAATCTACTGCAAGTTCTTCCTTAGTTTCAGTGGGAAATATGCTGTTTGTTAATGCACTGACAGGTTGGGCATGCAGCTATCAAAATGGAGGGATTATTTTAAAATCAATTACAGGGGGATTAACGAATGCAAATAACATTACATCAAAAATCCCGGATAAATTTTCTTTATCACAAAATTATCCTAATCCATTCAATCCAAATACAAATATAAAATTTGCATTAACAAAATCAGGATTTATAAAGATAAATGTATTTGATGCGCTTGGAAGAGAAGTTAAAAACTTAGTAAATGAAAATCTTCCTGCAGGAGAATATGAAGTAAGTTTTGATGGAGGAGATTTAAACAGCGGAATATACTTCTATAAATTGGAAACAGATGGGTTTACTGAAACAAAGAAAATGATCCTGATCAAATAAAATAAAAAAAGACCTGACAAAAATTACTTTTATCAGGTCCTTATACTTACTACTTTATACTTTATACTTTATACTTTATACTATATCAGTTCTCTACCAATACCGGGTCCATTACATCTTCACGTGACTGAATGTAATTTTCCTCTTTGTATCTTCTGGCTACAAGTAAGAATATTACTGAGGTAACTGCCATCAGCCCAACATAGAACCAGAAGTAAGCTGCAGTAATATTTCCTGCAGCATCTTTTAAGCTCGTAACAAAATAGTTTATCTGAGTATCTAAGAAGTTACCAAGCGCTACTGCAAGAAGCCAGAGTCCCATGATAAATGACTTCATAGTGTTAGGTGCCTGAGTGTAAGAGAATTCCAAACCTGTTATAGATATCAGCAGCTCTGCCACTGTCAGAATAACATAAGCAAAGACTTGCCATAGTACTCCCGGCTTTCCTCCTGCATCAATCATTCCCTGTGGAATTGCTATGAGCACATAAGAGAAAGCTGTTATAAACATACCTATTGAAATTTTTCTCAGTGGAGTTAAAGTCCAGAACTTATTGATTTTAGGATATAAATAAAGTGTGAATACGGGAATAAGAGTCAGGACTAATATTGGGTTAATCGCCTGGATTTGGGAATCAAGTAATTCAAATTTTACAAAACCCAAGTTAACAGTCTTATCTAAACTTGCTGCCTGAATTACCCATGAAGAACCGGTCTGATCATAAAGTGCCCAAAAGACTGCTATGAAAATGTACATAATGGAAAGATTGATAATTGCTTTCTTTCCCTGCGGGCTAAATAAATCTCGTTTATAAACACCCCAACCTGCCGGCTTAATAGCTATAAAGACTTTATGTCCGCGGTAAAAAACTATGGTTGCAAGGAGCATTAAAAATCCGGGAATACCAAATGCAAGATGAGGACCGTATTTATCTAATACTAAAGGTGTCAGAAGCGATGAAGCTGCTGCTCCTAAATTAATAGCTAAATAAAAGAAGCTGAATATTTTTTCCAGCAGGTGTTTATTTTTTTCTTCAAACTGGTCACCGACGTGAGCCGAAACGCAAGGCTTTATTCCGCCGGAACCGATTGCTATTAAAGTAAGACCTATTGATAATCCCAGGCGTGTATCATCTAATGCCAGGGCTAAATGACCTAGACAATAAACAACGGAGAGGAGCATTATAGTTTTGTATTTTCCCCAGAGAATATCGGAAACTAATGCGCCGACGATAGGGAAAAAATAATTTGCCGTACTGAACCAGTGATACCATGATATGGCATCGGTCTCATTCATCAAATCTTTCTGGCCTGTGTGGTTCATAATATATTGAGTCATAAAAACAACGAGAATTGTTTTCATTCCGTAATAACTGAACCGTTCAGCAAGCTCATTACCGATGATGTAGGGAATGCCTTTCGGCATCTTATTGGAAACGGTAGTGTTTTCCTGCATTTTGTTTAATTAATAATTAGTAATTAATAATGAATAATTTTTTCTAAGGTATTAATTGATAATAAAGTAAATCTAAGTTGAAGGCAATTCTGAATTCTGCATTCTGAATTCTGAATTAGGAAGTCGTTGCATCAATATCTTAATCTTTTCAATTATCTTTCCTTTATCAAGTTCAGTCATGCAAATATTTCCTATCGGACAATCAAGCAAACTACAATATAAACAATTTAAGTTTTCATTTACAATTGTAAGATTTTTATCTCCATAAGGTCCTTGCAGAGCGGGATTAGTAGGTCCATAAATTCCCAGCACGGGAATTTTCATTGCACATGCTATATGTAAAGGACCTGAGTCGTTACCTATGATTATATCGCATCTCTCAATTAACGCTGCAAGATATTTTAAAGGACTGTCGGGAATAATAAATGTATTATCCGGGAATTCTTTGTTGATTGCTTCGCAGTCCTCACGTTCTTTCTTTGTCCCCCATATCAGTAAATAGTTAGCATCGTAAATTTTATTGAGTTCTTTTAATAGTATAATGTAGTCAGCTGTTTTATATCTCTTGGATTCCCAGCCGCCGGTTTTCGAAATACCTATGATGGGTTTGCCTTTAATGTTGTTGCTGTTTATAAACTCTTCTGCAAATTCTTTGTGAACAATGTTTACAGGGATAAACATATCCTTTGTGAAAATTGGTATCTCTAGTTTTCGTAATGCATCTAAGTTGAAATCAATATTGTGGACTTCACCGCCTCTTCCGTCAGTCATTATATTGTATGCATACTTTCTTCCTCTGAAACGGAAGCCGAAGCGGTACTTAGCTCCGCTGCAAAAAGTTATCATTGCAGTCCTGGGATTGCAGTAGAGGTCAATTACTAAATCGTATCTTTGTTTTCTTATTGTGCGGATTAAAAAAAGTGAGTCGTCTTCACTGGGAGTATAAGTGAACGCACGTGAGATATATGGATTATCAAACAGAAGGTCACGTGAATGCTCCAAGGTAAGGAAATAAATCTCAGCCTTAGGGAAATATGCTTTTAGATTTGGCAGCACAGGAGTAGTAAGAAGGATGTCACCCATTCCGCCGAATTTTATTACCAGTATCTTCTGTATTTTATTTTTATCTAAAATCAAATTCTAAATATGATCTACTATTATAAAATTGTTTTCATTTATTTCTGTTTCTTTGTTGGCTTCTTTATAAAATTTCTTTTCCGCCCATTCGCATTCTTTATAAATAAAACATTTATTGCATAAAGGATTTATAGCTCTGCAATAATTGCGTCCGAATTTTATAAGGTTTGTATGAAACGAAACTTTCTCTTCATCCGGAATAATCTTCGTCGCAGCTTCGAATGTTTTTTCTGCCGTTGTTGTTTGTACAACTCCTGTTCTGTTTAAAATTCTGTGAACGTGAGTATCGACCGGAAAAACACTTCTGCCCATTGCAAAAGCAAGAACGCATGAAATTGTTTTTACTCCAAGACCGCTATGCTGCAAAAGTTCTTCATATATTTCATTGTTACTTTTTTTATAAAAGAAATCCAGATTCAGACTGCCATATTTCTTCTGCATTTCCTTCAGCATGTTTTGTATCTGCGGAGCTTTAGTATTTGCAAGCCCGCATACTTTAATTAGTTCTTTTATTTTATTTAACGGAGCATCGGCAACTTCTTCCCATGTTTTGTATTCACTTCGTAAGTTTGTATAAGCTTTATGGGAAGACTTATCAGTTGTATTCTGCGAAAGCTTTATTGCAATAAGTACATCAAGAATATTTTTACTGCTGAAGCCGATTGTTTTTGAGTGATATTCATTCTCTAAGGCATCAATTATTATTTGCAGCTTTCTTTTAGTCATAAAAGAACAAATTAATTAAAAATATACTCACATAATATTTAAATAGAGAGGACTTTAGCATTTAATTAGTTTGATGATTAAAGTAAATTACACACAAAATTTTACATCTTGTTTACTGATTACAATAAAACTATCGATTACCTTTTCAAACTCGAGAGAAGAGGAATAAAATATAATCTTAACAACATAAAAAAGCTGTTAAGCTTTCTTGGAAATCCTGAAAAGAACTTTAAGTCAATCCATATTGCAGGAACAAACGGAAAAGGTTCCGTCTCTTCTATAATAAACTCGATATTAATAGAAAAAGGTTTCAGATGCGGATTATATACATCACCTCACATAACAGATTTCAGAGAAAGAATATTAGTAAACGGTGAATGGGCTTCAAAGAAATTCATTATAGATTTTACAAATAAGATTAACCCTTTAGTAAAAAAAATTGAGCCGAGTTTTTTTGAAGTCGCGACAGCAATGGTGTTTGAATATTTCTCAAAGAAAAAAGTTGATTACGCTGTGATTGAAACCGGGCTTGGCGGAAGATTGGATTCTACAAATGTATTAATGCCAGAGCTTTCAATAATTACTACAATAGCAATTGACCACGTAGATTTTTTAGGAGACACAATTGAAAAAATAGCCTATGAAAAAGCAGGAATTATTAAAAAAAATGTACCTGTAGTTGTCGGCAATCTTAAACGTGCAGCTATAAAAGAAATAATGGAGAAAGCTGAGAAGACCAAATCTAAACTAATAAATTCTTCGAGTAAGGAAATTAATATAATAAAGCGAAGTGAAAAGGGATTAGATTTTGAATTTGAAAATCAGAAATTCAAATTTCCTTTAATAGGAGATTATCAAATTAATAATTTAAGAACTGCACTGACAGCGATAAATGTTCTTTCCGAAAAAAATAAAATTAATTTTACAAATAGTATAATTCAAAAAGGATTATCCAACATAAAAGCTAACTCAAATTTTTACGGGCGCTTTGATGTAATAAAGCAATCTCCAAAAATTGTTACAGACGTATCACACAATGAACAGGCATTTGAAAATATTGAAGCCAATTTGAAATATTTTAAATATAAAAAACTCATTATACTTTTTGGAATGATGAAGGATAAAAATTATCAGAAATGCCTGAATATACTTTCAAAGCTTGATGCAAAAATTATTTTAACAAGACCGCTTTATCCGCGTGCCGAAGAACCGCAGAAGTTATTTGAATCTGTAAAGAATAAATCAAAATTTATTCCTGTACAAAATCTGAACGATGCCTTCTCTCATGCACTTAATTTAGCTGATAAAAAGGATATGATTTTAGTTACAGGTTCCTTCTTTTTAGTGAGTGAGTTTTTAGAAATGTATAATAAATTTTATAAGTAGGATTTTGATATTTCTGAAATATGTGCCATAACTTCTTTTACGGTTTCGTCAACAGTTTGATTAGAATTGTCAATCGAAAATCCCAGTTCAGGATTTCCGATATTTTCAACTTCGTACATATACTCAATCCGGTTAAATTCTTTTTCTGTAAGTTCTCTTTCTCCTCTGTTTTGTTTGGCAGTTTCTTTGGAAGGAATTAAGTTGATTATAACCGGTTCAATGCCAAGTTCTTTAGAATAACTTATCAGCTTCTTTAATCCTTCGCCATACATTGGCCATGTGACTATCGGCAGATAACCTCTTTCAATCCATTTCTTTGCAAGGTCTAATGCGTCTGTAGAAATGTAATCACCAATTGTTTCAAGATTTTCATGCGTTGCAAAATGCCGTAATGAATCACATTCGATGTTTACAGATTTCCTAATTCTCTTATTCAATTCAGCGGCGATTGTGCTTTTGCCTGAATTAATTGACCCGCTTATCCAGATAAATTTCATAACTCTATTTAAAGCTTAAAATAGCTATAAAAGAATCTTTTTTGAATTTAATTTCTCCTCTGAAAAACGCAAATTATATAACAAAATATAATAATGAATTTTAGCGATATAAAAACAATCGGAGTAATCGGCTCCGGCACGATGGGCAGGGGAATTGCAATTTCCACAGCAACTGCCGGATACAATACTATCCTCTATGATATAAACGATGAAATTATCTCAAATGCAAAGGCATCGATAGATAAAGGTTTGCAAAAAGGAGTTGAGAAAAATAAAATTACTTTAGAAGCCAAAGAACAAATTCTCGGCAGACTCTATCTTACTTCGGATTTCAATTCTTTTTCCGGTGCAGATTTTATAATTGAAGCAGCTCCTGAAAGTATGGACTTGAAGAAAAAACTGTTTACCGACTTAGATATTATCTGCAGAGATAATGTTATCCTTTCAACAAATACATCATCACTTTCAATTACAACAATTTCTACTATTGTAAAAAAGAATCCTGAGAGAGTTATTGGTATGCACTTTTTCAATCCTGCTAATATTATGAAGCTCGTAGAAATTGTGAAAGGAGACTTTACTTCTGATTCTGCAATTAAAGCAACCACTGAATTAACTTTAGCAATAAAGAAAGTCCCTGTGCTTGCAAAAGATACTCCTGCGTTTATTGTAAATCGAATTGCCCGTCCTTTCTACGGCGAAGCTTTAAGAATTTTAAGTGAAGGCACATCAGATGTGAAAACTATAGATAGCGTAATGAAGACTTGCGGCGGATTTGCTATGGGACCATTTGAGCTGATGGATTTAATCGGAATTGATGTAAACTTCTCAGTAACAAAATCTGTTTACGATGCGTTCTTTAATGATGCAAAGTACCGTCCGAATTTTATTCAGAAAAAAATGGTTGATGCTAATTTGCTCGGAAGAAAAACAAAAAAAGGATTTTATTCTTACGATAAATAATGATAATGAAAACTGATAAAATGTCATATGATGAATTTAAGCTTGTGCTTCTGGAGAACTCACAAAGAATAACTTTGCCAAGACTAGGCGTACTTAAAGTATTAAAATCAAATCACAATCCGTTAACGATGTCTGAAATTCACGAGCTTATTAACAAAGATAATCACAATAAAAAAATTGACCTCGCCACTATTTACAGAACGGTAAATCTTTTTGTAGATTTAAAAATTGTTTCAGAAGTAAATTTCAGAGATGAGTTCAAGCGTTACGAACTTGTTTTTGACAGGCACCACCACCACCATATAGTTTGCAAAAAATGTAAGAAGATTGAAAACGTTGAGCAATGCCTTACAAAAGAAATTGAAAAGATGTTGGTTAAAAAAGGCTATAAAGATATTTCTCATTCACTGGAATTTTTTGGTGTGTGCAAAGAGTGCAGTAAAAATTAATTTTAATTACAAAATATTTTGATAAAAGCGATAGTATTTGATTTAGATAACACACTCATGGATTTCATGCTTATGAAAAACGGTGCAGTCCGTGCTGCTATAGTTGCAATGCAGGATGCCGGATTAAATCTTTCATTTGAAGAAGCAAAGGCAAGAATAGATGCAATTTATAAAGATGAGGGAATAGAATTTCAGACTGTATTTGACCAGATGCTTACTGATCTTCTCGGCAAGATTGATTACAAAATTTTATCTGCAGGAATTGTTGCTTACAGAATAGAGCGGGAAGCGAACTTAAAAACATATCCCGGAGTTTATTCAACTCTGATAGAGCTCATCAAAATGGGAATAAAGCTCGCCATCGTTTCCGATGCACCTTCAAAAGAAGCATGGTTAAGATTATCATATCTGAACCTACATCATATCTTTGATGTAATTATTACTTATGATGAGGCGCGCGAAAGAAAACCTTCACCTGTACCTTTCAATCTTGCATTGAAGCAATTAAATCTTGAAGCCAAAGAGTGTCTTATGATTGGTGACTGGGCTGAGCGTGATATGGTAGGAGCAAAAGTTGTGGGCATGAAAACAGTTTTTGCGAGATACGGAGATACATTCAATACGGAAAATCCGGATTCTGATTATGATATAAATGATATAAGGGAACTTATAAAAATCGTAAAAACCGAAAACGGAATTGCATGATAAAAGGAGTTGGTATAGATATTATAGAAGTAAAAAGGATTAAGAGAATAATTGAGGAGCATGGCGACAGATTCTTTCAGAGAATCTTAACTGATGCAGAAATTGCCTATTGCAAAACATATTCAAAACCGGAGCTTCATTTCGCAGGAAGGTTCGCTGCGAAAGAAGCTTATTCAAAATCATTGGGTACAGGTATTGGAAAAGATTTCAAATGGAAAGATATCGAAATCTTAAATGATAAACGCGGTAAACCTTACATTCATCATATAGAAGAGAATGAATTTTCCAAATTAATCTATCATGTAAGCATTTCACATACAGAAGATTATGCCTGCGCTGCTGTTACTTGTGAGTACGTGTAAACTAATCTACCCAGTCACAAATAAAAACGTTTGTCTCACCTTTTATTCTGTCATTTCTGTTAGAGCAGAAAACTAATTTTTTCCCGTCGGGAGAAAACATCGGGAAACCGTCAAACTCGGGACAGTTAGTAATTTTTTCTAGATTCGTTCCGTCAATATTAATTGCATACACGTCAAAGTTTCTTCCCTGGGGGTCTTCTATATTGGAGCAGAATAAAATTCTTTTTCCGTCAGGAAAAAAGTACGGGGCAAAATTTGCTGATGTATTATGTGTGATTCTTGTTTTGTTGCTTCCGTCAGCATCCATTACATATATATCAAGTAATGTCGGTCTTATTAATCCCTGACCTAAAAGTTCTTTATATTTTTCTTTTGCCTCATCATTTTCAAATCTTGTTCTTCTATAAATAATTTTCTTTCCGTCATATGAATAAAATGCTCCGCCATCGTATCCAAGTTCATCTGTTAATTGTTTTATATCTGTTCCGTCCAGGTTCATGCTATATAAATCAATATCGCCGTTTCGTGTTGAAGTAAAAACTATTCTGTCACCTAAAGGTGAAATTGTTGCTTCGGCATCGTATGCTTTTTCATTAGTTAATTGCTTTACAATTTCTCCTTGTTCTGTTGCAACGAAGATATCATAAGAATCATAAAGTGCCCAGACATATCCTTTTCTTAAATCAGGTTTGGGCGGACATAAATCACTCACAAGATGTGTTGAAGCAAAAAGAATGTGTTTGTTATCGGGCATGTAATATGCGCAGGTTGTTCTGCCTTTACCCGTGCTGACCAAAGTTTGTTCAGAGCCGTCTATATTCATTTTGTAGATCTGGTCACAATCTCTTCCTTCGCGTGTTGATTGGAAAGAAAGTTTTTTACCGTCGAATGAAAAATATGCTTCAGCATTTTCTCCGCCGAATGTTAATTGCTTAATATTCTTTAGATGTTTTTCTCCTTCGAAGTATAATGTGTCCTCTGAGATTTTTGAAGTGTTAATGTTCTTACTTCCAGTAAAAATATAAATTGAAATTACGGTGAGAATTAAAAAGGGGATAAATTTTTTCATAAATAAAAGAAATTAATTAATGAATTTATTCGTCAAAGCGGGAAGCAGTAAATACGCCTTCCTGCTGCATTATTTTTTCTATTATATCGTTTAACTGTTTTAGATTTGTGATTTGCAAAATGAAATTACCTTCAAACATTGATGCTTTTGTAACTACGTTAACACTTTTGATATTAACTTTATAATTTTTCGAGATTGTATTGGTAATATCGTTTAATATGCCTGCCCTGTCTTCGCCGATAATTTTAATGCCTGCAGTAAAATCTCCGGTTCCGCTGTCACTCCAGTTTATGTCAACAACTCTGTGGGGATCCTGTAAAAAAAGATGAACAAGATTTTTACAATTCTTTCTGTGAATTTTAACACCCTCAGTTTTTGTAATAAACCCTATCACTTCATCTCCGGGAATAGGATGGCAGCATTTTGCAAATGAATATTGTAAATCAGCAAGTGAAGAATCTCCAATAGAAATTTTACTCTGCTGTGACCTTGCGTCGTTTACAAATTTATCGAATGAAGCAACGGGGTCATTAGATTTTGCAATTTTTTCATTAAGCTGAGGACTTTTATCAAGGTTCTGAATTTTATTTACATCTGATAATATCTCTATAGCTTCATCAGCTTTCTTTTCATCAGCAGCAACTTCATAATAAAACTGAGAAATTTCTTTATGCTTAAGTTTATGAATAACTTTTAAAAACAATTCTTCGCTGAAATGAAGTTTATGTTTTTTGATTTTCTTTTCCCAAATTTCTTTTCCTCTACCTGCTAAAACTCTTTTTTCAGTATTGAAATATTTTCTTATATCCGATTTAGCTTTATGTGTTACAACAAATTTTTCCCAGTCTCTTTTGGGAGTCTGACTTTTTGATGTGATAATTTCTATCTGATCGCCGCTTCTTAGTTTAGTATCTAATGTAACTATCTTTCCGTTAATTTTTGCTCCTATACACTTGTAACCAACTTCAGTATGAATGTCGAAAGCAAAATCAACGGCGGTTGCTCCTGCAGGTAAGACTTTCAATTCTCCCTTAGGGGTAAAGCAATAAATTTCATCCTGATAAAGATTAAGCTTAAAGCTATCCATGATGGCGGAAGATGACTCATCTTTAGTTGCATTTTCAAGAGACTCTCTAACAGATTTCATCCAGTTCTCAAGATTCTCATCGTTTATATTTGTATTCTCTTTATACTTCCAGTGAGCAGCAACACCTTTTTCTGCAACTTCGTGCATATCTTTGGTTCTTATTTGAACTTCAACCATCTTACCTTCTTTGCTCACCAAAGTTGTATGGATGGATTGATAACCGTTTTGCTTTGGGAGAGAAATATAGTCCTTAAATCTATCGGGGTTGGGTATGTAAATACTTGAGCAAATTCCATAAGCAGAGAAACAGTCATTTTTATCCTGTGTATCAAGTACAATTCTTACTGCGAATAAATCATAAAGCTCATCAAAACTTTTGTTACGTGCTTTTATCTTTTTGTAAATACTATATAGGTGTTTTGCTCTTCCATAAATTTCAAATTTATAACCTTCAGTAGCAAGTTTTTGCCTTATTGGATCTATAAATCTATTTATGAGTTTATCACGTTCTCTTTTCTTTTCGTTTAGTTTTTTTGCAAGTTCATCGTAAGCAGGTCTGTCTAAATATTTGAATGAGAGATCTTCAAGTTCTGCTTTTACGTTTGCGAGTCCGAATCTGTGAGCGAACGGAGCGAATATTTCCAGCGTCTCTTGTGCCATTCGCATCTGACGTGGATTGGAAAGAAATTCAAGAGTACGAAGATTATGAAGTCTGTCGGCAAATTTTATGAGCATCACACGAATATCTGATGTCATGGAGAGAAGCATTTTACGATATGATTCTACCTGTTTTAGCTCGTAGTTTTCAAAAATACCGTCTATCTTCGTTGCGCCGTCAACTATTTCAGCAATCTTATCACCGAACTCAAGTTTAATATCTTTTAAATTAAATTTTGTATCTTCAACAACATCGTGCAACAATGCTGCGGCAACTGAGACATCATCTAATGCTATTTCCCGTGCAATGATAGTAGCCACTTCATATGGATGAGAAAAAAAAGGTTCGCCCGATGCACGTTTATCATTTTTGTGCGCATCAAGTGAAAACTGAAATGCGTGAGTTATCAGTTTGTCATTTACCTTATTTGCAGGTATATTTTTATGACAGACAGCAAGCAGTTCATCTAATTTTTTCTTATATAAAGTGGATAACATTTTTTATTAATTCCTTTCGGTTGACTCGTAAATTCTGTTATGTACCAAACATTCTATCACCTGCATCACCTAAGCCCGGAAGTATATAACCTTTATTGTTTAGCTTTTCATCAATTTTACATGTATAAAATGAAAGTCCTTCCTTTTCTGCTGCACTGAAACGCTTGTCGATAGAATTTATTCCTTCAGGTGCGCTTATCAACGAAACAATAGATATATTTTTTATTCCCATACTTAATAAATATTCAACAGTAAAAATGACACTTCCACCAGTCGCAACCATCGGATCAACAATTATTACATTCACATGTTCCTTATCTTTTATCTGAGGAAATTTGAAGTAGTATTTAACAGGCTTTAGGTTCTCTTCATCTCTATATAACCCGATATGGGAAACTATAATTTCCGGATACAAATTCATAAAACCCTCTGTCATGCCTAAGCCGGCGCGTAAAATGGGTAAAAGCACTACTTTATTCTTTATTTTACTGCCTTTGGCCTTCATTAACGGTGTCTCAACAATCTTTACTTCGCTGTTCAGCTTTGAAAACACCTCTACCGCCATTACATACGATATCTTCTCCAGCGATTGCTTGAACTGCGCTTTCCCCGTCGTCTTCTCGCGCAATATCGTTAAATAATGCGCTACTAACGGATGACTGACCTCATTTACTTTTAACATTTTTCTAGGGTTAAAATTAAAAAATTACCGTATAAAAATAATCCCGCCGGAGCGGGATTACCATATTAAAAATTAAAAGAACTTACCAAACTTACTTTTTCTCATCGCTGCTATTTCATTAAATAAACATTCATGCTCGTCAAAACGTTCTGCGCGCTCGAGATCGACTGCCCGCCGCCCGACATCTTCAAATTCAAATCTATCTTCGTCGTCGTCTCTTTCTTCACAACGCATCCCCTCGTCAGATTAAATAGTATCGTGCCCTTTCCGTTAAAGCTCGAGTTCTCCACCTTGTACGTCACAGTCTTATCCTTCATTTCGTCCTTCAGCAATTCAGTCGAGAGGTCTGCATCTATCGTCAGAATCACCTCGCCGTTCTCCGTCTTCACATCGGTAATCTTATACTTCAGACTGTTTCTGCCCGGGAATACCAGCAGCTGCGTATCGTATGAACGCGTCCACGCAGAGTCCTTCACTACGTCATTATCAGGGAATATCTGGAACTGCTGCTGCAGCACCGATTTTATCGCATCGTTCCCGAAGCTCTCCTTTATCTGGCTCTTCTCAGCTTCCTTCAGTGTATCCCCAAACGCCTTGAACATCTTATCATAGATTTTCTGCAGTCCGTAAATATCGGTCACCTCTCCCTTAGGAGTTACCGATACATTGAACGGCTCGCCGATGATAGAATTATACTGTATAAAATCCGCCTTCTTGTAAATTGAGTCCTTCACGTTCGAGTTATACACAATCGTCACCGATGAATCTTTCGATGTCGGAATTACCGATACAACATTTATGCTGTCGTACTTTACCTTGAAAGCCGTTACGCCGTTAGCCGTATCAGTTACCTCTTCCGAGTAATAGTAAGTTATCGTCTGCTCCTGGCTTACGTCTTTTTTATCAGTCATAGGCGAGTTTTCCTTCGTAACCGTCTTTGCCACCATCGAATATCTGAAAACATCTCCCTTCTTAGGAAGCATTTTCAAAGAGATCTTATCTCCCTTTATCAGGTCATTGCCCGAGGATTTTGTGGAATCTTTTTTATCAGTGCCGTTCTTGTTACAGCTTTGCAGGGTAATAAGTCCCGTCGAAATAAAAATTATTAAAATTATTGCAGGAAGAAATCTTTTAGACATTATAAATCCTTTTTGTTATTAGTTTCTATTACAAAAAAACTTCAGGCACTAACGTAAAAAAACTTCGTGCTGAAGTCTCGCATTAAAATATACACGATAGCCGCATTTTTAGCGCAAATATGTATTTGTAAATATAATTTTTACCCGTGAAAGATTAAAGGCAATTTTCCTCAATTATGAATTGAGAATTATGAATTATGAATGGATTTGCAATGTCCCCTTCCTTACCAAGGAGGGGTTAGGGGTGGTTTAACACACAACATGTCATTCCCGCGAAGGCGGGAATCCAATCATCCACAACGCTAGTGCTCTTCCCTCATTCCCAACGTCCTCGTTGGGAATGTATCTCCAAAAACTCTATTAAGTTATATTAATAAAAATATAATTTCTTTATATTTACATACCACAATTATTTAAGCATACTCGAATTTACTTAATGAACGAATTACTATCAATAAAAGAAGCCAGTGAATGGGCAACTCAACATTTAGGAAAGACTGTAACTCCTTCTAATATATCTTACTTAATCCAATACGGTAGAGTAAAGAAAATCGGAGATAACGGATCTACTCAAATTGTTAAAGAAGATTTAGTCAATTACTATAAATCCTACAACGGCAAAAGAGAGCTGGACTGGAAAGATAAGCTTGGAGATGATTTAAACTGGGCTTTATCTTTTGATCAATACACTGAATCGGAAACTACTAAACACGTCCACCGTCTTCATCCTTACAAAGGAAAATTTATTCCTCAGCTTGTGGAATATTTCCTTGATGATCATGTTGATAACTTTAAAAAAGAAATATATTTCAAAAAAGGTGATATAGTTCTAGATCCTTTCTGCGGTAGTGGAACAACATTAGTGCAATCAAATGAGCTTGGAATAAATGCTATCGGCATAGATGTCTCAGCTTTTAATGCTCTTATCAGCAATGGAAAAGTAACTAAGTATGATTTGGAAGATGTTAAAAAGGAGCTGGATAAAATCACTATTGCTCTTAAAGAGTTCTTACTTGATTCTCACGTACAAGAGTTTGAGCTAAAACTTTTAGCAGAGCTTAACAAATTTAACAATAAATATTTTCCAGTTCCTGAATATAAGTACAATCTTAAACAAGGTTTAATAAAAGAAGAAGATTCTTATAAAAGAGAAAGAGAATTTTTACCCATTTATGAAAATCTTGTAGATGAATTCAAAATCAAATTAAAACAGGATAAAGCTGATAGTTTTCTTGATAAATGGTATTCACAACAGATAAGAGACGAAGTTGAATTTGTTTTTGACAAGATTAAAAAAATAAAAAATTCTGACACTAAAAAAATAATTAGTATCATATTAAGCCGTACAATTCGCTCATGTAGGGCTACTACACATGCAGATTTAGCTACTTTAAAAGAACCTGTAACAACTACATATTATTGCCATAAACACGGTAAAATTTGTAAGCCATTATTTTCAATTTTAAAATGGTGGGAATCTTACAGCAAAGATACTATAGGAAGGTTAGCTTATTTTAATAAAATTAAAACTAAGACCTTTCAATACTGTTTAACAGGCGATAGCCGAACTATTAATATTTTTGAAGAGCTTAAAAAGAAAAACCCTGAATTCGGAAGCTTAGTGCAGGAACAAAAAATTAAGGGAATATTTTCAAGTCCACCTTATGTAGGATTGATTGATTATCACGAGCAGCATGCATACGCTTACGATTTATTTGGGTTTGATAGAAATGACGAATTAGAAATAGGTCCGCTTTATAAAGGCAAAGGAAAAAAAGCACAAGATAGTTATGTAGAAGGAATTTCTGCTGTTCTTAATAATTGCAAAAAATATTTAGCAGAAGATTATGATATATTTTTAGTCGCAAACGATAAGTATAATATGTATCCTACTATTGCGGAAAATTCCGGAATGAAAATAGTAAATCAATTCAAGCGCCCCGTCTTGAATAGAACTGAAAAAGATAAAGGCGCATACTCAGAAATAATATTTCATTTAAAGGAGAATTAATATGGCTCTTCCTCAAGAGAAGATTGAAAAAATTTCCTTAGAAGTAATAAAAGTACTCTATTCAAGATTTGAAAATTTTCCTGAAGATGCTTCTAAAAATAGAAATGCTCCTTTTCATGTTAGATTTTTGGCGGCTTTTGCAGACAAACTTAATGGCAAAGTAAGTGATATTCCTTTTTTTATTACTTTGAGCAGTTGGCTTCATGGCTTGAATACTACATTAGGTCAAAATTTTTTTGAAAATGTTGCACACATATTATCTGATGGAGAAAAAAGAGAGTACACTTCAAAAAAACTTGGAAATTTATTGCTTGATAAAAAGCAAAAAGATAATATCCATAAGATCATTTCTAACTTAAGTATCACCGCAGAAAAACCAAATCTGATAGAAGAAGATAAACTTATTTTTATTAACGAGGTGACCGAAAATGATATTTCAGATGATTTTTCAGCAGATGTTTTTTTTGAGGAAAATTCTCAAATTATAGCTATCGAATTAAAAACTGTTCGTCCGAATTCAGGGCAAATGCAATCTGAAAAAAATAAAATTTTACAGGGTAAAGCAGCACTTTATAAAAAATTTCCCGGCAAAAATGTAAAATTCTATCTAGGTTTCCCATTTGACCCTACAAGTGCTACAGAAATCGGAGCAGATAAAACAAAATTTATGAGTTCAATTATAAATATGAATAAATTTTTCGTTCCTGACGAAATTTTATTAGCGGACGAGTTGTGGTCGATATTGTCTGGCGAAGTAGGTACTATGGAATTTATTTTAAGTTTAATTAATACTATATCTACATTGGATTTTAAAGAATACTATAATTTCTTTAATGATAGGTCTAATAAAGAAAATAATTTAGAAGTATATAAAGAAAGATTAATTAAATGGAATCTATTTTCAGAATTAGAATTAGTTGAAAAAGAAAATATTATTATAGAAAAAATCCAAGCTGATAAGAAACTTACAAGAATTTTCAATCAATTCGTATTCAATGAAGGAAAGTATAATTATGAACGGTATAACATTTTAAAAAATATTATTTCTTAATTTCAATTTTAAATATTAAATTGAAAATATCAGGCTAACCCCTTTTTTATTTTATAACTGGATTCCCGTCTTTGCGGGAATGGCAATTTAAAGAGATTCCACCAGAGCTTAATCAAATAGGATCAACCCCTATTTTATAAAAATTAAATGTATCAACTTTTAAAACTGCTCTTGCATTTTTATATGAGCTAATGAGGGTTCTTCCTAATCTGTAACTTCCTGAATTTTTTTCGATAGCAGCATACCATCCGGTTTTTTTAGGATTTGCTCGGGCAATTTCTTTTTTGATCGTTGAAAGTCTTTTTTTTCTCATTCATAAATTTATAAAATTATTTATAAAAAGTCTTTGCAGTGTTTTATCTTAGAATGAGAATTTACTCGGGGCTAACGCCCAGTTTAGTTTTAAATCGAAACCACCCCCTACCCCCTCCTTGATTAAGGAGGGGGAAGAACGAAAAAACTCAGAAGCTCAAGCCCTCCCCTTTTTCTAAGGGGAGGGGAAGGGTGGGGTCTGCAAGCAAGCAAATCAAATATATCCGAAAGAAACCTCCCCCTCCCCCCTCCTTCGCAGGAGGGGGAAATACAAATACCTTTACTCTCTAATTCCAAAAACCGTGTCAATACAAATCTCAAAAAAATTACCTATTAGTACTAATAAGGTCAGTTAGATTTTTTTTCATCGGTTTCGTTTTTATTTTGCGACTGTAAAAATAAAACATGAAAACCGCTAAGAACAATAAATCAAAATCAACTCAAGCCGGTAAAAAACCGCGAAGCAAAACTACTCGTAAAACTCAGAACAAAGCAGCGAAGAAATCCCGGGCATCTAAAAAAATTGAACTAACCAAAGCTGAGGAGCACGATAGGAAAGTCAGGCTTATAAGAACCTTTGCACCTCTATGCGGAAGAAATTATCAGCGGCTTGTAGAGCTGACGGGATTAAATTACACCACCGTACGCCAAGTATTATACCTGGAGAAGTATAAAGATATCAAAGATGTTTTTGATAAAAGCGAACGCATAGACCATCAGACCGAAATGTGGCATGCAAAAACTCTAAAGCTGAAAAACGCCATCCCCATATGCAATGGCACATATAAGGACCTCGCATCGCTGGCAGATATTCCTGTAGTGACGGTCAAAACTTATGTTAACGATCCCAGGAATGAGCAGTTAAAAATTGCGCTCGATGAAAGACGAAGCATAATAAAGCTGGGGAAGGAAAAAGTTTTCAATGAGCGGTTAATTGAGGCGATAAAGAAGTTCGGTTCAGATATAAAAGAAATAGCAAAGCACATAGGCCACGAAGAAAACTACACATACAAACTGATAAAGAACAGCGAGCTGCCTGAAGTCCATCAGCTTATCACAAAGGCGCGCGCCGAAGAGGATGAGAAGCGAAGCTCTCCGCAGGTACAGGACTTTGAAAAGCATGACCCTGACTTTGAAATCGATTCACAGAAGCATTTCTTTCTGCCGCATCAGATTGAGTTTGCATACCTTGCCCCAAATCAGGTAAAGCACCCGGCAATTGTAGGCGGGTTCGGAAGCGGCAAGACGATGTCAATACCCCTGCGATGGCTGAAGCTGATAGAATTCCGTATGGCGCAGGGAAAGAAATGCGATATGATGGTGCTTGAACCCACCACTGAAATGATGCGCGATATAATTGTCCCCACGTTTGATGAGTTCTTCGAAAGGTTTGGAATCCCCGTAAAATTTTTCTCCAATAAGAAAGATTACATAATCACATATAAAGGGCAGAAGCACACGTGCATGCTGCGAAGCGCCGACCGCCCCCGCTCGCTGACGGGCAAGAACTTATCGGATATAATTATAGATGAGTTCGACCGGATACCATATTATAAGCAGAAGGAAGTCTGGCGCGAGTGCATCTCGAGGATAAGAAAGACTGAGTTCGGCACGTGCGCAGTTGTCACTACTCCCGACGGCTATAAAATGACCTATGAACTCTGGGGACAGTGTTGAATTAACATACATCAAAACGTTTTTAAAACAGTTTTAAAATGTCAAAGACATTCCCATTTTGAATGAGGAAATCCTCAACGGAGCCTCGCCTGAGAACGGCCAGTTGGCGTGGTCTCTTCTGAGCTCGTAAATTCCGTACTCATAGGCATTCCTTAAAACAAAATTTACTATTGTGCCGGCAATGGGAGTATCCCTCATAATTTTTGTTATGAAGTTATCAAGTATGTGCGCGCCGCCAAGCTCAATAAGCGAGCTTACAAACTGCTGGCCGAACAAGTGCCGCGAAAAGATATCCGATATCTCGTACTTGGGGTTTAACGATAACCCCTTCGTCACCTGAAAATTTATTCCCGCTTCCGTTGCTGTGCCGAACCGAAACGCATCGGAGAAGTCATCAAATTTACTGTAGTCGCCCGCGCCTGCAGCGGCAACTCTATCGAACGTAAATTTTGACCAGGCAAATGAGTTTGATGTGTATGGCATTACTGAGTACTTCCCCAGCCTCAGCCCCATGCCTTCTTTGTTGCCGAATCCGAACCGCCACATATCGGAGTTAATGCCCGGGCTTCCCTTTGAAGAAATATCGGTGGTGGATTTGCTCAGGAAAATATAATCGTTATCGTAGTCGATAACTTTTGTTGAGTAAGGGCTGTCGTACTCGCTTGCGTAGCCAAGCTTCAGCTCTATCATGCCCGGCTTTACAAAGTCGGTATTGTAGCCGCTAATTTTTATATCGGAGAGCCCGTATGAAAGTTCTATTGTCGGTATATCAGTGCTCCATCTGAACGTAAAAAATTTTATCGGCTTATCGGTTTTTATCTGGGCAAAAGTTTTTGATGCATTAATACTAATCAGTACTATAACGGCAGTAAGCAGTAAATAGATTTTGCGCATAGGAATATTGTTGATTTATCAAATTTACAAATTTTTTTTAGTAGAGAGTAGTGAGTAGTGTGTATATAGTAATGGGTATTGAGTATTGAGTAGTGTGTAATGGTTATTGAGTAATAAATTGTGATGTTGAGCATGTCCTCCCCCTTACCAAGGGGGAGTTAGAGGGGGTTTAATGGAAGGCTTCGTCTGCATGTGTTGGTATCTCCGACTAACAACTACAATAAAGTTTGTGTTCTTCCCCCTCCTTAATCAAGGAGGGGGTAGGGGGTGGTTTCGATTTGTAATAAAAAGGGGCGATAGCCCCGACAATATAATTTACTTCATATTTAGATTATTGTTCTTTTTGTCTTGATACGCCGCAACAAGTGCGGGACAGGCGCCAAGAACCAAAAAAATCAATCCGCCAAGGCGGACTAAAAATCACTCCGAAAATTGCGCTCTAAGTAAACTCGCTTCGCTCAGACATACTTCTCGCTTGCGATTGTTCTCGTGATTTTCTTAACGGAAAATTTATAAGACCGGTTAAGACACAAATCTGTTGCTAAATTTGATTTAGTTTTGTTTTGAATTTTTATTTGACCATTTAATTTTTAATTTAATTAGGTTAATTAATCAAAACACATTACTGATTTGGCAAGGACTAAATTATTTATCGGACATGCAAATCCTGAGGACAACGAATTTACTTTGTGGTTATGTGCTAAATTAAGAAATGAAGGTTATGACGCAATTTGTGATTTAACTTTGTTGATTGGTGGAGAGCAAGATTATTGGAAAACTCTTCAAGATGTTTTAGAAAATGAATCTTGCAAGTATTTATTAATCTTTACAAAAGACACATTTGCAAAACAAGGTGTAATAGATGAGTGGGAGCAAGTGAGATCTATTCAAAGAAAAAATAATATAAAGGATTTTATGTACATTCTAAAAAAGGATGATGTACCTTTTAATGAGAGAATAGGAATTAATGTTTATAATCATTTCAGATTTGATATCTCTTGGGCTTCAGGTTTAAAAAATATCATTAAAAAACTTGATATTGATTCTACACCAAAAACTTTAAATAAAAATTTATCATTAAATGATTGGGTTAAAAATAGATTCGCAAATAATTCAGGAGTAATTGAGAAATCCGAATTATTCTATTCTAACTGGTTACAAATTTCTGAACATCCTAAAGAACTATTTATATATAGATATTCAAATTCCGCACAAGCAGAAACTATTTTAAAAGAAATTAATGTTTTTCCTGCTATTCGACACGATAAATATATTATTACATTTCTAAATGAAGTTCCAAAATACTCCACAGAATTTAATTATGCTGTGGTATATAAAGAAAAACTCGTAGTTGATATTTCGGATTTCTACCAATTAATTGATAGAACTGAATTTCCTAAAATTGGAGACATAAAAAGATTTGTTGTCAGATTATTTAATGAAGCTTTTGATAAATTCCTTATTGGTCGAGGATTGAATGTATACATGATGTCACAGAAAAAAAAGTGCTACTATTATATAGCTGGGCAAATCCCAAAAAATAAAATTAGTTTTGAATATCTAGGTAAAATGACACGTCGAAATATAATTGGTGAATATGATCATGACCACTTTTGGCATTTTGGAATAAGTTTCAGTTCTATTTTAAACCCTTTTAAAAGTTATTTTTTAAAAACTCATCTACTCTTTTCGAGTGATGCTGTAAATATTTGGGATAGCAAAAGCAAACTTCATAGCGCTAGAAGAAAAAAAGGAAAATCTTTTTATAATAGTGCATGGAGAAACTTATTGTTTGCTTTTTTAATGACATTATCTGATGATGGTAAATCTATTAAAATTCCTTTAAAAGAAAATATGTATTTAGAATTGCTAACAACTCCAATGAGTTTTACATGTGAATATGGATATAATGAACCTCCAAATAAAGGCCGATTAGTACCAATTGATTATTATGAAGAGGATATTGAAAATGATTTAGAGGAAGAATTCTATGACCAAGGTCAAATATCTAATGGAAAGGAGGAAAACCAGAAATTTGAAAATTTATAAATTCAATGAACCACGTCTAAAGTTTGCATATAATCAAATTTTAGAGGATCCTAGAGATGGTTTAACAGTATTTGGACCATTCGATAAAGATAATGTTAATAATTTTTCTGTAGGTATAATTGGAACAAATCAGGGAGTTATAAGAATGCGTAACTGGCTTAAAAAAATAAATAAGCCAATTTATCATCCTATACCTGATATTGCATATCCTTTTTTTCCGGGCTTTGAAGAAGTTTTTCATGTTAAAATAAATCAGAGTGTAATACCTGAACTGATAATAGATGAAAAATTACTTAATCTTTTTTACCGATATGATGATAGTCATGTAAGGGTTTCTGAAATTGTTGATCTTTATATAGATAAATTACTATCATTTATTAATGAAGGTGAAAAATTACCTAATGTATGGTTTATAGTAATTCCTGATGAAATATACTCAGTGTGTCGCCCTAAAAGTTATATTACAGGCAAAAATATTATTAAAGTAGGTATCAAAAGCTCTTTTGCAAGAATTGAAGAAGGTATGTTTGATAATTACGAACAAAAAAAGTGGAGAGAATCTTATGACTATGAAAATCACTTTCATAATCAATTAAAAATTAAATTACTGAAGCATAGAATTATTACACAAATAGTAAAAGAAAGAACTATAGCATATCATGAATATAATAATGTAAAAGAAAAAAAATTAGAAGTATATTTAAAACAACAAACTGCCATCGTTTGGAACATTAGCACGGCATTATACTATAAAATTGGAGGTTTACCATGGAAACTTTCTGATATTCGGGATAAAGTTTGCTATATTGGTTTAACTTATAAACAAGATAACACAAAAGGAGATCCAAGGTTTGCTTGTTGTGCAGCACAAATGTTTTTAGATTCAGGTGATGGAATGGTTTTTAGGGGAAGAGTGGGACCTTATTATAATGTTCAAACTAAAGAATATCATTTAACCAAAGAAATAGCAAAAGAATTACTTCAAAGAGCCATTGAATCATTCCAAAAAGTGAACAAATATTTGCCTACGGAAATATTTATTCATGGAAAAACCAATTTCAACGATGAAGAATGGTCAGGTTTTAGCGAAGCAGTACCAAATACTGTAAACTTAGTAGGAATTCGAATAAAAAGTGAAAATACTTTTAAACTTTACAGGTATGGTGATTTTCCAATTTTGAGAGGCAGTGCACTTATAAAAAATAAAAGATCTGCTTTTTTATGGACAAAAGGATTCATTCCAAGAATTCAATCAATATTAGGTCTGGAAACACCAAATCCTCTCAACGTACAAATAATTAGAGGTTATGCGGACATTTCTACTGTTTGCAAAGATATACTTTCTTTAACAAAATTGAATTACAATGCCTGCATTTTTTGTGACGGTCAGCCTGTAACTTTAAAGTTCTCAGACACAATAGGTGAAATTTTGACGGCAGGGCCAAATGAAAATTTAGAAATTCTTCCTTTTAAATATTATATTTAGAATTAATTATGAAAAAAGTTAAACATTTAAAATCTGAAGATGTAATTAAGAAAAGTATTTTCGAAAAAAGTATAATAAAAAATATCCTTCCTTCCGATTTCGAAATAGAATCTGAAAATGTGGAAAATAATATTTTGCCTTTACAGGATTCAATAAAAAAAATTTTACATTCGAACTAATAGAAAAGCTTTAATTGTTCGCCTTAAGCGAAATGAAAACTAGGTGTATTTATATTGAGGGGCTAACGCCCCGTTTTTATTAGATTAGAAACCACCCCCTACCCCCCCCTGATTAAGGAGGGGGAAGAAAGTAGTGCAAGCCGCTTACGTTCCGATTGAAAATCGGAACTGTTAAACACAATTCTAGAAAAACGGCCTTATAAATTTTCCGTTAAGAAAATCACGAGAACAGTCGTCGCGAGAAAAGCTGTCTGAGCGAAGCGAGTTCTTTTCGAGCAGACTTTCGGAATGATTTTTAGTCCGCCAAGGCGGATTGATTTTTTGGTACTTTTGTATCAAGACAAAAGTACAAGAGACGCAAGTATTGCGTCTCTACCTAGCGTTGTGACTGATTGGATCCCGCATCAAGTGCGGGATGACATAGCAAATGGTTGTTGGTCAGGAGACCAACAACGGCGATACAACATTCCCAACGAGGATCCCGCCAAGTCGGGACAGACTGTTGGGAATGAGTGAAATAATTCATCCCGCTAAAGACGGGACTGCTAACGCAGTAATTCATAATTCTACATTCTTAATTCTTCAAAACTCTCTCTGCCTGTTTCAAATGTCTTTCCATGTGAGTGACGCTTATATCCATAGAATCTTTTAGTGTGTAAGTGAAAACCGTTCCGGCGGGGGAGTGGACGATTGTTTTATTCACATCTATTCTTCTCTCATCTATCTGCGTGAAGTATTTCAAAAGTATATTGGTGTTCTGAACAAAATCTTTTATGATTGAAGCCGGTAATGTGCCGGCGCCGGGCTCAAATGTTTTAAGCGCCTTTACTTTGAACGTATTGCTTCGCAGGGCTTTCAAAAGAAAATGACCTGTTAAATGACTCAAAGGATTTATGCTCTGCCATAGGGAATTTTTGTGTCTGCCTGAAGCGACTTCCTCATAGATAGGGAAGTATGCGGAGTTGTATATAATAAGATGGTCGAAGACCTGCGCGGCGCTCCATTTATCGGGAGCGGGTTTTTTGTTGAGCTGAGTTTGTGATAACGAGCCGAACTCTGCCTCAGTTTTTTTTATTACTGCTTCACTGCGTTTTATGAATCCTTCAATTGTTTTATCCATTATAAGAACTTTCCTTTACTTAATAAAAGTAACAGTGGAATTTTATATAGGTTTCAATTATCGTAAAGCTCGAGTGCTGCGGAGCATGCGGGAGATAGCTGCAGTTGAAGTCGCCGGAGAAGCTGCTGATATGGTTTATAAACAGAAGGATGATTAAACAAAATAGCAAAAGTAAAAATAAATACTAATGGAAGGGAGTTTTAAGAAATCCATTGAAAAGAAGCCATAAAATTTGTAATTTACTGCTTATTCAATTTTCACCCAAGTTTTGGGCGATTAGCTCAGCTGGTTAGAGCACTTCGCTTACACCGAAGGGGTCTGAGGTTCGAATCCTTAATCGCCCACCAAAATAAAAGCCTTGATAGCAATATCAGGGCTTTTTTGTTTTACTTCATTATCTTTTCCATTTCTTCATCGACATTCTTTTTTAAATCACCTTCGCCTAAATCTGTTTTTTTAAGCAGATTTATTTTTGCTAACCATCTTACAAAAATTGAAACAATGAAAACTATAATCCAAACTAGTGATATAATTGAAATTATCCATTTGAACGGATTATAAAAATCAAATCTGAAAAGCATATGCCCGCTATCGCTGAAATAATTTTCGTAATCAACCAATAGATAATTCATAAGGACTATCACTATTCCGAACAGAATTAAAATTATGTGTTCAAAGTTATCTGTTTTCTGGTCTGTGATTGTATTGAACTTAAATTTATTTTTCAGCCATGTAAAAAGTGTTTTGAAAATATTTTCACGCCTTTCGGAGAAATCTATCATTGTAAGCAGCGAGGCATCAATAAATATTCCTCCAATGAATGCACATGCAAAAAAGCTGATAATAATATCTACTTCAAAATTTTTAAGTAAATGTATATCTGCAAGATGTCCCGATGCAGCAGTTATATTCGCATGCAAAATTCCCAGCACAATACAAACAAACAGCATCATAAGGAATGCCTTAATATAAGTGAGCACTAAACGCCTCAGATAAAAAGTCTGCCTAACGACAGCTGTTTCGATATCAAAGACCATATCTGTTGTGTTTACATCTGAGTAACCGGCAAGTCCGTAAATCGTGTGAAGAATATCAATCTTCTCTTTATTTTTGTGTACGTTATCGTTGCAGTCCTTAAAGTAGTCTTCTTTATCTCCTCCGATAAATCTTTTTGGAGGGATTAAAGCATCTCTTGTAAGATTTTTATAATAAAGGAAAGATTTCAAATCACTCTTTGAAAAATGCCCGAGATACCTATTGAGCAGATTTATATTTTGCTCGTTATCAAATTCATCCTTCACCATTTCCTTCTTGCTGCTGATGCCTTCTTCACCGTCGCCTTTTTCTGAGAACTCGTCATCGGGCAGAGTAATTCCCGTTAGATAAAACCTAAGATAATTGTAGCTGCCGATTTTTCGCTTTATAAAATAGAACTGAGCAATACCAATTATAACCTGATACACAGAGTAAAGAGGGATGAATCCAAGTATAAATAACGCCAAATACAAAACAGCTTTCAGCTTAAGATTTTCATCTAAAAAATTTGCTTCGTATATAACTCCCATTACGGTGGGGAGATAATCTTTCAATAGTAGCGGCAGAATTATCAGCAGTCCGGCTCCTGTAACGAAAACCCCTGCAATCCTTTGCAGAGTGGACATTCTGGATTCACCGCGCGTTATAAAATCCCGCAGCACATCGTAATTTTTTTTCATAAAATTCCGTTTACAAAATCTAAAAAACTTATTTACGATTTAAAAAGTAAATATCTTTACCAAAAAAAGTTAACAGGGAGAGCATTTTTGTAAGCTCATGAATTTCTGCTAAATAGATAATTTGAATTGTGTTAATAATCTGATATTAATATCTTAACAACTTAGCACGGTAAGATATTTTAAAAGGTTCACCCAATTATTAGAATTCAATAGATTCTATTTGAAAAAAACTTACTTTTTTCTTTTACTGTTCATTTTTCCCATAATATTCTGCTGCAAACTAAATGCTCAGACTACTCAAAGCGTTTTAGATAAAGCAAATGAACTTGTTCTAAACGGAAGATTAGAAGAAGCGCAGATCTATCTTGAACGATTCCACAGAGCAAATCCTAAAGAAGTAAAAATTACGGTCGCATACGCTCAGGTTGCTTATCAAAATAAAAAGTACGGTACGTTTATGGACCTGTATGATGAGGCGCTTGAATTCCAGCCGAAGAATTTTCCCATGAAGCTTGATTATGCTAAAATGCTTTTTGATATAAATGAGTATGATAAGTGCCTTCCGATTTTAGAAACATATCTTGTACATGACCCGAATAATATTGAAGCGCTTTTTGATAAGGCAAAAATTTTAAGATACAATGAAGAGTATTCCGAATCTTCTTTAGCTCTTTCAAAAATATTAAGCAAAGACCCGAGCAATGCAGAGGCTCGTGAAAATTATGCAGAAGTACAAATATTAAAATCATCCTGGTTAAAGCTTACTGCAGCTTATATCAGCGACAGTCAGCCGATAGATCTTTTTGCTCCTGTACTTGAAGGGGGATTATATAAAAACTCAGGTGTACAGTTAAAAATGAATGTTGGCGCTTTGTTATACTCCAGAAGAACTCAAAGCAATGTAAGCAATTATAAATTTCAACTGGAAAACCGGTCTTTCATTAAAGATGTCGGAGTAGGTATAAATTACGGATTTGGAGTAGTAAAGTACGGCGATAATCAGTTCGATTTCACAGGCAGAGTAAAATTTGATAAATATGCCGAGCGATATATTCTGCTCACTTTATCAGGTGAAAGAAAACCTTATTTCGGTTCTTTATACAGCCTCGATACAAATATTATGGTTCACTCAGCTGCTGCAACTTTAAGTCTCATAACAAAAGAAAGCTGGAACGGAAAACTGACATTCACTACTGATTTTTTTGACGGATTTGATAACCCTATTACTACAGCTGTTTCATCATTGTATGCCCCACGATTAAAATTAAAAGATTTTGATTTCAGACTCGGCTACGGATTATTCTTCAGTACGTCAAAGATTGATAAATTTTTTTCCGATAAATCAAATGCTGAGATAATCAGCTCGGGAAGCACTGCCCCATATTACATAGGGAATTATTATCCATATTACACTCCTAAAAATCAGTTTGCAAATAGTCTGCTGCTCTCTATAGGATATTCACCTTCAGTACAGACACAGGCAGGTCTGGATTTAAATTATGGTTTTCTGGCTACGGCTGATAGAGCATATTTTTCGAAAGTTACAAATTCCGGGGGTGAATCTTTTGTTACTAAAAATTACAGTGAAGCAGATTATAATCCTGCAGATATTACTTTTTTCGTCCGTTCGCTTATTACGCCTAAAATTGCAATGAATATAGATTTTAACTACTCGAGAAATTTCTTTTATATAACGCGTTCAATCGCATTGGGTGTTAAGGTTAATTTCTTTTGATAATTTTGATTCTTCTTACGACATATTTGATTTCTTTTTTAATTCTTTCAGCAAAATTTTCAAATTTACGGAGGCGCATGCAATTCTTTTATCCGCAGCTCCGTAATAAATATAAAGTCTGTCGTTAAAAATTGCCGTACCGGTTGGAAAAACAACATCTCTTACATCTCCGTTAATTTCCCATTCTTCAGTGGGAGAGAAAAGAGGTTTTTTCAGTCTCCCGATTTCCTTCATTATATTTTTTTTATCGAATAATGCTGCGCATGCGTTATAGATAAACCCTTCGGGTCCATCCGTTACTCCATGATAAATTATTAGCCATCCTTCTTTTGTTTCTATAGGAGGACAGCCTGAACCGATATAACTTAATTCATGCTGTTTAGTGCAGTGCATTAATGTATTACCTTTAAGATTTTCGATGTACTTCCTCCAGAAAGATTTTGTAAGCATTGATAATTTTTCCACTGAAACAACCTGTATATCCGGTCTGAATCTGTGCAAAAAAGTAAATTTCCTGTTAATCTTGCGCGGATAGAATACGAGATCTTTATCCCATACAATAATTTTTTTGTCCAGATTTTTTGCCATGTGATAAAACTCGTAGAATCGAAAATATTTTGGATTAACTTTAGGATCTTTTCCGGCAAACTTTCTGAATTCATTATAAGATAATCTGGGGGTTAGTTGCCCTTTCTTTTCAAACTGTTTTAAATCTTTTGATATTGCATAAGCTCCGCAGGCAGCCTTTCCATCGAAGGCAGTATATGTAAGATAAAATGTATCATCAATTTTAACTATGCGCGGATCTTCAATTCCCTGCGATTCGTATTTTTTCTCTTTTACTATTACTGGTTGTTCATTTCTATGTACCACTTTCAGCGGTCCTTCCAGCAGGCAATACCCTATTGTAGATTTATTTCCCTTCTGAACTGCCCTGTAAAACATATGTACTTTATTCCCATCCTGGTAGCATGCCGGATTTAAAACTGCATCATTCTCAAATTTTCTTTTTGTAGCTTCTAATATTATTCCCTCTTTTTTTACTCTAATCAATTTCTTGTTCTCCAGGTTAAAATAAGTCTTTACTATATGTAATACACAACCTTCAAACAAGATTTAAAATTTCTTCTGAAATCATAAATACTATTTTTATTCTTTTTAATTACCTCTATAATACATATTTTTCACGTTTGAAACCTCATTGCAAGTGAAGAGTAAACTACTTTTTCTTACCTCCATAGCCGTAATTTTCGTAATTAACCTGTTTTCCGGTTCTATCGACCCGTATTTTTATACCGTTATAATATATATCGGCATAAACATCATTCTTGCAACAAGTTTAAATCTTATTAACGGTTATACAGGACAGTTTTCGCTCGGTCATGCAGGATTTATGGCAATCGGCGGTTACTTATCCATTGCTCTTTCAACTTACTTCGCTCCGTTCTTTCAGCGTACATTCGGCACCGGAGTCTTCGGTGAATCAATTACATTTATAATAGTATTGCTTGCAGGTGGTACAGGCGCTGCATTGGCAGGCTTGATTGTCGGCGTGCCTTCATTAAGATTAAAAGGCGATTATCTTGCAATCACAACTTTAGGTTTTGCAGAAATTATCAGAGTTGTAATTCAGAATATGGACGTAATAGGCGCATCGCAGGGATTCAGAGGAGTTTATATATATAGTAACGGAGTAAAATCTCCGCATATGGTTCAGGATTTAGTCGATGTTCCTAATGTTTTCTATGCAGTACCTAAGTTTACAAATTTCTTCTGGACGTTTTTATTCGTAGCTATAATTGTTTATTATGTAAGCAATCTGATAAACTCAACTTACGGCAGAGGATTTTTATCTGTGAAGGACGATGAAATTGCAGCAGAGTCGATGGGAATTAACACAACAAAATTTAAAGTCTCGGCATTTGTAACGGGAGCATTTTTTGCAGGCATTGCTGGAGTACTTTACGGACACTTTAATTTATATCTCAACCCTGAAGATTTTAATTTCCTTAAATCAGTCGAAATTGTTGTAATGGTTATCTTAGGCGGAATGGGAAGCATGATTGGCGTAATTATTGCCGCAGTGCTTTTGACAATTCTCCCCGAGTTTTTACGAAGTGTATCCGAGTACAGAATGATTATCTATGCGCTGCTATTAATTATTATGATGCTTACACGCCCGCAGGGATTATTCGGATTTAAAATAAAATTGAAAAAGAAAAAATAAATCGTTCTCGTTGCGATGCTCCAGCGTCGCAACGCATACAAAATGTAATTAATTGAATATTTTCGTTCCAACGCTGGAGTCCCGCTAAAGCGGGATTTTACACATTAAAACTAATAATGTTTTACATTTGAAATTTGAAATTATAAATTTGAAATTAGATTGAGTTTATTAAAATTAAATAATATAACAATGCGCTTCGGCGGTCTTACCTGCGTTGATAAAGTATCAACGACAGTGGAAGATAACGAGCTTGTCGGAATGATTGGACCTAACGGAGCAGGGAAGACGACGGTGTTCAATATGATTACCGGAGTGTATGACCCGACTGAAGGCGATATTGTATTTAATAACGAATCGATTGTCCCATACAAACCATACGAAGTATCAGAAAAAGGTATCAGCAGGACTTTTCAGAATATAAGATTGTTTAAATCATTATCGGTAAAAGATAACGTAAGAGTTTCATTTATAAAAAATATTAAGTCAAAATATTTTACATCTATTCTTCAGTTAGGAAAATTTTCAAGAGAAGAAAAAGAAATCGATAAAAAAATTGATGAGCTGCTCGAAATGTTTGACCTGCTCAGCATGAAAGATGAATATGCAGTTTCACTTCCATATGGTGACCAGAGAAAACTTGAAATCGTGAGAGCGCTTGCAACATCTCCAAGATTATTATTGCTTGATGAACCCGCTGCAGGTATGAATCCCACTGAGAAAGTGGATTTAATGAACCTCATTAAAAAAATAAAAGATTTATTCCATATTTCTATTTTACTTATTGAACACGATATGAAAGTTGTGATGGGTGTATGCGAAAGAATTTTTGTGCTTGAGTACGGAAAGAAAATTGCAGACGGTCTGCCTGAAGCAATCCGAAATGACGAGAAGGTTATATTAGCATATTTAGGAGATACGCACCATGCTTGAGATTAAAGATTTGCAAATACATTACGGAGCGATAAAAGCTATCCGCGGCATAAGTTTGAAAGTACCTGAAGGCTCAATTGTAACATTGATTGGCTCAAACGGCGCAGGAAAAACTTCTACGCTTAGAGCAATTTCAGGAATAATAAAAGTTGCAGGCGGTTCGATAACATATAACAATGAGAACATCACAAATCTTCATCCTGAAAAAATTGTGAAGATGGGAATATGCCAGTCACCAGAAGGAAGATTAATTTTTTCCAACTTAACAGTTGAAGAAAATCTTTTAATGGGCGCATACACAAGAAAAGACAAGCAGGGGATTAAAGATGATTTAGAGTTTGTGTTCTCATTCTTCCCGAGATTAAAAGAAAGAATAAAACAGTTAGGCGGAACGCTAAGCGGCGGCGAGCAGCAAATGCTTGCAATATCAAGAGCGCTTATGTCAAAGCCGAAAGTGTTATTGCTTGATGAACCGTCGTTAGGTATTGCACCTTTATTAGTAAAAACAATTTTTGAAAAAATAGTTGCGCTGAACCACTCAACCGGAATTACAATTTTATTAGTTGAGCAGAACGCAAACTTAGCTTTATCAATTGCAAACTATGGATACGTTCTTGAAACAGGTGAAATAATTTTAGAAGGTAAAGCCGATGAACTTGCGAAAAATGAAGAAGTTAGAAAGGCATATTTAGGAGAGTAATTAATTTCAAATTTTAGATTTCAAATTTCAAATGTGAAAAACTCATATTAAATTTTGAATCAGGAAGAATTAAAATCAGAACCAAGAAGTATGCATTAAGAATTATTAAATTGGTTGATAATCTTCCTGGGTCTAAAATTGGTAATATAATAGGAAATCAAATTTTACGTTCTGCAACATCGGTCGGTGCTAATTATCGCTCTGCTTGTCGAGGAAGATCAAAAGCTGAATTCATATCGAAACTTAATATTGTTTTAGAAGAAATAGATGAATGTTTATATTGGTTGGAATTAATTGAAGAAAGTGAATTACTTAAAAAAGAAAAGTTAGTCGAATTAATAGGTGAAACAAAAGAGCTCATAGCAATTTTTGTTTCAACTTTAAAAACACTAAGAAATAAATCTTAATTAACAACATTTGAAATCTGAAATTTAAAATTTGAAATTAAATGAACATTAGATTAGCAGACAGAATGTCCAGGCTTGGGACAGAAACAGCATTCGAAGTTTTAGCGAAAGCAAAAAAACTTGAAGCCGAAGGCAAAAAAATTATCCATCTGGAAATCGGCCAGCCCGATTTTCCTACTCCCCAGAATATATGTGATGCCGCAATTAAATCCATTAAAGCAGGTGACCACGGTTATACTCCTTCAAACGGAATTGTAGAACTAAGACAGGTCATAGCTGATTACATCACACGCACACGCGGTGTGCAAAGAGATGCCGATGAAGTTGTAATGATGCCGGGAGCTAAACCTGTAATGTTCTATGCAATGCTTGCTCTTGTAAATGAAGGTGACGAAGTTATTTATCCAAATCCCGGATTTCCGATTTATGAATCCATGATAAATTTTGTAGGCGGTAAAGCTGTTCCGCTTAAATTAGAAGAGTCAAAGAATTTTTCTTTCGATGTTGAGGACCTGAAAAAATTAATCACACCGAAGACAAAGTTAATTATAATTAATACTCCGCAAAATCCTACAGGCGGTATATTAACTGAAGACACAATCAGAAAAATTGCCGACGTTGTGAAAGATACGGACATCATGATTCTTAGTGATGAAATTTATTCAAGATTAATTTTTACCGGTGAACATTTCAGCATTACACAAATTCCGGGAATGCTTGAGCGTACAATTATACTTGAAGGATTTTCAAAGACATATGCGATGACGGGATGGAGAGCAGGCTACGGAGTAATGAGAAAAGATCTGGCTGAATTATTTTCAAAACTAATGACTAACAGCAACTCATGCACAAACTACATGGTGCAGAAGGCATGTATTGAAGCATATACAGGTCCTCAGGATGCAGTAGATCACATGAAGGCAGAATTTTTAAAGAGACGTGATGTGATAGTTGACGGATTGAATTCAATTCCCGGATTTTCATGTGTAGTTCCTGACGGCGCATTCTATGCATTCCCGAACATTACAAAGACAGGATATGATTCACGCAAGCTCTGCGACCACTTATTATATAATGCAGGTGTTGCATGTTTATCAGGTACGGCTTTCGGCGCATTCGGTGAGGGCTATCTGAGATTCTCCTATGCAAATTCAACTGAAAATATACAGGCAGCAATTAAAAAAATCAAAGAAGTATTGTAATCTTATAACCCTTGTAAAAAACTCAAAAACAAAATTCAATAATGGAACAACCAGTAACCCCTGACCAAATTAAAGAAAAGATTTTAGAAATCTTCAAAGCTAACGACGCAATTTCAATTGCATCCACAGGCGGAGAGTATTCACCGTGGATACTCGGCGCATATTTCGCAAGCGACGGACTGACAATTTATTGCTTTCTGGAAACAGCAGGAAAATCTTACAGAAATATTTTTCTTAATAAAAATATTGCAATATCTATAAGCAAAAACGATGCAATGCAGGATTTTCTTCAGGGTAAAGGAACAATTGAAATGCTTCCGAATGAAGATGACGATAAAGTAAGAAATATGCTTTTGGAAAAGATGCCATGGTTTAAAACATACACACCTGTTGCTCCATGCAGAATAAAGATAGATAAATTTTTTGTGACATCACTTTCAAGCGGATGGTTTCCTGCAAAAGTTCTTGAACAATAAATTTCGCATCATATAATTATTGTAAAGCCCTGATTTCTTTTTAAGAGATTTCAGGGTTTTTTATTTTATCACTTTTAAAAAGTAAAGAATGTATTACTTTTAAAACACAGATTTTTATGATTACTATGATGTCACAGATAATAACTTTAAATTTATAAGTGTATTTGTTTGTAGGACATTGCACGGAATATCTGTGCAATTACAACCATCATTTTAATCAGTGTTCCTTTTGTAAAATAAAAATGATTTTTTGAAAACAGATTTTCTTATAGTAGGAAGCGGTATTGCGGGACTATCACTTGCGATAAAATTATCGGAGCTTGGTAGGGTCACTATTATTACCAAGAAGCAAAAAGCAGAGTCGAATACTAACTACGCACAGGGCGGCATTGCAACTGTTTTTGCCGATGACGATACATTTGATTTGCACATAAAAGATACGCTCGATTGCGGCGCCGGACTTTGCAATATAAAAGCTGTTGAAAAAATTGTTACAGAAGGACCTCAGAGAATAAAAGAGCTAATTGAACTGGGAGTGAATTTCAGCAAAGATCACGGGCATATTTCACTCGGAAAAGAAGGCGGTCACTCTCGAAACAGAATACTTCATTCAAGAGATTTAACCGGAAAAGAAATTGAGCGAGCGCTGCTTCATAAAATTTCTCTTATTCCTAAAATAAAAATTTACGAGTACTACTTCGCAATTGATTTGCTCACTCCCCGAAATCTTAAAGATAAAAATTCCAAAGAAAAAAATATCTGCTATGGTATTTATGCATACAATATAAATTCCAATAAAGTAGAGAAAATTGTTTCATCTTATACTATACTTTGCTCAGGGGGATTGGGGCAGGTGTATCAGCATACAACAAATCCTGCAATCGCAACCGGAGACGGATATGCAATGGGATACAGAGGCGGCTGCACAATTGCAAATATGGAGTTTGTACAGTTTCACCCAACTGCATTATACGAGAATAAAGAGACAAGTGACTCTCAGGTGTTTTTAATTTCGGAAGCGGTAAGAGGAGCAGGAGCAGTTTTAAAAACACGCGACGGCAAAGAGTTTATGCATAAATATGATAAACGGAAATCACTTGCTCCCAGAGATATAGTTGCCCGCGCAATTGATGCTGAGTTAAAAAAGAGCGGAGATACGAATGTTTTTTTAGATATGCGTCACATTGATAAAAAAGAAATATTAAATCACTTTCCGAATATTTACAAGCATTGTCTGAAAATTGGTGTGGATGCTACAAAAGAAATGATACCTGTCGTGCCCGCTGCGCATTACTCATGCGGAGGAATTAAAACTGACTTATCAGGCAAGACAAATATAGAAAATCTTTTTGCATGCGGTGAAGTTACAATGACGGGAGTACACGGCGCAAACAGGCTTGCATCGAATTCTTTACTGGAAGCACTTGTTTTCTCCAATGCAATTAACGAACATTTCAAAAAGAACTTTGATAAGACTAAGAAAAATAATTTATCCAAATCTTATGAAAGTATACTGAACTGGAATGACAAAGGAACTGTGAACGCAGAAGAATGGATTTTAATTTCTCATAACAAAAAAGAAATTAAAGAGATAATGAGCGATTATGTAGGGATTGTTAGAAATACAATCAGATTGAAAAGAGCATACAGAAGAATTTTAATGATGAAGGATGAGATAAGGGAGTTTTATAAAAAAACAAAAGTCAGTGTTGACTTGCTTGAGTTGAGAAATCTTGTGACATGCGCAGCATTAATTGTTGAATCTGCTATGAAAAGAAAAGAATCGCGCGGGCTACATTACATGCTGGATTATCCTAAGAAAGACGATAAAAATTTTTTAAAGGATACAATCATAAAGAAAAAAATTAAAAATATAAAACAGTAAAATGAAAATTCTCTCTTTTGTTTTATTCTCAGTTTTGTTTTTTATTTCTTCAAATGTAAAAGCTCAGAATCCTGAGATAAAAGATATTACCCATAAAACAAATGTTACATCTGTATGGGAAGTTAATACAGATGTGTGGGAAAATGGTGTCGGCGCCGGGCTGCATTATCCTTCTCTTCTCAACGCTAAATATCAAACGTTAGGATTAAAGAAAGGTGATTATCAGATTTCTGTAGTAGTTCATTTAGCAGCGGGTTACTGGCTGCTGAATGACGAAGCTTACGCAAAACACACTAAGAAGTCAGGTGGCAATCCGAATAAAACATTGGTGGCGCAATTAATAAATGACGGAGTGAGTATTGAAATATGCGGAGTAACAATGCTTAATAACGGCTGGACTGCAAAAGACCTGCTGCCGGGAGTTGTGATGCTGGAAACCGGAGCATACTCAAGAATAATTGATTTGGAAAAATCGGGATATTCCTATATAAGATTTTAAAAATACTTTTAATAACATCTCTCTCAATAAATTAATGAAGAAGACCCTCATTATCTGTTTTTTAATGTTAATTTTCTCTACAAGTTTTGCGCAGGAAAAAAATGCACCCGAACGCGTAAGAACTTATGACGTGCAGCATATAAAAATGAACATCAATATTGACTGGGATAAAAAAATGATTCTCGGAAATGTTGAAACGAAAATTGTACCGCTTGCAGATAACTTCAGCGAGTTTGAAGTGGATGCAGTAGCTTTTAAAATAAATTTTATTACCGATAGAAACGGGAACAGATTAAAGTACGATTACGATGATAAAAAAATTACTGTTATACTTGATAAATCTTATACTCCAAGTGATACTATAATTTATACTGTAGATTATAATTGCGTTCCGCAAAGCGGATTATATTTTGTTTATCCGCAGGAGCTAACTCCGAATTATAAAAAACAAATATGGACACAGGGCGAAGGCGAAGATAACAGGTATTGGATTCCCATCTATGATTATCCCAATGATAAGTGCACAAGTGAAATGTATGTAACGACTGATTTAAATCTTCAGACTTTATCTAACGGTTACCTTGAATCACAAACTCCGGCCGGCTCTGATAAATATACTGCGCACTGGGTGCAGGATAAGCCGCACTCAACATATTTAATTATGCTTGGAGTCGGCGACTACGATATTATACAAGACGCTTATAATGATATTCCGATACAGTCGTATGTTTATCCCGATAGACTTGCGGACGGAATGTATTCATTCAGAAATACAAAAGAGATGGTGAAAGCATTTTCAGAGAAGTACGGAGTGATGTATCCCTGGGCAAAGTTCTCGCAGATAACTGTTACTGATTTTATTTACGGAGGAATGGAAAACACAAGCGCAGTTGTACTCAATGAACGCGCATATTATTCGCCGGAGATTGAAAAAGATTATTCTGCTGAGGGATTAATTTCTCATGAGCTCGGACATCAATGGTGGGGAGATTTAACAACCTGCCGCAACTGGAACGAGATGTGGCTTAATGAAAGTTTTGCAACGTTCAGCGATGCTTTATGGAGTGAAGTTAAATACGGAAGAGATGAGTATGATTATCAGATTTTACGCAACGGCGATAATGCGCTGCGTGTTGATGCAACAACGGGACGTTACCCTATATGGGCAGGTTACGGAAGTGTCGGCACGAACATATATGATAAAGGGTCTGTTATAATTAATACATTCAGATATATTTTAGGAGATAAATTTTTTCCTTCACTCAAAACTTTTTTAACTGATAACGGGTATAAAAATGTAGAGAGTCAGGATTTAGTTAATGCAATAAATAAAACATGGAACAGCGACCCGAATCTTGATCAGCCGCCATCCGATTTTAAATGGATGTTTGACCAGTGGATATGGAAAGCGGGACAGCCTGAGTTCGATGTGAATTACTCATATGATGCAGCCAATAAATTAGTTGTTCTGAATGTAAAGCAGACACAGAAGGAAGATTCGCTGACGCCTGTGTTCAGAACTCCGATGGATATAAGAATAAAAAGCGAAGATGAAAATAAAATTGAGAAGATAAATATTTCACAGAGAGAAGAACAGTTTAAAATCAGTTTTAATTCAGCTCCTGATTTTGTTGAGTTTGATTATGGAAATAATATTCTGGATAAATCAAAGATAGACAGAAGTGTTGGTGATATATATAATCAGATTTTACAGAGTGAAAATGCGATAGATAGAATTATGGCGATTCGTGAATTACCCGATAAGCCGTTTGACAGAATGATTACCGATGTATTGTACAATGTTCTTACCAATGATAAATTTTACGGAGTAAGAAATGAAGCTGCCAGCGCACTCGGAAAATTAAAAAGAGTTGCAGTAGCTGATATTTTAATGAAAGGATATGATATACAAACACATCCGAAAGTAAAAAGAGAGATATTAAAAGCGCTCAGTAACTATAAAGATGAAAAAGTTTTGAAGTTTGTGCTCAGAAAAATAAAAGATGAGAAAGACGATTATATAGTTTCAGATGGCTTAGATGCTTTGGTAAAATTGGCTGAGCCGGGAGATTTATACGGATATGTTAAGCCGTTTATGCACAGAGAGTCACACAGAAATGTTGTAATGGGTTCAGTTGCAGATGCATTGAAGTCAGCAAATAAAGTTAAGAGTGATGAAAGAATAAAAGCATATTTTAAAGAGATAGGATTTGGAGTTAGTGTACCAAGCAGATTGAGAGCAGATGTGTTAAGGGGATTGAGACCGTTTGCAAAAGATGAAGATGTGAAATCGCTTGCAAAGAAATACATAGATTTCAATGCAAGATTTGTGAAGTCAGAATTGATTGCATTACTGGGAGAATCGAAAGACAAATCAATGATAGATTTTTTAACAGAAATAAAAAAGAATACTTCCGATGAAAGAATAAAGAAAAATTTATCCGATGCAATAAAAAAACTAAACGGGGAAAAATAATTGAAAAGTATTTTCAACATATTAATTTTAAGTGGAGCGGTATTACTTGCGGGATGTTCGAAGAAAGAAGTAAAGCAGGAGAGTCCGGCAAATAATAATAACAGCACTCTTTCTGCTGCAGGCACAGGAGAGAAGGACAAAAATTTTAAAGTTCAGTATGCTTCTCCAAGAGTTGTTTATAAAATAGAAGAAGCTGATTTAGATAATAACGGAAAGGATGAATACATTGTATTCAGTGTTGCAAATGATACGCTGAATAAGACTGCGCACCAGTTTTATAAATTTGACATGATGGAAGTTTTTGTAAAGGATAGTGTGAGTAATTCGTATAGAAAAATCTCAACCGATACTGTGGATTTTTCAGATGAGTACTGGATTATGAATCTTGAAAAAGATAAATCGAAACAGATAATTGTAAAGACGAATATGGGAGGGAACGACGTTGTGAACTCCAGAGGGATGTATGTTTTTAATTATGAAAAAGATAAAGTAAACCTTGTAAAGTACTTTGATACAGGAAATCCTGAGGTAAAAGATGTGAACAGTGACGGGAATAAAGAAATACTTGTTTCGGATTCTTTTTTCGGAATTTTGCCTGAGTCCTCCGCAATTTATTACACATCGGAAATATTCAAATACAACGACGGCAAGCTAAACCAATGTAATAAAGAGTTTAAAAAGTATTTTTTAGATAAGGCATCGGCAGCGCTTGATGAATATAATAAAGTAAAAGACAGGGTTAATAAAGGGGAGAAGATAAAAAGCTCTGAGTATCTTTTGTATAAGAAAGTTGCTGAAATAATTTTAGCATATTCTGCAGCGGGTGAGAACAGCACAGCTGCAAAATTCTGGAGCGATGATAATGCATTTCTTCAAAAAAATCTTGCCGAAGATGAGTATCAGGACCTGAAAAAATTTATATCTAAACTTCCGCCTATTGCAAGCACAATCTGAAAATAGAATTTTACTTTCGATTATTATTGTAACATGGAATGCAGAGAGTGAAATTGAAGCGTGCATAAATTCAATTATAAAATATAATAACGATATTCCTATTGAGATAATCGTTATTGATAACGATTCTAAAGATAAGACAAGAAATATTTTAAAGAACTATGCAGTTCAAACGGATTTTATAAAAGTAATTCTGAACGACAATAACAAAGGATTTACATTAGCGAATAATCAGGGAATAAAAATTGCGCAGGGAGATTTTATTTTACTGCTAAATCCCGATACGAAAGTTACAGAGAATTCTCTGATAAAATTAATTGAACAGCTTGCAACATCGGGTACAATGGGAGCGATTGCTCCGCAGCTGCTGAACGAAGATTTGACTATACAGCCCTCATGCAGGACTTTTCCCCGATACTGGGATATGTTTTGCGAGCTGATTCTGCTTTCTAGATTATTTCCAATGAGCAGGATTTTTGCAAGGTGGAAGATGAATTATTTTAATCATAATGAGATTGATGAAGTTGAGCAGCCGATGGCAGCAGCATTGATGATTAAAAAAAATGTTATGGATAAAGTAAACGGATTTGATGAGAGATATAAAATGTTCTTTAATGATGTTGACCTTTGTAAAAGCATTGTTGATGCGGGGTATAAGATTTATTTTTATCCTGACTCGAAAATATTTCATCTAAAAGGCGCAAGTATTTATAGAGATAGGAAAAATATGCTGAGAATCTGGAACGATGACTGTGTTACTTATTTTAAAAAGCATTATAATAATTTTTTATTAATCCCTTTGCTTAGCATCGGATTAAAACTTTCTCTTCCATTCAGAAAATAGATTTATTATGAAAGCAGCCATAGCACAAATAAATTCAGTACTCGGAGATTTAAATAAAAATATTGAGAGACACATCGATTGCTGCAATAAGGCAATCGCTGAAAAAGCGGATATGATTATTTTTCCGGAGCTATCTTTAACGGGATACTCGCTGAAGGATATTAACTATGATATTGCATTCAATCCTTACAAGAGTGACAAGCTGAAGGATTTACTAAAGCTCAGCAAAAAGATTTCAATCATTTGCGGATTTGTAGAAGAAGCAGAAAATTTTGCTGTGTATAATTCTGCAATTCTATTAGAAGACGGAGAAATAAAAGGAGTGCACAGAAAAATTTATCCCCCGACTTACGGAATATTTGAAGAGTACAGATATTTTTCAATGGGGACTGAATGTACTCCGATTGAATCCAAATTCGGAAAGCTCGGGGTTATGGTTTGTGAAGATTTGTGGCACATGTCAGTTCCTTACACGATGGCAATGGCAGGGGCAAAAATTTTGATAGGAATTGCATGCTCGCCGACAAGACTTGCAGTTGATACAGATAAATTCAAAAATTACGATATCAATTCTGACCACCATAAAACTTATGCAAGAATTCTTTCTTCATATTTACTTTTCTGTAACAGAGTTGGATTTGAAGACGGGGTAAATTTCTGGGGTGGCAGCGAAATTGTAGACCCTTCCGGAAATATTCTGACAGTTGCAAAAATTTTTGATGAGGATGTGATTTATGCTGAAATTAGTGAAAATGAAGTGCAGAGAGCACGCAGAAATGCCCGACATTTTATCGATGAAGATATTGATAAAACAATAAAGAACCTTTCCAAACTGAATAAAAGCTGAACTTTTATTCAGATTTTACGTTATATTTATCACTGGGAGTAACAGAGTGCCAAACTAAATTCATATAAAATTGAATTTTATTTGGCATTTATATTGTAAGGCAAATTTCTTATTTTTGTAAACGATTTATGATAGCAAATTTAACAGACAGGGAAAAAGAAATATTACGATGCGTTGTGGAGAATTTTATTTTCAATGCAGTGCCTGTTGGCTCGCGTAATATTTCAAAGCAAAGTGATTTGAATCTCTCGCCGGCAACAATAAGAAATGTTATGAGCGACTTGGAAGAGATGGAACTGCTCAGAACTCCGCACACATCTGCGGGAAGAGTCCCTACCGATAAAGCTTACAGATACTATATTGATACATTGATGGGAAAAGAAATTTTGCAGGATGCTGAGATAAGGTCAATTAAAAATCAGATTAACGAATTAAAAAATACTGTCAGCGAGCCCGAAGAGATTTTTTCGGAGACTTCTAAAATTCTCGGAAAAATTTCGCACATGCTTGCAGTTGTAAGCGAACCGCTATTAACTACGGGAATATTTGCAAAGCTTGAGCTGGTTAGTTTATCTTCTACAAAAATTCTTGCAGTGCTGAACATCCGTTCAGGAATTGTAAAGACGCTCATCCTTGAACTTGACTCCGAAATTTTAAAATCAAAGCTTGATAGAATTTCTTCTTTACTGAATGAAAGACTTGCAGGACTGACATTGAAAGAGATTAAGGAAACATTCTCACAGAGGATTGGTGATTTAAAGTCAGAGAGTCCCGAGTTGATTCAGCTTTTCATAAATACAATCGATAAGTTTTACGATGAGGAAAAGGGCGGGAAGATTTATTTAGGCGGTACAAGCGAGATAATTTCTCAGCCGGAATTTATCGATATGAAAAATGTTAAGAGCATTATTAATCTGACTGAAGACAGAAATTTTGTTGTTCATATTTTTCAGAACTCGGATTTGCTGAATCAGAACGTATCGATAAAAATCGGTGATGAGAATGCGGATGATAAACTGAAGGACTTAAGCGTATTAGCTACTGCTTATTCGCTTGGAGATGTAAAAGGAAAAATAGGTGTTATAGGACCAAAGAGAATGAACTACGCAAAGATGATAACTTTGCTTGAATACACTTCAAAACTTATTACGGAAATGGTGATGTAATTTGTTTAAAAATTTTAAAAAAGGAAATATTTATAAAGCTATAATGAAAGATAAAAATAAAAAAGAAAATAACCCTGTAGAAACCACAGAAGAAAATGTAAATGAAACAGCAGCAGAAAACGGAAAAGAAACTGTTGAACTTACCGAAATTGAAAAGCTGAAACAGGAAAACGCTGAGCTGCGAGATCTGCTCCTGAGAAAAGTTGCTGAGTTTGAAAATTACAAAAAAAGAAAAGACACTGAAGTAACTGAGTTCGTAAAATATTCAGCAGAGAAAATTATTAAGGAACTTATTCCTGTTTATAATGACCTGGACAGGTCATTGCACTCCGTAAACAAAGGAGAGACAAAAGATTTAGACACTTTGAAACAGGGACTTGAACTTGTGTATCAGAAATTTTCAAACGTTCTTGAAAATGAAGGACTGAAAGAAATTGATGTGATGGGAAAAGCGTTTGATGTAAATACTTCAGATGCATTAATGCAGGTGCCGAAGGAAGTCGCCCCAAACACAGTAGTTGAAGTTGTAGAAAAAGGATATATGCTTAAAGATAAAGTTATAAAGCATGCAAAAGTTTTAGTATCCGCATAAATAAAAATAAATTTAGTTAATTGATTTCTTGATATATCTTAATGGTGATTACATTAAAGGATTAACTGAGGAAATCAAAAATTTTTAAAATGACAAAAAGAGATTACTACGAAATATTATCGGTTGAGCGAACAGCAACAGGTGATGAAATAAAAAGCTCATATAGAAAGCTTGCGATGAAATATCATCCTGATAGAAATCCCGGAAACCATGAAGCAGAGGAGATGTTTAAGGAATGCGCCGAGGCATACGAAGTTTTATCAGATCCGACAAAGAGACAAAGATATGACCAGTTCGGGCATCAGGGAGTAAGCGGAGGTCCGGGAGGATTTTCAGGCTTCACCGATATGAACGATATCTTCTCGCACTTCGGTGATATATTCGGCGGCGGCGGCGGTGGAAGTATATTCGATGAATTTTTCGGCGGAGGAAGAAATCAGGGCAGAAGAAGACAAGGCAGCGGAAGCAGAGGAAGTGATTTAAAAATAAATCTTAAGCTTACTCTTGAAGAAATTGCCGACGGAGTTGAAAAGACAATTAAAGTTAAAAAGTTTAAAACTTGTGATACATGTAAAGGCTCGGGAGCAAAAGGTGAGAGTGGATATGCGAAGTGTACTCACTGTAACGGAACAGGTGAAGTAAGACAGGTGTCTCGTTCGATATTCGGGCAATTTGTAAATGTAACAATGTGTAACGTTTGTAACGGCGAAGGAAGAGTAGTTAAAGAAAGATGCGGAGATTGCCACGGTGAAGGAAGAGTAAAAACAGAAGCTGAAATAAAAGTAAATATTCCATCGGGAGTAAGCGAAGGAAATTATATTCCGCTTGAAGGACAGGGCAATGCAGGTTTGCGCGGCGGTCCGGCAGGTGATTTGTTCATACATCTTGAAGAAGAAGCACATTCAATTTTTGTAAGAGAAGAAGATGATATTTATTACGAGCTCGAGCTGAGTATAATAGATGCTGCAATAGGCGCAGATGTTATTGTGCCGACATTAAAAGGAAAAGCTAAGTTAAAAATAGATGCAGGCACTCAGCCCGGAAGTATTTTGAAAATGTCCGGCAAAGGAATTCAGAGACTGCACTCAGACAGAAGAGGCGACCAGCTTGTAAGAGTGAATGTACATATACCGACAAAACTATCAGGTAAAGAAAAAGATATTTTAAGGGAACTTGCAAAATCAGAAAACTTTAAACCGAATGGAAAGAAAAAATCTGAGAAAGGTTTTTTTAAGAAAGTTTTCTCAGAGTAAAAATAAATATTTTGATTTATATAATTGAAAGGGGCGAAAGCCCCTTTTTTGTTTTGAAAAATTGTTACTGTTAAATAATTCAATTATTGCATACTGAATTTCTGAATTACATTACATATGAGTATAACATAAGTTATTTATAGAGCGCTTGGGGAAAGGCGGCATAAATGTATGAAGAAGTTCATTCCTATTCTCTTTGCCCTGTTCAATTTCATTTCCTTGCTTATTTTTACTTCTCAATCACCTGCACAATGGGAACAGATATCAAACGGAATCAGCACTAGTCAAAGTATATTATCTTTTGCAACTAACGGAACTGTAATTCTTATGGGTTCAGGGTTCAACGGAGTCGGCACAGGTATTTACAGTTCAACAAACAACGGTACTAACTGGACTCAGACCGTGATGAATAACAGATGCGTGAATTCAATAATTCAGTATGGGAGTTATTTTTTAGCGGGAACGGATTACGGTGCCTGGGTCAGTGAAAACAGCGGCGCTAACTGGACTATTTCATCTATTAATAATCGTAATGTCGAAGAATTTACAATTATAGGAAACAATATTTTTGCAGCTTCCATAATTGATACAGTGGGTATTTTCCGTTCTGCAAATAACGGCTATACCTGGATACCGACAGGTTTCACAAATCATGGTGCAGTTACCTCTCTGGCAGTTAATGGAAACTATCTTTATGCAGGCTGCGGCAATGGAGTTTATCTTTCAACCAATAACGGGAATAATTTTACTTCAATCGGATTGACATATAAGGTTATTGATTGTATGGCAACTCTCGGAGGACATCTCTATGCTGCTTCAAGTTATCCCGGTGCGGGCGGATTATTTCACACCACAAACAATGGAATAAGCTGGAGCAACGATACTGCAGGCATGGGAAGTAAAATAATATATAACTTTTGTGTAAGCGGCGAAAATTTATTTGCAGGAACAAACGGAGGGATTTATCTGAGCACTAATCACGGTACAACATGGATAAAGAAAAATACAGGATTTGGTAACTACACACCACCAATATTCAAATTGTTCACAACTAATAATTATATCTTTGCAGGTACATATGGCAAATCAGTTTGGCGTAGAAGTTACACGGATATAATTGGAGTGCAGAATATTTCATCTGAAATTCCGTCATCGTTTATTCTGCATCAGAACTATCCGAATCCATTTAATCCGTCAACGAAAATCAGATATGAAATTACAAAATCAGATTTTGTAAAATTAACGGTATCGGATATAACAGGGAAGGAAGTAGAAATATTGGTTAACGAAAATCAATTAGCAGGAGTGTATGAAACTGAATTTAATGGGGGAAATCTTTGCAGTGGTATATACTATTATAGAATAGAAACTAGAAGTTTTATTGATACAAAGAAAATGATTTTAATAAAATAATTTAATTTAAAAATTGAAAGGGGTGGAAGCCCCTTTTTTGTTTTACGTTTACTTTTTATTTTTGATAAACTTAAAACATAAAACATGCTTAAAGAAGTTTTAGTGGAATTTTTTGAAAGAGATTTAAACAAACTGAAAGATGAATTGGTGGCTTTTAAGAATGAAGAAGACTTATGGAAAATAAAGGGTGATGTAAAAAACAGCACAGGGAATTTATTTTTACATCTTAACGGAAATCTGAATCATTTCATCGGAGCAACATTGGGAAACTCAGGATATATAAGAGAGCGAGATAAAGAATTTTCATCAAGTAATATTCCAAGAGAAAAAATTCTCTCAGATTTAGAAAAAACTACGGCAATTGTTATGAGTACGCTTCGCAGTTTACCTGAGGACATTTTTGAAAAAAATTATCCGCTGGAAAAACATGAAAGGATTGTAAAGCATGATCACATGCTTCTTCATTTGCTCACTCATCTCAACTATCATTTGGGGCAAATAAATTATTTGCGAAGACTGGAAATTTAAAAATAAAAACCCTTCCGAATAATTTTCAGAAGGGTTTCATTTTAAAATCTTATTAATATCCTGCTACTTGTAATAATCTTTTAGCTAATTCATCCGGCATATCTGCTCCGGGTCTTTGAGTGTTATACACAACGATAATAGAGCAGTCGCTTTCAGGGTTGTATCCGGAAAAATTTGTAAATCCGGGAATGCCTCCGTTATGCCCCAGAAATCCCGAGACAGAAAACATTCCTAATCCATATTTTAAATTTCCATGTGTGATGGCCCATTCTTTTCTCGCCTCTCTCATTTTTTCCGAATAAAATTTCCCCGTTCCCAGAGCTCTCAGATAAATTTTTATATCATTTATATCGGATATAATATCTCCGGCAGCACTTGCCCATGAAACATCGTAGTAAGAAGTCACATCGGTAAGTTTTGATGAAGTTGAATCCATCTGCATATATCCGTGAGAGTAGTCTCCGATCATATCCCGACCGTTTGCAGTCCATGTGTTTTTTAATTCTAAGGGTTCAAAGATTCTTTTTTTAATTTCGTCCTGCCATTTATTTCCTGTGACCTTTTCTATAATTTTTCCTATGAGAATTGTATTTGTATTAGAATAGTGAAAATTTGAGTCAGGCGGAAAATAAGGCGGATATTTTAAAGCTAACTGTATCAGTTCGTCATCACTCCAAACTTTAGATGGTCTGTTAGTTAAAGTGTCGTCAAACTGCTGTGATTCAGAGTAATTATAAAGTCCCGAGCGCATATTTGCTAGCATTTTCACTGTAATATTTTCACCATTGGGAATATCAGGGAAAAATCTCGAAATATTATCATCTAAAGATACTTTTCCTTCATCAACAAGCTGAAGCAGAACAGAAATGGTAAATGTTTTTGTGACGCTGCCTATTCTGTAAGTGTTATCAAGTCTCATAGGGATTTTCTTATCAATGTCTGCATAACCTTTTGCTTTTTCCCATTTGAAATCACCGCAAACGTATGATACAAGCATACCCGGTATTAAAGGATTTACAGATAAAACCGAATCGGTTATTCTATCAAATTCTTTATCAAGATATGTTTGTGAAAAACATGAAGCGGAAAAGAAAAAAAGAAGTAGAAATATTTTTGTTTTCATCCGGAGTATTTAAATTATGAAAATTTAAGGCAGGGGGAGTTGTTAAACTTAACAAAATTATGAATAAGAAAAAAAATAAAAAAAACTTACTTCTTTTTATTTAACTCCTTCGCTTTTTCTATTAGCCAGCTCTTCGATGCAATTGAATCTTTTCTTTCTATTTCCTTGGAAATAAATCCCGCATCCGTTGATTTATTATCTGCTTTCATTTTCAAAAGCTTATTATAAAAATTTATGAAGTTCATCTGCTGTGTTTTAAAAATGTCAGATATTTCATCTGTTGCAGTAAGAAAATTTTTGAAAGCACTTATCATTGAAAATGCAGATTCATATAAATCCAGTTCATAATAAATTCTCAGCATTAAGTTTTTTATATCCACTTTGTACATAAATACGTCGTATGAGATTTTGCTTAAGCATCCGAGTGCGTCTTCAAATTTTCCTTTTTCAAAATATAAATTTGCCTTTGCAAGATTTTGCATATTATATCTGAATTCCGGTTTCAGTTTTTCAGTATATTTTGAAATGAAAATTTCAAACCATTCAAACTCACCCAGACTAACAGCCATATTCATAATGTTGCGGTATAATAATACACTCATAAATTCATTTTCGGAAGGAGAGTATGCATCGTGTTCCAGCATTTTTTTGAAAACATCAAATTCATCCTGTGAAGATATAGTATCAAATTTATAATCCTTAGTGTGTATCCAGGCAATAAAATCATTAAATATGAAATATTTTTCTTTCCTGTCAAATTTTTCTGTGCTCTGATAAAATAAATTTTGTAATTTTTCGAACATTGAATTGTCATCAACATTCTGCAATGATTTTAGAATATAATAATAGAACTCGACAAGCCACAGCCATTCGGATTTTTTTTCTTTCAGCAGCCTAAGCATTTTTTCAAAGTCAATACTCTCGTATACACTTTCCAGCAGAGGGCTAGTCATATCAAGATTATAATAATCCTTTATTATAATTTTATCCCGCTGTTTACGTAAAAAAGTTACAAGGAATGTGAGCGTAACATACTCAGTATATTTTACACGTTTAGGAACTGACTTATCAAACTTATGATTACCGATATAATACTCTTCAAAAAGTCTTTCCAGTATTTCATTTTCCTTAAACCCTGAATCGCTCTTAAATTTTTCGCCGGATAGTTTTTTTTCTAACGAGTTTAATGTCTTCAAAAAAAGTTTATCATTCTTTTTATCTTTATATACCTTTGCTAGAGTTTCATCAAATAGTTTATCATCTGCAGAAAGTCTTTCACTTACCAGAAACTGCTCAGCCATCCCCGTTAAATCCGATGTTATATTCTTTAATTTCTTTTCATTGTACTGTTCGGATGGATATAGCGTTGCAAAAACTTTTTCTTTATCTAGATTATCAGAATTAAATTCGGGATGGTGTTTTTTGAGTACAGAATACAAACCGCTTACGTCGCGTCCTGTCGAAAAATACGGTGAGTTTACAAATTTTTCAAAATCCTTCCATTCTTTTGGTGAAAAGACCTTCAAAATCTCTATAAGTTTGCTGTCCTGCATTAATATTGCCCTCTGAAATATTGAGACTAATATAGGATTTCTAAGACTAAGTAAAAACGTAAAACTTGTTTTTTACTTTAAAAATGAGGTTTTAAGCACATTTTCAAGAAAACTTTTATGAGACTTTTGAGAAAATTCTATTTGAGCGTGAGACTTTTTGAACATAATTTTGAATCAACTTTAACAAAACAACCTTCAGAATAAAATGAGCGCAAATCAGGCATTAGAAACATTAAGAGTCTTAAAAACAATCATTGATAAATTAAATTCCGAAATGGTAATACTTATAAATGCTGCTGCAGAGATAGAAATAATTATAAGAAAAAATGAACCGGGAATTTCCAAATATCCTCTGCTTGAAAAGAAGGTCAACACCTTAATTGAAAATTATAAAAACTTAATAAAATAAAAAAATGAGCGCGAAAAAATTTAAATCAGCTTTAATTCTTCTTATTCTTGTCTGCTGTATTAACCAGGCTTCGGCTCAATGGGTGCAGCAAAATAATCCTACAGGCACTTTTTTAGATGATGTTTCTTTCATTAACGATAATACCGGATGGATATGCGGCAGCGGTATAGCTAAAACTACAAACGGTGGGATTAACTGGATAAACTTACCAAACCCTGAAAGTAATGTAATTACTAATATTCATTTCATCGATGCTAATACAGGATTTGCCGGCAGCTTCTATCTCTGGAAAACTACAAACGGCGGCAATAACTGGACTAAAGCCCTTACTGATGCTGGTAACTATTGTGATATGTCTTTTATTAATTCTTCTACCGGCTGGGTAGTAAGTAACAGCAACGGTATTTGGAGGACTACTGACAGCGGGAATAACTGGACAATGATCAATAACCAATATAATCATACACTTAATGCCATTAGTTTCATAAATGCAAATACCGGATGGGCTGCCGGATATAACGGGGGAATTTTTAAAACAACTAACGGTGGAGTTAACTGGACTGCACAAACTCCGGTAACGACACAGGACCTTTATTCGATAAATTTTTCGGATGCAAATACAGGAAGAGCCGTTGGTGGAAATCCCGGCGTTTTTCTTAGAACAACTAATGGAGGAACAAACTGGACTTCTGTTGCGGGTCCTTTTAATTACCGTTACGATAAAACAAATTTTATTAATTCATCTATCGGATGGCTGAGCGGGGCTAGTGGTATTGCTTTAACCACAGATAACGGTACTTCGTGGATAAATCAAACTCCTCCCGGCAGTAGTAATATTGCTGCAGTTTCCTACATTAGTCCGAATACAATTTACGCAGTTTCACAAAATGTTTATAAATCAACATCCGGAGGATTTAACTTAAATGCTCCATCGAACCTTGCATTAGTACCTGTCTCAACTTCACAAATAAATTTAAGCTGGACTGACAATTCATCTGATGAAGAAAAATTTATAATTGAACGTAGTTCAGACGGCAACAACTGGAGCATTATAGACTCCGTAAATGCAGACGTAACTTCTTATCAAAGCACAGGTCTTAGCACTGACCAGTTATACTACTTCAGAGTATATGGTAAAAAAATAATTTTTACATCAGGATATTCGTCCGCTGAATGGATAAGAACACCGATGACTGCCCCAACGCTTTCCTCACCGGAAGCCGGAACTGTAATTCCTTATGTTCCCGTGCTGCAATGGACAACAGTGCCAAATGCATTTACTTATACATTGCAGGTTGCGAGCGATACAAATTTTTCCAATATAGTTTATACAATTATAGCTCCTGGTTTAACTTCAAGTCCGGTTCCTCCGGCTAACTTACAAAACTCAACAAGATATTACTGGAGAGTAAAAGTTTCGAGCCTGTTAAATAATAGTCTCTTTACACCATACAGAGATTTCATATTTCAGAATCCAAACTATGGTAATAATATGAGCTCAGGCAGTAACCTATATTATTTTGCAAACTCAACTTCCGGAGCAAATTTGTCTCCAAATAAACCGACTTATAATTGGAGAGATACAACAGGAAGCACATACATTATATTGAACGGCTCATTGCTGGGATCTTTGATTGCCGGTAATCTTGACGACGGATTGTTCAGATTTACAAATATTCTCACAGGCAATAATGCGGTTAGATTCTTCGGGAATAATTATCAAACAATTTACATTGGGACTAACGGAATAATTTCATTTGGAACATTTGACCCTCAGTTGGGAGTAAACATTGAACCTCCAACAGATGGACTTTCACAAAATAATATGCTGAATGCAATACTTCCATTGTGGAAAGATTTTAACTTTGGCGATGCTGATGTTACAGGAAGAAGTCTTTGCATTAAAGTTACTTCAAACGAGATAATTATTACATTCAGCAAAGTTCCAAGTTATAATGCTTCTGTAGATGCAAATGATTATGTTAGTTTTCAGACAATTTTACAATACACTTCAAACCCGGTACAAAATTCTAAAATAGATTTTGTTTACAATTATGACCAGACAGGAAGCTCATTCGTTTCTAAATATAATAATAATACAATATATCCGATGCTTGTGGGCATCAAAGGAACAAGCGAATCAGCTCAGGAGTTTCAATACAGATTTTTCAATTCATCTTTTCAGTTGATAAACTCAGGTCCCATTTTTAGTTCTAACCTTACTCTTGCATTAGGACCTGACGCTTCTCTGCTTCCCGTAGAATTATCTTCCTTCACTTCACAAGTAAACGGAAGCAATGTAAAGTTAGAATGGTCAACAGTTAACGAACAGAACAATTCCGGATTTGATGTAGAAAGAAAAACTTCGGGCAGCAATGAGTGGAAGAAAATTTCTTTTGTAAACGGTAACGGAACTTCAAACGAAACACATAATTATTCTTACGAAGATAAGATTGCTGCTTCGGGAAAATACCAGTACAGATTAAAACAAATAGACTTCAACGGTAATTACAAATATTATGAATTATCAAATGAAGTTGAAATTGAAGTGCCGAAGAAATTTAATTTATCTCAGAATTATCCTAATCCTTTTAATCCGGCAACAAAAATTAACTTCGAGCTTCCGCGCAGCTCGAATGTAAAGCTCTCTGTTTACGATATAACGGGAAAACTCGCTAGTGAACTTGTTAATGAGCAGAGAGCTGCCGGATATTATACAGTAGAATTTAACGGAAGCAATTTTGCAAGCGGGATTTATTTCTATCGAATTGAAGCCGGTGAATATAATGCAACTAAGAAAATGACATTGGTTAAGTAAGTTTTAAAGGGGGAAGTAATAAATATTTATTCCGTCAGCTGTACTTAAAAACCTGCTGTACAGCCGGCTGCAATAAATCCTCATCTCACCACACGGGATGAGGATTTGTTTTTATCTGCTTTCAAGCTCATCAATTTTCTCTAAAAGCCATTTTCGGGAAATTATTTTTGAATCCATCACTTCTTTCCGGATTTCATCCAGAGGAATTTTTTTCTCATTTATCTTTATCCTGAAGAGCTTTGTAAGAATGTTAATAAAGTTTCTGATCGGCACAATAAGATTTTCATTCCATGAACCTTCGTCTTTTATTAAATGCTTTATACTATCAGCAGTATATGAGAATTGTTCGAAATCATTCATTTCATAGTAGATTGTCAGATACATTTGTTTGACCGTCCATTTATCGTTAAGGTGCTGATAGCTTGAAGTTGATAGATATTCAAGGGCACTGTTATAATCTTTTTTATATATAGCAAGATTAGCATAAACATGTTTTACAATATTTTCTTTATCTCTGCCGGTCACCAGCTCTTTATGCTTCTCAATAAAATCTTCAGCAAATTTTATTTCACCTGCATTGAAAGCCATTGAGAAAATCCCCCTGAACCATCCGGGGTCAATTACTCCGTTCTGAACAACTAAATCCCGCTCAACCATTTTCTTTACGATTTCAAATTTTATTCTGATATATTCTTTATCATTGGCAAGCTTATTTATGTTGCAGTAATTTATCAGATGAACGTAAAAGCTGAAACACTCAGACTTTTCGAACTTGAAAAAATTTTCCTCTATTAAATTCATTAGTCTGAAAAAAACTTCATCGTTTTTATCTTCACCGTATAGTTTTAAAATAAGATAATAAATTTCAATTGCCGCTGAATTCATATAACCGGATTCCTCAGCAATTTTTAAAAGTTCTTTCTCGAATTTAATTTCATATTTCTTATTAAAAAAATATTTTTCGTATTCGGCAAATCCATGAAGACGCAGCAAAGCGGAAAGCGTATATTTCCATAAATTGTTCATTTCTTTTTCATAACCCGATTTTTTATAAGTCGGGTCATCCTTTAATATATACTTCATTTCTATTTCGTTTATAACACTGAGTTTACTATAGTATTCCGAGTCACGAAGGGTTTGTTCTTCAAGGTATGTTTCCGTCTTTGAATGCTGCTTCCAGAAAAGCTTATCGATGTTTCTTGCCGAATATGATTCAAGCAGATTTTTTTCATAACTCCAAGTGTCCTTTCTGAAATTATTATAAGCACAGAATTCCTCTGCAAGCTTAAACAGATTGCTTGAAAGCCGCCTCATCACATCATCTTTATATTTTTTATTTAAATACAATGAATAATATATATTTTCTTTTGAAAGCTCTGATTGATTAAAACCCGGATAAAATTTCATCACCTCATCAAAAAAAAGAATAACTTCACTTCTGTTATTGTGAAACGGTGAGTTTACAAACTTGCCAAACTCTCGCATTTCTTCTTTTGAAAACGATTTTAACAGCTGAATTAAGTTTCCTGATTGAAATGAATTGGGAGATTTGGATTCTGATTCAGGCATTTTGTTGAGTTGAATTTGTGGGACAATTAACATCTTAATTATAGAAAAAATATCAAAAACGGAATAAAAATCCAATTGGAATTATTCTGTTGATAAAACTTTGTGTGACAAATTTCAATATTTCTCTTTGCTTGAGTTTCATCTTATCAATAGTTTTGAGGAGATTTAAAAAAACTCTGTGAGAAGAACCAATCAAAATATTTTTACTATTCCAATATATTCAATCAGGGGGAAGAGTAATTCATCAATTTCCTCACTCACAGAGGCGGATATATGCCCTCTTGCGCAAAATTATTTTTAACTGAAGCGAAGAGGGTATTGTCCTGAATCATTCAACAATATTTTAAAACTTAAGGAGGTTGTATGAAAAAAGCATACATTATTACAGTTACACTGGCAATATTTTATTCCGTATTTTTTTTCGGATGTGAAAAAACCGAAGACCCTGTTACTCCCCCTACAACAGGCGGAGAAGGAGCAACTGCATCTTACACATCAAGTTCGCAGGCAAGCCTTGATTATGATGATTTTTCATTGGTAGTTGATAAAGGCGATGTTCCGAATCTTTCAACAGGTGGAGACGGCACCGTTACATTTTCACTAAATACTTCTACATCGATTGAAACAGGAATACCTGCTATTACGGGCAACAGCGTTATCGGTAAATATTTAAAAGCAGGTCCTGAAGCATTTAATTTCGGCGGTCCTGTTACAATTTACTTTCCGGCATCAAGTCAATCTTCACCGCAAAATCTTGAAGTTATGTACTACTCTCCCGATACTCAGACATGGAAAATTATCCCTGTATCAGCAATAGATACCGCAAGGAAAAGAGTTGCCGTTGATGTTCTTCGCTTAGGATACTTTGTTCTTACCAGAAAAAATGTAACAGACGCAATGTCAGATACGCGTCAGGGAGGATGTGTTTTTGACCGTGAAGATACTTGGACGAATTACATTCTTACAGTTAAAAGCGCAGCGCTTGAAAAGCCTGAGCAGCTTGCTCAGTTTGTCGGAGGATATATAGGTAAGGTTTATTCGGGACCTATATTTCTCGGTTGCCCAAATGGAAAAACAAAAGCAATAGTTCCTCAGGGGACAATTGAGTTCTGGATTTCAAGGACTATCTGCCAGGGTTCAGATTCACGTGTTTATACTTATACAGTTCCTGCAACAGTAACTGTTTCTGATCCGCTGAATTTTATCGGCTGGTCAACTTACGATGCTGTTACGTATGTACCGTTTACTTTACCTGCAGGAGGTACGTGGGTACTTGGAAGACCGACAGGCTCAGGCGCATGGCCCACTCCCACAGTGCCATACGGTTCAGGAGTATTGCAGGCAACTTTAACCTGGAACAATTCATCAAGTGCAGCAACTGATTTAGATTTACATCTGTATGGTCCGAACAATATTCATATTTATTACGGAGCGAGAACAACTGCTGATTTTTCACTGGACAGAGACTGGCAGCAAACGCTTGGTGATGCAATAGAAAATATTTATAGTTTAAGAAGCACAATGCCAGCGGGTTCATATACGGTAAAAGTTGTTCATTATTCCGGTGCAACAAAAAATTTTAATGCTAGAGTAATTCTGAATGGTTCATCAACAAACTTTACCGGTACATTAGCAGCAGGGCAGGAAGCAACGGTCAAAACATTTACCATTCAATAAAAAACAGCCGGGTTTTTCTCCTATTACAGCATCCCCTCCTTCAAAAAAATGGAGGGGATGTTCTAAAATTAACAATTCATAAACTTACTTTACAATTCCGTAACATTCCGTTTACAATCTTAACATTAAGGTAATAATCATTTGACAGGTGAAAGGTAGTTTTATAGACAAACTAAATATCATCTGAAAAAATGTCAAAAATTTTATTTGCTTTAGCATTCTTAATTCTAATAACCCCGAAATTATTTTCACAGGAAATCAAAGGTAAAGTGTTAGATGCTTCAAACTCGCAGCCGCTTATAGGAGCAATTGTAAAAGTTACGGAGGATAAATCAGGCGCGGAAACAGATTTAGACGGAAGCTATACAGTACAGCTTTCAAAAGCCGGTACTTATACAGTAGAGTTTTCTTATGTAGGGTATAAAACTTACAGTGTGAAAGGAGTGGTTGTAAAAAAAGGAGAAGTGACTAAGCTTGATGCTACTATGAATGCCGAGGGAGTTTCAACTGAAGAGATTGTTGTTGAAGCAACTACATCAATGGCAAATGAAAACACTTTATTGCAGCAGCAGAAAAACTCAAATAAAATTTCAGATGGTATCAGTGAGCAGCAGATAAAACGCGCTCCCGATGCAGCTGCATCAGATGTTTTGAAAAGAGTTATCGGTGTATCAATTGTAAAAGATAAATTTGTTTATGTAAGAGGTACATCGGACAGATATAATAATACTACTTTGAATGGCGTGTTGATCCCAAGCACTGAACCCGACAAAAAGGCATTTTCGTTTGATATCTTCCCCTCGAATCTCATCGAGAATATAATTATTTCAAAATCATTCACTGCAGACCAGCCGGGAAATTACACAGGCGGGCTTGTGCAGATTACCACAAAGGAGTTTCCTGAATCTTTTACATATGGTTTTAATGTAAACTCTTCAATCACTTCCCAAACAACCGGAAAAGATTTTTACAATTACGATGCAGGGCAGTCAAAATTTTTATTCTTTAATATGGGAAGCGATGACGGCGGAAGAAGTATACCATCGAGTTTTCCTGTACAGACAATGAGCCGCCAGAATTTTACTCCCGATGAACTGCAGTCATTTGGAAGATCATTGAGAAATAACTGGACTCAAAATACAACAAGTGCGCCATTGAATGCAGGGTTTCAATTTTCTATTGGAAACAATATGAAATTTTTGAACAATCCTTTGGGATATTTAGCGGCATTTACATACAAGAATTCATTTTCAAATAAGACAATCGATAAAGATGATTACAATACAGACAATACAACGCTCAGCAGTTATGGAGGACGTTCTTCCGAATATACAGTTTTAGACGGCGGTATTTTGAATCTTAACTATAAACTTGGCACAAATCATAAAATCAGTTCAAAAAATACTTACAGCCAGAGCTCGGAAAACCAAACGGAATACTATAGCGGGCTTTATATACCAGAAAACGTCGAACGCCATTTATATACAACAGCTTTCACTGAAAGATATTTGTTCTCTTCACAGTTAATCGGAAGTCACTATCTCCATGACCTGGGAAGACTGGAATTTAACTGGACCGCATCTTATTCAGAATCAAAAAGAAATCAGCCGGATATAAAAACTATGACATATCAGAGAGACATTGGCACTACGGATGATTTTTTTGCACCTATTCTTACTAACGTTCCAAGCTCACCTGCAGGAGGCAGATTTTTTTCTAAGCTATATGATATTGCAAGAGGTATAAATTTAGATTTCGAGCTTCCTATAAAAATCGGTAAGTCAATTGATTCACGATTAAAATTCGGAACGCTTGCAAATGGCACAACAAGATTTTTTAATGCAAGAAATTTCGCTCCTGCTCTAAGCAGCGGTGCATCTTTTTTATTAAACTATGAAGGCATAGATACAATTTTCAAAGCGGAAAATATTTCTCCCACGGGTTATTATTATTCTGAGCTGACAAGAGAATCGGATAATTATTCTGCAACTGAAAATCTTTATGCAGGATATTTAATGTATGAATTACCCCTGAAAAAATTGCGCATTATTACAGGATTAAGATTTGAATCAGATCAGCAGAATTTATTTACGCTCGGAAGAATTTCACAGCCGATTTCTGTATCAAATAAAAACAATGACTTCCTTCCTTCTATAAATTTATCTTACAGCATTAATGAAACTACAAACTTAAGAGCATCTGCAACGCAAACCGTTTCGCGTCCTGAGCTCAGAGAAATTGCTCCGTTCTCCTATACAGATTTTGTTTCCGGAATTACTACAGTAGGCAATTCAACTGATTTGGACAGAAGCCTGAATCAGAATTATGATTTAAGATTGGAGATGTTCCCGCAAGCAGGCGAGATAATGGCAGTGAGCTTGTTTTATAAGCACATGAACAGTCCCATAGAAGAAGTATTTCTTTCCACTTCAACTAACAGAATAAAAACATTTCAGAATGCTACTGACGGGGCAAGAAATTATGGAGTCGAGTTTGAAGTAAGGAAAAATTTAGGATTTATTCACAAGCTTTTAAATTACGTTTCGATGAATGTAAATTTATCACTTATAGATTCAAAAGTAAATTTAGCAGGGCTTGGCTCCACTGCAACAAGCCAGGAAAGAACCTTGCAGGGGCAGTCACCTTATACAGTTAATGTAGGATTGTTCTATGACAATTATGATCTGGGCACCAGTGTAAATCTTATGTATAATAAATTCGGAGACAGAATTGCAGAAGTTGGCCTCAACGGATTTAACGATATAAAAGAAAAAGGAAAAGACTTGGTTGACCTTACAGTAACACAGAGACTCTTTAAGAAATTTGAGCTTAAGCTTGCCTTCAAAGATTTGCTGAATAAGGATGACCTTTTAATTCAGAGAGTGAATGATGAAGATAAAGTTGTGAAGAGAGTGAACTCCGGTAACTCACAATCATTAACTTTATCATATAAATTTTAAAGTTTAAAATTAATTAACATGCACGTAACAGCATCGAAACATTGAATGACGATTTTTGATAAATAAATTTTAAAATTAATTCTGAAAATGAAAAAATTATTTCTGACCTTATTACTTATTTTATCTTTACAAAGCTTATCTTATGCATTGCCTGTAGATTCAACAACTTTAGTTGACGGGCATTACAACAGCAGCATTACACTTTCTGCAAATAAAGTTTATTTGCTTAAAGGTTTTGTCTATATGGAAAAAAACACAACACTGACAATTCCCGCAGGCACAATTATCAGAGGTGATTTCAATACAAAGGGAACATTAATAATTCAAAGAGGCGCGCAGATAAATGCAGTTGGAACTGTAAGTCAGCCGATAATTTTTACTTCAAATAAACCTGCAGGACAAAGAGCAACGGGTGACTGGGGCGGACTTATTATTTTAGGAAGAGCAGGAATTAATACTGTAAGCGGAGCAGACAGCAATCTAATCGAAGGTCTTCCGCCTGAAGTGACACCAGCATATTATGGCGGACAGCCAAGAAACGATGCAGATAACTCAGGTACTTTAAAATATTGCAGATTTGAATTCGGCGGCATCAACTTAACAGGTGTATCAGGAAACGAAATTAACGGACTGACTCTTGGCGGAGTCGGTTCAGGAACAACAATCGATTACATCCAAATAAGTTATGCAGGTGATGACGCAGTTGAATGTTTTGGCGGTACTGTAAATCTTAAACACATGATTGCTTATAAAACTCTTGATGACTGCTGGGATACAGATAACGGCTACAGAGGATATTGTCAGTTCTTGCTGGCTGTAAGCGACAGTTCAATAGCTGACCAGAGCAAATCAAACGGGTTTGAGTGTGATAACAATGCAAACTCGCCGAATAATTATAATTCTCCAAGAACACAGGTTACATATTCAAATGTTACTATGATTGGTCCTAAGAAAACTTTAAGTACAGTAATAAATCCATTGTTCGGAGTCGGTGCGCACTTAAGAAGAAACAACTTGACTTCCATTTATAATACAATCATAATGGGCTGGCCGAAAGGACCATTGTTTGATGGTACAGGAGTACAGACTGCCATGAAAAATGATACATCAAAATTCAGAAGCAATATTATTGCAGGATGTCCTGTGATAGCTGATACAGCCGGAGGAAGCGGTGTAATGGGAAGTGCAGTAACTTTTGTTCAGACATCAGGCTACAACAACAGAACTTATACAAACAATACAGATGTAGGTTTAGCAAATCCTTATGGATTCTATGGCGGAACACCTGACTTCAGACCTACAGGAGGTTCAGCTGCATTATCCGGTGGGAACTTTACATATCCGAATCTTGCAAATTCATTTTTCACACCTACTACGTACGTAGGCGCATTCGACGGAACAACTGACTGGACAGCAGGATGGGCTAACTGGGACCCGCAGAATTTTGTTATCGGTATAAAAACAATTTCATCAGAAGTTCCTGCAGCTTATAAATTATCACAGAACTATCCGAATCCTTTCAACCCGACAACGAAGATTAGTTTTTCAGTAGTGAAATCAGGGTTTGTATCCTTAAAAGTTTATGATATGACAGGAAAAGAAGTTTCAGTGCTTGTAAACGAAACACTGGGTAACGGTACTTACAGCGCCGACTTTAATGCAGCGAACTTAACATCAGGCGTTTACTTCTACACATTGAAGACAGATAATTTCAGTGAAACAAAGAAAATGATGTTAGTAAAATAATATTGGGTTAGTACTTTTTTCCTTATTGATCAATAATCCACCTTTGAGTTAGGGCAAGGGTGGATTTTTTTATTTATGCAAAATAAGGGCATAGAGCAAAGTTTACAGAAATAGGCTAAATTTTTGCTATAATGTGGCATTTTGGTATGGGTCTCCGACAAAATAAAGGATTGAAAAATGCTCAATAAATCGCTATTTTAAGGATTATTTTGAAACATCTGTTTATGGTTTGGAAGCTTTTATAGTTTTAAAAAAAATTATAAAATTCATAAAGAAATTTAATACCCAAGCAGTTCAAAGAGAATTAAATTTATCCCTTTTTTCTTGCCTGCTATCCGCTGTTATTCCCAAAAAAGATTCCTATTCCAAACTCTTTTTTAAAATTAATCCCAGAGGCATTTTTTATTTTTCAAATGCACTTCAGATAATCTAAATATATTACGGCTAGCATTTTTGCCTATGGATAATGATAAAAAATGGTACGTAATTCAGACGAGACCCTTATTTGAAAAAAAGGTATTTAAGCAAATTGAAGATAAAAAAATAGAGGCATTTCTGCCGGAAATTGAAACGATACGAGTCTGGTCTGACAGGAAGAAAAGAATTCACAAGCCGTTATTTTCAGGATATCTGTTTGTTCACGCAAATCCGGATGAAAGAATCAGCGCAATATCGAATACGGTGGGCGCACTGAAGTATGTGATGTATCAGAAACGCCCGGCTATAGTTTCAGCAAAAGAAATCGATTTAATTAAAATTTCACTAAATCTTGCTGAGAGAGTAAACGTTGAAAACAAGACCTTCCAGAAAGGTGATGAAGTTTTGATTACAAGCGGACCGCTTTCAGGATTACAGGGAATAGTAAGTGAAACCAGGGGACATTACAAATTGCTAATAAATATAACCGAGCTATCTGCTTCGTTATCGATAGAACTGTTTGCTGATGAAATAAGCCATCTTAAAAAAATTAATACATATAACTAATGAAAGTACCATTATTAGACCTTAAAGCCCAATATGCAACAATAAAAAAAGACGTTGATGCAGCGCTCATAAAATGCGCAGAATCCCAATACTTTATTCTCGGACCTGAAGTTGATAAGCTTGAAGCTTCATGCGCAAAATATCTTGACTGTAAATATTCTCTCGGTGTTTCATCGGGAACTGATGCACTCCTTCTTGCCTTAATGGCAATCGATATAAAACCTGACGACGAAGTTATAATTCCTACATATTCATTCTTTGCTACAGCAGGTGTTGTAAGCAGACTTAATGCAAAACCCGTATTAGTTGATAGCGACCCGGTAACATTCAACATTGATCCTGCAAAAATAGAAGCAGCAATCACTCCTAAGACAAAAGCAATTATTCCTGTTCATCTTTATGGACAATCTGCAGATATGGACCCTATAATGGAAATAGCAAAGAAGCATAATCTTACAGTGATTGAAGACGGCGCGCAGGCAATCGGAACAGAATACAAAGACGGAAGAAAAGTCGGTTCAATCGGGCACATAGGATGTTTCTCTTTCTTCCCAAGTAAAAATCTTGGCGGGTTCGGTGATGCTGGACTTGTAACTACAAACGATGACTTCTTATACGAAAGAATGAAAATCTTAAGAGTTCATGGCGGGCAGCCGAAATATCATCACAAATTCATCGGAGCAAACTTCAGAATAGATGAAATTCAATCAGCTGTGCTTAATGTAAAATTACCTTATTTGGATTCGTGGACTAAGAGAAGGCAGGAGAATGCTGAGCTTTATACAAAACTTTTTCTTGAAAGAGGAATTGCAGAGAGAGAAGGCGTTACTTCGTTCAACGCAAAAAATAAAATTTTATTGCCGGCAGCGGTTTACAAAAAAACTGCAGGAGAGCATTATCATATTTACAATCAGTATATCATCAGAATTGAAAAGAGAGATGAACTGAAGAAATTCTTATCAGAAAATGAAATAGGAAACGAAATTTATTATCCGATTCCATTCCATCTTCAGGAGTGTTTTCAATTCCTGAATCATAAGAAAGGTGATTTCCCTATGGCAGAGTTTTGTGCAGATACATCACTGGCAATACCTATTTATCCTGAGCTTACTACTGAGCAGATTACATTTGTTGCTGATAAAATTACTGAATTTTTAAATAAATAAGAAAAGCCCTAACAGATTCTTCATGGATAAAAATTATTATGTAAATGAATATGCAGTTGTAGATGACGGTGTAGAAATTGGCGAAGGCACGAAGGTATGGCATTTTTCTCATATACAAACCGGTTCAAAGATTGGAAAAAAATGCGTGTTCGGGCAAAATGTAAATGTCGGTAATAATGTTTCTATAGGGGATTTTGTAAAAGTTCAGAATAATGTTTCTATTTACGAAGGTGTAACTCTTGAAGATTATGTTTTCTGCGGACCATCAATGGTGTTTACAAATATTTTAGACCCTAAGTGTAAGTATCCGCAAGTCGGTGCAGCATTTTATATTAAAACATTAGTGAAAGAAGGCGCATCACTCGGTGCTAATTCGACAATTGTCTGCGGGAATACTATTGGCAGGCATTGCTTAGTCGGAGCAGGAAGTGTTGTTACAAAAGATGTTCCGGATTATGCGCTGGTTGTCGGCAATCCGGCAAGGATTATCGGGTGGGTAAGTGAAGCAGGAAAGAGATTAAATTTTGATGATAATGGTGAAGCGTTTTGCGAGCAGTCAAACAAGAAGTACAAGTTTGAGAACGGAATAGTATCTGAGTTGTAGCAGGAAGTAGTACAATAATTTTTATTTACAGTATTATGGTTTAAAAGAATTTCCCCGCTGATACCTTATATTTTTTTGAAAAGAAAATGGGAGGTAATTGGCGGAGCCTTGTTTAAAACTTTTAACACAATCCCAGTATGAAATTTTTAGTAACAGGTGGTGCAGGATTTATCGGTTCAAATATTGTCGGTGAACTGCTTAAAAGAAACTATGAAGTGAGAGTACTTGATAATTTTTCTACAGGAAAAAGAGAGAATTTAACATCTTACGGAAACGATATTGAACTGATTGAAGGTGATATAAGAAGTTATCACATAGTAAAAGATGCAGTTCAGGGTATAGATGTAATTCTGCATCAGGCAGCATTACCTTCTGTTCCGCGCTCAATCAATGACCCGATAACATCTAACGAAGTAAATGTTACAGGTACTTTGAATATTTTAGAAGCAGCAAGAAAAAATAATGTACAGAAGATTGTGTTCGCATCTTCATCATCAGTTTACGGAGATAATCCTAAACTGCCGAAAGATGAATCAATGATTCCTAATCCGTTATCACCATATGCAGTTTCAAAATTATCAGGTGAAAAATACTGTAATGTATTCACGAGAATATACGGACTTAAAACTGTCGCGCTAAGATATTTCAATGTATTCGGACCGAGACAAGACCCGAACTCACAATACTCAGCAGTTATTCCAAGATTTATAAAAGCAATAATGGCAGGTGAATCTCCTGTAATTTTTGGTGATGGAGAACAGAGCAGAGATTTTACATTTGTAAGAAACGTTATTGAAGGGAACATTCTTGCAGCAACAACTGACTGCGAATCGGGGATTGCCATGAACTGCGCATGCCACGGAAGAATAACACTTAACGAGCTTGTTACAGATATAAATGAGATTTTGGGTAAAGATGTAAAACCTATTTACAAAGAACCAAGAGCAGGAGATATTAAGCATTCATTTGCCGATATAAATCTTGCTGAAACAAATCTGCATTACAAACCTCTTGTGAATTTCAAAGAAGGTTTAAGAATTACAATAGAAAGCTTTAAATAAAACACACAAACATAAAGGAAGGTATAAAGTGAACCTCAAAGAGAAAATCAAATCGAATAATTTTACAGTAGGGATAATCGGTTTAGGGTACGTAGGGCTGCCCTTAGCGCTGGAATTTTGCAAGAACAACATAAAAGTCCTCGGTTTAGACTTAGACGATTTTAAAGTCAAAAAAATATTAAAGGACAAGGAATCCTATATAAAGCATATTCCCACAGAACATATTAAAGATTCTGTTGATAGAAAAATGCTTGATGCTACAACAGATTTTTCAAAGCTGAAAAATGTTGATGTGATTATTATTTGTGTTCCTACTCCGTTAAATGCAAACAGAGAGCCGGACTTAAGCTATATCACAAACACCGGTGAAACAATTGTAAAGTACCTGAGAAAAGGTCATATCGTTTCTCTTGAGAGCACAACTTATCCCGGAACAACGGATGAAGTTCTCGTAGGTATTTTCAATAAGTCAGGTTTGAAAGCAGGAAAAGATTATCATTTATGTTTCTCACCTGAAAGGGAAGACCCGAACAATGCAAAATATACAACTGCAACTATTCCAAAGGTACTTGGGGGATTAACTCCGTTATGTACAGAGCTTGGTAAGATGGTTTATGAAAAAGTTATTCACAAAGTGGTTACTGTATCTTCAACAAGAGCTGCAGAAGCTACAAAGCTTCTTGAAAATATTTTCAGATCGATTAACATTGCAATGGTAAATGAGCTGAAGGTTGTTTTTGATAAAATGAATATCGATGTATGGGAAGTAATCGAGGCAGCTTCTACAAAGCCGTTTGGTTACACACCATTCTATCCCGGTCCCGGATTAGGCGGACACTGTATTCCGATCGATCCTTTCTACTTAACCTGGAAAGCAAGGGAATATGAAATTTCAACCAAGTTCATTGAACTTGCAGGTGAAGTAAATACATATATGCCTCATTATGTTGTAGAAAAAGTATATCATGCTCTTAATGATAACAAAAAATGTTTAAAAGGTTCTAAAATTCTTCTTTTAGGATTAGCTTATAAAAAAGACATTGATGATTTAAGAGAATCACCATCATTAAAATTAATCGAATTACTTGAACATGACGGCGCAATCGTAGATTACAATGACGAGTATTGCAAAACAACCCCGGAAACAAGAGAATATAAATACAAGAAAAAATCTGTGAAGTTAACACCTGCAGCTATAAAAAAATATGATCTGATACTTGTATCAACCGACCATAGTTATTACGATCATGAAATGATATTTAAGAATGCGAAGATTATTGTTGATTCAAGAAATGCATTCAAGAAATTCAAAGGTAAAAAACTTTACAAAGCTTAATAATTTAAATGCAGCGTAACGAGAAGGTAAAATTTGCAGTAGTCGGTTCGGGCCATATAGGCAAGAGACATGCTGAAATGATAAACAGAAATGATGAGTCCGAGCTTGCTGCAATGTGCGATATTCTTCCGAAGGAAAAACTGGGGCTTGAAAATTACAACGTTCCATTCTTTTCTTCAATTGATGATATGCTGAATTCCAATATAAAGTTTGACGTGCTTTGCGTTGCAACTCCTAACGGGCTGCACGCAGAGCATTCACTTAAAGCATTGGAAAGCGGAAAGCACGTTGTTTGCGAAAAGCCAATGGCTCTGACTGTTGCTGACTGCGAGAAAATTATTTTCAAGGCTTTACAGGCATCAAGACATGTATTTTGCGTAATGCAAAATAGATATTCTCCTCCTTCACAATGGATAAAAGAAGTAGTTGAAAACAAAATTCTTGGTGATACTTATATGGTTCAGTTAAATTGTTACTGGAACAGAGACGAACGTTACTACAAAAAAGGAAACTGGAAAGGTACTAAAGAGCTTGACGGTGGTACTTTGTTTACCCAGTTTTCTCACTTCATAGATATTATGTACTGGTTGTTCGGAGATATAAAAAATATTCAGGCAAAATTCAATAATTTTAATCACGCAGGTCTGACAGATTTCGAAGACTCTGGTATGGTAAGTTTTGATTTTATTAATGGAGGAATGGGATGCATTAATTATTCAACTTCAGTTTGGAACACCAATATGGAAAGCAGTATTACTGTAATCGGAAGTAACGGAGGTGTGAAGATTGGAGGACAGTATATGAATGAAGTCGAGTATTGTAATATTAAAAATTATACATTGCCGAAGTTAGGTCCTGTAAATCCTGCAAATGATTACGGAGACTATAAAGGTTCTGCAGCTAATCATCATTATATTTTCGAAAATGTAATAGATGTTATAAAAGGAAGGAATACAATAACAACAAATGCACTTGAAGGATTAAAAGTGGTTGATATTATTGAAAGAATTTATTCTCTGAAAGATAAAAATGAATAACTTTTGAACTACGATGTAATAGTTATAGGTGCAGGGATAGTAGGACTTGCATCAGCGTATAAAATTCTTTTAGCTAAGCCAAATATTAAGCTTCTGATTCTTGAAAAAGAAAATGATGTTGCAATGCATCAGACCGGAAATAATAGCGGAGTAATTCACTCAGGTATTTATTATAAGCCGGGAAGCTTAAAAGCATCTAATTGTATTAACGGATATAACCAGCTATTAAAGTTTTGTGATGCTAACGGAATAAAGTATGAACTTTGCGGAAAGGTAATTGTAGCATTAAATGAAAAAGAACTGCCGGCGCTTGATAATATTTTTATACGGGGAAATGAGAACGGACTTAAAAATTTAAAGTATTTAACAAAAGAAGAAGTAAACGAGATAGAGCCTCACGTAACCTGCATTAAAGGAATACAAGTACCGCAAACCGGAATTGTAGATTATAAGCAGGTATCGAAAAAACTACTGGAACTGATAAAAGCTAAAGGCGGCGATGCAAAGTTTAACGAAAAAGTTGTGAATATAAAAAAAGTAAACGCTAAGAATATTGTAACAACTGATAAACATGAATATGAATCAAACTATGTTGTATCGTGCGGAGGATTGTATTCCGATAAGCTTGCTTCATTTGCTTCCTCAGAGACAAATTTTAAAATAATTCCTTTCAGAGGTGAGTATTACAAGATTAAAAAAGAGAAACAGTATCTTGTTAAGAATCTTATCTACCCGGTGCCCGATCCTGCATTCCCATTTTTAGGAGTTCACTTTACCAGAATGATTGAAGGCGGAATTGAAGCAGGTCCTAATGCAGTTTTCGCATTTGCAAAAGAGGGCTACACAAAGTCACAAATAAATTTAGGAGAGCTTTTCTCTTCATTAACTTATCCCGGATTTTTAAAAGTTGCAGTAAAATACTGGAGAACTGGAATGGGTGAGATGTACCGTTCGTTTTCAAAATCAGCTTTTACTCACGCTCTTCAGCAGCTGATACCGGAAATTACAGAAGATGATTTAGAGGCAGGCGGAGCAGGTGTGCGAGCCCAGGCATGCAGCAAAGATGGAAAATTGATTGACGATTTTTTGATTATAGAAAACGAACGGATGCTTAATGTTTGTAATGCGCCTTCACCGGCAGCAACATCTTCGTTATCAATAGGTGATTATATTAAAGATAGAGTAATACAACATTTTTAAAGAATTCAATAGTATTAATTAAGTTTTTTATATTTCTTTTAAATTCGAAATCCTTTAAATTCCTGTTTTTCTATTTTTTGTATCTTAGCAGGATATTTCCCAAATTATAATTCAATGAAATTAAAATTTTACTTATTATCGTTTCTATTCCTATGCATTTCGGGCAATTTATTGGCTCAGGATGGCAAAGAAAAAATTGGTTCCGAAGAGTTGAGAATATCGGGCGCAAATTATTATAACTACGCAGATAAAGAAAAAGTTAATATAGAAGTAAATCTCTGGGGATATGTAAAAAATCCCGGTAAATACCTGATACCGAAAGGCACGACTTTTTTAGATTTATTAACTTTAGGGGGAGGACCTATCCCGGATTCTAAACTTGAAAATGTTAGAATTATAAGACCTAAAAATGATACATTACGAATAAGCAGTGATCAGATTATTAATTTAAACTATAATGATTATCTTTGGGGTGAACAGATTTCTACACAGTCTAAACCAAATCCAGTTTTAACTTCAGGCGATATTGTATTAGTGCCCGGGGGGCCAAGATATTTTTTCAGAGACAATCTTTCATTTATTCTGTCGATTGCCTCTGTACTAATTTCACTTGGGATTTTAGTTTTAACAATTTCAAGAAATAATTAAGAATGAATTTTAAAGTATTAAGTCGGAGTAACCCGGAATTTGCCAGATGTAAAAATTGCGGAGAAGTAGGGTCATTAAAAAAGTATCGCTCAAGAGGCTTTGCTGATAAATTAGCGAAAATATTTTTCTTCCGCACATATTTCTGTAGAATTTGTCAATGGCGCGGAAAGTATTTCACCTATAAATTAGCCAAACATTGGTTTAGAACCTTATTGTTTTATATAGTAATAATGGGACTCACAATTGTGCTGGTCTATTATTATTTAGAAAATTTTATTTAATTTATTTTATTTTGTATTTTTAATGTAATATCTGTTTATGGACAAAAAAAACACTAACTCTGAAATTAATAGGGAACTATTAGATTCTATTTCTAATGAGCAAGGAGCTGATTTCAAGTTCTATATTAATGTAATCAGAGCGAACTTCCTTCCTATCTTAATCATATTCATTGTTGCGCTTGCCTGTACTTTTACCTATCTGTATTTCGCAAAAAATATTTATCGCTCTACTACAGTCTTAAAAATTGATAACCCCAAGGGAAGTATTCTTGCTGACCCTTTTGCGGAGCTTGGCGATTACAGAACTGAAAGGTATATTTTAAATCAGATTGAAGTACTGAAAAGTTTTTATATCAGAGATGTTGCGGCGACTGCAATAATTGATTCGCTCAAAAACAATACGGACTATAAAGATTTTGCGTTCCTGGTAAGTAAATCTAAAGACGGAAAAATTTCTTACATTTCTCCGGAAGGATTAAGAAAGTCTTTGATAGGATTAGTAAGCATCTCTCAAAAGAAAGGTTTGGATGCTGTAGAGCTAAGTGTTGAAAGTCCTTCTTTCAGGGAAGCCCAGCTGATAACCTTGACTTATACTGATATTTATGTAAGCTATCTGAAAGATCTTTCCAGACAAGATATTACTGCGGTAAAACAGTTTCTTGCACAGGAAAAGGAAAAAAAGTTCAATGATTTAAATTCTGCAGAAGCGAAGCTTGAAGATTTCCAAAAAAGAACCGGCTTATTGATATTAGATGCTCAGGCTCAGAATTTAGTAGCTACAATATCACAATATGATGCACAGAAAAATGCTGCGGAAATAGAATTAAAAGCTTCCGATAACGGACTTGCTACATTGAAAAATGAGTATAGCAAAATAGACCCTACCATGTATGATTACGTGCAAGGTGTGGTTTCAAAATCATATGTTGAAGAATTTCAAAGACAAATTGCAGAGTATGAAGTAAAGCGCGATCTGGAAAATTCTACAATTAAAGATCCTGCTGTAAAGGAAAAACTGACAAACGAAGCTAATATAAAGATTGCAGAGCTTAGAAAGAATTTAAACGATAAAGTTAAACAGCTTTCAGCCGGTGTTCTGGCAAATACTCCTGAAGAAAAGAAAGAACTATCATCCAAACTTTTAGATGCAGCTATTCAGAATCAGGCTCTAAGATCAAAAGCTGCTTCTTTGAAAATTTTCTTAAGTAAATATGAAGGTGACTTTGCTAAACTTCCTTCAGAAAGCATTGAACTTGCAAAACTTGAAAGAGAAGCAACTTCCGCTGAAAAATTATATTTAATACTGGAAGAAAAATATCAGGAAGCAACAATTAACGAAAGAGCAAGAATTGCGAATGCATTCCTTCTTGATCCTGGTGTTGATGATTTCGGTCCTGTAAAACCAAAAAAAGGAATAATACTTTTATCAGGTGTTATTGTTGGTTTAGCACTTGGTTTAGCTTTTGCGTTCACAAGAAACTTCTTAGATAAAACAATCAAGACTCCTGAACAGATTGAAAACAAAGGCATGAGTGTGCTTTCATGGATTCCGAACATTGAAGGAATGACAGATAAGTCAATTGCCGGCTCGGAATTTATTGTAGCTATAAAACCGAAATCTCCGATAGCGGAATCATTCAAAGCACTGAGAACGCGTGTAGAATTTTCCAAGCTGGAATCTGAACCCATTAAAACAATTTTAATAACCAGCTCCATTCCTTCAGAGGGTAAAACAATTGTAGCTCTTAACTTAGCCGGTACATTTGCTCAGGCAGGTAAAAAAGTATTACTTGTTGACTGTGACTTAAGAAAACCGAGAGTTCACTCTGCATTAGGTGTAGATAGATACCCCGGCTTAAGTGATTACTTGTTTAAAAATGTTGCTTTCGAAGAAATAGTAAGAAAGACTCAGTTAGACAATATGTCTTTCATTACAAGCGGAACAATTCCTCCGAATCCTTCAGAACTTTTAGGTTCTGTGCAGATGAAAAATTTCTTAGCATTGATGAAAGAAAAATTTGATATAATTGTCCTTGACTCGCCGCCGTTTATTACGGTTACTGATGCAGAAATTTTATTTAATATGACTGATGGAACAATACTTGTTGCCCAGGCAGATAAAACTCCGTTTGAAGCATTTGTGAAGAGTTATGTAAGATTGAGCTCTATAAATCCGCATAATTTACTTGGAGCAGTTCTGAATAACTTTAACTTCAAGACAGCCTACGGTTATTATTATAATTATTATTACTATTACCAAAAACAGGACCCTAAAGCATAATGAAAATATTAGTTACCGGCTGCGCCGGATACATAGGTTCTACACTAACAAGACTCTTATTAGATAAGGGGTATGACGTAATTGGGCTTGACAATTTAAGCTTTGGAGGAGACTCCATGCTTTCATTCTATAATAATAAAAAATTCAATTTTGTTCACGGCGATATACGTGATGAGAAAATACTTGATGAAGTATTAAAAGAAGCAGATGCTGTAGCTCATTTAGCTGCAATCGTGGGTGATCCTGCATGCTCTAAGTATGCAGATGAGGCACGCTCTATTAACTGGGAAGGTTCAAAGCTTCTGTTTGATAAATGCAATACTCTCAGCAATGTTAAAAGATTTGTTTTTGCGTCGACTTGCAGTAATTACGGAAAGATGGAAGGTGACAGTTTTGTAACTGAAGAGTCAGCATTGAATCCTGTTTCATTGTATGCTGAATTGAAAGTGAAATTTGAAAAATATCTTCTTGAATCTAAATTGCGTGACGGATTCGTGGCAACGGCGTTAAGGTTTGCTACTGTTTACGGATTATCAACAAGAATGAGATTTGATTTGACAGTGAATGAATTTACACGCGATGCTGCATCAGGAAAAGAGTTAGTAATTTTCGGAGAACAATTCTGGAGACCGTACTGCCATGTTGAAGATCTTGCAAGAGCAGTGATACTCGTAATTGAAAGTGATGCTTCACTTGTAAATCAGAATGTTTTCGGAGTAGGCGATACAGATGAAAACTATCAGAAGAAAATGATTGCCGATGAAATAATAAATGTTATTCCTGAAACAATTGTAAAATACGTTCAGAAAGATGAAGACCCTAGAGACTACAGAGTGGATTTTTCAAAGATAAAAAATACACTCGGATTTCAAATAACAAAACACCTTAAAGACGGAGTCATAGAAGTTAATTCTATAATAAAAAATAAAGTTTTAGCAGACCCGTATTCAAAAGCTTACCAGAACACCTGATACACAAATTAACTCAATCAATCTAATCTATTAATGATACCATTATCAGTTCCTTCCATTAAAGGCAATGAATGGAAGTACGTAAAAGAATGTCTTGATACCGAATGGGTTTCAACAGCAGGAAAATATGTAAATCTTTTTGAAGAGACGGTAAGGGACTTCACGAAATCAGAATTTGCAATAGCATGTGTTAACGGTACTGAAGCGATTCACATTTCACTCTTACTTTGTGGTGTTGAACCGGGAGATGAAGTAATTGTGCCGACATTAACTTTCATAGCTCCCATAAATGCAGTGAGGTATGCTTTTGCCGAGCCGGTTTTTATGGACAGTGATGATTTCTACAACATTGATATTGAGAAGACAATTGAATTTATAAAAACTCAGACAAGCTATAAAAACGGATACACATACAATAATATTTCAGGTAAAAGAATTTCTGCAATTATTCCCGTCCATGTTTTCGGAAGCGCAATTATGCTGGATGAATTGGTTTTGTTATGCAAAGAAAGAAATATTGCAGTTATCGAAGATGCAACCGAAAGTTTAGGGACATATTACTTAGAAGGAAAGAATAAAAATAAATTCACAGGAACCATCGGTGAAATGGGCTGTTTTTCTTTCAACGGAAATAAGATTATTACAACGGGCGGCGGTGGAATGATAGTTACTAATGATTCACAGAAAGCTGAGAAAGCGAAATATCTTACAACTCAGGCAAAAGATGATGAAGTAAGGTATGTACATCATGAAGTAGGATATAATTACAGATTACCAAATGTATTGGCTGCAATCGGAGTTGCTCAGATGGAAGTTCTTCCCGAATATTTAAAAATAAAAAAGAAAAACTATAATAAGTATAAATCCGAAATTGACAAAATTGAAGGATTAAAAATTAACTGCACACCTTCGCATGCTGATAATAATTTGTGGATGTACGCAATGCGAATTGACAAAAATGTATATGGAATGGACAGAGAACAATTGATGGAAAAATTAGGGCAACAGAAAATTCAGACACGTCCCGTTTGGTTCTTAAATCACGAACAAAAACCTTACAAGAATAATTATTCTTATAAAATAGAACATGCTTACAAAATGCTGGAAGAAACTCTTAATATCCCTTGCAGCGTAAATCTGACTGACGAAAACATCGATACAGTAATACAAGCACTAAAGAATAAATAGTTCATCTTCATAGAATTCATTTCCGTACTCTCTGTACAAAAACAAAAAAATAGCTGCGTTAATAACTGCCCGCGGAGGCTCAAAAGGTATTCCGAGAAAGAATATTATAAATTTCTGCGGAAAGCCATTAATACACTGGACGGTTGAGAGCGCGCTGAAATCAAAATATATTGATAAAATTTTCTTATCAACAGATTCAGACGAGATAATAAATTCAGTCAAGAAATTTCCTGTTGAAGTCCCTTTTAAAAGACCCAAAAATTTAGCATCAGATAAAGCTACAAGCACAGATGTAATTCTGCATTTTATAGATTATCTGAAAAAGAGCGGCAATGATTATAATACTTTGCTACTTCTGCAGCCCACATCACCATTCAGAAAATCAGAACAGATTGATAATTCAATCAAAAAGTTTGTAGCAAACAAGGAAGCTCTTTCATTAATATCTGTAACAGAAAACATTAAAAGTCCATATTTATCCAGAAAGATTAATCAAAAGGGATTTATTGAAAATCTATTTGATGTGAAGAGTGAGAAAAGAAGACAGGATATACCTATTACATACTTTATAAACGGCGCTATATATTTAATTGATATAAAAAATTTTGAGAAATATAAAACCTTTCAGACTCCTAAGACTTTAAGTTACATCATGCCTTACTATTCTTCCGTTGATATTGATGAACCTGTAGATTTGAAAATTGCCGAGTTATATTATAAACAAAAATTAGTTTAGCCTTAAGTGAACCATAGAATAATAGCAAGACTTGATATAAAAGGTCCGAACTTAGTAAAAGGAATTCACCTTGAAGGTTTGCGAGTTATGGGTAAACCTGAAGATTTTGCATCATATTATAACGAAAGCGGCGCAGATGAATTATTGTATATGGATGTTGTTGCAAGTTTGTATGACAGGAATAGCCTGAAAGATATTATTACAAGAACAGCGAAGGAAATATTTATTCCTTTAACAGTCGGCGGCGGATTAAGAACCATAGAAGATATAACTGAAGTATTAAGATACGGCGCAGATAAAGTTTCGTTGAATACAGCTGCAATAAAAAATCCTGAAATAATAAAGCAGGCATCCGAAGCGTTCGGTTCTTCTACAATTGTTATTGCAATAGAAGCAATAAAACAGAACGACGGAAAATATTTGTGCTACACTGATAACGCACGTGAATACACAGGGGTTGATGCGTTTGAATGGGCGCAGCGAGCAGAAGAACTTGGTGCGGGCGAATTGATAGTTACATCTGTCGACAAAGAAGGTACGGGCGAAGGATTTGATGTGGAGCTAACCAGAAAAATTTCTGATAATGTGAAAATCCCTGTGATTGCTCACGGCGGTCCCGGGAAATTAGAACATTTCAAAGAAGTAATTCAAGAAGGACATGCAGATGCAGTTTCAGTTGCATCAATGCTTCATTATAATTATGCTGCCAAAAATAAATCAGTTAATGAATTTTCCGCCGAAGGAAATGTAACATTTATAAACAGCGGTAAGACATTCGGAAAAATTGACAAAGCAGAAATTCAGGATATAAAAAAATATCTAAGTGATAACGGAATAGACTGCAGGTACACACAATGAGTGAAGATAAAAAATTTCAGGTAGCAATTATAGATTATGAAATGGGGAACATGTTCAGTGTTGACCATGCATGCAAGTATGTTGGTTTGAATTCAATTATTACAAAAGATAAAAATGTTATAATGAATTCCGATGCTGCAATATTACCCGGTGTCGGTGCCTTTGGTAATTGTATGGATAATTTAAACAGGCTCGATTTAGTTTCACCAATAAAAGATTTTGTTTCGTCAGGAAAACCATTCCTTGGTATATGTCTAGGATTACAGTTATTATTTACGGAAAGCGAAGAGTTTGGATATTATAAAGGATTAGATTTAGTTGAAGGAAATGTTGTAAAGTTTCCAAATACAACTTCTGATGGAAAAACTATGAAGGTTCCTCAGATTGGATGGAACCACATATATGAACCTAAAAATGAAAATCATTGGAGTGATTCTATTCTGAAAGACACTTCATCAAAAGAGTTTATGTATTTTGTTCATTCCTATTACGTGAAACCAAAAAATGAAAAGGATATTCTGACACTGACTAATTACGAAGGAATTGAATATTGCTCCGGAGTGAAAAAAGGAAACATCACCGCGTTTCAGTTTCATCCTGAAAAAAGCGGAACGGAAGGAATAAAAATTTATCAGAACTGGAGTTCTGAAATTAAGAATCATAAAGAAAAAATTTAAATTATAATTTAATGAGTAAGAAATTAGAAGCTTATTATGGATTACCTGAAGAAGTGAAGTTCTGTAAGAAGTGCGTTATGTCAAATCAGCGTCCGGCTTCAACTCCTGAATTTAAGCACACAATACAAAGTAAGAAAACAACTTTGAATATTGGCGAAGACGGAATATGCGATGCTTGCAAAGTTAATGAAGGTAAGGAAACTATAGATTGGGAAAAAAGAGAACAGGAATTATTAAAGCTTCTTGATAAGCACAGAAGAAATGACGGAAAGTATGATTGTATTGTTCCCGGCAGCGGAGGAAAAGACAGTGCGTATCAATCATGGATGCTAAAGTATAAATACGGAATGAATCCTTTAACTATAACATGGCCTCCGATTTTATATACAGATTACGGATATCAGAACTGGAAAAATTGGGTAGAGGTTGGCGGTTTTGATAATCTTATGTTCAAGCAGAACGGAAGGATTATGAAACTGCTTACAAGGTTATCAATAGAAAATTTATTCCATCCTTTTCAGACGTTTATATTAGGACAAAAAAATCTCGCACCTAAAATTGCAATCAATTATGATATACCTCTTATTTTTTACGGTGAGAATGAAGCTGAGTACGGAAACCCTATTGCCGACGATGCAACATCTTTAAGAGATAAATCTTACTTCAGCATGACTCATTTAAAAGATATGTATCTTGCAGGAGTATCGATTGAAGAGTTAATGGAAAAATATGATGTGAAGCTTGCAGACCTTATGACGTTTTTACCGGCAGATCATGACCAGCTTGAAAAATCAAAAATAGAAGTTCATTATCTTGGATACTATCTGAAATGGGTGCCACAGGAAGTTTATTATCATGCAGTAGAGCATACAGGATTTAAAGCGCGCCCTTTCAGAACACAAGGAACATATTCAAAATATAACAGCATAGATGATAAGATTGACGATTTACATTATTATACAACGTTTATTAAATTCGGAATAGGCAGAACTACCTATGATGCATCGCAGGAAATCAGAAACAAGCATCTAACAAGAGAAGAAGGTCTTGCTCTGGTAAGAAAATTTGACGGTGAGTTCCCGGACAGATATTTCAAAGAAATTATGGAGCATATTGGAATGACTGAAGAAAGATTTTTTGAACTTGCAGATAAATTCCGCTCACCGCATTTATGGGGAAAAGATTCTGACGGTAACTGGAAACTAAGACACACTGTTAACAAAACAGGTTTAGACGATTAATAAAGTTTTGACAAAGAAAATTTTATTTACATCTCCCGGAAGAAGATTTGAACTGATAAGTTTTTTTAAAAAAGAATTTTCAGGTTATGAATTCATCGGCGCAGATGCATTTAAAACTTCTCCGGCAGCCTATATTCTGGATAGAGTTCATGAAGTGCCGCTTAAAATAGATGAAAAATATTTAGATGATGTTTTAGAAATTTGTAAAAAAGAGAAGCCTCAGATTGTACTTCCGTTAATTGATCCCGAGCTTCCATTGTTTGCAAAACACAAGAAAAAATTTAATGAGATTGGAGTTCATGTCTGTGTACCTGACTACGAAGTTGTTAAGTTATCCAACGATAAGTATCAAACCTTTTTAAGATTCAGAGACACAGATATATTACAGCCCGAAACATGGCTGTTGAAAGATTATCTTTTAAAAGCTGCTGACACTAATCACGAAAAATTAATTCTTAAGCCTTCGGCAGGTTCTGCTTCTAAAGGAATTTATTTTGCTTCGCCTGATGAGGTAAAATCCATAGCTGATACTAAAAAATTAGATTCGGATTCATATATTGTTCAGCAGTATATAAATTTTTCTGAAGAAATTACAGTTGATGTTTATGGTGACGGTCAGGGAAATGTAGTAGAGTATTGTCAGAGAAAAAGAATCAGTACGAGAGGCGGAGAAGTTGAAAAAGGAGTGACAGTAAATATTCCCGAAGTTGCAGATGTGATCAAGAAAGTTGTAAGTGAATTGAAAATTGAGGGAATGGTAAATATACAGGTTATGATTGAAAAGGATAAGGTTTACCTCGGAGAAATAAATCCACGATTCGGCGGCGGATATCCTTTATCACATACTGCAGGGGCAAATATGATTCAGCATATAAAAAATTATGTTGAAAATACTCCATTTGAAAAGATAAACGGCATAAGATATAAAACCGGTTTTTACGTTTTAAGGTACGATAATGCAGTTTACACTGATAAATTACTGGATCTGATTTGAAAGTTATAGGGTTTGATTTAGATGACACTTTATATTCTCAATGGGATTATGAAAAAATTCTTTTTGAATCGATTGCAAAATCGGTAGAATATAAATTCGGATTTGATAAAGAAAAAGTTTTTGCAGAAATGCAGAAGCTATTTGATGTAAAAGATTTTGACAGATTGTTTGATAAGGCAGTAGTTAACAGCGGATATGAACTACCAAATACATGGGATGATTTTGTAAAAGATAAGATTCTTCCTTTTTACAGAAATCATAAGCCTGATTTTACCCTGAAGACTTTTGAGTGGGTAAAACCTGTTCTGCAAAAAATCAGAAACAAAGGTTACAAAATTATTCTGATTACAAATGGAGGAGTTACAATCCAGAAAAACAAAATTCAGGTTTTGAATCTTTTATCTGTAGTCGATAAGATTTATATTTCTGATGAGTTCAATCCCCCGATGAGAAAGCCTGATTTAAAGATATTTGAAACGGTACTGAATGATTTCAACATAAAGCCGGAAGAAATGATTTATATAGGTGATTCGATTGAAAAAGACGGAGTTTGTGAAAAACTTGGGATCAAGTTTTTATTTAATACAGAGTACAAAAAATTATACGAAATCCTTGATATAGCAGAACAATGAAGAGAACCTTTATAATAGCAGAGGCAGGAGTAAATCACAACGGGAATATTAAGCTTGCTTACAAACTAATTAATGAAGCAGTTAAAGCAGGGGCAGATGCAGTGAAATTTCAGACAGCAGTTCCTGAACTTGTTATGACTGAATATGCAACGAAGGCAGAATATCAGATTACCAATACAGGTGAAGCAGGTTCGCAGATAGCGATGGCGAAAAAAATTCATTTACCGCTGGAAGCATACAAAGAGCTTAAAGAGTACTGTGAAAAAAACAATATTATGTTTTTATCCACTCCGTTCGATATGAAATCCTTAGAGCTTTTGCTTAGCTTTAATATGCCTTATATGAAAATTCCTTCCGGAGAAATTACAAATTATCCATATCTGAAAAGAATCGGCGAACAGAATATGAATGTTATAATTTCAACAGGCATGTCTACTCTAAATGATGTTGAAGAGTGTTTGAATTTAATTGTTGCATCAGGAACTGATAAAGAAAAAATCACACTGCTTCATTGCACAACTGAATATCCTACACCGCTTGAAGATGTTAATTTAAAAGCTATGCTTACATTGAAAGATACATTTAATGTTAATGTCGGATATTCTGACCATACAAAAGGGATTGAAGTTTCAATTGCTGCAGCGGCTATTGGAGCAACTGTCGTGGAAAAACATTTTACACTAGATAAAACTATGGAAGGTCCCGACCATCTTGCTTCGTTAGAACCCTATGAGCTGGCAGAAATGGTTCGATGCATCCGTAATGTTGATTTAGCAATGGGAGACGGCGATAAACAAATTGCAGCATCTGAAGAAAAAAATATAGTAATAGCCCGCAAAAGTATTTTAGCTGCGCATGATATAGAAGAGGGAGAAGTTTTTACTGATGAGAATTTGATTGTGAAGAGACCGGGTTCCGGAATTAATCCTATGAGATGGAATGAAGTTGTTGGCAAAAAAGCGAAGAGAAAATTTTCTAAAGATGAATTTATAGAATTGTGAAAAACAAAATCTGCATAGCTACGGGTACAAGAGCAGAGTACGGATTATTAAATCCGTTAATGACTCTTATTAAAAAAGATAAAAATCTTGAACTGCAGATTATTGCTACTGCTATGCACTTATCTCCTGAGTTTGGAATGACTGTGAATGAAATTGAAAAAGACGGATTCAAAGTTACTGAAAAAATTGAAATGCTGCTTTCAGCAGATACAGATACTGCAATTGTAAAAGCAATGGGACTTGCAATGATATCGGCATCGGATGTTTTTAACAGATTAAAGCCCGATTTACTTGTTATTCTCGGAGATAGATACGAAATGATGGCGCTTGCTACAAGTGCATACTTAATGAATATTCCGATTGCACACATTGCAGGTGGAGAAACAACTGAGGGTGCGTTTGATGAAGGTATCAGACACTCAATAACAAAAATGTCGTCGCTTCACTTTGCTGCCACTGAAATTTATAAAAAAAGAATTATTCAGCTGGGGGAAAATCCAAAATCGGTTTACAATGTCGGAGCTTTAGGATTAGACAATATTAAAAATCTGAAATTAATTTCAAAAAAGGATTTAGAAAAAGATTTAAATCTTACATTTGACAGCAAAACTGCTTTAGTAACATTTCATCCTGTTACATTGGATAAAGAGTCTCCAAAGAAACAATTTGAAAAGGTACTATCAGCTTTAGAAAAATTTCCTCAAATGAAATTAATCTTTACAATGCCGAATTCCGATACAGGCGGCAGAGAAATAATTGAGATGGTTAATAAATTTGTCGCAAAGAGAAATAATGCTTACGCATTCACGAATCTCGGACAGAAAAGATATCTTTCAACTTTAAAGAATGTTGATTTAGTCATTGGAAATTCTTCAAGCGGAATTGTTGAAGTTCCTTTTATGGGAATTCCGACTATTAATATTGGCGATAGACAGAAAGGCAGAATAATGAGTGAAAGTATTATAAGCGTTAAGTGTGGAACAGCGGATATAGTTTCAGGAATAAAAAAAGCAATAAGTATAAAAAGAAATTCATCAGCAAATAAAAGTCCGTACGGCAACGGAACTGCGGCAAAACAAATGCTGACAATAATTAAAAAAAATATAAACAATATTTCTTCTAAAAAGAAGTTTTATGATATTAATGTTTGAATATGAATTTGAGAGAAGAAAATAAGAAATTTATAATACACAGAAACGTTTTAATAAAAGATGCTATCTCAATGCTTGATAAAGCAGGAGAAAGAATTTTATTTGTAGTCGATGACAATGAAAGCTTATATGGTTCAATTTCTGACGGTGACATCAGAAGATGGATTCTATCGGAAGGGAATATGGATTTAACTGCAGAAAAAGTGTGCTTTAAAAATCCGACATTTGCATATGAAAATTATGATATAGAAGAAATAAAAAAGGTAATATTAGATTTAAGAATATCAGCTATACCGGTACTTGATAAAGATAAAAGAATAATTGATATACTTTTCTGGAATAATATATTTGACCTTCATGAACATAAATCTTTCAAAACAAAGTTAACTAATTCTGTAGTTATTATGGCGGGGGGGAAGGGTTCCCGTTTAGATCCGTTTACCAGAATTCTTCCGAAACCGTTAATTCCCATAGGAGAAAAAGCAGTAATTGAAATTATCATAGATAAATTTTTTATTGAAAACGATATAAGGAATTTTTACTTGACGCTTAATCATAAAGCTAAAATTATTAAATCTTATTTTGAGGAATTAGCTCCTGAGTATAATGTTGAGTATGTTGTTGAAGATAAACCGCTGGGAACGGCAGGGAGTATGAAACTATTAAATAAAAAATTCTCAGAACCTATATTTATAACTAACTGTGATATAATAATTGACTGTGACTATGCAAGCTTTGTTGAATTTCATAAGAACAAAGGATTTGATCTAACTATTGCTGCATCATTTAAAAAATATAAAATTCCATACGGTATCTGCGAGATTGAAAATGGCGGTGAGCTAACTAAAATTAATGAGAAGCCCGAATATGATTATCTTGTAAATACAGGAATGTATGTTATTAATCCTGACACAATAAATTTTATACCTGAAGATAAATATTTTGATATGACAGATTTTATTGAGGCAATTAAAAATAACGGAGGTAAGGTTGGTGTTTATCCTATCAGCGAAAATTCCTGGATAGATACCGGCGAATGGACTGAATACAAAAAAGCTGTTGAAAGACTGCACATCTCATAAATGAACTTTTATTGCCTACTCCCTCTTGATTGAACGTTCTAAAAAACTAATAGCCACTTTTAATAATAAAGCTGCGCTGTTATTTTCTTCATCTTCGGTAATACTCAGTGTTGTAAAGCTGATAAGCGGAATAATAATTATTAAGTGGGTTATTCCCGAGGATGTTGGCATGTGGAATTCCGTGTCTCTCATTCAGTCATATGCTGCAATTTTACAGCTTGGAGCGTTAAGCGGATTGAACAGGGAACTTCCGTTTTTCATAGGCAAAGGTGATAATGAATACATAGTTAAGCTGGCGCAGACTGCAAATGCTTTTATCACATACTTAAATTATATTTTGCTTGCCGTATGTGTGCTTGCATCAGCATATGTTTATTTTTTTGTATCTAATGATATAAAACTTTTATTTGGTATCCTCTCTATAGGATTAATTACTGCGTCAGCTTTTTATAATACATATCTGAATGTTACTTACCGCGCTAATCATGAGTTTGTAAAACTTTCTAAGATTCAGTTGTATATAAGCGGGTTTACAATTGTAACAATTGTGCTTCCGTATTTTTGGAATTATTACGGATTAGTTTTAAGAACCGTTCTTATAAGTATTTTTACCACTGTTTTTGTTTACGCTGTCAGACCTATCAGGGTGAAACCTAAATTTATTAAATCTTCTTTTAAAGAATTAATAAAAACAGGACTGCCAATTTATATCGTTGGATATTTTGATGACCTGTCAAAAACATTCAACAGAACAATTTTACTGACTATCGGCGGAGTTGTTGTGGTAGGATATTATTCGCCTGCTATTGCAATTTTATCCGGCATAGCAATGCTGCCTGCAGCTATAGGGCAGTACATTTATCCGCAGATGTCATACAATCTTGGAAAGTTTAACGATGCAAAAAAGTTATGGAAGTGGGTATGGAAGTCTGCCTTTGCAATGCTATTAATAGGTTTTCCTGCAGTGTTAATAGGCTGGTTCACTATCCCGTTTTTTATAGAAAAATATTTTCAGAATTATATTCCCGGGATTTTTGCATGTCAGATGGCATTGATTGCCGGAGTTTTAGATTCTGCAGGTGTTGGTATAAATGTTCTTAACACTTTAAAAGAGTTTAAGTGGCTTACCATACTTTTAATTTTTAAGCTTGCTGCATTCTGGTTTTTGATGCAATTTTTTGCTTCAATAATGTCTCCTATTGATGGAGTTTCGGTTGGTTTGGTAATTGCCCAGTTTCTATATCTGATTTTTTCTTTAGCAGTCTGCTATAAAGTAACAAAGGGTTTTGATTTCAAAAAGAAATTACTTTCTTTAAAAAAGAAAAATGAAATTTGATACCATTGGAAAGATTACAGATAAAATGCTTGAGCTTGAAGCTAAGCACGATCTTCTCAACTGGGAGCTAAAGGGAGTAAAAATTTATCAGGTTGTAAGATATCTGATATACATTAACGCAATAAATTCAAATATTGAGCAGAAAGGAAAGGGTTCTGTTCTAAATAGCGGTTTATTCAGTAAAATTTTGAATAAAGCTTCGAGGCTGAAGAATTTTTTTTTTTATAATCCGTTAAAAGATAAGCAGCAGATAGATACACTGCTTTTTGAAAGTTCACGAAAGCAAAAAATAAATAATGAGTATATAGACCCTTTCACTGCCTCGATTAAACTACAGCTTAAAAAATCTAATTCAGAATATACAGTTTATCAGTCTTCATATTTTTTTGACAGACTTTCAGTAAAAACTAAAAACACAAAACATTTAGATTATTTTTTTCTTACAGTCGGTTATAAATCAAAATCTTTTAAATTAGAATTTACACAGGAAGAACTTGATTCAATTAATAAACTGGGGAAAGAGCTTAAAACTAATTTAAACCTGACTTTAAATTTGTTAAGCCTTATCAAAAACCAGTTAATTAATTTTTTTATACTGTCCGGTTTTTATTCGCAGCTGCTTGAAATAAAAAAACCGAAACAAATTTACATTGTTAACTTCTGTGATAAAGCTGCGCTTATAAGTGAATGTAAGAAAAGAAAAATTCAGGTGATTGATATTCAGCACGGATTTGTTTCTTCGAAAGATATCATTTATCATTATCCGGCTTCACCGGAAAATAAATTAGATTATTTTCCGGATAAATTTTTAGCGTGGTCGGAGTCATGGCTGGGCGGATGCAAGCTGCCGCTTTCTTCAGATAACATCGAGTATATTGAAAATTATACTCTGAAAACAGAAGCGGAAAAATACAAGGGTGTTGCTAAAATTCCTAATAAAGTTTTAATACTTTCACAGGATACATTGACAGAACGAATTTTAGACAATATTTTTGGTTTAGTAAAAGATAATCCAAAGTATAATTTTTTTTATAAGCCTCATCCGAATGAATACACATTTATATCAGGTATTAAAAAATATGAAGAACTTTCCGGGTTTAAAAATTTTACTACTATAGGTATAAATGAAAATCTTTATTCCCATCTCTCAGACGGGAAAAAAGTAATTGGCGTTTATACTACTGCGCTTATAGAGGCATTGTATTTTAACTGTGAAATTTTTGTGATAGATTTACCCGGTGCTGAAATGATGGATAATCTTATACAGAGCGGGACAGCTAAAAAACTTGAGAATATTAAATTGCCTTAGTAAATAAATGTTCAATTTATATTCTGCTCCCAGGGAATCAGCATTTCTAAATCACTTCATGATTTTCTTGCTGATGGGAATTTCTTCAATTCCTATTTTGATCGGGAATCCTTTTTTAATTATAAGTTTTTTTTTAGCTCTCGTAATTTTTTTTCTGAAGGGTTTAAAGATAGACTCGTTTATTATAAGTTATTCTTTGGCCTTCCTTGGTTTGTTCTTCGTACACATATTTGTTTATAATCAGTTTATATATTCAATTTTTATAGCGTATTTCCTGAGGATATTTCTGGCATATTTTATAATAAAAATTGTCGGGAAAAATTCAGACAGATACATTATAAATCAGATTTATTTTTTTGCTATTATAAGTCTCATCATTACTTTTTTATTTTATTTATTCCCTCAGTTAATTGATTTTGTAAATTCGGAAATCACTCCTTTTTTTGATAGACTTACTTATTTCCATCCTAATAGACAGCATTTTATAATTTATACAATGGAGTTGGGTTGGAAGCTGGATATACCACGAAACTCCGGACCCTTCTGGGAACCGGGAGGGTTTGCGATTTTTCTTTTTGTAGCACTTTTTTTTAATATAGCGCGCCACAAGAAAATTGTAAATTTAAAGAATATTATTTTTTTTCTGTCAATTATTACAACGCAGTCAACTTCAGCATATCTGGCTTTATTCGTATTTGTAATTTTATTTATTGTTATTCGCTACAAGTTAATATATTCTGCAGTAGTACTTCCAATTTTAGTTATTGTGTTTTTTAACCTCTACTCAAAACTGGATTTTATGGAAGGTAAAGTAGAAAAAATGTACTCTGAATCACAAATTGCTTATAAAGAAAGAGTAAACTCACGAATTGTAAGCGGAAATATTAATTTCAGTAATTTCCTTTCCTCTCCTATATTTGGTATCGGCAGGTTCTTTCAAATTGAAGATGAAGAAAACACCGGGAACAACGGAACAACTCTGCTTCTTGCAGAGTTTGGAATTGTGGGATTCAGTTATTATATGATTTGCATGTATGCTTCTTACAAAAATTACTGTAAGGCTTTGAATTTTAACAATAAGTATCCTTTTGTAATAATTATTTCTATTTTAATACTTGGCTATTCCCAAGGAATTTTCCAAAAACCTTTTTTTATCGGACTTTCATTCATGTACTTGATTAATTTTAAACCTCATTTAAACTTTGAATACAAAAATATTCTGAATAGTAATTCAAGAATGAGAAATAATATTTTGAAATCAAAAACAAGTTTAGCTCTAGATGCAGAATAATCTCTTACTACAGAAAAAAACTGAGAATTCTTTTTTAAACCATTTTCTGTTATATCTTTTAATGGGTGTGTCTTCCATGCCCATATTGTTCGGTAATGAGTATTTAATTGTCGGCTTTTTCTTATCAATGTTAATTTTCATTGGGAAGGGGAAAAGATTTGATCGTGTTATCGTTTCTTACAATCTTGTCTTCCTTGCTTTATTCGGGCTTCATGTTCTGGCCTATGATAAATTTATATTGAGCATCATTGTCGCATATTTCATGCGAATTTATTTTGCTTATTTCACTGTAAAAATTATAGGAAGCCAGATCGACAGGTACATTGTAAATCAAATATATTTCTTCTCGGTTATCAGCTTAATTGTAACAGGATTGATTTTTGCAAATCCCGGCTTAGCAGATTATATTTTTGCAAACATTACTCCCTGGTTTGATAAAATTACAATTTTTCAACCTAATCGTCAGCATTTTATTATCTATACTATGGAGCTTGGATGGAAGGTTGAGATACCGAGAAATTCGGGACCATTTTGGGAACCGGGCGGATTCTCTGTTTTTTTATTCATCGCTCTGACTTTTAACATTGTAAGAAATAAAAAATTCTTCAATAAGAAAAATATTATTTTCCTTATTGCTATTCTGACAACTCAATCTACTACCGCTTACCTTGCTTTCTTTATTTTTATTTGTATCTACATTCTTATTTCATATAGAAGCATTTATTCTTTTATACTAATGCCGTTACTTATTTTTATCTTCCTTAATCTATATTCAAGACTGGATTTCATGGAGGAAAAGGTAAATAAAATGTATTCGGATTCCAAAAAAGCCGGTACGGAGAAAGTTTACTCCAGGATTGTCAGTGGTCAAATTAATCTGAACAACTTTTTTTCTTCTCCAATTTTTGGTATAGGAAGATTTTTTCAGGTTAGTGATGAAGAAAATACAGGTAATAACGGAACGACACTGTTATTGGCTGAGTTTGGATTAGTCGGATTTTCATATTATTTTTTGATGATGTTTTTATCGTACAGAGCTTACTGCAGAAAACATAAATTTAATACACTCTTTCCATTTGCTATATTAGCGGGAATGCTGGTACTTGGCTACTCTCAAGGTCTTTTCCAAAAACCGTTCTTTATGGCTTTATGCTTTATGTTCTTGGTAAGATTTGATAATCATACTTTCTGGGCTAAAGAACCAATCCGAAGACGAGTTCCTTTATTAAGATCGCAAGGTAAGCTTGTTGAAAATCTTGAGCAAGCTTGATTCAATAGTTAAAGATTAATGAGCCTTTCCGATCGAAAAATAATATTTATAACATTACAGGATTTTAACTTAAAAGCTGATGCAGGTGTAAACAGGTTAAGCTCGTTAGCTAAAGGTCTGGGATTAATTACAAAACATGTAAAAATATGGGGTCTGGTTCCAAGCAAGTCTCTGAAACTAAAGACAGAATATTTGGAATATTCAAATCTTAGTTTTTTTACAGTTAAGTCTCAACGTGAAGGAAAATTCAATAACATAGCAGCGCTTTACATAGGTACAATAAATTTGATTTTATGGTTAACTCTTTTTGCCGGAAAAAATGATATTGTTATAAATTATCAGTCAAAAAGAAAATTCTGGTTTGTTGATAATATTGTTCTGTTGATATCCAAAATAAAAAAGTATACTACTGTGCTGGAGTTGACTGAAGATGTCAAAGTTTATACAAATGATCCTCTGGAAGTAAAAATTTATGAAAAGCACATAGCAAAATATGATATGTGCTACGTTATCTCTTCAGCATTGTTTTCATATGTAAGTCAGTTCAATAAAAACGTAGAAATTATTAGTATGACTGTTGATTACGAACGGTTTTCAACATTTGATAATGAAATCAACAAGAATATAACTAACGGTTACATTGCATACTGTGGTTCTATAAATCAGCATAAAGACGGAGTCTCTGATTTAATAAATGCACTTTCCGTTGTTTCAAAAAATTATCCTGGTATCAGATTAAAGTTAGCAGGTTCATATTTTTCAGATTATAAAACAGAGATGGATAAACTGATTTCTGAACATAAGCTTGAATCAAAAATTGAAGTCACGAGTTATCTTAGCGGAGATGAGATTGTAACTTTTCTTCAAAACTCAGTTATGGCAGTTCTTGCAAGGCCTTCATCACCTCAAGCTGATTTTGGATTTCCGACAAAATTGGGAGAATATCTGGCAAGCGGTACTCCGGTTGTTGTTACAGATATTAGTGATGTGAGTAAAGTTTTAGAAAACGAAAAAGAGGCGTTGATTATTCCTCCTGATGACAGTGCTGCTTTAGCATCTGCAATTGAGAAGATTCTTTCTGATTACGATAGATATAAAGAAATGGGCATGAATGGAAAGAAGGCTGCTAAAAATGTATTTAACTATAAAGTTCAATCTGCAAAACTCCTGAAGTTTCTCACTGCAAATGCTGTTAATTAGAAGAGCAAATAATAATTAAAGGTTTTTTATCAAAGCGGAAAAATTCCTGCTGAAATTTTTTAATAACAAATTACTAATATGGTAAAAATCGGTATCACCGGGCAAAACGGATTTATCGGCTCCAATTTATATAACAGAATTAGTCTGTCAAAAGATAGATTTCAATTAATTCCGTTTGAAAAAGAATTTTTCGATGAGCCGGATGCTTTAAATAAATGGGTTGCTGAGTGTGACGTAGTAGTTCACTTAGCAGGGTTGAACAGAAGCTCGAATCCGAATGAGATTTTAGAAACAAATCTAAGGCTTGCAACTGATTTAATTACAGCTCTAAGGAATAAAAAAAATCCTACGCATCTTATTTTTGCTTCTTCTACTCAGGAGGAAGAAGATAATGCTTACGGTAACTCAAAAAGAAAAGCCCGGGAATTATTTACCGATTGGTCTAAAGAAACAGGTTCTGTTTTTTCCGGACTGATTATATCAAATGTGTTCGGTCCGTTCGGAAAGCCAAAATACAATTCCGTAGTTGCAACTTTTTCTGATCTGCTTTGCAGCGGGGGAATGCCGGAGATTCTTGTTGATAAAAAACTTAATCTGATTTATGTTGATGACCTTTGCAAGGAAATCATAGATTGTATAATTAATAAAACAAATGAGCCAAAGCATGTTATAAAAGCTACTGATAGTTTTCTTGTGACTGAAATACTTGCCAAGCTTATGAACTTTCAAAGCTTGTATTGCGATAAAGGTATTATACCTGCTTTAGATGATAAGTTTTCCATTGACCTGTTCAATACTTTCAGAAGCTATATAAATCCTGAGAGTTTTTTCCCGTATAAACTAAAAAGAAACGAAGACAATAGAGGTGTATTTATTGAACTTGTGAAATTACACTCAGGCGGACAGATTTCTTTTTCAACTACTAAACCAGATATAGTAAGAGGAAATCATTTTCATACAAGAAAAGTCGAAAGATTTGCAGTTATAAAAGGTAAAGCTGTAATTGAATTCAGAAAAATTAATACCGATAAAGTTTATACTTTTCATCTGAACGGAGATGAACCTTCGTATGTAGATATGCCTATATGGTACACGCATAATATTAAAAATGTAGGGAGTGATGAGCTTTTTACTGTCTTCTGGATAAATGAATTTTATGACGAAGCAAATCCCGACACTTATTTTGAAAACGTTTAATAAATTATAATGTCTGAGCATAAAAAATTAAAAGTAATGACAGTTGTAGGTACCAGACCTGAAATTATAAGGCTGGCAAGAGTTTTAAACAAGCTGGATAGTTCTCCTGCGATTGAGCATATACTCGTCCATACGGGGCAAAATTATGATTATGAGCTCAACCAGATTTTTTTCGATGATATGGAGCTTAGAAAGCCTGACCATTTTCTTAATGCGTCGAGCAATAATGCTTCAACGACAATTGGCAACACTATAGTTAACATAGATGAAGTTTTAGAAAAAGAAAAACCCGATGCCTTTCTGGTTCTGGGAGATACTAACAGCTGTCTTTGCTGTCTTAATGCTAAGAAAAGAAAAATTCCTATTTTTCATATGGAAGCCGGCAACAGGTGTTTCGACCAGAGAGTGCCTGAAGAAACAAACAGGAAAATTGTTGACCACATCAGCGATATAAATTTGACATACAGCGATATTGCAAGAGAATATTTGTTGAGGGAAGGATTGCCTGCCGATAGAATAATAAAAACAGGAAGTCCTATGTATGAGGTGCTGAATTATTTTTCAGACAAAATTGAAAACTCCGAAATATTAAAACATCTTTCACTAACACCAAAAAATTATTTTGTAGTTTCTTCTCACCGGGAAGAAAATATAAGCTCAGACAGAAATTTTTCAAATCTTGTTAAAATTTTAAATGAGATTGCTGAATTATATAAGATGCCTGTAATTTTATCCACACATCCGAGAACAAGAAAAAGAATTGAAGAAGGTAAGCTTGAATTTAATCCTCTTATACAATTTCTTAAGCCGTTTTCGTTTACTGATTATGTTAAGCTTCAGAAGAATTCAAAAGCAGTACTTTCAGACAGCGGAACAATAACGGAAGAGTCATCAATACTTAAATTTCCTGCTTTGAATATCAGAGAAGCGCATGAAAGACCGGAAGGTATGGAAGAGTCAGCTGTAATGATGGTGGGAATGAATCCGGACTTGGTAATAAACGGGTTGAAGCAGCTTGAGTACGAAGAAAATCAAAAAACTAAATTCCATCATGTGAAAGATTATTCAATGGATAACGTTTCCGATAAAGTTGTGCGTATTATTATTTCATATACTGATTACATAAATACAACCGTTTGGAAAAAAAATATTATTTAAATTATTTTGATTAATATTAATCCTACAAAATTAAGCTGGGTACTCAGAGCGATACCAAATTTCTTATGGCCGTTAAAATTTTATTTAACACGGTATTCACTTAAAAGTCATGGGAAAAATTTTAAGTTTGGTTCTAACTGTACATTTTCAGACCATCGCAAAATTGAAGTCGGTGATAATGTATTTATAGGGGATAAGTCTGTGATTGCAGCAATTGTTCCTGTAAAAATTGGTGACAATGTGATGTTTGGTCCTGAAGTAATGGTAATGGGAGGTGATCATAATATAAGTGTTGTGGGTAAACCAATGAGATTTGTTCATACCGGAGGGAAAAATATTCCGGTGATTTTTGAAAATGATGTTTGGGTTGGAGCAAGAGCAATGATTTTAAAAGGTGTGAAAGCGTGTGAGGGTTCAGTTATCGGGGCAGGTTCAATGGTAACAAAATCCGTTCCTCCTTATTCTATAAATGTCGGCAGTCCTTCGAAAACAATAAAATGCAGATTCTCACGGGAAGAATTAAAGGAACATTTGAAACTGGTAAACTCAAAATACACTTTTGAAGAAATAGAAAAGTTGTATAACGAAATCGGTATGAAGATATAATGTGCGGAATAGCAGGATATATAAATTTTGATAAAGAAAAATTTGCTTCAAAGGAAATTGCAAAGAGAATGACTGATGTTATTGCTCATCGCGGACCTGACGGAGAAGGATTTTTTATTGATAAAAATTTAGCGCTGGGTCACAGAAGACTATCTATAATAGATTTATCCACCGGTGACCAGCCGATGTTCAGTGATGATAAGACTATTGCTTTAGTTTTTAACGGAGAGATTTATAATTATATAGAACTAAAAGAAGAATTAAGATCTTTAGGACATAAATTCCGGACAACTTCCGATACTGAGGTAATAATTCATGCCTATCAGCAATGGGGAACAGCCTGCCAATCGAAATTAAACGGCTGCTGGGGGTTTGCCATATGGGATGACAAAGAAAAATATTTATTTGTTTCAAGGGATAGATTAGGTGAAAAACCTATACACTATTCCGTCTTTAATAATACATTTATATTTGGTTCTGAAATAAAAAGCCTGTTTGCTTTTGGAGTTCCGGATGAAAAAGATTTATCGTTAGTTGAGTTATATTTCTTCCTGAAATTCATTCCTGCCCCGTTTACATTTTTTAAAAATATTAAAAAGTTAATGCCGGGACATTATCTTATAATAAAAGATAATGACGTAAAGGAACATAAATACTGGGACCTGCCTGAAATTGATGAAAGGAGCATGGCTAAAAACAAACCAGCCATTTATGAAGAGTTTGAATCACTGCTGAAAAATTCCATTGATATAAGAATGAGAAGTGATGTTCCTTTCGGAGCGCTGCTCAGCGGGGGACTTGATTCCGCCAGTATCGTTGCAATGATGTCAGAAATTTCAAAATATCCGGTAGAAACATTTACGATAGGATACGAACAATCTGCATTTGATGAAAAAGATCTCGCACAGGATGTCGCGGATAAATTTAATACTAATCATCATGTTTATAACGTAATTCCGGAATCATTTGATGAATCTTTAAATAAGGTTTTGTATCATTATGATGAACCGTTCGGAGATTCTTCTGCAATCCCGACAGGAATTGTATCGCAGTTTGCACGAAAATATGTCAAGATGGTTCTTACCGGTGACGGAGGTGATGAAGTACTTTCAGGTTACCCTTCTTTTCAGGGAGTTAAGCTTTCCTCTTATTATAAAAAAGTACCGGGTTTCGTCCGAGAAGTTGTACCGGGTGCTTTAGGTTTGGTTTCGAAATCTACCAGAGGGACAATGCGGTACAGAATAAACAGATATGAAAGATTATTCAGGACTGCAAACCTTGATTTTGCTTCAAGTATGATAGAGCGTATGCCCACTAATGAAATCAGTTCGGTAAAAAATTTATTCAAAAACAGAAACGATATTTATTCTATTGAGGACTATACAAACGATTTGCTTTCACACTGCAGCTATAAAGGAGATTTTTATAAATTAATGTTTTTAAATTTTAAACTTTTTCTTCCTGAAGATTATCTTGTAAAAGTAGACAGAATGTCTATGGCGCACTCACTTGAAGCACGTGTTCCTTTTATAGATCACAGGCTTGTTGAATTTTCGGTTGGAATAGATAAAAGTGTTAAGATGGAAAGACTTGAGAGAAAAAGTATATTAAGAAATACAATCGGGAAAAAGCTGCTGCCTCCATCTTTATTGAAAGCTTCGAAGAAAGGATTCAGAGTACCCCTAGTTGAATGGTTCAAAGAACCTGAAATGAAAGAGAGATTGGAAAAATTGTACAAGAATGATTTCGGTCTGAATGAATCCGCAATTAAAAATTTCATAACAGAGAATTCCCTTGGTAAAAAAGATAATAGTAATATAATTTGGATGCTGATTGTTTTGCAGGAGATTTGTAACAGAAAGAATGACTGAAAGTAGCAAAGATAAAATATTAATACTTGTTCCGGGTGAAAATGCAAGAGGAGGCATCACTAACTATTATTACTCAATTAAAAAAGAGTTTAAGCATGAAGTTGAGTATTTTTTAAGAGGTTCCCGAACATATCCCTTCAGAGAATCTATTTTAAAAGATGCTATTCAGCCATTTAAAGATTTATGGAGATTTTATAAAAAAATAAGAAAAAAAGAATTTTCTTTATTGCAGACTACAACTGCATTTGATGACGTATCGTTAATCCGGGATTTTATGTTTATAGTTCTTGCTAAGCGCTATAAAATGAAAGTTATTGTGTTTTTCAGAGGATGGGACCAGAGCTTTGCTCAAAAACTTGAGAAAAAATATTTAGGATTATTTAAAATTGTTTATTTTAAAGCTGATGCAATTATTGAACTATCATCTGACTTCAGGAAAAAACTAATTCAATGGGGATATAAAAAGAAAATTTATTTAGAGACTACTTTAGTAAATAAGGAGTTAGTAAAGGATTTAAATAAAGATGAAATTGAATCTAAATATAACGGAGCGGAGAATATTAATATTTTATTCCTTGCACGGATTGAAGCTGCTAAGGGGATATATGAAACCCTTGATGCGTACTCTCTTTTAAAAGAAAGCTATCCAAACGCAAAATTAACAATTGCAGGAGACGGCAGAGAAACTGATAACGTTGGAAATTACATTAAGTCGCAGGGAATAAAAGGTGTAAGTCTTTTGGGACATGTTTCAGGAGAAGAAAAAATTCGGTGTTTTAAAAACAGCCATATTTATCTTTTCCCTTCATACTCTGAGGGTATGCCGAATACGGTACTTGAAGCTATGGCATTTGGCTTGCCCGTTGTCACCAGAAAAGTTGGCGGGCTGGTAGATTTTTTTGAGAATGATGTGAACGGATATTTTACTAACAGCAAAGATCCGGAAGTATTTGCGGGATTCATTGAAAAATTGTTAAAAGATAAAGCTTTACTCAGAAAAATCTCACAAAATAATTTTAATTATGCAGCAGAAAAATTCCTATCGGATAAAGTAGCTTTAAGAATAGAAAAAATTTTTGATGAAGTATTAGAAAAAAATAATAAGAAACACGGCGTACCGGAAACTGCAGAATTTAAAGACCAAAAGAAAATTCTTATCCTGGTCCCGGGAGAAAATGCAAGAGGCGGAATTTCAAACTACTATTATTCTATAAAAAAAGAGTTTCAAATGCCTGTAGATTATTTTGTAAGAGGAGCTAGAAATTATCCTTACAGGCAGCCTTACTTTAAAGATTTAGGACAATCGGTTTTAGATATTTTTAATTTCATAAGAATTATAAGAAAGAGAAAGTACTCATTGATTCAAACCTCTACTTCGCTTGATGATATTTCAGTAATAAGAGACTGCCTCTTTATTCTTGCAGCCTCATTTTATAAAATCGATGTAGTTGTTTTTTACAGAGGCTGGAAAAAGACATTTCAGAATAAACTTGAGAATACTTTCATAGAGACTTTTAAGAAAATCTTTTTCAAAGCTAAATGCTCCATAGTATTATCTTCGGAGTTCAAAGATAAATTAATAGAATGGGGATACGATAAGCCAGTATATATTGAAACGACTTTAGTAGATTCAGAATTAGTTAAAAATTTCAATACAACAAATATTGAACAAAAATTTTCAAATATTGTAACACCAAAAATATTATTTCTTTCAAGAATAGAGGTAGCAAAGGGTATTTATGAAACAATAGATACATTTGTACTGCTCCAGAAGAAATACAGAAATATAAAACTTACAATCGCAGGAGACGGACTCGAAGAAGCTAAAGTTATCAAATATATAGATGACCATAAGATAAAAAATATAAATATTACAGGACATTTGACCGGGAATGAAAAGATACATGAGTTTGTAACATCACACATTTTTTTCCTTCCATCATATACTGAGGGTATGCCTGTTACAGTCTGCGAAGCTATGGCTTTCGGGCTTCCAGTCATTACAAGAGAGGTGGGCGGATTGAAAGACTTTTTTGTAAACGGTGAAAACGGTTATTTTACCGACAGCAAAGATCCGAAATGTTTCTATCAGTTTGCAGATAATTTATTTTCTGATACTGAACTAATGAAAAAAATTGCATTAAATAACTACGAGTATTCAAGAAATCATTTCCTATCTTCAAATGTAGCAAGAAGAATTGAAAAAATATTTACATCGGTAGTAAATTAAATTTTAATTAAGAAGATTAATAAAAATATTTTTGTAATATGTGCGGAATAACCGGAATAATAAACTGGGGAGATGAAATTGTCTTACAGAAAATTACATCTATAATTGAGCATCGCGGCCCCGACGATTCCGGAATGAAATGGTTTCAGGATTCCAATACAGGATTCGGTCATAGAAGATTATCTATAATTGATTTAAGTCCCGCAGGTCATCAGCCAATGGCAAACGATAACGGAACGCTATGGATAACTTTTAACGGGGAAATTTATAACTATAAAGAAATCCGAAATGAACTTGCTTCTCTTGGATACAGATTTAAATCCCATTCGGATACTGAAGTAATTCTCAAAGCATATGAAGAGTGGGGAGTTAAATCTCTCGATAAGTTAAACGGAATGTTTGCTTTTACAATCTATGATTCCGTCAGTAAAAAGTTATTTGGCGCCCGGGATAGAGCAGGCATAAAACCATTCTATTATTCTCACTCGGGTGATGCGTTTATCTTCGGCTCTGAAATAAAATCTATTCTTGCTTCAGGTTTTTTACCGGTGGAAGTAGATTACGATGCAATTTATACTCCAATACACTTTCAGATATCACCCAAAACAGGGTTTAAAAATGTTTCCAAGTTATTACCCGGACATTGTTTTACTTTTCAGTACGGAAAGCTTGATATTCAGGAGTACTGGAAAATTAATCCGTCGGAAAATAATTCAATAAAAGAAGAACATGCTGCAGAGCAGCTGGAAGAATTATTGCTCAGCGCCACCGAATATCAGATGGTTGCAGATGTACCCGTAGGATTGTTATTGAGCGGCGGACTTGACTCCTCTATAATAGCCGCCTTGATGGTGAAGAATACAAGAAAAGAAATAAAATCTTTTACAATAAAATTTAATCAGGATGATTTAAAACTTCAGGGAAATGTTGATGACAGTTACTACGCACAGCAGGTAGCAAAAAAATTAAAGTTTGAACATATTGAAATTTTAATCGAGCCCGATGTAATTGATTTATTGCCTAAAATGATATGGCATCTTGATGAACCAATTGCGGACCCTTCTGCAATCAATACATATCTTATTTCACAAGCAGCGCGTGATCACGGTATAGTTGTATTATTAAATGGAATGGGCGGCGATGAAATTTTTGGAGGTTATCGTTCGTATCTTGCTTGCCTGGCTTTAGACCATTATCAAAAATATGTCCCAGGTTTTGTAGATTCCATGTTTAGATATACAGTTTCTAAAATTCCTCAATCTTCGGCAAAGAAAAATTTTAAATATATAAGATGGGCTAAGGAATTTTTTAATTATTCTAATATGTCAAGATTGGATAGGTATATTTCATCGGGGAATGTTGCGCTTACAGATAAAAATTTCAATGAATATTTTACCAATTGTCCTTATAATCTACCCGATACATTTTTTTATAAGAGAGAAAAAGAATTATTTAATGATAACGACATGTCATATCTTACAAAGATGTGCCTGAATGATACCCGTGTTTATTTACCTGACCACAATTTGACTTACTCGGATAAAGCTGCAATGGCAGCCAGTGTGGAAGGAAGACCTCCGCTTACAGACCACAGAATAATTGAGTTTATGTTTACTCTTCCTCCTGAAATGAGGATACAAAAAAATATTCAGAAATATTTATTGAAAAAAGTTTCCGAAAATTATCTTACGAACGAAATTATTCACAGACCTAAAGCCCCGTTCAGCGCGCCAATGAGAGCATGGCTGAAAGGTCCTCTTGCAGAAATGGTAGGAGATATTTTATCAGAGGAATCTATGAAGAAGCGCGGGATTTATAATCCCAAATATGTTTCTCAATTAATAGAAAATAATAAAAAAGGTATTCAGGATAACTCGCAGCTGATATGGAGATTATTGACTAATGAAATCTGGTTTAGGACTTTTTTCGATAACACTCAACAAAATTTTAAAATAAAATAGGACTATAATTATTACATGGAGCAACTTACACAACAATTGAAATCAGGGCATATGGAAGTAATGGATGTTCCGGTTCCTGCACTGGGAAGCGGACAGATATTAGTCAGAAATCACTATTCATTGATAAGCGCAGGCACTGAGGGCAAAACGGTTTCAGATGCGCGCATGGGATTAATTGCCAAAGCAAAATCAAGAAAAAAAGAAGTACAGCAGGTAATTGAAATGATTAAATCCAGCGGCTTCAGCGAAACATACAATGTTGTAATGAGTAAACTTGAAGCTCCTTCACCGTTAGGATACAGCTGCGCTGGAGAAGTACTTGCAGTAGCAGATGATGTATATGATTTTAAAGTGGGGGATTATGTTGCATGCGGAGGTGAAGGCGCCTATCACGCTGATATAGTTTCTGTATATAAAAATCTTTGTGTAAAAATACCTAAGACAGTAGATTTAAAATTCGGTGCGATTACAACGATAGCTTCAATTGCAATTCAGGGAATAAGACAGGCAGAACTTACTTTCGGTGAGACAGCAGTTGTAATTGGTTTGGGATTAATAGGGCAGTTGACGATGCAGATACTGGAAGCATCGGGAATAAAAGCTTTAGGTGTAGATATAAGTCAAAGCCAGGTTGACCTTGCAAATAAAATCGGTATTGGTAAATCATACCTGCGTAATCGCGATGACCTTGAAGGAATAATAAAAGAATCAACAAAAGGGTTCGGTGCAGATGGTGTCATTATAACGGCAGGTACAAGTTCACTTGACCCCGTGGAGTTTGCCGGTGCAGTCGCCAGAAGGAAAGCAAAAATTATAATTGTCGGCGCAGTCCCGACAGGTTTTGACAGAGTAAATTATTTTAAGAAAGAGCTGGATTTAAGAATGTCATGCTCTTATGGTCCCGGAAGGTATGACAGAGCTTATGAAGAAAAAGGAATTGATTACCCTTATGAATACGTGAGATGGACGGAGAACCGTAATATGGAATCTTATATAGAACTCGTAGATAGAAAAAAATTAGTGCTTGAACCTCTTATCACACATGTATTTGAATTTGAAGACGCCAAGAAAGCTTATGATATGATTCTTTCAAAGAGTGAACCGTTTGTAGGAATTCTTTTAAAGTATGAAGATGAAGTAATTAACGGAAGTGAAACCAAACAAAGCAAAGGAGAACATAAAGGAACGAAAACAAAAATCGGATTTGTAGGCGCTGGTTCTTTTGCGCAGAATTACCTTCTTCCGAATGTAAAGTTACATGCTGATATGGTTGGAGTTGCAACAGCGCGCGGCAATACAGCAAAAGGTATTGCAGATAAATATGGCTTTCAATACTCTACAGGCGAAGCTGATAAAATATTTTCAGATGATAAGATTAATACAATATTTATAGCGACACGTCACAATTTACATGCAGCAAATGTAGTAGACGGATTAAAAAATAATAAGAATGTTTTTGTTGAAAAACCGTTATGCATGAACCGTGAAGAGCTGGAAAGAATAGCTGAGTTATATAAAGCAAAAAATAATCTTCATCTGATGGTTGGATATAACAGAAGATTTTCACCTGCTATTCAGAAAATAATGAGCACGATGGATAAAGGAATTCCGAAGGCAATTAATTACCGAATCAATGCAGGCAATATGCCGAAAGACCATTGGGTGCAGGATAAAGAAATCGGCGGCGGAAGAATTATCGGTGAGGTTTGCCACTTTATAGATTTGGTGATGTATCTTTCGGGTTCTAAAATAAATTTTATAAATGCAATAAGTATGGAAAACAATCCTTACTTAATGGATACGCTTACAATTAATATGGGATTTTTGAACGGCTCAATTGGCTCTATATGTTATTTCTCGAATGGAGCGAATTCGTTACCAAAAGAAAACATTGAAGTATTTTATGCAAACAAAGTTATGATTGTTGATGATTTCAGAGAAGTGAAAACGTACGGTAAAGAAGTTAAGAGCAATAAATCCGGCAAGCAGGATAAAGGACACGCACAGGAAATAAAAGAATTTATAGAAGCCGTAGAAAAAGGAAAACCGACTCCTATTTCATTCGAGGAAATTTATGATTCAACAAAAGCAACTTTTGATGTAATAGATTCCATTAAAACTAAAAAAAGCATAATCTAACTTTTAATCCGGTCAACTTTTTTGATCGACTTTCTCTTATTGAATAATATCTAAGAATGATTTTTAATTCATTTCCGTTTGTTTTTTTCTTTATAATAGTAACTGCAGCTTACTTTATATTGCCGCATAAGTTCAGGTGGTTCTTATTGCTGGCAGCAAGCTGTTATTTCTATATGTTCTTTTATCCCGTTTATATTCTTATTCTGGCGTTCACCATAGTCATAGATTATTTTGCGGGTATATATCTGGAAAAAACACCGCGTCCGAAGAAAAAACTGTATTTGATTTATAGTCTTATTGCCAATATAGGTGTCCTTGCATTTTTTAAATATTATAATTTTTTAAATGAGAACCTCACGATTGCTATGGGGACGGTCCATTTAAAAAACAGTCTGCCATTCTTAACAATTTTACTTCCTATAGGACTTTCATTTCATACGTTCCAGGCAATGAGTTATACAATTGAGGTTTACAGAGGCAAACAAAAAGCGGAACGTCACTTTGGGATTTATGCTTTGTATGTTATGTTCTATCCTCAGTTAGTTGCAGGACCTATTGAAAGACCGCAAAACCTTCTGCATCAATTCTATGAAAAGCATGAGTTTGAAATTAAAAGAGTTGTCAGCGGATTAAGGTTAATGCTTTGGGGATTCTTCAAAAAAATTGTTATTGCCGATAGACTCTCTATATATGTAAATGCAGTTTATACTAATGTTGAAAATCATTCAGGATTAACTTTTATATTAGCAACAATATTCTTTGCGTTTCAGATTTATTGCGACTTCTCAGGTTACTCAGATATTGCAATTGGTTCAGCGCGTGTGATGGGATTTGATCTGATGACAAATTTTAACAGACCATATTTCTCCCGTTCGATTCATGAGTTCTGGGGAAGGTGGCATATTTCATTATCGACATGGTTTAAAGATTATTTCTATATTCCGTTAGGCGGCAACAGGGTAGCTATTCCAAGATTATACTTTAATTTGTTTATCGTATTTCTTATCAGCGGATTGTGGCACGGAGCAAACTGGACATATTTAATCTGGGGCGGTCTTAACGGGCTTTACCTCGTGTTCTTACTCGCTACTAAAAACATCAGAACAAAAATTGCCAATGCTATTTTCGGAAATAAATTTCATTCTCTAAGAAATTTATTAAGCATATTAATTACATTTGCCTTTGTATCTATCTCCTGGATTTTCTTCAGAGCAAACAATGTTCATGACGGATTCTACATTCTTTCCAGTATTCTTAAATTACACGGACCGCTATTTATTGACGCTACAAATATAACATATTCATTAATGGGTATATTGATACTGCTTATTATTGAATTCAGACAGGAATATTCCGGAGCGAAGTTTAAATTTATGAACAACGAAAACGTTGTAGTCAGATACAGTATTTATTTAATGCTTATATTTTTAATTATAATTTTCGGCGTGTTTGATGGCGGCCAATTCATTTACTTCCAATTTTAAAATGAATAAGTATTTACTTTTTTTTACACGGCTTATAGCACTGATATTGATTTTCCTTGCAATCGATTTTCTGATAGGCAAGGTAATGAATCATTTTTATTTTTCAGAAACTTCAGGACCGGATTACAGCATAACTTATACTATTAATAGCTCAAAAGATGAAGTGTTAATGATGGGCTCTTCAAGATGCAGTCATCACTATGTTCCATCTATAATGGAAAAAACTTTGGGTAAAACTGCCTTCAATACAGGAGCAGACGGACAGGGTATTTTATTTAATGATGCTGTTTTGAAATGTGTTTTAAAAAGATATACTCCCAAATGTATTATACTGGATATAACTGACCGCGATTTCATTTATTCCCAGAGCAGCTATGAAAAGCTTAGTGTTTTATTACCTTACTATGCCGAACACAAACAAGAGCTTGAAAGCACAATAGACCTTATTTCTCCATATGAAAAAATAAAATTGGTTTCCAAAACATATCCTTATAATTCAAAATTTATAAGCATGATTTTAGGAAATAAAAGTAATCCTTCTACGCAAAATAAGGGATATGTTCCTCTTATCGGTTCAATGCCGAATGATATTGAAGTAACAATCGTTCAGCAGGAGAATATAGATTCTATTAAGGTCAACGCATATAAAAATTTTATTTCAACACTGAAGTCTTCTTCTGTAAAATTAGTAGTGGTAGTTTCTCCTTATTACCAAAAAAGCTCCTCTGAGACAATTAAAATTGCATCAAGAATTGCAGGTGAAATGAACGTTGAGTTCTGGGATTATTCCTCTGATGAAAATTACTTCCATAAAAAAGAATTATTCAAAGATCATATTCATTTAAATGCGCAGGGTTCGGAAATGTTTACGCAAATGCTGGCAAACAGAGTGAAAACTGTTATCAACTGAAAATGATATTTACTATTTTAATTTGCGTCTTTGAATTTTAGTAACGATACAATAGATAACTCAGTAGATAAAGTCCGTTCTTTTATAGAGAAAGAAAATTTTAAAGGTTACGATCCTTATGATACGCTGAACTCATTTATTCCTATGGATAAAATGGGAAAGTGGATTCCTGCAATTGCAATACAGGTTCAGAAAAGAAATCCCGTTAATATCCGTCCGCTGCTTGGTATTAAAAAAGGTATTAATCCTAAAAGCCACGGACTTCTATTGTATGCTTACTCATTGCAATATGAAATTACTAAGGATGAAAAAGCTAGAGAGACGATGGAGATGCTATTTAAGTGGTTAATTGAAAATTATTCAAAAGGATACTCAGGTTATTGCTGGGGATATAATTTTGGGTGGGCAAATCCTGTTAAATATGTAAAGCCGTATGTACCGAACATCGTTGCAACATCTTTTGTAGCCAAAGGGATTTTTCAGTATTACCTTACTACCAAGAATGAAAAGGCAAAAGAAGTTTTAATAGGCATCACTGATTTTCTTTTAAAAGATCTGCCTTCAATAGAAAACGAAAGAGGATTCTGCATAAGTTATACTCCTGTCATGAAGGATGCATGTTACAATGCAACTTTGCTCGGGGGAGAAGTGTTATCAAAGATTTATCATCTCGACGGAAACGAAGAATTAAAAAATAAAGCAAAACGAATTGTAGATTTTGTTGTAAGCTATCAGCTCCCGAACGGACTCTGGAATTACGAGCTTGATTTAAAGACAGGGAAAGAACTTCCTCAGACGGATTTTCATCAGGGATATAATGTGGAATGTATTTCTGAAATTTGTAAATACGCCGGATTGGAAAACGATGAATATAAAAATTCAATTGCTAAAGGATTAGAGTATTATAAAAAGGAGCAATTCTTTGAGAACGGCCAGTCACTCTGGAGACTTCCGAAAGTTTATCCGGTAGAAATACACAATCAGTCACAGGGAATAATTACTTTCTCTATGCTGAAAGATTACGATAGTGAGTATCTGCCCTTTGCAAATAAAATTGCAGAGTGGACAATAGAAAACATGCAGGATAAAAATGACGGAAGATTTTACTACAGGAAGCTGAAAAATTACTCAATAAAAATACCATACATGAGGTGGTCGCAGGCATGGATGTTTCTTGCCTTAACAAGATTACAGTACGAAAATAAAAATATTTATTCTTAATAAAATATGTGCGGAATATTCGGATTAATTGTAAAAGAAAATTCTGATTACGATTATAAGTTTGTAAAAAAGTTAACTGAAGAGCTTGCACTTTTTTCTGAATCTCGCGGAAAAGAATCTGCGGGATTTTCTATTTATAATTCGGAAGCAGAAAAAATTTCAGTTATAAAGGGTGCAGAGACTGTTTCTAAATTAATTGATGACGGAAAGTTCGACAAGTTTTTTTATGAGTCAACAGGAGTAAATGAAAAAGGTTTAAGCTCTCTTGTAAAAAATCCTTTCGCATTAATCGGTCACTCGCGATTAGTCACAAACGGAACGCAGCTTCTCGATTTTAATAACCAGCCTGTAATTAAAGACGGTATAGTCGGTATTCATAACGGAATAATAACAAACGTTGAGGATTTATGGGAAACGTTCACTGATTTAAACAGAGAGTTTGAAGTTGATACTGAAGTTCTGCTTTCTTTACTCAGAAAATTTATTAGCGATGGACATACACTTGCTGATTCATTTGTACAGACTTTTAATTTAATTAAAGGCGCTGCATCAATCGCATTTTTATTCAATGATAAAAATTGTTTATCGTTAGTAACTAACTGCGGTTCGCTTTATGTAATTAATAATGCACGAAATGATATTATGGTTTTTGCTTCGGAAGAATATTTTCTTCAGGAACTGATGCAAATAAACTATATTAGAACTACACTTGGTGATCATACTATAAAACAGGTGCAGCCGTTTACAGGTCAGCTTTATAATATAAAGACTCTCGAATGCGAATATATAAAAACTCATGAGCCGTATGAAAGCAAAAATATAAACTTTGATGTTAAGAAAAATTTTAAAATAGATTACAAGCCGGAAGGAACTAAGCCATACATTGCTCCTAATATAAGCGCATCGGAAGAAGCGAAGCTTAAAGCGCTGCTTGAGTTCAATTTAGATTCGATTAAAAAATTAAAAAGATGTACTAAGTGTTTACTGCCTGAAACGTTTCCATTTATAAAATATGATTCAAACGGTGTCTGTAATATTTGCAATAATTATAAGCCGGTAAATCAACCGAAGCCGTTAAGCGCTCTTGAAAATTTAGTCGCTCCTTACAGAAGAAAAGACGGAAAGCAGGATTGCATTGTTCCGTTCAGCGGAGGAAGAGATTCATCGTATGCGTTGCATGTTATTAAAAAAGAGCTTGGTTTAAATCCGATTGCATTCACTTATGACTGGGGAATGGTAACCGATTTAGCGCGCAGGAACATTGCAAGAATATGCGGTCAGCTTGGAGTAGAAAATATTCTTGTCTCCGCAGATATAAAAGTTAAGCGTGATAACATAAGAAAAAATATTGAAGCATGGCTAAAGCAGCCTGACCTTGGAATGATCCCGCTCTTTATGGCAGGTGATAAATATTTTTTCTATCACTGCAATGAGGTAAAAAAACACACCGGAATTGATTTAAATATCTGGGGAATTAATGCTCTGGAGAACACTGATTTTAAAGTCGGCTTCAGCGGCATTGATTTCGATTTTGAAAAAAAGAGAATTTATTCTTTAAGTATTCTGAATGGATTAAAATTGTTTACTCACATCGGAAAAAATTTTGTAACTAATCCTTCTTATTTAAATTCTTCTATCCCGGATACTTTCGGTTCATTCTTTGTCAGATACATTGCTCCGAAAAAAGATTATTATCATTTATTTGATTACACTCAATGGAATGAAAAACTTATCGAAGATACTTTGATAAATGAATATGACTGGGAGCTTGCAACTGACACGAAATCTTCATGGAGAATAGGTGACGGAACAGCCGCGTTTTATAATTATGTTTATTACACTGTGGCAGGATTTTCGGAGTTCGATACATTCAGAAGCAATCAGATACGTGAAGGAATGATTTCACGTGAAGAAGGCATGAGATTAATTGAAACAGAAAACTTCCCCCGTTACGATACAATGAAGTGGTACTTTGATATTGTAAATGTTGATTTTGAAAATACGATTAAGACTGTTAATAAAATTCCAAAGCTGTATAAAAATTTAGTATAACCCCTTGAGATTTCTTTTCTTTTTTGTTCATCCTTCTAAGTATCATCTGTACAGAAACACTGTAAATGAACTCATTAAGCACGGACACGATGTTGAAATTGCGATTACCACAAAAGATGTTCTGGAAGACCTTGTAAAAAAAGAAGGGTGGAAGTACACGAACATTTTCCCGCAAGGAAGGAAGATGAAAAATCTACCAACTTACATGGGAGCAGGAATAAATCTCATACGCACAATTCTTCGTCTTTTAAAAATTACACGAGGCAAAAAATACGATTTATTTGTTACTGACGACTTGCTTGCAATAGTCGGAAGAATAAAAGGTGTGCCTTCCATTTTATTTCAGGATGATGACCTTAGTGCAGTGCCGGAATCGTTTATCCTGGCAAAAGCGTGCTCATATATTTTAGCTCCTGCCATTACAGATTTTGAAAAATATAATTACAAGAAAATAGGATTTGAAGGATTCAAGGCTTCTGCTTATCTGCATCCCAATCAGTTCAAACCAAACACAGAGATACTTAAAAAATACGGATTAGAAAACGAGACTTATTTTATAATACGTCTTGTATCTTTGACTGCAACGCATGATGTAGGCAAAACCGGAATTACTAACGATGACTGCCGCAGACTGATTTCAATACTTGAGAAAAAAGGGAGAGTAATTATAAACTCTGAGCGCCCCGTACTTGAAGAGTTTGAAAAGTACAGACTGAAAATTAATCCCGTTGAAATTACACATATACTATCCGGAGCAAGTTTGTTTATTGGCGACTCGCAGACAATGTCCTGCGAAGCCGGAATGCTCGGTGTTCCATATATCCGCTTTAATGATTTCGTCGGAAAAATTGGTTATCTGAACGATATGGAACTTAACTATAAGCTTGGATTCGGAATAAAAACGCAAGACAGGGAAAAATTGTTTACAAAAGTTGAAGAACTGATGAGTATTCCTGATTTGAAAAAGGAATGGCAGGAGAGAAGAAAAAACATGCTGGATAAGACTGTTGACCTGACAGCTTTGCAGTTATGGTTATATGAAAAATTCCCGGAAAGCGCCGAAAAATGGAAATCAGATAAGGAAATAATTAAAAAGTTTTAGAAAAACGAAGATACAAAAGCGGAAAATTAAACATTTTTTTAGATTTTAAAGCACTATTTTTTTAAAATTTACGAGATAAAACTACCTAAAAATCTAAATTTTTGTGTAAACAAACAGGCTTTCTTTTATTTGTTTTTTACTAAATTTTAAAGTATATTGAATTCGATTTAATCGTGAATTTTGTTCATGATACAAAATTTTTTATTAATCGCCCCTTAAATGTTAAATATTTCTAAGTCAGATATCGAACTTACGGCGGCTCCCACCATTGAATCAACTGACCTGCAATTCGTAAAGCATGTCAAACCGGAAATCACATACAAGCCTGATAGAGATGTTCTGAAATATATTAATAAGCACATTTCAAGATTCGATGTCTCTAATATCCATACAGCAAAGGAAAGAACTCAGCTTGAATATCTTTCTCCGTCACAGCCATATATTGTAAATCTTCAGAGAATAAATGATGTAAGGCATCTGAATAAATTTTTTGAAAAGGTAAACGAAAAACTTGAACCGGGCGGAAAATTTATCAGTTTTGTTGAAACTGCTTATGAACGTAAACATAGAATTCTCAAAAAATTTCCTAAAATAATTTCGTATCCATACTATACTTGCGATTACATATTAAAAAGAGTTTTTCCTAAATGGTCAGTAACAAAGAGAATTTATTTTGCGCTTACTAAGGGAAGAAACAGAGTGCTTTCTGTTGCAGAAACTCTGGGCAGACTTGTATCGTGCGGTTTTGAAATTATCGAGTATAAAGAAATAAACAATCATCTTTTCTTTGTAACAAGAAAAGTGAAAGACCCTTCTTATGATATGAAGCCAAGCTACGGCCCGCTTATTAAAATGAGAAGAGTAGGTAAGAACGGAAAAATTATCCGTGTTTATAAGTTCCGCACAATGCATCCTTATGCTGAGTATCTTCAGGAATATATTTATAATAAACACAAACTGAAAAAGGGCGGTAAGTTTGAAAATGATTTCCGAATCACAACTGCAGGCAGACTGTTCAGAAAAATATGGCTGGATGAATTTCCTATGATTTACAACATGCTTAAAGGCGAACTTAAGCTTGTTGGTGTAAGACCTTTGAGTCTTCACTATTTTAATTTATACGATGAAGAGCTAAAAGAAAAAAGAGGGCGCTACAAACCGGGACTCGTTCCGCCATACTATGCAGATATGCCGCATACACTTGATGAGATTATCGAATCTGAAAAAAGATATCTGGATTCCTATGAGAAGTCTCCTATATTAACTGATATTAAATATTTCTTTAAAGCTTTTCACAACATAATATTTAAAAGAGCCAGAAGCGCATAACCTCACTTTTAATATATACCCAACTCCCAACCAAACTTTTTCCAATGAAATTTAGATTACATTTTTTTATTGCAATAATTTTTTTATTGCCCGCAGCATTATTTTCACAGGTAGAAATGGTTTCACCTTCTCATCCGGTTTATGATTTTTTAAAGAGAATGCAGATAGCCCAGGTAATTGATTATAACTCCTCTGTTATTCCCATATCACGCGGTGAGATCGGAAAATTTCTTGTTACTATAAATGACAATAAAAGTTCTTTAACATCAGTAGATAAAAAAATTCTTGCCGAATATTTAAATGAGTTTGAATATGATTTAGGAAAAGTAAATAATGTAAAGACATCTGAATTTCTGGAAGGCTTGGATAGCAAGAAAATGTTTTCAAATGATAAACAGAAATATTTGTATAAATATCTGGATTCCAATGCTTCGTTTTTTGTCGATGGAATGTGGAGCTACTCTTACAGACGTTCATCGGGAGATACAATCGGAAGTAATTCTTTAAGTCTTGGTGAGCTTGGTCTCAGATTTCGCGGAACACTTTTTAACTCAGTAGGATTTTATTTACGTGCTTCAAACGGCAGCAAGATGTCAGGAGACGACAGAGCCGTTGCCTTCGGAAAACTTACTGACCCGCGCCTTGCAGCAAGCAGAAAATTCCCGACTGAAGGTTACTTCGATTCATTCGAGGGATACTTGCGTTATCAGACACAAAGCAACTGGTTATCTTTAACAATAGGACGTGAAGCAATGTATCAGGGGTTCGGCTACATCGATAAATTATATTTATCAAATAATACTGTTCCGTTTGATTTCATAAATCTTAAGCTTCAGTATAAAGCTTTGCGTTACTCATTTACCTATGGAGGTTTGAAGGGCGATTCACTTGGTCATGATATACAAAATAAAAATATTGCTACTCACAGACTTGATGTAAATTTTTCTCCTAAGTTCAGAATAGGATTCTGGGAAGCGCTTGTAACGGCATCGCAGTCATTCAGTTTTTCAAATTTAAATCCTGTAAGCTTTTTAATTTCTGTTGATTACAATGATGTCGTGAATTCAAATCCTAACAATAATATGTTTGGAATTGATATGGAAGTTCAACCTGCAAAGAATGTTGCAGTTCAGGGAACATTACTTGTGGATGAGTTAAGCCTTGGCGCAATTACAAATCCCGGGGGATATATTCCTGCCGATACAAAATTCGGATGGCAGCTTGGCACGATATGGAACAACGCTTTTAATATTCCTAACTTAACCGGCGCACTTGAGTACACGCATCTTGACCCGTTTGTTTACACACACCGCTCACTCAAAACAACTTACACTAACTGGGCTATGCCTCTCGGCGCAAAGCTGGGACCTAACTCAGATGAAGTAGCATTGAAGCTGGCTTACAATGTTTCTCAAAGAGTTAAGGTTGATTTGCAATACCAGTTCCAGCGCTCGGGTGAAGGAATTGTTTATGATTCCACGGGGACAGTTGTGATTAACTATGGCGGAAATATTAATAACGGTATAGGGGATAATTATCCTAACTCAACAAGATTTCTTGACGGCAACAGAATTAACAGAAATATTTTAACTGCTAATTTAAAAATTGAACCGCTGAAGCAGTTCTTTTTTGAATTCAAATATGTTTACAACGATATAGATAATATTTTTCAGACTAAGAAGTACAGCAATAATTATTTCTTTGCAACCTTCAGATTTGATTATTAATCAACTGAAGATTTTAACATTGTATTAAAATTAAATTCCCGGATAAGGTACACACTTATAATTTTCTAACTTATTACTAATTAAAATTTGAAAGTAACTTTAGTAGCAGGAGCCCGCCCGAACTTCATGAAGATAGCTCCGATTATTCACGAGATTAAAAGAATTCAAAAGCTTGGCAAAAAAATTACATTCCGTTTAGTTCATACAGGACAGCATTACGACGAGAAACTATCACACAGTTTTTTTAAACAGCTTAATATTCCCGAGCCCGACGTTAATTTAGGAGTCGGGTCCGGCTCCCACGCAGAGCAGACGGCGAATATTATGGTGAAGTTTGAAAAAGAACTGATGGCAAACAGACCTGATATAGTGCTGGTTGTTGGTGATGTAAATTCCACAATGGCATGCAGTATCTCCGCAAAAAAATTAAATATAGATGTTGCTCACGTAGAAGGCGGAATACGCTCACGTGATATGGAAATGCCTGAAGAAATAAACAGACTGGTAACGGATTCAATTGCAGATTATTTTTTTACAACATCTGAGCTTGCCAATAAAAATTTAAGAAAAGAAGGACACAGCGATAAGAAATTATTCTTTGTCGGCAATACGATGATAGATACTCTTAAAGCAAATTTAAGCAAATTAAAGAAGCCTGTTTTTTTTGACGAGTATAAATTAAAGCCAAAGAAATATTTAGTCGTGACTTTGCACAGACCTTCTAATGTTGACGATGCAGATAATTTAAAGATGCTTTTGAAGACTCTTGAAGAAACTTCCAAAGACTACAAGATAGTTTTCCCTGTTCATCCGAGAACACAGAAAAATCTTAAGCAGATAAAGTTATCTGATAAGTTTATTATTACCGATCCGCTCAGCTATCTAGAGTTTATTTATCTTGTGAAAAATTCTTTTGCAGTGATAACAGATTCAGGCGGAATACAGGAAGAGACAACAGTTATGAAAATCCCCTGCGTTACTCTGAGAAAAAATACAGAACGTCCCGAAACAGTAACTGAAGGCACGAACATTCTTGCAGGAATTGATACGTATAAATTCAAACCTTATTTTCAAAAGCTGTTTTCCGGTAAATGGAAGAAGGGCGGAATTCCAAAATTCTGGGACGGAAAAACATCGCCGAGGATTGTCAAGCAATTGCTCACTATATATAAGAATAAATAATCCGCCGCGGGGGATTCTGCCTGCTAATAGGTGGGAGAAATTTTTAAATAAAATAATAATTTAGTATATTTATAAAGCAGACCTGGTAACGCTTATGCGGAATCAGGTCTTTTGATTTTTAAAATAAAAATGTGACAATAATGTTACTTTTAGAAAATCCATGAGTATTAATGAAATGATAAAAATAGACTGGAATCAAAGAATCCGTCAATCCCGCTAAAGACAGGACTGAGCTTCGCTCAGAAATCCTGTTAAAAACAAAAAATGCAACAATAATGTAACTTTACGTAGCGAAGCTAAAGCATCACAAAGAGGGGATTATAGACTTTTACAAATCTGAAATCTTACATATAAAATCTGAAATTGGGAAAATCCGTCAAAAATCCGTCATTTCAAAAAATTTACTTAAAGCTGATTATACGTAAATAGGCTAAAATTGCAGAATGCGACAATAATGCGACTTTTTACGTTGCGAAGCTCCCTCCTTTGGCGGGACAAGTTCCGCCTCAAACGAGAGGAAGATAAAATTGTTCAAAAATGAACCGAAATTGCAGAATGCGACAATAATACGACTTTTTAAATTCATCATTCGTAATTCTGAATTCAGAATTGAAAAATCTCTTTTATTTATCCTCTAAAATTGCTATCTTTACAATTCTCATAAAATCATTAATTATGTTCGCAATAGTAAATATTAAAGGCAGCCAGTACAGAGTTTCTGAAGGGCAAAAATTGTATGTCCCGCGTTTCAATGATGAAATCGGCGCAAAAGTAACGCTTGATAACGTAATAATGTTCTCAGCAGATGACAGCACATTTGATATCGGAGCACCGAAGCTTAACAAATCAGTTGAAGCTACAGTTCTTGCTCACGTTAAAGATGAAAAAGTAATCGTCTTCAAAAAGAAAAGAAGAAAAGGTTACAAAGTTTTAAGAGGACACAGACAGCAGTACACACAGATTTCGATCGACAAAATAGCTTAATATAAAGCTGAATTTTTAATCTAATTTTTTACAGGAGAATAAGTAATGGCTCACAAAAAAGGACTCGGAAGTTCTAAGAACGGTAGAGACTCAAACGCCCAGAGATTAGGCGTAAAAAAGTTTGGCAGCGAAGTAGTCGTTGCAGGTAATATATTAATAAGACAAAGAGGAACAAAATTCCTTCCCGGACTTAACACAGGCTTAGGCAGAGATTATACAATTTTTGCTATGAAAGACGGTCTTGTTAAATTCACAGACAAGAAAGGCAAGAAAACCATTCACGTTATTCCGGCAGAAGCTGCAAAGTAATATTTATTACTAAGATTATATTTTTACAAAAGGTTATTCTGTCTTGCAGAGTAACCTTTTTTGCTTTATACCAATCACATTAATCAAATAATTTAACCTATATATAGTATGAAAATTTCTGTTATCGGCGCCGGAAACGTTGGCGCAACATGCGCAGATGTTATCGCTCACAGAGAGCTATGCAACGAAGTTATCCTTCTCGATATTAAAGAAAATTTTGCCGAGGGCAAGGCATTAGATATGTGGCAGACTGCTCCTGTAAATAATTACGATACAAGAATTACAGGCGTAACCAACGATTATGAAAGAACTGCAAACTCAGATGTAGTTGTTATTACATCAGGACTTCCGCGTAAACCCGGAATGAGCAGAGATGATTTGATTGCTACCAATGCTAATATAGTAAAATCAGTTACACAGAACGTTGTAAAATATTCACCGAACACATCGATTATAGTTGTTGCAAATCCTTTGGACGTAATGACATACTGCACATACTTAAATGCAAACTTACCATCAACAAAAGTTTTTGGTATGGCAGGAATTTTAGATACAGCAAGATACAAAGCTTTCTTAGCAACTGAACTGAATGTTAATCCTAAAGACATACAAGGTATGTTAATGGGAGGACACGGCGATACAATGGTTCCTCTTCCAAGATATACAACTGTAAGCGGTATTCCTGTAACAGAACTTATTGCTGAAGATAAACTTAATGCTATTCTTGAAAGAACAAAGGTCGGCGGCGGCGAAATAGTAAAATTACTCGGCACATCTGCATGGTATGCTCCCGGTGCTGCAGCAGCACAGATGGCTGAAGCAATCGTTAGAAATCAAAGAAGAGTTTTCCCTGTTTGCGCATGGTTAACAGGCGAGTACGGATTGAAAGATATTTATTTAGGCGTACCTACAATTCTTGGTTCAAACGGTATTGAGAAAATCATTGAACTGAAACTGAACGATGCTGAAATGAAATTACTTCATGACTCTGCGAAGTCAGTGAAAGAAGTAATGGATGTATTGGATAATATGGAAAAGAAGTAATTGATAGTATAGAGTAGTGTGTATTGAGTATTGAGAAATGAAGATATAAAATCCAATAATAAAAAAGAAAGGCGCAGGTGACTGCGCCTTTTGCTTTAAACTACTTCTTAATCTCCTGCCCGAATGAAATCATGTTGCCGTTGTTATCTTTTGCCATAAAGTCACGCATATTGTAAGGCTGGTCAGCAGGAGGATTTGGAATATCTACGCCGTTGCCTTTAAGGAATTCATATATCTCATCTACGTTATCTGCAAATGTATAAACGTAGGAAGGAGTAAATTCTCCCTGGGCTTTGAAGAAGTGGAATTCAACTGAGCCGTTGTATGCTCCACCGTAAAAATCCTGATGTATCCATGTTTTGTCAAATCCTAATTTCTCTTTGTAAAATTCAATTGTAGCGGTAACGTCTTTGCAGGGCATTGCAGGCGCTGCGCCTTTAAGATAATCTTTCATGATTATTGAGTTAGGTTTATAGAACTAATTTTCTTTAGGAACATTCGGCTCTCTGCCTATAATTTCATGGGAGAAAGTTAAATAGTGACCATTAAGATCTTTTATAATGCACTCTCTTAATCCGTAAAATCTGTCAACCGGAGGTGTGATTACTTCAACATTATTCTCTTTCAAAAACTCATATAACTCATCAACGTTTGAAGCGGGTAAATAAATATATGATGAAGTCCATTCTTTGTCTCTTTTGAGTAAATGAATCTCCACATTTCCATTGAATGTTGCTCCGTATAAATCTTCGTGTGACCAGCTTTTTTCAAATCCCAACTTGCTTTCATAATATTCAATTGTATCTTTTATATTTTTGCAGGGGAGAGTAGGAATAGCGTCCTTAAGATAATTCTTCATTTTAGTTATGAATTATGAATTATGAATTATGAGTTATGAGTTATGAATTATGAGTTGCGCATTACTACCGCTAATTGTTATTCCGCCATGGCGGATTGTTAATTGATTATGCTACACTCATTAAATAAATAGCGTCTTCGTAGTTGTTTACAAATGCATTTCTTATCACTTCATGTTCCGGTTTTCTTAGCTGCGGGTCTTCTTCTATAATTTTGAATGCAATGTCCTTTGCTTTTACGACTATATCTTTATCTTTGTTTAAATCCATAGATGAGAAGTTTAAAACCCCTGACTGTCTTATTCCGAAAAACTCTCCAGGTCCGCGGATTTCCATATCAGCTTCGGCGATTTTAAATCCGTCCGTTGTCTCTTCCATTATTTTTAATCGCTTAATATAATCTTCGTTATCACTGTTGTTTTCTGTACGGGCAATCAGAATGCAATAAGATTGCTCCCCGCCTCTGCCTACTCTTCCTCTCAATTGATGCAATTGCGATAATCCGAACCTCTGCGCTTCTTCGATTATCATAACCGATGCATTAGGAATATCTATACCGACTTCGATTACAGTCGTAGCTACCAGTATATCGCTCTGCTTATTCTTAAATCTTTCCATTACTTCTTCTTTTTCATACCATAACATTCTGCCGTGAATCATATCTACTCTGTACTCTGTAAAATATCTTTCCTTCAGCAGCTTAAAATTTTCCTCTGCCGATTTTAAATCAAGCTTTTCAGATTCATCTATAATAGGATAAATTATATAGATCTGCCTTCCTTCTTTTATCTGTTCTTTTACAAATTCAAAAACTTTCAGTTTATCGTCATCATACCGGATGGCAGTCTTAATAGGAATTCTTCCTTTAGGTAACTCATCAATTACGGAAACATCTAAATCCCCATAATAAGTTAATGATAGAGTTCTCGGAATTGGTGTCGCCGTCATAACGAGTGTATCGGGATTTTCTCCTTTTTGTTTCAGTCTTGCCCGCTGAATAACTCCGAACTTATGCTGTTCATCAATTACTACAAATCCAAGATTTTTAAACTCCACTTTATCTTGGAACAACGCATGAGTTCCTATAACAATGTTTGATTTTCCTGATTTAATATCCTCTAAAATTTCTCCTCTGAGTTTTTTCTTTTGTCCGCCGATTAAAATAGAGACATTTATTTTTTCTTTATCTGTTCCTTCGCGTGCTTCGTTAATTTTTGTAAGAAAATCAGTTATGGTTTTATAATGCTGTTCAGCCAATATTTCAGTCGGGCACATAAATGCTGTCTGAAATCCGTTATCGACGGCAATCATTATCGCAATTAATGCCACGATTGTTTTTCCGCTGCCCACGTCTCCCTGTAAAAGTCTGTTCATCACTCTTTCTGAGTTCATATCTTTGTAAATCTCATTTATTACTCTCTTCTGCGCGCCTGTAAGTTCGAAGCTTAATACTTTTTTCACCTCTTCAATAACCGGATGAAAATCTTTTTCAAATTTTATTCCCTTTGTTGTGTTGTGAAGGTTATTCTTTCTTAAAGCGAGAACTATTTCAAGGAAAAATATTTCTTCAAATGCTAACCTCTGTCTTGCGATTTCAACCTGCTCAATATTATGCGGGAAGTTAATTCTGAGAATTGCATCTTTTTTGGATACAAGATTATTCTCTTTTAAGATATCAGGCGGAAGCGTTTCATCCACTAAATTAAAATTCTGATTGAGTAATTCTCTGAAAGCATTAAAAACAATTTTAGAGAGAAGCAGAGGTTTTATAAATGTTTTCTTCAGCACTCCTGAAAGTTCGTAAACAGGTATATATCTGAACTTCAGAAAATCGTTAAAGTATTTATCATACGGGTCAAATTTCAGATGGTCACGGTACTCAAGCTTATTATTGCCGAAGAAAAACTTATCACTTACTTTGCCAACAAATACGAATCTGTCATTCATTCTGAACTGCTTATTTCTGAATTCACTAGCTCCGAAAATAGGGATTTCCGTTGCGCCAGTCATATCTTTTAAATGTACAGTTAATGGCTGGCTGCTTTTTCTTGGAAGTCTTACATCAATAATTTCTCCGCTCACCAGAACAGTTTTACCTGTGTGTTTGAAGACATCTTTTATATCAATCTTTTCAATATAGTCGCGCGGAATAAAGCTTAAGAAATCTTCGATTTTAGTTATCCCGATCTTCTCAAAAGCTTCCGCTCTTTTTTCGCCGACACCTTTTAAAAATTTAATATCCACAAGATATAAATGTTGTTAAAATCTGCAATTATACGTCAGATTTGTATGAAATATATAGATTGATTAAAAATAACACATTCGCTAACTTAATTCTTCACCAAAATAAAAAACTTACAATCCTTCTAAAATTAAAATGAAAAGCAAAAATTTTTTTATAAATTTACTAGTTATTATAGTACTTGCTTTATCTTACTTTGCATCAACGAAAGTATTTTCGGAAAACCAGATTGAAGTTCAGGAAAAATATTCTCACATTAGAATTTTTGCCCGAACACCGGCTGACTTCGATAGAATGCAAAATGCAGGTCTGTTTTTAGATCACTCAACAGGTAAAGTTGGAGAATATAGGGATGCCTGGTTATCAGCAACTGAAATAAATATGTTGAAATTATCCGGAGTCTCCTATGAAATATTAGTTCCTGACTGGATGGAATATTACAATAATCAACCTAAGATGACTGAATCACAGATTCAGGCTTCATTAGTGCAATCCGAAAGGGACTTTGCTGTAAGTCATTCAATTTATGGTACGTTTGGTGGATTTTTGAATTACAATGAAATGGTAAACAAACTGGATTCGATGAGAATTCAGTATCCAAATTTAATTTCCGCAAAGTTCTCAATTGGTACTACCTATGAAAACAGAAATCAATGGGTAGTAAGAATGTCCAACAATCCAAATGTTGTTCAGGGCAAACCGGAAGTATTTTATCATGCAGTAATTCATGCGCGTGAACCGGAAAGTATGCAGCACTTGATTTACTATATGTACTGGCTCCTTGAAAATTATAATATAGACCCTATTGCTACATACATATTAAATACCAGAGAACTTTATTTCTTACCGATATATAATGTTGATGGCTATGTTTATAATCAGACAACTAATCCGAACGGCGGAGGAATGTGGAGAGCTAACAGACACGTTTCATCCGGAAATTGCGGACCGGTTGACCCGAACAGAAATTACGGAATATATCAATACTGGAATTCAACAAATGCCGGTTCAAGCACCGATTCATGTAACGGTGGAAGCGGTACTTACAGAGGTAAGTATCCGTTCTCGGAAAAAGAAACACAAAATGTTCTTGCGTTCTTTAATTCAAGAAATTTCAAAACTGTTTTCGGAGCGCACACTTACGGAAATTATCTAATTAAACCATGGGCATGGAGTGACCCTTCACCGACACCTGACGATGCTAAATTCAATGAGTATCTTGCCGATATGAAGGCAACAAATAATTACACAACAGGTTTTGCTTCTCAGACAGTAGGATATAAGGTAAGAGGAGGAGCAGATGACTGGTACTATAATGATTCAGCTCATGCTAATGCGCCTGTTATAGCAGTCACTCCTGAAACAGGACTAACAGGTTTCTGGCCTACACAGGCAGAAATCATTCCTTTAGCTCAAGGTATGCTGGAATCAGATAAATACATGTCCTTAATTGCCGGTGCTTATGTTTTAGCAAACTCAACAACATTAAATAAAAGTACTCCATATACACAAGGCGAAGCCGGAAATATAAAGATAAATTTCAAGAATAAAGGTCTTGCTGCAGCAAGCAATGTGAAGGTTGAATTTACTTCGCCAAGCAGCTATATAACTATTCCTACTACATCTATTACCCGAGCTTCGATACCATCTTTCACTGCAGATAGTGTTACATTTAATTTTACAGTTTCAGCGGGAGCGCCGAACAATTACGCTATTCCTACAACAGTTAAAATTAAACAAAATGATACTACAGTATATTCAAAAAATGTATTTGTGAACCTTGGTACAGGTACCGTAACATTTGCAGATAGCGCTGAGCAGACATTTTCAAAATGGACTACAAACGGAACATGGGCGCAGACAACATTGCAATCACATACACCAACGCATTCGTTTACAGATAGTCCGACAGGTAATTATCAGAACAATGCTGATAATTCCATGACCTTGGCTACTTCAATTAATATTGCATCATATCCTGTGGTGTTCTTAAACTTCTGGCACAGATATGCCACCGAAGCAGGTTATGATTATTGTAATGTTGAAGTTTCCAGTGATAACGGAACAACCTGGCAGACTGCTGCTTCATATAACGGAACGTTATCTACATGGACACAGGTTTCATTGGATATAACAGCTTATGCAGGCGGGTCTTCTAATCTGAAAATCAGATTCAGATTGACAGCTGACGGAGGAACTGTTGCAGACGGATGGTATGTTGATGATATTAAACTTACAAATTACAGCACACTTGTTGGTGTAAACCAAATAAGTGAAGTTGCTGCAAAATATAATCTGAAACAAAATTATCCGAACCCTTTCAATCCATCAACAAAAATTCAGTATGCGATTGCGAAGAGTGGATTTGTAAGTCTGAAAGTTTATGATATGACAGGTAAAGTTGTAGCTGATCTGGTAAATAATAATCAGACAGTAGGTTCATATGAAGTAAGCTTCAATGCAGCTTCTTTAGCATCGGGAGTTTATTATTATAAGATTGAATCTGAAGGATTTGCAGAGACAAAGAAAATGCTGTTAATAAAATAATTATGAGTTAAATAGTTCTTTTGAAAAGGCGGTTTTGAATCTTTCGAAGCCGCCTTTTCTCTTTTAAGTTTTTCACTTATTAGGTATTTTTACAAAATGTCCTACTTAAAAGTTTTCCTTATTGCATTTTTCGGCCTTACTATTGCCGCTTTAACAATTGTTTCTTATCCTTTTGATTACAGAGGGAAAATTACTTATGTGCTGACCCGCGCTTTTTCAAAAATTACATTGGCAATTGCCGGGGTAAAATTAACAGTTGTAGGAAAAGAGTTCATTGATAAGAAGGAAAGCTATATTTTTATTACAAACCATCAGAGTATGTTTGATATTCCTATTCTGATGCAGGCAGCTCCTGCAAATATAAGATTTATATATAAAAAATCTTTAACGCAGGTTCCGATTTTCGGATGGGCTATGTATTTATCAGGTTATATTCCGATTGACAGAGATGATCCGAGAGCTGCAATGAGAACTTTAAAAGAAGCAGCAAGAAGATTAGCACATGGAATATGTTTAGTAATTTTTCCCGAAGGAACAAGAAGCGAGGACGGGGAGCTCGGCGAGTTTAAAAGAGGAACGTTTATTCTTGCAGAAGGTTCAGATGCGAAAATTATTACAGGGACAATAATAGATTCATATAAGATCTTATCGAAAGGAAAGCTTCACATCAACGGCGGAAATGTAAAAGTAATTTTCAATAAGCCGATTGAATACAAAAAAGACAAAGGATTTTTACAGGAAATAAAAGCAACAATACAAAGCAATTTACCAAACCAATAATTATGTCAGTTACAATTCCGGAAGTAGAAAAGATAGCACAGCTTGCAAAGCTGAAATTTTCAGATGAAGAGAAAGTAAAGCTTCAGAAAGATATGAATCAGGTACTTGGTTATATAGAACAGCTGAACGAACTTGATTTAAATGATGTTGAACCGCTTGAAAATATTAACGAGACTGAGAACGTGATGCGTGAAGATGAAGTAAAAGTATGGCTTACAACTGAAGAAGCACTAAAAAATGCTCCTGCAAAGACACAGAAATTTTTCAAAGTCCCGAAAGTTATAGAAAAATAAATGAAGATTCTCGCAGTCATTCCTGCAAGATATGATTCAACACGATTCCCCGGTAAGCCGCTAGTAAATATCCATGGCAAGCCGATGATTCAGCACGTTTATGAGCGGGTTATGGAATCTAAATTAGTTTATAAGGTTTTGGTAGCAACAGATGACGAGAGGATTTTTAATGCGGTGAAGAACTTCGGCGGAAAAGTTGTGATGACTTCAAAGGAGCATGAATCAGGGACTGACAGGATTTGCGAAGCTGTAAAAAAAATAAACTGTGATATAGTTGTAAACGTGCAGGGTGACGAGCCCGGAATAAATCCAAAAGATATCGATAAAGCAATTAAACCGTTATTAAAAGATAAGAAGATAAATATTTCAACACTGGCAATAAGAATTGAGAACGGCTATGATTTAAAGGATGAGAACAAAGTAAAAGTAGTCTTCGATAAAAATAAATTCGCATTGTATTTCTCAAGGAATAATATTCCGTTTGACAGGGACCACATCAACAACGTAAAGATATACGATTTTTATAAACACATCGGCTTATATGTTTACACAAGAAAATTTCTGATGAATCTTAAGAATCTAAAGCCGTCTAAGCTTGAAAAACTTGAGAAGCTTGAACAGCTAAGATTTCTGGATAACGGTGAAAAAATAAAAGTAGTAATTACCGATAGAGAATCGCTCTCTATCGATACTCCCTCGGATTTACAAAATTTTATAAATAGTTACACAAATTAATAATCATTTGAAACAACCAAAATATATATTCCTCACAGGCGGAGTTGTATCGTCACTCGGCAAAGGCATTGCATCAGCATCACTCGGACTTTTATTAAAGTCACGCGGACTAAGAGTTACGATTCAAAAATTTGATCCATATATAAATGTTGACCCCGGCACTATGTCTCCGTTACAGCACGGAGAAGTTTTTGTTACCGAAGACGGCGCAGAAACTGATTTAGATCTCGGCCACTATGAAAGATTCCTGGATGAAAATATGCACAAGACAAATAACACTACAACAGGGCAGGTTTATAATGAAGTAATTACAAAGGAAAGACGAGGCGATTATCTTGGCGCGACAGTTCAGGTTATTCCCCACATAACGGATGAAATTAAAAGAAGATTTGCATTAACTTCGAAGTCAGGTGAGTATGATGTAGTTATTACTGAAATCGGTGGCACTGTTGGTGATATTGAATCATTGCCATTCCTCGAAGCTATGCGTCAGTTCATGCATGAGCGCGGGAAAAATAATTCGCTGTGTATTCATCTTACATTGATTCCTTACATCCGTTCAGCGGGGGAAATAAAAACAAAACCTACTCAGCACTCGGTAAAAACTTTACTTGAAATCGGAGTACAGCCTGATATTCTTCTGTGCCGCAGCGAGCAGGCAATATCTAAAGAAGTAAAAGCAAAGATTGGATTATTCTGTAACATTGATACAGATTCGGTTTTACAGGCATTGGATGCAAAATCAATTTATGAAGTTCCGTTAAATTTAAAAGGTGAAAAACTTGATGAAGTTGTAATTAAAAAATTAAAACTGAAATGCGGAAAGCCGAATCTTACTGAATGGAAAAAAGTTGTCGATAAAATTATTACTCCCCAGAAAGAAGTCACTATTGGTATCTGCGGAAAATATAATCAGGTGCCTGATGCATACAAAAGTATTCTTGAATCATTCATTCATGCAGGCGCTTACAATGAAGTAAAAGTAAACCTGAAATGGATAGATGCAGAGGAGATTGAAAAAAATCCGAAGAATACAAAAAATATTTTTGATGGAGTTAAAGGTCTGCTTGTGTGCCCGGGCTTCGGTGACAGGGGAATTGAAGGAAAGATAAAAACGATTCAATATGTACGTGAGAATAAAATTCCTTTTTTCGGAATTTGTCTGGGACTTCAATGCGCAGTTGTTGAGTTTGCACGCAATGTTGCAGGATTGAAAAATGCTAACTCGGCTGAGTTCAAAAAAGTGAAATACAACGTTATTGATATCATGGAAAACCAAAAGACCGTTACTCAAAAAGGCGGCTCTATGCGTTTAGGTTCTTATCCGTGTATCATTGAAAAAAACACACTTGCAAATAAAGTTTACGGTAAAGAATTCATCAACGAAAGACATAGACACAGATATGAAGTTAACAATGAATTTAAAAGTGTCCTGGCTGAGAAAGGATTGATTTTCTCCGGTGTTTCCCCTGACGGCAAGCTTGTCGAGATGATTGAGCTATCTCATAAAGTACATCCGTTTTTTATCGGATGCCAGTTTCACCCTGAATTAAAATCACGTGTTGTTATTCCTCATCCAATATTCAGAGAGTTTGTAAAAGCATGCATAAATCATAAATGAAATCATTGAATTAACTAAACCCTGGAAATTTGAATTATACCGGATTAACGAATGCAGAAGTTCAGGATAGAATAACAAAAGGTCTTGTCAATAAATCCTCCAGACAAAAAACTAAAACCGTAAGTGAAATATTTATTGAAAACATTTTTTCGGTTTTCAATTTAATTATATTTTCCGTAGTGGTTTTTCTGTTTATCTATTATATACGTACCGGAAACATCGAACTTATAAAAGATACTGTCGGCGTTTCTACTGCCGCAATTCTTAATCTTCTCATCGCAATCATTCAGGAAATAAAAGCAAAGCGTGCTCTTGATAAAGTAAATCTTCTTCTTGTAAAAGATGTTACGGTAATTCGTGACGGAAAGAATGAAGTTATTCAGCAGGAAAACGTTGTAAAAGATGATTTGATATTAATGGAACGTGGTGACCAGGTAATTGTTGACGGTAAGATGGTTGAATCAAATCACATCGAAATAGATGAATCACTTCTCACAGGAGAATCCCTTCCTATTAACAAAAAAGAAGACGATGAAGTCTTATCAGGCAGCTTTTGTATAGCAGGTAACGGAATTTACAGAGCTGAAAAAGTCGGTGATGAAAGTTATGCAATGAGTATAACCGGAATGGCTAAGAAGTTTAAGTTTGTACTTACTCCTCTTCAAAAACAAATAAATATAATAGTTCAGGTTTTATTCGCAATTGCATTGGTGCTAGTCGCAATTGAGTTATCTATTCATTGGGATAGAATGGTCTCTGAAGATATTGATTTCATAAGAAGAATTTCTACAATTGTAATGTCGCTCGTTCCGCAGGGACTTGTCCTTCTCGCATCTGTTTCGTTTGCTCTCGGAGTTTACCGCATTAGTAAAATAGGCGCAATCATTCAAAAGCTTAATGCAATTGAATCGTTCTCCAATGTGCAGATTGTCTGCATGGATAAAACAGGAACGCTCACACAGAATAAACTTTCCGTGAACAGAATTACACTTGCTGAAGGTTCAGACGAAGAAGAGATTAAAAAATTACTTGGGACTTACGCTTTACATTCATCCGATAAAAACGCTACGCTTAGAGCTATCGATGTTTTCTTCAGCTATCCCGAAGCAAAGTTTGTTGATGAAATTCCTTTTAGCTCGGAAACAAAAAAAAGTTTTCTTGAAGTAGAACTAAACGGAAACAACAGAGTTTTTGTACTCGGTGGTTTTGATATTCTCAGCGAGAAACTAAGTACAGATAATAAGAAATTCTTTAGTGATGCTTTTGCCGAGAAAAATTTAAAGATATACCGCAATCTTTTGTTCGGAGAAATTCATAACATAAAGAATCTCGATGAGATAAAATCAGATTTAAACATTATTGAAATTACTCCTTACGCAATTGTTTCTATATCTGATCAGATAAGAACCGATGTAATGGATGCAATTAATTTGTTCCTCAAGAATGGCATTACTTTCAAAATTCTTTCAGGCGATGCACCAGAATCAGTGCAGGCAGTTGCGCGTGAAATAGGATGGGATATATCTGACGATAAATTAATAACAGGTGCTGAGCTTGAGAAATATACAGACGAAGAAGAGTTTACCAAAATTGTCCTGGAGAAAGCTATCTTTGCAAGACTTAAACCCGAGCACAAATTACATATCATCAAAGCGCTGAAGAAAAAGAAAATCTATACTGCAATGATAGGTGACGGAGTAAACGACCTGCCCGCTATTAAAGAATCAGACATGGGTATTGCAATGGAAGAGGGAAGTAAAATTACAAAAGAGATTGCCGATATAGTTCTTCTTAAAAATAAATTTTCTTTGCTCCCTGATATTTTCCTTGAAGGTAATAAAATTGTAAACTCCGTAAGCTCAGTTGCAAAGCTATTCCTCACCAAGAATATGCTTGTAATATTTTTAGTTCTTTTGTCCCTTGTATTCGGGCTTTCATTCCCGATTACACCAAGACGGATTGCTCTGTTAAATATTTTTGCAATTGGTCTTCCTTCATTTCTTATAACACTTAAAAACGTAAATACTGAAAAAACTAAATTCTTTTTAACGGATTTATTTTCATTCGTAATCCTTTCTTCACTGGTTATTGTATGCGTTGGATATCTGGGTAAATTTATAATGCAAAATCTGTACGGACTTGAAGATGATGAGCAGATTAAAATGGTTATGATTGTAATAATTATTATTACTGCTATTACAAATTTTCTTTGTATTGTACTTACTCGCGATGAACCTAATAGATTTCTTTATATAATGTATGGAGCTGTACTAATTGCGCTCTTTATGTTCTTTTCATTTGTCCAGTTTGATAATGTCGTTATAAAAACAATCACCGATTTTTATGAAATAAAATTTCTTGAGCTGAAATATTTACCTCCGATTTTAATAATAGGTCTTGTAAGTTCTGTACTATTGTTCCTTCTGCAAAAAATAAGAAAGTATATTATTTTCGGAATCAAAAAATAGTTTCATGGCAAAACGGAAATTCAAAATTAAGCTGCATACTCAGATAGTAATCGGCTTAATCCTCGGAGTTTTATTCGGTTCGTATTTTCACATCGATCAGAAGCGGGTTGAGATAAAATCCAAATCAGGAACTACTGAAGTTAATGACTGGACATCCTTTCAGTTCCTAAAAAAAGATTCCGTAATAAAATCCTTCGATAATGATGACCAGCTTGTCATTCTGAAATTCTACAATGGCATTAAAGACCCTTCGCTTAAAAAAGATTTAAAAATCAAAGTAGTTAAGTCCGAAACAGATTCTCAAATTTTTGAAGCAATTACTGAGCTAAGTAAAGTAAGAACTATTGGGGTAATGCTCAAGCCTGCCGGAGATATTTTTATCCGGCTCCTGAACATGATTGCAGTTCCTCTTGTATTGGCATCATTGATTGTCGGTGCTGCATCGCTTTCTGATATAAAACACATTGCAAAAATCGGCGGGAAGACATTAGGCTTTTATGCGCTGACTGCAGTTATGGCTATTGCAATAGGATTAACTTTTGCCAATATAATTCAGCCGGGACATATGATGTCGCCCGATGCTAAGCAGCGGCTGCTTGATACGTATCAGGATGATGCAAAAACAAAAATAGAACAGAACATCTCGCTTAATATTGTAGATTTTTTAGTGAACATTGTTCCTAAAAATCCTTTCAAGGCAATAGCTGATGGCGATTTTTTACAGATAGTTTTCTTCGCAATTCTTACAGGAATATTTTTAACACAGATACCAAAAGACAGATCAACAGCGGTGATTTCCTTCTTTGAAGGAATAAGTGAAGCTATGATTTTGCTTGTTGAAAAAGTTATGTACCTCGCTCCTTACGCTGTGTTTACTTTGATAGCTGCAACTGTAGCTGAGTTTGGTTTCAGTATAATAAAAACTTTGTTGTGGTATTCACTTACAGTGATTGCAGGACTTGCAGTACTTACATTTGTTGAGTATCCGTTACTCCTGAAAATATTTACAAAGATAAAAATAAAAGATTTTTTTGTTGTGCAGAAGCAGGTGCTTGCAGTTGCATTTTCAACAAGCTCTTCTGCTGCAACACTTCCCGTTACAATGGATGTCTGTGAGAAACGGCTTGGTGTGCCGAACAGAATTGCGAGTTTTGTTTTACCGCTTGGAACAACTGTAAACATGGACGGCACTGCTCTTTATCAGGCAGTTGCGGCAATGTTCATTGCGCAAGTATATGGTTTTGATTTGAATCTCTCCCAGCAGCTTACAATAGTGTTGACTGCTTCTTTAGCGGCAGTTGGTACTGCACCTGTTCCGGGAGTGGGACTTATTATGCTTATTATTGTTCTGCGTTCAGTCGGAATTCCTGAAGAAGGAATTGCTCTGATTATTGGTGTAGATAGATTGCTTGATATGTGCAGAACTATTCCGAATGTTTTAGCTGACTCTCTTGCATGCGTTGTAATTGCAAGCAGCGAAGGCGAGCTTGGAAAGCTTAATCTTAAGGAAGCATAATAATTAATGAAGCTGCCTAAACTTCACATACAGATTTTAATAGGATTAATACTTGGAATTATCTTCGGATATTTATTCGGAGTTAAAACCAATGAATTAAAAATAATTTCTCTGACGGGTGTAAACACTATTAAAGACTGGAGTGATGTTTCTTTTTTGCAGAAAGATTCTGTATTGAAATCTTTCAATGGGCAATCGCAGCTATCTATAATAAGATTTTTTGATACCTACAAAAAATCTGAAAAACTTACACAGTTAAAATTAAAGATAACATATCCCGATAATAACTCTGCTTTTTTTGAAAATATAAAATCATTAGAGAGGGAATCCTCAATTGCGTCCGATATAAAACCAATCGGAGAGATTTTTATCCGCTTGCTAAATATGATTGCAGTACCGCTTGTACTTGCATCATTGATTGTCGGCGCGGCTTCACTTCATGATTTGAAAAATGTGCTATCCATAGGAGGGAAGACGTTAGGATTTTATTTGCTGACAGCTGTTCTAACGATAACTTCATCAATGGTTTTGGCAGTATTGGTAAATCCTGGTTCGCACATAACTCCCGATGCAAAAGCAAGGCTGCTTGATGCATTCAAAGATGAAGCGGTGAGCACAACTAATTACAAGTTTGATTTAATAAATTTTTTTGTTGAGATTGTTCCGAAAAATCCTTTCAAGGGATTAGTAGAAGGAGATTTTCTTCAAATAGTTTTATTTGCAATTCTTACAGGATTATTTCTGTCATTCATACCAAAAGATAAATCAAAAAAGGTAATTGATTTTTTCGACGGCATTTCTCAGGCAATGATAAAAATGGTTGAGGCAGTTATAAAATTTGCTCCGATTGCAGTCTTTGCTTTGATATCTTCCACAGTATCTGAGTTCGGATTTTCAATTCTACAAACACTCATTTATTATTTCTTTACAGTAATAGTTGCGCTGTTGATTTCAACTTTTGTAATTTATCCTGTTCTGTTAAAATTATTTTCCGGAGCGAACGTAATTGATTTCTTCAAAACTCAGAGACAGGTTATGGCAGTTGCTTTTACAACAAGCTCTTCATCGGCTACGATGCCGATAAATCTTGATGTGTGCGAGAACGTTTTGAAAATCCCTAACAAAATTGTATCCTTCATTCTTCCTCTTGGAACAACAATAAACAAAGACGGCACTGCGCTTTACCAGGCAATATCAGCAATCTTCATTGCGCAGGTGTATGGTTTTGAGCTATCAATACCTATGATGCTTACGATATTTGTTGCTTCGCTTATTACGGGAGCGGCTACTGCTCCGGTAGCAGGCGCGGGACTTATAATGCTGGTTGTTGTGCTTAAAGCAGCAGGGCTTCCGATAGAAGGAGTTGCATTAATTTTAGGAATAGACCGGCTGCTTAATATGTCGCGCGCAGTTACTAACGTTGTTGCCGATTCCGTTTGCTGCGTTGTTGTAGCGAAGTCGGAAGGAGAGTTTAAGGGAATCCCCAAGCTGCTCAAGGAAAATTAATGAACTTTTAAAAATCCGATATGTTTTAAAATATAATTCATCCAATTAAAATCTTACTATGAAATTTTCTTTTTTATTATCAGTCTTAATTGTATTTTGCTCTTGCAAGGCGCAGACAAACAGCGCAGGCAATGACAAAACAAAATCAACTCAGACAACAACACAATCATCTCAATCTGTAAATCAAGCAAAAATGGAAAACAAAAACATCTACGATATTTCTGTAAAAGATATGGACGGCAAGGACGTGAAGCTTTCTGATTATCAGGGCAAGGTTCTCTTAATTGTCAACGTTGCATCTCACTGCGGCTATACAAAACAATACGATGCACTTGAAAAGCTCTACGAAACAAATAAAGATAAGGGCTTTGTAATTTTAGGATTTCCGTGCAATGATTTCGGTGAGCAGGAACCGGGTACCAATGAGGAGATAAGGCAATTTTGTTCTTCAAAGTTTAATGTTACATTTCCTCTTTTTGATAAGATAAAAGTTCTTGGAGACGACAGAAATCCTTTGTATAACAGATTAATAAACAACGCTCCTTTTTCAGGTGATGTTGCATGGAATTTCGAGAAATTTTTAATTGATAAAAACGGAAATATTGTAGGAAGATATAAAAGTAAAGTAACGCCGGATTCTGAAGAGTTGGTTTCGGCTATTAATACTGAGCTTGCTAAATAATTTTATTTATTACCTTTGATCAAAGCCTCTATTCGTGCGTTGATTTCAACCATGTTCAGGGGCTTTGCTATATAATCATCCATTCCGGAATCCAGAGATTTCTCCCTGTCGCCTGCCAATGAATTTGCAGTCATTGCTAAAATAGGTGTGTGAGTGCCGCTTTCTTTTTCCATTTCCCTGAAACGTTTTGCTACTTCATATCCGTTAAGCTCGGGCATCTGAATATCCATCAAAATAATATCGAATTTAGTTTCGCCTAATAATTTTAAAGCAGTTTCGCCGTCGCTTGCTGCAGTTACTTCGTAGCCGCCCTTTTCTAAAACATTTTTCATTAACTTCTGGTTAATGAACTGATCTTCTACTAATAAAATTTTCAAAATTTGTTTTTCGGGATATTGAAATAAATAAAAAAAGCCTTAGTCACGAAAACTAAGGCTTTTAATTTTTAAGAACAATTATATAATTTATGAATATTACCCTATTATTTTATAAGCAGCATTTTTAAGCTTTTAACATTTCTTGCGCCCGGGCTTTCTGTTACTATCTGATAAATATAAAGTCCGCTTGCAAGATTCATTTTGCCTGCATCAAACTGTACTTTGTAATATCCCGCGTTTTGTACATCATTTACAAGCGTACCTGCAAGTCTTCCTGTTACATCATAAATATTTATCATTACTTTTGCATTATCGGGAAGTTCGTATTCAATATTCGTCGAAGGATTAAAAGGATTCGGATAATTCTGCTTCAAAGTAAATTTTTTCGGAGCACCTATATTTACTTCTGAATTCAGATTGTAATATTTATAATTTCCGTTAAAATCTATCTGCTTCAGTCTGTAATTATAAACACCTGCATTGGTAATATTGTCCGTATAGGAATAAGAATGCTGAGTATTAGAAGTTGAATTACCTCTTACAAAGCTGATTCTCTGCCATGAGCTATTCCCAAGTTTTCTTTCAATATCAAAACCTGAGTTATTATTTTCAGAGACCGTCATCCATTTTAGATTAACATTGTTCTGCTCAACATCATAGGAGAAATTTGCAAGTTCTACCGGAAGGACTCCGCTGCTATCGAATACCCATTGTGATATTGTTGTGAATACCATATTGGTATTCGTAGAAAATTTAGAATAAAGATTTGTACAGAACAAAGAGTTATATGTAGTGCCGTCGTAAATAACAGTTGTTGCCGTATCGCCGTTGCCGTCTTCAGTGAATGGTACTAATCCAGCCACGCCGTTATTTACGGGTTTAACGAAATCAGGTGAAGCATCAGTTATAACTGAAGATGCAATCGGAAGTAAACTGCCGGTTCCTTTTAAAACTGATGCTGCCAATGGAACAGAGGTCAGCCAGTTATCACCTATATACTGAGCATGTAAATATTGTCTTAAGAATGTTGTATCTGATATGCTTGCCGAGTTGTTGTAAATCGGGTCATTTACCAATGCCAAATCATTGCCGAATACTGCAAGTGTCTTCTGGCTTTCAGCTACTGAATTATCAAGGAATGATTTAAGTGAATCCCTTATCGCATCGTTCCAGCTTGTGCCTGTTCCGAATAATGCAAACACTGACCTCCATGCGAGTAATGAACCTGCATATTCGCTCATTGAAATAACATCATAAACCCCTGAATATCCTCCTGCATTGAGATGTGTTACAAGCGAATCTTTACTTGCCGCATCATTCCAGTACAATAAAACTGTGTTAGCAACTTTTGGAATGAATGTTCCTGATAAAGTATCATTTGATGCATCGCCGTCTCCGCTAAAATAAACTGAATCTCTTACAGTGTAAGTATTTCCGGGACTGAAAGAGAACGGGTCAAATATTCCGGTTCTTATTTCTCCCGGTGTAACATGAGTCATTGATAAAGTGCTGGAATATCCGCCGGGTGAAATTGTCCGCGTTACATTTACTGTTGCAAGTGTAGTTCCGTTGTTTCTGTATTTTCCGTAAGGAGAAATATTGCTTGATGTAAAATATTGAGTGCCTCTGTTTTCAATTGAGAGCGCCTGAATATCCACAGTAGGAGTATTGCCTAAAGTAATATTATCTATAAATAATGAATTGCCGTAATTAGATACAAAACCGAATTGAACCAGCGATGTATTGCCTGTAACAGCTGCATCCAGTTTTAATTTAATGGTCGCCCATTGGCCCGCACCCGGAGTAAATTCAAAATCCGTTGCAGTGGCTGTTGCAATATTACTTAATAAATACGCACCTAAGGTAACATTGAAAGTTGCGCCGTTATCAGTTGAAATTCTGATATATAAAGAATCCGGGCTATAGCCTGTGTAAGGTGCATAGGCGTAATCGAACACCAGAGTGTCGTTGCCTGATAAGTTACTGAAGCTTTGAGTAGTTAGAGTAGAAGTGCCGCTTGTAACGTTAAAAAAATCCGCTTTGATGCTTCCCGTACCAAAACCAAATCCGCTTGCGCTCGTGCTTCTTGAAATGATATCACTTGCATCATTTTCTGTCCATCCTGTAGGGGGATAAACTGCCGTTTCGAAAGTTTCTTTAATCTTGTACTGAGAATATGCATCGCCAACAGCACATAAAATGCTGATTAATAATAAAAATGTTCTCACCATACGATATTAAATAAGATAGTCACAAAACTATCAAAAATCGAACTAAAAATCAGTCAGAAGATTTGATTTTTTGTTATAAATGTGACATACTTTTCTCAAAATAAATTATCCTTGAATTTAAAGTTAGGTATGCTTAATTTTATTTGTAAGATTATTTAAATAATGGAAAATAAAAGCATAGAGGATTATTTAAAAAATATTTATTCAATCAAAGCTGTTACGGGCAAAGTTACAACTTCGCTGCTTGCAGAAAAACTGAATATCAGCTCAGCGGCAGTAAGTGAAATGATATCAAAGCTTTCAAAATCAGGTTATATTTCTAATACACCATATAAGGGGTTTGAACTTACGGGCAAAGGTGAAAAAATTGCCGTTAACTTGATCCGCAAACACAGGCTTTGGGAAGTTTTTTTAGTAAAACATTTAAAATACCCGTGGGATAAAGTCCATGCGGAAGCCGAACGGCTTGAACATTCTTCCTCTGATGAGCTCATAAAAAACCTTGAGCAGTTTATGAATTTTCCTAAGTTCGATCCTCATGGAGAACCTATACCCGATATAAACGGAAACATAGATGTATGTAATGATTTTCAGTTATCAAAGGCAGAGCCGGGTATATCTTATACTGTGAAAAGAGTTTCAGATGAAAATTCTGAAATACTTGCTTACTTATCTAAGATAGGACTTAAGCTTAACGATAAAATAAAAGTCCTTGAAAAAATAAACTTCGATAACTCAATTCAGATTCAGAATAAAACTTTAAAACTTTTTCTTAGTGAAAAACTTTCTAATTGTATTTTTGTATCACAATAAACATTAAAAAATAAATGACCCCAATAAAATTATTATTCTTAGCATTGTTTTTTTTAACACCTGTAATTTTATTTGCGCAGGATATAGAATCTGACAGACCTGATAAAACGGATTCACCGAATACTTTAGATAAAGGTAAATTTCAAATTGAGACGGGTATAGAATATTCTTTACATAAATTTGATAATATTTCTGTTTATGGTTTAGATACTTCCTACAATTTAAATTTAAGAATTAAAACTCTTACCGCTCCTACAACTCTTTTTAGATATGGGCTTTTGAAAAATGTCGAATTAAGATTGGGTTTTGATTTTGACCGCCAGACTCTTAGCAGCGATAATAATGTAGAATTCGGAAATAGCGGTTCATTAAGCCTAAACCCACCAACTATTGGAGCCAAAGTATTTATATCAAAAGGAGAAGGAATCATCCCGGATTTTGGAGTGATTGGAACTGTCAAACTGCCTAAAATCGGAGATGAGGATAAACAGGTTAAATATTTTGTTCCTGAGCTTACTCTGGCATTTACAAATGAAATAAATAATAAATTAAGTGTTGGATATAATCTCGGAGTTGCGTGGAGCGATGACCTTGAAGATAAAGATTTCTCATATTCTGCATCTTTAGGTTATTCAATTACACCTAAGCTTGGTTCATTTGCGGAGATTTTTGGAAACATTCCCAAGTCCGGCGGTGTCTCTGACCAAAATTTAGATGCAGGACTTACATATTTAGTGAAAAAAAATATTGTGATTGATGTTTACGGAGGATTGGGATTATCTGAAGAATCAAATAACTTCTTTATTGGTTCAGGAATATCAATCGTATTAAATTAAAAAAATAAATAAACAATTTTGTAAATGGGCAAGGACGTAGATATTGAAAATACATTAGAGGTTCGTAAAGAAACCGGATGGAGAAGAGAGAGGATAACCCATTCTCTTCCTGAAGTATTCGGGACTATTAGCGTTCCCGGAAAAGGTTCGTTCTGGAAAAAGCTGCTTGCGTTTGCAGGTCCCGGATTAATGGTAGCCGTCGGCTATATGGATCCCGGCAACTGGGCAACTGATATTGCAGGCGGCGCGCAGTTTGGCTACACTCTTCTTTCCGTAATTTTAATATCAAATCTTTTTGCAATTTTTTTGCAGCACCTTGCTTTGAAGCTGGGTATTGTAACAGGCAGGGACTTAGCTCAGGCATGCAGAGACCATTATTCAAAACCTGCTGCATTTGTTCTATGGATACTGTGTGAAGTTGCAATTGCTGCATGTGACCTTGCGGAAGTTATAGGCTCGGCAATTGCTTTGAATTTGCTTTTTGGAATTCCTCTTACAATCGGAGTTATGCTCACTGCAGCCGATGTTCTTCTGATTTTATTCTTTCAGTATAAAGGATTCCGTTACATTGAAAGTATTGTAGGCGCATTAATAATAATTATACTTTTTTGTTTCGGGTATGAAATAATTGTATCAAAGCCTGATATTTTCCCCATGCTTGCGGGTTTGCTTCCGACTACAAAAATTGTTTTCAATCCGGATATGCTTTATATAGCAATCGGAATTTTAGGGGCAACGGTAATGCCGCATAATTTGTATCTGCACTCAAGTATAGTTCAGACAAGAAATTTTGAAAAAAATGTTCCCGGGAAAAAAATGGCTGTGAAGTTTGCGACGATTGATTCGACTGTTTCATTGCTGCTTGCGTTTTTTATAAACGCTGCAATTTTAATTGTATCGGCTGCGAGCTTTCATACAACGGGACATCATGATGTAGCAGATATTACCGATGCGTATCAGTTATTAACTCCGCTGCTCGGTGCAGGACTTGCGAGTACGTTCTTCGCAATAGCTCTGCTTGCTTCAGGACAGAACTCAACTATAACAGGAACTCTTGCAGGACAGATAGTAATGGAAGGTTTTTTAAATATAAGATTGAAGCCATGGCTGAGAAGGCTGATAACAAGGTTGATAGCAATTGTGCCGGCGCTTATTGTTACGATATTATATGGAGAGAAGGGGACTACAAGTCTGCTGATATTAAGTCAGGTGATTTTATCTATGCAGCTGAGTTTTGCAGTCGTGCCGCTGGTAATGTTCACAGGTGATAAAAAGAAAATGGGACCGTTTGTAAACAAGCCTTACGTGAAAATAATAGCATGGCTAATAAGCGTAATAATTTTGAGTCTTAATGTGTATCTTTTATATGAAACCATGATAGAATGGATGAGTTAAAATTTTGTTGAAAAAGATTGAGATTTCGTTCAAATATATTATTGATTTTATATAGAGATAAAATCAACTTTACATAATATAGAAATAAATAAATGATTAAATAAAAATTTATATTCGCATAAAAAATTTTCGCGAAACTTTTGCGATTCTGAACTAAAATCAAACAAAATTGGATATACAAAAGCTAAAATTCCCAATTGGGGAATTTTCACCCCTCACAAGTTATTCCCTCGAACAAATAAGCACTTACATTGAAGATATTGAAAGCCTTCCTTCTCTTTTAAGAAAGGAAGTCGAAGGATTGACTGATGCTCAGCTTGAAACTCCGTACCGTCCTGACGGCTGGACTATAAGGCAGGTAGTGCATCATATTCCTGATAGCCATATGAATGCTTTTATAAGATTTAAACTGACTTTAACAGAGGATAAACCAACAATTAAGCCATATTATGAAGACAGATGGGCAGAGCTTCCGGATGCAAAACTTCCGCCGGAGATATCTCTCACATTAGTAGAGGCAGTTCATAAAAGGTGGTCATTATTATTAAAGGCATTGGATAAAAAAGATTTTGAGAGAAGTTACATTCATTCAGAATATAAAAAGGTTTTCTCGCTTAAAGAAGCTTTGCATATGTACTCATGGCATGGCAAACATCATCTGGCTCATATTAAGCAGGCAAAAAATAGTTTTTGATTTTTTATTTATAAGTTTGCAAAACAAAAAACCCGTTCTCTTTAAAAAGAAAACGGGTTTTGTTTTTGAACTAAGAACATTCCCAAGCTGGGGCTCAGGAACGAGAATTCTATTAAAGCGAAGAATTTACTCTGTACTCACCTTGCTGCAAGGTTGACTTAAAATTTTTCCAGATGTATTTGCATTTCTGGTATTGGCAATAAAATATTGAATCCGACTCGTTGACATCATGCTTGAAGATCTCGTCTCTTTCGCATTTAGGGCATTTCATTTTAGAATCCATTTGGGCAGGCTTTATAATTTGGTTAATCTATAGAATACGTTATTCAATGTTACCGAACTAAGCAATAAGAATGACCTATAAATAAAAAACCCGTTCTCTTCAAAAAGAAAACGGGTTGCACCTATTACAAATTTACTGTGAAAAATTTATAATTACTTTATAAGACTCATCTTTTTTACTTCACTGAAATTCTCTGTTTCAAGTTTATAAAAATAAACTCCGCTTGATAAGTTCTTACCGTCAAACTGAACTGAATAATTTCCGCTTTCAACATTTCCTGATACAAGTTTTGCAACTTCTTTTCCCATTATATCATATACTTTTAAGCTTACAAATGAACTCTTAGGAATACTAAATGAAATCTTTGTTGTTGGGTTAAACGGATTAGGATAATTTTGCTTCAGTTCAAATTTATCTGCAATTGAATTTCCGTTATTTGTAACATTTGTAATTGCAGAAAATCTATCCCAGTAAACTTTATTCCCACCAGGAGTATATCCTAAAAATAAAGCGCCAAAATCACCTGCAGGAAGCTCAACCAACGATGGTTTGCTGTTACTTGCAGAAGAAATTGGTGGGACATCATTAAACTGCAGTGCTGCTGAAAAAGATGAAGGATTATCACTGCCTGAATAAGAATAAAACATTTTATCTGATGTATTTGTAGGAACTCCTGCCTGCAGACTATCTGAATAATAAATCAAGTCAACACCCGGGAAAGTTATTCCGGTAGATGCAGCAAGATCAAACCAATACTCATCTCTGGTCGGACTTGAAGCTACAGAAAATGCCGAGCCGTAAATTGTGCCGCCGTTTGTACTGGTGAGACATTTTAAATTTATATTTCCCGCACTGCCTTCAGTGAAAACAGTCCAGACATTTAATCCGCGTTTTACTGTTTTCAATTCATTGTGAGCTACCGTAGTATCAAGAATGATGTCTGTAAACGATAAAGATATAAAGCCAAGAGTTCCCGGTCCGCTTTGTCTGTAAAGACCAGAACGCCATATTGATTTCTCAGGAAAATCCGCTCTTACCGGTCCGCGATAATTGAAAATTAAAGTATCGCCTAAAGTTGAAAACGTCATTTGCGGTGAGCCTCCAGAGTTAGAGATAAGCCCTGCACCTGTCCATGAGTAACCTCCGTCAATCGTTGCAATTCTTCTTAAAGTATCGCCGTTTGTTTGATAAAAAACGTACATGCTGTTTGTAGATGAAACTGCGACATCAAAATTCTTTAATGGTGCAAGTGAAAGAACTGTTACGAGTCCGTTCATCGGATTCCATCTTGCAATGGTTCCTGATAAACTGAAAAAGCAATACAATGAATCTCCCGCTCTCACAAGTTTTACCTGTGTATATTTTGCTCTTGCAGTAATTCCTGAACCGAATAAAGACCAGTTGCTTCCGTTGTTTGTAGATTTCATTAGGATTAATCCAAGATTGGATGTAAGCAATGTATCATTGATGGCTGCATATAAATTTCCGTCTGCTGCTCTTACTCCTGACATCGGTCCTATTGGATTTACATTTGCAACAAGTACGTCACCTGCAAAATCAGGGTGCATAGCTGAAGCCAATCCAGTCGGAATCGGTGCCTCTACCTGCGGTGTCTGCGCTTTTGCCAAAGCAGCAAACATAAAAATTAAAATGAATAAGGGAAAAAACTTTCTCATAGTGTTTCTCTGTTTAATTAATTTTTGGTGAATTTAAAAATACGGAAAAAAAATCTGAGATTCGTTTCATTTACTTAGTCGTTTATGACACTTTAGACAAAGGAGTTTTTGTATATAGCCATGCCCACCATAAAAGAATTAACTGAATGGGTAAACGGATTATTGAAATCCATAAGTCAGGATTGTGTTCATTATAATAATTAATTGTCATCTGAATATTTGCAGGGAAGACTGCAATAAGAAGTAGAATTGTAAGCCATGCTCCTATTCTTCTTGTTTTGGGTAGAATTAAAAGTATGCCACATAGGATTTCAAACACTCCGCTTATAAAAACTAACTCTGACTGATAAGATAAATACGGTGGCATTATTTTTATATAATCTGCCGGATGCCAGAAATGGTTTATTCCTGCGCAGATATAAAATACTGCCATTAAGTATATAAAGAATTTTTTCATAGATAGAAATTATTTCGGAATGTTTCTGAACATATCCACTAAGCTGTTTGTACGGCGGACAATAATTTCTATCTGCTTGTTTTTTTCCTGCGAGTTTAAATAATACTCATTTGCTTTTTTTGAAAGGTTTGATTTGTATTCATTGAGAGTATTTACTGAAGATAAAGAAGATGCTGCCTGAATAATGAGAAATACCGTTACGCATAACAATAAAACATAACTTACACTTCGTAGAGGACTTTTTCGTTTCTGGTATGATTTATTTTTATATGTTGGAATATGATAAGTATAATTCATCCCTGAAATTTTTAACCGTTCATCATATACTTTTCTCAGCAGGGGGTCTGTTAAGATCTGATTTGCTTCATTTACTCTCTTAAAATTTTCTTCAGCATCCGTATCATTATTTAAATCTGGATGATATTTAAAAGATAACCTTCTGAACGCAGCTTTAATTTCAGTAACTGAAGCTGTTTGAGGTATTTCTAATATTTGATAGTAGTTCAGCAAATCAAGTAAAACAAATTAAAGTTTTAGATTATTAAGATACGAAAGATATTCAGCACCTCTTTTCTCAGCAAAAAAATCCAGCATAAGCATTAAAGATGACTGAACTGCCAATCCTGCTCCGATTCCTTTTATAAAAATATTTTGACTAAACATAAAAAATAATACCAGCCCTGCTATTAATAATAGTATTTCAATATATCTGTATATAACAAAGTTTTTCATTACAGTGTTCATGCGGGGAATTTCCGTATCAGTAATTTTACTTTTATCATTTGTCAGATAACTTTCTACGCGGACTATATCTTTAGGTGACCTGAAATAAACATTCATCCCAACAGTAATTTGAATTAGTGCTAAAAGCACCAGAGGAATTGCCATTCCTGAATAAAAAGAATCTTTTAATTTAATCCAAAACCATATGGAAATTAAAACTGCAATAATACCTACTGCAACGAAAAATAAACTTTCGAATTTCTCTGCATCAAAATAATTTTTAATCAATTTAATATTATAATTTTATTTTCATTAAAACTTACTAAGAAGCAGGTAATTTTTCAAGTCTTCATCAATCCTTTAATGTACTGAATAAAAGTACTGAATAAAAACAAGGTGAACGCAAGTTTTATCAAAAATAGGCGTCTAATATTTCATTGAACAAAAAAAATCACAATTATGTCTAAAATCCCCCGCATTGCATTTTTTTCAATGCTTCTTCTCGCATTTTCTACAGGAGCAAATGCGCAATACAACACTCTTTTCATTCCTGATACTTTAAGCGGTACAACATTTAATCTCGTTGCAAAGGATACAATAAAGCAGATGATTCCCGGCAACCAGACTGTAACTGCGGGTATAAACGGTAACTGGTGGGGACCTACAATGATTTGGAATAAAGGTGATGTTGTGCATATAAACTTGACTAATAAACTTCAGGATTCTACTACAATGCACTGGCACGGAATGCACCTGCCTGCGGTTATGGACGGAGGACCGCATCAGGTTATTCCTCCCTCAACGATATGGCAGCCTTACTGGCAGGTAACGAATAATGCGGGACTTTTCTGGTACCATCCGCATCTGCACATGACAACTGAAGAACAAATAAGCAGCGGACTTGGGGGACTTATAATTGTACGCGATAATATTGAAAGCGCTTTACCTCTTCCAAGAAAATACGGAATTGATGATATCCCATTAGTTTTAACTGACAGAAGATTTACTTCATCTAATCAGATTGAAGTTGCTCCCTATGGAGATACAATGATTGTGAACGGAACAATAAGACCGCAAACCAATGCTCCTGCACAGGTAGTGAGATTCCGTATTTTAAACGGAGCAACGGAGCGTTCATACAATCTTGGTTTTAGTGATAATAGAAATTTTTATGTGATAACAAGCGACGGTGGATTACTCAATGCTCCTGTTGCACTTAACAGATATCTGCTTTCTGCAGGAGAGAGAATAGAAATACTTGTAGATTTCACAGGACAATCCGGACAAAATGTAAATTTGATGGCTTATAATTCTGTGCTAGCGCAAAATATTCCGGGTGGAGATGTGTTCCCTCCGGGTACACCTTTCTATAATTTTCTTGCAAGGAAAGATTTTAATATTTTGAGATTGAATGTGGTTGCTCAGACTTCAAATCCAATAACTTCAATTCCAACAACATTAACAACGAATGTTTTTCCGAATGAAGGCTCTGCCAATATTACTCGTGCTCTTACAATATCTGATACAACTATAGCAGGAGTTCCGGGTGTAGGATTCGTAATAAATCATAAGCTTTTCGATATAAACTATAATAACTACAACGTGCCGCTGAATAACACTGAGATATGGCAGATAACAAGCACTTCAGGTTTTGCTCATCCATTTCATATTCATGATGTTGAATTTCATATTCTCACAAGAAATGGTGTTGCTCCTCCGGCTGCCGAGGGCGGATGGAAAGATGTCCTTTTGGTAAAATCAAATGAGACGATAAGGTTCATAGCAAAGTTTGAAGATTATGCCGACTCACTCCATCCGTTTATGTACCACTGTCATATAGCATTACATGAAGATGACGGAATGATGGGGCAGTTTGTTGTAAAGAACTCTTCTGTAGGAATAGTTGAAGGAACAACTACTGTTCAGCAGCATCCGTTATTCAGTGTATATCCAAATCCAGCATTCAATAAATTATTTCTGAATAATACAGGAGCGAGTTCAGGAGTTTATTACGTTCGAATTACAAACACTCTAGGTAAAACTATGTATATGCTGCCCAGACCTGATATTCAAAACGGAATTGATATAAGCGGACTGCCTGTCGGAATTTATTTTGCGCAGGTTACATTGGATAAAACTTTTGAAACACAAACATTAAGATTTATAAAAAAATGAAAATCGTTTTAACAGTTCTATGCATTTGCTTTCTATTTCTGACGGGTTTCTCAGGTGATACAGGAACGAGCATTGGTGATTTTACTCTGAAAAACGTTGATGGCAAGATGCTATCACTTAAAGATTTTCCGGATTCAAAAGGATTTATAGTTGTATTCACAAGCAATGGCTGTCCATTTGCAAAGCTATATCCCCAGAGAATGAATGAAATGAATTTGAAATATAGGCCGTTAAATGTTCCGCTTATTGCAATCAATTCCTCAGACACCTTGCAGTTTGAAGAGAACAGCTTTATGGAAATGGTGAAGACTGCAAAAGAGGGTAATTACAATTTTTCTTATTTATCGGACGCAGATCAGATAGCAGCCAGAAATTTCGGCGCTAAGAAAACTCCGCATGCATTTGTTATCTGGAAAGAAAACAATGAATGGATAATAAAATATAACGGAGCGATTGATGACAACGCAGCTCATCCGGAAGAAGTAAAAAATAAATTTGTTGAAAACGCTGTCGATGAATTATTAAAAGGTGAGGAAGTGAAAGTGAAGGAAACGAAATCAATCGGATGTTCGATTATTTATAAAAATTAAAAGCAAAAAACCTGATCCCGCTATAGCGGGATCAGGTTCTAACTTTAAATTAATTTTTGTTTTAATTTTTAACTTCTTCTTTAGGCTTCAATAAGTTCACACCATCGTTATCTCTTTTTCTTTCACCGATTTGCTGTCTCCACATGGCGTAATACAATCCTTTTTCTTCAATCAAATCTGCGTGCTTGCCTGATTCGACAATCTGTCCTTTTTCAAGAACATAAATTGTATCGGCGTGCAGCACAGTTGATAATCTGTGCGCAATCATTATAGTTAAATGCTTGTCGCTCGAAGAAATATCTCTTATTGTCCTGCTGATTTCTTCCTCTGTTAATGAGTCAAGAGCTGAAGTTGCTTCATCGAACACCATCACTGTCGGTCTTCTTAATAAAGCTCTTGCAATGGAAAGTCTTTGTTTTTCACCGCCCGAAACTTTCACACCGCCTTCGCCGATGACTGTATCAATGCCGTTATCCGCTCTTGCAAGTAAGTTGTCGCATGCGGCTTTCTTTAACACATCGTAAATCATTTCGTCGGTAGCATTGGGATTTACGAATAAAAGATTCTCTTTAATTGTACCAGAGAATAATTGTGTATCCTGTGTAACGAATCCGATTTGATTTCTTAAATTGTCTAAATCAACTACACTTTCAGGTTCCCCGTTATATAAAATTCTTCCAACCTGCGGTTTATAAAGTCCCACAAGAAGTTTTACCAGAGTGGTTTTACCTGCGCCTGAAGGTCCTACGAAGGCAATTGTTTTGCCAAGCTCAGTCTTGAACGAAATATCAGAAATCGCATTACCCTTAGCTGTCAGATGTTTAAATGTAACATTTTCAAACTCAAGCGTTTTAATGCTATCGATAACTACGGGACTCTTCGGTTTTTCTTCAATAGGCATGTTCATAATTTTTTCAAAATTATTCAGCGATACCTCTGCTTCCCTGTAAATATTAATTACGTCACCCATCATTTGCAGCGGTCCGAAAATAAAGAACGAATAAATGAATAATGAGAAGAATTGTCCGAAAGTAATCTGTCTGTCAAAAATAAGATAAAGCATAATTATCAGAATCATATTTCTCAACAGATTTACCATTGTTCCCTGTAAGAAACTGATTTTGCGGATATACTTTACTTTTTTTAATTCTAACTGTAAAATCTGATCAGTGGTGTTGTTCAGTCTGGTTATTTCCTGATTGGCAAGACCAAGACTTTTTACAAGCTCAATATTTCTCAAAGATTCAGTAGTTGAACCTGCAAGTGCAGTTGTTTGCGCTACAATATCTTTTTGAACGACTTTAATTTTTTTGCTTAGACGTGAGCTTACAATTCCGATTAATGGTCCAAGCAGTGCATAAAGGGGAACGATTATCCAGTGTACAGATAGTGAGTAAACAATAACAAATACCAATCCTACAAGTGACGTGAATAAAATATTTATTCCTGCGCTGATAAGTTTTTCAGTATCGAGCCTCACTTTCTGAAGTATGCCGAGAGTTTCACCGCTTCGCTGGTCTTCAAAAACCTGATAGGGAAGTTCAAGCGAGTGTCTTAGTCCATCGGAATAAATCTTTGCCCCAAGTCTTTGAGTGATATTATTTATATAATAATCCTGAAAGTTTTTAGCGACTCTTGAAATAAAGGCAACTGTAATTGCAAGGAACAACAGCCATGAAACACCTTTTATAAAATGCTCTAAATCATACTGCTCAAACTTTGTTGCATAACCGTCGATGATTAATCTGAATATATACGGGTCAAGAAGTGAGAAGACCTGATTAACTGCTGCAAGAAATAGCGCAAGTAATACAATACCTCTGTAATTTTTTAAATAAGAATATAAAATTTTCATTGAATTAGTGGATGAGAATGCTTTCTTTAGTGAACAAATATAAATAAATAAAAATTTAAAGAATGACCAACAATAATTACATAATACGTAATGCAGATGAAAATGGTTTAGATTTTATGATAGGTTTAGCCCAAAAAGAGGGCTGGAATCCGGGATTACATGACAAAAAACCATTTTTTGCTGCAGACCCTAACGGTTATTTTATAGGAGAATTAAACGGTGAACCGATTGCATGCGTTTCGGGAGTAAAATATGAAGATAAGTTTGCATTCGGCGGATTTTATATTGTAAAAGAAGAATACAGAAAGCAGGACTATGGAATAAAGATGTATAATCACGTTATTGAATACGTGAACGGACTTTGCTTAGGAATTGACGGAGTGGTGGCGCAGCAGGAAAATTATAAAAAAGCAGGATTTGTTTTTGCTCACAACCAGATGAGATACGAAGGTATTGGTATGAAAGGAAAACTGCAGACGGAATGCATGGAGCTGAAAAATATTTCTATGTATGACTTAGTTCACTTTGATAAAAATATTTTTAAGGCAGATAGAAGCGCATTTTTAAAAGAGTGGGTAGTTATGCCTGAATCATACGGTTTAGCAATAACTAATAACAGTTTAGTTTCAGGTTACGGAGTGATAAGAAAGTGTTTTAAGGGATATAAAATCGGCCCCATCTTTGCTGAAGAAAAATTCATTGCAGAAAAATTATTTTTATCTTTAATAGAATTTGCAGACGGCAAGGAAGTGTATCTTGATATCCCCGAAACCAATAAAGAAGGAATGGCAATTCAGGAAAAATACAACATGAAGTATGTCTTTGAAACTGCAAGAATGTACATGAACGGAAATCCGGGAATTCCTATTGAGAAAGTATTCGGAGTTACAAGTTTTGAGCTGGGGTAAGATTAGTCTACTCTGCCCATCTCCTTACAACAAATCTTTTACCTGATGTGGAAGTCCAGTCGTTTACGGGAGTTCTTTCATTCATAACTGATTTTATTCTGGATACTAAATCAGACTTATGCACGCCGGCAGCCGGTGTGCTTTCTATTGTTGTTTTATCGTCCAGAACTATTACAACGTGACCGCTCCATACAATTATATCTAATGGCTGTAATTTTTTTGCGATTTCTTCAGCAGATAAATTTTCAATTTCAATTCCTTTGCCATAAGTGCAAAGTGTTGAAGTATTGCGCGGTGTTGCGCCTCCCGTAGACTGATATATCAATCCCGAGCAGTCAACGCCTTTCATTATCCAGTTAGTCTTAGTCGCGTCATCTATTTCTCCTGCAGGCTTATAGTAAGTCAGCATTTCAGAGACTCCGTCTGCAGCATTTCCTCCCCACATGTAAGGATATCCTTCAAGGGCATTCATATTTTTTATAATCTCTTCTTTGGTGGGAATAATTTTCCATCTGTCTTCCTGCCTTGAATCCATTACTCTAACAAATCTGCTATCGATATAAAAATCACCTTTATACTGGTAATCATTAGTATACACTTTGAAAATATTATAATCTGTTTTGGGGATTGTTTCTGTAATTTCAAATACCGTATTAGGCATTGCTACAAATTCCATTTCTCTTATCAGTCCCTGATTATCGAGCTTAACTTTTTTGCCGGATTTTCCGCCGAAAACGGATTCAAAATCTGAAGTATTTAAAACAGGAGTATAATTTATTGAGACGGCATATTTATTCTGAGCAAATAAATTGAGGGAAACACATAATAAAAAAATTAAAATCAGGCTTTTTAAATATCTCATAAATTATCTTATTGTTGTTTTAAATTGTTAAATATTTCTTTTAATCGTAAATTGATAAAGTTATCTGAAAAATAAAATGACTTTCGATACCTTTCTTCTTTCGTTTATCCCGATGTTCGTTGCATTTGATGCGCTTGGAATTATTCCGATGTATCTGGGACTGACCGATAAAATTAACACAGAAGAAAAAAAGAAACTCACTCTTCAGGCAAGTTTAGCTGCTCTCATTATTTGCCTGGCATTTTTATTTATAGGTAACGCAATTTTTAATTTTCTTGGTATAACAGTTAATGATTTCAGAATAGCCGGAGGACTTATTCTCCTTATTATTTCAATAAACGATTTATTATTCTATTCATCGCGTGTACGTGATATTAAACCGTCAGATGTTGGTATAGTTCCACTGGGAGTGCCGCTTATCGCCGGTCCCGGAGTACTGACAACTATAATGATTAGCAATAATTCCTATGGATTTTATTATACCATTACTTCATTAATTGTAAATATACTTATTACTTTTATGGCATTATATTATGCTGACACTACTACCAGAGTTCTGGGACAGGCAGGTTCAAAAGCATTTGCTAAAGTTGCGTCATTATTTTTAGCTGCCATAGCTATAATGATGATAAGGGTAGGATTAATGGAAATAATTTTAAAAAAATAAAACTCAATGTTTAATATAAAAACTTCACTTGGTTACATTATTATTGCAATAGTTACACTCATTGTTTTTTATAATACATTTCAGAACGATTTTGTCTTTGATGATGAAAGTGTTGTGCAGAATAACCAGTCCATCACCAGTCTTTCCAGTATTCCTAAATACCTCACGGGTGAAGATGGCTTTGCAAAAGTAATAGGAAAGTATTACCGTCCAATAGTTTCCGCAACCTATGCAATTGATTATGCTTTGTATGGCTTATCTCCTAAAGGATTTCATATAACAAATGTAATAATACACTTAATTGCCTGTCTGCTGTTGTTTAAAATTTTTACAATTTTATTTGCAAAATCGAAGTATGGTAATTTTATTGCTCTGGTAATAACTCTAATCTTTGCAGTTCATCCTATTCATACAGAAGCGGTTAGCTGGGTAAGCGGCAGAACGGATTCCATAGTAACTCTGTTTTTCTTCGCTTCATTTTTGTATTACATCAAGTTTTCAAATTCAGAGAATAAGACTTCAAAGTTTCTGATTCTTTCTGTTGTGTTTTATTTTCTGGGATTGCTTTCCAAAGAAATGATTGTCACCATGCCTGTTATAATTTTGCTTTATGATTTTGTATATCTGAAAAAACCGTTACAATATCTCAAAACAAATTTAAGAACATATTTAATTTTTGCCGGTGTTACGATTTTTTATTTTATTATAAGATATCTGGCACTGAAAGATACTCCGGATAGACCAAACTATATGTATTTCATAGGTAAAGATACTGCAACAGTATTTTTTACTATGATAAAAACAATACCGTTATATTTTAAACTTCTACTTTATCCCGTAAATCTATTGTATCATTATAACGGATTTCTGCCGGATTCAACTACGTTGGATTTAAAGGCACTGCTTTCTTTAGTATTCATACTAGGTATGCTTGCCGGAGCTTTCTTATTATATAAAAGGGAGAGTAAAGTTTCGTTTGTAATATTATTTTTTCTGGTAACTCTTCTGCCTGTTATGAATCTCATTCCCACTATGAATTTTATGGCAGAAAGATTTTTATATATGACTTCATTTTGTTTGTCTTTACTTATCGGAGTAATTTTAATAAAATATATGAATGATAAGAACAAATCAGCAATAGCAGTGGTTTGTTTATTAATCATACTTCCATATTCATATCTTACCATAAAAAGAAATGCCGAGTGGAAAACAAATGATATATTGTATTCAACAGCTGATGGTATTGACGGAAACGTTCTTCTTGTAAATGCAGGAAATATTTATGCCAACAATAAAAACTACGATGAAGCTGCGATGAGATACAGACGCGCTATACAGATAAGAGATAACTCACTTCTTGCCCACCATAATCTTGGATTAATACATATGTTACACAATAATCTGGATTCTGCAGAGATAGAAATTAAAAAAGGCATTTCCATAGATTCACTTGCTCCGGATGGTTACTTCCAGCTTGCGCAGATTTATCAGATGAAAAATCAGAAGAACGATGCGATAAACATGCTGGAAAGACTCCAAAAAATTATTCCAGATTATAAACAATCGCAGTCTATGCTTATAGCGTTAAAAATGAATCCCAATGAAATCCAGAACAACACACCTGGACAAAATCCAAATGTACCCGGCATGCAAACGCCAAATCAGAAAGTGATGCAGATAGTACAGTTGAAAGAAAAGAGCTCCTTTGATAATTATTCTTCTAAAAAATATAAAGAATCTATAAAGGATCTAGAGGAGTTGATTGAATTAAATCCCTCCCTTAAATCAGGATATCAGAATAATATAGGAATGTGTTATGTAGAACTAAAAGATGATAAAAAAGCACTTCAGTATTTTAATGAAGCAATTAAAAGCGACCCCAATAATGTAAATGCTCTCAGCGGAGCCTCTGAAATTTATCTGAAAACCGGTGAGAAGGCGAAAGCATTGGAAATGTATCAGCAGATTCTGAGATTATACCCTGATAATCAGTTTGCAAAAGCTAAGATAGATTCTCTAATGAAAAATTAATTTAATGAAGGAACTGTTACTTGTTTTCCTGGGCGGAGGTATCGGCAGCGCGCTTAGGTATTTAGTAAGTAAATCTTTTACGGGCTGGATTCATAATCCTTTTCCTTACTCAACTTTTGTTGTAAATGTTGTCGGCTGCTTTCTTATTGGAATTTTTTTAACACTGCCTGAGAAGTTTGACTGGTTTACATTAGAATACAGATTGTTCCTTGCAACAGGTATATGCGGAGGATTTACAACATTCTCTACTTTCTCCTATGAAAATTATGCTCTGATAAAAGAAGGCGATTATATGTATTTTGTGAGTTATACAATCTTAAGTTTTGCATTAGGTCTTGCAGCAACATTCTTCGGAATGTATTTAATAAAAAAGATTTAAAAAATATCATGGGTTTCAATAAAATTTTAATTTCAGTAGATGACAGCGCTTATTCAATAGAAGCTGTTAAAAAAGGTGTTGAGCTCGCAAGAATTAATAACGCTGAAATTGGTTTGATACATGTGATTGATGAATCTCAGACTGTGGGCAACATAGATGCAGGAATTTCTCCTGCCGATGCATTAATTATTCTTGAAAAAGAGTCCGATAAATTTATGCAAGGCTTCCGTGATTTATATTTTCACGATTTAAGCATAAAACAATTTACTCCCGTTGGCAAGCCTGTTAAAGAAATTATTAAAACAGCAGAACGCTGGGGAGCTGACTTAATTGTAACAGGAACTCACAGAACTGCGGGCTGGAAGAGACTTATTATCGGAAGTATTTCGGAAGAAATTATCCGACATTCTAAAATTCCTGTTATGGTTGTGCCATTAGCTTAATATTCACCATCCATCTCTCATTTTTCTCCACTTATTTTTAAACTTATTTTCCATAATTTTGTTGTGAAATATAAACTAAAAAGAGTTATGCTCAAAAATATTGTAAAGATTTTATTTCTATGGGGAATTTTCATAAACCTTGCACAAAGCCAGACGGCAAATGATTTATATGATTACGGAAAAACTGCTTTGTACAGCGGTTCATATTCAACTGCTCTCGATTATTTCAATCAGGCATTAGCTCAGCAGCCAAGTTATGCCAGCGCTTTAAATCTGCGCGCATATACTTATTATCTTCTGAATAATAAAACACAAGCTTTGCTTGATGCTGATAATGCACTGAGAATTGACCCTACTTTACCCGAAGCTTACAATACAAAGGGTATGGTTTTGTACGATACAAAAAACTATCAGGCAGCGCTTGATAATTTTAATCTCGCAACTCAGTATAATCCCGGTTATGATTATGCATTCTTTAATAAAGGAATTACTTATGAGGCGATGGGCGACAGAGCAGGAGCAATTGCTGCTTATGAAAACTCAATATCAATTCAGCCAAATAACTCATATGCATATAATTCTCTCGGTAAATTATATTACGGTGAGGGAAATAATGATTTAGCATTGGGTAATTTTTTCAAAGCGATTTATTTTGACCCCAACAACTTCGATGCATATTATAATCGCAGTAAAATTTATCATTACAACAAAGAGTACGATAAAGAAATAGGAGACTTAATCAAAGCAGTGGAGTTAAACCCTACGAACTTCGATTACAGAATGGCGCTGGGTGATGCGCACGTTTCAGTCGGCGATTTCGGCAATGCATGGACTGATTATGATAATGCAAAATCACTTGGACCTTACAGCGCTCAGGCATTTTTAAAAAGCGGAAATGTAAACAACTATTTTAAGAATTCAGATAAAGCTATTGCAGATTTTACAAAAGCTCTGGAGTTAAACACTTCTCTTTATGATGCTTATTACGGAAGAGGAATTGCTTATTATGATGCAGGAAATTATGATAACGCCAGACAGGATTTTGCCAAGGCAAAAGATATGAACGGAAGCTACGCCCAAGCATATAACGGACTTGGTTTAGTTGATGCAAAAGCAGGGAACAATACTGAGGCTCTGAATAATTTTAATAAAGCAATAGAGCTCAACTCTACATTAAAAGATTTTTATGTTAACAGAGCAAACTTATATTATTCAACCAGAGAATATGATAACGCCTTAAACGATTATACAACAGCTTTGAATATGGACCCGAAAAATGCTGCTTTATTTGTTCAGAGAGGAGTAGTATTCAATGATATGCAGAAATATGATTTAGCTATTGATGATTACAACAGAGCTATGGAAATTATTCCGGACTATGCATATGCATTAAACAACAGAGGAATGGCATATCGCTCGCAGGGAGAATTTAAAAAAGCAATTAAAGATTTTACAAGAGCTGTATCGATAGACCCTAACTACGCTTTCGCATTTCAGAACAGGGGATTCACATATCTTGATATGGGAAGAAGAGAAGATGCAATAAGTGATTTTCAGGAAGCAATAAGAACGAATCCGGCTTATCAGAATTCACTTCAGCCGGTGATTGATAACATTTATAACCAGTAAATTTTTTTATGAAATCAAAAATTGTTATCGCCGTATTATTAATTTGTTGTAATAATATTTTTGCTCAGTGGATGTGGCAAAATCCGCAGCCGTTTGGATTTAAAATAAATCATGTATCTGCACTTGATAATAATACTATTTATGCTGTCGGAGATGGAAATGGTGTTTTAAAAAGTACTAACGGCGGAGTAAATTGGAGTTTAATAAATTTTGTTTTAGGCGGAACTTCCTTTCAAAAAATTCAATTTTCTGATAATAACAATTTTTATGCCTGCGGAAACGGAGGCTTTCTCGCCAAATCTTCCAATGGAGGAAATAATTGGACTCAATTTTCTTCCGGCACAACATTAAATCTGAAATCAGTTCACTTTATTAATTCCTTAACAGGATTTATATCTGGAAACTTTGCAGGTGTTTACAAGACCACTAATGGCGGTACTAATTGGGGCTTATTAAATTCTTTTGATGTTATGGAAGGATTCAGATTTATAAACAGTAGTACAGGCTGGTGCTATGGAAGGGCCGGTAAAATTTTTAAAACAACAAACAGCGGAACTAACTGGACACTCTTTACTGCTGCTACAACGGGAAACATCACTTCATTCAATTTTGGAAGCGCCGCTACAGGATATTGTTCAGATAATCTTGGGAACACATTTACTACTACAAATTCCGGCGATAGTTGGACATTAGCTTCATCAAACCCATACTCGTTTGTTTCACTAAGTTTTGTAAACGACCTTACAGGTTACGCAATAAGCAATTCTTCTGATTTACGCGGAGTATATCGGACTTCCAATGGCGCAGTAAACTGGACAAGAATTTACTATACAGAAGCAGGATTAACTTCAGGTCAATTTTTAGATTTGACCAGAGGTGTTATTGCAGGGGATTCAGGAAATGTTTTATATACAACTAACTCAGGTAGTAACTGGAATAATGTTAAAAGTGGATTTTCATACTATTTGGGTCCCGTGAGTTTTTACAATGTTAATTCTGGTGCTATTGGCGCCAGAGGTTTTATATTAACAACAACGAACGGTGGAAACAACTGGAATATCAGAGCAAGAGATACATTGAATTATTATGATGCTATGTATAAAGGTTCGAATTATATCTTGCAGGGAGGTATGCGTGATTTTATATTAGGACTTACTCCTAAAACAATTATTCTGAAATCCACGGATGATGGATTCAGCTGGCAACATGTATTTGACGGTCCCAAATATACAACTGTAAGCGATTTTTGTTTTCAAAATGATAACACAAGTTGGGCGGTTGGAGTCGGAAATATGTCAAGTATTTGTTTAAGGACTACTAATGCAGGCAATACCTGGGATAGTATTAATTCTCCTGTTTTCGGACAATCACTTTATAGAATTATTTTTAAGGGTAATAAAGGTTGGATACTTGAAACCGGAGAATCTTCAGGATCAACAACTAAAATTCATTATTCTTCCGATAATGGAGTTACCTGGGCAACACAATATACTGCAACAGGTATAAAAAGCGGTTCAATGTTTTTTCTTAATGAAAAAACCGGTTGGGTAGGTGGAGATTCAGGTGTTTTTAATAAAATAAGAGTTTTAAAAACCACAGATGGCGGAAACACATGGAATAAATATTACTTTGATGAACTCAATGGAAGATATTTTGTTACAATGAATTTTCTGGATTCATTAAACGGAATGGCAATTGATATTTATGCATACTATTACAAAACTACTAACGGTGGTATTAATTGGACAAAATCACCTTCGTATTCTTATAGTGTAGGCAGGATGTCGTTTGTAGGAGCAACAGGATGGCTGGCTTTAAATTCAGGTGTGATTCTAAAAACAAATAATTATGACGGAACAGTATCCGTAAGCGGATTAAGCACCAAGGTTCCTTCGTCAATAAAGTTACAACAAAATTATCCTAATCCGTTTAACCCGTCAACTAAAATTGTTTATACACTAAACAAAACACAGTATATTGAATTAATTGTTTATGATATTACGGGGAAAGAAATTTCAAAATTAGTAAATAAAGTGGAAACTTACGGAGAACACGAAGTAAATTTTTCTGAGAAAAATCTGCCAAGCGGAGTTTATTTCTGTCAGATAAAAACTGAAACGGAATTTGAAACTATAAAAATGGTGATTGTAAAATAATACAATCACCTTTAATTTCACTTCAAGCTTGCGCCTTTCATGGAATACCATGGATGAATTTCCGCAACTAAATATCCTTCCTGAATATAAACATCGTTAGCCAGTAATTCTTTTATTTCATTTTCATCTTTTACATCCATTATAAAAATCCCGCGAAGTTCGGTGTTATCTAAGAACGGACCTGCTATATGGAGCTTACCCATATCAGCCATCCTTCTTATGTTGTTCATATGTCCTTCCTGATACTTACTCATCTTTGCAGTGTCGCTGTTATCTTTATTGGGACCAGACTTAAGAAAAACGAAATAATATTTTTTCATCTCTCCGTCTTTTATTTCTTTTTTATCAGTGTCTTGCGCTTGTAAATTTGACATACAAATTAAAAAAATTAGAAATAGTAGTATTCTTTTCATTTTAAAATATTTTATTTCCAGGCTCCTAATATTGCTCCCGATGCGGTAAAGCAAATAATATGATATCCTGCATTAATAAAAAAAAGTTTTACAGATCTGCGTTCAAATAAATACAGAACTCCTATAGAAGTAGCAATCCAGCCAAATCCTGTAAGAAATCCTGCAATCATTCCGAATGACAAATCGGATTTCGGACCAAGAAACATAGCAAGATTGAACATTGATATAAATATTAAAACGAATGCTCCTCCAAAAATGATTCCCATATTTCCGGTTTTCATTTTTTCGTCAGTTATATCCGCTTCTCTTTGCCAGAGTTTCCCAAAAAGAACCGGAGAATACCAAATGCTTCCAATAAGAAACGATAGTAATGTAACAGCAATAACTGCAAGCCAGTTAAGTGATTGAAATGAATTTTCCATTCTTTTTATTTTGCGTTTGAGTCCATCTGCATTGCACCGGTTATGTTATTATCCGGATCTTTGAAATACATTAAATATCCTACTCCGGGAACGGCCATTTTAGGGACAACAATTTCGCATCCAAAATCCTGCACGGCTTTTATAGTTTCGTCTATGTTATCCACTCCAAGCGTATTTACAAGAGGGTGATCAGGACCATTCTTTTTTATTATTGCACCGTTTATTCCCGGAGCATCGGCAGGACCTGTTTCTGCCAGCCAGTATTGTTCCTCTCCCCAGCGGTTAAATTTCCATCCAAAAACGTCTGAATAAAAATTAATTAATTTTTCAGGATTGTCTGAGGGAATTTCAAAATGTAATACTCTTGCCATTTTATACTTATTAAATTTAAAAAAAGAATTTTATTAATTGTTTAAAAATACGCTTAACAGTTTTTAAAGTTATCACATTTTTACTCAAGCGGAAAAAAAACATACTGAAACGGAATAAATCTATTCTCTTAATCCGATTTTCTCTTTATCTTTGTTCATGACCGGAAAATTTTCAGAAAAAATTATTATAAAAGACGGATTTATTATGTCTGTTGGTTCCATATTTTTTGGAGCTGTTATACCAAATGCAACCGGGCTTATACAAAACTCAACTTCTGATATTTCATTTTTGATTTTCTCTTACCTGTATTTTATTGCCTCGGCTTTTTTTATATGGTTTGGTAACAGATGGATATTAATATTCCTACAGGATAAAGTTGACTGGCTGAACAATCCTTTTAAAAAAGTGTTTTATCTGGTTACATCGAATATTATATATACATCTGCAGTTTTAATTTTATTTATTTCAGTCTGGTATGCATTAATACTGGGGGAAAGTATAGTATGGCAAAAAATACATTTTAATATTCTTATATGTGTTATTTGTGTTTTTTTTATTACTCATATTTACGAAACATTTTTTCTCATTAAAGCGCGTGAGACAGGCATGCTTAAAGAAGAGCAGCTTGAGCGTTCAAAGATACAGGCTGAACTAGAGGCATTGAAGAACCAGATTGACCCGCATTTTATGTTCAATTCTTTGAACAACTTAACGCATCTTATTGATGTATCTCCGCCTATTGCCAAGCAGTATGTTGAAAATCTTGCCGATGTTTACAGATACATACTGAGAAATAAAGATAACAAACTTGTTCTCCTTGAAGATGAAATACTATTCCTGAACAGATATTTTTCTTTGCTGAGCTTAAGATATTCTGCGAATCTTAATCTTGGAATAAAACTTACTGAAAGTGATTACTCTCAATATCTTATTCCTCCTGTATCTATTATGATAGCTGTAGAAAATGCAGTTAAGCATAATGAAGTATCGGAGGAAAATCCTCTTCAACTTGATATTGAATTAAATAATGACAACCTGGTAATTTCCAATAAAATTATTATGAAAAAATCGGTGAGAGAGTCTTCGAAAATCGGTCTAAAAAATCTTGCAGAGAGATATAAGATTATTACCGGAAGAGAGATAAATTATAATTCAGATAACGGAAACTTTGTCCTTCTTCTCCCTATGTTAAAATTAAATTATTAATGAAAACAATTATAATTGAAGATGAATCTCCTGCAGCGGATAAACTTGAAAGCATGCTGCTGGAAATAAATTCTGATATTAAAATTTTAGCAAAATTAAAAAGCGTAAAGGAAAGTGTCAGATGGTTTGCTGAAAACAAATCACCTGAACTTGCTTTTGTGGATGTACAGCTCTCCGATGAAAGTTCGTTTGAATTATTTAAAATAATTCAGCCTGACTTTCCCGTAATATTTACAACTGCTTATGATGACTACGTTCTGAAATCCTTTGAATATAACTCTATAGATTACTTGCTAAAACCTTATACAAAGGAAAGACTTAAAAAAGCGCTGCAAAAGGTTAAGGATATGGAATATGTTTTTCTTCAGAGAAGAATTAACTCATTCAATCAATCAAAAGAGGAAAAAGAATATAAAAAAAGATTTATAGTAAAAAAAGGAACTGACTACATAGCTCTTAAAACTGAATCTGTTTCATGTTTTTATACTGAATTCAAAATTACTTTCATCCGTGATTCAATGAACAATAAATATATTGTTGATAATAATTTATCAGAAATAATACCGGACTTAAATCCCGAATTATTTTTCAGAGCAAACCGTCAATATATTGTTAACCGGAATTTCATTGAGAAATTTAAATCCGATTCGGGCAAAATAGTTTTAACCATCAATCCTGCGAAGGATGAAGTAATAGTCAGCAAAGAAAATGCTTCTGATTTCAGGAAGTGGTTTAAAGGATAAATTAAATTAAATTTTTATCGAGAACTTTTTTTATTTCATAAAGTTCATCGTGCTGTTCTTTGGTAAGCTCTTTTATTTCTTTGTTCACCATCTGAAAATACAGGTCTTCAAATTCTTCCCGTGTTCTTACTTCAAGAAGACGGACCTTTATCTGGTCGAACAAAAATTTTTGCTGTTTTTTGTGATTGGACTGAACAATGACAAATCCTATTATGCCGATGATTGCAACGGCCAATGTCATTATTACGTAAAATGCACCGCTCATATGGGGATAATTGGTTTAGTTCTAAAATACGTAATTTAAAATTTTTTTAACAGGTTTTTTATTGAATGATACAACTCCGACGGATTGAACGGTTTTGTTAATGAATCGTTCATTCCGTACAAATGAACTTCCTTTTTTACTTCAGCAGTCACTTCAGCGGATAGAGCTACAATAGGAACATTCTTATAATAACTTCCATTGAGACTTCTAATAGTCAACGCTGCTTCATAACCGTTCATTTCCGGCATCTGCAGGTCCAGTAGTATTAAATCAAATTCTTTCTCCTGAACTCTTTCCACTGCAACCATTCCGTTCTCTGCAGTTTCAGTTTCAATATTCCATTTCTTTAAGAATTTTTCCGCAAGGACTGCATTCACCGGATTATCTTCTACAATTAAAATCTTTACTCCCTTCATCGATTCAAATATCTCATCTTTACTGTCTCCGTAATATTTTTTAATCTTAAGGCTCTTGCTTTTTCCGAACTCTATTTTAAAACTGAATGTAGTTCCTTCACCTGAAACACTTTTTACTTCAATATCTCCTCCTAAGAGTTCTATTAATTTTTTTGATATGGCTAATCCTAAACCTGTTCCGCCGTATTTTCTCGTTGTAGAAGAATTTGCCTGAGTAAAGCTGTCAAAAATATGATTGAGTTTATCTTCGGGTATTCCGATACCTGTATCTTTTACTTTGAATAAAATCTCAATTTTATCCTTCGTTTCATTTCTGTTCTCAAGTTCAATGGTTACTCCTCCCTGCTCAGTAAATTTCACAGCATTGCTTACAAGATTTGTGAGTATCTGATTTACACGAACAATGTCTCCGATTATTATATCCGGTAGATTATTCGGTAAAATCAAATCAAGATTTATTTTTTTCTCTGCTGCCTTCAATGCGAAAATTTTCATTATACCGTCAATCGTCTCGCGCAGATCAAACTCAATAAATTCAAACTCAATTTTTCCTGCTTCAATTTTTGAGAAGTCAAGAATATCGTTAATCAATGCAAGCAGATGGTTAGCTGAGAACTGCAGAGGCTTAAGATAATCCAGCTGATACTGCTTCGGATTTTCCTGCATCAGAAGATAAGTATATCCTATTACTGCATTCATAGGTGTTCTTATTTCATGGCTCATCGTTGAAAGGAATCTGCTCTTTGCTAAAGTCGCATCTTCGGCGTTTTGTTTTGCTTCTATTAAATCCTGCTCAATTCTTTTTTTAGTTATGTAACTGCCAATAGAAATTGCAACGTTGCTTAAAATATTTTCTTCGTACTTAGTCCACTCGCGTCCGTTTGTGCAGTCATCGAATCCAATCATTCCCCATAACTGATTTTCGGAAAATATCGGAACAATCAGCGTTGATTTAATTTTAAATTGTTCAAGCACCGCTCTTTCATTCTCAGGGAAATTATTAATACATCCTTTCAAGACTCTTCCTTCACAGAGTTCTTCATACCATCTTTCAAAACCGACTTTTTGATAAGCTAAATTCTGGAGCTCCGGGTCATTCACTATCATATCTTCAACATCTTTAAATCTTGAATATCTCTGACTCATGCATATCCAGCCGTAGTCTGTTACACCGTTCTCCCAAATGTTTATTCTGTCTGCGCCGGTTGCTTCCATTAATACTTTCAGCACGTTATCAATTGCGTTTTCATAATTCTCCTGTGAAAGCATTATGTGAGAAGTATCATTTACACCTTTCAGCAGAACTTCATTCTGCAGCAGCTGCATCTGGGCTTTCTTTATATTCGTTATATCCAGTCCGTAGCCGATAACCATTTTTAAATTCCCCTCTTCATCGAATATCGGAGTCATTCTTCTTAATACCCATTCATCTTTTCCCGGTTTGCTCAGGTTTTCCTCGAATGCCAGTTCTTTTTTACCGCTTACTACATCATTGAATAGTTTTCTTCGGGCATCAGCATTTTTTGTGCTCATGTTTTTATATCTGGCGTAGTCATAATCATTTTTATCTATGAGCCAGTTCCTCGTCTCTGCATTTTTTACGGCTACAGGATTTATAAATTTATAATTCTGGTCTTTATCGAAAGCTACTATATCGGAAGGAATGCTGTTGAGAATGTTTTCGTAAAATTCTTTAGTGCGGATTAATTCAAATTCGTTTTCCTTCCTCTGAGAGATGTCAGTGAAGATTACATAGGCTCCCTTTATTTCATTTGAATCATCTCTAATTATGCTGACATCATAAGAGACCCATATCAGTGTTCCGGACTTCGTCCTTAATTTTATATCGGATTTTTTGGGGTCGGTTGTTTTGTATTTTAGAAAATATTCTTTGAATTTTTCACCGTCATCAAGAATTATAATATCATTGAGATTTTTTCTGCACAATTCACTTTCAGTGTACTGAGTCATTGAACAGAAGCTTGAATTGCAGTAAAGAATATTGCAGATAAAATCGAGTTCGATTATACCTTCTTTGGCAAGCTCTACAATGCCTCTGAACTTTGCCTCGCTTTTTTTAAGCGCTTCAATCTGTTCATTGGCTTGTTTCTGAAATTCGACATGATCATAAAATCCCGAAGAAGTTGAGCGGATGGGGGCTTTTACAATGCTTTCCTGTGTATCTTTTACATTCACTAAATAAAAAATGGTTAATTTGTCTTTTAGAAATAATTATATATACCATGCCCGTTTAAATAATATGCAAATTATATGCCTTTTATAAATTTACTAAAAAGCTTAAAAACCCCCTGTTTTCAGTTTTTATAAGCAATATAATCTTTCGCAAGACGCTCTGCAGTAAGTCGCGCGGCTTCGTTTCTGCGGTTCACATATACATCAACCGTAGCAAACAGGGAAGATATTGTTGTTAATCTTGTAAGCGGATTTCTGATTCCAGACCCAAAATTTATCTCCTGATACAATGCGTATATCTGAACAAGTTTTTCTCTTAGTAAACCGGCGTATTTATTAGTTATATCTGCATACTTTCCGGATATGTATGTATTAAGTCGTTTTAGTTTTTCTTTATTGTCGGTTAGAGGTGCTATTTGTTCGTTGAATTCAATTTGCGCCAACCCTATATCATTAAGCTCTTTTGTTACTATATCAAGCATTTCCAGATTGAGATTTACAATCTGTCTGTTCAGATATTCCTGACTCGTATCTCTCATAAGCGGATCATTACTTGCTACCAAACCTCTGCCTTCTTCAGTAGTCTGTTTCATATAATCATCTATTTTTTTCTCGTAATCTTTTACAAAAGTAATTTTTTCCTGATAAGGGGATTTTAAAGTCGTGAATGTATTATCAGTGAACATATTAAATCCTTGCTCTGCGCTTCCCGGCAGTGATATGGAGTTATCATAAACTTCAGGCATATTGATTGGCTGCATCTGCGCAAAAATCCCTGAACTGAAAACAAATAAAAATAATGTGTAATAAAATATATTTTTCATAAGTTGTTTTTTAAATTTTGGGAAATTAATAAGATTCACGCTTAATTGCAAATAAAGATATCAGGGGTTGTGCGATGATTTTTTATTTAAAAAATGAGATGGATTTTTTTAAAATTCAGTGGTGTAAGAAGAGAAGGTTTTATTAAAATTAAAAATTTCCGGCAGTTCTCATTTCAGATTTACTGCCGGATGAAAAAGTCATTTATCCTGCAAAGCAGTATGAACATCCGCGCTCCTGCGCTCTGTTCACTGCCCATACACCTGAAGGAACTACCTGAATATCGGGCAGAAGTCCTGCAACCCATTCCTTTTTTATATCTTCGGGATTCATATTCATTTTTCCTCCTATCCTCATACTGTTCACCGTCAAAGCCATATCACATACACAAAATAATGCTCCGCTTTTCTGAAGCTCATCTATAGACATTCCGGGAAGAGGAAGTTCTCCCTCTTTTGGTTTCCAGAACATGTTTCTTGTCAGTATATTTTTTCCTTCGAAATCTTTTACATCAAAAAATTCTCCGAAATTATATTTAGTCCAGAGCTTATCTTCCATTGCAAGCGGAATAGCGTCATGACGTAAAACAACGACGGCGGTTAAATCGCTATCGGGAGTTCCTGTCTGATTGTTTGTCATCATAAAAACTTTCGCCCATGCAAACGGCAGTCCGTTGCGGGGTTCAGGCGCATCAAAAACCTGTTTATGCGAACCCTTTATTTTATCGAGCCACGCATCAACATCCTGTAATCCTGATCTACTTGAAGAGTTTGCGAGTGCATTTAGTGGATTTGAAATTGAAGCCACTCCAAGCGCTGCTGCTGATGCAGCCAGTGTTCCTAAAAATTGACGCCTGTTGGCTGTAGAATTGTTTTGTGCCATGATATTTCCCCCAAAATAATTTGAAATATCTGCAAGGTAAGGAGAATGAATTTTAATTGCAAATAAAAGCTGATACGTCTGATTTACAAATAATGAAGAAATTATGTGAAAACCCGGTTATAATTGCAGTTAATCTATAAAAGTTAATTTTTTTAAAAAATCGACTTGACTTTAATATTCAAACTTGATAATTTCGTAGTAGGTGATACCTAATACAAAATTTTTACAAAATGAATGAAATAATTCAGCAGCTCAAAAAGCTGGGATTTACAGAGTATGAATCAAAGGTTTTTATTGCACTGCTAAAGGGGAATCTTATGAGCGCATCTGAAGTTGCAGATGAAGCCGGAGTAAGAAGAACTGAAGTTTATGCGTTCCTTAAATCATTTGTTGAAAAAGGATACTGCAACGAAATCGAGACAAATTCTGTTTTGAAATACGAGATGATAGACCCCGATATCATCATGGACAAACTTGAGCGAAAGATTATCAAGACGAAACAGGAAGAAATTGATAATCTTAAAGACACCTTCGCCAAACTAAAACCGCTTCACAAAACCCTGGAAAGTGAAAAAAGCAAAATAGTTAATATTGAGCTTATCCGCGGTTACAATCAGCACAGAGTATCAAAATTTATGGAGCTCTTCAAGCAGGCAAAGCATGAAATACTTTTCATGATTAAGCTTGAACTTCAGGTATCAGATGAGCTTGACGATACTGCAAAAGAGTTCTTTGCAAAAGGCGGTGTAATAAAATCCATTTATGAAACTGACTCTGAATTTAAAGTTAAAAAAGGCGAGACATGGACTACAGGCACGATGGAAGATTTGATAAAAGTTACCTCTGCATACGAATCGTATGGAGAGCAGGTAAAGCTGAGTAAGCTGCGCGTTCCGAATATGACGATATTCGACCGCGAAACAGTTTTTATGAATATAAACGATAAGACAATTCCGAAACACAATGAAGCAGATATAATTGTTAAGAATAAAGATTACGCTCTTAACATGGTGCAGGTATTTGAATCATACTGGAATACTTCACTTACTATAAAAGATTTTAAAAAAGAAATTTCAGGCAAAACTTCTAAAAGCAAATAGAAGAAATTAATTCACCAAATCCCCGAAACGATAAAAAAATTTTTAAACTAAAAGATTTTAAACAACAATGTTCACAATGAAAAAAACTCTATCTTTACTTCCTCTTATCCTCCTGATATTGATGAAGAGTTCTTTTGCTCAAACGGGCTGGTCATGGCAAAATCCATCTATTAACGGAAACACCCTCACTTCCTTAAAGATGGTAAATGCAAATACAGGTTTTGCCTGCGGAAACGCCGGTACTATTATCAAAACCACGAACAATGGGGCATCGTGGATAACATTAAACACAGGTATCACAACATTATTATATTCTCTCGACTTTGTTGATGCTAACATCGGATACGCTTCAGGCAAAAACGGAGTAATAATTAAAACTATCGATGGCGGAAGCAGCTGGCAGGCGCTTTCAACAGGGGCAGGTACTTCATGGTTATATAATGTGCAATTCTTAAATACTAATACAGGATATGCAAGCGGTGAGAGCGGCACTATGATAAAAACAACTGACGCAGGAGTAACATGGACTCCGCAAAACACTACTACACCTGTTTTTTTATTTGCAATGCATTTTATAAATGAAAACACAGGCTATGCAGGTGGTAATCTTGCAAAAGTTGTAAAGACAACTGATGGCGGCACAACCTGGACATCTACAGAAATTCCCGGTGGTTATGCAATACTTGACATGTATTTTATAAATGCAACAACAGGATTTGCAGCGAATCATCTTAATGGTGTTTCAAAAACAATTGACGGCGGTGCCTCATGGATTACAAGCCAGATTGATTCAACAAATTATCCGCATATAGAAAATATTCAGTTTGTAAATTCCACCACTGGCTATCTTGCTGCAGGAGATGACTTCAGTTACGATAAAGCTTTCATTTATAAAACAACTGATGCTGGTACAACATGGCTGAAACAGTTATTTATGCTCGACACTTATTTATATTGTATAAATTTTCCAAATGGTAACGCGAATGTTGGTTTCGCAGCAGGATTAAACGGAGAAATGTTCAGAACAACAAACGGCGGAACTAACTGGAACACATTAAAAAACTCAGCTACAGCAACGATGCTTAACTCAGTTCATTTCCCTGATGCAAATACAGGTTATGCTGTTGGATACGGAACAGTAGTAAAAACTACAAACGGCGGAATCAACTGGGTTAATCTTACTCATCCTGCTCCTTCAAATCAATCCGAAGGTGTATTTTTTATAAACGGAAATACAGGATTCATAGGCGGAGAATCAAATAACATCTGGAAGACAACAAACGGCGGAGTAAACTGGATTTCTACACAGCCAACATTATTCTCACTTTATCATGAGTTTTATTTTATAGATGCCAATACAGGTTATGCAGCAGGTGCGCAGGGGAAAATTTCAAAAACTACTGACCAGGGAACAACATGGGTTGGTCAGCCGACGGGAACAACATGGGACTTCAGAGATATTGAATTTGTAAATGCTGCTACCGGATTTGCAGTCGGTTTACAGGGTACTTTAATGAAGACAACAAACGGCGGAACGAACTGGGTGCAGAAAACAAATCCTGTAACAGGAAACTTCAGCGGAATTGCTATCAATGGTAATCTTGCAATTGCAGTGACGGAAAATTTCGGAACAACAATACGTTCAACTGATATGGGAGAAACCTGGTCTGAAGTTTTTCCGGGCTCTAATTTAGGGCTGACGAGCGTTAGATTATTAAGCCCGGCAATTGGATTTGCAACGGGAGTTACAGGCAGAATTATAAAAACTACAGATGCAGGATTAAGCTGGTTCCAGATACCATCAAGCACATCTTCAAATATTTATGATTTATACTTCCCGACACCAAGCTCTGCTTTTGCAGTCGGTGATAATGGAATGATATTACATACTGACAACTCAGGAACGTTCTTAAGCGGAACAGTGAAGTACACTGATAATCAGCAATTAGTTGCAAACGGAAGAGTGATGGCATTGAAGCTTAACAGAGCAACTAATGAAGTTATTGTTCTCGGCTCAGGATTTATTCAGGCGAACGGACAATATGACATTGCAAATCTTCCGCCCGATACATGTTACATAGCAGCGTATCCGAATTCTAATCTTGATTTCGTTCCGACTTATTATCCATCGACAATTGACTGGGAAAATGCAATTACGGTTGTGCCGAACGGCTCGGTAAATAATATCAATATAAATGTATTCCGCATAAACAATGGAGCAACAACGGGATTAATTGCCGGAGGTGTTTTCCGAAGCGTAGTTGCTGATACAAGTGTTGTGGATTATGCAGTAGTGTATGCAAAGCTAGGCGGAGTGTTCAAGAGTTTTTCATCTTCTATTTCTAACGGTGATTATGATATGAAAAATATTATTAACGGAACGTATGAAATTCATGCAAGCAGATTAGGATATCAGAACAGAACATTCCAGTATGTTTATAATGGAGGTACGTCGGACTCATTAAATATTTTAATGCTTCCATTTGTTTCAGCAATATCAAATAACGGAGGAGCAGTTCCGATGGGATTTGAACTGAAGCAAAATTATCCTAATCCTTTTAACCCGGCAACAAAAATATCTTACTCAATTCCGAAGGGCAGTCTCGTTAAACTGAACATTTACGATATCACCGGACGTTTAATGGCTGTCCTTCAGAATAGTTTTCAGAATGCAGGAAATTATAATATGGACTTCAATGCATCGGCCTTATCGAGCGGAGTTTATTTCTATACTCTGGAAGCCGGTGAGTTCAGAGATACAAAGAAGCTGATGTTATTGAAATAAAAAATAGTGAAATAAGAAATTTGTAAAATAATGTTTTTCTTTTTCCTTCTTTGATAAAAAGCGGCAGGTTCGTTGAGAGAGCCTGCCGTTTTTATTTTTTTGGAGAATTTTTATATCTTAAAAACAGATGTAATATTTTTGTATTTTTATAAATATATTAATATATAAACGATTTTTTATAATACATGGAGTATAAAGATTATTATAAAGTCCTTGGAGTAGAAAAGACTGCAACACAGGACGAGATAAAAAAAGCATACAGAAAGCTTGCTGTAAAATTTCATCCCGATAAAAACGCAGGCAATAAACAGGCTGAAGAAAAATTCAAAGAGATAAATGAAGCGAACGAAGTATTAGGCGACGCAGCTAAAAGAAAAAAATACGATGAGCTTGGAGAGAACTGGAAATACTATCAGCAGTCAGGAGGTCAGGCGCAGGATTTTGACTGGGCGCGTTATCAGAATCAGGGCGGCGGAGGTCAGCGGACATACAGCAATCAGGACTTCGGCGGATTTGATTTCGGCGGTGCTGGCGGCGGCGGTTTTTCAGACTTCTTTGAAACAATGTTTGGCGGGGGGGGATTCTCACAAGGCGGCGGAGCCAGAAGAGGAAGGAGAACATCTGCAATGCGCGGAGAAGATATGCGCGCATCTTTATCCATCACGTTAGAAGAAGCATATCACGGAGTTGAAAAATTATTTACAATAGACGGTCAATCAATAAAATTAAAAATAAAACCGGGAGTGCCTGACGGGCATTTACTAAAACTTACAGGAAAAGGTTATGCTGGTTCCGGCGGCGGAGCGCATGGTGACTTGCTGCTCTCGATAGTTGTTGAGCCTGATAAAAGATACGAAAGAAAAGGCGCTGACTTATACACCGATTTGCCTGTAGATATAATAACTGCAGAGCTTGGCGGAAAAGCTGAAGTGAAAACTTTTAAAGGAACGATTAAAGTAAATATTGCTCCTGAAACAGATAATGGAAAATCATTAAGATTACCCGGGATGGGAATGCCGATTTACGGAAAAGAAAATCAGCACGGCGATTTATATGTTAAAGTAAATTTACAGGTGTTAAAAAATCTTACAGAAAAAGAAACCAAGCTTTTTAAAGAGCTTGCAGGATTGAGAAAGTAGTGAGTAATGAGTAGTGAGTATTGGGTATTGAGTAGAAAGTAGGTTAAGAATTGACGAATAAATCCTGAATAAATAAAAATAACAATAATAATTTGCTGAATTTTATTAAGAACGAGTTATCCACTGTAGTAGCATTAGTTGCGTTGCTTGTGATTTTTATATTTGTGGATTTTGAAGCGGGTGTTTTAAATTCAATACCTGCCTCTATAATTTTTTTCCTCTTAGTAATTTCAGTTATTCTTTATGCTGCTATAGGAGTGGTGCATCATGCTGAAGCACTGGCGCATTTGTTCGGTGAACCGTACGGAACTCTTATTCTCACTCTCTCTGCAGTAGCGGTTGAAATCATCATGGTTCTAGCTATGATATTCCACGGAGACCCTGACCCCACTCTTGCGCGTGATACGGTTTTTTCCACTCTGATGATTCTTGTAAATGGACTCGTAGGCATTTCTTTATTCCTCGGAGGATTGAAATTCCGTGAGCAGAAATATAATTTCAAAAGTACAAATTCATATGTAACACTTATAATAATGATGTTCAGCCTGGGTTTTTTCTTCCCCAATCTGATCAAACCTGAGCACATGCAGCATTATTTTATTTTTATAGTTTCAACATTTCTTATTGTATATTTTTTCTTCTTGAGGCTTCAGACTAAAGAGCACAGTTACTTTTTTTCATATACTTCCGATGACAAGCTTATAAATCCCGGGCATGAATTTAAAAAACAGCTCCGCAGTAAAAAGTATCACATCCTTCTTTTAGTTTCTACTATTACACTTGTATCCGTACTTGCCCATTATCTTTCCATAGCAGTTGATAATCTATCTGATATAAATCATCTGCCGTCTGAGTTTGGTGCTATTATAATTGCAGTCGTAATTGTATCTCCGGAAGGTTTAACCGCTATCCGTGCAGCTCTTAAAAACGACATGCAGCGGACGATAAACATTTCTCTCGGCTCCACTATTTCCACAATTGCTCTTACCATTCCTGCGATTTTAATTGTGTGCATGCTCACTCACAGGGAAATGATTCTCGGACTTACTACAACACAATCCGCACTAATAGTCACTTCAATTTTTGTAAGCATGATAACAACAAAAACAGGAGAGACAAATGCCTTACAGGGATTTGTACACTTCGTACTATTTGTGACGTATCTTGTTTTGATTTTTATATAGAATTTCCACGTTTTATTTCCACAATTTCTTCTTATACCTACTAATAGGGAAGAATAGCTTTGGATAAAATTTTATTCTATTTATATTTGAGTGGTGTCAAAGGTTTGTAAGGTTTGTAAGGTTTGTAAGGTTTGTAAGGTGAAATAAAGTTTTTCTTATTTTGCAGAAATTCGTCAAAAACCCGTCAAAATTTGAAAAATAAAATTGGCGAGATTGTTTTTACAATACTGATTTTTGAAAACCCGACTATTTCCCGACTTTTTTAATTAGTAAAAAGCAGCAAGTAGAAAGTATAATGTAATTTTGGGCTACAGAATAAAACCCGACTTTTTCCCGACTTTTTTCAAATAGTGAAATGGAGAAGTTGTGAAATAGTGATAATTACTCGTAATTTGTAATTTGAAACTCGTAATTAAAATGAGAATCCGACTAAATCCGACTTTATTGCGCTCGACTTCCCCCCCTTTTACAAGGAGGGGGGACTGAGGGGGTGGTTTGAAGTTGAATTTACCTAAGAGTCTTGCAGACCTGACAGGATTAAAAACCTGTCAGGTCCAAATTCGAAACCCGACTATTTTCCGACTTTTTCCCGACTTTTTATCAGTTAAAAATTATCAATTAATAATTAACAGATTTGGATTTGGTGTTATTTTGAGCTTTTGTGTTTTAGTGGTAAAATAATCAAGATGAAAGCACATAATTTCGGATTGAAAACGATTGATAAAATGGCTAACTTTCATATTCCACCAAGCGGGAATGGCGAAATTGGTAGACGCACCATCTTGAGGGGGTGGCGGAGGTTCTCCGTGGGGGTTCAAATCCCCCTTCCCGCACACAGTTGTTTAGAGCCTGAGTTATTTGAATATTTGAACGGATTCCAATGGATAATGTAAAACCTGCTCCCATAAAATCATTTTCATCTGCTCAGAAGTGGCATGATTGGCTTTTAAAAAATCATGCTTCGCCGCAGGGCATCTGGCTCCTGATCTATAAAAAAGACTCAAATAAAAAAACGGTTACATACGCTGAAGCTCTTGATGAAGCGCTTTGCTTCGGCTGGATTGACGGTCTGAAAAAAACTTATGACGATAAGTCATGGATTCAGAAATTCACTCCAAGGCGCGCAAAAAGCATGTGGTCTGCAAGAAATAAAGAGCATGTTGCAAGACTGATAAAAGAAAAGCGCATGCAGCCGCAAGGATTGAAAGAAGTTGAGAAGGCAAAAAAAGAAGGTAGATGGGAACATGCATACGATTCGCCGAAGAACATGGAAGTCCCGGATGATTTCTTAAAAGAGCTGAAGAAAGACAAAAAGGCATATGATTTTTTTAAGACTCTCAACAGAGTAAATCTGTATGCAATCGGCTGGCGGCTTCAGACAGCAAAAAAGCCCGAAACGAGAGAAAAACGGATGAAAATACTGCTGGAAATGATGAAAGACAATAAAAAGATACATTAGAAGGAAAAACTGCTTCCCCCTCCTTTACAAGGAGGGTGACTGAGGGGGCGGTATCATAAATCATTCCGACGCCGGAGCATTGGAACGAGAGGGAAGTATAGTTCCTCATTTAGGAGTATAACCCAAAAGTGTGGAACCTTTTAACTTGATTTTAAAACGACACAAATATATATTTGTATTTTTGTAATTTTTACGAAAATTTAACCATTAGAAAAAAGCACAGTTGAGCAAAAAACACTACGAAACCTACATCATTGTTGACGGAAATTTTGAAGATGCAGCAATCGAGGAAATCATCGCTAAATACGATGCCCTCCTTAAAAAAAATGAAGCGGAAATAAAACTGACCGATAAGATCGGCAGAAGAAAGCTTGCATATGCAATAAAAGGCAAATTGAACGGTTATTACATTTGCTTTGAATTTGCAGCAGACCCGACAGTAATTGCAAAGTTGGAAAGAGCTTATAAGCTGGATGACAACATAATGAGATATCTGACTGTAACGTTAGATAAGAAAACATTATCTGAAAAAGCTGACTACTTGAAAAAGAGAGCTATTCATCAGGCAGCGCTTGAATCAGCAAAAGAAGAAGAAGCTAAGAAATTAGCCGAAGCTGAAGCTCAGGGAACTGAAGTTGCAGAAGAGCAAACCGCATAAAATTTTTTTTAAAAAATCATTTAATAATCAAAATTAAATTAGAGGTAAACTATGGCTGATTTCAAGATGCCCGAATTAAATTCCGTTGTAATTGCAGGAAACTTAACAAAAGATCCTATTTTCAGACAAACCACTACAGGTACTCCTGTCGTAAATTTCTCTATTGCCAGCAATAGAAGATTCAGAGACAAGAGCGATGAGTGGAAAGAAGATGTGTGCTACGTTGGTATTGTTGCTTGGAATAGATTAGCAGAGAGCTGCAGAGACAGACTCAAAAAAGGAAATGCTGTGTTGGTTGACGGTGAATTACAAAGCAGAACTTTCAAGACTGAAGACGGTTCAAACAGAACCATCGTTGAAATTAAAGCAAGAAGAATTCAGTTCCTTAACAAAAAAGGAAATGCTGCTGAAGGCGGAGAAGAAATCTCAACTTTCACAGATGAATCATTCGACTCTTTACTTTCACCTGAAGATTCAGACTTACTTAAGCACTAAAATTTTATTCAAACAATATTAAAAAGGGTGAAATTTTTTCTTCACCCTTTTTCAATTTATAATAGTTAAGGTTTCGATATGAAAATCATACTTAAAAAAGATTACGATTTACTTGGCGATGCAGGTCAGGTGATGGAAGTGAAAGATGGTTATGCCAGAAACTTCCTTATTCCGAACGGAATTGCTACTGCTGCTACTTCATCAAATATTAAACATTATGATGAAACAAAAAGACAGCAAAGCAGAAAAATGCTTAAGCTCATCAACGATGCAAAAACACTTGCAGGTGAAATTGAAAAGCATAAAATTAATATCACTGTAAGAACAGGTGAAGATAACAAAGTATTCGGTTCAGTAACATCACAGATGATTGCTGACGAACTTACAAAGTTAGGCTTTGCTGAACTTGACAGAAGAAAAATTCATTTAACTGAGCCTATCAAAACACTGGGCGACCATGAAGTTGATATCAGATTAATGAAAGATGTTATCGCTAAAGTAAAAGTTCACGTTGGCAAAGAAGGCGGAGATGATGAAGTTGAAGAAGTAAAAGCTGAAGAAACAAACACTGAAGCTCCTGCTGAAACAACAGAAGAAGCAACAGCATAAGATTTAAATTTAGATTTCTTTATAAAAGAAAGTCCTGTTCATTAATTTGAGCAGGACTTTTTTCGTTTGTGTCAAGAGGTAAAAATGTTTTTCCCTATTAGTAGGGTTAATTTATTAAATACAATTTACAATTAAATTTACTTTGATTACTTTAATTTCGTTGTGATGTTAATCACCAAGTCTTGTATTCCAATAATTTTTTGTTTTTCTATTTATTTCCGGGTTTGTATTACATAATTCAACGATTTCATCTTTAGACATTCTTTCTCGCAACCAAAGTACATCGTCCCAATCACCTAAATTAAGAATCCGAACCGCAATGTAAACAGAATGATTCTCCCAATTTATATCATCAAAATTAACATCCCAGAACAAACTTTTAAATTTTATAGGTAATTTTTCCATAAAAATTTAAGCAAATAAATTGAAGAAACTTATATAAAAAAAATATTTTTTAATATGTCTAAGTTGAGTCATAATCCCATTTTATTAACTCCCAAGTCATATTTATTTTATCAAATTTTAATTGTAAAATTACATCTTGGTCTGTTTTTAATGTATAATTCATTGAAGGATTATCTCCCTCTCTTATCAAGAATTCTGATATAACTTCTGTAACTTTGTACACTGTATTTTTCCATTTAATTCTCTTTATATTAATCTTTCCATTTGCCATGTGGTTTATTACCTCTACTTTTTCAAATGGAGTATTGTATTTTTCTGTCAATCCCAAATCTTTAATATTGCTTATTTTATACTGCCATTATAATTTAAGGTAAAAATATAAAATGGGATTAAGATTAGCAAGTTCACAATTTTGGATAGACAGAAATTCTGATAAGTTTTTACAAACATTTCGTAGAGTAAGATTAATGCCTCTTTATTCTATGCCTCACATCAAAGACTTAGATTTAAACTTAAGAGACAATACTCGAAAAATATTTTTTCACATGGACATAGATTGTTTCTTCGCACAAGTTGAAGAAAGAGATAATCCAAAATTTAAAGGCCAGCCTATTTCTGTAGGAGGTTGGGGAGAGGGAGCTGGTGGAATTGTTATGACCTGCAATTATGAAGCAAGAAAACGAGGTGTCGATACAGGTATGAGCGTTGTTCAAGCAAAAATGATTTGTCCAAAATTAATTTCACTTCCGTGCGATGGAGTTAAATATGAATCGATAATTTTTGATATTCAAGATGTTGTTAAAAAGTACTTTCCAGAAGACTGTATGGAGCAATATAGTATTGATGAATGTTTTTGGGATGGTTCACAAATTTTTAGAGATATTAATGAAGCTGAAAAATTTGCGATAAAACTGAAGGAAGAAATATATAAAAGACAAAAATTAACTGTTTCAATCGGTTTATCCTATAACAAGTCATATGCAAAAATGGCTACCAAATTCAATAAGCCGAACGGCTTATCAGTCGTTAGACCTTCGGATAAAGAAAAATTAATTTATCCCTTGCCCTGTGATAAGCTTTGGGGAATTGCCCATAGAATGTATAGGAGATTTTTAGGAATGAACATTATTACATTAGGAGACTTAGCAAATTGTAATTCACATAGGATCAGAAAAGAGTTTGGTATAAATGGAATTGTTTTGCAAAAATGTGCTAAAGGTTTAGATACAAGTGGGATATTTGTAAAACCTGAAAATAGTGAAAAAATGATAGGGCATCATAATACATTACACAAAGGTATCAATGACAAAGCTGAAATTTTAAAAGAATTAAGGTCAATGTGTGAATATGTTGCAAGAAAATTAAGATATAAAAATTTAGTTACAGGTCGTATTTTTCTTTATATGAGATATGAAAATCTAATGTCATTTGCTGAAGAATATAAATTACCTATGTCAGGTGCTGGAGAATATAAATTACCATTTTACACAAATGATGATGAAGAAATATTCTTGGCTTCATTTGAAATACTGAAAAATTTTCAATTTGCTCCGGGTCGATTTTTAAAACTTAAAATGACGGGTGTTAATTGTACCGATTTACACAAAGATACGGGAGAAAGAAATCTAAATTTGTTTAGTCAAGAAAAAAATTTACCGTTTAAAGAAATGGATATTTTGAAAATGAAATATGGAGAAAAAATTATTAGACTTGGTTTGAGCTAAATTATTTTGCAGAAATCCATCAAAAACCCATCAAATTTAAAAAAATAAAAATCGCACTATTGTAAAAACAAGACTTAAAAATTTCCAATGATGAAAATGTGACAATAATGGTACAATGAGCAGACTGATTCATATACTTTTAATGCTCGTAATATTCAAATTACACTTCACTATTGCATTATAATTTTGAAATATTATCTTTACTTTTAAGGTACACTAAAAATTATAAGGTATTCAGATGTCAGAAGAAATATTAGAGCAAACACACAGGGCTGCCAAGACAAGAAAAGAAGTTGATTCAGTAACAGTAAGATTTGCAGGCGATTCAGGTGACGGGATGCAGATAACGGGTAGTCAGTTCACCGATACAACTGCAATTTTCGGAAATGACTTAGGCACTCTGCCGGATTTCCCCGCAGAAATCCGCGCGCCAATCGGAACAACATATGGAGTCAGCGGATTCCAGTTACAATTCTCCAATAAAGATATTTTCACACCGGGCGATGAAGCAGATGTATTGATTGCAATGAACCCTGCCGCTTTAAAAGTAAATCTTAAGGATTTAAAAAAAGGCGGAATGATTATAGTTAATCTTGATTCATTTGAAAAGAAGAATCTTGATCTTGCAGGGTATGCATCAAATCCATTGGAAGATGATTCACTTGATGGTTATTATGTTTATAAAGTCAACATTACAAAATCCACATTAGAAATTTTAAAAGACTTACCATTAGGCACCAAGACTGCAAACAAATGTAAAAACTTTTATGCGCTTGGTTTGATGTACTGGTTATATGACAGGCCGATGGATATAACACTGAAATGGATAAAAGAAAAATTTGCAAAGAGTCCTGACCTTGTTGAAGCAAACACCCGCGCACTGAACGCAGGATATAACTTCGGTGAGACTGCGGAAATGTTCGGTGAAAGATACGTTGTAAAACCTGCGCATCACTTTACACAGGGACTTTACAGAAATATCATGGGTAATGAAGCGCTTTCAATGGGTCTTATATGTGCATCGCATAATACAGGATTAAAATTATTCTTAGGAAGTTATCCTATTACACCAGCATCTGATATTTTACATAACTTAGCAAAACATAAAAAATACGGAATAATAACATTCCAGGCTGAAGATGAAATTGCAGCTATCACATCTGCAATAGGCGCATCATTTGCAGGCTCCATTGGTGTTACTACTACCAGCGGTCCCGGAATGGCACTGAAGACTGAAGCAATGGGACTTGCAGTTATGACTGAACTTCCATTGGTTATAATTGATATTCAAAGAGGCGGACCATCAACAGGTCTTCCTACAAAAACAGAGCAGGCAGATTTATTGCAGGCAGTTTACGGAAGAAACGGAGAGTGCCCTATACCTGTTATCGCTGCATGCACTCCGGCAGATTGTTTTGATATTGCTTATGAAGCAGTGAGACTTGCAATTAAATTTATGACTCCGATTATCGTTTTATCAGACGGATATCTTGCAAATGGTTCCGAGCCGTGGCTTATTAAAAAATATGAAGACCTTAAGAATATTGATGTGAAGTTCACAACTGATCCAGAAGGATTTGCGCCTTACTCCCGAGATGAAAATCTTGCGCGCCCATGGGTAAAACCGGGAACTCCGGGACTTGAGCATAGAATCGGCGGACTTGAAAAACAGAACATTACAGGTAACGTAAACTACGAGCCTGAGAATCATGAACTGATGGTAAAGCTCAGAGCTCAGAAAGTAAAAAATATTGAGAACGATATTCCGCTGCTTGAAGTTGAAGGCGAGAAATCAGGAAAGCTTTTAGTATTAGGATGGGGAAGCACATACGGTTCTATTACAGCAGCGATAGAAAATCAGAAAGCGAAAGGAAACAATGTATCACATGCGCATCTGAGATATTTAAATCCAATGCCAAAGAATACAGAGGAAGTTTTGAAATCATTTGATAAAGTTCTCATTCCTGAAATGAATTTAGGACAGCTTTCAAAAATTATAAGAAGTGAATTTTTGATCGATGCGATCGGTTTAAATAAAGTAAAAGGCTCTCCTTTCAAAGCAAAAGAAATTGAAGCCAAGATTGAAGAAATTTTAAAAGACTAAAAATGGAAACTACACAGGCAAATACAGATCTTACCGACAAAATAATTTATACTGCAAAAGATTTCGCATCTGACCAGGATATAAGATGGTGTCCGGGATGCGGAGATTACTCCATTCTTGCGCAGGTGCAGAGAACACTTCCTTCACTGGGAATAACAAAAGAAAAACTTGTATTCATCGCGGGTATAGGATGCTCAAGCAGATTTCCATATTATATGAACACTTACGGATTTCATACAATTCATGGAAGAGCAACTGCAATTGCATCAGGGGTGAAAATTTCCAATCCTGATTTATCCGTATGGATAACAGCAGGGGATGGTGACCTTATGAGCATTGGGGGAAATCATTTTATGCATTTACTCAGAAGGAATATCGATGTGAATCTTTTGATGTTCAACAACAGAATTTACGGATTAACAAAAGGACAATACTCACCGACATCAGAAAGAAATAAAATCACAAAATCCAGTCCGGTTGGATCGCCTGAATATCCGTTCAATCCGACTAACTTAGCACTCGGAGCAAATGGTACTTTCATAGCGCGCTCAATGGATAGAGATCCGAAACACTTACAGGAAATGATCGCAAGAGCGGCTAAGCATCACGGTACTTCATTTTTAGAAATTTTACAGAACTGTAATATTTATAATGACGGTGCTTTCTTCCTTTACACTGAAAAAGAAACGAAAGAAGATAACGTTGTATATCTTCAGCATGGAAAGCCGTTGATATATGGAAAGAATAAAGATAAGGGAATTAAGCTTGACGGCTTTAAACCTGTTGTAGTAGATTTAAATGACGGAGTTCACTCAGTGAATGATTTACTTGTTCACGATGAAACATCCAGAGAGCTTGCTTTTATATTAAGTAGTTTTGCAGAGCATCCTGAGCTTCCGATGCCTGTAGGTGTGTTCCTTGAAATGTCACGCAGCACTTATGAAGAAACAATTGAAGAACAATTTAAACATGTTTACGAAAAAAGCGGTCACGGAGATATTAATGATTTGCTAAAGGGAAATTCTACCTGGGAAATTAAGGGAGGATATTAATTTTTTTGTGCGGGTGTAATGATAATTCATTATGCCCGTTTTGTTTTATTCTATTAAGCCAGAAAAACCAGCTTTGCGATGCAATACATTAAGAGCAAAGTTTTAACACTCCATCCGATAGTTCTTACCCAATTTATCTTTACCAGTTGTTCAATTACTTCTTCATTCCAGCCATCAATAGTTAACGAATCCTGAAGCGGAACAAGCTTAGCAAAAGTTACAAGCCAAATTGCAGTTGAAATACAAAGGCAAAGAAACGGAATTAACCCGTTAACAGGAAGAGGATAATCAAACGTAAAGAGAATAGCGAAAGTACCTTCTACAAGCATAGGAACAAAAACCATATAGGTATTTTTTTTAAGATGGTAGATATGATACTCAAGAAAAGATTTTCTATCTAAGAAGATAAAAAGCGGGTAATGTACAATTTGTATATACCAGGTTAAACCGGCCAGAAGAGCTGTAACTGCAAGATTTATTATTAATACCATAAATAAAAAATCCGTCCCGATAAATTATCACAAGTATCGTGATAATTTATCGGGACGGAATAAAATGTCCATTTTAGAAATCTACTCCGAGTGAGAGATAATATTTAGGCGGTGAAAATTTTCTTAAATTATAACTCCACGCCACATCAAATTTAAGTGGAATACCAAACATAATTGCTCTTGCGCCGACACCTGTACCCATTAATAAATCTTTCATGACAGTAGTGCCGTCAACTTTCTCGAATAATTGTAAAGCGTTATTATCGCTCCAAGCAGTTCCGGCATCAACAAACATTGCACCTTCAATATTAGCAAAACCTATTGGTAATGCACCGAGAATAAAATATCTAAGCAGTGGAAATCTTAACTCAAGATTTGCAAGAGCATATTTAGAGCCGGCCTTTGCATCATAGTTGAAACCTCTTAGCGGCAAGCCCGGTGTTGAGAATGCATACTCTTCTATTGTGTTAATAGGTATTGTATTGTTTTCAAATTCTCGGTTTAACCAGTTATCCGTTCCGCCGATATAAAATCTCTGAGGATTCGGACCCATACTGTAACCTCCGGCAAATCTCATTACAAATGTATATTCATCTGCAAGCTTATAATAGGTCCTGAAATCACCAACCAACGAAGTAAAGCCTAATCCATCATTACCAAGCTTGGGAGAAGCCATTGCAGTTAAATTATATCTTGTTCCCTTAATCGGAGCTGTGTATCCGAAAGTTGTATTATCGTGAACAAAACTTACCGATGGAATGATCAGAGTTTTGCTTTGAGAAAACGCATTGTCGTTATCAAGATTTTCTCTTGATACACCCATGACAGTCAGACTTCCCTGGATGCGTTTGAATTTATTAAACGGATAAGAAGCGCTGACATCTCCGCCGAATGTTCTGTATCTGAAAAGTGAATCAATAGTGTATCCGGCGTTAGTATTAAATGTATACAGAATAAATCTGGCAGTATGGAAAAGCTCTACTCCGTAATCAATTCTTTTGGGGAGATAATAATATGCTACTGCGTAGTCACTGTTTTTTAAATCAACTACCATCGATGTCTGTATATAAATTCTGTGATTACCCATCATGTCACTCAATGCTATGGTTGCGACGCCTTGCACTCCGTAGAAGCTTGAATAGTTCGCATTACCGTAAACTAAGTCAGGAGTAAAGTTAATCTTATAATTTTTAATTTTATAAGAGCCGTCTTCATTCACGTTATCAGCTACATTGAAGTTTTTATTGAATCTGTAAACAGAATCCATCGCTGCTTGTGTATTTCTGTAAGTTGAATCTTTTTTCGATACGAGATTTAAACTTATATCATCTCCGTACAATTTTAATGTGTCAGCTCTTAATTCAAGATCACCTTTGTTATCTATTACGATTGTATCTTTTTTCTGGGCAAGATTACTATCTGCAGTTTTTGTCTGATAGTTTACATTGTTATCGGTGAAGTCATTACCAAACTTAGCTCTCCATTCTTTTCTTTTAATCATGTAATCTGTGAGCGGAAGTTCTTTTACGCTTAAAGATTTTTCAAGAGGATTATCAATTGAGAATATATCATATCCGCCCTGATTTAAAGCTACAAACAATAGTTTTTTGCCGTCTCTTGAAAGCGAAATCTGGTCGATTGGATTTAATGAATTCGTTATCGGCCTGTCAATCATATTACCTGATGAATCAGCTTCCTGAATGTAAAGATTACTTATTCCGTTTTTATCGGATACAAATAATTTTCTTTTGCCATCGGGGCTGAACATTACGTAACTTTCAGTATAATCTTTTGAATCAGATTCTCTTGTAATTTCTTTTGAGTTGATATTTATTTTATATAAATCACTTCTGTCAAAATCGTAATTAGACATTTTGAAATCAGCGGGAATGGTTGCAGCATCAATATAGCTTCCTCTATCGGAGTTAAAATAAATTTCCTGTCCGTCTTTGCTCCACGTAGGTGTTCCGTCGCTGAAAACATCATTAGTCAATGCAGTCATCTGATTTGTTTTCAGATTGTACAAATAAATATCTGACTGCTTGCTGTTGTTTCCAATAAATGCAATGAGGTCTTTGTTTACCGGTGACCAGTTTACATAAAATATACCATCAAGCTGAATAGGTAATTCATCTTTATCGCCGCTATTAACATCTATAATAAAAATTGCATCCTTGGAACCGGCTTTTACGCTGACTGCAATTTTTCTTCCGTCAGGAGACCATGTTAATCCGGGTGTAAGAATGTGAAGCTCTTCAAAATTTACTGAAGTTTCACCCTTAACCACTTTATCGATTATTCTTCCTGTTTCTGCATCAGCTATAAAAATATCAAAGTTATCATCCCGGTTTGAAATGAAAGCAAACTTATCTCCCTGCGGAGAAAGTACAGGTGATACATTATAAAATCCGCCAGATTTTCTGTGGTCTGTTATTCTTTTTGCAAAGTCATCAGTTTCTTCTCTTGTATCAATATCCGGCCAGTACATTTTTTTAAGATACTTAAGCCATTTATCAGATAATTCCGGAATGCCTAATTTATATGTTTCATGAAAGCCCGCATCAACATCACCGAACGTTTTTATGTTGTTCATCAGCTCGCCTATTTTTTCTTCACCGTATACATCAGCCAGGAATGCAAAAAAGCTTTGGCCGCCTCTATATGAAAAATATCCACCTATTTGTTCTAATGGGGGAACGTAATTATTTATTACAGCATCCCGCATGTACATATCTGTTTTTTTATCTAAGCCATAGAGACTCTGAACTTCAGCCATTCCTTCGTTAAACCATAAAGGAAAATTAAGTGTGATGTTTCTTGAGATTATATTTTGAATTGAGCCCCCGTAGAACATATCATTCATAAATGCGTGGAGCAATTCATGGTGAATAACGTGTCTGAATTTTTCATAGTCGCCTTCAAAAGGAATTAAGGCTCTGTTCTTGAATAATTCCGTAACACCACCGACACCTTCAGGAAGGTATTCATCGAGAATATTATTCTGCTGGAATTCATTGTGAGAATTGAATATCACAAGAGGTACTCTGTTAGAGATATGATAATCAAGGTTTTTGGTTAATGAGGCAAGTGAGGATTCTGCAACAACTGCAGCAAACTCTCCTATATATTTTCCTCCCTGCGAAAAATAAACATCGAAGTGTTTCGTCTGGATATAACTCCATTTAAACTCTTTATACTGAACTTTATTCTGTCCGAACTGAGAATAAGCGCTGGAAATGAAGGTTAGGAAAAAGAGGGAGGAAATTACAAAAATTAAATTAAGCTTCTTCATATGGTGAATTTAGAAATTATAAACTAGTAAGTAAAACCAATACCTGCTCCTTTATTTTTGTTAAATTAATTCAATAACTCCAACAATTTCAAGTGTATTTTAGTTCTACTACTTAGACGTATTTTTTATAATAAACCTTCGTCTTTAAAACTGAAGAAATCATCCTGCGTTACAATCAGGTGGTCCAGCACTTCTATACCCAGAAGCTTGCCTGCTTCAACCAGTCTTTTAGTAATTTTTAAGTCATCATCTGAGGGGTCAATTTCTCCCGAAGGATGATTGTGAGCGATGATAATTTTTGCTGCGTGATTTCTTATTGCAGCTTTGAAGGTTTCCCTTGGATGTACTAGTGACGAGGTTAGAGTACCTATTGTTGAAATTTCAGCACCTGTTAACTTATTTCTGGAATTGAAAGATAGTATGAGGAAGTTTTCAATATTAAAATCTTCAATCTGATTCCTTACAATTTCTGCTGCTATTGAGGAATTGGTTACAGCAGTCTGATTTTTTATTTCTGTCCGTTTCTTTGCTTCATCTCGTGCAATTCGGCGGGATATTTCAGCACAGGCAACTAACTGCGATGCCTTTGCTTTTCCGAGACCTTTGATAGCTTTGAAATCCTGAAGTGAAGCTTCTTTAAAATCAGCAAGTGAATGAAATCTTTTCTTAATTTCCTTAGCAGTTTCCATTACAGAAGTACCTTTAAATCCACTGCCGAGAATAAGCGCAAAGAGTTCAATATCAGAGAGTTTATCTTTACCTTCGCGTTCAAGACGTTCGCGGGGTCTGTCATCCGGTGGTAAATCTTTAACTGTAAAATTAGTATGGGACATAGGCTTAGGTTATTTGCCCGAGGGTGAGGGAATTTTGTCGGGATGAGTGGACTCGAACCACCGGCCTCATGCACCCCATGCATGCGATCTAGCCAACTGATCTACATCCCGAATTGAATTCTGAGCTAAAATTAAGGTTTTTTTTGCCCTAATTTTCTAAAATTGCTTCCAAAAAAACGATTTGGTACCAAATGGAGTACCAAATTATCTAAATAGAATTCATCAAAACTACTTATCGAAATCCGATATTTCAATAGAATAATAAATCATTTTGGATGAATGAATTGTGGTATAATTTTATTGAAAGAAGTATTTTCCCTAGATGAAAATAAATCGACAAGAAAAATTTTGAAAAGCACATGTAATGTAATGATTGAAAGCAGGAAATGCTAACTACTTTCATTGCTTCGAGCAGATAACGACTTACTAATGGATAACATGGATAACATGGATATATGAGGGGGGGGTAGGAGGGTGTGTAGAATGGGATGGATTGGTATATTATATAAGCTAATCGTGAATAAGTAGTTGATAAGATGTGACAATATATTGAGTGAATGTTCATTTTTAAATGTTGTATATTTAATAAAATTTTTCATTATTTTTTCCGAAACAAAAAAATTTAGTTTATAGATTAAGTAATAAATCACATATAATATTTTTACGTAGCTAAAACTATGTTCTTCCGCAAAAACTGGTAGATGTAAAATAAGCAGGAGCATGGTAAAAACAGCTGCGTCCATAAAGGACGCACTTTTTTACTATTCTTGCTTATAGGTATACCAGTACCTTGCGGAGGGATGTATTAAAGTTGCGTCCTTTTTGCTAATATAAAACCTAAACTCATTATGAAAAAAAACCTTACAAAAATTAAATTCAGATCTTCATCAGTTTTACTTTTATTGTTTATCTTCACTTTGGTTTTTTATGGTTGTGGAGGAAGTCCACCAAAAGACAAAGTTGAAGAGTTAGTTAGAAAAGTATGGGCAAGTCAGGGAGCGGAATCTTTTCTTATGGATAAAACAACAGACCAACCTTACATAGGAACAGGGCTTTCTGATTATGTAGAGAGCAAAGCAAATATAGAAGAGATAAGTATAGTAGAAAAAAAGGAAGCCAAAAAACCGGAAGGAGAAGTTAAAGAAGTACGCATGATTATCAACGTTAAAGGAACCGTTGGAACTTATAGATATGCTAATTTACCTTCATCACCAAAGGCAAGAATGGGTGATAAAAAGTTCTCAGTTAATTCTGTATACTATTTTTGGGAAGATAAATATGGAGATTGGAAAATGGAAACAAAGGGTGAAATTGCCTCATTCTAAGAAATCAATAATTCTTCAATTTGCTTTGTGGTATAATATGAATAAGAAAATAATTCTGAACAATTTAAAAGGAGGACTTTGTACTCACCAAAAATTTCAGAGGATTTAATTCCTATTCTATACGTTATAGCACAAAGCAAAAAACAACCCATGACTAAGGTTGTCGATATTATTTTAAGAGAGCACATCTCAAAAGTCGCACCTTCCAAATAAACTCGTCAATCTAACAATTCATATTCATTCTACTTTTACTGGTATAATATTATTGTAATCAAAAACAATAATAAACCTAAAAGGAGAATTCAAATGAATTATTATCTAATCCTTATTAAACACGTAGCAAAAGTTGTTTGTCGTGAATGCATTGAATCACTTTTCACAAAGCTCGCCAAATTTAAATGGAGACCTTATGTCAGGAAAAGATAGTTCAGCGGAAGTTTTAACTTCCTTCGATGAATCGAATATTCATTCAATTGAAGAAGCTAATTCATTAATTAAGTCTTTATCCGATAAAGAAACACTGGAAGAAATTATAAACAGCATGAATCTGGATGAAAGCTTTTTAACTGATAACCTAAAGGAAGCTTCCCCTGAAGTTCAACTTGATACATATCTTTATGTTATCAGGAAGAAAGAGGAAGAGCTTTTAAAGTACCAGCAAATAGCCACAGAGACTATTACAAGAACTGAAAAATGGCTTGAAGGCAGGGAAAGGAATATTAGTTCATCTGTTTCATATTTAAGCAACCGCTTAAAATATTATCTGAAGTCAAATAACCTCAAATCTCTTTCACTTCCAAACGGAGTTATAGGACTTCGCAAGCTTCCTAAGAAATTGGAAATCACAGATGAAGAATTATTCTTCAGAGATGCTAATCCGGATTTCTTAAAACATCATCCTGAAAGTTATGAACCTGACATACAAGCAATTAAGAACTTCATTAACAAATCAAATGAAATTCCTAAAGGTGTCATCGTCAAAAGCCAGGAGCCAAAGTTCTATTACAAGCTTTCAGAACAAAACTAATTTTAAAAACTTTAAACAAAAAAAATGAGTAAACCAAAATTTGAATTAGACATTAACATTCCACGCACATTTAAACTGCTTCAGACAGACCCTGCCACAGGGCAAAGTTCTTATGGTGCATGGTGGTTGTACAATGTTATATCGGGTGGCACTGAATATTCATTCTTTGCACCTGAGAAAGTTGTAGATCATTTTAAACAAAATCATGTCGGACAGCAGGATGAAATCACAATTACAAAAAAGATTACAAAGAGCGGTAAGGCAAACATTGTGGATTACGAAATAAGCATACTGAAGCCAGAGACAAAACAACAAGCTCCACACTCAGAGAATCCTTACAATGATAATGAGACAATGAGCACTGACTACCCTGTGATGCTACAAGCTATGTCAGATGCGGTTAAATTAAGAGAAGAACTCGGAGTGGATATCGATATCAATAAGCTTGGAGTTACTCTGTTTTTAAGAAGAGTCAGAGCTTAAAAATAAATTAAATTATTTACAAAGAGAGAATTGTTTTCGGATGATTCTCTCTTTTCATTCAAACCAAATTTAATGAAACTGTTTACTAAAGAAATAGAAGCGAAAGCACAAGAACAATACCCGAAAGGAAATGATCTCGAATCACAAATTGTTGTTGCAAAGTTCTTTAATCCTACAGGAGCAGGAACATGGTATTTATTAAATCAAGACCCGGAAGACACAAATTATTGCTGGGGCATTTGTCATATCTTTGAATGGGAAATAGGAAGTTTTTCAAAATCCGATTTGGCGGACTATAAAGGAAAGTTCGGATTAGGAATTGAAAGAGATTTACATTTTGAAGAAGTGAATGCGAAAGTATTGTGGTCTAAATTAAAAAGCGATGAGTAATCATTGCTTTTTTTGTAACCAGAAATTCTTTCTCGGATTTGAAAATTCAACTACCTCGAAATATGTTGACAAATTTATACAAATATTTTAAGCGATTGTATTATTATATTTGCGGACAGGCAAAAATTTTCGAATTCAAGAATATCTTTTAGATGAGTTTAAATACACAATCGCTTCAACCTTTAATCAATTTTATATATTCAGTCGCAGATCAGGTTTTAATTAACACATATGAACCGAGTAAATATAAAGATGTAATCCTTCCTATGACTGTTATAAGGCGTTTAGATGCTGTATTAGAACCAACCAAAGAAAAAGTTTTAAACACATATGAAAAGTATAAAGATAAATTAGAAGACCTTTCGGCTTTATTAACAAACAATAAAAATGGTACCGGACATGCTTTTTACAATACTTCATCTTATACTTTGAAGTCGTTATTAGATGACCCTAAGAATCTTAAAAGTAATTTTGAAAATTATCTTAATGGGTTTTCTTTTAATGTGCAGGATATCATTTCTAAGTTTAAGTTCCGTACAGAAATTGAAACTTTAGCTGATGCCAATAAATTATTTTCTGTAATAGAAAAATTTGTATCACCTAAAATTGATTTACGTCCTCAACATCTTCCGCCTCTAGCTATGGGTTATGTTTTTGAAGATTTATTGCGAAGATTCAATGAAGCAACAAATGCAGAAGCCGGGCGTCACTTTACACCTCGTGAAATAATTGAATTGATGACTCATGTTTTATTCTTACCAATTAAAGAACAGATCAAAAAAGGAACATTCCTAATTTACGATCCGTGTGCAGGTTCGGGAGCTATGCTAACCGAATCCAAGAAATACATCACTGATGAAGAAGGGGAAATAAAATCAAAAGCCACAATACATGTTTATGGTCAAGAAAATACTCCCACCATTTATGCTATTTCAAAATCTGATATGTTGCTTAAAAATGAAGACCCTGATAAGATTGTATATGGGAGTACACTAAGCCAGTATGGTTTCCCTAATGAATTACGGTTTGATTTTATGCTAACTAATCCACCTTACGGAACTAGCTGGGCAGATGATAAAAAGGCACTTGGTGTTGGTGATAAAGGTAAAGTAATTGATTCACGTTTTCAGATTAAAAAAAATAATATCGCGACACCAGTTACAACAAGAATAAATGATGGGCAGTTAATGTTCGTTATGCACATGCTTAGTAAAATGAAAAATACAGAGCAAGGAAGTCGTATTGCATCAATTCATAATGGCTCTGCATTATTTACCGGAGATGCTGGGCAGGGAGAAAGTGAAATAAGAAGACACATTATTGAGAACGATTTATTAGAAGCAATTATTAGTTTACCGAACGATATTTTTTACAATACGGGTATTCCTACTTACATATTTATTATCACAAACCGAAAACCAAAGCAACGCAAAGGAAAGATACAACTTATTAATGCAAACGGGAAAGATTTTTTCGGGAAAATGAAAAAACCATTAGGAAGTAAACGTAATGAACTGACTGAAAAAAACATTAACGATATCACCAGACTTTATTTGGAGTTTAAAGAAACTGAGTACAGCAAAATATTTGATAACAACGAGTTTGGTTATTCTAAAATTATTGTACACAGACCACTACGTTTAAATGTTCAGTTTACATTGAAAAATTTAGCTCCTCTCAGGTTTGTTTCTAATAACTCCGTACTACGTGAAGAATTATACAAAGAATTTGGTGATGATGTTTATGATAAAAAGTTTACGAGTAAAATTGAACAATGGCTTTTAAATTATTTCATTCAGGACAATGAAGAAGAAAAGCAAGAGGAGAGTGAAACAGAAATTTCTATTTCTTCATTACCTAAAAAGAAAATGAAGATAGCAAATCAACTTCTGGATATATCTTCTTGGCACCGAGATTTTAATCTTTTAAATCAATCAAAAAAACTTCAGGGAATTTTCGGTGATAATATTTACAAAGACTTTAATCTCTTTAGTGAACTTTTTAACAAAGAAATAAAAAGAAAAAATATAAAGCTAGCTGGTAAAGATGTAAAAGATATTCTTAATGCAGTATCGTGGAGAGATGCAAATGCCGAAGCTGTTATTAAGAAAATAAATAAAGATGGGAGTATTGAATATGAAAGTGACCCTGAATTGAAAGATTATGAAAACATTCCCCTTAATGAAGATATCCAAAAATTCTTTGAACAGGAAGTTCTTCCATTTGCAAGTGATGCCTGGTGGAATAATAGCGAAACTAAAATAGGTTACGAAATAAATTTTAATAAATACTTTTTTAAATTTATTCCACAAAGAAGTAAAGAAGAAATTGCAGCTGATTTGCTTGCTATAGAACATGAAACTGAAAATCTCCTCAAAGAAATTGTAGGATGAAAGTAAAAGAAGCTAAATATAATTCTCCAACTATTGATTGGATGCCTGAAATTCCAAACCATTGGAAAGTAATTCGGATAAAAAACCTTTTTTATGAAGTAGATGAGAGAAGTATGACCGGAAGAGAAGATTTATTGTCTGTTTCCCATTACACAGGTGTAACATTAAGAAAAGAAGGATTTGATGATGATGTAGAGATTACCAATGCAAGAACATTGGTTGGTTATAAAATTGTAGATGTTGGAGATTTAGTCATAAATATAATGCTCGCTTGGAATGGAAGTTTAGGTGTTTCACGTTTCAAAGGTATTACTAGCCCTGCTTATTGTGTATTCAGACTAAAAGAAAATTATAATCCTGAATATTTCGGTTATTTATTTTCGACTGCTCTTTTTAAAGGAGAATTTAAAAAAAGTTCAACGGGAATTATTGATAGTCGCTTAAGATTGTACTCTGACGATTTTTTCAGAATTTTTTCTTTTGTTCCACCTAAAGATGAGCAGGATAAAATTGTGAAATACATAAAAGAAAATTCGGCAAAAATTCAGCATTTTATCGAAACTAAACAACGCTTCATTGAACTACTAAAAGAGCAAAGACAAAATATAACTACAAATGCAGTAACCAAAGGGATTGATAAGAATGTAAAACTGAAATCTTCGGGAGTTTCATGGTTAGGTGATATTCCTGAACATTGGGAAATTAGAAGATTAAAAACAATTGTAAATTTGAAAAGTGGTGAAACCATAACAGCAGAATTAATAAATGAAACTGGGGATTTTCCTGTATATGGTGGAAATGGATTAAGAGGCTATACGAATAAATTTACAAATGATGGCGATTTTGTTTTGATAGGAAGGCAAGGTGCATTATGTGGTAACATTAATTACGCTTATAATAAATTTTGGGCTTCTGAACATGCTGTTGTAGTTTATCCAAAAGTTGAATTAGATTTTTTTTGGCTTGGGGAAACACTTAGAACAATGAATCTAAATCAATATTCAATGGCTGCGGCCCAACCTGGATTATCAGTCGAAAATATTAAAATATTAAAACTCCCATTCCCACCTCTACAAGAACAGCAAGAAATTGTTAAGCAAATCAAATCTGAAACTCATACTTTGAATATTGCGATAGATAAAGCCGAAAGAGAAGTTGAACTTATGGAAGAATATCGTGAAGCAATAATAAATGAGGTAGTAACAGGAAAAATAATTTAAATGTGGAAACCTAATGGCACAAGTTAAAAAAATTACTAAAACAAAAGCTAAAAAAAGAGTTAAAATAAAACGAGTAAGAACAGAACCGGTAAGTCTGAATGAATCAACGCTTGAAACAAATATTGCAAGTGAAATTGCCACTATGTTTAATTCGGCTTTCAGTTTTTGGTATCCAAATAGATTGTCACTGATTTTCGATTTACCAAAATTAAATATAAATTTATTCAGAGGAAGAAAAACTAAGCTGTATCGTCTTACACCTACTGAAGAAAATCTTGGAGGCGGGTGGGACACAAAAATTTCAATTCCTGTAAGAAGAAACGAGAGTAGAGCAATATTTATTCAATTCAAAAGTGGTAAACATAGTGATTGGAATACAATAACAGGTAGTAAGTTTTATAATTCTAAAAAAATTCCAAATCCCAATATAGAATTTAAGTTTAATGATAATTCAGACCATGATCAACATGAAGCATTGAAAAAATTATCTGATGAGCTTGTAAGAAGGGGAATATCTGATAAATCGGTGATGTACGCATTTCCTAGAATAACAGATTTAAAAAAGTTTGATGAACTTGAAGAACCATTACTATTCATTACAACTTTTTTAACAATAACTAAAATGGATAGCGAAGCTTCAATAGCGAACGTAAATTTATATGATGGAAAAGTTCATAAATTTAGAACATGTTATGTTGACGAAAATAAAAGAGAAATTGCCTCAGAAGTTTTTGAGTTAAACGGAGAAAATGAGTTTGAAAATATTCTTTATGAAATTATGTTGGTAAAATTTTCTTATTTCAGAAATCAGTATGTTGATACATTTAATTCCAACTCTTTGAATGATGAGATAACATTAACATTAGGTGAATATCTTAAAGTTAACCCAATAGAACTGTTAAATCGCGAACGATTTTCCGAAGCTATAATTTCACGATTTAACGAATATTATAATCTTTTAGAAAAAGAAAGAGATAATAATTTCAGGAAGATCTATGGCGAAAACAACTTAACTGGAAATACTTTTGATTGGAAAGTTAAATTATTAAAAAAAGTGCATGCATTTTTTAATGGAAAAGGTAATAGTATAATTAACATACAAAATGATATCCCTGCAAATTTCACTTTCAACTTGCCGGAACGAGAACCAATAGAATTTACTATTCCATCTTTATCTAACACAAACTTAATAATTTTTTAATATGCCAACAGATACGTCGGAAAAAGGTTTGGAATCTCATATCACACAACATTTGTGTTTGGTGAATGGATTTATAGAACGGCACTTCGAACAATACAACCGAGTAGACTGTATTGATGAAGAATTGTTTTTTAAGTTTTTAGAAAATACTCAACCAAGAGAAGTTGAAAAACTGAAACTTGAACATAAGGAAAATTATGAACAAAATATTAAGAGACTTATTAATCGTAAAATAAAAGACGAAACTGTTGTTAATGATAAATGTCTTGGCGGAATAGTGAACTTACTTCGAACAGAGATAACTGATGGTAAAACGGGTATCAAGTTAATATTGTTTTATGATAAACCTGTATCAGCACTTAACAAAAAAGATACTGAATTATACTCAAAAAATATTTTCTCAGTAACACGCCAAGTTCATTATAGTTCAAAAAATGAAAAGTCATTGGATTTAATTGTGTTCATAAATGGTTTACCTGTAATTACATTTGAACTTAAAAATGAACTGACTAAGCAAAACGTTAAGCATGCAATAATCCAATATAAGACTACCCGAGACCCCAAAGAAGAATTATTCAGGCTGGCAAGATGTTTGGTTCACTTTGCAGTCGATACAGAACAAGTTTGGATGTGCACACATTTAAGAGGAAATGATTCTTACTTTCTCCCATTCAACAAAGGTAACAGAAATGGTGCGGGAAATCCAGCTAATGATTCAGGAATAAAGACAGATTATCTTTGGAAAGAAATATTAACTAAGGATAGTATCACCAACATTATACAAAACTATGTTCAGCTAATTGAAGAAGAATCAGAGAAGGTTTTAGCAGATGGAAAAATTAAGAAAGGGAAAAAAAAGAAATTGATATTCCCTCGATATCATCAACTAGATGCAGTTCGAAATTTATTATCAGATGCTAAAGAACATGGGGCAGGTAAGCGTTATCTAATTCAACATTCAGCAGGTTCAGGAAAGAGTAATTCAATAAGCTGGTTATCACATCAGCTAGTCAGTTTATATGATAAATCCAACAAGAAAATAATTTTCGATTCCGTTATTGTGGTTACTGACCGAATTGTTCTTGATACTCAAATACAACGCAATATAAAACAGTTTGAACAGGTATCCGGTATAGTTGAACCAATAGATAAAGGTTCAAAACATTTAAAGGAAGCTCTTGAAAACGGAAAGAAAATCATTATCACAACAATTCAAAAATTTCCTTATGTAGTTAATGAAATTGGAGAATTACCCGGAACTAATTTTGCAATAATTATAGATGAAGCGCATAGCAGTCAAAGTGGCAACACTGCGGGAAAACTAAATGCAACGCTATCTAAAGAGTTTGAAAAAATTGAAGTCGATAAAGATGAATTTGAAGTAGTTGAAAAAGATAATCACGATGAATTTACCACTGAAGATATGATTGTTGAAATATTAAAGAGCCGTAAGATGTTAAGTAATGCAAGTTACTTTGCTTTTACAGCAACTCCAAAATCGAAAACACTGGAGTTATTCGGAACGAAATATCACGCTGATGGTAAAGATAAATTCAGAGCTTTCCATTTATATTCGATGAAGCAAGCTATAGAAGAAGTGTTTATTTTAGATGTGTTGAAATATTATACAACTTACAGCAGTCATTTTTCACTATTAAAGAAAATTGAGCAAGACCCAAAGTATGATAAGAAAAAAGCACAAAAGAAATTAAGAGTGTATGTAGAAAGTCACGAACTAAATATTGCAAAAAAATCTGCAATAATGATTACTCACTTTTTAGATTCAGTTATTTCACAACATAAAATTAATGGACTAGCGAAAGCAATGGTTGTATCAAGTAGTAGAAGAAATGCTATAAAATACAAAAAAGCTTTTGATGAATTCTTAAACGATAATGGCTTACCGTTTAAAGCTATTGTAGCTTTCTCAGGTGAAATTGATGGACAAACAGAACAAAGCATGAATGGTTTTTCGAGTGCACACATACCTGAAGAGTTCAAAAAAAATGAAAACCGATTTTTAATAGTAGCAAATAAATACCAAACTGGTTTTGATCAACCGCTTTTGCATACAATGTATGTTGATAAGAAATTAGGCGGGGTTAGTGCAGTTCAAACACTATCAAGACTTAACAGAACTATACAAGGGAAGTCTGAAACATTTGTTTTAGATTTTGCTAATACAACTGATGAAATAAAGCAAGCGTTTGAACCATACTACGAAACAACAGTCTTAGGTGAAGCAACTGATCCTAATAAATTATTTGATTTGCAGAATGCTTTAGATAATTTTCAAATTTATACTGTTTCACAAGTGCAAGAATTTTCAGATAAGATAATTAAGGGCGTTGCTATTGACCAACTACATATTATTTTAGATGCTGTTGCAAATATTTTTTTCACCACATTAGACGAAAAAACTCAAGAAGATTTCAGAACAAAATGCAAATCATATGTCCGCCTGTATGTTTTTCTAGCGCAAATTGTTCCATTTACAAATCCTTATCTGGAGCGATTATATATTTTTCTTAATCATTTACAAAATAAAATACCGAGACAGGAAGGTGAAGATTTAACAAAAGGAATTACAGATACAATTGATTTAGATAGTTTGAAATACATAAATCATGGAACATCTTTTATTCCACTTGATCCAGGAAAAGAACTTATGCCTTCTTCAGAAATGAAAGGTGGTGTTGCAGAGCCTGAACTTGACTACCTTTCCAAAATTGTCAAAGAATTCAATGATAGATTTGGTACGAACTTTACAAACGAAGACAAAGTACGGAAAATGACAGTGGAACTTATGCAGGATGTTAAAGAAGATAAATCTGCTATGGAAAATATTCATGCATCCTTAGAAAGGAATGACTTGCAAAATGCTGAAATCACATTTACAGAGATATTAAAAGAGAAAATGATGAATCACATTGACAGTAACTTTGAGGTGTTCAAAGAATACAATGACAACCCAGAGTTTAAATCATTCCTTGCAGGACAGATGTTTAATTTATTAATGAAAGACTTATCAAGAGTAAAAAGAATATGATGAATTTAAATAGGCACTCATCTTAACACGACTAAACTCAATTCTGAGTAATTGTTCATCGGCAAGTCATGTATAAAAAATTCTTTAAGCAATTTTATTTTATAGAGTATTTTTTTTCCCTTTGTTTAAATGCTTCATTCCCACCTTCAAGTATATCACATACGTGCTCCCGTATTCCTTGCTTAAATAGAAGAGGTATAGTATCATTTGTTACTTTAAACGAATGTTCTAAGGCACCATTTACATATTCAAATCGGTATTTACCTTGTTCTAACATCGATTCTTGTCCTTCTTGATTCGCCACAATAATATTTTCTGCATCTGTAGCTACAACCAAATTTGCATTATGAGAAACAATTATTATTTGCCTATCCTTTTTCTTGTCCTTAATCATTTTGCAAAGCAAATCATAAATAGTTCTGTTATCTAAATTATCTTCTGGTTGATCAATCAATATTGGATATTCAGAAGAACTCATTTGTAAAAAAAGGATTAACAAAACTGTTCCTTTTTTACCTGGAGACATGTGCAACAAATTATCGCCTTGGTACTTTACGGAATATTCAATTTCAAAATTATCTTTTACTAATCCTTTCAATATATCTTCAAAAGTAACATTAACTTTCATTGTAATATTTACTTCATTATTATCGCTTAGCATTGAGTTATTAAATCTAAGTGGTTTACTAAATAAGTCAATTATTGAATCATATTTTACATACTCACCGTTTATAAAATCATTTAATAAGTGTTCGCTTCCAATTGTAGTTTTATTAACTTGTTCATAAAAATTGAATTTTTCTAATTTATAAATTAGCTCACAACTTAACTCAATATCGGAACCTATATTACTTTTGGTATCATTAATTTTTTCCACTATTCTCTTGTACTCACTAAATCTATTAATCAATAATTCTGTAATTTTACTCCTCATTTGTGCATATTCTATAAGTAATTTTTGGTAAAGGTTTTCTAATATAACAATATCATCGAGTTTCTTTTTTTCAGCTTCCAATTTATTAGTAAGCTTTACTAATTCTTTTTGGTCTTCAATTTTTCTAAAGTAAGGTTCCAGATTTCTTAAATTAACTTTAATCTTTTCCTCGACTATTAGTATTTTTTCATCAAACCGTAATTTTAAAATTTCATTTCTTAAGTTATCAATCATTTTATCGTAATCAATTTCAATGTTCGCTTTTAATTTTAACATGTAATCAGGTATTTCTATTAAATCATCTAAAGTTTTATTAAGTTTTCCTTTCAATTTAATCTTGTCATTCTGAGTACTATCTCCAAGTAAATTAATCCTAGTAGAAATTAACTCTTCTAATAATCTGTTTGCAACATTCTGTTCTAAATATAATTTTTTTAAATTTGAATCATTAGTATTTTTTTCTGCTAATAATTTATTGTAATCAATTATATCTTCTGAACTAAGCTTAGCAGCTTTCTGTCCGTCTGAAATATCAGATTCAAGTTTTGCAATCCCATTTCTTATAGTTTCAGATTTACCTGATTCCTTTATTTTCAAAACGAGTTCTTTCCCATTATTTCTCATAGCCAAGTATTCATTTAAAAGTAAATCTATTTGTGAAGTAATATTCCTAATCAATAGAGTTGATTGATCATAAAATTTCTTAAACGTTGGGTCTTGTTGAAGAATATTTTGAACCAAATCATTTAACTCTTTCTTGTTGTTTTTTTCAACTAAATAATTAATGTAAAGTTGTGGAATGTATATTATTTTGTGTTCTTTGGCTCCTTTTAAATCATTCAATAAATCAGTATCACCATTTTTCCATATAACCTTGAAATTAAAATTAGAATTGAAAGTATACCCATCAAAATTTAACCTTTTTGATGTTTTTTCTACTTGATCTGGATCAATACTTTTTGCAGTAGAAAATAATAGTAGAGATTTTCCGGATGATTTACCTCCAATAATTGCATTAAGATTTTCATTTAGAAAAATCTTTTGATTCCCAAATAAATTCCCACTGTCAAGAAATTCAAGTTGGGAAATAACAAACCTATCCATTTTTGAATCTGGTTGCATTGACTGAATTCTAACCCTATCTCCAGGTTCATAAAGTGTCTGTTTAAGTCCTTCAAAGGTTGGATCAGCTTTTATCCAACAAAACCTATTAAAATCAGGTTGAAATACTTTGTCGTTCGAATGCGCATCACATCCATGAAAACACGGCTTTAATGTACCACATTTCCTAATTACAGTACTAACATCATCAACTCCTTTTCCTAAAAAATAAATCCTATCATTTTCATTTGAAGAAAATATAGCATCGGAAGCTTGATACAAACTTCGGCGTGTTGCGTCTAATTGAGATGCATTTACATTTATAAAAAAATCTTCATGCTTAATAATACCTGATGCACCATCATTACTTTTATTAGAAACAACAATGATTGTGTTATCACGAAGCATTTTATCATTTTTAAATACATCAAAAAGAGTTTCCATAGTAATCACATATTGCTCAACTCCCTTTTTGTATGCAGAAATTTTATCAAGTCCTGTGTTGTTTTCATGGTCACGACCCAATCGTTCCAATTCTGATTCGGTTGCTGAATAACTACTACTTCCGTTAGTAAACTTTAATTTTGCTAAAAATCTTGTTTCAATTTCCTTATCAATTTCAGAATTAAAAATACAATGAAGGTTTATAGGGGTAGAGGATCCTGTAACTGGTAGTACTCTTAATTCAATGTTAGGTAAAATTAACTCAATCTTTTTAGTTATAGCTCCATTTAGTAAATATTCTTTAAATTTAAAATAATTTGAAACACTAAAATAATCCGTAATACCAACTACAGCAATTTCTATTGGAGATGTATTGATAGTCTGAATAAATAGTTTCCACTTTTCATCCAAAGTTTCACCTTCAAATTGATCATTTTTATTTGTTCCTGGAGTGTGTAAATGTAAGTCCCACTTTCTCCATTCCGAACCTCTATTATAATTGGTATAATCTAACATTCTATTTAGTATGTTTTAATAAATATTTTGAATTTATCTTTTACTTCAATGTGTTCTAAAACTATTCCATTTAATTTTAAGCCTTCCAGCAATGTAAACTTCCATAAAATACAACGAATAATCATCTTGTAAAGGAAAAAAAGCAACTTTAAAGTTTCTTATAACTACTTGTCGTAATTCCAATTCACTATATGAAAGTTGGTCTCTTCTACCTTGATGGTTTAAATCACTTGAAGTCATCAAATATGCTAAAGTTGCTTCGGAGTGATACTTACCCCAACAGTGTTGTCTAATTCTTCTCAAAATTGTACCTGAAATGCCTATGTAAATAGGCTCAATTTTATCAACTTCGTCAATACTACCGAACATATAAATTCCTTTAATTTCATTAAGATTTTTATCTGATTTAGTTAATCGATTATTAAAAGTATAACCAAGTCTTTTTATCTCATCTTTTCTTATAAGTATTTTGTTGCTGTTTTTATCTTTAATAAATAACTCTCCTAAAGTTTTGCAATCTTTATGATTTATTTTTAACAGTAGTGATTCTAATACAGATTCACAATCCAAGATTAAATTTTCCATTTTATCGGGATACGGCTCTTTCCAATGATTCATCTAACTACATTACTATTTTCTAAGAAATTGATTATTAATTTATAATTTAAATAATATGCTCTGTTAATTCAACTTAGAAGTAGGATAAATTTGAATTGAAATCATTAACTTATTTTTCTATTGTGAACTCATGCCAAATTCTGATTACATCTTAAGCAAAACAAGTTTTACAAGAGGGTCGCATTGTGTCAAGATGCTTTACTTGGATAAGAACAATCCTGAATTGAAAGCTCCAATTAGTGAAGCTACAAAGGAATTGTTTGAAACAGGGAAAATTGTTGGTGAATATGCACAAAGGCTTTTTCCGGACGGAGTACATACAAATTTTAATCATGGGAATATTGAGCAAGGAATTCTGGTTACTCAAAGATTAATTTCAGAAAGGAAAACAATCTTTGAAGCTGCATTTCTTTATGATGAGTGCTTAACTGTTATTGACATTCTTGATTATACAGAAAATGGGTGGAATGCATACGAAGTTAAAAGTACAACAAAAATAAAAGACGAACACAAAGTTGATGCATCATATCAATATTATGTAATTATGAAGTCAGGTCTGAAATTAAATGACTTTTCAATGATTCGCTTGAATAACCAATATTCTAGGAATGGTGAAATTGATTTAAGAGAATTATTCGTAGCTGAATCAGCATTAGCAGACATATGTGGACAACAGGATTTCGTCGCATCAGAAATTATAAAGTTTAAAAATTCTCTTAATTCAACAACTTGTCCAACACGAACAATTGGAAGACATTGTGAGGAGCCACATAAATGTGATTACAAATCTCATTGCTGGTCGGGCATCCCTGAAGATTCAGTTTTCGATATTTCAAGATTAACTGAAGAGAAAAAAATTAGTTTTTACTCGAGAGGAATTATAAAAGCAAAAGATGTCCCTGAAGACGGATTAACTGCGACACAAAAAATACATGTTAACTCAGCAAAATTAAATCGTGATTATATTAACAAAGAAGAGATAAGAAGTTTTTTAAGTGGTTTGGTTTACCCATTATACTTTTTAGATTTCGAGTCAATAAAGTCTGCAATTCCATTGTTCGATAAAACCAAACCACACCAGCAAATTACTTTTCAATATTCTTTACATATACAAAGCTCTAAGAATTCAGAAACACAACATTCTGAATTCTTAAGCGAACATAGAAATGACCCCCGAGAAGATTTTATAACAAAATTGATTCTAGAATTAGGAACATCCGGGAGTATTGTCGTTTACAATCTGGCTTTTGAAAAAACTCGATTAAATGAAATAGCCAAAGATTTCCCTTCATTCAAACAAAATATAGATGGCTTAATATCAAGACTTGTAGATTTGGTTATTCCTTTCAGAGGTAAGCATTTCTATAAACCCGCTATGAAGGGTTCATACTCTATCAAAGATGTTTTACCGGCAATGGTGCCTACCATGAGTTATCAAAATCTTGCAGTAAATAATGGCACCGCTGCAAGTAATTCTTTTCTAAAATTTATCAAAGATGGTTTACCTACTGAACAATATATTGAATTTAGGAAAAACCTATTGGAATATTGTAAGCTTGATACTTTTGCTATGGTAAAAATTTTAGAAGTTTTGTATGAAGAATTTGATAAAGCAAACTTAACGACCTGAGATTAAGGTTAAGCAATAAATCATAAAAGTATCATTCATGGCATTAAGGAAACCACTGAAGAACATAACCGAGTTAAAGACTCATGCGGGAATTAAAATTCCTGTGTCAGAATACAATGCTTTTAAAAAAATTGTATTACTCAATGAGTTAAAATATTTGTACGACAAAAAATCTCCCAAGTCAGCTTCCAGACTTGAAAAAATAAAACCGATAAACATTTCAGAGTTAAAAAAATTATGCCCGGACTATCTAAAGTTTATTTTTAAAATTGAACCGAAAAAGATAAACTTCGAGCTGATAAGTTCTCATCATGAAGAATATTACAACTTCATTCTTCGCTATAATATAAAAGAATACCCAATTGATAAATTTGAACAATATTATTTTTCAATATTAGATTTATTAAATGACAGTATAGATAAATTAGTAGGTCACAGAATATCTAATAATTATTATGTTAAACATAATATTGAATTAGGATGGGGAGACCCCGATGAAATTGAATTAAAGCATGATGTAAAAAACACACCAACAAATGATTCTGGCAAAAGCAAAAATCCATTTGAATTTTTACCTGAAATATTAACACCTAAGATTGTTTGGAGTGATACAATAGAATTGCTAATAAAACTGTTTAATGAATTCAGGAAAATAAATTATGTTCTTTATGATGACGATGAGCAATTACTTCAACACTTTTTTGTTAAAGATAGTAAAATAAAAGCTTCCGTTGAAAATTTAAATATGGATAGATCCAGTGTTGCACCTCTGGTGTGGAACCATAACTTTAATAGTCTGGCTCTTTTTTTTGATACGTTACGTAATGAGAAAAAAATTGAATTTAACGATGATAATGGGTATTACGTTCTGGTTGCAGAACATTTCGTAGATAAATATAAAAAAGAAATGACTAACAAACAAATTGGTGATGCATCAGGTAGAAATGCTTCAAATAAAAGAAAGAGGTGGTTTATTAATTTCTCCTCTAAATTGTGTCAAATTTTGGATATCCAATCTTCTTAAAAATCCTTCAAAGTAATCACATCACTTTCCTTTTTTCGACCAATTTTTCGTTCACTTTCTATAAAAACTCTTTTTTACTAAACACAAGTATCGTAATTTTATCTTATCAATTAACACACTTACTCTGTGATTAAAACCGTATATGGTTCAACAGATTTAGGAAAAATGAAATCAATCTTCAATATGAGCAGCTTGAAATTAACAAATAAACCAAAGGGAAGTGAGGAGGTAAATAAAACTTCCTCTGAACACATTGAGCTCTTGCAGACAATAAAAACGAGGAAGAGACCTGGCTTCAGAGCCGGGCGACTTCTGATTTTAAAAACAGTAATACAACTTCAATCACCGAGGGTTGAAGTTCAAAATAAAAACGAGTTAAATTTTAGAAAGAGAGAAGATGAAAAAAAATCTTTATACGGCTGGTTTGAGAAAAACCAACGCTAAGCTTATAGGCACTTTACCTAAAAATCCCACTCAAAAGGATTTCGAGGAACTTGCTAAAAAGCTTATAGCTATAAAATAAAAACGGAGTAACTCAGGTAGCTTAGATGAGCTACCTGAAGATTAAACAAAAACGAGTTAAATTTTTTTTAAAAAAAGAAGATGAAAAAAAATCTTTTTATAGTTGGTTTAAGACAAACCAATGGTAAGCTTATAAGTACACTAACCAAGGATTCCACTCAAAAGGATTTCGATGAACTTATTAAAAAGCTTATAGCGATAAAATAAAAACAGTATTAATTCAGGTAGCCCCAAAAGGCTACCTGAAATTTTTAAAAGAAAAACGATATAAATTTTAATAAAATTAGTATGGATTTAAATACACGACGCACAACTCCTGTTTACAATCAAATGGGGCATATTTTTCTTGTGCAATATTGGCTGGGTCTTTCCGAGTTTATTGATATATATGGCGTAGAAAAAGGTAAAGATATGTTCAAAATATTTGATGAGAAAAAAAGGAATCTGCTTGACTACCTTTTTACTGGAGATATAGGTGATAGTAATCGTGAGCTGATGTTCGATTATGCTGAGAAGCAGATAAAGATGAATAAAGAGAGACAAAAAAAGGAAAAATTATTTTAAAATTAAAAGTCCCGTTTAACGACGGGACTACTTTTACAATGGCACTTATAGAAAAAGATTTACGTCACAACTTTGAGTTTTACTCAAACAATGAAGCATTAAAAAGAAAAGCTGATGAGCTATTTGAAAAATTAGATGTAGGTAACAGACTACTTCAGAACAAAAAAGATTTTCTGATTAATCTGCTTGTTAATTTGAAGTTTGCACTAGCTCAGAACAGACCTTTGATAATACAGAAAAACAAACAATGGTACGCTGAAAGACCTCGTGATTATTACCCGGATCATCAAACCTATGCAGTTGTTCGTTCGTTGCTTGATGAGTTAGTAAGACAAGGTTACTTGGAAATAAAACCGCATATAACAAAGCGGGTTACAACAGGATACACGCCCAAACCTTCTTTAATCTCTTTTATTAATTCTGTTGATGAAAGTGAAGTTATAAACCTCAGACCTTCAAACTTCATTATATTAAGAACAGTAAATTCATCCGGGGATAAAATAGATACAAGTTATAACGATACAACTTTAACAAGAGCTATGAAAAGAGACATGGAAAAATATTCCGATGTTCGTGAAAGGCATAGGATATCAATAAAAAATATACCGGCTGAGTTATACTACGAACATGCCGATAGTATTAAGATGTACTCGCAAAGAATTCCGACTAATTTAGCGGGTGGCAACTTTACTATTCCTTTACGCAAAACATATCTTGTAAGAATATTCAATACTAACTTTAACAAAGAAGGACGATTTTATAGAGGAGTGGAATGTAACATGCCTAAAGCTGTAAGAAAGTATTTCCACATAGATGGACATTCGACAGTTGAGCTTGATTACAGCGGGTTACATATAGGAATGTTATATAACCTAAGACGGAAGAAATTATCAAAAGACCCTTATGCAGCAGAGCCTAATATTACACCTGAGAAAAGAAAAATTTATAAACATATTTCTCTCATTTGCATTAATTCTGGAAGCATCAATGAAGCATACAAAGCAATACGGAAAGATTTAATTGATAGTAATTTGAGGCAGTATTTGCCTGATACAACCTTAACAAATTCAGTATTGAAAGTTTACTTTGATAATTTCATAAAACGAAACCGAGTGATTGAGCAAGATATGTTCACAAAGAAATGCCATCTTTTGATGAACCTTGACTCTAATATAGCGAACAAAATTTTACTTCATTTTGCCGAGAGAGATATTTTAGTTCTGTGTGTGCACGATTCTTTCATTATAGACCGACGATATGAAGGTGAGTTAAAAAGAGTGATGAGAAGAGAGTATAAAAATATCATGGGCTTTTATCCTGTTATAGCTTAACTGTAATGCTTATATCATTATACTTATCTATACACATAAAGACATATACAACACACTCTCTCTTCTACATCCTATCCTATCCTATCCTATCCATTAGTAAGTCGTTAAGTACTGGAAGAGTTGAAATTTCGTTACAATTAAGGTTTTAAACAACTAAACAAACAATTTTTGACTGTTCCAGTGTACTTAAAAATTCACACCTTCGATTGTTAAAAAACTCTTCCAAATGCTTGCTAAAAGTCCAACTAAGTGGAAGGATTTTTTTGTTTTGATCTTAAAATAAACTGATAAATATTTTTAGAACTCAACACTATGAGAATAGAGATAAAAACTCCGATTATGTTTTTATAAAGTAATATTAATTTTACTCACAGCGTCCCTTAAATCATCTGTAACTATGTGTATATAATTCATAGTAGTTTTAATGTCGGTATGACCGGCAAGCTCTTTCACATAGTTTATGCTTACACCTTTTTTTATGAGTAGTGTAATGAAAGTATGTCTGAGACAGTGAAAATGAAATTTGTTGTTCAATCCTGCTTTGAGAATATATGGTTTAAATAATTTAGCTATTGCTCCTCGGGTATATTTATTTTTTCTCTTATCAGTAAATAGATAATAGTTATCTGTCGATTTTTTCGTTGCTAAAATTGATTTCAATAGCTGTGAAAATTCTTCACTTAGCGGAATTGTTCTATTGAGTTTAGTTTTTGTGTTAAATGATTCTTTGTTTGAAATTGTTAAAATTCTGCTGTTAAAATTTATATCATCTCTTTGGATATTTAATATCTCAGAAATTCTGCATCCGGAATATAGTCCTACCTTTACTATGTTTAACAACATTGGATTATCAATTGCTTCCAATAGTTTCTTTACTTCCGTTTCACTCATTGATAAAATCTTGCTTTCTCCGATATGAAATTTCTTCACCTTTGAAATTTTATTTTCTGTAATTAGCTCCAATTTAATGGCAAGATTTATAATTGCTTTTGTATTTTTTATATCAATGTTGCATGTTGTCTTTTTTACTTCTTTAGAACGTATATTCTTATAATGCTCCATTTCCATTATTCCAAATTGCTCTAATTTTATATCACCTAAAATTCTTATTAAGTTTTTGAACGTGGTAATATACTGTGCTAATGTGTCCTTTGCATAATTACTTTGAACATAATTCAGAATTGGAGTGCGAAGTTCCGAGAGGGAGTAGCTCTTTGGGATAGGAATAATAGGTTTGATATCTTGGTTAAAGTCCTTTAAAAACTTTAAAGCCTGAGACTTGTTTTTGGTTAAGGTTGAGACTTTCTTTCTTTTACCATTTGTATTGTAGTAAAGATAGAAGTAACCGTTACGAGCTTTTGTGATAAACATAACTTTTTCAAATTTAGAATGTTTCTTCTATTTAGAAAAAATTAGGTTTAAGCTCGAACTAAGTACCAAATTGGTACCAAATTACGGGAAAATAGTTCAATTATGAGTGGAAAATACCGATAGACCACCACCCCATGCATGCGATCTAGCCAACTGATCTACATCCCGAATTTTCTTCAAAATATGAAAATTTAAAACGGGTTTAAAGGGAAAATTTTTATAAAATCCCTATACCTACTAATAGGGAAGTTCTTAATGAATTATAATTTTTTTATTTGTAATTTATTGACAGACATTTAATAAAAAGAGAGAGATTTTATTTTGCAGAAAAACCCGTCAAAAATTCATCAAAATGGAAAATTAATTGAAATGAAATTGTTGAAAATAGGAGGGAATGAAAGAATGTGACAATAATGCGACTTTTATAAATAGAAAGGAGAAGTTCAAAATCAGGTAGTGAGAATAAAAGAATGTGACAATAATGCGACTTTTGAATATTAGAGAGGGATGTGCAAAAACGAACCGGAATTAAAGAATCCGTCAAAAACTCATCAAAATTATATTTTTTTTAAAACGAATAGTGTTGAAAATGAGCCGGAATTAAAGAATGTGACAATAATGTTACTTTACTTCAAATAAAAAAAGCAGTCACCAAAGGCAAGCTGCTTTATATAATACCTAGAAAAAAATAAACTATTACTTCGCCAGTATCATCTTCTTTGATTCGCTGAAACCGTTGGCTTCAAGCCGGTAATAATACATACCACTTGTCAGCTCATAAGTTGAGGCATCCATTGTAACTTCATAACTGCCTTGTGATAAGTTACCGTTCACAAGATCTGCGACTTCTCTGCCGAGATTATCATAAAGCTTTAATGTTACAAATCCGCTTTTCGGTACTGAAAAATTAATCTTTGTAGTTGGGTTAAAAGGATTAGGATAATTTTGTGAAAGCTTATAGTTTTCAACCGTCTCAGTATTTTTTACAATAGAGGTTGGAGGAACAATATTTATAACAAAATTATTTGCGTAGTTCCATGCATCTCCGCTGGAGCCGCTTGCCATATTTACTGAGTTACCATTGGCAAAAATTGAATCCTTTGTGTTGGGTGAATTAGGAGCTTTGTACTTGAAAGTCCATCGTATTGTATCGCCTCCGACAGAAAGTTTGGGCGAAGTATGAGTTATCTCACCTGATAATAATTGTAATTGAGATTCAAGATAGCTTAATTGAAGCGTTCCTGTTTGTGCAGCAATATTACATCCGCCGCCGACTAAAGGACCGCCGAAAAGTTTTAACCTATATGTTGCCGTATCGCCGGCAGCAACAGAAGTTGGACCAGATATAATGACGCTTACACTTGTTGTTGGTAAAGTGCCGTGGCATGTGCAGCCGGGTGAGCTGCCTGATTTTTTTGTACGACCGGTGATTCCGCCGCTGTACGCTTCCAGAGTTTCATAAAGTGCAAAAGAAGAAAGTAATACTAATACAATAATTACAAATTTAGAGATTTTCATTGGGGATTAAATTTTAGGTCAACAAAGATAACCTAATTAACCCAAATATTACATCAATTTATTTTTACAAATATTGCGATACTTCTGCAGCTAATTTTGCATTATTTAATACAAGCCTTATGTTGGAATCAAGACTTGAACCGCCTGTAATATTTTTGATTTCTCCCAAGAGAAACGGTGTAACATCTTTGCCTTTAATTCCTTTTTCATCTGCATTCTTTAATGCTTTTTCAATGGCGCTATCGATTTTATTTTTATCCATTGAAAATTCTTCGGGTATCGGATTGGCAACTATTACTCCGCCGTTAAGCCCGAGCTCCCATTTTGTTTTAATCATGCTTCCGATTTTCTCGGGAGTATTTAAATTATAATTTACTTTGAACCCTGACTGCCGTGTATAAAATGCAGGGAACTCATTGGTATTGTAACCGATAACAGGAACTCCGAGTGTTTCAAGATATTCAAGTGTTAAGCCGATATCTAAAATTGACTTTACTCCTGCAGATACAACTGCAATGTTTGTCTGTGAGAGTTCAGTTAAGTCAGCTGAGATATCAAATGATTCATTGCCTTTGCGATGTACTCCGCCGATGCCGCCGGTAGCAAAAATTTTGAGTCCGGCAAGAGCAGCGCAAATCATTGTTGCGGAAACAGTTGTAGCTGCATTAAGTTTTTGAGAAACGATTACTGGAATATCTCTGCGCGATGCTTTTAAAATATCTTTGCTGTTGGAGAGGATTTGCAAGTCATCTTCACCAAGTCCGATTTTTATTTTTCCGCCGAGGATTGCAATTGTAGCAGGTATGGCTCCGTTTTTTCTGACTGTGTCTTCAACTTCCTTTGCAGTTTCATAGTTCTGAGGATAAGGCATTCCGTGCGAAATGATTGTTGACTCAAGCGCAACGATAGGTTTATTTTCGTTTAAAGCTGATTGTACTTCTTCGGATATTTCTAAAAATTTATTAAAACTCATTTTGTGTTTTCCTGTTAAATAATTGTGTTAAATTTTCTTCTGTTAATTTTTCTGAAACTGAATGAACTGATTTTAAAGTGTAGTATGCTGCGCAGATACCAAGCTGAATAGAATCGTATTCTTCATAGCTTTTTATTAGCCCGTAAATAAATCCTGCGTTGAATGCATCTCCGGCGCCATTAGGCTCAACTGCTTCCATAGGAAATGCAGGGAAGAATTTTATTTTTTTGTTCTTTACATCTATGTAAACTATTCCCTTATCTCCTCGTTTGAGAATGATGGAATTGTATTTCTGGTATTCGGGATTATCAATTTTAAAATTAATCCTGTCTATATTAAATTCCCCAAAGAGATTATTGAATTCATTTAAGTTTGGCGAGAGATAAATTATTTCACCTGTTAAATTTTTAACACGGTTCGATTTTTCTATTGAAACAGTATCAATGTATAGTGGAATCTTGTACTCATTGGCAATTGTAATTATATACTGAAGCGAACTTTCAGAGAGATTTGTATCTGCAAAAATAATTTTGCTGTTCTTTATAACATCGGTTTTTTCCTTAAGGTATTCGAGGTTTATCAGCTTAATTGATTCAGTCATATCGTTAACTGCAGCAACAAGATTTCCTTCGCTGTCTGAGATTGAAAGATAAACAGAAGTATTTACATCGGGACTTTTTAAAACATGTTCAGTGTTTATTCCACTCTGCTTTGCTTTTTCTTCAATGAGTTTTCCGTTTGCATCATCGCCTATGCAGCCGAGAAGATAAACTGGGACTTTTAACTTAGCTAGATTTTCGGAAATGTTACGGGCAACTCCTCCGGGAGTGAAATGAACTTTGCCTATATTCGAATCTGCTTTTGCTCCGGCGTTGGATATACCTTTAACGTCTAAGTTAATGCCGCCGATAGCGCATACATATTTTTGCATCAATAAATTTTCTTTAAGTAATTTACCTTAATTGAAGCAAAGTAAAAATTCATTATAGCGGAGAGTTATGAATAAAAAAGCCTGTTTGTGACAGGCTTTATTTGGAATAATTATTTTTGGAAAGAAGTTTTTATTTCAGAATAATCATTTTCTTAGTCTCAGAAAAATCTCCTGCAATTAATTTATAATAATAAACTCCGCTGCTGAGATTTGTATTGTTTAATTGAATTTCATATTCACCTGTATCTTTATATTCGTTAACAATGGTCATTACTTCAGTTCCTTTTGAATCGTAAATTTTAAGTGTTACAAAATTTTTAGTTGGAATAAAATATTTTATAGTGGTTGAAGGATTAAAAGGGTTAGGATAGTTCTGTACCAATCCAAAGTTTGTAATATTGCTATTAGCAGAATTTACATTTACGACTAAAGATGTTACCTGCATTTTATCTGCTAAGTAAATTACTCCGTAATCCTGACAAGTAGGAGGTCTCTGTTGGTAATGTAGAACAACGCTATTAAATCCCTGAGCGAATGAACATTTTAAAGTATCAACAGGATAGGTTCCGGGATAAGTAGCCGTGCGGGTATTGAAACCAATTAACGCGCCGTTTTTGTAAGCGGTTACTTTCATCGTTGCTGCGTCATCGCAGCCAAGTTCCTGACAGCAATAAAGAATGGAGAAGTCAGAAATTAATTGATCAAACTGAATAGTAATATCGGAAAGATATATACTATTTGGATAAAGTATTCTGCCTGAAAATCCTGTTGGAGTAAAACCAAGAGCATTTGCATTTTGAATTGAATACCCTTGCCCTGTTGCCGTGAAATGCGCTGTAATTCCCCCGGCTGTCTGGTCAATTGGGAAGCTTGTGTAAAGAGGGGCATTATCAAAATCAAATAAAACAGGCTGCGAATAAATTTGGACTGAGCCTAATATTAAATTTAAGAAAACAAGCGCAGCAAAGTTTGATAACCGTAATTTGTCTTTCATAATTCTTTCTTTAAATAGAAATCAATTTTGAAAAAATTACTTCAATAGAATCATTTTCTTTGTCTCTGAAAAATCTCCTGCTGTTAATTTATAATAATAAACGCCGCTGCTGAGATTACCGTTGTTCATTTGAATTTCATATTCACCTGAATCTTTATATTCATTTATAATTCTAGAAACTTCAGTTCCCTTTGAATCATATACTTTCAGAGTTACAAAATTCTTAGTTGGAATAAAATACTTTATAGTTGTTGAAGGATTAAAAGGATTCGGAAAATTTTGTTTAAGTTCAAATGAATATGCTGTGTTATTTTCATTGGTAATGTTAACTGCATTAGGTCTTAAGATTACATCTAATATAGTAGTAGAATCATACTGCGCTCTTATACTTGAAATAGTTTTTGAGTAATGATTGGCTGCAGAAAAAGTTAAAGTGTAAGTACCCGGAGCAATTAGTCTGTGATAGTCTCCGCATGTTGAATCAGAAAATATCCATGTACTATCGGGAATATCTTTGCCGAGCACTGATACTTTTCCTTTTAAAGGAAGATTTGTCACAGAGTCGCTTATAATTCCTCTGATACCATACAATGATTCGCCGACATGATTAATAAACGATCTGAAATTGTAATTCCATCTTGAAGGAAGCTGCGATGCGGGTAAAAGTTTTGTTGTGGAGATTTCAATTGTAACTTCACGGCATCCTTTATAATAGTTCATCCAGTCCTGTCTTCCTCCTGTTATTCTGTACCAGGCATAACCGTCAACAAGACCCGGATAATTTGGATAACCTAATATAGCAGTCATGTATCCTGAGCTGTTTGCATGAACTGTATCAACGTATCGCTTGCCGACTTTTATTGACCAGTCGTCATCGGGATGAAGTCTTGCCCATGTATCCCATGGGTAATTATAAACTTCTTCGCCGCCGTGGAAGTTTGCTCCCATGGTAAAGTTGTATGTATTTGCAATATTCATAAACGCAATCGTCTCAGGCTGGTATGCATTACCGTCAGGGTGCGGTCCCGCAGCAGGGTCAGGATAGTTTCTGTTTAAGTCTATGTTGTTTGCATTGTAACGGACTGCTCCGTTTACTGTACTGTTGCCTCCTTTGTAAGTGCCGTCGGGATTTGCAAGCGGGCAAATCCATATCTCACAGTTCTTTACAAGATTGGTAAGTCGGTTGTTTGCGCTATAGCTGCTAAGAAGTGTATCTATAAAACGAAGCATTAAAATATAACCTGTAACTTCATCTCCGTGAATAGAAGATGTATACATAAATCTCGGCTTTGATTTTCGTGAGCTGACACTGTCAGAAATAACAGCAAACAAAAGCTGTCTGCCTTGTACAGTGGTTCCGATGTTAACGATTTTGCAAATGTTCGGATATGCTGCTGCGAAGTTATTCATCATTGTAATGTAAGCATCATAGGTAGGATAAGAGTCCCATGCAGAAACTGATTTTGCATTGTCGGACATCTTCAAAGGTTCCTTGATTGATTCGCATGGAAGAGGCAGAAGTTCGAATTCAATTCCAAACTCAAGAAATTTATTGAACTCTTTTTCATTTGCAAAAGCACGGACTTCATAGCCAATGACAATGTCTTTAACATTATCGATGGAAATAATTTCAGTGATTTTATTGACATCACTTTTAGAAGCGCAAAGGAATTTAAAAAAAACTTCGCCTTTGGTTTCAAAAGTTTTTTTTATTAAATCTTTATTATTTATGTATGACTTTTGGTTTTGTGCCTGAAGTGAAATGGAGAAAAGCAAAAATGAGAGAACTACTAAAATTGGCTTTTTCATAATTGTGCATAGATTATTACCAAGCCTGATAAAAACGTAACTATAAAGAATTGATTAATAAATTCAAATATTGAGTAGAATGGTAGCCGATGAGGGTTGCGGGAAAAACAAAAAAGCCCGCTATAAACGGGCTTTTATTTGTGGACAGGGCCGGAATTGAACCGGCGACACACGGCTTTTCAGGCCGTTGCTCTACCAACTGAGCTACCTGTCCTTAGAACGAATTAACAAAATACCAATTTTCTGAAAGTTAATCAATTGCAAAAATTGAAAAATCGTAAAAAATATACAAATTATTTCAGAATAAGTTCTTTTGTCATTTTATTATATGACTTATAATATTATTTTATCGTTTTCCAACTTTCTACAATAAAATAAAGATATATAATTATGAAAACCAGAGGTCCTATTTCGCAGTTCATCGAAAAAAACTTCCTCCACTTTAACTCAGCTGCGTTAATAGATGCGGCAAAAGGTTACGAAGCGCATCTTGATAGCGGCGGAAAAATGCTTATCTCACTTGCAGGCGCAATGAGCACAGCAGAACTTGGTATCTCACTTGCTGAAATGATAAGACAGGATAAAGTTGCTATTATCAGCTGCACAGGCGCTAATCTGGAAGAAGATATAATGAACCTTGTGGCACACTCGCATTATAAACGTTTACCAAACTATAGAGATTTAAGTCCTCAGGAAGAATGGGATTTACTTGAAAATCATTACAACAGAGTAACAGATACCTGTATTCCCGAAGAAGAAGCTTTCAGACGTTTGCAAAAGCATATTCATAAATTATGGAAAGCCTCTGATGACTCTGGTGAGAGATATTTCCCGCATGAGTACATGTATAAAATGTTAAAGAGCGGAGTGCTTGAACAATATTATGAAATTGACCCGAAGAATTCATGGATGCTTGCGGCAATGGAAAAGAACCTTCCGATAGTTGTTCCGGGATGGGAAGACAGCACAATGGGAAACATCTTTGCTTCTTATGTAATTAAGGGAGAGATTAAAGCTTCTACTATGAAAAGCGGTATTGAGTATATGGCGTTCTTAGCTGACTGGTACACAAAAAATTCAGGCGGTAAAGGTATCGGATTTTTCCAGATCGGCGGCGGTATAGCAGGTGATTTTCCTATCTGCGTTGTGCCTATGCTTTATCAGGATATGGAAATGCATGATGTTCCTTTCTGGAGCTACTTCTGTCAGATATCTGACTCAACAACTTCATACGGCTCATACTCAGGCGCAGTCCCAAATGAAAAAATCACATGGGGAAAGCTTGATATTCATACCCCGAAATTTATAGTAGAATCAGATGCTACGATCGTAGCCCCGCTGATTTTCGCGTGGATATTAGGACAGTAATTTTATTAAAATAGTTTTCTTATAGCCCGTTAATATTGTAAAAAACATAACGGGCTTTTTCATTTCATTATAAAAGGACCTAGTCCCATCTGAGTCAAAATTCTTTTCGTCAAAGCTATTCTTTCTGCAAACTTCGCATCATCTTTTATATCAATATTAAGCGCAAAGAAATAAACTCCGCCGCTTCGTTCTACATATCCCACATACCATGCAACACCTTCACCTTTATCATTCATCGCAGTTCCTGTCTTTGCTCTTAAAGTATAGTTATCTGTCTTTTCCATTATCATAATGTTTTTTAGAATATCGATATTTCTTTGAGCGAAGGGGACTTTGTTATCATAAATTCTTTTAAGCAGAGCTATCTGCTGCATTGCAGTTATTCTTATAGCACCGTCCAACCAGAAACGGTCAAGCCCGCCGGACATATTTTTATTGCCATAGTTTAGTGTATCTAGAAAATGCTGCATGCGTTTCTCTCCGATACGTCTGGCGCATTCCTGATAAAACCATACAGTAGAATATTTGAATGCCATTTTCATATCGGTATCCTGATTCCATTCTTCGCGATTCCTGTCCTTACCGTCCCATTTCAATTTTTCGTTCTCGTCTTTTACAGCTCCTGCTTCCAGTGAAAATAAAGAGTTTGGAATTTTAAAAGTTGATGCAGGTATAAATTCTTTATTACATCTTGCAGAATCATGATAATAATATTTTTCTTTTTGCATGTCGTAAACAATAAAACATCCAGTGAGTTTTGCATCGTCAAAAAGTCTTTTTATATTAACGGTATCCGATAAATTTACAGAGGTATTTTTTGTTATCGTATCTTTATTTGTTGAGCCGGTTGTTTCTTTTTTTTCTGAACAGGAGAAAAATGAGAGAGAAATAATTAGGGCAAGAATAATTTTCATTAAAAAAAATTAAAGTTGAAAATAATTTCGCAGAATTGTATTTTTAATTCAATGAAGTTTCATTCCTGTTATTTATACTACGTATAGATAACGTTACCTGTCAATATATAAATAAAAGTATCAGTATAATTGCATTTTTCTCTTACTACTTAAAAATATTTTTAGTAATTTTGTTGCTTATAGTTTTAATTCCAAAAATAATATAGATTTTGAAGCACTAAGTTTCTCTCAAGCCCCAATGCTTTGATTTGTATATTATTAACTCGAAAAATAAACGCGTAAAAAGTTTTTAATGAAAAAATTTTTACAGGATTATAATCTCAAAGTCCGCCTGCCTATAATAGTTTTCGTAGCAGCTTCAGTATTTGCACTTACATACTACTCAACATTTGCCGAAAGAAACAATATCGGATATACGCCTGACCAGCCGATTGCATATTCCCATAAGCTTCATGCGGGAACAATGAAAATCGATTGTCAATATTGCCACGTTGGAGTAGAGAAATCAAGATTTGCAAGCGTTCCATCGGTAGATGTCTGTATGAACTGCCACACACTTGCAAGAAAAGATAAACCTGAAATAATTAAGCTAACAGAATACTATGAAAAGAACATTCCTCTTAAATGGAAAAGAATATACAGAACTCCGGATTTTGTTTACTTCAACCATGCAGTACACGTAAACAACGGAATTGATTGCCAGAATTGCCACGGAAATATGAGAGAAACCGAGCTTAACGGTCAGGTAAAATCACTCACAATGGGTGCCTGTTTGCAATGTCACAGAGCTCCTGATGAAAACGTCAGCGTTATAAACCCCAACAACATTAATAAGATTACAAAAGCTACTCAGCTTAATAAAGGTCCTGACAACTGTTCAACTTGTCACAGATAGGAAATCTTTATTAATATTACTTCAAAGAATATGAAAGAAAATACAGGTTCTTTTTCTAAGAAAATTACAAGAAAAAAGTTTTTTATATACGCAGGAGCGGCTGCGGCAGGAGTTTACTCTTTAACAAAGCTACCGTTTGAGATCTTCAAATCAAAAATAGAAGGCACTCAGGCACAGCCAAAAGCTATAGTTTTTAAAGAAAACCCTTCGGCAGTCAAAAGAACAATAAATACAAAGTCTAATGGATAAAAAAATATTCGATATCAGTGATAAGATAAAAAGCGAAGACGAGATTCAGTTAGTTCCTCAGGGTGATATTAAAGAGGAATCTAAAGGTGAAGTTAATTATTGGAGAAGCTTTAAGGAGCTTTACAGAGACCCTGAATTCATAAAAGCGAAAAAATCTGAGTTTACAAAAGAACAGCTTGAAAAACCGGACCTCAATAAGATGTCAGGTCTTTCAAGAAGAAAATTCCTTGCTCTATTTTCGGCATCAGCAGCTCTTGCAGCAGCAGGATGTAATGATTACAGAGATAAAGGTGAAGTAATTCCTTATAATAAGAAACCCGAAGATATTGTTGTCGGCCGTCCGAATTTCTATGCATCTGCCTGTGCAGGATGCAGCCAGGGATGCGGTACTTTAATAAGAACACGTGAAGGCCGCCCTATAAAAGTGGACGGTAATCCTGAGCATCCGATTAATCAGGGCAAAATCTGCGCAATCGGTCATGCAAGCATAATGAGCTTATATGATCCTGACAGATTAAAAGAGCCGATGATTAAAGGCGCAAATGTAAAATGGTCAGATATAGATGATAAAATCATTGCAGATCTAAAAAGTGCTAAACAAATTGCAGTTGTATCGAACTCAATTGCTTCGCCGACATTCAAGAAAGTTTTAGATGAATTCGTAGTTGCATATCCAAACGCAAAAATATATTCATACGAAGTATTTGATAACTCCACAAGAGCTTCTGCCTGGCAGAAATGCTACGGCACAAGAAACATTCCTGTATTAAAATTAGAAGAAGCAAATATAATTCTTGCTCTTGAGTCAGATTTCTTAGACCAGGATGCAGGGCATGTTGAAAATCTCAGAAAATTTGCAGGCAACAGAGATGTAATGAGCGACAAAGAATTTAACAGATTGTATTCTGTTGAAGGCGCAATGACCATTACAGGTATGAATGCAGATTACAGAATGAGATTAAGAACTGACTTAATAGAAGAGTTTGTTTTATGTCTGATAAATGAATTCGCAGGAAAACGAAAGGTTTCTGCGTTTGCAACTGACGGAAAAGTAGCTCCTGTATTAGGAAAGAATGATTTAGATGCATTTGTAAAGAAAAATAATCTTGATAAGAAAATCGTTGATAACTTAGTTAACGATTTAAGCAAGAAGATGGGTGAATCAATTGTGATTGCCGGCGATAAAATGCCTGAGTCAACTCACATTGCAGTTAATTTCTTGAATGAAATTTTAGGTAACAATAAATTATACTCAAACGAAGCAACCGGCGTTGAAGTAATGCCGCTCTCTTCAAAGAACGATATCGATGCATTAATTAATGGAATGAAAAGCCATCAGATTGATGCAGTTATTCACTTAGATGTTAACCCGATTTTTAATCTTGCGAAGACATATAATTACGATGAAGCTTTAAAGAATGTAAGAACAAAAATCGCAATGTGCGAAACCGCCAATGAAACTTCTTCCTTGTGCGATTACGTGCTTCCGATAAACACTTCATTCGAAGGATGGGGTGATTACAAAACAAGAACAGGTGTATTAACACTTCAGCAGCCTGTTGTAAGTCCTTTATTCAATACAAGACAGAAAGAAGCAATTATGCTTGTATGGACTGCAGGCAAAAAAGAAGCTTACAGAGATACACTATATCATGAATATTTAATGGATAACTGGGAAAAATCAGTTTATACTTCCATTAAACCTTCTATGGATTTCAAGAGATACTGGTATGCGGCTTTACAGGATGGATTTGTAACATATTCAGAAAAACCTGCAGCAGCACCTGCTTTTATGACCGATGCATTTGTAAGCAATTCTAAAATGAACTCAACTAATGATTACGTATTGCTTCTTCAAAAGCATCACTCATTAGCTGACGGTAAATATGCAAATAACGGATGGTTACAGGAATTACCAAATCCTATTTCCAAAATTGTATGGGATAACTATGCAGCAATTTCTATAGCAACTGCAAAAGATTTAGGCGTAAAAGATTACGATAAAATAAAAGTTTCCAACGGAAGCTTAACAATGGAAGTTCCTGTATTTGTTCAGGCAGGAATGGCAGATAAAGTGATTTCTATTGAGCTTGGCGGCGGACGAAAAGTCGGAGGTAAGATCGGAACCGGAAACGGATTTGATACTTATACAATAATGACTTCAAACGGTCCTTCAGCATTCCTCTATAATAATGTTAAAGTTGAAAAGGGCAGCGGCACATATGAATTAGTTTCTACTCAGGAGCACCATGCAGTTGATGACCCTGTTACACATGATTTACAATATAAGAGAGATATTATAAGAGAAGGCACTTACGAAGAATACAAAAAGAAACCTAAGTTCTTGGAGAAGCACGAAGAAGTTCATGGAATTCCTCTCGACAGCTTCCCGAGTATTAACGAAAGCACTAAATTACATCCTTATTATACAGGTGTAAAGTGGGCTATGGTTCTTGATATGAACAAATGCACAGGATGTAACTATTGTACAATTGCTTGTAACGTTGAAAATAATATTCCGGTAGTAGGTAAAGATCAGGTAAAAGTTAACAGGGAAATGCACTGGATTAGAATTGACAGGTACTATGCGGGCACACCTGACGCTCCAAGAGCAAACTTCCAGCCGATGCTTTGTCAGCACTGCGATAATGCGCCATGCGAAAACGTTTGCCCTGTAGCAGCTACAACACACAGTCCTGACGGTATAAACGGAATGGCTTATAACAGATGCGTAGGTACAAGATACTGCGCTAATAACTGTCCTTTCAAAGTAAGAAGATTTAACTATTTTAACTGGAGAGACAGAGTCGGAGACGGGTACTTCCAGACTGAACCCATAAACTATATGTACAATCCTGAAGTAACTGTTCGTTCAAGAGGGGTTATGGAAAAATGTACATTCTGCTTACAAAGAATTATGGATGCAAGACAAATTGCGTCAGGTGAAGGCAGAACTGTAAGAGGTACCGATGTGAAAACAGCATGTCAGGAAGCATGTCCTGCAAATGCAATTTCATTCGGTGATATGAATGACAAGAAATCCGAATTCTACAAACAAAGAATGCATCCGTTAGGATACGGAGTACTTGAAGATATTAAAGTAAGGCCGAATGTGACTTATATTTCAAAATTAAGAAATATACTTGAACCATTGGTAATTGAAGGACAGGAAGAAGAGAAGCATGAAAAAGTTGACAGCAAAGAAAACAAAAAAGAAGAAAAACAGCACTAATATTTTTTGAATAATTAATTCAGATATATAATTAAAAATTTATTTACTGAAAATTTCTAATGGCTTTTAATTCAACATACACAGAAGAATTACCACTTGTAGATTCTAGATCTTCGTTTGCTGAAATCGATAATACAGTGCTTGCCCCTACGGAGCGTAAGCCTTCTAAGAAATGGCTAATTGCATTTCTAATGGCAAATACTGCGCTTTTAATCGGTGTAGTATGCGTAGGATTTACATTGTATTATGGTATTGGCATGTGGGGAAACAATAATCCGGTAGGATGGGGATTTGGGATTGTCAATTTTGTATTCTGGATTGGTATTGGTCACGCCGGAACACTTATTTCGGCAATTCTGTTTCTTTTCAGGCAAAAATGGAGAACTGCAATTGCAAGATTTGCCGAGGCGATGACAATTTTCGCAGTTATGACGGCAGGTATTTTTCCTTTACTTCACACAGGACGACCATGGCTTGCAGGATATTTGATTCCTTATCCTAATCAGAATGCTTTATGGGTGAATTTCACATCTCCGCTTTTATGGGACGTATTTGCCGTATCGACATATTTTACTATTTCGTTTTTATTCTGGGGAATAGGTTTGATCCCTGATATTGCTCTCATGAGAGCAAGGGCAACCAGCGGATTTAAGAAGGCTGCATATGCTGTGCTTAGTTTAGGCTGGAAAAACTCAAACAGAAACTGGCAGAACTATGAAAGAATTTATTTAATTCTTGCCGGTATCTCAACACCTCTTGTATTATCTGTGCATACAATCGTTTCATTTGACTTCGCAGTGTCGGTTATTCCGGGATGGCATACAACAATTTTTCCCCCGTACTTCGTTGCGGGAGCTATTTTCTCAGGGTTTGGAATGGTTGCTACGGTTCTTATTATAATAAGAAAACTTTATGATATGGAAAATATCATAACGGTCAATCACATTGAGAAAATGAATAAGATCTTGCTTGCTACAGGTACAATGGTAGGTTATGCTTATGCGATGGAATTCTTTATAGCGTGGTACAGCGGTAACCAGTTTGAATCTTTTGTATTTGTTAACAGAGCATTCGGTCCTTATGCCTGGGCATACTGGATAATGATTTCATGTAACGTAGGCTTTCCGCAATTATTCTGGTTTAAAAAAGTCAGACGTTCTATTCCATTAACATTTGTATTAGTATTGCTTGTTAACGTAGGTATGTGGTTTGAAAGATTTGTAATTATTGTAACCTCGCTGACAAGGGATTTTCTACCTTCCAGCTGGGGTAGTTTTACAGCAACTTGGACTGACTATGGTATTTTAATTGGAAGTTTTGGATTATTCTTCACATTGTTATTATTATTCGTGAAAGTTATGCCGTCAGTATCTTTGGCGGAATTAAAAGCAGTTGTGCCGGGCGCTCAGCCGACACATCATCATTCAGAAGAAGAACATTAATAGTTTATGCTTAAAAAGATTTTAAAATTAGACGAAGAATTAGCGCAGGACGTACCAAGGTCTAATAAAGTACATTCTGTAACCGCTATATTCAATACGCCGGATGAAATTATCCATGCAGCGAGGGAAACTTCAAATGCAGGATATGACAAGTATGACGTATACACTCCATATCCCGTTCATGGCATGGACGCTGCTATGAGACTGAAAGACACAATGGTTGGAAAATTTGCTTTCGTCGCAGGTCTTGCAGGTCTTACAACTGCAGTTAGTATGATAGGGTATATGTCAGGAATAGATTATAAAAATATAATAGGCGGCAAGCCTTACTTTAATCTGACTGCTTCAGTGCCGATTATGTTTGAGCTAACAATTTTGCTGACAGGGGTATTATCTATTTTCGGTATGTTGCTGCTCTGGAATAAGCTGCCGCAAATCAGTAATCCATTGCATGATACAGATTTTATGAAATGGGCTTCAACTGAAAAATACGGAATAGCTATCGAAGCAGATGATGCACAGTTTGATATAGAAAAGGTAAAATCGTTTTTAGCAGGAGTCGGCGGAAAAGATGTAGGTGTTGTTTATTTCCCTGAAGAAAACCTTGTTAAAAGAACTCCGATATTTGAAAAGAAATTTATTTACTTATTAATAGTAGTTGCAATCGTTACCGCATTAGGCGGTTACGGAGCAATAGGGAAGTTAGTTAATATTCTTCCTTATGACTGGATGCATAATCAGTTTAAGGTAACTCCACAGCAGCCTTCAACTTTATTTAAAGACGGCCGCTCAATGCAAAGACCTGTTGACGGAACTGTTGCTAGAGGATTTATGCCTTATGAATACACAGGAATGCCTGATTCATTAGTAAAACTCCTTTCAAATCCTGTTCCTATGAGTGAGTTCTCAATTGAAAGAGGAAAGAAACAATTTAACACATACTGCAGTCCCTGCCACGGTTATTTCGGACAAGGTGATAGCAGATTAAACGGTCAGTTCCCGAACCCTCCGACACTTCATTCAAAGAAAGTTCGTGACTGGGCAGACGGAAATATTTATAATGTAATGACTAACGGACAGAATGTAATGCCGAGCTATGCAAAGCAGATCTCAAGAGATGACAGATGGGCAATTGTAAATTATATTAGAGTATTACAAAGAGCAGAAAACGCAAAAGATACAGATTTACCGTAATTGAAATATAATTCACCAGGAATAGTGAATTAAGAAAATTAAATAAAATTTTTAACATTGGACACAATTAATAAACCAATATCTGATAAAGTTTCTAAGCTTGGCTACTTAATGGCGGCCGTAGGATTACTCATTATAGTAATCTCATTCTTAGTAGATAAACAAAGAGGCGCTTATGATTATCTCTGGGTGTATATGTTTCTTGCGAGCGTTGGGCTCGGCGGATTATTGCTTACTGCATTAGAATATCTTGTAGGCGCAACATGGAGTGTTCCGTTCAGAAGAATTTTTGAATTCATGTCCGGAATTGTACCGCTGCTTATTATTTTAGTTGCCCCATTGTTATTCTGCATGAAAGATCTGTATTCATGGACACATCCCGATATTGTAGCAGGAAGTGAAATTCTGCAATCAAAAAAAGCATATTTAAATGTTAACTTTTTCCTTATCAGAACTGCATTTTGTCTGGTTGTCTGGTTTTTATTTTATTATTTCTTTACAAAAAATTCAAAGAAACAGGATACAACCAAAGATCCTTCTTTAACAAGAAGGAATATAAAATTATCGGTAGTATTTGCTCCGTTGTTCTTCATAACATTAACAATGGCAGCTATAGATTTTATGATGAGCCTAGAGCCGACATGGTACTCAACAATCTATGGAGTTTATTACTTTGCAGGAACAATGGTTTGTGGTCTTGCAGTTGCAACATTCATAGCTATTAAATTAAAAGAGAACGGTTATTTAAGTCCAAGAGTTGGTAACGATCATTTCTATTCTTTAGGAACCTTGCTTTTCGGTTTTAATATTTTCTGGGCATACATTGGTTTCTCACAATATATTTTGATCTGGTACGCAGATATTCCGGAAGAAACTATTTATTATATATCAAGATGGCATAATGGCTGGCAATATGTTTCAATGGCAGTTTTATTCTTCCATTTTGTAATTCCGTTCCTGATTTTATTACCAAGAAGCATAAAAGTAAACCTGAAAGTTTTAAAAGTAATGAGTGTCTGGATGATACTTGCACACATGCTTGACTTATATTGGGAAATAATGCCTTCTTACGGTCACGGACCAGTTTTCGGATGGCAGGAGCTCGGAATATTGTTGTTTGCACCGGGATTAATTATGATTGTATTCAGCATGAAGGCTAATAAAGAAAGCATTACACCTGTCGGAGATCCGAAATTAGAAGCAGGTTTAAATTTCACATTATAATTTATACTATAAGAATAAGTTTAATATATGGAACAAGATAATAATACAGAATATTCATCGAAGTTAAAAAACTCGCTTCCGTTTTACGGAGTGATATATATCTTCGTTTTGATTGCGATTATAACTGCGGGATATACATACTTTAAGAATATTGATTTCATTGCGATGAACTCAAAAGATCTTTTACCTAAACAGTTGGATTCTGCTCAGGCATTCATGCTTGATATTGCAATGAAAAAAGGAATTACATCACCTCCGGTTGATGTGTATAAATTATCTGTTTCTACTCCCGAGCTTGTTGCAAAAGGAAAAGGATTATTTGAAACAACATGTTCACCATGCCACGGACCTGAAGGAAAAGGCGACGGACCTGCAGGAGCAAATTTAAATCCAAAGCCAAGAAATTTTCATGAGCTTTCAGGCTGGACAAACGGACCTAACTTTGAAAGCATGTACATTACTTTACAGGAAGGCATTACAAACAGAGGTATGGCCAGCTATGCAAATATTCCGCCGGAAGATAGAATTGCAATTATTAATTTCTTAAGAACTTTGAATCCGAATTATCCTGCTGTAAAACAGGAAAATTTGAAAGCGCTTGATGATGCTTACAGCTTATCAAAAGGTGTTAAGCAGCCTAATCAGATTCCTGTAAAAGATGCTATTAAAAAAGTCCTTGGTGATGATGCAGGAAGAGACAGCCTGATAATGAAAATTGATTTGAATATTTCTTCAAATACAACTGATGCAGGAGCAGTATTATTTAAAAGTAAAGTTAGAGACAGAGTTAAAGCAGTGAATTTCCTTGCAGACAACCTTAAATGGAATGATAATAAAAACGATTTGGTTAAATTGATAATGAGCGACCCATACGTTGCAGGATTTAAAACAGAGATTATGAATTTATCCGATGATGAATGGAACCAGCTCTATACTTACCTTAAAGGTGTATTTAGCACAATAAAAGTTTAAGAAAGGTTATATGAAAAAAGTAAACATTCTATGTTTGCTTTTATTAGTTTCGTTGTTAAATGTTGTAGTTGTAAAAGCTGATGAAAGCAACACCGGCAGTACAAAAAAGGAAGTTGGCATAAGTGAAAAAACAGGTCAGACAGTTCCGCAGGATATAGTTCTGTTTGATGAAAAAGGAGTGCCGCATCCTTTAAAAGATTATATAAACGGAAAGCCAACAATAATTTCTTTAATATATTTCCGTTGTCCCGGAATTTGCAGTCCGCTTTCAAACGGACTTGCAGACGTTATTGATAAAGTCGATTTAGATGCAGGAAAAGATTTCAACGTAATTTCAGTGAGCTTCAACCCTCAGGAAAATTATGTGATGGCTGCAGAGAAAAAACAAAATTATTACACTACTTTGCACAGGGAAATCCCACAAAACGCCTGGCAGTTTTTAACAGCTGATAGTGCAAACATTGATAAACTTTGTGATGCACTTGGGTTTTATGTTAAAAAGGAGGGAAATGATTATGTCCACGGAGCTGCAATTATGGCAGTTTCTCCTGACGGAAAGATAACAAGATATTTATTCGGTACAGATTTTAATCCGTTTGATTTTAAGCTTGCAATACTGGAAGCTTCACAAGGCAAAACAGGAACTTCGATAGCAAAGATAGTTCAGTTTTGTTTCAGCTACAATCCTGATGCAAAGAAATATGTTCTAAATATTACAAGGGTTGCAGGCGGCGGAGTTTTAGTATTACTTATAATTTTTTCGAGTATTCTTTTTCTTAAAAAGAAAAAAACAAATTTAATAACAGAGGATAAAACAAATGGCTAATGGTTCAATCGCAGTTCCCGCAGAACCAAAGGGAAAACTGGTTGACTTTTATAAGCAGGAAAGTAAACACAAAGGCATATGGTCATGGCTATTAACAGTCGACCATAAAAGAATCGGCCTTATGTATTTGCTCGTCATGATAGGTTTCTTTCTGACGGCAATGACTTTCGGCTTTTTGATGAGATTAGAAATGCTTACTCCGGGCGCTACAATAATGAAGCCCCAGACATACAATACATTATTTACTCTTCACGGAGTTATAATGGTATTCTTGTTTATAATTCCGGGCGTACCTGCAGTGTTCGGTAACTTCATAATGCCGATTCAGATCGGAGCAAAGGACGTTATTTTCCCGAGACTGAATTTACTTTCATGGTATTTATATATTGCCGGCGGAATTATCGCTCTTATATCATTATTCACAGGAACAGGAGCAGCTGATACAGGCTGGACATTTTATGTACCTTACAGTATCAGAACAACTACTAACGTTTCGTTAACAGTTTTTGCAGCATTTGTTCTTGGATTCTCCTCTATATTAACAGGTTTAAACTTCATTACAACAATTCACAGAATGCGTGCCCCGGGCATGACATTCTTCAAGATGCCTTTATTCTGCTGGGGTATTTACGGAACAGCATGGATTCAGGTTCTTGCAACTCCTGTTATCGGTATCACATTAGTTTTAGTAATTCTTGAAAGAACTTTAGGTATTGGAGTATTTGATCCTGCTCTTGGCGGCGATCCGTTACTTTATCAGCATTTATTCTGGATATATTCCCACCCTGCTGTATATATTATGATTTTACCTGCGATGGGTGTTGTATCGGATATTATTGCAACATTCTCACGTAAACCGATTTTCGGATATACACCGATTGCAATGTCAACTCTTGCTATTGCATTAGTAGGTTATTTAGTATGGGGGCATCATATGTTCTCAGCAGGAACAAGCGATACATCAAACGTAATTTTCTCGCTTCTTACATTCCTTGTTGCTATCCCTACAGGTGTTAAAGTATTCAACTGGGTAGCTTCTTTATACAGAGGTTCTATCGAAGTTACTGCTCCTATGCTTTATGCTCTTTGCTTTATTTTTGTATTCTCAATCGGCGGATTAACAGGATTAGTTTTAGGTACATTAAATACAGACATTCATTTAACAGATACATACTTCGTTGTAGCCCACTTCCATTACGTTATGTTTGGAGGTATGGGTATATTATTCTTTGCATCACTTCATTACTGGTTCCCGAAAATGTTCGGAAGAATGTATAATGAAAAAGTTGCAAAGCTTGCATGTATAATTTTCGTAATCGGTTTCAACGGATTATATTTCCCTATGTTCATTGCAGGATATTTAGGAATGCCAAGAAGATATTATGATTACCTACCTGAGTTCCAGGTCTACCATGTAATTTCAACAGTAGGTTCATGGATTATGATTTCAGGAATTCTGTTGATGTTTGCAAATTTACTAAGAGGATTAAGACAAGGTGCTGTTGCCCCGGCTAATCCATGGGATTCGACTACATTAGAGTGGACTGTTCCATCACCACCGCCAATGGAAAACTTTGAAGAAATTCCTGTTGTAACAAAAGGACCTTACGACAGAGAAGGTTTGATTGAGTCAAAAGTAAAGCATCAGTTAAAACACTAATAGTTTAGTTAACAGAATATTTATAATTTTAGAAAAATAATAATTTTCAATGTCTCAAAATTCTGAAGTTGTCGTTCACCAGGAGCATGTACACGAAGCACATGCACATGTTGGTGAACATGTACATCGCGATGATATGGGTTCAAAAATGGGAATGTGGCTGTTCCTGTTTACAGAAGTTCTTCTTTTCGGCGGTATGTTTATTCTCTATGCGTCGTACAGATTTATCTACAGTGATGCATATAAAGTAGCGGCTGCTGAACTCGATACATACATAGGAACAATTAATACTATTATTCTTCTTGCGAGCTCATGCGCAGTAGTTCTTGGCATTGTTGCTTTACAAAGAAAAAATAAAGGACTTTGTTTAGGATTCTTATGGTTTACTCAGGCATGCGGCGCAGCATTTATGGTGAATAAATATTTTGAATGGACACATAAAATTCATTTAGGTATTTATCCTAAAGGACCGGCTCTTGCAGATATGAGCGAAGGTGAAGTTGTATTCTTCGGATTGTATTATGTAATGACAGGACTTCACGGACTTCACATTATAGTAGGTATGATTTTCATCGGAACAATTATGGTAATGATTCAGAAAAATAAAATTACTCACGATAATTATCAGAAACTTGAAAATGCTGGATTATACTGGCACTTAGTTGATGTGATCTGGATTTTCTTATTCCCGTTATTCTATTTAATTCATTAATTGAATTTATCAAGTGACTTTAAACTAATTTTTACATAATGGATATAGATACACATAAAGCAGAAGAACACGAGGCACATGCTCACGGATACGGAATTTACGTTCTGGTATTCTTTGGGCTTCTTGCTTTGACGGCAGTGACTGTTTCAGTTGCAGGTATTAATCTTGGTTCACTGACATTGACTGTGGCTTTAGTAATTGCTACAATAAAGACATGTCTTGTGGCAAACTATTTTATGCACGTAAAATTTGACACGCCTATCTTTAAAGTTTTTATAGCAGTATGCATAGTAATTTTTGCAACAATGATAGGTTTAACATTTTTTGATTTAATTTTTAGAACTCCTTAAATATGAGACCCAATATAATAGCACAAACAGATGAAACAATGATGTTCATTATCGGCTGTTCGATTATACTCCTGCTGCTGGTAACGGTATCAATGGTTTATTTCTGCTTCAGATACAGCAGAAAAAAGAATCCTGTTGCAGAAAATATTCACGGAAATACAACACTTGAAATTACATGGACTGTCCTTCCGACAATTCTTGTAATGGTAATGTTTTTCTATGGATACAACGGCTATAAAAATTTAAGAGATATACCTGCTGACGCATATGTGATCAAAGTAACAGGTCAGATGTGGAAATGGACCTTTGAATATCCTGAAACAAAGAAAAAAAGCGATACTCTTTTTGTGCCTGTAGGTAAGAATATCAAGATGGAAATTCAATCAAACGATGTTAATCACAGTTTCTATATTCCATCACAAAGAGTTAAAGAAGATGCTATACCCGGAAAGACAAACAGACTCTGGTTTAACCCTGAGCATGAAGGAAGATATGATATAGCCTGTGCTGAGTACTGCGGAATGAATCACTCATATATGTATGCAGTATTGATGGTCATTCCTGTTGATAAATTTGAGAAGTGGGTAAAAGAATTACCTGTTCCAGACACAACTAAAAAGACCACAGATTCACTTAAGACTGGCGGTATGAAGGATTCGTTAAAGACTACATCAACTCCTGTTGATACAACAAAAAAAGGAACTGACACAACTAAGAAAGATATGAAGACTCCACCCGATGCAATTAAAAAAGATTCTGTTAAAAAATAGTTTAAAAAGTTTTAGAATAATACAATCGAAACAGTAAACACACATAAAGAAACAATAATAGTAAGAGAAGAATTGGTATCATCTTCATTCAGATCCACTATAAAAGTCATCAGTGACCTTTGCAAAGTGAAGATAACTTTCTTTGTTGCTCTTACAACTGCACTGGGATTTATTACCGGTTCCTACATGTTAGGTGCCGATATTATTTATCCGGTTGTTGGTATATTTCTTTTAGCATGTGGAGCTTCAGCTTTGAATCAGGTTCAGGAATCAGATTCAGATATCTTAATGGATAGAACAAAATCCCGTCCTATTCCTGCCGGATTAATTTTGAGAAGAACGGCATTACTTGTTTCTTTATCAATAATAATTTTAGGAAGTGTTGTAATTCTTTTAGGTTCTAATATTGAGTGTTTAATAGTAGGACTTGTAACATTATTCTGGTATAACGGAATTTATACTCCGTTAAAAAAAGTTACTCCCTTCGCTATTATTCCGGGTGCATTAGTAGGAGCTTTGCCTCCTGTAGCAGGATGGGTTGCAAGCGGAGCGGATATAGCAAATCCAAACATCTGGGTGCTTGCACTATATATGTTCATGTGGCAGATTCCTCACTTCTGGATTTTAGTTATGATTTACGGTGAAGATTATGAAAAAGGCGGTTATCCTACATTGAAAAGTAAATTTTCTTCTGAGCAGTTAAAGAAGATTACTTTCTTTTGGATTTTACCGACTGTTAGTGTTGCTCTTTTAATTCCTGTTTCAGGAATGCTGAATTTTAATATCACAAGTTTTGTAATTTTTGCTTTATCAGTATGGTTCATTTACGAGTCTTATAAATTTCTTACTTCACCTGCTGAAAAGAAAAATTTACTTAACACATTTGTTAGAATAAATATTTATACACTTGTAATAATTACATCTGTTTCAATAGATAAATTAGTAAAAATACTATAAAAGTTTTTGAAAGGATTTATTAATGGATTTTCTTAACGAAATTGTAATACCGGCAAATGAAACTCACTTACAGGTATTAAGATTTGTTTTATTTATTTCACTTGCATTGTTCTTTCCTTATATGGGAGCAACAATCGGCGGAACGATTTTCTCTGTTTATTTCAACCGTAAAGGAAGAAATAACCGCAGAACAATTTACTATCGCTTTGCTTGTGATATCTTAGACAAACTGATATTCAGTAAAGGTGTCGGGCTCGGACTTGGAGTCATTCCTGTGCTTTCAGCAACATTTGTTTACATGCAGTTCATGTATGAAACAAAAACAGCAGTTGTAGGAATGATGATTGCATCATCAATTCTTTACTATCTGGGTATAACACTTGTGTATAAGTATAAAGCTAATTTTGATATTGAAGAAATAGTTGACTCATTAAAAGAAGTTATTGAAAGCGATAAACACGAAGGTAAAATTCCTGAAGAAGTAACTGAATATGAATCGGGTCTAAAACAAACAAAAACAACATTCGGTGGTTGGGGATTAGTCTGTTTGTTTGTAGCTTCATTATTTTTTATTGGAGGTTCAACTTTAATAGTTAATCCTACTCAATGGGAAACAGCTTCACCTATAATTTATATGTTCAGCGGTCCGGTTCTCGTTAATTTCTTATTCTTTATTTGCGCATCTTTGGCATTTACCGGAATAGCGATATTATTCTATTTCTTCGGATGGCAGGGTGGAATTAAGGACAGAAGCGATAATTATAGAGCATATGTAAAGAAATTTGCAGGTTCTTTAGCATTTTATTCTACTGTTATATTACCTGTTTTATTTCTGTGTAGTTTTCTAACTTATCACACTCACGCATTTTCGTCGTCTTTGTTCATAATAGGTGCTCTTGCATTAGTATCGATATTATTGACTGCTAATTTCTTGTACGCTCTTATAAGGAACTCAGAAATTAAATATTCCGGTGCAATGTTCTACTTAATGATTGTAACTTTTTCGTTATTTTCATTAAAAGATGTTTCAGCAATAAACGGAGCTTTAAAAGAGCAATTTCATAAAGTTCATATTTTAGCTGAAGAGTACGAAAAGAAACACAATAAAATAGAAGTAAAAGATACAGGCATAAGCGGTGAAGATATATTTAATGCTAAATGTTCTGCCTGTCATAAGTTTGATACAAAGTTAGTAGGTCCTCCTTATAAAGAGACCTTACCGAAATATAACGGCAATGTTAAAAAAGTAGCAGCTTTTGTTTACAATCCTGTTAAAATGAATCCCGATTATCCGGCAATGCCGAATCAGGGATTGAAACCAAAGGAAGCTGAAGCAGTAGCTCAGTACATTTTAACAAAAGTCAAAGAATATACAAAATAAAATTTATTAAATAATTTTGGTCGAAACCGTAAAGTTTAATAAATTTTACGGTTTTTTTTTGTTCAACAACCTATTCCCAGATATGAACAAAGTTGATTTAAATTTTCCTCAGCTTTTATCCCTTTACACAAACGGAATGAGGATAGACCAAAGCGTAATTCAGGAAATTCTTGAGTTACCCAGTAAACCCCTCATTGAAGATTTAGAGTCAATAATCAAATCCTCGATTGAATATTTTGAGTTCTATAAAACAAGAAACCTTCCGGAGTTCAAAAAGTGCTTCCCGATTCATGCAATTTTTCTGCTGTCTGAGTTAAAATCTGAAAGCAGTCTTTATATAATACTTGCCTTTCTTTCACGTTCAAAGGAATTTCTTAATTTCTGGTGCGGGAAATATTCAAAAGAACTGGTTTGGGAATCAGTATATACACTGGGAAACAGCTCTACAAAATTTTTACAAAAATATCTTTTAAGCCAGATAAATTCAGAAGAGACTAACAGGGTAATACTAAAGGCAATATCACAAATTGCTCTGCATCAGCCGTCAAGAAGGAATGAAATAATAAATTGGTATAGTGAAGTCTTAAAGCAAATAATGAGTTTATCTTATGCAGATTATCATTATCCATATGATCTTGCAGCAATAGTTGTTGCAGGTATACTCGATTTCAAGGGAGTAGAACTTTTTAATGAAGTCAGAATATTATTTGATGCCGGGAAAGTTAATAAATTTATTTGCGGCGACATTGAAGATTTTACGACGGAGCTTAGAATAGAAAAAGAAAGTGATTTCAAAAGTAAATTGTTTGATATATATGAAAGATATGATTTTATATTAAATACACAGATGTACTATAATAAAATGGAAGATTTAAAAGAGATATTTCGTTATAAAAGAAGAACATTAGTTAAAAATTGATGAATAAAGTACTTTGATGTGAAGAAGAAATTGGTTGTTCTTACAGGCGCAGGAATATCAGCTGAATCAGGAATTTCTACCTTCAGAGATTCCGGCGGCTTATGGGAAGGATATGATGTTACTGAAGTAGCTTCACCTTCCGGCTGGAGAAATAATAAAGAGTTAGTAATTGATTTCTATAATCAAAGAAGAAGACAAATCTTAAAAGCAGAACCAAATTCTGCTCATATCGCGCTAGCTTCACTTGAAGAAAAATATGATGTTACAATTATAACACAAAATATAGATGACCTGCATGAACGAGGCGGATCATCACATATAGTTCATTTACATGGCGAAATTAAAAAAGCACGCAGCACTTTAGATTCTAATTTAATATATGATATTGAAGGAAGTGAACTTGTACTGGGAGATAAATGTGAAAAAGGTTCTCAGCTTAGACCTCATATCGTCTGGTTTGGTGAGGCAGTACCTATGATAGAAGAAGCAATCAGATATTGTGTTAAGGCAGATATTTTTCTTGTTGTAGGAACATCAATGGTAGTTTACCCTGCGGCAAGTCTTATTGAATTTGTTCCGGCAGAATCGAAAAAATATGTTATTGACCCTAGCAAACCCGATATTTATTACCCACCGCCAAATACAACATACATTGAAAGGAAAGCTACGGATGGAATGGAAGAGCTTATGAAAATTTTAACCAAATAAAAACCTCTCCGGCTTAATACCTAAGAGGTTTTAAATTAGAATGAGTTCAGAATAATTTATTTTACTTTCAGTTCTATTTTATTCTCCATCTTCTGTCCTTTTGAATCCTGTTTACTTGTGACTTCTACTTTAACATTACCTTTTTCATCCCTTTCAATTTTTAAATCTTCCGGTTTTACATCGGCACCGTTTTTCTTCATATCTTCCGAAATTATTCTCTTTATTTCTTCATCTGTCTTTCCTTTAAGATCTAAAGAAGCGTCACTTTTGTGACGTGTTTTAATGAACTGCTCATTATTGCCGTCTTTAACACTCAATTCAAAATCTTTGTTCTCAGGGTCACCTTCTTTTCTGTTTAATCCCTTTTCTGTCGGCTGAACGTCAAGCATTCGCTGTCCGTCAGGCATAGTTTTGTAACCGACTTTAATATCTTCAATTCCTGCTGCATTCAGCTGTTTTTGTAATTCATTTGTTACCTCAGCGTCACTTTTATTTGTAGCATCAGATTCAACTCTGAAAAATGAATGAAGTGCGGCAGCATATAAAGGAAGCTTCGTTGTTTGATTAAGCGGAAACAATTGAACTGAATTAACACTGGGAATTTTTTGCAGCTCTTTCATATAATTTTGCATTTCATTACTTGATTTATTGTCCAATATGAGACTGTAAGTCAAAAATGATTTATCATCTGAAGTTTGTTCCTGAACTGATAATTTTGACTTATCAATCCAAGGCAGTGAATTTATTTTTTCAATGGCCTCTTTACTTGTCTTTGATACTTTCCAGTTAAGTGCATTACCGATTGTTTTATTTTGTGTTACAGGCATATTACAGGCTGCAAAAACTACTGCAAGAATAAGAACTGAATATACCAGTTTAAATTTATTTAGAGCAAAAAAGTTTTTCATGGTTTGAATTCCGTTTAAGTTAAAGGATTGAGATTTTTCAGAATTCAGATTGTTCAACCATACTTCGACTTTTGGAAAAGTGTTATCGTGATTTCCTTCTTTTAGCTTCTGCCAGTATTTATCTTTGCTATTCATGTTTGAATTCTGAAATGAGTTTGAGAGTTTCATTTTCTAAATCTCCTAAATTTTGTATATCTGTTTGTGTGAAACGTATTTCCTGAGTCGATTCCATTTTAATTATGTGTTCTTTCAGTTTGCTTCTTGCTCTGCTGAGTCTTGACTTCACCGCGGATAAGCTCATTTCTCCCTGAATCTTCTTTATTTCTTCAATAGAAAATTCGGCAAGTTCAAATAAAAGAATACAAGTCCTTTCTTTTTTGTTTAACATTCCCAAAGCTTTATATAGAATGTTATTTGTTTCATTTTTTGCAATCTCTTCGAAAATTTCGGGAGGTTTTGAATGGTTTATTTTTTCATCCAATGGTAAGTATCTCTTCCAGAAAGATTTCCTAGTTTGATTTATAAACTCGTTCGTGATTATCTTAAAGAACCAGCTTTTAAATTTATCCCTTTCTTTGAGCTTCGGGAAGTTTTCTAACCCTTTCAAAACCGACTGCTGGAATAAATCTTCAGCATCGTCAATAGAAATACGATACGTTAATGCCCTGCAATATTTTACTGCATCATTATAATGAGGACGTAAATGCTCAAGAAATAGGTCTGTATCGCGATACATTGGTATTATCCGGTTCCGGAATTAAAATATTTTAATACTTATTAGACGAAGTAATATAGAAAAAGTCGCAAACTAATATAAATAAAAAAACCTGTCGGATTATTACCCAACAGGTTTTTAAAATTAATTTAATTTTTTTACCTTACTGGCAAGAAAGGTAAAATGAAAAAGAAGGATTGACTGTATTTATACTTATATTATTAGCATATAATGCTGAATTGTTGTAATATGTCATAAAGTCATATGTACCGAACTCACCGCAATATTGGGTAAGGCTTCCATTCACCATATAACCTAAATAGTACCATGCTGTTGTACCGGAGCGCTTGTAATAAACCGGGAAACTCGGATGTATAACAACATTAGAATTGTTTGTACAAATACCGGTTACTGTTCCTGTAATTGATTGTAGTGTTGGTACATTATATGTTAGAGTTAAATCTCCGCCTGTACAAAGACTTACCGGGTCACTTGTATAAATCAGATTTCCGTTGTAATAAAGCTTTATCTTCATATTTGCAGCCGGTGCATAATTAAATGCCAAAGTGTTATCTGAGGCAGATTTGATAACAGTCTTATAGTACGTTTCAGTTGTCCCTGCAACAAAGTACAATTTTACTTCCAAAGGTACTGAAGAACATCCGCCTGTTTGATTGAATCTGATAGTTCTTCCAAGAGTGCAGTTTCCTCCCTGGAAGTAATCAAGATTCCAATAAGATAAATGTGGTGTATTGAATGAGATTGCTTTATTGCTATTGCTGCCTGCAGAAACAATGCCTATAGGTTCGTGTGACCAGGTACCTGCAGAGGTTTCATAGCTGAATACCGGAATTGCGTCGCCAATTTGAATTGGAGCACCCTGTAAATTAACTGCATTTGCAGGAATTTCTATAGTAATTGTCGGCTGAGTTCCAGGGAAATATTTTGCAATTCTTCCTGCGGCATCTTTAATTTCGAATAAAGCAAATCCTGCGCTTTTCATAACAGTATCATTACTTAAATTAAGTCCACCCGGGAAGCAGCGTAGTGCTGTTTCTTTTGTCGGGTCAAAATATGCAACAAGTGCATTAAGCTGACCATTTAGATTAATTGGTGACGGTGAATTATCAGTAATAATTGTTCCGGCAGGAACACGTATTTTGCATATTCCGCCTGTACCGTTTGTTAATGTAGTAGTCAGGACTGATTCAGAGGAAATAACCCCATTAATACAAGTTCCTGCGTTATTAATCTGGGCGATTGAAACTCCGTCAGGCGGGTTAGCAATATTTACCATGTAAAGATTATATGCTGAAAATCCCTGAGAACTTATTGTAACCGGAAGGCTTGTTGTTAAAAAACCGTTTGAAGAAATAAGTACGGTGACATTTAAGGGTAACTGTGTCCCTTCAACAAGTCCAAAAGAAATTATACCATTGCTTGAAGTAAATTGTGGTGTAACATTCTTAGCCATATCGGTAATTTTACCGGCATTATCTCCAATGAATGAAACAGTAACGTTTGGAGAAGTAATCATTGCAGATGTTTTCGCATCAAGAAAGGCTATTGAACCTCCTGTAGTCGGTCCATCGGTATTAAACAAAACCTGAACATTTTCCGTGGGGCTTTTTATATCACAGCTTTGAAAATACAGTACGGAAGATACTATAATTGCAAAAGCTAAAATATTAAGGGATATTTTTTTAATCATTATAATTCTTTTAAAATTTTTAGTTAAACTTATATGTTAAACCTAAAGTTACAACAGGGTAAACTTTAAACCATTTAATATTATCCTGAACAATATTTGCCTGGCTTGCTGTAGGTGAAATTAAACCTGTTGCCGTCATTGTCACTTGCGGTTCAAACTGATAAACAGTTCCTATATCCATCGTGAAGCCGAACTTTTTATAATTTAAAGGATTACATAACCCTATTCCCAGATAAGGATTTACTTTTGTAAAATCTGTATATGAATTTACTTTCCCTAAATTGTCTTTATTATAAGTTTTTCCGTTTACAACATATGTTTGCCCCGGAGTCATATCAATATCAACTTTATTGAGATTCACAAGAAGCCCGCCGCTTATTTTAAATATGGAACCTCCAGGAAAATAATCTAATAGAGCTGAAAAAGATAACAAAGTTGTTTTTGCTGTGTATATATAATCATCTCCGGTTTTACCGCCATCTACAGAAAATTTAAAAAATTGTCCGCCAATCCGTACATTCAGATTGTTAGCGATGTTTGTTGTTCCGTCAAGCCCCACGCCAAGGGTACTTAACTTAAGTGTTAATGCATAATTTCTGGGGGAACTAGTTGTTATAGTTTTTGTTTGGGAGTAAGTGTTTACATCCGGAAAAAACAAAAAAACTAAAGAAAAGATAATTAAAAGGTGTTGAATTTTCTTCATAGTAATCCTTTTAAAGGTTAAATTTTGATTAAGTTACTTTAAAATATCTTTGAATTCAAACTATAAAAGTTTTCAGAATATTGAAAAAAAAATGGGAGCCGGAAAAGATTAGTATTAAAATACTAAAATAGAATAGATAGGGATGTTAATACTTTGCAAGATTATCATAAATATTCAGATTTGCAATACCGAAAATATTCTAAAGAAAGGGAATAGCCAAAAAATATTCTATTATAACTCTGCAAAATAATTTATAATTTATACTATGGCACAGGAATTTGTTCACCTACATAATCACACTCACTACTCACTTTTAGATGCTATTTCCACTGTTGACGGATTAGTAAATGCCGCAGTAGAAAATAATATGAAAGCCGTCGCTCTTACTGACCATGGCGTTATGTACGGAGTAATGGATTTTTATAAAAAAGCACGCAAGAAGGGCATCAAGCCTATTATTGGCTGCGAAGTTTATGTTGCGCAAGCAGCTACAAGATTTGATAAGATTAAAAAGAATGTTGTAAGAAGTCACTCTGAAGATGAACCTGCGGAAAACTCTGACGGATTAACTTCTTCAAGCATAAATTACGCTCACCTTATACTTCTGGCAAAAGACGAAGTTGGGTATAGGAATTTAATAAAGCTTTGTTCAATCGGGCATACTGAAGGATATTATTATAAGCCGAGAATTGATTTAGAAGTTCTTAATAAATACCGGGAAGGACTTGTATGTACAACTGCATGTGCAGGCGGTGTAATTTCCTGCTATATTACACGCGGTGACATGGAAACAGCCCGCAAGATGACAGGCATATATAAAGATATTTTCGGAGAAGATTTTTACCTGGAGATACAGGACCATCAGATGAAAAATGATGCCGAACGAAAAGTGATGGCTGCTATGCCAAAACTTGCTAAAGAGTTCGGATTAAAATTAATTGCTACGAATGATGTTCATTACATAAAAAAAGAAGACGCAGTTGCACATAATATATATCTCCATTTAAGCGCAAAGCAATCAAAGAATGCAAACGCAATAGATCTGACCAGAGATTTTAAATACGGCACTGACCAGATATATTTTAAATCTACAAAGGAAATGACGGATATATTCCGCGATTTTCCTGAAGCAATTACATCTACTTTAGAGGTTACTGAGAAGTGTAATCTTGTTCTTGATACTTCCAAGAACCACATGCCCCGCTACCCAATTCCCAAAGAGGAAAAGGTACAGACACTTGATGATTATTTGGAAAAGCTTTCTTTCGAAGGTATAAAAAAACGTAAACCTGATTTTGATAAGGCTTATATAGATCGTATTAATTACGAGCTGAATGTTATCAAGAATATGGATTTCTCGGGTTACTTTTTAATTGTGCAGGATTTTATTAATACGGCAAGAGAACGCGGAATATTAGTCGGACCCGGAAGAGGAAGCTGCGCAGGAAGTCTGGTCTGCTATGCAGTCGGTATTACAGACGTTGATCCACTTGAGTATGGACTATTCTTTGAAAGATTTTTAAATCCCGAAAGAATATCAATGCCCGATATTGACATTGATTTTCAGGACGATAGAAGAGATGAAGTTATACAATATGCAAAAGAAAAATATGGAGATAACTCCGTTGCTCAGATAGTAACATTCAACAGACTTGCGCCGAGAGGTGTATTAAAAGATGTTGGTCGTGTATTAAATGTTCCTTACAATGAAATTAACGAACTTACCAAATCTATTCCTATTATTTTCGGAAAAGTAAAAAAACTTTCCGAGTGTATGGAAGAAGTCCCTGATTTCAAAAAGTATTTTGAAACAGGAACAGCAGAACAAAAAGCTGCGAGAAAAAAACTTTACGATTATTCAAGAACTCTGGAGAACCTGAATAAAAATTCTTCTCTGCATGCTTCAGGAATTGTTATAGCTCCATCCGATATAACAGATTATGTTCCTTTGGCAAAAGTTACAGGTGAAGATAATCTTTTCTGTACACAGTATGATATGAAGCTGCTTGAAGATGCTGGTATGATTAAAATTGACTTCCTTGGATTAAAGGAGTTAAAAATCATAGGGAAAATTCTTGCTTTGGTAAATGAGAAGTACAATCTTGAATTAACTACAGCAAAAATTCCGCTTGATGATCCTAAAACTTATGAACTTTTTTCAGCTGGATCTACCATAGGTATTTTTCAGTTTTCAAAAAGCAAAATGAGAGAGTATCTTTCAAAGCTTAAACCAAAAAATATAAATGACCTGGCAGCGATGAATGCTTTGTATCGTCCGGGTCCTATGAAACTTATTCCCGATTTTATTGATAAACGTCACGGAAAAAAACCGATTACTTATCTTCACCCTATTCTTGAAAACTCGCTACAGGAAACATACGGAATTATTGTTTATCAGGAACAGGTAATGCAGATTGCGCGTGAGTTCGCAGGTTTCTCTATGGCAGAAGCCGACAATATGAGAAAAGCCATGGGTAAGAAAGATAAGGAAATCATGAAAGATGTTAAGGCGAAGTTTGTTAAGGGTTCGCTTGAAAAAAAGATGAGTAAGAAAATTGCCGAAGAGCTTTTCAAATTGATGGAAGACTTCGCCGATTATGGGTTTAATAAATCTCATGGAGTAGCTTATTCAATTCTTGCATTTTACACTGCATATCTTAAAGCTCATTTCCCATTGGAGTTTTTATCAGTTTCGATGGAATGCAGAAAAGATGATGAAGTTGAACTTCAGCTTTTTGCCAATGAATGCAAAAAGATGAAGGTGGATTTAAAACAGCCTGATGTAAATCTCAGCTTTATGGATTTCTCTATAAATTATAATAAGACAGATAAGTACGTAGGCGAAATAAGATACGGTTTAAGCGCTTTAAAAAATGTTGGTGAGAAAGCTGCAATAAATATTGTAAATGAGAGAAAAGAGAATGGTGAATATAAATCATTTGTGGATTTTCTAATAAGGGTTGATCTCCGCCTTGTAAATAAGAAAACAATTGAAAGCTTAATTCATGCCGGTGCTTTTGATTCTATGGAACCGAATAGAAACAAACTGTATCTCAATTCTGAAGCTGCAGCAATTTATGCAGGACGTCATAAAAATGATGCTGATGTTATTGGACAGGAATCTATGTTTGGAGCGGAGCTTACTCAGCCCGACGGATACAGATGGAGAGAGTTTGAAGAATACAGCGATGCCGAAAAATTCAACAAGGAAAAACTGGCTTTAGGATTCTATTTAACCGGTCATCCTTTAGCAAAATATGAGAAAGAAATAAATCAGTATGTTGATTTAAGATTCGGAGATGAAGTTGCTGAAATAGATTTCACAAAGGTTCAGAAAGTCCGTATGGCAGGTGTTGTAAGCGGAGTGGATGTAAAACTCTCCAAAAAAGGGAAACGTTTTGTTGTTTTCACTTTAGTAGATTTTACTGGTGACGGCGAATGTGTAGCATTTTCCGATTTGTTTGAGGCAAAGAGCTATTTATTCCAAAATGAAGCCTTAGTAATTGTTGAAGGTAAGCCTGAGGAAAACGGTGACAAAATCAAACTTACTATTGAAAAAATATATCCAATTGAGAGTCTTCATGAAATTTGTTCTAAAAATATGATGCTGATTTTAGATGAAAAAACTTTTGATTCATCCAAATTAGAAAAGATACATGAATTAGTAGATGCAAATGAAGGGAACTGTAATGTCTTTTTTCAGATTAAGAATAATGGAAGTTCAAAAATATTGAGGGCCCGGTATAACAGGGTAAGACCTCATTCGGAATTAATTTCCAACTTGAAACAAATTGTTGGAGCAGATAACTTAAAGCTAAATTAATCCCCGCCAAAATAAAAATTAAAATTATAATCAATTAAATAGAAAGGATATAAATAAAATGGCTCTTGAAATAACAGATGCAAACTTCGATTCAGAAGTTATAAATTCAGATAAACCCGTATTAATAGACTTCTGGGCAGTATGGTGCGGACCATGCAAATTAATTGCTCCGGTAGTAGAAGAAGTAGCAAAGGAATACGACGGTAAATTTAAAGTCGGCAAAATGGATATTGATAATAATCCTAACGTTGCAATGAAATACGGAATAAGAAGCATTCCTACACTTCTTATCTTTAAAGACGGTAAAGTAGTTGACCAGATAGTAGGTGCAGTTCCTAAAAATGTAATCACTTCAAAAATGGATGCGCAAACAGGCGTAACAGCATAATATTTCTATTCCACGGCAGGTACTACACCTGCCGTTTTTCTATATCATTTCTTAACTTAAAACACTTCTATGAAAACTTTTAACAGATTTTCCATAGTAATAATAGTGTTATCCTTGTTCTGTCTTTATTCATGTGGAAAAAAAGAATCAACTACTACCGATTCAAAAACTTCCGACACTAAAACATCAACCGATAGTAAAACTGAATCATCAGGAAATACAGAGGTCAGCTCTCTTTCTGATTTTACGATTAAATATGAACTTACCGGAAAAGTGAAAGGAGATCTCACTACTTACAAAAAAGGTAAGAGATTTATGCAGAACTTAGTAATGGATATACAAGGGGCAAAAATGAAAACAGATAATTATTTTGATGATAAATATGCCTATATGGTAATGGATGTGATGGGTAAAAAAATGGGAACGAAGATAGACATTGCTAAATACAGAGAAGAGGGAGCTAAGGAAGGTAAAGATATTGATTACAACAACATGATGGATTATCTCAAAGATAAAAAGAAAGTTGGCACTGAAACAATTTTAGGAAAAGAATGTGACATCTACGAAACTGGTAAAGACGTAAAAATTTCTGTATGGAAAGGTGCTATACCGATGAAAATATCCACACCTGCTATGACTATGACTGCAACAAGTCTGGAAATGAAAGCTGATGTTAGTGAAGCTTCTATGGATCCGCCTAAAGACATTGAATACACAGATGTTAGTGGAATGACTAAACTAAAAAAGTAGTTTCTAAAAATAATAGAACAAATGAGAGGAGTTGTATACAGCTCCTCTTTTTTATAGGTTTACACTACTCACCGATAATTTTTACAAGAACTCTTTTCTTTCTTTTACCGTCAAACTCCCCATAGAAAACCTGTTCCCATGGACCAAAATCCATTTTACCGTTTGTTATTGCGATAACTACTTCACGCCCCATTATTGTTCTCTTTAAATGCGCATCGGCGTTATCTTCGTAACTGTTATGTTTATATTGTGAATAAGGTTTTTCCGGAGCGAGTTTTTCCAGCCAGACTTCAAAATCATTATGCAGACCGCTTTCATCATCATTTATAAAAATACTTGAAGTGATATGCATAGCATTACAAAGCAACAGACCTTCTTTAATTCCGCTATCAGCAAGGCACTTCTCCATTGTTGGCGTTATGTTAATAAATTCTCTGCGGTTTTTTATATCAAACCAAAGCTCTTTACGATAACTTTTCATATTTATTAAAATGGATTTTTATATTTATATAAAACCGGAACAAGCTTAGAAATACACCATAAGTCTTCAGCAGTAAAAAAATTCTTTGGAGTAAAATTTGATCTGAATAAATCGGACCACGGGTCCATATCGGTATAAATATATCCTTCATCATCTAATGCAATAGCTTCCACACCTGCCATTCTTTCCATTGAAATATCTGTATGTCCGGGCATTGTAAGCTCAAATGGTTGTGACTTTACCTCTTTTATAGTAAAATCCTTATTGAATTTAATGTTAAAAATTTTTTTTGAATCACGATCAACACCATACAAATTATAATCATCAACTGCGCAAAGAGATGTTACTGTCTTAGCATTAAATAACTTACTCGGAATTACTTTTACATCATTCGTTTTTCTGCCGACTATATATAAATAAGTGCTATCGGAAAACTGGCCATCTTCATCAGTAATGTTTTCCAGACCCATAAAAAAGTAATTGTCCGTAATTCCCATCCCTTCGAACCCGATATTATCATTGGTGTACTTAAAAATAGTATCAGGCATAGAAATTTTACGAATGTTTTTTAATGTGTCACAATCAAGAATCGTTTTGTTGAATGAAAGTTCACAGACTTGTTCTGTTTTTTTAGATGTGGTAATTTGAGGCGGGTTCATATCATTTATACCGCTATTTCCCTCTATTGAAACAAAAATTTTATTCGTTAGTTTATCATAAACAATATCTTCAAAATCCAGCTTTGCAAGTGTTTGAAAATATTTAGCTGTTGAAGAAACTTCAAAATGTAAAACCTGAATATCAAATTTAGGTGGAAAATATGAATCATCGACTGAAATTCTATCTATTCTTCCATTATCATTTGCGCTTAAAAAAAACTTCTTTTTTTCTACTCTTCCAATAAAGTACAAACCTGAAGTTTGCTGTGAATACATTCCTGCTGTATCCTTCATCCAGATAGGGTAACCCCGCACCGGTTCAATAGCTTTATTATATAAAGTAGTGAACACTATATATACAATAATCAGGAAAAGAGGAGTAAGGACTTTGAGCAATTGATTCATATATGTGCGTTATGTTCTTTTACTTTCCATAAGCATTAAAATACCTGCTGTGCCAAAAAGAAGGGAGGCTAAAATCAACGCAGCTTCCAATGAAAACACCTGCATTATTATATAACCAAGAATGGGCGAGAATAAACCGCGTACACCGGTAAGTGTAACGTGCACTGCCTGATAATTTGAAACTTCATTGTGCGGTGCATAATAAATTGAGCTGAGATTCCATGCAATTGTCACTCCGCTCATTGCAGTACCAAATAAAAAGAAAGCGAAGAAAAGAATCTCAACAGTTGAGTTGTAGACTCCCCAAAGGGGAAAATATTTAGCTGCAAGCAGAAATAACGGGAAAAATATGAGGAGTAAAAACATATATCCGGAAAATTTAGTAGGGTTATTTACTCCTAAAAACTTTCCTGATATTGGTGTGAATATTATTAATGCAGAATGAAAAATTAACCCCTTTGCAAATGAAATTGGAGTATATGCCAGATTCAGACCATCGACAAGAAAAACCGGTATTGCAGGACTTGCAATCATAAATGCCATTCCATAAACAAAAAAATTTATTTCAAATATTAAAAATCTTCTGTTAGTTTTTAAAATTCTGATTGAATTTCTTATGGGTAAAATGATTATATCTTTCAGTAATGAAAAATCCATTCTGAAATTTCTTTCAACTTTTTCTTTTTCTTCTTTAAAGAAAAAATTCAGCATCTTCATCAAATTAAAATACATCAGAATACCAAGGACTCCCGCGACGGGGAATAATATCTTATAAAGATCGTGATTGAAATCAAGAAAATATCCGAAGATAGTTGCCATCAATAACAGGGCGGCAGTGGAGAGACTTGAAGCATATGAATAAAGTGAACTTCTTTTTTCCGCGGTATAATTATGCTTGTAAACAATATTCCAGGTTGGTAATAATAATGAATCGATTATGCTCATTACTGCAATTGCAAAAATAAAAATGAAGGGGGAATCAAATATGGGAATTAAAAACAAAAATAACTTACCTGAACTGCCAATAAGAAAAGCAGTCAGTCCCGGTCTTGATGCACGGTTGATAATCTCTGCTCCGTAAATAGAGAAGAGAAAAGCCATGCTGGTCATGAAAATAAGAACAGTAACTTCAAAGTTACTGGCTTCGAGAGATTTTTTTAAAATGACTTCCTGCAAGAGCAGGATGCCCAATGAAATTCCGTTAAAAAATTGAGATATAAGATGAAGACGAAATGTTTTCTTTTCAAGCTGACGTTCTTCTAATGAGTTATATTTCTCTATTTTCAAGATTAAAATATTTTAGAAGTTCTCTACAAGTCCTAATTCTCTATGAGTTATTTCTAAGGATACAGTGGGATATTTTTTGTGTATGTGTTTGGCTAATGATTCGCTTGCATATACGGAACGATGCTGTCCGCCTGTGCAGCCAAATCCGATCAATAAACTGGAAAAATTTCTTTCGATATAATTATCCACTGCCATATCAATTATTTTGAAAACGCTTTCAAGAAACTGAGGCATTAAAGTTTGATTTTCTATAAACTGAATCACATCTTCCTCTTTTCCTGTTTTGAATTTGAATTCTTCAAGCCTTCCGGGGTTATGCATGAACCTGCAATCAAATATAAATCCGCCTCCGTTACCGCTTTGGTCGGCAGGCAGTCCGCTTTTATTATAGCCGAACGAAAAAATAGAAACTTTTAATGACATAAATTTTTTTGTAGATATTTAATATATTAATCGTATCTCACAATTAAATTGCAATAAAAAATGGATACAAGATTTATTACAACTTCTTTTGAAATTCACGGATGTAAAATTACAAGACAGCTTGGTATAGTAAGAGGAATTACAGTGCGTTCAAGAAATTTCTTTGCAAACATCGGTGCTGCATTTCAGACTTTAGCAGGCGGTAACATAACTTTATATACAGAACTTTGCGAACATGCGCGTCAGGAAGCTTTTGATATTATGATTAAACATGCGGAAGAAATAGGTGCAAACGGAATTATTGGCATGAGATACGATGCAAATGAAGTTATGCAGGGAGTAACAGAAGTGCTTGCATACGGTACTGCAGTTGTGATAGAAGCTGCATAATGATTTATTATTGGTTCAAAGAATTTAAAAGCGAATACAACGTATTTCATTTAATACCGTACTCATTGTTTTGCTTTTTATTATTATTGTCTGTATTTGTAAATGTTGCAGATCTTAATTCTCCATTTGTTTTTGAACCATATTATAAATACATGCAAAATGAAACTATTAGAAATATCTACAATTTCAAAATAGTTTTTTTGTTAATTATGTCTGCTGTATTTCTTATTAATATAATTTATATCTTTATAAAAAAAGAACCTCCATATAAATTATCATTAATTTTACTTTTGCTTTTAAGTCTATCAATAGTTTGTTTGGTATGGTATGAATTATATTTTGGTTCTACTTTTTATTACGGCGAAGTCAGAGATAAACAAGCTTTAAATACTTTTCTTATTGCACCGAGTATGTGGTTATCAATGACAATATCTTATATATTGTTAAAGAAGTTAAAATTCGCAAGCATTATAATGTTACTTTTCCTTTTCATTGCAATGATTATATACTTTATTCAATACAGTATCTTTCTCCAATTGCCGGATTCCTGGAAATTGTGGGCTTCCTAAAACAATTTTTCCTGTTCAGGATTTCTATCAAATAAATCTGTTCTTAAACCTGCGTGTTCTTTATTAAGATTATATTTCTGAGAGTTGATCTTAAAAATCTGTTTAACCGTCTCTGCCCATTCTCCTTCTCCTCGCATTCGTGTTCCCCAGTCGGAATTGTAAAGCTCTCCGCCTCTTAAACTTTTAACTCTGTTCAAAATTTTGCTTGCTCTATCGGGAAAATTCTGATTAACCCAGTTTGTGAATAGTTCTTTATTCTGCCATGGCAATCGCAGGATTACTCTGGCAACACTTTTCGCGCCTGCATCTGCTGCAGATTTTATAACAAACGGAATAGTATCATCTGTTAAACCCGGTATTACAGGAGCAATATTTACATTCACAAATATTCCTGCTTTGGATAAATTTTCTACTGTCTGTAATCTTCTGGAAGGTGTTGATGTTCTGGGTTCCATAACACTTGCAATTTCTTTATTGAGCGTTGGAATTGAAATTGTTACTCCTACTAAATTTAAATTATGTAATTCGGTAAGAATATCTAAATCTCTTTCAATGAGCGAGTTTTTAGTTATGATGCCGACGGGATTCTTGTATTTCAAAAATACTTCAAGAAGCCTTCTTGTGATTTGCAATTTTCTTTCGACAGGCTGATAACAGTCAGTGTTTCCTGAAAGAACTATTACTTGTGGAATATAGCTCTTGCCTTGAAATCCTTTTTCAAGTAATTCCGGCGCATCTTTTTTCACCATTATCTTAGTCTCAAAATCCAGACCTGAGGAAAATCCAAGATACTCGTGAGTAGGTCTAGCATAACAATAAATGCAGCCATGCTCGCAACCGCGGTAAGGATTTATGCTGTATTCAAATCCTAAATCAGGACTGTCATTTTTTGATAAAATGCTTTTCGAGTTGTCATTGATGAATTCAGTTACCGGTCTTCCTTCATCCTCGTCTTTGGTATGTTCAAGATATTCATCGAGAACTTCTAATTTCACATTTATAAATCTGTTACCGGGATTTATATCCGTTCCTCTTCCTTTAAAATCTTTCAAGCCCCTAAATTTTCTTAGAGAAATTTACAATAAATACCATAAATAAAAAAGGTATAAAATAATACGGTATAAAAGAAATGCCCTCCTGAGTTTTTCCGCTCTCAAACGGCTGCAATTACTCAGGAAGGATTATGAAGGAAAATAGAGGTGTTAAAATTATTTAAGCAGTTTTAAGTTTTCTTGCCTTTGATTTTTTGTAGATCAAAATTGCTATGTAAGCTAAAATTAATAATAAAATCACTACCGGCATTAATGCTATGAAGAATGTAATCATGCCTGACAGAATTTCCGTAAATCCTTTAAGTCCTTTACTGAACCCTCTTCCAATCTCGTAGAAAAATCCGCCGCCGCTGGAAGTTGTCATTAAAGAGGGCTCGTAAACTGAAACAGTAAGTGTGGAAAAGTCAGTCTGATTTTTTAAGAACTTCATTCTTCCCTGAATCTTTTCAATACTTTCTCTTACCGATGCGAGCTTTTCTTCGACAGAAACTACATCAATTAATTTTGCAGTCTTATCATTTAACAAAGTGAGTAATCTTTTTTCAAGCTCGCCTTGTGTATTCATTCTAGCCTGCAAGTCAATATATTCAGAGGTAACATCGCTTCCGTTTATCTGTGAGTTCAGGACTTTTCCAAAGTTACTCATATCCTTAACCATCGCATCATATTTATCAGAGGTAATTCTTATAGTTATAGCTCCCTGCTTTTTACCTGAAGCATTTACCTGTGAGCTTGAGTTTGTAATAAATCCTCCCGCCTTCTTAACGTAGTCACTGATCTGATTTATGCTCTCGTCATATTTTTCTGTCTCAAGATTCATGGTTCCGGTTTTTATTACCATTCTGTTTACAACATCGAGAACATCTGAAACTTGCCTGAAATCACTATCCTTTTTAAATTCCTTTTGCACGGATAAATCTTTCATCTTTACTTTATCTGTACCAGGATCATTAACAGGAGGGTTTGTTACTGATAGTTTTGTATCATCATTGGAATTATTGCCGGCTGTTTTATCTGTGAACTTCCCGCAGGAAAAAAGCGGCAGTAAAATTGTAAGGGAGAGTATGAAAAATAGTTTTGGAGTTTTCATAACTTTTTTTCTATTGATACTTGGCTGATAGAAATAAGTTCCCGTTAATTTCGGGAAGGTGGGAGTTACGATTTTAATAATGCTATATGGGCAATTTGTTTTATCAGTGTCATCATAGCAATCATAGAAATCTGTGTTAACAAAAAACCCGAAGAAAAATTAATCTCACCGGGTCTTTATTTACGAATTATACTTTATTTATTATACTTCGTAGTATAAATGGAATTCAAACGGATGAGGTCTCAACTGAACTTCTTTTACCTCTTTATTCATTTTATAATCAATCCATGTATCAACAAATTCCTGAGTAAATACATTTCCTGCTTTTAAGAACTCATGGTCTTTTGCTAAGTTCTGTAAAGCGTTTCTTAAAGAATCAGGTGCATGATTTATCTTTGCTGCTTCAACTGCGCTTAAATGATAAACATCTTTATCCATCGGCTGACCCGGATCAATTTTATTCAATATACCATCAATACCTGCAAGCAATAATGCGCTGAATGCCAAGTAAGGATTTGCAGAACCATCGGGACATCTGAATTCAACTCTCTTTGCTTTCGGATTATCCGAGTACATAGGGATTCTTATTGCAGCGCTTCTGTTTCTCATAGAGTAAACAAGATTTACAGGTGCTTCATAACCCGGTACTAATCTCTTGTATGAATTTGTTGTAGGGTTTGTAATAGCAAGCAAAGCAGGAGCGTGTTTCAATAATCCTCCTATGAAATGTAATGCCATTTCACTTAAGCCAGCATATTTATCACCTGCGAAAAGCGGTTTTCCGTCTTTCCATAAGCTGATGTGTGTATGCATACCGCTTCCGTTATCACCGAAGATCGGCTTTGGCATAAATGTAGCAGTCTTACCTGCAGCCTTTGCAGTATTCTTTACAACGTATTTGAACATCTGTAAATCGTCTGCGCACTTAAGCATAGGGCAGTATTTGAAATCAATTTCAGCCTGACCTGCAGTTGCAACTTCGTGATGCTGTGTTTCAACATCGATGCCTGCATTCATTAAGTTCACAACCATTTCATTTCTTAAATCATTGGTAGAATCTGCAGGAGGAACAGGGAAGTAACCTTCTTTAATTCTGATTTTATGTCCAAGGTTTGCTTCGTGTTCAGTTCCTGTATTCCAGAAACCTTCTACTGAGTCAATTTTATACCAGCTTGAATATTCATTTACATTGTAAGCAACGTGATCTAAGATAAAAAATTCTGCTTCAGGTCCGAAGAAAACAGAGTCAGCAATACCTGTTGATTGCAAATATTCCAAAGCCTTTTTACATACGTATCTTGGGTCCATATCATAATATTGCTTTGAGATAGGATCGAAGATATCACAGATCATGCTGAGTGTTGTGACCTTAATGAAAGGGTCAACTTGTGCAGTTGTAGGATCAGGCATAACAAGCATATCTGATTCATTGATTTGTTTCCATCCTCTGATAGATGAACCGTCGAATCCGAATCCTTCATAAAAACTTTCTTCTGTAAGTCTGTGTGTAGGCACTGAAAAATGCTGCCAACCGCCAACCATATCGGTAAATCTGAAGTCAATCATTTTGATATCTTTGTCTTTGATGAGCTTGAAGACATCGCCTATCTTTGCAAGCTTTTCTTTGTGTTGTTCTGCTGAGGCCATTTGGGTTATATTTAATTTATAGATTTAGTTAATATTTTTTAGTGAGTCTTTGTTCCGTTTTTGTAATGTATATCTAAGTTAAGTGTTTCCTTTAACGTGCTGAGCACAATACTTGTACGGGTGGATTTCACACCCTGCCATGACTGAATCTTCGATAACAGTTTTTCCAATGTAGTTGTATTCTCTGTTCTGATTTTTAATACGTGCGAACCTTCACCTGTAATTGAGTGGCATTCTAAAATTTCTTTAGTGTTCTGGCAGTGTTCAATAAAGCTTGTGTAATGTTTGGATGATTCGCTTACAACAAATATAAATCCCGTAATATCGAAGTGTAATTTCTTATGATTTAAAACAGCTGTGTAAGAATTTATATAGCCGTGGTTTTCGAGCTTGTATATTCTGTCTATTGTTGAAGGAAGAGATAACCCTATTTTTTCGGCAAGTTCATTTCTTTTTATATGAGCATTTTTCTGAAGCTCGCTTAATATCGAGTAGTCAATCGCATCAAGCTTAATATCTTCGTGAAGTTTAGAAATTGTCAAACCTAATAAAATAAGGTAATTTAATTAATATACCTTACAAAATAAGGAAAACTACTTGCGTTGTCAATACAAAATAAACTTTGACGTAAATTATTGAATTGAAAAATCGTTCAAACATCGGAATATTGTATAAATCAAATAATCAATATGAAAGAATACCTGATAATGCTTCTTAACGGGCTGATTTTATTGCTCTTAAGTCTTATCCCTTATCTGATGGCAGAGCCTGACCACAGAAGCCCTACTGCTTTCATTGGTGTCGGAATCGGAATTTTACTTATAATTCTCTCCTTCCCCACAAAAAACGAAAATCATGTTACTGCGCATATCGGAGTAGTTCTTACACTCCTTGCAGCTATTGCATTTTTTATCGTGGGAATTAAAAGAAGCAATACATACGTTATCATTATGGCTGTTACCTCTGCCATTTCGACTATTTTGTTCATTTTAGGATTCATGAAACGTAAAAGAGACAGACAGAGTATAACTAAGTAAGATGCATTTACGAGAATTATTTAAAAGGTACAGAACGAAGATTTCATTTGCCGTTATTCTAGTGGTAATTGAAAATCTTGCATGGATAATTGAGCCGTATTTACTGGGACTTGTTATTGATGACTTAATCGATAAAGCTTACATCGACCCCACTTTAAATACGTTCTGGCCGATTTTCGCCTGGGTCGGACTATTTGTGCTTAATTCCTCCGTTGGTGCTTATCGTCGTGTTTATGATACTAAGCTCTTCACTCATATCTTTACAAAAATTGCTACCTATGTCTCTCAGGATTCTCTAGAGAAAAATCTTACTGTTTCACAGACTGCTGCACGCGCTGAGTTGTCATATCAGTACATTGCATTTCTACAATACAGAATGCCTGAAATAATAGACCAATTAGTCGCCATCTTCGGTGCTGTTATAGCCATGTATTTATTTGACTGGCGTATTTCTGTTACCTGCGGAGTTATAATTATCCCTCTGTATTTCATTAATAAGCTTTATGTAAATAAAGTCTCTGTTCATCAGAAAGAATATCATGATAAATATGAAGACGTTGTTGATATCATTTCCAAAAAAGATCCGAAGGAAGTCGAGAAATATTATGACGACCTTGCAAAGCCGCAGGTAAAAATTTCAAACTGGGGCGCGCTTAATTTCGGACTTATGAGATTCGTGCTTCTGTTTATATTCATCGCTGTTATTTATATCTCTATCGACTTAGATGAATTTTCCGCCGGAGAGCTTTTTTCCATCGTTGCTTACTTATGGACCTTCGTAACAGCATCTGAAACTCTCCCCGAACTTCTTGAAAGCTGGACCTCATTACAGGATATTTCCAGAAGATTGAAGAAAGAATAATTCTGTGCAAAATGATACGTCCATACAAAGATGATGACTTCAAAATGCTCATTCATATTTTCCGGTTGAATGTCCCTCAGGCATTCGATCCTTCCGAAGAAATTGAACTCATACAGTTTATCAACCATCATAAAAGAACTTATTTCACATACGAATTCGAAGGCGTCCCTGTCGGCTTCGGCGGATATCATATTACAGAAGATACATCCGTTGCACGGTTATCATGGCAGTTCTTTAATCCTAAGTATCAGAAAATGGGACTTGGAACGCAGATGACAATGTTCCGGCTTAACGAAATTAAAAAGAATACAGATGTCAAAATTATATCTTCATGGACTTCACAGCATGCCTTTGCATTTTATGAGAAGTTTGGTTTTAAGCTCGCTGAAATGCAAAAAGATTTCTGGGGCGAGGGACTGGATTTATACAGAATGGAATTGATTGTGTAAACTAAATGCTCTATCTATATACAACAACTAATAAAAACTATGCTTGAACTTAGACCTTGCTGTGAAAATTGTAACAAAGCCTTACCATACAATGCAGATAACGCAATGATTTGCTCATTTGAATGTACCTTTTGCGATGTATGCGCAAAAGAGTTATTAAAAAATGTATGCCCTAACTGCGGAGGCGGATTTCAAAGAAGACCTGCCCGTCCTGCTGATAAAATTGAAGAATATCCCGCATCAACAAAACTTGTTCACAAGACTGTTGATTTAGATGCGCATAAACAGATGCTTGAAAAGCGTAATGCTCAGCCTGAAGTAAAACAAAAATTACAATACTGAAGAATTTAGAATGTATAATTCAGAATTCAGAATATAAACAATAGATTCATTTTGTTGCTGTACTTCAAATTCTGCATTCTGCATTCATAATTCTGAATTCTTAATTCTAGAGGCTTCTGCACATAAACCCGAGCGAGTTTATCTTTTCGATTACAAAGTTTTCATCTACTGAATCTTCAATCATGTCGCAGTCTATTTCAAGTCTCAGTACTTTATCAACATCATCTAAATCAACTGTGCAGTCATGTACTCCGTAAATGGAATTCATAATTATCTGCACGTAAGACCTCTGAAATTCATTCTGAATATTGGTCTTAAATACTAAAACTGTCTGGCATTCCAAGCCCGTCATAGTGGTAAGCTGTTTAATTTTTTGAAATGATAAAATTTATGAAGTTCCGCTCTTGAACAGAGCGGATATACCGTGCGAGAATTTCTCTTATTTACGGAGAAATCCTCATAAAGTTTTCTCTTTTTGCTAAATATTTACTGTGAAGTTGAATTTCTTACCGAATTTCTCTCTTACTTTTTCGCGCTCTTCTTCGCTCATTCCTTTCATTCGTTCTTCCATTTTTTCTTTCCAGTTTGAGCACTTTCGGTTGTATTCTCTTCTGTGTCCGAAACCTCTTTTACCGAATCCGCCAAATAAGATTTTAGAAAGCACCAGCAAGCCTGCCGTCTGCCAGAACGTTATTAAGGGACCGTGGAATAATTCCGGCACCAGCCAGTTCCACAAATTCATTGTTATAAATCCTGCAATAAGCAGATACAGGCATAAAAATATTACAAATTTAATTCCTCTGAATAACCAGAATCCTTTTCTCATATTATTATATTATAAAGTTCTCTATTAATTTTTAATTTAATGGAATAGCTCCTTGTAAAGCTCCTGCATTTTTTCACGAAGATGAAGCACTGCATACCGCTTTCTGGAAATCACAGTCTTAAGCGGAACATCCATTTCCTCCGCAATTTCATTCAGGCTCTTTCCTTCAAGCTCGTGCATTATAAAAGCTCTGCTCTGATTTTCCGGCAGCTCATCAAGCGCTTCTTCCATCAGGTCTATCAATGCGCTTTGAAGCAACTTATCTTCGATTGAATTTTCAAATGCAGGCAGTACATCTGCAAGCATCAGGACTTCATCGCTTCCGCTTATTTCAAATTCATCTTCCAATGATACCGTTTTCTTTTTGCGGTATAAGTCATTTATTTTATTGCGCGCAACGGTATAGAGCCATGAAGCGAGTTTTTCAATCGGCTTCATCAGCCGCCTGCTTTCAATCAGCTCGTAGAAAACATCCTGCAGAATGTCCTCTGCCTCTTCTCCTGCGGGGACCTTACTTTTTATAAATGATAACAGTTTAGCCCGCTCGCTTATTACGGCTTCACCGATTTCAGCGTTCTGAATGTGAGTAACATCGCTTTGAATTAATGCCTGTTCCATTTCAGCGGGAGTTTCCTTTTCCATTATACTATTATAGACGTATGAACGGGAAAAATACTTTAAAGTTGGGTCTTCAATTATGAATTCAAAATTATGAATTATGAATTAGTCGGGTTTTGGTCGGGTTTTATTCTGCCACAAAACAAGAAAAAGCTCGAAATAACACCAAAATCACTATTTGACCATTTCACCAATTCACTATTTGAATAAAGTCGGAAAAAAGTCGGATTTTCTTAACACGGATAAATATGATCTTTATGATGTCACTGATATTCTCACAATCAGATTTCAAAAAATGTCGGGTTATTGTCGGATTTTAATTCACCTGGGTTGAAAAAACAATACTCGATTTTTTTATTTGTGAAAAAGTCGGGAAAAAGTCGGATTTTCATAATTTCAAATTTCAGATTTTAAATTTCAAATTTTGACGGATTATTGTCGGGTTTTCCAAACTCCGATATTGTAAAAACAATCTCCGATTTTTATCATTTGTGTTTTGGTCGGAAAAAAGTCGGGTTTTATTAACACCGATAAATATGATTTTTATGATGTCACTGATTATATATTTCACTTCAGCTAATTGCTAACTGCTAATTGTTAATTGTTAATTGCTAATTGCACTCTGCAATATATAAAATATTTTTTAGCAGTTCAAATTGCTTCTCCCTATTAGCAGGTATAGGGTGAAAAAATTTAAGAGATACAAATTATGACAAAAATTCCTATCTGACATTGATAATATCAGCACTTATTCATATATTTAAAATAAGAAACTTTTTTGTTAATTCAGAGTTAACAGAAAAACATTAAAACGAGGTCTCTAATGAAAACCCTGCTCGTTACAATTCTATTTGTACTTTCCTCAGTTTATTCATTCTCTCAAAGTTCGCAGCAATGGATAACAAAATTCAATGGTACCGGAAATTCTTTCGATGCCTCAAACAAATCAAAAGTTGACCGCTTCGGAAACATTTATGTTTCAGGCTATAGCAACGGTCCAAACGGAAATATAGATTTTTGCCTGCTGAAATATAATTCATCGGGCACTCTGCTATGGTCAAGAACTTACGACGGACCGAATCACTTAACTGATGATTCTTATGCAATGACGATTGACGATGCAGGTAATATTTTTCTGGGAGGCAGAAGTGATTCGAATCTTGCATCAGGAATGCTGACTATTAAATACAGCTCTTCAGGTGAACTGTTATGGATGGTGGATTTTGGCGGCTTGTTAATAACTGATTCAAACGGGAATTTATACATTTGCGGAGAAAGCGTTGACAGTCAAAATAATTATCACCAATCCCTGCGAAAATATAGTTCATCAGGAACTCTTGTCTGGGAAAATATTAACAGCACAGAAAGAGCATATGCATTGGATATAACGCTTGACCAATCGGGAAACATTATTTTAACAGGTGAATTAGCCAGAGATGAAAACGCCGATATAGGTACATGGAAATATAATAGTACCGGAAATTTACTTTGGGAAAGAAGTTATCAGTTTGCACCCAAAGCAGTTTACAGAGGTGTATTTGTAAAGTCAGATGCAATCGGAAATATTTATGTAGCAGGTGAAAGTAACAGTTCAGGACTTTCAGAGAATGACTTTGTAACTTTAAAATATAATTTATCTGGAGAACAGCAATGGGCTGCGATTTATCATGGAGCAGCAAGCTGGAGGGAATCTGTTAGGGGTTTAATTATCGACGCCGAACGAAACATCTATATCACAGGTGAAAGCGGGGATGACTTTACAACGATGAAGTATAACAACAATGGTGAGCAGCAATGGTGCGCAATTTATAACGGCGAAGCAAATGACCGGGATGAAGTTTACGGAATTGCCGTTGATGCTGCTTCAAATGTTTATGTAACAGGATGGAGTTCGGCTCCTGATAATATGGACTGCGTTACAATAAAGTATAATACATACGGTGTTCAGCAATGGAAACAAATTTATCGCAATCCTTTGCAGGGCACTAATTGTACAAATTCCATTTTAGTTGATTCATCAAACAGTGTTTACGTATCGGGTTTCAGCGAAGGGAACGGAAGTGCAGCAGATATTTTGTTAATAAAATATTCTCAGACAACAGGATTAGATCCGATATCAACTCAATTGCCGGTTAAATACTCATTAGCGCAAAATTATCCGAATCCTTTTAACCCGAATACTACAATAGAGTTTACTTTGCCTGAAAATACTTTTGCGACATTGAAAATATTTGATATGATAGGAAGAGAAATGTATACATTAATAAATGAGAATATGGTTCGCGGTTCATACAGATATAATTTCAACGGGCTATATCTTGCAAGCGGTACATATTTTTATAAACTTCAGACAGCAGGATTTACTGAAACAAAGAAGATGGTATTGGTGAAGTAGGAATTAATATTCTCTTATCAAAATCTCGGACGGAATATTCAGCTTTTTATGAAGTTTTCTTACCATAGAAAGTGTTAATTTTCTCTTTCGATTTAAAACTTCACTGACTCTGCTTTTAGAGCCGATCATTCCTGTTAAATCATTTTGATTATACCCCATTTGTTCCATTCTGAATTTTATTGCTTCAATGGGATCAGGAGAATCAATTTTAAATTTTTCTTTCTCATAATTTTCAATTAACAAGGAAAGAATTTCAAGATTATCGCCTTCTTTTGAGCCTTTTTGGGCGTCAAATATTTTTTCTAAATTAGTTAAAGCAGCCTGATAATCTTTTTTTGTTTTAATAGGTTTTATGTCCATAATTTAAATTTTTTCTGCGTTTATTTTATCGTATTCTGCATGTGTACCAATAAATCTTATCCAAATAATTCCGTAATCATAATTAATTTTTACAATGAGTCTTTAAGTATTTCCTTTAATATTAAAGACAACTCTGTTATCTGCTAATACACTTGCAGAAGGATAATCTTTTTTAATATTTTTTGGTGATTTCCAATCAGACTCTTCTGCTTCTTTATACCACGACTTTAACTGCTGTTCGCAATCTTTGTGTTTCTCCCAAAATTCTCTTAAAATCTTTCTGGATATAATTCTCACAAATTAAACCTTAATAAAGTTCCCAAATCGAGAACTTTATAATATAGTATTTTTTTTGTCAAATCAATAGTAAGAAGTTAATTACATATTTCTTTTGATATAAAGAAGTTATTTTACACTCTATGAAAATCCTGTCAGCAGAGTATATCAAAAGCGCAGTGCGGATGGCGCAATGCCCGCCGCCTACAATTCCTGAGTTTGCCTTCATCGGCCGCTCGAATGTAGGAAAGTCCTCGCTTATTAACATGATAACAAATAAAAACGGACTTGCGAAGACATCTGCTAAGCAGGGAAAGACCGTTACTATAAATCACTTCCTCATTAATAAAGACAACAAAGAAAAAAATTCAAAAAGCTATTACCTTGTTGATCTTCCCGGTTACGGCTATGCATCACGCTCAATAAAAATGCGTGAAGCATGGGAGAAAGCGCTCTGGGAATATGCAATGAAGCGAGAGAACCTCCGGTATTTATTTATACTCATTGACTCACGAATTCCTCCTCAGAAAATAGATATTGAATTTATAAACAAATGCGGAGAGAACGGAATACCGATTGTTTTAACTTTTACCAAGACGGATAAAGAAAGTGAATCGAAGATAAATAAAAATATAGAAGCCTTCAAAGAAGAGCTTGGGAAATACTGGGACGAGCTTCCCGTAATGATTGAAACATCCTCACTCAATAAAAAAGGCAAACCCGAGATACTGAGATTTCTGGACTCTAACTTAGCTGCTATAAAAGCTGAAGATGCTACCGATAATGAATAATCTATATTGTAAAGCTTTGCTTTACTGTCCTTTTTGTCTTGATACAAAAAGAACCAAAAAAATCAAGGCTCCTATAAATTTCCCTAAAAATCACTCCGAAAAGCGGGCTGCGACGTAAACTCGCTTCGCTATCGCTCGCTCAGACATACGTCTCGCCTCGCTTGTTCTCGTGATTTTCTTTACGGAAAATTTATAAGGCCGTTTAATTACTCTCATGTCCTAATCACATTCAATCGGTGATTTATCATCCCAACAAAATCCATTTATTTTCGTAATAAAACTTATCATTTTTACTCTCTAAATCCTAAAAATCCCAAATGAAAAAGCTCCTCATTCTTGTTGCACTTTTTTTCTATTCGTATAGCTATTCCCAATCCGTATTATGGATGCGTTACCCTGCCATCTCCCCTGACGGTCAGACAATTGCTTTTGAATACAAGGGTGATATTTACACTGTTCCTGTATCAGGCGGCAGTGCTTCACCGTTAACAATCCACGAAGCATATGACTTTATGCCGGTGTGGTCACCGGACGGAAGAAACATTGCATTCGCATCTGACCGAAGTGGTAACTTCGATGTATATTTGATTTCTGCAAATGGCGGAGTTCCGAAAAGATTAACATATTACTCTAACGGAGAATATCCCTCGTGCTTTACTCCCGACGGACAGAATGTAATTTTCAGCGGAGTAAGAATGGACTTAAACACTTCAATGAGTTTTCCTACAGGAGCATTGCCTGAATTATACAGTGTAAGTATTGATGGCGGACCGGTGAAGCAGATTTTATCTGCGGCATGTGAGGATGCGGTAATGGATAAATCCGGCAACAGGATTTTATTCCATGATAAAAAAGGATACGAAGATAAATGGAGAAAGCATCAGGCTTCATCTTTTGCAAGGGACTTATGGTGCTATGATAAAACAAATGAATCATTTACAAAGCTTACAGATTTTGCGGGCGAAGACAGAACTCCTGTTTTCTCTCCCGACGAAAATACAGTTTATTTTTTAAGTGAAAGAAGCGGAACGTTCAATGTGTGGAAGATGGATTTCAGAAATCCATCCAATACAACACAGATAACTTTTTTTGAAAATAACCCTGTAAGATTTTTAACAATCTCCAAGGACGGGATGTTGTGTTTTGCTTATGACGGAAAACTTTATACAATGAGAGACGGCGGTCAGCCAAGTGAAGTGAGTGTAAGAGTTAACCTGGAAGAGAAATCGAACGCAGAAAGCATGATGAGTTTTTCAAACGGCGCAACTGAGATGGACCCCTCGCCAAATGGCAAAGAGTTTGTATTTATTGTAAGAGGCGAAGTTTTTGTCGCATCAATGGAAAGCGGACTTACAAAGAGAATTACAAACACTCCCGGACAGGAAAGAAGCGTTAGCTTTTCTCCCGACGGCAAAAGTATTTTATATGCATCTGAAAGAGACAGTGTTTGGGGAATTTATCAGACGACGATTGCAAGACCTGAGGAAAGTTATTTTTTCAATTCAACATTATTGAAAGAAGAACCGGTTGTTGTAAACGGAAAGGAATCATTCTTCCCGAGATATTCTCCCGACGGAAAGGAAGTCGCTTACTTAGAAGAGAGAACCGCAGTTAATATTGTAAATCTTGAAACCAAAGCAATTAGAAATATTTTACCTGCAGATAGAAATTATTCTTACTCAGACGGCGACCAGTGGTTTGACTGGTCACCTGATAGCAAGTGGCTTTTAGTATCTTATCTTGACCCAAACCAATGGCAGACACAAATCGGATTGGCAGATGCAAGCGGTAAAGAACCTATAATACAATTGACGCACACAGGTTATGATAACTTCAACCAGAAGTTTATGATGGGCGGAAAGATGATGATGTACTTATCGACAGAGAACGGATTGCGCAGCGCTGCAAACTGGGGAGCGCAGTCCGATATATATGCAATGTTTTTTAATCAGGAAGACTTCGACAGATTTAAATTAAATAAAGAAGAGTACCAGCTTTTAAAAGAAAAAGAAGAGAAAGAAAAAAAAGAAAAACAGGATAACAAAGAAGAAGTAAAAGATGAGTCTATAAAATATAATCTGGATTACATCGATGACAGAAAAGTAAGGCTGACGAATTTCTCCTCTGAAATTTCAGATGCAGTCATTTCTCCCGATGGAGAAAGAGTTTTTTATCTTACTAAGTTTGAAGGCGGATATGACCTATGGATGAGAAAAATAAGAGAGAACGAAACTAAGACGCTTGCAAAGCTTGGCGGAAACGGCGGCGGACTTATGATGGATAAGGACGGAAAAAATATTTACGTAATAAGTGACGGGAATATCTCAAAAGTAAATCCCGAATCAGGCGAAGTAAAGCGATTAGGATTTAATGCTGAAATGAATTTGAACGAGCAGGCAGAAAGGCAATATATATTTGAGCATATATGGAGACAGGTTGTAAAGAAATTTTACAAGACTGATCTGCATGGTGTGAAATGGGATTATTATAAAAAAGAATATGCTAAGTTTTTACCTTATATAAATAACGGACGTGACTTTGCAGAGATGTGCTCTGAAATGCTGGGAGAGCTAAACGCTTCACATACGGGATGCAGATATAATTCCAGAAATAATAACGGTGACCAGACAGCAGAGCTTGGAGTGTTTTACGACCAGAGTTATTCAGGTAAGGGAATGAAGATAATTGAAGTGATTGAAAGAGGTCCGCTGCAAAACGCCTCTACAAAAATAAAATCAGGAACGATAATAGAGAAAGTTGACGGAGCTGAAATTACAAATGAGTATCCATTAGACAGATTGTTGAACAGAAAATCAGGGAAGTACACACTGCTTAGTTTATATAATGAATCAACTGGTGACAGATGGGATGAAACTGTAAAGCCGATCTCTACAGGTGAACAGTTTGAATTATTGTACAAGAGATGGATAAAGCTCGAACAAAAATTAACGGATAGTCTTTCAAACGGAAGACTTGGCTATGTTCATGTAAGAAGCATGAGTGACCCAAGTTTCAGGGATGTATTTGATAAAGTTATAGGTGAATATCAGGGGAAGGAAGGTCTTGTAGTCGACACGAGATTTAACGGCGGCGGAAATTTACATGACCAGCTTGCAGTATTTTTAAGCGGTAGAAAATATTTTGAGTTTTTACCAAGAGGTCAAAGAATTGGTTACGTTCCGTACTCAAGATGGATAAAGCCATCTGCTGTAATAATGAATGAAGGGAATTACTCAGACGCGCATTTATTCCCTGTAGCATATAAAGAGCTTAACATAGGAAAGACAATCGGAATGCCGGTACCGGGAACGGGAACATCGGTATGGTGGGAGACATTGCAAAATCCATCGTTTGTATTCGGAATTCCTGAAGTTGGATACAGATTATCAAACGGAACATTGACAGAAAATCAGCAGCTTGATCCGGATTACATGGTATTCAATCAGTATGATTTATTAGCTAAAGGAAGAGACCAGCAATTGGAGAAGGCAGTAGATGTATTGCTGGGAAGATAATTTATACGTTACGAAGCAGGAGCATCGTAACTAGTTGGGATTTTATTAAATAAAAAAAGGCAGAGAATAAATTCTCTGCCTTTTTTGTTTGTATTAAAACTTAATAAAATATTTTAAACTTTCTCTACTTCCTTTTTACCAAGTAAACCTGTCGGCTTTACAAGAAGAATGATTATAAGAATTGCGAAAGCGATTGCATCTCTGTAAGTCGGTGAAAGATAACCGACTGTGAAAGTTTCAATTAGTCCGATAACAAGTCCGCCTAAAACAGCGCCGGGAAAATTTCCAATACCTCCAAGAACTGCTGCGATGAAAGCTTTAAGTCCGGGAAGAATACCCATAAGCGGGTCAATGCTTGGATAATTAATACTGTACAAAATTCCTGCTGCTGCTGCAAGTGATGAACCGAGAACAAATGTAAATGAGATAACATTGTTGATGTTAATTCCCATTAAAGAAGCTGCAGTGAGGTTGTTTGATACTGCTCTGATTGCAGTTCCGATTTTTGTTTTCTGCACGACCTGTCTCAATCCAAGCATAAGTAATAATGAAGAAACTATTACTACAATTTGGTTTGAGCCGATATTTGCTCCCCCGATTTTAAAATTTATATTATTTAAAATTGTCGGGAAAGATTTCGGGTCAGCGCCGAAGACTAACTGTCCTGTGTATTGCAGGAACAACGAAACTCCGATTGCAGTGATAAGTACGGTCAACTTCGAAGCGGAACGTAACGGTTTATATGCAAGTTTTTCAATTGTAACACCGATCAAAGCGCAAACTGACATCGAAAGAAGAAGAACAACCAAAGCGCCTACAATAGAGCTTTCGTTCAAGCCCATCATGCGGGCAATATAAAATCCGCTGAATGCGCCAAGCATAAAAATTTCACCGTGGGCGAAATTGATAAACTTGAGAATTCCGTATACCATTGTGTAACCTAACGCTATCAAAGCGTATATTGCGCCTAATGATAATCCGTTAATTATTTGCTGTATAAATTCAGACATGTAGAATAAAGTTTGTAAAGTTTATAAGGTTCATAAAGTCGGTGCTCAGAATAAGGTTTATAAAGTTTGTAAGGTTCATAAAGCCGATACTTGGAATAAAGGTTATAAAGTTTTTATGAAAGCAGATAACATTCTTGAAATTGTTAAAGCTTCATTAATTAAAACATCAAATTCATCTTTAGAAATGTAATTCAACTCCAAACATAAATAAAGCATACTTCTTACTTCTCCGCAGCTTCCTTTTGCAATAAATAGAAAATGTTTTAGTTCTTTATTTCCTTTTCTTTCAAATCCTTCAGCAATATTGTTTGAAATCGAAACTGCCGCCCTTTGAATCTGATCTCGAAAAGAATAGTTTTTGCTTAGTTCAAATTTTTTGAAAATAGAAATAGCAAGTTCCTTTGCTTTTTGCCATACCAGTAAATCTTCAAATCTTTCAGCTTTCACTTTATGAACATTACAAACTTTTAACTTTTAAACCGCTTACGGTGCTATTGTTTCTTTATACTTAAATTTTCCGTCTTTGATTTCAAGAACTACAGCAGGTTTTACTGCATTTCTTTGTTCGTTCATTGTGATGTTTCCAGTTACTCCTGGGAAATCTTTTTCTTTTGCAAGTTCGTTCTTAACTTTTTCGCCTTCTGTTGAGTTAGCTTTTTTGATTGCATCAAATAACATCATGCCTGCATCGTAAGCTAAGAAGCTCATTGCATCGGGTTCAGAATTATATTTTGCTCTGTATTTTTTTATGAAGTCCTGAATTTTTGGATTAGGATCTTCTGTTGAAACGTGTGTTGAGAAGAAGCATCCTTCAAGAGCATCTTTTGCTTTACCTTCAGTTAATTTTTCTGATTCCCATCCATCGCTTCCGAAGAGAGGACATGTTAAACCAATTTCTCTTGCCTGAATTGAAATTAAATTTACGTCAGTGTAATATCCCGGAATGAAAATAGCTTCAGGGCTTTTTGCTTTAATGCTTGTTAACTGTGCTTTAAAATCTTTATCTCCTGCTGAATATTTTTGCTCTTCAAGAATTTCACCGCCCATGCTTGTGAAAATTTTTCTGAAGTTCTCTGCAAGTCCTGTTGAGTAAGCATTCTTCTGGTCAACTAACATTGCAATCTTTTTTACTTTCATTGAGTTCAAAGCAAACTTGCTCATTACAGTTGCCTGGAAAGGATCGATGAAGCATACTCTGAAAATATAATCACCGATTGCAGTTACTTCGGGATTTGTAGATGCAGGTGAAATCATAGGGATTTTATTCTGCTGGCAGATTGGTGCGCCGGCTTTACTTCTTGAGGAAGCAACTTCACCGATGATTGCAACAACTTTATCTCTGTTGATTAATTTTTGAACAACGGTTTGAGTTTCCTGAGGTTTTCCCTGATTATCTTCAGTTACTAATTTTACTTGTTTTCCTAAAAGTCCGCCGGATTTATTTATTTCTTCAACAGCCAGCTTTAGTCCGTTATCAGATGAAATACCAAAAGTAGCTTCGCTGCCTGTTAAAGAGGCAAATTGTCCGATGAGGATTTCATTTCCTCCGCCATTCTTATTGCATGAGTATAATGTAAACCCGATTGCAATAAAAATTGCAATTATAGAAAATTTTGCAAAATTTTTCATTGTTAAATAATTAAAAATTAAGATTTGAGAATATTTTTTGAAAAATACCTTAATTTCATTTTAAAAACAATTTATAGCGTTTGGTAGTGATGCAAATCTTAAAAAAATCAATTGGTTTTTTAGTAAACAATAAATGCTGTAAAAACATATGCCGTAACTTACGCCCCCTCGTAAGAAATGACTCAAATTACTATTAAATCAATATTGAGTTTTGAAAAATTTTATGTCATTAAATTGCTCTCAAAAACTTCTCAAAGTTAACTAATAAAAAATATTTTTAATAGTGTAGATTACTTATAAGTATATATAGGGTATTTTTTTATTTAACCACTTGACAAGTTTTTGAAAAATTTTTTAATAAATTCTATTGATTAAATTTTATTGATTAAATTCTCCGGTTATAATAATCCTTATATTTTTTTTTACAATCAATTAAGATGTATCAAATAAATGGAGTGAAAATACTACGAACGAGCAAACCTCATTGGTAAACTTCCCCTTTCTTCATTGTATTTCACTTGAAATAAGGTTATTTTTAAGGCTTTATAAAACTAATAAATTAAATTCGATATACAGAATATAAGAGCAGGACTAAACGAATAAATGAAGTTACAGAAAAGCAATTTGTCGGGAAATCAATCAGATAAACCAAACGACAACAATAGAAGACGGCACTATCACAGACCGAGACCCCATTCAGTTAATCAGCCTAAAAAAGAATTGCCTGAAAACCCGGTACAACAGAAGAAAGAACCTATCCAGGAAAAGCGTCCCGCTAATAATTTCCCGTTAGTTTCTATTGTTGTTCCTCTTTTAAATGAAGAGGATTCACTTCAGGAACTCGCATCTAAAATTGAAAATGTTTTTTCAACCATAAATTATAATTTTGAAGTAATTTTTGTTGATGACGGCAGTACAGATAAATCATTTGATGTAATAAGAAATCTTCACAGGAAAAATCCAAGATTTCACTGTATAAAGTTCAGAAGAAACTACGGAAAATCAGCAGCGCTTAATAAAGGATTCAGAGCAACTAAAGGCAGCATTGTAATAACAATGGATGCAGATTTGCAGGATGACCCGAATGAAATTCCTGAACTGATTAACATGATTAACTCGGGCTACGATTTAGTTTCAGGATGGAAAAAAGTAAGATACGACCCCTTCATAAAAAAATACACATCAAGATTTTTTAATTATGTTACATCTAAACTATCAGGAATAAGACTGCATGACTTTAACTGCGGACTGAAAGCATACAGAAAAGATGTTGTGAAGTCAGTGAGAGTTTACGGCGAAATGCACAGGTATATTCCTGCCATTGCTCACTTATCGGGATTCAAAGTCACGGAGAAAGTCGTTAAGCATCATGCAAGAAAACACGGAAAGACAAAGTTCGGTCCCGGAAGATTTTTGAGCGGATTTTTTGATGTGTTAACACTTACATTCACTCACAGGTTCATGAAAAAACCACTGCACTTCTTCGGCGCATTGGGAATGATGAGCGCAGGACTTGGAACTCTCATCAGTTTGTATTTAATTGCATTGAAGTACTTTGAAGGCAAGAGCTTAAGCGACAGGCCTTTATTCCTCGGCGGAATATTCTTGATCATAGTTGGTGTTCAGTTATTCTCTATAGGGCTTCTTGCCGAAATGATGACTAAGTACAACGCTCAGGATGACGACGTTCAGATCGAAAAATTATTTTAATTTTCTAAAATTTAGTTTTAATTAATCTTAATGAAATTTGCTTCAATCAGCAATAAGGCTAAGATAGGAAACAACGTAACGATAAAAGATTTTGCTGTTATTGAAGATGATGTTGAGATCGGTGATAACTGTATCATAGGTTCAAACTCCTTCATAGGTAACGGAGCGAGAATAGCTAAAGATGTTAAAGTTTTTCATGGAGCAGTTGTAAGCACCGTCCCTCAGGATTTGAAATACAAAGGCGAAGATACTCTTCTTGAAATAGGCGAAGGTTCAGTTGTAAGAGAGTATGCAACACTGAACAAAGGAACAACATATTCAAATACAACACGTATAGGTAAGAATTGTTTAATAATGAGCTATGCGCATATTGCCCACGATTGTATCGTAGGGGATAATGTTATCATTGCTAACAGCGTGCAGTTCGGCGGACATGTAGAGATTGAAGATTCGGTTATCATAGGTGGCATGGTTGGAGTTCATCAGTTTGTGAAGATAGGAATGCATTCAATTATAGGATTCGGATTCAGAGTTTCAAAAGATGTTCCACCGTTTATTACTGCGGGACATGAACCGTTAAGATACGAAGGATTAAATTTAATAGGATTACGCAGAAGAGGATTTTCGGATGAAGCGATAAAAAGTATATCAGCAGCATATGATACCATTTACAGAAGCGGACTGAATGTTTCTGACGGAATTAAGAAACTAAAAGAAGGAAACTGCACGGAGGAAGTAATGCAGATAATAAAGTTTGTTGAAGGCAGCACGAGAGGAATAATAAGAGGTTAATGCAAAGAATCACGAAATGAAGAACATTGAAATACATGATAAAGCAATCATAGGAAAAAATTTACAGTGCGGAAGTTTCACTGTAATTGAAGAAGATGTAATAATAGGGGATAATGTAGAAGTCGGAAATAATGTTTATATTGCAAACGGCGCAAGGATAGCAGACGGAGTGAAAATTCACTCATCGGCTCAGATAAGTATAGCTCCGCATGACTTAGGTTATAAAGGCGAGAAGACTACTTGTGAAATAGGCGAAGGTACAGTCATAAAAGAACTTGCAACTCTATGCAGAGGAACGACAGGTAAGAACGGTTCGCTTGAAACAACGAATGTCGGCAAGAACTGTTACATAATGAATTTCTCCCATGTAGCGCATGATAATGTAATTGGCGATAATGTGATTTTAACTAACAGCGCAAACTGCGGCGGACATGTTGTGATAGGAAATTATGTTAACGTTGGCGCGCTTACGGGAATACATCAGTTTGTGAAGATTGGCGATTACTGTATGATTGGCACATGCATTAAAGTTGTGAAGGATGTTCCTCCTTATATAATGGTTTCAAGAGAGCCGTCAAGATTTATAGGACTCAATAAAGTCGGATTAAGAAGAAGGGGACTTTCAAATGAAGCGATTGATAACATAAGAAAAGCTTACGATTTAATTTACGGTTCTGAGTATAATGTGAGCGATGCAGTTGAAAAAATTAAATCCGATTTAGAAATCACAAATGAAATTTCAAATATTTTAAATTTCATTTCTTCAAGCAAAAGAGGTATCATTAGATAAAAGAAAATAATGCCGAAAAATTACGAAATAAAATTTCCCGTCGAGAACTACAACCAGATAAAGAAAAAAGCCCTTTCCCTGAGAGGTAAATTCCAGTCACAGAACCAATATGCCGAAGCGCAGAAAGATTACTACTATAAAGTTAAGACAGCAAGGCTTAAATTAAGAATTATAAATAATAATTTCGGAAGCCTGATATTTTATGACAGACCTGAAGAGGAAAGCAAAAGAATTTCCGAGTATCTTCTTGTCCGCACAAAAGACCATAATGAACTGAAAGAGATTTTAGATAATCTGTTTGAAGAGCTGGTAGTTGTTTCCAAGAAAAGAGAGGTATTCATTTATGATAATATCAGAATCCATTTAGATAAAGTAAAAAATCTCGGAGTCTTTCTTGAGTTTGAAGTAATTTTTTCTTCACTGGAGAAAGCAAAGAAACAAATGAAAGACATGATAGAACACTTTGGTCTTGACGAAAATGTTTTCATAAAACACTCATACTCAGATATGCTTTTGGCAGAAACCAAAAAGCATAAATAACAGCATAAGTAATAGTACAACTAAACCTCAAAAAATGCAAAGCGGTAAAGACGTTTCAAAACATATTACGACAAAAGTTTTACTCGAAAGAAAAAAGAAGAAAGAGAAAATCACAATGCTCACTGCATATGATTATCTCACTGCAAAATTTCTTGACGAGGCAGGAATAGAAATGATACTCGTTGGTGATTCGCTCGGTAACGTTATCCAGGGAAACGAAACTACTTTGCCCGTAACACTTGAGCAGATTATTTACCATACTAATATGGTGAAGAAGGCTGTAAACAATGCGCTGGTAGTTGCTGATATGCCGTTCATGAGTTATCAGATAGGGCCCGAAGAAGCAATCAGAAATGCAGGAAGACTTATGAAGGAAACAGGATGCGATGCTGTTAAGATGGAAGGCGGAAAATATCTAATTGAAACGATAAGAAGAATTGTTGAGATAGGTATCCCTGTAATGGGACACTTAGGCTTAACTCCTCAATCAATAAATAAATTCGGAAGTTATAAAACACGCGGTGTTGATAGAGCCGAAGCAGAAGCAATAAAACGTGACGCATTGTTGTTAGAGAAAGCAGGATGTTTCGGACTTGTACTTGAGAAAGTTCCGGCTGCATTAGGTAAAATTATTTCAAAATCTTTGAAGATACCGACCATAGGTATAGGCGCAGGACCCGACTGTGACGGACAGGTTTTAGTTACGCATGATATGCTCGGTATGCTGGAAGATTTCAAACCAAGATTTGTAAGAAGATATATGCACCTTGCAAAGGAAATGAAAGACGCATTCAGAAGATACAGTAAGGATATAAAAGAAAATAAATTCCCAACGGAAAAGGAAAGCTACTAAAGATTGAATAGTTTTAAAAATGTTTTTCAGATAATTGATGAGTATGAGAATATAGTAATCACAACGCACATAGTACCCGATGGAGATGCTATCGGAAGTGTAATGTCGATGTACTATTTTCTGAAACAAAAAAATAAAAATCCTGTAATAATAAATCATTCCCCGACTCCCCAGAATTTCAAGTTTCTCGACCCCGGCATAATCAGAGTTTTCTCGGAAAATCAGGAAGAGAACGAAAAAATTATAAATGAATGTGATCTGATTTTAGTAATGGATACCAATGAGTTTGCCAGAACTAAATCGATGGAGAGTATTTTAAGAAATTCCCCTAAGCCGAAAGTATGTATTGACCATCATATGGGAATAAATGAAGAAGATTACACTGCTTTTGTTTCCGATACAAGCTATCCGGCTAACTGCCAGCTGCTTTATGATTTTTATACTGAGATTGATGCTTCATTAATAGATGAAAGGATTGCAACGCTTTTATATACAGGAATAATGACGGATACAGGCGGTTTTCGTTTTCCAAGAACAGATGATAAAACATTTTCTGTTGCGGCTGAATTAATAAAAAAAGGCGCTGACCCTGTTGAGATATATGATAAAGTATTTGGCAATACAAGCTTAAAGAAATTGAAACTCATAGGCAGATTTATAGAAGGGCTAGAGTTTTTTAACGAAGGTAAATTGTGTTTAGGTTATGTCAGACGAAAAGATTTTGATGAATTACATCTTGCTGAAGATGACATGGAAGGTCTCTCAGGCTATACAATGGATATTGATAAAGTAAGAGCGGGAATTGTTGTAGTGGAGCTTAAAGTCGGAATAAAGCTTTCGTTCCGTTCCAAAGGCAATATAGATATGAACGGCTTTGCAAGAGAGTTTGGCGGCGGAGGACATAAGAATGCTTCAGGCGCAAGAATTTTTGATATGAATTTAGAACAAGTAAAAGAAAGAATTTTATCTTTAAAAGATAAATATATTTAATAGATTTTAATTAACTACAATAGGGGAAAAGTAAACTCAACAAAATGAAAATTACATTTGATAAAAATCCTGCAAGTAAAGTAAAAACTGATGCGTTCGTTTTTCTTTGCTATGAGGATAAAAATTTATTCAACGCCGAGTTACAGCAAATTGAAAGCTCGTTAAGCACAAAAATACTTGGAATCTCCCTCGAAGATTTCTCAGGTAAAGATACTGAAGTAGAGATGATTTACTCAAATGATAAAAGAATAATCCTTGCCGGGCTTGGTAAAAAGGATGAGCTTACACTTGAGAAAGTAAGAAAAGCATGCGCAAGAGCAGTAAAGAAAGCGAATGAATATAAAATTAAAAAAGTTGCAGTTGAAATCGTACAGGATGAGTCATTAAAAAGAACTATTGATGTTGTCGCAAAAGTTCAGACTGAAGCATGTCTGATGGCTTTGTATGCTTTTGATAAATACCTTACAACTAAAAAAGAGAAGAAAATAAAAATTGAAGAGATTACATTTTTCTCATCATCTAATAATCTCAAAAATTTTGCTAAGCAGATCGAAGACGGAATAAGAAAAGGAAGCATTATAGGAAAAGCAGTTCTTTGCGCAAGAGATTTTGGAAATGAACCTTCGAATGTTTTATTCCCTGAGGAGTTAGCAAACAGAATAAAAAAATTAGGGAAGGAAAGAGGATACTCTGTAAGAGCATTCGGTATGAATGAACTGAAGAAGATGGGAATGGGCGGAATTATCGGAATCGGTAAAGGAAGTAAGAACGATCCTTATCTTATTGAGATGAAATATAACGGCGGAAAAAAAGGTGATGCCCCTGTTGTTGTTGTAGGTAAAGGTGTAACGTTTGATTCAGGCGGTATATCAATAAAGCCTGCTGCAGGGATGGAAGCAATGAAGATGGATATGTGCGGCGCAGCCGCTGTGATAGGAGTTTTTGAAGCAGCTACACAATTAAATTTAAAAGTAAATCTTGTCGGACTTATTCCATCCGTTGAAAATATGCCGGGCGGAAATGCAATTAAGCCGGGTGATATTATTAAGACTTACAGCGGAAGAACTGTTGAAGTCGGCAATACTGATGCAGAAGGCAGAGTAATTCTTGCCGATGCAATTTCGTATGCAACTGAAATGAAACCAAAGTGTATTATTGATCTGGCTACATTAACAGGAGCAACAGTTGTAGCTCTCGGACATTTTGTAACAACTGCAATGTCGAACAATGCAGACTTAACAAAAGAAATTCTTGATGCAGGACAGGCAACATTTGAAAGAGTGTGGGAACTTCCCACATGGGATGAATACGATAAATTAATTGATACTGACCAGGCTGATATGAGCAACATGGGAACCCCTGCAAGAACAGCAGGTACAATAGTTGGCGGTATGTTTCTGAAGAGATTTGTCGAAGGCTATCCGTGGATTCACTTGGATATTGCAGGAACTGCAATGAGCAATTCAGCAAGCGAATATATTCCTAAGTATGCAACAGGTGTCGGCGTTAGATTAATTACATATTTCTTAAGAAAGAGATATTCATAAATTATATTTTCTGCCCCGAGATTTTTCGGGGCAGAATTTTTTCTATTCTATTTATTCTCCTATGAAAATTTCCGTTTTCATTCTAATAATACTATTCTTCACAGGCTTTAATACAAATTATAATAATATTTCACCGGCAATAGTTTCTAATCCAACAGGTTTTAAACTTGGCAATGAAGTATTGTTATCTGAAAAAATAGATTTGCTTAAGGACAGCCGTGTTGGAATTATTACAAATCAAAGCGGAATAACTTCAGACGGAACCCTTATTATAGATGCGATAAAAGGAAAAGCAAATGTTGTAAAGATATTCAGCCCGGAGCATGGATTCAGAGGTGATGATAATACGGGAAATTATGTAGATACTCAAACAGGAATAAATGTAGTATCGCTTTACGGAAATAAAAAGAAACCATCATCGGACGATTTAAATGATGTGGATGCTTTAGTATATGATATACAGGATGTTGGAGCAAGATTTTATACATATGTGAATACTCTATATTATTGTATGGAGTCGGCAGTGAAATCAAACAAGAAATTTATAGTATGCGACAGACCTTCAATGATAAATTTAAATTATGTTGACGGATTTATGCTTGAAGATGACTGCAAATCTTTTGTCGGATTGCTTGATGTGCCGATTTCATACGGACTTACTTGCGGAGAGCTTTCGAATTTTCTGAATGATACTTATTTTGGAGGAAAGCTGAATCTTGAAGTCGTGCAAATGAACGGATATACACGAAACACAAATTACACGGATTTAAATCTTAAATGGGTAAATCCTTCACCGAGTATATATTTCCCGAGTTCGGCAGTTTGTTATACAGGAACGTGTATATTTGAAGGAACGAATTTATCAGAAGGAAGAGGAACTGATAAGCCGTTTGAATACATCGGCGCTCCTTATGTAGATGCAGATAAACTGATAAGCGAACTTGAAACGTATAATCTGCGGGGAGTTAAATTTGAAAAAAGAAGTTATATACCGAATTCAATTTCGAGTCCATCCAATCCGCCGAAATATGTAGGCGAACAATGTGAGGGGGTTTATATAAATGTTCAGGATATAAAAATATTTCAGCCGGTTCAGACAGCAATAGCTATTTTGATTTCTGCAAAAAAGTTATTCCCGAAGTTTTCCTGGCGTAAAGATAATTTTATAGATAAGCTGGCGGGGACAAAGACATTCCGAAATATGGTAAATTCAAACGCTTCGTTATCGGAAATTACAGATTCTTATCAGAAAAATTTAGATGTTTTTAAAAGTATAAGAGATAAGTATATTATATATAAGTAATCTCATTAGTCACCATCCAATAAATTCATTGACATTAAGGAAGATTCTCTATAATTTGTTGTAGTATAAGCTACGACAATTAAAAATCGTTCCCCACGATTTATGGAAGACATAATAAAAAAATTAGAAATACTGGGATTCACAATATACGAGTCGAAAGTTTTCACGGTATTGATGAGCGGTCATAATATGACTGCTGCTGAAATTGCTGAGAAGGCTAACATTCCCCGGACATCGGTATATGATATCCTGAAGCAGTTTGCAGAAAAAGGATTCTGCAATGAGATTCAGACATCTACAAAGCTGCGTTATGAAATGATTGACCCGGATGTGATTGAAGGGAGAATTCAAAGAGACATAAACACCGACCATAAAAAGAAAAGCGAGGAACTAAAGTCATCGTTTGATACTTTAAAATCTTTATACAAAGCAAATGCTCCATCAGAAAATAAAGTTGATGTTGAATTAATAAAGGGATTCAATAAATTTAGGGTTCTTAAATTTATGGATCTTCTAAAGAGTTCTAAAAAAGAGATGTTACTTATGAATCGTATGGAAGCTCACGTTTCAAAACAACTTGATGAAGAGGTCATTAATTTTTATAAAAGAGGCGGTAAGATTAGAAGTATTTATGAAGCTTCTCTAAATTTTAAGCTTGATAAAGAAGGACAGTGGGTTACTCCGGATAAAGAAGATATGATAGACTTACTAATGTATTTTGAAAAGCAGGGAGAAAAAATTAAACTATCTAAAAGTATTCCGCAAAACCTTGCAATTTTTGATCAGCAAATTGTGTTTTTAAGTTTATCCGACTTAACAATTCCTAAAAATAACAGAACTGATGTAATTATCAGAAATAAAAATTTTGCTTTATGTATGATTGAACTTTTTGAAGTATATTGGAAAAATAGTTCAACACTAGATGAATTCAAAAATTTGAAAATTAAATGAAGATGAAAAAAGTTTATTTATTAATAATATTTTTTGTTACAGCAAATATTTCATTCTCTCAGCCGGTAACAGGATGGTCAAGCTTGGGCGATAATACTGCTAATGGTGTAAACGGGCCTGTGAATGCTATAACAACTTATCAAAATAAAATTATTGTTTCCGGCGGCTTTTCAATGGCAGGCGGTATTCCGGCAAATAATATTGCACAATGGAACCCGGCTAATTCAACCTGGTCTTCATTAGGTTTAGGATTAAATGATACGGTTTATGCTCTTACAGTTTTTAACGGTAAATTGATTGCCGGAGGAAAATTTTCGCAATCGGGTTCAACATTAGTCAGCAACATAGCTCAATGGGACGGTACTAATTGGACTTCATTAGGAGTAGGTGTTGATGGTCAAGTAAATGCATTATTACAATATTCAGGTTTCATTTATGTAGGTGGTAAATTTACAAACTCAGGTGCAACAGTTTTAAATAACGTTGGATATTGGGATGGCAGTGCATGGAGACCTTGCGCAGGCGGTGTTGATAAAGATGTTTTAGCTTTAACATTAATAGGTTCAAATGTGATAGTGGCAGGTAGATTTGATAATGCGAACGGTTCAGCTGCAAGTAAAATAGCAAAATGGGACGGCGCGAACTGGACTCAGGTTGGAACTGCAAGTTTTAATGACAGGATTCACTCACTTTCATATTACAACGGATATATTTATGCAGGCGGAAGATTTACAGTCGGCGGTGGAGTGAACGCAAATTATCTTTCGATGTTTGACGGAACTAACTGGGTAGCAGTCGGTGGCGGAGTAGAGGACAGAATTTATTCAATGGGAATTTATAACGGAGAACTGATAGTGGGCGGCCAGCAAAAATTTGTTGGTGCAGGTAATAATCTTTATTGTAACAGAATAGCGAAATGGAACGGTTCTTCATGGTCAACAATGAGTACAGGTATGGGTGAAAAGGTAACTGCTCTTTATACTACTGATACTACATTATATGCCGGCGGCGAGTTTATTTATGCCGGCGGGCGAATTGCAAATCATATTGCAAAGTGGCAGACTTTAAATACATATTCTATCAGCGGAACAGTTAGATATGCGGGCTCAGGTGTGATAGTTACAGGTGGAAAAATAAAAGCTATCAGATTAGATTTATATACAAGAGAAGTACTTTCAATTGACAGTACAAATATTTTAGCTAATGGCACATTTAACTTAGTAAGAACACGTCAGGATACCGTAGACGTTTTAGCATTTCCAAATGATTTAGAAGATAATTTCGTACCAACATATTACCCTTCAACTATTTCATGGCAGAATTCACAGCGAGTTTATGTCGGAGGCAATGTATCAAATATAAATATTGATGTAATACCTGCTACACCTGCTCCTTCCAATGGAGTAATAAGCGGTACATCTGTTTTAAATTATCTGCCCGCAGGATTATTAAACGGAAACGGATTGCCTTTTAAATCGAAGACAATTATTTACGCCAAACAGGGAAGTCTGTACAGAAGCTTTTCAGTCAGTGATAATAATGAAGCATATGGTATGTCAGCATTGCCTCCGGGTAATTATGATATTATAGTAAACAGAGTAGGATATACATCGGCATCGGCAAACGTAACCTTATCTGCAGGAAATAATTTTACAATTAATAATTTAGCATTTACTTTAAATCCTTTGGACAGAGTAGGAATACAAAATATAGGAACAACAGTTTCAAAAGATTTTGTATTGCATCAGAATTATCCGAATCCGTTTAATCCTGAAACAAAAATCAGATTTGAAGTTGTAAACTCTAAAAATGTGAACATAACAGTCTTTGATGTTCTTGGTAAAGAAGTTGCAACATTGGTAAATAAAAAGTTTGCTCCGGGAGTATATGAAGTAAGCTTCGATGCATCAAAACTCTCAAGCGGAATATACTTCTACAAATTGATTACAGATGATTTTGTTGATACTAAAAAAATGATGTTATTAAGATAATTATTATATCTATTTTTGTTAAACATTTTATTGGGTTTGGCAGAAAATAAAGAAGTACAAAAAAAAGAGTTAAGTAATTTTAATAAAAAGGCATTAGTACTTGCCGGACATACCATGCTTGGGTTGGGAATTATAGGAATGATTCTCCCGCTAATGCCTACTACAGTTTTTCTTTTAATAGCTTCCTTTTGTTACGCTAAAAGTTCACCTAAATTAGATGAGTGGATTCATACCAATAAATATTTCGGTAAGCATCTTAAGAATTACAAAGATAAAAAAGGCACAACTATTTCAGTAAAAATATTTTCCATTTCATTTCTCTGGCTTTCAATCCTGCTTTCAATTTATACTTTAAGGACCTATTCATATTTTAATTATATAGCAATTCTATTACTATTAATTGCTGTTGCAGTCACTATTCATCTTATCACAATAAAAACCTACAAACCCGGGCATAATTAGCAAACTTTAGTACATTTCTGCAAAAAAAGTTTATTTTTCCTCTTTTTCTTTTTAAATTGAATTAATAACGCATTAAAGGTATTTTCAAAATTGCAGGTCTTTTCTTTGCCTATACTATTAATTTTTCGATATTTGTTGAATGCAGAAAAGATAAAAATTCGAAAATTTCTGCTCCTATCTCTATTCCATCATGTGATAGGATTAGCGGAGCTATAAACAAAATTAAATTTAAATTTAAAATATAAAAGCAGATGTCTAAAAAAGCTTTAATTTCAGGTGTGACCGGTCAGGATGGCAGCTATCTGGCAGAAATTTTATTAAAAAAAGGGTATGAAGTTCATGGTATTATCAGAAGAAGCAGTTCGTTTAATACAGGGCGAATTGACCATCTGATGACGGACAAGGAAATTATGAACAAATCATTTTTTCTTTATCACGGCGATATTACAGATACAAGTAATTTGAACCGCTTGCTTGAAAAAATTCATCCTGATGAAATATATAATCTTGCTGCGCAATCTCACGTAAAAGTTTCATTTGAAGTCCCGGAATACACTGCTGAAGTTGATGCTATCGGCACATTAAGATTTTTAGATGCAATAAGAGAGACAGGAATAAAAACAAAATTCTATCAGGCATCAACCAGTGAACTTTACGGAAAAGTTCAGGAAGTACCTCAAAAGGAAACCACACCATTCTATCCCCGCAGTCCTTACGGAGTTGCAAAAATTTACGGTTACTGGATTGTTGTAAACTATCGTGAGGCATATAATCTTTTTGCATGTAACGGAATTTTATTTAATCATGAGTCACCAAGAAGAGGGGAGACTTTCGTAACAAGAAAAATAACCAGAGCAGTCGCTGCAATTTCAAAAGGAAAGCAGGATAAAGTAACGCTTGGAAATCTGGACTCAAAAAGAGACTGGGGTTTTGCGCCTGAATACTGTGAGGGAATGTGGATGATGATGCAGAAAGATACACCGGAAGATTATGTACTTGCAACAGGTGAAACTCATACAGTAAAAGAATTTACGGAACTTGCATTTAAGTCAGTAGGAATTGAAATTGCATGGGAAGGAAAAGAAGAAAATGAAATTGGTAAAGATACAAAGTCCGGTAAAATTGTAGTAGCAGTTGACCCCACATATTACAGACCTACAGAAGTAGATCTTTTGATAGGCGATGCTTCAAAAGCAAAAAAGAATTTAGGCTGGGAACCGAAAGTGAAATTTGAAGAGCTGGTGGATATTATGGTAAAAGCTGATTTAAAAATAATGTAATTTTTCTGAGTGAAAATTTCATACAGAAAAAATTACATTACTGAAGATGATTCTCACACTGCAATAAAACTGAATGCAGATTCTTTAATCATTTCAGATGATAAACATGTCATCAAAGCTGCAGAGGGTTCAAAACAAATCTACTTTGAAGGCGAGATATATTATCACTCGAAGTTCGATGTTATTACTCAGATAGGAAAAAATGAATATGGGGAATTTCTGAAGAAGCAGCTCAGTTCATTTGATGTTGTTGATTTTATTAATTCAGTTGAAGGAATATATACTGCTGTTTTTGTTGATCCAGAAAAAAACGAAGCAGTAATTTTTTGCGATTATTTAAACCGGAAAAACCTTTATTACATTGAGTCTGAAAATTCATTCGTTGCTGCAACATCTCTGAACACAATTATCCCTGAACTTACTTCTATAAAATATAATCAGCAGGCGTTTTTATCATACCTTACAGTCGGATATACACCAATTCATCAGACTTTCTATGAAGGTGTAAATCGATTTTCAAGCAATGAGTATGTAAAAATTGCACAAGGTAAAACTGAGCACATTTTCTTTGAGGAAAATTATAAGATTGAAAATTACGATGAATCACAAATAGAAGAATATGATAATCTGCTTACAAATTCCATTCTATCTCGTTCTTCCGATGAAAATTTTGTGTTAAACAGCGGAGGATGGGATTCCACATCAATAATTTATCATCTTACAAAAAATTACGATAATAAAAATATAAACTCGGTTATATGTGAGACCATATTACGAAACGGTGAGTCATTCAATATATATGAAGCGGATAAAGTAAAAAAAATTTCAGATTACTATGGAATAAATTCGGAAAAAATAATAATAGATTTTAACGATAAAAACTTATTAAATGACTGGGAAGCAAGAAGGGAAGAACTAAAAAATTACCACACATATTTTTTTGTGGATATGCCAAAGGCAGTCCATGAAATATCAGAGCAAAAAAAATCTGCAAGTATTTTTAGCGGCGAGGCTTCAGACTCGATTCATAATTTTGGTTTCTCTCAGTTTGTAGCAGTTACTTATAATAACAGGGAACTTCGAGAGTATGGTGATAAAATGAAAAGCTATTTATTTGGTCCATCATTCTTTTCTAAGCTATTGAATGGAACTTATGACGATGATAAAGTTTTTCAATTCTATACTTATTATTATGGAGAGAGCTGTTGTGAAGATGTTACCAAATTTAATAAGAAAGATTTTCTTTACTCTTATTTCAAATCATTCATGCTTTCAGGTGAACGTATTCCATTTGCAAAAGCAAATGGAAATAAATTTGCAAAAGATTTATTAATTAGTAGTAATAATGGAAGTTTGAAAGAAGGGATATTCAGAAATCCTGTTAATAATGTTACGCCGGAAAATATATATTACTATCTTTTGCAATTATACAGGGATTACCACTTCCATAGTCCTCAGATAGAATCAAAACATGTACCGTTAAGAAACTCCGGTGAAAATTGTAAGATACCATTTCTCGATATGTCACTTGTAAAATATATGTACTCAATGCCCGAATCATGGGGCAGGGGACTTGAGCTTAAACCTACGAAATATCCACTCAGATACCTTGCTAAAGAAAAATGGAATATACCTATGAATATTTTAGAGGAAGCCGGTGCACATTCGTATATATCGGAATCCGATTCGAAATGGAATTACTCCGGCGGCAAGTGGAATATGTATTGCGAGACAATTTATAATTCTGTCTTTGGTGATTATTACAAAGAAATGTTTTCTGAGATTGATTTAGAAAAATACTTCTCACCTGAAAGTTTTAATACAGAAGAAATGAAAAGGATTGTTAAGGATTTCATTGAAGGTAAACAGGATTTGGAAAATGCATCTTTCATTTATAAGCTCGGAGTGCTTTTCTTTATAGAACTTTATTGAGGACAGAAGAAAAATACTCTTCAATTTTAGAATTTCTCAACAGGATTGAAAATGACTTCCCTGTTAACGAATGGAAACTTTATGATTTTTACATCTGGCCGGTAATAAGAATTGCTCTTGGGATGAAGTTATCCTATGAGAATTTGTACTCTGAAAAAAACCAGATTACCTCAGCAAACTCTTCTTTAGTTAAAGATTCATTAAATTCAATATACCTTTCGGAAATAAATTCTATTCATGATTCAAAAAAGAATCAGAATGCAAAAGGTAAATATGATATATTATTTCTGAACGTTTCATCAACTAGATACTATAAAATCGGGGATAAGTGGTTTAATCCATTCTCAGATTCATTTGTAAATTATTTAGAGAAAGAAAACGTAAGTTCATTGGTGCTTGAATATCCGGATGAACAAAAGATACCGAGGTACAGAGGCTCAAAGTATATTGGTACGGGCATAAACTTAATGAATCTGAATGTTCTTTTTCAAAAGAGATTTGAAAAAGCAGATATTACAAAGCTAAAAGATTTTAATAATTTTTTAGGTACAATAAAACTCAGTGAAGATTTCTTTTTAAAAAAAATACTCAGAGTTTTAAATTATTCATATTATTACGAGAAAATTCTTAAGAAGACTAATCCTTCCGTTGTAATAGTTGAAGGATTTTACTCATATATAGCCATGGGGTTAGTTCTTGCTGCTCACAGACAAAATGTGAAGTGCATTGATGTTCAGCATGGAGTGCAATCTGAAAATGATTTCCTTTATTCCAAATGGACTAAACTTCCTGTTGATGGTTATGAATTACTTCCTGATATTTTCTGGTGCTGGTGCGAAGTAGAAAAAAACAGCATTGATAAATGGGCTATGAATTCTAAAAAGAATTCTGCCATCACCGGCGGAAATCCGGTTTTAGAGTTAGATGAGAATAACGAAAATATAAAAAAATTTACAAGTGAAATTGAATCAATTAAAAATTCTAGTTTAGATTCTATAAATATCCTGTATACACATCAGGCATCGTTTGAAATTTCGGAAACACTTTTTAATGTTATAAAAAAATCGCCCGCAAACTGGAAATGGTGGGTGAGATTTCATCCGCAATATAAAGATGCTCAGGGAATGGTGGCAGCAAAAATCGCAAAGTATAATTTCCCAAATGTTATTTCTGAAAATGTAATTGAATATCCTTTGCCTTTGCTCCTCAAAAATATGGATTTGCATGTTACGGAATTCTCGAGTTCTGTTCTGGAAGCAGAAATGCTTGGAGTACCGAGTATTGTTCTGGATAAATCGGGAGTGGAATTATTCAGCAATCAAATTCAGAATTGTATTGCAAGATATGCAGAAAATGAAAGTTCTTTCTTTAAAGATGCAGAATTTTTGTTGAATAAAAAAAATACTGAATTGAAAAATAATAACGAAGAAAATTTTAAGACAGGAATTGAAATGCTGCTATCTTTAGTAGAGGAAAAGAAAAAGAGCTAACTTGCAGGCAGTAAAATTATATTTTTCAAAACTTACCAACAGCAAATTAGCAAAAGATGCCAGCGTTTATACTGCATTTACAGTTTTTGATAGAGCGGTCCCGTTTTTATTTCTTCCCATAATTACAAGATTTCTTTCTCCCGATGAATATGGTGTGTATGTCACATTTCAGACCTTAATAAGTTTTTTCATTCCGTTTCTTTCACTTGGAACCGATGCTTCTATTATAATAAGTTACTTTAAACTTACCTATGAAAAATTTAAAGAATATTTCTTCAACAGCTTTTTAGTTTTCTTATCTCTATCTCTTTTAGTTTTTCTTGTGTTCTATTTTTTTTCACCCCAGATATCAGACATCGTTAAATTCCCTTCTGAGTGGTTATTATGGGTTTTTGCAGGATGTTTTTTTCAATATGTAAATGATTTAAACGCAAATCTATGGCAGTCATTTCGTGAGCCACACAAGTACGGATTTTTTAAGATCTCATATACAATTTTAAAGAACGGGCTCAATTTATTTTTTGTAATCAATCTTCACTTAAGCTGGAAAGGACTGGTTTACAGTCAGGTAATTACCGCAGTTTTATTCGCAATCATAAGCTTAATAATATTTGTCAAAAGAAATTATTTTACTTTTTCGTTTGATAAGAATGATATAAAAGATAGTCTGCATTACGGAGTGCCTCTTTCTATGCATAACCTGGGCGCATGGGCAGCGGATTTAGCAAGCAGATTAATTTTGAATTCACTCGTCGGGATTGCAGCTACGGGAGAATTTGGCGCCGGGGCTACACTTGGAATGGTTGTATCGTTAGTTCAGGATTCTTTTAACAGGGCTTTTGCACCTTACCTCTTTGAAAAATTAAAAACTCCGACTCCGGAAATAAAAAAATCATTAGTAAAAAAAACATATCTGTATTACATAGTTATTTTTATTGTGGCCGGAATTGTAGGTATAGCAGGTTCATTAGCTGCATCTACTATATTGGGAAGCAAGTATCAGAATTCAGGTCAGTTTATAATATGGATCAGTTTTGCATATGCCTTCACAGGATTATACAAGATGCACGTGAATTATATTTTTTATGAAAAGAAGTCAAAGCTTTTAATGCTAATCACTTTTATTTCCGGAGCAGTTAATATCGGACTTTGTTTCCTTCTTATAAAATCAAACGGAGCGATTGGCGCAGCGCAGGCATTTTTACTGAGTAATATTATTTCATACATCGTTACGTTTTATATTTCTAATAAGCTGATACCAATGCCCTGGAATTTATTTAAGCTTGCGAAGTAATGCAGATATTTGACCTTTCAATTGAAAAGAAAAAATGGCTGATGTTTATAGTAGTTTTTTTTTATCTGTTAGGTCCAGTGTTCAGAGTGCTTCATGCATATGTTTCAGATATAATTTTTTTAGCAGCTTTTCTTTTAATTGTATTGAGCGGTACAAAGTTAGTATTTAATTCAAAAGAAAGTAAAATATTTTTAATCCCGGTTTTTATTGTTATACTTTGTACTCTGGGTAAATATTTATCGGGATTTTCATTGGGGATGGATGAAGTTGCAAACACTTTAAATTTTATAAAATTATTTTTTTTATTTGTTCTAGTCTTCTCCGTTTTCAAAGATTCAAATTCTTATTTTAATGATTTAAAAGTATTAAATTTCATTGTAGTTTTCTTTGTAGTGTATGTAAGTATTATCGGAATTCTTCAGTTCACACACAACCCTGCCGCAGATTTTATAATTAAGAATTTTTATCATGTAGTTCATAAAACAGGTACAGATAATATTTACGAGTTTGAGTTACTTAACAGAGTAACAAGTATCTTTGATAGCTTTAACGGAATGGGAATAGTTTTATGCTTTACACTTTTTATACTTGTATATTTAAACAATGAGCTAAAAAATTACTGGAGCATTATTATTCTGCTTTTGGGAATAACACTTATCTTTCTATCCGGTAACAGAGCAAGTCTGATAGTCCTTTTTCTTATGTCAGTAACATATTTGCTGTATATCAAAAGGGGAATCAATCTAAAAATATTTTCAATAGTTGCAGGAGTTTTTTTAGGAAGCGGTGTTATTTTTTTTCTTGTGGCAAACTACCTGAGTTTCGATAACTACATAAGGTTTTATGAGTTCAAATTATTTATACTCAATGGAAGCATTCCTCCGACTTTACAGGTAAGACTTGATAAGTGGCAGTGGATTCCTGCATATATGAAAACAATAAAGCAGGGATTATTTGGATATACAACAAATGACTTTATTAATGATAAGGTGTACACTTCCCCCGATAATCAATATTTGAACTGGCTTGTATATTTTGGATATATAGGTTTATCGTGTTTTATCTTCTGGGCTTTTTATTCATTAAGAATGTTACTGAACGCAAAAAGGTTAGCTAAAAGATTAAATGATTCCTACTTAAACAATGCTTCATCATTTTTTGTAATTTATTGGATAGGATTGTTAGTTATAGGTTTGTTTCAGGAAAGTTTTTTCTTCGGCAGGTTAAGGGAGTTGTTTGTTTTTCTTTTTGCAATGATATCTGCATACAGTGCAGGCAGGAACAATATTTCAAAAGTATAATTATTTATAATGAGTTTACTTTCAGGTGTAAATAAAATTTTAATCTTAGCTCCTCACACAGATGACGGTGAGTTTGGATGCGGCGGAAGCATAGCAAGATTTCTTAAGGAGAATGTTGAAGTTTACTATGCTGCATTCTCTTTATCGGAAGAGTCAGTACCTCCGCCATATCCAAAAGATATTCTGGAAGTTGAAGTGAAAGCAGCAGCAAAATGTCTGGGCATTAAAGATGAAAATCTGATTCTTTATAAGTACCGTGTAAGATATTTTGCTGAAAGACGTCAGGATATACTTGAAGACCTTGTAAAGCTTAATAAAAAAATTGAGCCTGATTTAATCTTCATGCCATCACTCAACGATTTACATCAGGACCATACAACGATTGCTCAGGAAGGATTAAGAGCTTTTAAAAAAACTTCTATTCTCGGATATGAACTGATGTGGAATAATTTAAGCTTCACAACCAATTGTTTTATATCTTTTAATGAAGATGAGCTTAATGTAAAATTGAATGCATTGGATTGTTATAATTCACAAAAAGGAAAAAACTATGCTTCGAAAGAATTTATAAGAAGTCTTGCTATCGCGAGAGGAGTGCAAATCGGAGTGAAGTATGCGGAAGCTTTTGAAGTAATCAGATGGGTTGTCAAATAATATGCATACATTAGAATCAATAAAAGACTGTTTCGGAAAAAATTATAAGCTTGAAGGAAACAAAAGCTATAATTCTTTTGATAATGTAAAAACTGTTTCAGATGCAGATGAGAATTCTTTGGTATGGATAAGTCCGCGGAAAAAAAATCCTGCACAGATAATTAAAAATACTAAAGCACACTTAATAATTTGTTCGCTGAATAGTGAATTGAGCGGGAAATTATTAGAAGAAAAATTACTGATAAAAGTTGAGAGTCCAAAGCTAACATTGATAAGAATTTTAGAAAAATTGTATTCACCCGCGATTGAATATGGAATTCACCCTTCTTCTGTTATTCATAAAGAAGCGAAAATAAATAAAAATGTTTATATCGGTCCTTTTACATACATAGGAAAAAGTGAAATTGATGAAGGCACAATAATTCACGGCCATTGTTATATTTTTGATAATGTTAAGATTGGAAAAAATGTATCGGTAAACGCAGGTACAATCATTGGCTCAGAAGGTTTTGGTTATGAGCTAAATGAAAAAAATGAATACGAAAAATTTATTCACATTGGCGGAGTTGAAATTCATGATAACGTGGATATAGGTGCGAACACAACGGTTGTAAGAGGCGCTCTTGCAAATACGATAATAGGAGAAGGTACTAAGATAGATAATCTTGTTCATATAGGACACAATGCAATCATTGGTAAACATTGCATTATCACTGCCAATAATATGGTAGGCGGCAGTGTGCGAATCGAAGATTACAGTTGGCTTGGTCCATCATCTTCTACATTAAATCAGTTAACTCTTGCAAAAAATTCATATGCAGGACTCGGCTCAGTAGTTACAAAAAATTTACCGTCCGATGAAGTATGGGCAGGGAATCCGGCAAGACCGATTGCAGACATTAAAAAACTACAGGATAAGTTCAGAGATTTACTTTCAGAGGATTAAATGTTGATTAAAAAAATTCTCATAATAAGTTCTTTCTTTGAGAATAGTGTCGGATATCAGGAAGTCCAATTTGCTGAAGTATTGACTTCAATGAATTATGAAGTGAAAGTAATAGCTACTAACAGAAGTAACCTTGATTTAAAAAAAAGATATGATGATTCATTTAATAATTTTGAAGTAAGACGAATTAAAAAACTCACCAGGATAAAAAATACATTTTATCCTAAGGAGGACTTAACTGAATTTTTTAGTAATTATAATCCTGATTTAGTTTTTTTAATTTTGCCCGGCTCTGGCGCTCCTTATTTTTTAATGAAATATATTAACCCTAATGCAAAAGTTGTATCTGTTTTCAGTGATACTACTATAGAGAACAGAGTTTCAAAAGCAAAGGGAACAAAGGGCAATAAATTAATTTTCCGTCTATTAAAAGCTAAATGGTACAACAAAGTTTTTGAACGTTCGGATTTAATTTTATCTAATACACCCGAGACATCTTCAATTCTTAAAGGTATCTCTAAAAATAATATAGAAGATAAATTGAGAATGTATGGATTAGGATTTGATAACAATAAGTATTTTTATTCGAATGAATTTAGAACAGAATGCCGTAAACAATTTGGGATTAAAGATGATGAAAAATTAATTATGACAATAAGCCGGATTTATCCCGGCAAACTTTTTGAATACTGGATTGAACAGGTTGTTGAGTTCTTGAAAAATAATTCTAATTATATATACCTACTTGCCGGATTTTCAGATACTGAGTATTCTAGGAAAGTTGAAGAAAATTTGAAAAAATTGAACTTGGGAGACAGACTTATTTTACACAAGTTTACAACAGCGGAAGAAAATAACAAACTCTTCAATGCTGCTGATTTTTCTTTATGGTTTGCTCCGACAATTTCCATTCAGCAGTCTATGGGAACAGGTTTATTCCCGATTGTACCATACGACTCTACCCTTGAGCATCTTGTGGAAAAAAATAAGACAGGATTATATTATAATGATTTTGATGAGTTAAAAAAATTACTTCCGGAATTGAATAATATTAGTTATGATAGGAAAGTTAATTCTGAATTTAATCAAAAGTTCTCTTACCAGAGCATTCTTCGGAAAGTAATTTCAGAAGTTAACTGATTGTTTGAAAAGTTTAATCATACAGAGACTGGAATCGCTTGAGAAACATTTTGAAAAAAACAGATTATTATCTTATGATCCTTATGACGGATTAAATACTCCACTTAAAAAATTATTTCTAGGTAATAAATTTTTAGAGAGAATCTGGCTTCAGTCAATAAGATTATTTCCGTTTAATGTAAGAGGTTTATTTGGGATCAAAAAATTAATTCACACCAAATCAGTATCAGATTTACTCTCTGCATCATCAATACTTTATAGTAAAACAAAAGATGAAAAATACTTAATTAAGGCATTAGAATATTTTGTACTATTGAAAAACTTAAGTATTAAACAAAATTCAGGAATTGGCTGGGGATTAAAATTTCATTTTACAACACGATTTGTTCAGGCTGATATAAATACTCCTAACTTGTTTCAAACCGTTAATGCCGTTAATGCATTACTTGATTATTATGAATCGTTATTAAGTAAGAATGAATCAAAAAAATGTTTAGAAATAAAAAATGTAGTTGATGAGGGGTTAAGTTACATACTTAAAGATTTAAAATATACAGAAAATGAAAATACTGTTATATGGAATTACTGGAAAAATTTAGAAAGTCCTATATACAATGTAAATGCACTGATGGGAGGATTTTTATCACGGTATAAAAAAACATTTAACACTAACGAGTATGATGATTTAATATATAAAACAATTGAGTTTTTGAAAACCGGGCAAAATAGTAACAGTTCCTGGTATTATTCAGCTGATTCTACAGCAAATTTCATTGACGGTTTTCACACAGGTTATATTTTAGAAGGGTTGATTATTGCTCAACAAAATGGAATAGATGTAGTTAAAGATCTATTGAAAAGAGGAATTAAATATTATCTGAAAAATCTGTTTACTGAACAAGGTTTACCAAAATATTATAACAGCAATATATACCCAATTGATGGACAGAATTGTGCGCAGGCAATTCAAACTCTTTTTTATCTTAAAAAATTAAATTATATAGATGATGATTATATTAAGAGAACATTTGATAAAATAGATTCTGTACTTTGGAACAAGAATGGTTATTACAATTTCATGAAAACGAAATTATTTACTTATAAAACCCCGATGGATAGATGGGTGAATGCACCAATGTATCTGGCATTAGCTCATTTATATTAAAATGCAGGCTGAAGTATTAATACCGCACAACTCTGCTTATAGAAAGATAATTAATTATTTCAAAAGCATTCACTTCATAAATGTTTTTGTTAAGAAAATTAATGCATGCAGAAAAGTTGAGATAAATTGCATATTAAGCGGAGCTTCTTTAAAAAAATCTGACAATGTACTAGATATCGGAAGCGGTGATGGATACTGGACAAATTATTTTTCTAAAAAATGCGGTACCATTGTTGGAATAGAACCTTATCAAGAGCACCTGCGGATTGCTCAAAATAAATACACCGGAATTAAATTTGTTGCTGAAAGTGCTGAGGCATTAAGTTTTAAATCAGAAAGTTTTGACAAAGTAATAAGTGTTTGTGTGTTTGAACATCTTTATAATGATGTGACCGCTTTTGAAGAAATGTACAGGGTACTTAAACCCGGTGGAATACTAGCAGCTACTGTTGACAGCTTAAATTCAAAATATATTTCAGATGATTATAAAAAGAAACATATACAGGATTGTTACTGCGCGCAGTTATACGATGTAGATGGAATCATAATGAAACTTGAGAAAACGGGATTTAAAAATGTGCAGGCTAACTATATCATAGGTTCAAGATTTGGAATTCTTTACGAGAAGCTTTCAGAGAAATTCGGAATATTTGCTTACCTGACACTATTACCTTTGTATCCTGTTATACTGTTTCTAGAAAGTAATTTTAAGCAATCAGGATATAAAATATTTGTCACTGCTGAAAAATAAATGAAAACCATTTTCAGATTTTTATATTATCTCATTGGGAAACATCTTCCGAATTCGAATTTTCCGTTGGGAAAATTATTTAATTCGGTGAGAGTTTTTTTTGCAAAAGGCTTTATGAAATCAGTCGGCAATAATGTAACCATTGAAAGTTCAATTTTCTGGGGTGATGGGAGAGATATAGAAGTCGGAGACAACTCGCAGATAAACGAAAATTGCTGGATAAGAAATTGTAAGATTGGAAGCAATGTCATGATTGCACCTTATGTAATGATTATGAATTACGGTCATAATATAAAAGATATTAATGTACCTATGGTAATGCAGGGTGTAAGGCATTATCCACAGACCATTATTGAAGATAATGTATGGATCGGTGCACGAGCAGTAATTCTTCCCGGTATTAAAATTTGTTCCGGTGCAGTTATAGGCGCAGGTTCCGTTGTTACAAAAGATGTTGAAGCAAATTGTGTTGTTGCAGGAAATCCCGCTAAGTTAATTAGGGTAAGAAAATAATGTGCGGTATTGCAGGAGTGATAGATATTTCAAGAAATCTTAATGTAGAATTGCTGGAAAAAATGTCTGAGGTAATTAAACGCAGAGGACCTGATGATAAAGGAATTTATTTTGAGAAAGAATCAGGTGTAGGATTAGTTCACAGACGTTTAAGCATTATTGATTTAGTATCAGGCAAGCAGCCCATGCATAATGTTGAAGAAAATTTAGTAATTGTTTTCAATGGTGAGATATACAATTTCAAGGAGTTGAGAAAAGAGCTTTTATCAATAGGGTTTAAATTTAATACGCAGTCAGATACAGAAACGATTTTAAACATTTATCAAAAATATGGTACGGCAGGATTTAACAAACTAAACGGTATGTTTGCATTTGCCATCTATGATAAGAATGAAAAAAAAATAATTCTGGCAAGAGATAATTTCGGAGTGAAGCCATTGTATTATTCTTTCACAACAAATGGAATTACTTTTGCTTCTGAAATAAAGGCAATACTTGAAAATAAAAATTACAAAGCAGAGCTTGATTACACTGCATTCAACAGCTTTTTGACATACAGGTATAATCCTTCACCGCAAACTCTTTTTAAAAATATTTTTAAGCTTAAGCCGGGTGAATACCTCGAATATTATCTGAATGGAAAGTATAATTTAGATAGTTTTGATAAGAGTTATCCTGTAACAAATAAAAATATTAAAGAGGCCGATGCTATAGAAGAGTATTCAAGTTTACTTGAAAAATCAATTAGCAGGCAACTAACAAGTGATGTTCCTGTTGGGTTATTTTTAAGCGGTGGAATTGATTCTGCAGTGCTCGGTCACTTCATGAAGGAAAATTATGATGATAAGTTTAATACTTACACTATAGGTTTTTCAGGAAGAGGAAATTATAATGAGATTGAGGATGCGAATAGAACCGCTGTTGCTTTGAATTCAAAACAACACACAAGGACATTATCCAAAGAGGAGTATTTGAATTTTTTTCAGAAATCATTTTATTATCTGGAAGAACCGATCGCAGAAACTACGGTACCGGCTTTATATTATCTATCTCAATTAGCTTCTAAAAATGTGAAGGTCGTTTTAGCGGGACAAGGTGCCGATGAGCCATTAGCAGGATATAAAAGATATTATGGTGAAAGTAAGATGAGCAAATATCAATCTTTGTTAAATCTTTTACCGTTAAATTTAATTTCCGATATTCTTCCTCGCAATGAAAGATTGAAAAGGGCATCCTATGCTTCTCAATTTACAAATGAGATAGATAGGTTTCTTGCAATATATACTATATTCACACCGGAACAGAAAGCAAAACTATTAAAAGATGATGTAAAAGAAAAAATATCAAATGAAGATATTGATTTGCTGAAACCTTTATATTCAAGAACTGAAAAACTTGAAGATTCACTCTCAAAAATACTGTATATAGATACACGAATGAAATTATCGGATGACTTATTAATGTTTGGAGATAAAATGACTATGGCTAACTCACTTGAAATGCGGGTACCATATCTGGATAAAGAATTAATTGCTTTTTTAGAAACACTCCCTTCAAATTTCAAATTGAAAGGAAATAAGCATAAGTATATTCACAAGAAATCTGCCGAAAAATGGTTACCGCCTGAAATTATTAACAGAAAGAAAAAAGGATTTGAGACACCTATGGATGAATGGCTGCAGGGAAGTTTTGCCGATGACGCAAAGGAAATGTTTAACGATAAGGATTCAGCCAGCAGGAATTTTTTTAATCTTAACTATTTGAATGAGATGATAGATTTGCATAAGTCAGGAAAGAAAAATTATTTACGCCATATTTTTGCATTACTTTCTTTTGAAACGTGGTACAAAACTTTTTTTGAAAATTATTTGAACAATTAATGAATATTTCTGTATTTGGAATTGGTTATGTTGGATGCGTAAGCCTTGGATGTCTTGCTGCAGATGGGCACTTTGTAATTGGAGTTGATTCAAATGAAAGTAAACTAACTTTGCTTGAATCCGGTAACGCAACTGTATTGGAAAAAGGTCTTCATGAAATTATCAGGGAAGGTGTTGCTGAGAAGAGAATAATTGCAATGAATGATTATGAGTACGCGGTAAAGAATTCAGAAGTCTCTATTATTTGCGTTGGAACTCCGCCGGGTGAAGATGGAAATTTAGATCTCTCACATATATTTAAAGTTGCAGAGCAAATAGGAGCGGCTCTTAAAATTAAAAAAAATTTTCATATTGTCTCTGTCAGGTCTTCAATTCCTCCGGGAACAATATCAAAGATTGAAAAAATTATTGCAGACTGTTCGAAGAAAATTGTTGATAAAGATTTTTCAGTACTTTCAAATCCTGAGTTTTTAAGAGAAGGTTCTGCCGTTAAGGATTATTATAATCCTCCATATTCTTTAATTGGTGGTTCAAACTCTTCAGCAATGGAAACTTTAGCTTCCATTTATAAAAGTGTAAATGCCGAAGTCATTTTTACAGATACAAAAAATGCTGAACTTATAAAATTTGTAAATAATTCTTTCCACGCGCTTAAAGTGAGTTTTGCAAATGAAATAGGTATTATATGCTCATCTTTGGATATGGATTCGCAGAATTTTATGGAGTTATTCGTAAAGGATACAAAATTAAATATTTCTGATGTTTATCTGAAGCCGGGGTTTTCATACGGCGGGTCATGTCTTCCTAAAGATTTACAAGCGCTGCAAAGTATAGCAGAAAAAAATTCCTTAAATATACCTTTGCTGAAAAGCATTTCGAATTCAAATGATGAAAATATTGATAGAGCATTTAAACTTATTGAAAGGGCTAAAAAGAAAAATATTGGATTTCTTGGAATCACATTCAAAGCAGGAACGGATGATGTAAGAAATAGTCCTTATGTAAGTCTGGTAAAAAAACTTCTTCATAAAAAATACAATGTGAAGATATATGACCCGAATCTGGATTTAGAAAAAGTAATCGGAGCAAATAAAGAATTTCTTTTTAAAGAGCTTCCTGTAATATCAGATTATTTAATTTCATCTTACAAGGAATTAATTGATGAAGTTGATATAGTTGTTATTGCTAATCAGGAATTGATAGCCCTTAAAGATCTGGCAAAACTAAAAAATAAATTTATTATAGATTTGGTTCGTATCGATAAAAGTCTGAGAACAAAAGATAACTATGCCGGACTCTCCTGGTAAACACGTACTTTTAGTTGTAGAAAATTGCTCCGTACCCGATGATCAGCGTGTCTGGAAAGAGGCAAAAGCTGTGAAGGAGATGGGATTTGATGTAAGCATAATTTCACCCAAAGATGCCAAAAGCGATAAAGAAAATTTTGTTGTAATTGATGACATTTGGATTTACAGATATAAGCAACTTGTAACAGGAACCGGATTTATTTCATACTTTATAGAGTATTTAAATTATCTTGCGAGAACATTTGTTTTAGTTTTAAAAATCAATTTTAATAAAAGAGTAAATGTGTTCCATTCAGCAAATCCTCCTGATTTATTTTTTTTGATTTTTATTTTCTTTAAACCATTCGGAGCTAAGTATATCTTTGATGTTCATGATTTGTTTGTAAATGCATTTGAATCTAAATATACAAATAAGAAATCTTCTGTTAAAAATTTTCTGATAGGATTATTATCGTTTGTAGAAAAATTGAATTTGAAATTTACAGATTACATTGTTGTCACCAATCAGTCATATAAAGAATATTTGATTGAAAAATACAGAATAAATCCTGCTAAAATATTTATAGTAAGAAACGCACCGGAACTTGATAACAGGTTAGATTTTGCTCCTGATGTTAATTTAAAACAGGGTAGAAATAATTTGCTTATATTTTTTGGAATGATGGGAGAGGATGACGGAGTTGATGTAATTTTAAAAGCGTGTCACTATTTAATAACTGAAAAAAATTTCACAGATTTTTATTGTTGTCTTATAGGACCTGATAATATCGAACGCAGTCCTTACATTAAAGAGCTGAAAAAAATATATAGAGAGTTAAATCTTCATGACAATGTTAAGTTTACCGGATATTTATCATGGGATGAAATTCATACTCATTTGAATACGGCAGATGTAGGTCTTTCGCCGGACCTTTACACACAGCAGAACAATATTTCTACTATGATAAAAATTATGGAATATATGTCCCACGGTCTTCCAATCTTATCTTTTAAACTTAAAGAAAACATTTATTCCGCGGGTGAGGCAGCTCTTTACTGTGATACCTATGATTACAAGGAATTTGCAGAAAAGATTTTAATAATGGTCAATGACAGTCAACTATTAAAAGAAAAATCTAAAATAGGTTTAGAACGATATAAAAGCACTTTCAATTGGCAAAATTCTAAATATAATTTAGTAAGTTTGTATAAAAATTTCATATAAAGCTTGCGATTATTAAGTTACTGCCAAGTTTAATAATATTTCTTTATTTTCAAAAGTATTCTATTATTATGAAAGATTTCAGGACCAGGCTTTATCATTAAAATTTCCTCAAGTTTTAATATATAATTTGATAAAATATCCCAAATATAAATATTTTTACGCTCTTGCTGATTTTGTAATTATTTGTGTTTCATTCATTGCATCTGAGTATATTTCAGAAAGAATATTCCACAAAAGAATTTTGGCAGATGTTGACTTACCCACAACCCATCTTATAAATATTTTATTTTCCTTATTCCTGATTTTTATTTTCCAGAACAATAATCTTTATAAGATTAATATTTTCCTTTCCCGTTCATCGCAGCTGGTTTCAATCATCAAATCTTTTTTATATGGCGGTTTAATTCTAATACTCATCTCGTTTTTTTTGCAGTTAGATATTGTACTCGGTTCCAGAACGGTTGCAGTGACTTTTTTAATATTAGGTATTTCAGCAGTAACGTTCTTAAGAGTTGTAATATTCAGACCTCTTTATTCGTATTTTACCCGAAATAAATTAATTAAAAGAAATGTGCTGATTGTAGGCGCAGGGAAATCCGGACAGCTGCTTGCAGAAAAAATATTGTTCGAAAATTTCTATGGAATAAATATAGTAGGCTTTATTGATAAAGAAACTACTGTGGGGGATTTTGTATTCGGGAATATACGTTCTCTTGGTCCAATCAATGATATAAAAAAAATAGTACAAAAAACAAAAATTGATGAAGTAATAATTGCCACCGATGATATCGATTATGAGAAGCTGTTACAAATTATAGATTATTGCCAGGTATTACAGTTGAATGTTAAGCTGTCTTCTGAACTGTTTAGAATTATTCCTGAAAAGATCGTAATCGAATCTTACTCAGGTATGCCTTTAATAGATTTATCAGAGAAGGTAAATAAAAACTTTAATCTTATTTTTAAAAGGTGTTTTGATTTCTTCTGTTCAGTTGTAGGAATAGTATTGCTCTCACCTTTTCTGGCGTTTATTGCAGCTGCCATAAAAATTTCATCAAAAGGAAGTGTGCTTTACAGACAGGAAAGAATCGGTAAGGGTGGTAAAAAATTTAATTTATACAAATTCCGCTCAATGGTAGATTCATCTGAAATTGATGAGGAACATAAAAAAAGAGTGCATGAATTTATACTAAGCAGTACTGAGACCGGAAAAAAGTTTACCAAAGTAATTAATGAAAACAGAGTTACATCACTTGGAAAATTATTAAGGAGAACATCACTTGATGAACTTCCTCAATTATTTAATGTAATTAAAGGCGATATGAGTTTAGTCGGACCTCGTCCTTGCCTGCCGTATGAATATGAAATGTTCGATGAATGGCATAAAAGAAGGCATTCAGTTCTTCCCGGATGTACAGGTGTGTGGCAGATTAATGGAAGGGGAAGTGTATCTTTTAAAGATTCTATAATTTTGGATTTATACTATGTCAATAATGTTACACCTTGGCTTGATCTTCAATTAATTTTTAAAACTTTCCCTGTAATGGTAACAGGTAAAGGTGCAAAATAACATATTTGTTCCTATAATATAAAAAATGGATATAGCTATTATTGGTCTTGGATACTGGGGTCCTAATTTAGTGAGAAATTTTTCTGCTATTAAAGAAGTCAATAAAATTATTTGCTGCGATAATAATCAAAAACGTCTTGCAAGAATAAAGCTGTCATTTCCAATGGTTGAAACTGTAAGTGATTTTGATCAGCTGTTAAAAAATTACAAATTTGATGCGTTGATAATTTCGACTCCTGTTGGAAGTCATTATAAGTTTGCAAAAGCTGCTTTGAATGCAGGGAAACATGTGTGGGTTGAAAAACCTTTCACTGGTTCTTCAAAAAATGCAGAGGATTTAATAAACATCAGTGAGAAAAAAAACTTAAAGATATTTGTTGACCACACTTTTATTTATACAGGCGCTGTAAGAAAAATTAAAGAAATTGTAGATAAAGGAGAGCTTGGTGATGTTATCTATTTCGATTCAGTGAGAATTAATTTAGGACTGTTTCAGCATGATGTAAATGTGCTTTGGGATTTAGCCTGTCATGATTTATCCATTATGAGCTACATACTTCCTGATAATAAAATAACCGGGATAGCGGCAAATGGTATTGCAAATTTTTATGACCACGAAAACCTGGCATATCTTTCAGTCTATTTCGAAAATAATTGTTTTGCGCATATTCATTCCAACTGGACTTCACCTGTTAAAATCAGAAGAACCATTGTTGGAGGGAAAAAGAAGATGCTGGTCTTTGATGATATGGAGAACGTTGAAAAAATTCGTGTCTATGATTCAGGTGTTCTTATGAGAAAAGATGAAGAGGATAGTATTCATGAAGCCTTGGTACAGTATAGAATAGGTGATATGTATTCTCCGAAAGTTGCACAAGTGGAAGCACTAGCATCAGCTTCAAGGGAGTTTATCAATTCAATAAATGAAGACAGGTTACCTCTTACTAATGCCTATGACGGTTTAAAGATTGTAAAAATTCTTGAAGCTGCCGATAAATCAATTAAAGAACGCGGCAAGATAATGGAGTTCAATGGGAAATAAAAATATAAAAAATGTGAACTTGGGAAAAGATGTCATCATTTATGATTTTGTAAATCTATACGGATGTTCAATCGGAGATAATACTAAGATCGGTACATTTGTAGAGGTTCAAAAAAATTCTTCCATTGGTAAAAATTGTAAAATATCTTCCCATACTTTTATCTGTGAAGGTGTAGAAATTGAAGATAACGTTTTTGTGGGACATAACGTTACATTTATTAATGATAGATTTCCAAGAGCTGTCACATCAGAAGGCAATATGCAGACCGATAACGATTGGAAGCTTGAAAAAACACTTGTAAAAAACGGCGCTTCAATTGGTTCATCAGCGACTATAATGTGTGGTGTAACTATAGGGGAAAATGCAGTCGTTGGGGCGGGGTCAGTTGTGACCCGAGATGTTGAGTCAAATTGTGTTGTGGCAGGTAATCCTGCAAAAGAAATAAAAAAAGTTTAGCTCTCTTACAAAATAAGATTATATTGTTATAATCATTCCATCCTTATTCATCTTTATTCATTTTATTGAAAGCCCTTTCCAAATTCTTTTCCAGAAGTAAATTTAATTTTTTCCAGAATGTATTTGATAAACTTTTCTCGTTTTTTCTTTTTATGTATGTCGCGAGAAAATTTTCACCTGCAGAGTATGGAGAGCTTATTGCATTAATCGCATTATCATTTATTATTGTTTCTTTTTTTGATTTTGGATTGCCGGTTTACTTTCAGAGAGAAGTTTCCCGTTTACAAAACATACATTCGCTGTATAAAACTACGCTCATTTTATATTTAATTCTGTTTCCTGTATACATTGGAATATGTTTTTTATATTCGCACTTTTTCCAATCATTCAATTCAATTTTAATCTTTATAACAATTGTAGTATCCTCATATTTAAGCTTATATACAAATGTAATGAGTAAGATTGTTTCAGGCTTGCGTGATTTTAAATCTCAATTTTATTTTTTAGTATTATCACGCTGTTTCTTTTTGTTCTTCCCGATAGCTTATTTATTTAAAAAAGAACTGACAATTGAAAGCGTTGCAGTTGTATTACTTCTATCGTATTTTTTTAATCTAATACTTTTCTACTATTATCTTAAAAGAAATTATTTTAAAAGTGAATCAGGTGCAGTTAATTTTAATCTGCTTGGGAAAATAATCAAAGTTTCCATACCTTTAGGCGTTATTGTTCTTGTAAATTTATTGTATGACAGAATAGATGTTTTATTGATTTCTAAACTTTTAGGATTTTCCGATACAGGAAAATATAATATTGCGTATGGTCTGCTCAAAGCTTCAACGCTTTCGTTCTCGTTTATACTTATTGAAGGCTTCTCAAAAGCATCTTATCTTAGTTCAAAAATATCTTCGATAAAACTTTTTCTCAGAAAATATATTATCATAATTTTTTCGATTAGTTGTATTTCAGCCTTAGTATTATTCTTTCTCCCTGATTTTCTTGTCACATTTTTTTATACAACTAAATATTCAAACTCAATAGTTCTCTTAAAGTTTCTAAGTTTTGCAGTTATACCGCTGGCATTAAATAATCTTACTGGCATTACTCTTAACGCTCTGGGGAAATTTAATTTTGTTTTAATTGCTACTATCGTCGGGTTAATAGTTAATGTAACTCTTAATGTTATTCTTATACCGAGTATTGGTCTGATAGCAGCGTGCTACGCTACATTTTTTACGGAGATAGTAATTTTAATAGTTGAAAGTATTTTTCTTTTTAAAGTACTGAATAAAAAGTGAAGATTTTATATTTAGGAAGATATAATGAGTTAGAGGAACTGACCGGCCCGGAGAAAGTCGCAAAGAGAATTTATGAACAGTCATCAAAAGAAAATGAAACAGCATTTGCAGAATATTTTTTTGATGGTTCACAATACGGGATTATAAAAAAAATATTTGGAAATGAAGTTGTAAGCAAAGTCTCACACATTTACAGATTTGGTTTCTTAAAATTTTTCACATTCCTGTTTAAATTCAGACCGGAAATTATTCACATAATTACGTTTGAAAGATTTGCTGTGCTTGCTTACTTTTATAAATTTTTTACCGGTGTCAAAATAGTGTATAACGTTCACGGAGTTGCGGTGTATGAAAACAATAATTTCAAAAATGTATCTGCATCTTTGAAAAAAAAAGATATGTACTGCGAGAGTAAATTTATAAAATCAAGTGATGCGTTGTTGTATTTATCTGAACATCAGTTGAAAATAGCTAAAGAATACTATAAAATACCGGATGAGAAAATAAAATTTATAAACAATGGTATAGATCCAGAATTTAAAAGCACGGAAATAAAATCAGACAATTCAGAATTGCCATCACTTGTATTTATTGGAGATAGTGAAAGGAAAGATAAGGATTTTAATTTTCTATATGAGATTCTTGATAAAGTGAAAGAAAAATGCAATTTGTATGTAGTGGGTAATTTTAACCCTTCAATTTATAAAAGCACTGTTGGTAATATCACTATCATTTCGGTCCGCAAAATGAGCAAAGATTTATTGATAAGCTTTTTAAAAGATAAAGACGTTTTTATTTCTTCCAGCTTCTATGATACATTTTCTATTGCGACTGCTGAATGTATGGCTTTGGGGTTAGCCCCTATAGTTACGGATAATACCGGTATATCCAAATTGATTACGAATGGTGAAAATGGATTTGTTGTAAAGCACGGCGATAAAGAAGATTTATCAGGTAAAATAAATTTACTCCTTGAAAACAAGGGCGTCAGAACTGAGATATCAATCCGCGCTTCCAAAATTTATGAATTACTGAACTGGGAAAATATTTTCTCCAGCTACAATCAGATTTATAAATCTATTTAATAGTGTTATCAGTTAAAGTAAAAAATATTTTATTTTTTTCTGTAATAACGGGAATATATCTTTGTATAAATATTCCATTAATAAAAAATTTTGCTTTTCTGAATGATGATCTGATGATAATTTTTTATTCCAGAAAATTCCCATTTCCTTTATTTACATTTTGGGAAAACGGATTGAAAGACCTGATTCCAAATGCAGGCACAGATTCCTTCAGGTACAGACCATTATCTTCATTTATTTTTTTTATAACTTCATTTCTTTTTGGTTTAAAGCCGTGGTTGTGGTCTCTTGCAGCCCAGCTGAATCACATACTGAATTTTCTTCTTTTAATTCTCATCTTTAAAAGAATTCGAACATTTTTTGACTCCAAAAGTAATTTATATCTTATACTTCCTTTGTTTTATCTGTTCTACCCGGGCAATGTTGCTAATGTTGCATGGGCTGCCGGCAGAATGGATTTAGCAGTCATATTGTTTTGTCTGTCATCATTCTATTTTTCTCTAAAGTATATAGAGCAGCGTAATTTTTATTTTCTGCTAATCAGCGCAATTTTATTTTTTCTTGCAACACTGGTAAAAGAAAATGCAACCTGCTGGTTTGCAGTTGAGTTATTACTGTTCTGGGTTATTTATAGAATAAAAAACAAACCCGCGGAATTGTTTAAGTCACTCTTGAAGATTTTCAAAAGCAAAGTAAGCATTCTTATACTTTATATTATTTGCCGAAGCGTTCTTGCAGGAGTAACCAATAAGGAAATTTTAGCTAACGTCAAAATTATTACCACTATAAATGCTTTTTTGAAATCATTGCTATTCACTTTTCTTCCGGTAGACTCAGGAACCTTTATTTACTCTTTCGATTCATCGTTAATAACATCAATAATTCTTTACTCAATATACTTTGCTTCGCTCATAGTAATATCTATTTTGATTTACTCCCGCAAAAAAATTTTTGTTTATTCCTTTAGTTTTTTATCAATCGCATTCATTACTTTGTTCTATTATACGATTGCAGGCGGAGGTACGTACAGATTATTTGCGCTGACTTTTACAAGCAGCCTGATATTTCTTTTTATTATAATATGCGCTAAAGAAAAATTGAATTTTTTAACTAAAATTTCAGGTTTAATAATTTTTCTTTTTTTTGTTTATGGATTTAATAAAGTTTCGGATTACTGGATTGTAAATTACAAACTTCAGGAAGAGAGCCTCAGCTCTTTGATTAATATATATGATAAGGATAAAGAGAATGTAATTCTTGATTATCCGCATTCACTCGGGCAGGCATCGTGTTATTCTGATATTGGGATTTATCTGTACTATAAAGCCAACAACGAAATTGGCAGATATAATAATATTACGGAACTTGCAGGAATAAATTCTCACGTTGAATCTCACTATATTGAGGGATGTTCAATAGAAAAAAAAGATGAGACGTATATTCTTACATCCGGATATAACGACACTTTTTTTTCGCCTGAACCATTTTACACACAGAAGTCCTCTGTTGGCGAAAAGTTCAATAACCAAAAGGATTATTTATTTGAAGTAATGAAGTTAAATTCATTTAATAAACCTACGGTGGTAAAACTACAGAGAATAAACTATCAGAATAAAGAGATTAGTATTATTAAATACTCCAATGGTAAATTTGAAAAATACTAAATAGTAGTGCAGTACGGTGAACACATATCGGTTGTAATGAGTGTCTATAATGAGGAGAGATACGTAGCTGCTGCAATAAAAAGTATTCTGAATCAAACATATCCTTATTTTGAATTTATAATTATTAATGATGGTTCAACAGATAAGTCTGAAGATATTATTAAATCTTTTAATGACGAGAGAATTGTTTATAAAAAAATAGAAAAAGTAAATTTTTCTGCTGCGCTTAATTACGGATTGAAAATTGCAAAATATGATTACGTTGCAAGGATGGATGCCGATGATGTTTCTGTACAGGATAGATTTGAAAAACAGATTAAATATATTGTAAATAATCCGGAAGTAAATGTATTGTCTTCGGCGTATGGCCTTTTTAAAAATGAGAGTGTTTCTCATTTGTATCATCTGCCATCTCAGGATAAAATAATTAAAGAGCAGCTTAATGTTTCCAGTTCGGTGTGTCATGCCGGCTCACTCTATCTAAGAAATCATATATTGAAATATGGAGGATACAATGAAAACCTTGACTGCCTTGAAGATATAGAGCTGTGGCTGAGAATAAGAAAAGATACAGTCTTCCATAATCTTACGAGTGTATTATATTTGATTCGGCTGAAGGAAAATTCAATGAGTGCAAACGAACAAAAAAAGCCTAAAGAGTTTTTTCAAAAAATATATTTTAAATATTTTGATGGAAATTATTACAGCGATATAAATAAATCTTACGCCGACTATGCGGTTTTAAAATTCAGATTTGATTCTAAAGAAGAATTTAGAAAATATGTTAAGCAGGAAAAGATATTATTTAATCCTAAGGTTTTTTTGTTGTACTTATGGAGTTACCTGCCCGGCAATATATCAACAAAAGATATAACACAGTGGTGGAAATGGAAAATGATAGAACTTAGCACACTGTTTAATAAGAGCAAAAAGAAACACAATAAATTGATTTCAAGCTTAAGCAAATAGATGGCAAAAGTTTCTGTTCTTATGACGACATATAACAACGCTGAGTATCTTTCTTCTTCAATAAAAAGCATACTCAGCCAGAGTTTTAAAGATTTTAATTTTATTATTGTTGATGACGGCTCTACGGATAATACTAAAGAAGTTATAGGGAGATTTAAAGATGAAAGAATAAAGTATTGTAAAATTCAAAACTCAGGACTTGGAGCAGCTCTAAATTACGGACTTAAGTTATGCGATACTGAGTTAGTAGTGAGAATGGATGCAGATGATATTTCTGTTACGGATAGAATTGAGAAACAATATAATTTTATTTTAAAAAATAAAGGTGTAGATATTCTTTCGTGCTGGTATGCGGCATTCGAAAACAAAAAATTACTTTACACAATTAAAACTCCTCAGAACGATGCGGATATAAAAAAAAGATTTGCACTTCATAGTGAGGTAATCCATGCAGGTATGATGTATAAGAAAGATAAAATTATTTCAAGCGGCGGTTACAAACCGATTGTATTTGAAGATTATGAACTCTGGCTGAGGATTAAAGATAAGGTAACTTTTTATAATATGCAGGAAGTTCTTTTGCTTGTTAGATACAGGAAGAATTCTTTTTCAAGAGAAAACATGAAGGAAAAGAACAAGCTTGTGTATTCTATACAGACTCCTTATTACGAAAATGATTTTGGAAAAATATTTAAGCTCGATTCCATTGACGAAGAAAATGAGTACCGGGGGTGGAGAGAGTATTTTTACGGTGATGAAAAAAAAGCGGGCGGTTACTGGAATAAAATGAAAATGGAAAATATAATTAAGCCAAGAATATTAATCGCAAAAATAATATTATTGTTACCATTGAAATTTATTCTGTGGTTTAAAGAAAACAGAATAAGATTCAGGCTGAGTTATTTTTTAGAATACTTCTCTGAGAGCAACATAAAACTCAGAAAAATTTTAAATGAAATCTGAGTAAAACCTGATTGAAGAAAGTCCTTCTCATATCGACGAATGCTTTAGGTGATACATATCTGACATGCGCTGCATTTAATTCAATTAAAAATCATTTTGAAAAAGTCAGTATCGATATTGTTTCTACTGAAAGCGCAAAGTTTATTCTAAGCGAAGTAGGATTTGACCATCTTTTTTTGCTGAAGAAAAAATCTTTTTCTGAAATGCACAATATGATTACACAGGTGCGGAAAACGAAATACGATTTTGTGTTTAATTTTTTCCCAGGACAAATGAACTCTTCAATTTTTAAATTATCAAATGCTGTTGAGAAAATTGGCTTTACGAATTTCATAAGAAAGAAAAGCTGGCATAATGACGACGATGCTCTGATAATAAAATCACAGCCTAAAGAGAAAAGAGTCTGGCACCCATCAGATAATTATTTGCACAGAATAAGTATGTCACTGAAAGCCGCGGGGATAGACGGCGAAGTAAAGAAGCATGTTTTCAACTTCGATAATATAAAAGAAAACAAGTACGATGTGGCATTGCATTTATTTTCATTCGATGAAAACAGAAAAATCAGCAATGATTCCATTCTTGAAATTGTAAAGGAATTGTGTGTAAAACAAAATCAGAATGTTTTTCTGTTTGGAAGTGAAAAAGAAATTATAGGATTGAAGGAATTAAAAAATATTAAAAATTTGAAATTGGAAGTTTCCCCGGATATAAAAAAACTTGTGAACAATATTAAAAAATCAAAGTTGTTTGTAGGTGTAGATTCATTCCCGCTTCACATAGCTGACGCTCACAATATAAAAACACTTGGTATATTTTATTATCCGAATGAAAATTCTGTCTTCCAGAATATGGAGAACAAATACATTTTCAGAGTGAATGATAATAAAGTGAATTCAGGAGAATTAGTAAATTTTATAAAAGAAAAAAAACTTATTGATGGGATATAGAATTGACAGATTGAACTTATCATTTAAAGAAAACGGTTTCTTGTGGACGATACTTTATCTTCTAAAGCGAGCAACGCATTGGAAGATATTTTCGGATAAGCTTCAATCACTCGAAAGCAAAAAAAAATATCCCGGATGGAACAGTGTGAATCAAAATAAACTTACGTGGAATAACTGGAACTGGAGTGAACTTGGTGAGGAATGGACAAAATCGGAAGGCTGGAAAGATAAGCTTGTAAATGAAATCATAATAAAGCTTGTTCCTGAAAACTCATCAATTATTGAAATAGGTCCGGGAGGTGGCAGGTGGTCTGAGTTCCTTCAGAAGAAAGCTTCAAAACTTCATCTGGTGGATATTTCCGAAAAATGCCTTGAGTTGTGTGAAAAAAGATTCGGTAGAAATTCTGTTATAGATTATAATTTAATTAAGGATGTAAAATTTAATTTCGCCGAAAGTAATTCAATTGATGTAGTTTTCTCTTATGATGTATTTGTTCATATAGATAAAGAGCAGATAACGGATTATTTCAAAGAATTTGAAAGAGTGTTGAAAAATTCGGGAAGAATTATTTTACACTACAGTAAGGTAGGCGATAAGTTTGGAGAGTACCGAAGCAGGTTTACTTCCTATGATATGAATGAATTATTAAAAAAATTAAATCTGAATTTATTAACAGAGTACGATGTAGAAACTCTTGAGACAAATAAAGGTAATTTTTTCGAAGTTATAGCAGTAATAGGCAAGAATAAATAATGAAGTCTCTGAATATACTGGGTTTCAATTTTCTTGATTTAAATTATAATGAAATAATTTCTCTGCTACATGAAAAAATTTCCAAGCGTGAAACATTTACATTCCTCAATGTTAATTCTCATATATTAATTGAAGCAGAAAGGAATCCGCGGTTAAAAGAAAATCTTGAAAACCTTTCCGCAATCTTTGCTGACGGAGTCGGAGTGTACTGGGCTTCAAAATTTCTTTACAAGGATTTTAAATTTAAGGAAAGATTAACCGGTACGGATTTATATTATAAAATACTTTCCTATGCTCAGAAATATGATCGCAAAGTGTTTTTTTTCGGTGGAGGAGAGAAGGCTGCAGAAATGCTGGAGCAAAATATAAAAAAGATGTACCCGAATTTAAAAATTAGCGGAATTTTACAGCGTGAAACTAATTTCTCTGATTTAACTGTTGCTAAGATTAGGTCTTCCAATTCCGATATTTTATTTGTAGGTTTAGGTTCGCCCTACCAGGAAGACTGGCTGGCAAAATACTCAAAGCAGGTTAATATCCCCGTCCAAGTAGCTATGGGCAGCGGAATAGAATTCTTATCAGGCAATTATAAACGCGCTCCGGAATTTTTTCAGAATATCGGGCTGGAATGGTTTTACCGTTTTCTTAATGAGCCCGCAAGATTATGGAAAAGATATTTTATAGGAAATCCTAAATTCATACTCAAAATAATTTTTCAAAAGTTAAATACATAATTATACCCCAATAAAAAAATGAAAAAAGTACTTCTGTTTATGGCATTCTTTTGTGGGATAAATATATCTTATTCGCAAAATTTTAATTGGATTACACCCAATAAAACCTACCTGAAGCTCTACTTAGTCCAGGATGGTGTTTATAGAATCAACAAAAGTGATTTTACAAATGCCGGAATCAGTACGAGCAGCATTGACCCCCGTACAATAAAAGTTTTATACAAAGGAAATCAGGTTCCCATTTATTTTGAAGGGGAATCAGACGGGGTCTTTAATGATAATGATTTTTTTGATTTCTACGGAACCAGAAACTTCGGCGGAAATACAAAATATGTTAATGGGTACAACAACAGGTTAAGCTACACTAAAAACGAGTACTATAATAATTACTCCGATACATCAGTGTATTGGGTAGACTGGGGCGGAACTAACGGGTTAAGAATGACGGACGTAAGCTCATCAAATTCTTTTCCGGCCTATCCGAATCCTTATTATTTTGAAAGTGTGCATAAAGAGAATGATATAATGTATTCTTTAGGTGAACATCCGGTTGATTCGGATTACAGATATTTCAACCCTGAACTTGTAGAAGGAGAAGGTTGGTATTGGAATGACTTGTTCAATCTATATAGTATAAAAGATAGCGCAAAATTAAAAAATCCTTTCATATCTGTTCAACCGATTTGTAAAATTAAGTTTTTTGCTTATCCAAATGCAAATGACAATAATATACTGAGAATTGTTTTCGATAATTATCCCTTAGGATTTTTTAAGACAACAGGCTATCAAAAATATGATACAACTATTTCGTTCCCTTCCACATATATTGATTCAACCATAGAGCGTTCCAAAGTAGTCTTTACATATTATGACAGCACTAATATAAGTCCTCCCGCTCCTCCTTACGGCAATGTTTACTTTGATTACTTCGAGTTAATATATCCATCTAAATTCAAATTTTTTGAAAATAATTTATATGCAGATCTCGCAATAAATAATCCCTCTGCAGATACAACTACTAAACGCTTTAAGATAACAGGCTTTACTTCTCCAAACGGATTAACGCTTTACGATGTAAGAAACGGAATAAGAATTACCAATTCAACCGTATCGGGTGATACGCTTCTTTTCAGCGCGAAAGGAAATGCAAATCTCCGAATTACCAACTCAAATGTTTATCTTAAGCCGTTCAGAATAAAACAAAAACAGGTTGCGAATCTTGTAACCGGAGCAGCTGATTACCTTATAGTATATCATCCGTTATTTGTAAATGCTGCTGAGCAGTTAAGACAGCACCGCCAGTCTTACGATACACTTCGTTCCGTGAAAGCAAGTATAGAAGATATTTATGATGTATTTAATTACGGAATGGAAGACCCGAAAGCAGTCCGCACATTTGTCAAAAATGCTTACATATCATGGACTGCCCCCAAACCAAGATATCTCTGTCTCTTCGGCAGAGGTTCTATTGACCCGAAGAAAAATTCCAGCGCATCACAGATTTATATTAATTATGTACCTTCATACGGAAACCCTACCTGCGATGGATATTTTGGAAATGTAAATGAATCCGCATTAGTTTATGTTCCTAATCTTTCAATTGGAAGATTGCCCGCCTACTCAGAGCAGGAAGCTAATGATATTGTAAGCAAAATTATTGCCTACGATAATCAAAGGCATAATTATGAAGCCTGGTGGAAAAAAGATGTAATGGTAACCGGCGGGCTAAATAGCGGTGAGCAGACCGGATTTCAGCTCGAAGCGAATTCTATTATATCACTCTATTTTAATCCTAACCCGTTAAGGCTTTCATCGGATAAAATTTACCGTAATGATGCGGGAGGCGGAATTTCATTTCAGTTCTCCGACTCTATTATAAATACATTTAACAGGGGAGCAATGTATTTTAATTACATCGGCCACGCAGGAAACGGAACATGGGATAACGGACTTGAAAATCCCGACCTGCTTTCCAACGGAAATAAACTCCCTCTTGTTTTCAGCATGACATGTTTTACAGGTAAAAATGCAATCAATGAATTCAGAGGATTCGGAGAAAAATTCATTTATCTTCCGAACAAAGGAGCTATTGGATATGTCGGAAATACAGGCTGGACATTTTCATCAAACGGAGAAGCGCTTAACCGCAGATTTTTAGACGGGATGAAAGGCGGATTAAGAAGGCAGGGAGAAATAATGAAATACGGTATCGCAAGCGATACAATATCTGCATCCGATTCCGGCGGCTATTCTTCAAGATTCACCCTTAATACATATTGCCTATTAGGAGACCCTGCAGCAAAAATATTATTACCTTCTTATCCGGAGTTTGAAATTTTGCCGGGTAATTTTTCCATGTCGAATTCTTTTCCTGCAGTTAATGATCCCGTAAACATAAAGTTTTACACTAGCAATTATGGTATAGGAGTAGATTCCGTTAAAATGAGATTCCAGTTCTACCGGAACGGAATAGCTATGCCTCCGAAAGATACAATACTCAGAAATTTCGGAAGGTTAGTAGATACTGTCGGTTATAATTTTACGATTACTTCCAGCGGGAATTATAGTCTGAAGTTTACCATTGACCCGGATAACCGCTATCCTTTAGAAGATAAAACAAACAACTCAATAAATGTAAATATTCCGATAAGAAATGTTTCTTATGTTCCTTTGAAGCCTGTTGATAATGCATTTATACTCACTGACTCTGTTGAGTTTGTGGGAATAAATCCTAACGTTGACCCGCAAAAAAATACTGTAAAAGTTTTACTTCAGGTTGATACGAATTTAAATTTTACAAATCCCAGAATTTTCTTCAAACAGGTAACGGAAGGTGTTGTAACCAAATTCAGAACCACACTGCCTGTTGCAGATACAAATCTTGTTTATTACTGGAGAATGAATTCAGTTGTTAATAACGATTCATCGGGATGGTCAAATACCCAGAGATTGATTTATAATCCTTCAGGCACTCTTGCCCGTTCACACGAGGCTCCTGATTCTGTAGTTAAATTATCAAAGAAACGTTTAGGACAATATGATGCGGGAAGCTATCAGGGACTTTCATTTGTAAACGGTACCGGCTTTACCTTACCTTTTGTTAATGCGGATTTAAGAGTTTTAGCTCACGGTAATAATGGTGAGGAAGCGTCTGAGTTTACATTCAATGGCGGAAGATACATTATTGATAATGGTTCTTTCCCCGGAATTTGCTTTTTTATTGTTAATAAGCTTACAGGAAGACCGATAGATATTAAAGGATTCCGGATGAGCTCTCCTTCAAGCTCTGATTCTATTGTAACATATCTTAACGGAATTGACAGTAATAAATTTGTAATGATATCGACTGTTCAGACATTTGCCGGAGATAGTCTTAGAGAAAATGCACGTAATAAAATAAAAGAATTCGGCTCAGTAATGGTTGACAGTATGAGAAATCATTATGGTTTTCAGACATGGGCTTTTATAGGAAGCAAAGGTGCTTCACCTTTAAATTGCAGTGAAGACTATCATCCGAATAATGTTGTCAGCAGCTGCGTAGATAATTGGTGTACATCAAATGCAGCTATTAACCGTCCTTTCCAGACAATAAAGGGAACACTTACTCAAAATTTCGGTCCGGCAAAATCATGGAATAATTTTATAGCATTCCAGAATGTGCAGCCATTTTCAGCAATAAAGTATAACGTTTACGGGAAAAATACTGCTGACCAGACTGTTCTATTGTACACTAATATAAGCTCTCCGTTTAACTTTGATACTTTAAATGCGCTTACTTATCCTAATATTACAATTACGTCTTCATTTAGTTTAGATTCATTGCAGGGTAATGTACCGCCTTCATTAAAATCTTTTGTATTAAATTATGTTCCTCCTGTTGAACTTGCTGTTGATAATTATTCATTCACAAAAAGCGATACCGTCCTTCAGGAAGGCGATAGTGTTACCTTAGGGGTAAAATATACAAACGTCGGGTATTCTCAGATTTATTCTATGATTAATACCTGGTACACTTTTGTTAACGGACAAAAAAAATATTTAAAGGTTGATACTTTAAGAACTCCGATACAGGTAGATGAAGTAAGAAATTCACAGGTAAGATTTTCAACATACGGCTTTGGACATCAGAGTGATTCAGTAACGGTTTATTTCGATTCATATCCGGCTTATGCAGTAAATGAGTTCAATTCGTATAACAATACAGGTGTAACTCAGATAATAGTAAAATCGGATTCATTGAAACCTGTTGCAGATATTACATTCGACGGACATAAGTTAAATAACGGAGATTATATTCAGGCAAGACCTGAAATTGTAATTTCGTTGTATGACGATAGCCCTATAGCAATAGACGGAGCAGATACAAATACAGTTAAGATAAAACTTGATTCTAAGTATGTGCCTTATGCTAATAATCCTGACCTTCAGTTTATTGTTGCGAGAGGATACAAGCTTGCAGCAACTGTAAAATACTATCCTAAGTTATCCGAAGGAACTCATAGTATTGAGTTTGATTTTGTTGATAAGACAGGAAACATCGGCGATACGGTAAAAAACAATTTTCAGGTAAGTTATGATTTAAAATTGCTTGACCTTTATAATTTCCCGAATCCATTAAAAGATAAGACGTCATTTATGTTTAATCTGCAGGGAGAAAAAAGACCGGATACCGGAAAAATAAAAATTTATACTGCAGCAGGAAGACTTATAAAAGAAATAAACCTGGATAATTTATCAATAGGATATAATCAGGTTGAATGGGATGGGCGTGATAACGACGGAGATGCAATTGCAAACGGCATATATTTCTATAAAATGATACTGACGGGAAATTCAAAAATTGAGACAAAGATTGAAAAAATAGCGATATTAAAGTAAAATAAGGCACAAATTTAATATTTTATTGTCACTAATCTTGTAAAAAATAGCAGTAAGATGACTACATTTTACTATGTTTTTTGACATATAAGCCGTATATTTAATATATTTCAGGCATAAACCATTATTAATAAACGTCGTGAGAAAATTTATTCCCCTTCTAATAGGATTTGTATGCATAGTTCTATTCCAAAATTCATATTCTCAAAATCCTAACTGGATTACTCCCGGAAAGACCTATTTAAAAATGTATGTCGTCAATGACGGCATGTACAGAATAAACAAGACTGATTTCGCATCAGCGGGTGTAGATCCTTCAACCATAGATCCCCGAACAGTAAAAGTGCTTAACAAAGGAAACCAGCTTCCTATTTATTTTTCAGGAGAAGCTGACGGTGTATTTGATAATGCAGATTTTTTTGATTTTTACGGTCAAAGAAACTACGGCGGACCGACAAAATATTATGACGAGGTCGGAAACTATGCTTATTCATTAAACGAATATTTTGATATTTATTCTGATACCAACGTTTATTGGGTAGATTGGGGCGGCGCTAACGGTTTAAGAATTTCAGATTATGCTTTTGAATCAGGCGTAGATTATGCTTCCGCAAATTTCAGGGAAACCCAGCACTTTGAAAAAGACTCAACTTTTTCGCTCGGACAGCAATTAAACGTAAATGATTTCAGAAGATTTTCAGTTGATAAATTTCTCGGCGAAGGATATTACTGGCAGTACCTGAATCCTTTCTATGGAGTATATAAAAATGTATCGATACCTCAGCTGGATAATTCCAGCCCTTCATTTAATGTAAGGATAGCAGGTTACCCGGCGGCAAGAAGTACATCATTATACAACGAACATACGATGAACGTATATGTAAACGGAAATTTTGTTACTACTGTTTACACTGATGATTTTAACAGAATGGACACGACTATATCCGTTCCTACGGCATATCTTTCAACAAGCTCTCCAAACCAGTTCAGATTTTTCTATATTCCCGCAGGCGGATTAAATATTCAGTTCTATTTTGATTTCTTTGAAATATCTATTCCCAGGACTTTTTCATTGGATGCAGGCTCACTGAAAGTTGACTTAAGCGGAAGTGATACAACAACAAAAAGATTTTCAGTTACGGGCGGAAACAATTCTTCACCTGTAAATATTTACGATGTAAGAAATAATTACAGAATAACCGGCAGCAGTTTTTCAGCAGATACACTTAGATTTAACGCTAAATCCAATGCAAAACTGGAAATTGCAAACGGTGATATCACACAAAAGCCGTTCAGAATAAAGCAGAAAACTGTTCCTAATCTTGTGACAAATGCAACAGGTGCGGACTATATTATTTTGTATAACAGATTGTTTGAATCACAGGCAGAAGCAATACGTTCATACAGGCAGTCTTACGATGGTTTGCGCAGCTTTAAAGCTGAGATAGAAGATGTTTATGATGTATATAATTACGGAATGGAAAATCCCTCGGCTGTAAGATTATTTTTCAAAAAAGCATACGATAACTGGACTACACCTAAATTAAAATATGTATGTTTGTTCGGCAGAGGCTCGCTAGACCCGAAGAACGGACAGTCACTTGCTACTTTCTACGGCAACATTATTCCTGTTTACGGAAACCCGAACAGTGATAATTATTTTGTAACGTTCAATCTTAACAGTACAATTTATTCTCAGAATATTGCAATCGGCAGATTGCCTGCATTCACTGTAGCAGAAGCTGAGATAATGAAGAACAAAATAATTAACTATAATAATCAGCCGTTAGATGAATGGGCAAAGAGATTTATATTAGTTACAGGCGGCGTAACACAATCCGAGCAAAGTTATTTCCAGAGCATTTCAAATACCTATGCAAATACTTATATAAAGCCAAAACCATTAGCCGGTAATATAGATAAAATCTATCGTATTGACGGTCAGGGCGGCACAACATATAATTTTCAGGATTCAATTGTAAATGATTTTAACCGCGGAGCTTTAGTAATAAACTACAGCGGACACGCCGGTAACGGTACGTGGGACCAGGGGCTCGAAGACCCGAATCTTCTTTCCAACGGACCAAGATTTCCATTGCTGTTCAGCATGACTTGCTTCACTGCAAAAAATTCTGACCCAGCTGCACGCGGCTTTGGTGAAAAGTTTTTCATGTATGATAATAAAGGCGCAATCGGCTATATAGGATGTACAGGATGGGCATTTACAACTGCAACCAATGTAATTAACACATATCTCTACGCTGCTTTAAAAGACAGCGCATTCAGAAGACAGGGCGATTTACTCAGATCTGCAACTACTATTATGAAGGGTGACTCGGCAAATTTTTCTTCGAGAATTTCTCTTGAGTGCTTCAACTTCCTCGGTGACCCCGCGCAGAAATTAATTTTGCCTGGCTATCCTGAGTTTTCTATAAAAGATTCCGATTATAAGATTTCAGATGCAAATCCTGTAACAGGACAGAATGTAAGAGTTACAGCTTATCCGAAGAACCTCGGTACATTTGCAGATTCGATGAAAGTAAAATTCCAGGTGCTCAAAAATAATCTTGCTTATAAATCCAGAGATACCGTAATACGAAATTTCGGTTTTGCAGATTCTGTGATGTACAACTTCTCACTGGATACACTCGGAATTTATTTCGTAAGAGTAAGCTTAGACCCTGATAACTGGTACACTCAGGAAGACCCGAATAACAACGTTATTAATATTCCGGTTAATTTAAAAAATAATTCATTCGTTCCGCTTAAACCTGTAAGCAATTCTGTTTTAAAAACTGATACTGTTTATTTTACATGTTTGAATCCCGATAGTGACCCTGCAGCAAATACAATATCTCTTACATTGCAGCTGGATACGATAAACACATTTACAAATCCGGTTACGTTTATTAACAACAACCCCACAGGTGTATTTTCGAAATTCCAGACGGTAATACCTGTCAAAGATTCCAACATCACTTATTACTGGAGAACTAATGCATCTATAAACGGAAACATTTCAGGATGGTCGCAGACTCAGACATTTACTTACAATACAAGAACTTTTACAAATTCTCCAACTGAAAGAATAGAGCCTTTAGATTCCAGTATAGTTCTATATCTGAAATCTAAAAATCAATTCAACGAAGCTAACTTCAACAATATTGTTTACCAGTCCGGCGGTCTTACCATCCCGCAAATAAACGGAGTGATGCGCGCTTATTCTCTTGGTAACAACGGAGAAGAAAGTTCATTCTTCATAGTAAATAGCAGCCAGATTAATATCGGGCAATCTTTGAACCCGGGATTAAATATCCTTAAGGTAAGAAGAGTTGATATGAAAATTCAGGAGTTGAAAAATTTCAGATTTAATTCTGCAACTTCGGCTGACTCTGTTGCAACGTATCTTAATGCGATTGACTCTTCTAATTTTATAATGGTAGTCAAAGCTCTTGTAACAACTTCCAATTCTATGAATGCTTCCTGCAAGGCTGCCTTCAGACAATTCGGAAGCGTTTATGCGGATTCGCTGCCTTCATTTAATAATTTCTGGACATGGAGCTTCATCGGTTACAGAGGTGCAAATTCATCACAGATATCTGAAGAGTTTCACAGGAATAATGTGAACAATTCATGCGTATCTAACTGGTGCCCTTCAAATGCATATCTTCCTGTCAAATATGTTAAGACATTCGGAACTGCAATTGTAAATTTAGGTCCTGCGCAGAACTGGAAAAAATTCGGATGGGAACAAGTTACAAGCACCGGAAACTCTGTTACAGCAGATGTATATGGTGTAAAAAAAGATAATACTTCTTCACTGCTTTACAGCAATGTTACCAATCCCTCAGGACTAAGTTTGGATACACTTAATGCGTTCACATATCCGAACATAAATTTAGTTCTTAAATTTAATTTAGATACGCTGACGGCTGCTCCTTCGCCGGTTGTGAAAACTGTTACATCGCAATACAATCCGCCTTATGAAGCAGTAATGTATAAAGCTTCGTTCTATTGTAAAGATTCAATTGTGAAGCTGGGACAGAAAGTAAAAATAAGTTTCAGATTCTTTAACTCTGGGTATAAAGATATTAACAAGTTCTATGTGAACTGGTATTATTTCCCGTTCACTCCGGGAAGAAAAGTTTTACGGGCAGATACAATATCAGCGTTTGTAGGAGTTGATAGTTCATATAAAGTTACTCAGGATATAATCATTCCGCGTGATAATTCGCCGCTGATTGCTCCAACTTCAACAACAATATATGCCGAAGTTATTCCTTACGGCAATGCAAATGAGTTCTACACTTATAATAATACGGGACAGATAAATTTCAGAATTATTTCTACACCTATAATGCCGGTTGCAGATGTTTATTTTGACGGTAACGTGGTAAAGAACGGAGATTACGTAAGAAAAAATCCCGAAGTGAAAATAAGAATTAACGATGCAGGTTCATTGTTCTCATCAACATCGGGAGAAGCTCCTGAAAAACAATTGAGACAAAAATCATCAGGGTTAATTACAAATGATTCATCAAATGTAAAAATTTATATCAATAAGCAGTACATACCTTATCACAGCGGCAAAGCAAGCCAGATGATAAAAGCAAAGGGATTTGATAACTCTTCCTCCGATAACATTGAACTGAATTTTACTCCTGACTTAAGCTTCGGTGATAATCAGTTAATGATTGTTCTGACTGATAATAACGGAGCCAAAATTGACAGCTTAATGTATGATGTTGTGGTTTCAAATGAACTATTTGTGAAAGACTTCTATAATTATCCGAACCCTGTATCGCGCGAAACAAATTTTGTTTTCAATATTGCTGCTCAAACAAAACCGCATGACTGTAAAATAAAAATCTATACTGTTTCAGGAAAACTCATTAAAGAAATTATTGCTCCGTTGAATGTTGGATATAATCAGATTCCATGGGATGCGCGTGATAGTGACGGTGATATGATAGCTAACGGAGTTTACCTGTACAAGATGGTCGTAGAAGATGATATAAAAACTGAGACTGCTATACAAAAACTTGTAGTCTTGAAATAAATAAAAATAAAAATAGTTTAAAAGAAAAAGGCGAAGCATAACACTTCGCCTTTTTTGTTATTTGAATATTATCTGTTACACTTTTTTTGAAATTTGAATTTTCTATATTCTTATACAAATTTTTTTAATGGATAAATTCGAAAAGGAAAAATATAAGACCGACTTTAAAAGAGAATTAGATAGTTTTGCTAATAAGTTAGAAAAGTATGTATCTTCAGAAAATGGAGATTGGACGGTAAAAGGGTTTATAGATATCTATAAAAATATTTATACTATTTCCTCTGATACTAAAATAGTCTCAAAAATTCTTGAAATACATATTTTTCCTCAAATTTTACAATTTGCGCAAAGTTTAGGTTTTAGTATTATTTTAGCAGAGAAGCAGAATTGGTATCCTGATTTAACTTTTGTTCAGAAGGGAAACGAAAAAATCAAATTTGCTGTTGATTTAAAAACAACATTCAGAAGAAATCATAAAACTGCTGGTTTTACCTTAGGAAGTCACGGCGCATATTTTAGAGAAAGAAATAAAAATAAGAATATTCAATTTCCTTATTCAGAATATATAGGACATTATTGTTTAGGAGTCATATATACTAGGATTGATTTTAGTGATGATGTTAATTCAACAGAAATTTATCAAGTAAAAGAACTTCAAGAAAATTATGAATCTCACTCTGATCACATAGGACCCCGAAAAGTGACTACAGTGAAAAATTTAAAATCAATTGCATCAGTGATAAAAGATTTTGATTTTTTTGCAGCAGAGAAGTGGAAAATTGCAAGTGATTCTCAGGGTTCTGGGAATACTGCAAACATAGGTTCTATTACAGATATTGAAGATTTAAAAAATGAAAATGGAATTTTTAGCAAATTAGGTGAGGAATGGTTTGATGAATATTGGATTAATTATGGTACATTAACTATGATAAAAGATGAAAAAACAATAAAAATTTCTAATATAAAAGATTTTTTGGAGTTCAAAGGAAGAATTGATCTTTGGGAATCTATTGTAGCAAAAACAAAAAAAAGAAATAAATGAAAGTGATTGTTCCACCTATTAAGAGTCAAGGTATTAAGACTAAATTAGTCCCTTGGATAATGGGCATAGCTCCAAAATTAGAGGGGAAATGGATCGAGCCTTTTTTAGGTACAGGAGTAGTTGCCTTCAATTCAAGATATAAGCAGGCAATTCTAAATGATACAAATCCTCATATAATAAATTTTTATCAAAAAATTCAGGAAAATAAAATAACGCCTTCCTCTATGAAATTTTATTTGGAAGAAGAAGGTATGCTTTTAAGAAAAGCTGATAATAATGGCTATGCTCATTATTTAAAAGTAAGAGAAAGATTTAACAAAGAATTTTCACCTTATGATTTTATTTTTCTGTCCAGAGCTGGCTTTAATGGTATGATGCGTTTTGGTGGAAAAGGAAATTGGAATATCCCATTTTGCAAGAAACCGGATAGATTTGCACAATCATATATCACGAAAATAACTAATCAGGTATTAAATGTTTCAAAAATTATAAGACCTGAACCTGATTGGATTTTTTTAAACAAAACATTTTCAGAAATAATACCACTAGCTACTGAAAATGATATTATCTATTGCGACCCTCCTTACTATGGTCGTTACGTTGATTATTATAATGGTTGGAAAGAAAAAGATGAAGAATTATTGTTCCAATTATTAAGTGTAACAAAGGCAAAATTTATTTTATCAACTTGGCATCATAACGATTACAGAGAAAATGAAATGGTAAATAAATTTTGGAATAAATTTAATATAGTTACGAGAGATCATTTTTATCATTCTGGTGGAAATATCGAAAATCGACGAACAATTGTTGAAGCTTTAGTTTGTAACTTTGATATTAGTCATATTCAACAACATAATCATGATTTTAAAGAGAAAGTAACTAATGATCAAATAATGCTTGAACTAGTTTAACTTTTTATTATTTAAGATGTATGGATCTTGTCTTTAATTAAACATATACCTCCCTTCCTCACATTTCTATGAAAATTTCTTTTCCTTTAATCTAATCTTTGATTAAATTATTATGCTTAAAATAAGATTACCTTAGATTGAATGTAGAACTTTTAAATAATGAATTGGTGAGAAATTCACTTCTGAATTATGTAGTTCATTTTGAAGAGATGGACTCGACCAATAAATATGCGAAGGAAAATAATCTTCCCTCTAACGGAATAGTGATAACATCTTTTCAGAAAGAAGGAAAAGGAAGGTTCGGAAGAAAGTGGATTGCAGCTAGCGATGAAGACCTGACTTTTACACTGGTGAAAAGTTTTAAAATAAGCGTGGATAATATTCACCTCGTAAATTTTTACACGTCTTATATTTTATCGGAGACTTTAAAAAATTTTCTGGAAAAACATTCTGAGGCAAAAATAAATTTAAAATGGCCGAACGATGTTTTGCTTAACGGAAAGAAAATTTGCGGAATTCTTCTTGATGTATCAGGATTGAATAATGAAGAGAAAAGATTTATAATCGGGATTGGCTTAAATGTTAACAAGCAGAATATTCCTGATGAAATTTCTCACAAGGCAACTTCTTTATCCAATGAAACAAAAACAAAGCATGAAATTGAACAGCTTCTTATCTCATTCATCAAGAATTTTTATGTTAACATTCACCTGATAAATTTACGCGGAGAGCTTATGTCTCTATGGAAGCAGAACAGTAAATTAGTGGGTAAACGGGTTAAGTTTTTAGTTGTGGCAGATTCCAAAGAAGAGGAAGCGGTGATATCAGATATTGAAGAAGACGGTTCCCTTAAAGTAATTTTGGAAAACGGTGAAACTAAAAATTTTTATTCGGGTGAAATAACTTTTGTATATTAGTTGTGATGCTGTAAATTTAAAAAAGAAAATTGGTAAGATTATATATTTTCATACTTGCAATTCTATTTATATCCTGCAATGAAAAATCCGGCGGAGTTTTTCCGCTGAAAGAAAATTCTTCATTTAATTACATCAATGAAGCTCCGCGGACTGAAACCGAGTTAGTATCAGTTAAGGTAAACTCAGTCAGAAAAGAGGGGAGTTATACCTACGCAACGCTTTCATCAAATCCATTCTTCGGAAAGAAAGATTCTGAGATGAGTCTGAAAGTTGACGAGTCCACGGGAGCTGTTTATACTATTGATAACGGAGCAGAAAATTTATTAATACCCGGTAAGAATTTAATAAAGGGGTACTCATGGTTATATGGCGACTGGAATGCAGTTATAGGCTCGGCAATAGAAACCGTAAAAACGGAGAAACAAATTTTTAATGATTGCATAAGAATTGATTACCGTTTATCGATTACATTTAATACGGAAATCTGGGTAAAGCCGGGAATTGGCATTGTAAAGTACGCGGCGTACAGGACAAATCCTCCCTCGATGAGCCATACTTATTACGTTTTAGCAGATTGAGGAAATTTTTAAAAAAGATGCAAATTACGTTCAAATAAATAATTGAATAAACATACAAATAAAATCAACTTTACATAATCTGGAAATAAACATATGAATTAACTAAGATTTATTTTCACATTTTTAAATTTCGCGTAACTTTTGTGATTTCAGGTTATTTTTGAACACTGCAAAGAAGTTAAAAATTTACTATATTGTTCAAATCCGGCCGAAATGGCGGAACTGGTAGACGCGCCGGACTCAAAATCCGGTTAGGTTAAACTAGTAAGGGTTCGAGTCCCTTTTTCGGCACGAATAAATATGTTTAATGAGCGATGGTAAGAGTCGCTCATTTTTTTTCTAAAATTAACACATAATAGGGGAAACAAATATGTGCGGTATAGTCGGATACATCGGCAAAAGAAATTCACTCCCAATAATAGTCGATGGATTAAAGAGGTTAGAATATCGCGGATATGATTCCGCAGGAGTGGCAATCATAAACTCCGCTTCAGAAATAAAACTGTTCAAAAAAGCAGGCAAGATAAAAGAAATCGAAACACAGATTCCTGTAGGAATATTCGATGGCAATGTTGGTATTGGGCATACACGCTGGGCTACACACGGTGAACCGAATGATAACAACGCACATCCGCACACCGATATGCATAACAAGTTTTATCTTGTGCATAATGGCATAATTGAAAACTACAAAACACTCAAGAAAAAACTAGCCAATGATGGTTACATTTTTCACACCGATACAGATACAGAAATTCTTGTAAATCTTATCAGCTATAATTATAATAAGCACAATAAAAATTTTGAAGTAGCAGTTCGTCTTTCACTTTGTGAAGTTGACGGTACTTATGGTATCGCTTGCTTATGCACTGAAGACCCAGGTAAAATTATAGTCGCAAGAAAAGGTTCTCCTTTGATGTTCGGAGTAGGACAGGATGAAATTATCGTTTCATCTGATGCATCTGCTATTATTGCTCATACAAAGAACGTTATTTACTTAGAAGACGGTGAGTATGCAGTATTAAGAAGGAATGGAATAAAGTTAAAAACAATCGATGACGAAGATATTCACAGGGAAGTTCAGGAAATTGAATACGATTTAGAGCAGATTGAAAAGAGCGGTTACGACCATTTTATGTTAAAAGAAATCTGTGAGCAGCCTGATATAGTTCAGAACACTTACAGAGGAAGAATCAAATTTGATACCGGCGAAGTAAAGCTCGGCGGATTAGCATCTATAAAAGATAAAATTTTCAATGCAAAGAGAGTTATTATAACTGCATGCGGTACTGCATGGCATGCAGGTTTAGTAGGCGAGTATATGCTCGAAACATATTGCAGAATTCCAACAGAAGTTGAATATGCATCTGAGTTCAGATACAGAAATCCTATTATAAGACAGGATGACGTAGTGATTCTTATTTCCCAAAGCGGTGAAACTGCAGATACACTTGCTGCAATGAGAGAAGCAAAGAAACACGGCGCAACAACATTAGGATTAGTCAACGTTGTAGGAAGCACAATTGCACGCGAAGTTGATGCCGGTACTTACATTCACGCGGGACCGGAAATCGGAGTTGCTTCAACAAAGGCATTTACATGTCAGTTGATGTCACTTGTTCTTTTGACTATGATGATTGCAAGAGAAAAGGGAACGATATCAGAGGATGAAATGAAAAAAATCGGAGCAGAGATTGAGCTTCTTCCATATAAAATGAAACAGCTAATAGATAAGAAAGATTATTTCAAATACATAGCTGAAGAATTTAAAGATGCGAAGAACTTCTTATATCTCGGAAGAGGATTGAATTTCCCTGTAGCTCTTGAAGGCGCACTGAAGCTCAAAGAAATTTCATACATCCACGCAGAAGGATATCCTGCGGCGGAAATGAAGCACGGACCTATTGCTTTAATTGATGAAAACATGCCGGTTGTATTCATTGCAACTAAAGATGCAACATACGACAAAGTGATTTCAAACATTGAAGAAGTAAGAGCAAGAAAAGGAAAGATAATTACAATCGCAACTGAAGACGATGATAACATTGCGGATTACTCTGATTATGTATTAAGAGTACCTAAAACTCACGACTTATTACAGCCTATTATTAATAGTATTCCTTTACAGTTCCTATCTTATTATATAGCAACTGCCAGAGGATGTAACGTTGACCAGCCGAGAAATCTGGCAAAGTCAGTTACCGTGGAATAATATTCATTTTGTAACGGATAAAAATCCTCTTTTCTTTATTGAAAAGGGGATTTTTTGTTTTATTCAGAAAATAGAAGATAAATCCCGCTTTTTTCCTCTTTTATCTTTCACGTAAAATGGCTATATTTGTGTTTATCGTTAAAATTTTCACTTTAATTTAATGGCTATAAATAAAAATATTGGTAAGGTAATCCAGGTTATCGGACCGGTTGTCGACTTAGATTTTGCCGGTGGTGAATTGCCATCTATTTATAATGCGCTCCATATACCAAGAAAAACCACTGAAGGTGTTGAAGATATTCTCGTTTGCGAGGTTCAGCAGCATTTAGGGGAATCTCAGGTAAGAGCAGTTGCGATGGATAGCACAGACGGACTTGTAAGAGGAATGGAAGCAGTTGATCAGGGTGAGCCAATAACAGTTCCGGTTGGAGACGAAGTATTAGGAAGACTTATTAATGTAACAGGAAACGAAATTGACGGTAAAGGACCAATAAATTCAAAGAAAACTTACCCAATCCACAGACCCGCACCTTCTTTCAAAAATCTTTCCACACAGAAAGAAATGTTTGAAACAGGTATTAAAGTTATTGACCTTCTTGAGCCTTATACAAAGGGCGGAAAGACCGGTCTCTTCGGCGGTGCAGGGGTAGGAAAAACAGTTATTATCCAGGAGTTAATCCACAATATCGCAAAACATCACGGCGGTTACTCAGTATTCGCAGGTGTTGGTGAAAGAACAAGAGAAGGAAACGATTTATACTTAGAAATGTCCGAGTCAGGCGTTATTAAAAACACTGCACTTGTATTCGGTCAGATGAACGAGCCTCCGGGAGCAAGACAACGGGTTGCTTTGACAGCTTTAACAGTTGCAGAGTACTTCAGAGACGAACAGCATAAAGACGTACTTTTATTCGTAGATAACATTTTCAGATTTACTCAGGCAGGTTCTGAGGTATCCGCTCTTCTTGGACGTATGCCTTCAGCTGTAGGTTACCAGCCTACTTTAGCTTCTGAGATGGGTGCCTTACAGGAAAGAATTACATCTACAAAAGACGGTTCTATTACATCTATCCAGGCTATCTACGTACCTGCTGATGACTATACTGATCCGGCTCCTGCAACAGCATTCGCTCACTTAGATGCTACAACAGAGCTTTCAAGAAAAATCTCCGAGCTTGGTATTTACCCTGCTGTGGATCCGCTTACATCTACATCAAGAATTCTTGATCCGTTAGTTGTAGGTGAAGAGCATTATAATGTTGCACAAAGCGTAAAGAAAATTTTACAGACATATAAAGATTTACAGGACATCATTAACATTCTCGGTATCGACGAATTATCAGACGAAGATAAAATGACTGTAGCAAGAGCAAGAAAGATACAGAAGTTCTTATCACAGCCTTTCTCTGTTGCTGAACAGTTCACAAACATCCCGGGTAAATATGTAAAAGTTGAAGAAACCATTAAGAGCTTTAAAGCTATCGTAAACGGTGAATATGATCACTTACCTGAGAACGCATTCTACATGGTAGGTACAATTGAAGAAGCTGTTGAAAAAGCTAAATCAATGCAATAAGATCTTTTAAAAGACTCAAGTAACAAATTTTAGATTAGACTTTATTTTTAATGTCAGATAAATTAATTCAGTTAGATATTGTCAGCCCTGTAAAGACCGTTTTCTCAGGTAAAGTAACTTCAGTTACTGCACCCGGAGAGCTTGGCGGTTTCCAGGTTTTATACAGACATGCTCCTTTAATTTCCTCCTTAAAAATCGGAACAATTAAAATTGTAACTGAAGAAGGCAGAACTCAATTCTTTGCAATCAGCTCAGGTATTCTTGAGGTAAATAATAACACTGTTATTATTTTAGCAGATGCTGTTGAATCTCAGGAAGAAATCAATGTTGAAAGAGCTGAACAAGCTCTTCGGCGCGCCGAAGAAATTCTGAACGCTGAAAACATGTATCACCAGAAGCAAATTGCTAAAATTGAAGCTGAAAGAGCTAAGAACCGCATAAAATTAGCATCCAATAAATAATTTTTAGTTGTAAGATGGGACCGTAGCTCAGCGGTAGAGCAACTGCCTTTTAAGCCGTAGGTCGGTGGTTCGAATCCACCCGGTCTCACTCATCTAAGCCCTTTAGATTAAAATCTGAAGGGCTTTTTTTATGTCAATTCTGCCCCCAATAAACTACTGATTTCTTAATTATAAATTTTACGCCCCCTCGTAAGTTTTCCTCTAAAATACTGTTATTCTAATACAGGACTTTTCGAATTTTTCTGTCTGTTTTTCCCATCAAAAAAGTACTTTGCAACGTACAAAAATCTGTCAATTAAAAAAATGCAGTGTTACCCATTAGTACTAATAGGTAAACATTTTTTATATTTTAAATCACAAGCACATAGTTACTGAGCAGGGGACTAACAACATCATAATTTTCACATTATTGTAATAATCTAACATGATTGGATTCCCGCTTTCGCGGGAATGACAAGCAGGTGTTGTTGGTCAGGAGACCAACAACGGAGTTGCAATAACATGATTGGATTCCCGCTTTCGCGGGAATGACAAGCAGTGCGTTAAACCACCCCCTGCCCCCTCCTTGGTAAGGAGGGGGACTTGTGTATCGACCATCATTCAGCCGTTCAATCCACCGTTGTTGGTGTTTTCACCAACAACCATCCTGCAAGGCACACACATTCTCGTGGTTGTTGGTCAGGAGACCAACAACGGCGGTAAAGTTATACCTCATTCCCAACCTCCCCGCTGGGAATGTATATTATGTTAGCTTCCCAACGAGTACATTGAAAGCAGAAAAAGTTTGCTTTATTACTTAAGCATAATACAAATCATTTTTTATTATTTCAATCGAATGTTCCCTATTTGAAGGTATAGGGAATTATTTTTATATAAGTAGAAATTTTTATTGTGTATAAAACCGGAGAAATATTTCTAAATTGTTCTTACCGTTCAGTAAGTATAACTTTAATATAAATTCTATTCACGTTTTTTTCGATTACTGATGCTATACGGCAAGCTTGGGTGCCTTAAAAAATGATTTACATTTTTAAGGAGCGCTTATGAAAAACCAAGCTTACACATTAAAATTTTTCCTTCTTATTCTTCTTTTATTTTCAATTTTAATCATTAATGATACACCTGCCCAGTTAACATTTTCTTCTCCTACAAGTTTTCCGCTTGGTTGGGCTCCGTGGGGAACTGTTGTAGCAGATTTCAACACTGACGGTAAGCCGGATTTTGCAGTAGGTGAATTTGGCGGAAACGATGTTCGGGTATGTCTTAATACAACTGTCACAGGTTCTTTTACTCCAACATTTACAGCCGGAGTTCCCTTTCGTGCAGGGGCTTATTCACAGCATCTTATAGCAGGTGATTTTAATGCAGACGGTAAACCGGACATTGTAACGGCAAATACAAATGCTGCAACTATTTCGCTCTTTTTTAATAAAACACCCTCCGGCTCATTGACTCCTTCCTTCACTGTAAAACAGGATTTTATATCAGGAACATTCCCTAAAGGAATTAAAACAGGAGACTTTAACCAGGATGGTAAACTGGATTTTTCCGTTTGCAATGAGCTAGGTAATTCAGTAACTATATTCACAAATATGATGACTTCGGGAGATACAATTGCAACCTTTTTAGTTATTGCAATTCCTACGGGAGAGGCACCTTACGATCATGCAGTTGGAGACATTAATAATGACGGTAAGCCGGACTTAGTAGTTCCTATTTACGGGCAAACATTTCTTTCAACTTTTATAAACACCACAGCGGCGGGAGCTTTTACTCCAACCTTTTCAGCAGCAACAAATTTCCCTACAGATTCAGGAACAGCTGTAACAAGGCTGGCAGATTTTAACGGAGACGGTAAGCTTGATATAGCCGCTACGAATATGATTCACGTGCCTACAATTGTGCTGGCTGTTCTTATTAACACAACTACGCCGGGTTCATCTACGCCAACTTTTACAGCAAAAAAAGATTTTGTAAATGCGGGCGATGCATTTCAATTTGAAGTAGGGGATATTAATAACGACGGAAAACCGGATATGCTGACAGCGTGCCATTCAATGTCTATTTTTCTTGATACAATGGCTGCAGGTTCATTTATTCCTTATTTTCATACAAGATTTGATATTCCTCAAGGAGGTGTTACGTGGATATGTTATGCTGATTTTAACGGTGATGGAAAAATGGATATTCTTGGAACGAATACTACTGCGGTTTTGTATCTTAATACATCGACACTGGGCACTGCTACACCTTCGTTCAGCACCAGAAAAGATTTTACTTTTGCCGAGTATCAATCATACATTACATCTCAGGATTTTAATATGGACGGAAAAAAAGATATAGCAACCGTGAGCCCGAGTTATAATTGTGTAGTTGTACAAATTAATAAAGCGGGAGTGGGTTCTATGAATCCTCTTTTTTCCGAGCGCAGGAATTTTTTCACAGGAGATATTCCTAATTCAGTTGTTTCGGCAGATTTTAATATGGACGGCAAACCGGACTTAGCTGCTGCTAACAGTAATTCTTCATCAGTTTCTGTTTTTGGAAACAATGTTGTTCCCGGCGGCGCGTTAGGAGTATTTTCAACTAAGAATGATTTTACAGTTGGCAGCGGACCCTCATGGGCAGATGCTGCAGATTTTAATCTGGACGGTAAGCCTGATTTAGTTGCTGCTAATAATATTTCAAATACAGCTTCTGTTTTAATAAATAATACAGCATTGGGAGTAACAACTCCTTCATTTTTACCTAAAACAGATTTTGTAACGGGGAACGGACCAAGCTGCGTTCAAACAGGTGACTTTAATTTCGACGGCAAACCCGATTTTGCAGTGGTAAACCAGTCATCGAATAACGTTTCAGTTTTTATAAATAATACTCCTGCGGGGAGTCCAGTTTCATTTCTTCCCAAATTAGATTTTTCCGCAGGCAGCGGAGCTGTTTCACTAACTGTGGCGGATTTTAACGGAGACGGCAAGCCCGACATTGCAGTATCAAATCAAACTGATAACAATATTTCCGTTTTAATGAATAACACCGCACCGGGAACAATGACTTGTTCTTTTTCTTCAGCGGTAAATTTTGTTACCGGCATTCAGCCGGTTTTTGTCACGAGCGGAGATATTAATAATGACGGATTGATAGATTTAGTTGTATCAAATTTTCAGTCTAATACTATTTCAATATCATTGAATAATACTACTCCCGGTTCACTAACTCCTTCATTTGCGCCAAAAACTGATATGGCTACTCAAACCGGACCATGCGGATTAGTTGTTACAGATTTTAACGGAGATTTTAAGAAGGATATAGCTGTAGCATATACAGGTTCAAATTATTACTCCGTATTTCTTTCAACATCAATACTGCCTCTGCCGGTTGAGATTTCATCTTTCACATCAACAGTAGTTAATAACAGCGTTACATTGAACTGGAACACAGTTATGGAAGAGAATAATTCAGGCTTTGATATTGAAAGAAGTTTCTTCGGAGGAGATTGGAGCAAAATAGGTTTTGCGGCAGGTAATGGAACAGTGAACGCACCACAAAGCTATTCTTTTATTGATAAAGGATTGAATACCGGTAGATATTCTTACAGATTGAAACAAATAGACTACAACGGAAATTACAAATATTATGAATTGCAGAATGAAGTTGTGATAGGAATCCCAACTAAGTTTGCATTAATGCAGAATTATCCGAATCCGTTTAATCCTGCTACAATTATCAATTATCAATTAGCAGTTAACAGCTTTGTAAGTCTTAAAGTTTATGATGTAACAGGAAAGGAAGTTATGAACGTAATAAATGAAAATCAGACAGCGGGATATTATACAGTTAGTTTCAATTCAGCAGGACTTTCCAGCGGAACATATTTTTATAAACTTACCACTGATAATTTTAGTGATGTGAAGAAGATGGTGGTGATTAAGTAAAAAGTTTTTAAAGGTTTGTAAAGTTTGTAAAGTTCGTAAAGTTTGTAAAGTTCGTAAAGTGAATGCCTCTTCTTTATTTTAGGAGAGGCTTTTTATTTTATGCAGCTCAATGCAAACCTTTCTGAATTATTTTCATCAAAATTTTATAATTGTAATACTACTCTGAAAATGATATTTTTCGTCTAAACGAGGTCACACCAATATTAATCATTAAAAACTAATTCACACTTTTCCCCAATGAACAAAAAACTTACTTTTGTTAAGTTATTCATTGCGCTTATTGTTTTATGCTTCTTTACAGAAAGAACATTCGCGCAGGTAACTTTTACAACGAAAACGGATATTACAATAACATCCAGCGCAGGCGCTATGTTTATGATTCCTGTTGATATAAACAGCGACGGCAAGCAGGACTTAGTAACTGCTAATCAGAATTTAAACGGCATCTCAATTTTATTAAACACTACAGCTATTAATTCTTCTACACCTTCTTTTTCTGCTCAGACAGATTTTGCTACGGGCACTGCTCCGCATAGCGTTTCAGCCGGAGATATAAATGGTGACGGATTGTTAGATCTGGTTGCAGTTAATACTACAAGTGCTACTGCATCTGTTTTTCTTAATACAACTACACCCGGAGCTTCAACTCCGACAATGTCTGCAAAAACAGATTTTGCCACAGGTACAAATCCATACTCAGTTGTATTGAAAGATATGAACGGAGACGGCAAGCTAGATATAGTAGTTGCAAATCAGTTAGCAAACACAATAGGAGTGTTCATAAACACAACAACGCCCGGAGCATCTACTCCGACATTCGGAGCAATGACTGCATTCGCTACTCCTGCCGGCCCAACACACTTGGCAGTGGCAGATTTAAACGGAGACGGTTTACCGGATGTTGTAGTACCTAATAACACCGCAGCATCGGTTTCAGTATTCTTTAATACAACAACGGTCGGCTCTTCAACCCCTACTTTTGGAACAAGAGCAGACTTTACTGCAGGTACTACTGTATGGTCAGTGGCAATAGCTGATTTTAATCTTGATGGTAAGCCTGATATCGTCTGCGCAAACAGAGGCTCTTCATCTGCTTCATATTTTTTAAATACAACAACAACAGGTTCGGCAACTCCTTCGTTTACAGCGAAAACAGATTTGGCTGTAGGCTCAACTCCATTCGGAGTCGGAGTGGGCGATTTGAATTGTGATGGTAAACCTGATATTTTAAGCGCATCGAGAGGTGCAGCGCAGTTTTCAGTATTTTTAAATAATACTGCTCCGAATGCATCATCATTAACTTTACTTGCAAGAACAGATAATACAACTGCCTCACAGCCATATTTCCCCATTGTAGCAGATTTTAACGGTGACGGCAAACCGGATGTTGCTTGTAATACCGGAACAGGAAACAGTATTTCAGTTTTTATAAATACAACAGATTTAAGCACTAATGCACCATCATTTTCTGCACAGACAGTTTTATCTACAACAGGAGCTCCACAAGATGTTTGCTCCGGGGATTTTAATGGTGACGGTAAACCTGATTTTGCCTGTACCAACTATGGCTCTTCTACTATTTCAGTATCATTGAATACAATTGTTCCGGGTGCATCTACACCTTCTTTTTCATCAGCTACAACTTTTGCTGCTAACCAATTTGTAATAGGTATCTGGAGTGCCGATTTCAATGGCGATGGTAAACCCGATTTAGCCTGCATCAATTATGGTCCTTCTCTTATTTCAGTATATATTAATACGACCACACCGGGCGCATCAACACCAACATTTACAGCTAAGACAGATTTTGCTGCTACTAATGCAGCAAATTATTTAGTCGCAGCAGATTTTAACGGCGACGGATTACCGGATTTGGCATGCACAGATATGAATAATACTTCAATGTCCGTTCTACTTAATACAACAACTCCCGGCTCTACCACACCATCATTTACGGCTAAAACAACTTTTACAACCGGTACATCTCCGAATAAAATTGTTGCTGCAGATCTTAACGGTGATGGTAAGGCTGATATAATAGTTGGTAACAGAGATGGTAATAATATTTCAGTATACATTAATACAACAACACCCGGCGCATCAACACCTACATTTACTGCTAAGACAGATTTTGCTGTTACAGGAAATGCATATGGTCTTAGTTCGGGAGATTTTAATGGCGACGGAAGACTTGATATTGCCTGTGGTAACGCCTCAGTGATTTCAGTTTTTCTTAACACAACTACATTGGGAGCAACGACTCCAACATTTTCTGCAAAAACAGATTTTGCAACAACTCGGACTGCCAACTATATTTGCACTGGAGATTTTAACGGTGACGGTAAAATTGATTTAGGATATACTAATGCTTCCGGCGGCACAGATTATTGCTCTGTGTATTTAAATAATACAACCCCCGGCTCGTCAACTCCGGTTTTTAACAATAAGACAGACTACGCTGCAGGCAGCGGACCTCTGGGAGTTGCAGCATCAGATTTTAACTTAGATGGTAAGAAAGATTTAATTTGCGCCGATGGTAACAGCAGTTCAATTTCAGTTTATTTAAACACTGCAGTTTATGCATTACCCGTTGAACTTGCATCTTTCACATCAAATGTGAACGGAAATAATGTTATGCTGAACTGGAGTACAGTGAGCGAAGAAAATAATTTAGGATTTGAGATAGAAAGAAATTCATTCGGAACAGGATGGACAAAGGTCGGATTTGTAACCGGTGCAGGAAATTCCAATACGGCAAGAAATTATTCATTCACAGATAACGGACTTAACAGCGGAAGATATAACTACAGACTGAAGCAAATTGATTACAATGGAAATTATAAATATTATGATTTACAAAATGAAGTTGTTATCGGAGTGCCAAATAAATTTGCATTGATGCAGAATTATCCCAATCCATTTAATCCGACAACAATTATCAATTATCAATTAGCAATTAACAGTTTTGTTACTCTGAAAATATTTGATATCTCTGGAAGAGAAGTTAAACAGCTTGTGAATGAAGTTCAGCAGGCAGGATATTACGCTGTTGATTTCAATGCATCATCACTTTCAAGCGGAACATATTTTTATAAGCTTACATCAGCAAACTTCAGTGATGTGAAGAAGATGATACTTGTTAAATAAAAAATTCACTTACCATTCCTTCCCCCTCCTTTATAAGGAGGGGGACTGAGGGGGCGGTATCATTTATTGAGTTATTCTGCATCTTCTCTTCTTCTAAATTAGCGCGTAAAATTTAAGAACTTTTTTAAATTTTGAACAGTTGGTTTTTGTAAAAGAAGCAACCACTTTAACCTTCCTTCATTTTTAAAAATAATTTCTGAATTTAAATTTTAAATTATGTCAGTTAAACCAATCCCGCAGGGTTATCATACCGTTACACCCTACATACTTGTAGATGGATGTCATAAATTTATAGAATTTTTGGAGAAGGCATTTAGTGCTAAGGTAAACAATATTCACGAAACAAACGGAAAAGTATTAAATGCTGAAATAAGCATTGGTGATTCGCTTGTTATGGTTGGTGATGCTCCGCAAGGTCACAAACCAAATCAGGCAATGTTTTATTTGTACGTAGAAGACGTTGATGCTATGTACAAGCAGGCAGTGAGCGAAGGCGGAGAGTCAGTTCAGGAGCCCGAGGATATGTTCTACGGTGACCGCTCTGGCGCAGTAAAAGATTTTTCAGGGAATGTATGGTGGATTGCAACTCATATAAAAGATGTGAGTGAAGAAGAACTGAAAGAAGGTATGAAAAAGAAGAAGATGTAAACGTTGAGCAAAAATAAAAAAGCCCCGCGGGAGTCTCACCTGCGGGGCTGATTGAATTCCTGAGGTTTAGCGCGGCAAAGAACAGAAACTAATCTGTTCAAAGACAATTCTACACCTTCCCCTCTTATATCAAAAACTCTTGTTAAAATCTACGTTAACAAACATGATAGTTAGAGACGCGCCTCCGTCAAAAAATTGTTTACTATCATACATTACTCCTTTCCGGTTTCCCATTTAGTTTTTTCCAGTAAAATAACTGAGTGCAGATAAATTAAATTTTTTGATTTTTAAAAGCAATATCTTTTAAATATTTTCCTGCTTACAAAATAAACATTGATGCAAAAGATATAGTTTCAAATTTATTATGTAAAAATTTTTACTGACCTTCCACAGGGCGTCCCCGCCCGGCCTGAAAGGCCGGACTGCGAGTTTTAATTTTTGCTAAAGCAAAAATTATAATTCGCAGTGTCCCGACGGATGTCGGGACGCGGGGCGCCCCAATACACCATGCATTAAAAATCTATAAGAAAAAAAAAATCGTATGAACGATATAAGCCAAAAATCAGTTTTATAATAAAACCACACAATAAATTTATAATGAAAAAAATATTAGTAATACCTTTCCTGTTGTTAGTTCTTCTTTACGGGTGCGGAAAAACTATGGATAAAAAAGTTGCGCAGGGCATGGATACATTGATACAAAAAGAAAGCAGAGAAATTTCAAAGTCAGATAAGCCTGCTAACCCTTATTACTCAAGAACGGATACGAATATATTAAACATAAGTGATGCAGACTGGAAAAAAGTATTGCCGGACAGTATTTATCAGGTAGCACGAAATAAAGCGACTGAAGAAGCTTTTACCGGGAAGTTCTGGAACTCAACCGGATTAGGTACATATTACTGCGCAGTGTGCGGCAACGAACTTTTCCGCTCAGATGCAAAATTCGGAAGCACTTGCGGATGGCCAAGCTTTTTTGAAACAGTCCGCAAAACCAGTGTTATTTATCAGGAAGATAAATCTATAGGAATGGAACGGACGGAAGTATTATGCGGAAGGTGTAACTCTCATCTGGGGCATATTTTCGATGACGGTCCTCCGCCGACTTATAAAAGATATTGCATGAATTCTATCGTACTGGATTTTGTTGCTGATAGCGATACAAAAAACAAAACAGCTTCAAAATAGTTTTGGAATATTTCTTCCGGAGTTTCCACTCCGGAAGCGAGAAATTTTATTTTACACCCTTATCCCGCGTTAAATTATTTCTGTCAATCTTTACAAATTTACGTGAGAGGTCATTGTAAATTTTAGCTCTGAGCTCATTTACTTTCATTCCTGTTTTCTTTGTCTCCACATCATAATCTTCTCCCGCATCAAGCAATTCTATCGAACTCTTTTCTTCAGTTAATAGGTAAATATACTCCTCGCAGGAAACGTTTCCGTCAATCCATATTTCATTTTCAGGAATGAAGTTGTAATCATTCGCGTCGCCGTCAAAGCCGAAATCGGGATAAATTTCTCTTCTTATTTTATCACCGTCAACAAGCCAGACATTGTAAGGATTCCCTTTGCTCTCTCTTCTCTCAATATAAATATCTTTCAGTTTAATTTTATCAGGCAGTGTTTTTATTTGTTTAAGTGAATCCGTATCAGTCGGAGAAACTTCAGGTAATGATTTTTCATGAGTAAGACTTTCCTCTCTGAATCCGTTTCGCAGCTGAACTTCAAGCATCAATGATGAATCATGCGCCTGAATGTAAGTCCATTGCTTATCACGCATTAAAGTCATTTCATTTATTTCATGTTTGAGCGTTGTGGTATATTCTCTGTTAGGAATGGAATTATCAATCCAGATTTCATTATGAGGAACAAAAGGGTAGCGCTGTTCGTTGCCGCCAAAAATAAAATCGGGATATATTTCTCTTCTTACAAGCTCTCCGTCAACGATATAGATTTCAAGACTATCGATTTTACCCATGAAAACCTTGTAAACTCCGGCGATATCATCGACTCCTTTGTAAGTGTAATTTGTTTGCACTTTGCATGAGCTCAAAACAACCGAAATAACAAATAAAAACAATAATTTTTTCATATTACAAAGTAGCATTTTTTTCTCTAATAATTGATTACCAATAAAATTCAATACTATATATTTCATTTCAAAATCTGCAAAATAATTCTATCTTTAGTTATCCATGTCACCCATAGAAGAAAAAGTAATACCGACAGCCGAGAAATTACGGGAATTTCTTGCAATCGCTTTTAACAACTATACTTCTTCGCAATTAGAAGAAGCAGAAAAATTATATACTGAAGCGAAAAATTATGCTGAAGAAATTCACGACGCCGATTCATTGTATAAAGCGCATTTAGGTCTTGCAAAGATATCGATGCAGCGAGGTCATTTTGACGTAGTGGTGGAAAATATAACTGACGCCCTTCAAATTACATCTGCATTAGAAATCAAACGTGAAGAAGCATCCTGCCTGAATATCCTTGGAATTGCATTATCAAATCTCGGAGATTTTTCAAGCGCGCTTACAAATTATTTTTCGGGACTAAAAATTTCAAGGGAGCTTAATAATAAAAAACTCGAATCACAGTTTTTAAACAATATTTCCAACTGTTATAGCTGGATGGAAGATTTTAATAATTCGCTTGAGTATGCAGAAACTGCAATGGCGCTCGCTAATGAAGTAGGTAATCCTTCCGATATTTGCTCAATGAAAAGTAATCTCGGATTTTTGTATTCAAATCTGAACAGGCTTGATGATGCTCTGAAACTGATGAATGAAAGCCTTGAAATGAATATTAATCTTGTTAAGAATAATGATGCCCTTGCAAAAACTTATAACAACATAGCATCAGTTTACCTGAAGCAAAAAGATTATCATAAAGCTTTGGATTATTATTCAAAGTGTATGGAAATTGTTACGGAGAATAAGGATGAATCTACAATGGCGCACACTGAACTCCTAATTGGTAATGCTTATTTTCATTTGAATGAATTTGAAGCTGCTCTGATTCATCAGGAAACAGCCCTGGATATTGCTCTTAGAATAAATTCGAAAAAACTCCAGAACAAAATTTATTACCATCTTTCTTATACATATGAATCGTTAGAAGAATATGAAAAAGCTTACGAAGTTTTTGAAAATTATTACAAGCTTGAAACACAGGCAACAAAAGATTTTTCGGATTTAAAAGTAAAATATCTTAACGTTGCGCACAAAGTTGATGTTGCTAAAAAGGAAGCTGAGATTCTGCATGAAAAAAATGAAGAGCTTGATGCATTGAATAATGCGCTGCGGGCATTGCATGAAGAAAAAAATGAATTTTTAGGGATAGCTGTTCACGATTTAAAAAATCCGCTTAACGGAATTTCATTGGCGGCTTCGGCACTAATTAAAAATATCAATAAAGTTACTCCGGAAAAATTTGAATCTGTAATTCAAAGAATAGAATCGGTAACTGACAGAATGAAAATGATATTAAGCAATCTTCTTGACGTAAATGCAATCGAGTCAGGTGAGTACAAACTAAATTTAAAATTTGTCAATATTTCTTCTCTGGTTTTAGAAATAGTTTCTCATTTCAAACATATTGCAGAAGAAAAAAATATTATTTTAGAGTATGAGAATAAAACAGGAGAAATGTTTTTTCTTACAGATGAAACAGCTCTAACTGAAATTCTGGAAAACTTAATTTCCAATGCGATTAAATATTCCGATAAAAATAAAAACGTTTGGATTATTTTATCTGATGCAGTGAACAATTTTAAAGTTCAGATTATTGATACCGGACTTGGTATAAAAGAAGAAGAGCAGGAAAAAGTTTTTAAAAAATTTGCGAAGATTTCCAATAAACCTACAGCAGGAGAAAACTCAACCGGTCTCGGTCTTTCCATAGTTAAGAAGTTAACCGAAATGCTCGGCGGAAATATTTCTTTCAAGTCTGTTTACGGAAGCGGTACAACTTTCACCCTTGAATTCTGAACTCATATTGAATGATAGACCTTCATTTAAATATTGATATAATATCTCTTCCAATAGAAGAAGCTCATAAAAAAATTGACGGGATTAATAAGATAGCCGACCATTTCCATTCAATAAAAAATTATGAGGATTCCAAATATTGTGCTGAGAAAGCTTTAGAACTTTCCCTGACAATCAATTATTCTAAAGGTATCGGAAAAGCGAAGTACGTAATAGGAAAAATAAACTTTATGTCGGAAGATTATTTTTCCTCTATTCAGAATTTAATTGAAGCAGAAAAATTATTTGATATTATTAAAGATTTAAAAAGCTCGGCCGTGACATGTTATCAGCTGGGGCTTGCATACTGGAATATCGGAGATTATCAAAATGAGAGTGAATGCTTTTTCAAAGCACTGGATTTATACAGGCAAATAAAATCTGTAAAGGATGAAGCTAACTGTCTTAACTCAATAGGCAATTATTTTGTTGAAACCGGAGACTATGACTCAAGTCTTGAGTATCACAAGATGTCTTTGAACATCAAAAGAAAAATAAAAGATATTAGAGGAATAATTTTTTCCCTCTATAATATTGCGCTTATTCATAACAACATTGCTGCATTCACCTTATCGGATGGCAGTGAGCTTGCGCAGATGCATTATAGAAAATCTCTGAAGTATTATTCGGAAGCATTGGAGTTCAACAAGAAGCTGGAAAAAGATATTTTCCTTGAAAAGAGAATTTTGCAGAACATTGCGTTGAATTATTCTAACTGCGGTGAGTCTGAAAAAGCATCTGAAATACTTTTAGACTGTGTGGATTACTTTACAAAAACTAACAACGATATTGATAAATGTGATACGGTAATTTATCTGGGGATAATACATGTCAGGATGAAAAAATGGAAAAAAGCTGAAGAATATTTTTTTGAAGCTCTGAAAATAGCTGAGAGGCTTCATTCAAACAGACATAGTATAAATCTTTATAGAAGCTTAGCAGAAATGTACAAGACAACAGGAGATTATAAATCGGCATTGTTTTATGCCAGAAAGCGCACGGAACTTGATCTTGAACGTAACAAAACATTAACCGATAATAACATAAGAAAACTGAATGTGCTTCATAAAGTTGATATTGCCAGAAAACATGCAGAAGCATTAACCGAAAAAAATGAAAAACTAAAATTGAAGCATGAAGAGCTTCTGAAACTAAACCGAGATAAAAATTATTTTCTTAATCTTGCTGCAATTGATTTAAAGCAACCTTTGGAAAAAATATCCGGGCACACTGGTTTTATAAAAAAAAGCAGTTTGAGTAATTCTGTTGAGCCGCTAAATTCCATTCTGAAAGAATCTTCTCACATGGAAAAAATCATTTCCGAATTACTGACAATAAACGAGACAGAATCATTAAATAACTAATACAAGCTATGTAATGATAAACCTTCACTTAGATACTGACATCAGAACACTCCCGCCGGAAGAAGCCAGAGAAAAAATTGACGGAATAAATCAGGTAGCAGAACATTTTTGTCGTACAAAACTTTATGAAGAATGTAAATATTGCTCTGAAAATGCTCTGGAGATGGCCAATCTGATTAACTACAGTAAAGGAATTGCCCGGGCTAAATTTGTTTTGGGATTAATGTATACAAGGCAGGAAAATTATTCTTCCGCAATTCCATTGTTAAGTGAAGCAGAGAAAATTGCCGATGAAACGAATGACTTACATCTTACTGCACAAGTGTGCCAGCAGATAGGAATTTGTTACTGGAATATCGGAGATTATACGAATGAGATTGAAGCATTTTTTAAATCAGTAGATGCTTATAACAGGACTAATCAGCTTAAGGGAGAAGCTGACGCTTTAAATTCTATAGGTAATTGTTATCTGCTTGCAAAGGAATTTGATTCTGCTCTTGAGTATTATAAGCTTGCAATAAAAATTAAAAAAGATATACGCGATGTTAACGGAATTATCTACTCTCTGTACAACATTGCTTTAACTAACAATAATATCGCTGCTGAAAGAGAATTTTTAGTTGATAATTTGGATGAACAGGAAATCACTCAGAAGTATTACAATAAAGCGCTTAAGTATTACTTTGCTGCATTAGAATTTAATTCCGAACTTGAAAGAGACCCGTTCCTGGAGCACAGGATTCTCCAGAATATAGGTCTCTCTTATATCAATGTGGAAAGAGCGGATGAGGCAATCGAAATTTTTCATAAGTGTATCGGGTATTATGAAAGCACGGGAAATAATATTGATAAATGTGATACGCTTATTAATTTATCTCTTGCGCTTTTAGCATTAGGCAAAGATGAAGAGGCAGTAGAATGGCTTCGTGAAGCAAATGTTATATCAGAAAAGCTTGGACTCAAAAGACTGGTAATGCAGATTCATTTCCATTTTGCAAAATATTACTTAAAGAAAAAAAATTATAAAACTGCATTGGAGTATCAGAGGAAATATGCTGAACTTGATTTGGAAAGGATTAAAACATTAATTGAAGATAAAATCCGGAAGCTGAATATTCTGCACAAAGTAGATATTACAAAGAAAGAGACGGAAATTCTTTCACGAAAGAACAGTCATTTGAAATCTTTAAATGACGAACTTGTAAAGCTGAATAGTGAAAAAAATTATTTTCTTAACGTTGCCGGAAAGGATTTAAGACTCCCTCTTGAGAAAATAGGAAATAAATTAGAAATAATTAAAAGAGTGGATACAAATTCGCGAATACAAAATCTTACTGATATTCTCGAAGATACCAGTCAAATGCAGGGAATTATTTCCAACCTGCTGGCAATAAACGAATCCGAATCAGTAAAATAATCCCTCCGTTTTGAATTGTAAATTTTCCTTATACTAAGGAATTTTGTAAATGGTAAATAACGATATCCTTCTCAAAGCCTACAGCTTAATGTGCGATGCCAGAGCAATGGCAGAGACTTATGATGCAAACAGGCAGATATGCAAATTTGTGCATTCAACATCACGCGGACACGAGGCAATTCAGCTTGCTGCCGCATTTCAGATAAAAGAATCAGACTATTTAAGTTTATATTACAGGGACGAATCATTTTTACTGGGACTTGGATTTTCTCCCTATGAATTAATGCTTCAGCTTCTTGCAAAAAGGGATGACCCTTTTTCAGGTGGAAGAACTTATTACTCGCATCCTTCGATTAATAAACCCGGTTTCCCTAAAATTCCGCATCAGTCAAGCGCAACGGGCATGCAGGCAATTCCTGCAACAGGCATGGCTCATGCAGTTTCTTATTTAGAAGCGGAAGGGAAGTTAGATAAAGAAAAAATGCCGATAGTACTTTGCTCCCTTGGTGATGGTTCTGTTACAGAGGGAGAAGTTGCAGAGGCATTTCAGATGGCAGTATTAAAAAAACTTCCGATAATTTATTTAGTGCAGGATAATCACTGGGGAATATCTGCCAGCGGAGATGAAATGTATGCTATGAATGCGTATGATTACGCTGCAGGATTTAAAGGCATGGAGAGAATGCAGATAAACGGTTCTGACTTTGTAGAATCCTATGAAAAAATGACTGAAGCAATTGATTACGTAAGAAATAACAGAGCATCGATATTAGTGCATGCAGAGGTACCATTACTCGGGCATCACACATCAGGCGTAAGAAAAGAATGGTACAGAACAGAAGAAGATCTGAAAAAGCATGAAGCGATTGACCCGTTCCCGAAATTAAAAAAACTTCTTATTTCACGCGGAGCAAAATTAGAGACTCTTGACTCAGTTGAAAAAGAAGCGATGAAAAAAATTCAGAAAGAATTTGATAAGGCTGTGAAGTCACCTGACCCTGACCCGGCAACTGTTACTGACCATGAGTTCGCTCCTACAACTGTAACTGAAGAACTTGGCGAAAGAGAACCGGATGGAAGAGAGCCGATTGTAATGGTTGACTGCGCGCTGCATGCAGTAGATGAAATTATGAAAAGTGATTCTTATGCATTACTGTACGGTCAGGATGTCGGAAAAAGATTAGGCGGAGTATTCAGAGAGGCTGCGACGCTTGCACAGAAGTACGGAGACCACAGAGTATTCAATACACCGATACAAGAAGCATATATAGTAGGTTCGACAGCAGGAATGAGCGCTGTTGGATTAAAGCCGATTGTTGAAATTCAGTTTGCTGATTATGCATTTGCAGGAGTAAATCAATTACACGTTGAATTATCCAAGTCATGTTATTTATCAATGGGGAAATATCCCGTGGGTTGTGTGATAAGAATTCCTATAGGAGCGTACGGCTCAGGCGGACCGTATCATTCAGGATGTATTGAATCAAGCTTGCTTCCTATCAGAGGAATTAAAATTGCTTACCCTTCCAACGGCGCTGACTTAAAGGGTTTATTGAAGTCAGCATATCTTGATCCAAACCCTGTAGTTATGTTTGAACACAAAGGATTATACTGGAGCAAAGTTCCGGGTACATCTCATGCAATGACAGTTGAGCCCGATGAAGATTATATAATACCGTTCGGCAAGGCAAGGATTGTTCAGCATGCTGAGCAGGAAAAAATTGATAACGGCGAATCGCTTGTAATTATTACATATGGTATGGGAGTACACTGGGCATTGAATGCTTCAAAGAATTTTCCGGGACAGATAGAAATTTTAGATTTAAGAACACTTAATCCTATAGATGAGGAAGCGATGCATACATCTGTGATGAAACATAATAAATGTATAGTCGTAACAGAAGAGCCCTCATTAAATTCATTTGCAGAATCCCTTGCAGGAAGAATATCAAAAGAATGTTTTAAATATTTAGATGCACCTGTTGAAGTAGTAGGTGCGTTGAACGTTCCCGCAATTGCTTTGAACTCAGGACTTGAAGCAGCCGTATTACCAAGTGCTGATAAAGTGGGAGTTGTTATTAAAAGAGTTTTAAACTCTTGACATTGTACAATAAAGCTCATTCAAATGCTCATTCGATTGATTTAAATGGCTCTATTTTTCTCTTGACAAAAAATATCAAATAATTGATGTTGTCATAGGTTTAATTTGGTATAAAAAGTCACCCCGCTTTTAAATTTAAACCTGACCTCAAACTCTAAGAAATTTTATTTCATCTCATTGTAAATTTGTGACATGGAAATGTAACTATTTGTATTTTTCTGTGTTACAGTAGAAGTATTTGCAATTATGAAGTATAAGTTTTACCCCATGCTTTAAATGTTAGACCTTAACCTCTAAGGAATTTTACCACTCTCAATTTAATTTTAAATCTCAAGCAGATGAATTAAATTTTTATCTGCATAGGATAATTATATTCAAAAAGAAATACTAACTAACTAACTTAACGAGGAAAAAAATGAAAAAAGTCATTCCATTTTTTCTGCCTTTAGGACTACTTGTAGTCCTTTCATTAGGATTTTATTATTCTAATGGCGGCAACACTGCTACATCGATAGCAGAAGCTTTAAACACAACGTCACCTATACCAGTGGTGAACAATCAATATGATATGACCGGAGCATGGGTATCTGGAAGTGCTTTACCAAGCGCCAGATATTATCATGGCGGTGTAGGTCATGTAAGAAATGATTCAGGTTTTGTATATGTATTCGGTGGAGACTCCACAGGTGCAGGTACAGCAGCCGGCGTAAATACATACAGATATAATATCGCAGCTAATTCATGGTCACAAATGGCTCCATTACCGCAAGGAAGAAGACTTATGGGTTCTGCAAAATTAGGCGATACAATTTACTGTTTAGACGGTCTTAATGGTACTGCTTCAAACATGACTTTGTATAAGTATAACATTAATGCAAATACATGGTCAACAGGAGCAAATGCACCTGACAGTATGTGGTATGTAAAAGCAGTTGGATATCAGGATAGCTTGATTTATCTGGTCGGCGGTTACGGAGCAAACGGTGTTACAAGAACTTCTGTATTCATGTATAATGCAAAGACAAATTCATGGAGAACAGCAACAAGTCTTCCTTTAGGAAGAGGCGACGGTGCGCTTGCAATGGCAGGCGATACAATCGTATATGTCGGCGGTCTTAATGAATCAGTAGCAGTAACAGCAGTAACATACAGAGGTGTTATCAATCAATCAGACAGAAGTCAAATTACATGGACTACAGGAGCTAATTATCCTGCAGGTGTCAGATACAGATGGAATGCTCAAACCTGGGGCAATAAAGGTGTTATTGTTTCAGGCGGTGCTTCAACAGGATTCACCGGTTCACAGGAAACATATGTATACAGCCCGGGTGCAAATACCTGGACTGCTCAGACAAACATGCCTTCAATTATGCTTGCTTATGCCAGCGGTTCTGTAAGATACAACAGCGGTATTTGGAAGTATGTTATAGGCGGTGGTGTAACATCAGGTCCGGCTTTATCAGGAAATACATTAGTATTTACAGATACATTGTCAGCTCCTCCTCCTCCTTCAAATTCAACATTGGTATTGTTCCATGATTCAACGGTTTCAGGCGGTTTAGCAAAGAGAAAAGCAGACAGAGATTCAGTTATGAAATATTTACCGAGCCTGATTTCAGGTTATGATGTAAGTTATTTTACTGCTGCTACAGTATTACCAAACTTGTCAGGTTATAAGACAATAATTCTTGTTGAAACTAGCTACGATAACAGCGGAGCATTGGCTCTTGGTACAAGCGCCAGAACTGATATTAAAGCATGGTTAGCTTCAGGTACACCTGCAGATAAAAAAGCTTTAATTTCTATCGGCGGTGACCAGGGTTATAATTATGACCAGTCAGGACAAACAAATACGGACACAGCATTCTCAAGAGGATATTGTGGATTTATTTACAGAGTAGATTCCGGTATGCCTTCACCGGGAACTATCACCGGTATTTTGACTGATATCGGCAATACCAGAAATTTGTTGACACCTAGCGATGCAGGATACTATCCTGACGGAGTTTCACCTACATTAGGAAGTTCACCTGTTTATAAATATGGCAACCATTCAGTATTAGATACAGTTGCTGCAGTGTCAAAAGGTACTACAGGTTATTTTGCAGTAACATCATTCCAGGACCCGAGATATTTTGTAAATGGTGATTTAAAACCATGGTTAGCAGCTTTAATCGGATATGCAAAACTTAACGGAGGAACTATTACAAATACTACTCCTATAGTCAGCACAATTGCAGATAAATATGCTTTATCACAAAACTATCCTAATCCTTTCAACCCGACAACAAAAATTACTTTTGCAATTCCGCAAAACGGTTTTGTATCGTTGAAAGTTTATGATCTTTCAGGTAAAGAAGTTATGACACTTGTAAACAAGAATATGACGGTAGGAAGCTACTCAGTAGATTTTAACGGCGCATTCTTATCAAGCGGAGTTTACTTCTACAGACTGGAATCAGACAACTTTGTTGAAACAAAGAAAATGATGTTAGTGAAATAAGAAAACGATTTAATCAGTATTAATTAATTAAGAAGCCCGTTCCGGTTTATCCGGTACGGGTTTTTTTATTGATTTTAAATAAAATTATTATAAAAAAAGGCTTTCTTCTAAAATTCAAAATCTCTTTTTTACTATTGCTTTATACCTATTTTTTTCTAAAATTGTAGTACCTCTAAAATAAGTACTCAAGAAAGGAATCCATAGGTGAATTTACTGGTACGTAAATACTATACTCTAATATTATATAAATTTTTTTAATAGAAGTCCATTCTGATTTATTCGGGGTGGACTATTTTTGTTTATAATAAAAAACATTTTTACAAACTTATTTAACCAAAATAAAAATACACAATGAGAAAAATTACTTTCTTGTCTGTAATGTTACTTGCTTTTGCATTCAATGCATTTGCTCAAGATAACTCTAGTTCAATTTCTACGGAAGTTAATCCTTGGTCGTCCTCTCACTACATCAAGGGTCATGTTAATGCAAATTCTGTAGAAGCTGTCGGAGATCTTTTAAGAAACCACAATGTGGACTCTCTGACACCAGGAAGTGCAGTTGCTTACGGTGTTGTATGGACAGGTTCATACTATATCGTCAGTCAGTTCAATGCTAATAAATTTTATAGATTTACCGGAGCTTGGACAAGAATTGACTCTTTCACAGTTACAGGTAGCACAGGTTCATTCAGAGATATGGCTTTTGCAAAAGGCTTACTCTGGGGTGTAAACACAACTAACCAGATCTTTGGTGTTGATACTGCCACCAAAACAGTGGTAAAAACTATCACATGCAGTGGCGCAGCTACATTAAGAGCTTTAACTTGGGACCCATACAGAAATGGTTTCTGGGTAGGAACAACATCATTCACAGGTCCATTAGTATGCGTTGATACAAACGGTGTAAATATTCCGGGTGCATCAATCACAACACCTGCATCAGGTTTATATTCTGCAGGTTATGAAAACAACGGTTCACAAGCAACTTCATTTATCTGGATAGGTACAGACCAGACACCAACATCAACAACAGGTACAGCATTAGTAAAATACAATGCAGGTACATTAGCTGTGGTTGGTTCACCGTTAAATATCACAGTTCCTCTTACAACAGGCGCACCATTAGCATCAGGCGGCGGTGAAGTTGTTACAAATCTTGTTCCCGGAAAGAAAACATGGGTCGGATTAGTACAAGGAACACCTGACAGAGTTTTCGTAGTAGATTTAGGTGATCTGCCTGCACCACCAACACCAACAACTTTAGTATTAGTTCATGATACAGTATTAGGCGGTGCAACAACAACAAAAGCAAACAGAGATTCACTTGTAAAATATTTACCATCATTAATCTCAACTTTTGATGTTGCAACTTTCGACACAAACTCAACTTTACCGGCTAACTTAAGCTCATATAAAACAATTATCGTAGCAGAAGTTGCATTCAATACAATTACTACCAGATACCTTGGAAGAGCAGCAAGAGTAAACTTAATGAACTGGTTAAACTCAGGTACGCCTGCCAACAAGAAAAATCTTATTTTAATGGGTGGTGATGAAGCATATAATTACCAAAGAACAGGAAGCGCAGGCCTTGATGCAGATTTCGCAAACGCACTCGGTATTATATACAGAGTTGACAATGCTTCAGCCACACTAAAAATAGTATTTAACACAACAACTCCTTCAGTAACAGATAGTATTGCAAATGCAAATAACTATTATCCTGACGGGGCATCAACAACAAACGGAAGTGTTCCGATTTTAGGATACACCGGACATACAGCAGCTGATACACTTGCTGCAATAGGAAGAGTACAGCCAAACTACAACGTAGTAACCTGCTTCCAGGATCCAAGATACTATCAGAACACAGGCGGCAGCGCTGCTAATTCATTAGGAATGGGCTTAAGAAGAACTTTGGCTACATTATTAGCATTCTGTAACTCAAATGCCGGCGGAATAACAGTTATTCCATCGCTTAACAGTACAATTGCTAAAGAATATTCTTTAAGCCAAAACTATCCAAATCCATTCAACCCTTCAACTTTAATTAGCTTCTCAATTCCACAAAATGGATTTGTAACGCTGAAAGTTTATGATATTTCGGGTAAAGAAATAACAACCTTGTTAAACAGAAACATGACAACAGGAAGTTATTCTGTTGAATTCAATGCTGCTGCTCTTTCAAGCGGTGTTTACTTCTACAGACTTGAATCAAACAACTTTGCTGAAACAAAGAAAATGATGCTTGTAAAATAATAATCATTTGTTATAGTTTTAAAAGCCTATTCAACTGTAATAGTTGGATAGGCTTTTTTATTGAAAACAGTTTAGAATATAACTTTTTTTTCATTGACAAATGAAATTAAAAACGACAATTTAACGTAACATTATTTTTACTATTTATTTAATCAAAAAAGGAAAAAGGATTAAAATGAAATCAAAACTCATTCCAACTTTTATTGTACTAGTTTTATCGTTAGGAATATTTTTAGGCTTTAACATTGGTTCAAATGAACCGGGTGTGTCTAAAACTGCTCCTGAGAATTACGATAACGCACAACATGTATATCCACAAGTTTTTTCAGCTGGAACAGTTGTATATGTTGACAGCTTAAATGGTGCTAACGATACAACATCATTAAAAGCAAGAGGATACAAACCATACTACAGAGGTACGGGCGCACAAGGTCTTACAGCTACGTGGTTCCAAGGTGACGGTACAACAATTCCTGCATATAATGGTCCTGCAACAGGATGCGTTTATGCAAACTATAACGTAGTTACAGGAACAAACAACATTGATAGCTGGTTAGTTCTTCCAAGATTAGCCGGTGGTATTCAAGCAGGTGACTCATTATATTTCTTCCAAAGATCACCGGCAGCAAATCCTTATCCGGATTCAATCAGAGTAATGTACTCTGCTAACGATTCAGTACCTGAAGGCAGCTGGACAGAATTAGGTAGATTCTTAACAGACATCTCAGGTAACTATTCAAGAAAAGGTTTCAGAGCTCCTACAGCATCAGCTAACGGAAGATTTGCAATCAGATATTGCGTTGTTGGTGGCGGACCATCAGGTAACAATAGTAATATCATTTCTCTTGATATGATTACAATTGAAAGAACAGCAGCTCCTGCTCCTGATCCTACAACATGGTACGAACAAACATCAGGTGTTACAACAGCTTTATATTCTGTTTCAGCTCCTGACATAAACAATGCCTGGATTGCCGGTGCAGGTGGTAAAGTTTTAAGAACAACAAACGGCGGTACATGGGCAGCAGTTACATCTCCTGATGCAAATGACCAGTATTGTATCTGGGGTATCAGCGCAACAACTGCTATCACAACTTCATCTTCAGCTAGTGCTACATTTGTTTACAGAACAACAAACGGCGGTACAAACTGGACACAAGTATTCACACAAACCGGTGGTTTCATGGACGGTTTCTATTTCAAAGATGCTAACAACGGTATTATGTATGGTGACCCTGTAGGCGGCAGATTACAAGTTTGGAGAACAACAAACGGCGGCGCTAACTGGGATTCAACAGGTCAAAACATTACAACAACTGCTGCCGGCTGGAACAATGCTATGACAGGTCTTGGTGATAATGTCTGGATCGGTACAAACACCACAAACGTTTACAAAACAACTAACTTTGGAACAAGCTGGACAGCAGGTACAGCTATCCAGGCTAACGGTTATTCTTTATATTTCTCAAGCCCAACCAATGGTTATTTAGGCGGTGCTGAGTTAAACACAACAACAAACGGCGGTACCAGCTGGTCAGCAATGACATCTATCGGCACAGGTAACATTAGTGGTATTACACCTTCCAATACAAAAGTATTCATGACCAGACAAGCAACAACAGTTAACGTTACAACAAACAATGGTGCAGCTTGGACAGTAGCTTATACTTCACCAGCAGGTGGAAACTACTATCACATTACAACAGCAAGAACAGGAAGTCCATATTTATATGCTGTAAAATCATTGGGTGGTATTTCTAAATACGGCGGTACAGCATCTGGTGTAACAAATCCAAATACAGTTGTTGATAACTATTCATTATCACAAAACTATCCTAACCCATTCAACCCGACAACAAGCATCAGCTTTGCAATTCCACAAAACGGATTTGTAACTCTGAAAGTTTACAATATGCTTGGTAAGGAAGTTGCCACATTAGTAAATGGTAACCTGAATGCAGGACAACATAATTATAATTTCAATGCTTCAAACTTAGCTTCAGGCGTTTATTTCTATAAACTCGAAGCAGGTAATTTCTCTGAAGTAAAGAAAATGTCCTTAATTAAATAAGAAGAAGTTCTTATTAAATATATTTTGAAAGCCCTGCAGGCGAAGAGCTTGCAGGGCTTTTTTTTTACCCTTTAATAAAAGGCTGTTGTTAATTCAAATTTTAAAAAAAAATCAGTTAGTAAAATTTAACTTTTTTTTACTATTGCATTAAAAAAAATAAATACTCAATTTTATTAAACCCCATCTAAACCAAATTAAAACTAAGAAAGGAAAATTTATGAAATTTTCAAAAACTTTTTTATTGTTGTTTGCTTTTTTGGCTTTTGCTTTAAATGCAAATTCTCAGGATAGTAAAATCAGACCTTCAGTTTTAAATGACGTTAACCCTTCTTCTCTCGTTAGCGGTATTACGTCTTCGAAGCCGGTGGTTAATAGCAGCTATCTTGATGCCATTGGCGACTTGATTGGAAATTATAATGTTGACTCTCTTACACCCGGAAACGCAGTTTCCTATGGAGTTGTGTGGACAGGTTCATATTATATCATCAGCCAATTCAATGCAAATAAATTTTACAGAATCAGAGCTAACTGGACATTAATAGACTCTTTTACTGTTTCAGGCTCTACAGGTTCATTCAGAGATATGGCTTTTGCAAAAGGTCTTCTCTGGGGTGTAAATACAACGAACCAGATTTTCGGTGTTGATACTGCTACTAAAACTGTAGTAAAGACAATCACATGCAGTGGTGCAGCAACTTTAAGAGCACTTTGCTGGGATCCTGTAAGAAACGGTTTCTGGGTAGGAACAACATCCTTCACAGGTCCGTTAGTATGCGTTGATACAAACGGAGTGAACATTCCGGGTGCGTCAATTACAACACCAGCTTCAGGTTTATATTCAGTTGGTTATGATTCAAACCCAACAGGTCCTTATCTATGGATTGGAACAGACCAGACACCAACATCCAATACAGGTACAGCATTAGTACAATACAATGCTGTTACACTCGCTCAAATTGGGTCTCCAATTAATATTACAGTTCCATTAACAACAGGTGCTCCGCTTGCATCAGGCGGCGGTGAAGTTGTTACAAATTTGGTTCCCGGCAAGAGAACATGGGTCGGATTAGTTCAAGGTACTCCTGATAGAGTAATTATTATTGACCTTGGAAGTTCAGTTGCTCCTCCTTTAAGTCCGTTCAATTTACAAACTCCTACAGCAGGAGCAAGAATTGTAACTGTACCGGGCTCATCAACTCCTGTAACAATTACATGGGATACATCAGCAACAGGTGCAACATACAGATTTGTATTTGGTAATCCGACAACAACACCAAGAAGATTTACAATTCCTTCTGGTACAACAAATTCTATTACAACAACTTTAGGTGCATTAGATATACTTCTTGCAGCTAACGGATTTACAAATAACGGTTCTGCATCCGATTCAGCTGTTGGTCAATGGGATGTTTGGGCATATAAAGGTCCCGGAGCTTCAGGTGCCGATTCATTAAAATCAACAAACGGACCAAGAGCAATTACTTTAAGAAGACAACAAGTTACATTGTCTCCATTTGCTTTAACTGCTCCTGCATCAGGTATCACAATCATTACATCTCCTGCTGATCCATCACCTGTAACAATTTCATGGGGTTCAGCCGGCGTAGGTGCAACATACAGATGGCTCTTTAAACAAGGTGCAACATATTCAGATCCTGCAACAGTAAGATTACTTGCAGATAACGCAGGACTTGGAACAACACTTACATTAAGAAATTCTCAGGCAGATAGCTTACTTGCAACATTGGGTGTAGCTCCCGGAGATTCCGTAACAGGAACATGGAGAGTAAGAGCATATTCAACAGACTCTTTAAACTCAACTGCACCTGACAGACAAATTACTTTAAGAAGAGTTGGATTGCTTCCATTGAATCAAACTTTTGAAGATGCTGCTTTCCCGCCATTATTCTGGACATTAGACGGTGCAGGAACACAATACTGGACAAGAGCAACAACCGGTGCTACAGGAAGTACAGCTTCAGCTAAATATGATTTCTGGACAGCAACTGCTACAACAGGTCCGCAAACATTAACATCAAATACATTTCCACCTGTAGTTGCAAATCTTAACTATTTAAAATTTGATGTTGCCGCAGCTTATTATTCAGCTACTGCAATTGATTCATGCGTAATCGAAACTTCAACAGATGCAGGTACAACCTGGACAAGATTAGTAGGTATGTATCAGTCTACTTCTTTGACATCAGGTTCAAACTCTACACCTATAATGTCAACAGTTTCATCTACATCACAATTTACACCAACTGCAGCTCAGTGGGCAAATAAATATTATGCAATGCCTGTGGGAACCAATAAAGTTAGATTTATTGCAAAGAGCGCATACGGTAATAACTTATATATTGATAACGTTACTTCAGGCGGAATATCAGGAATCAGTACTCCTATTTCTTTAACACCTGATAAATTTGAGTTGAACCAGAACTATCCAAATCCGTTCAACCCGACAACAAAGATCAATTTCTCAATTCCAAAACAATCATTTGTAACATTAAAGATTTATGATATGCTCGGAAGAGAAGTTGTAACTTTAGTAAATCAGGAAATGACTCCAAATGTATATTCAGTTGATTTCAACGCTTCAACTTTAGCATCAGGTGTATATTTCTACAAGCTGCAAGCAGCTGATTTCACCGATGTAAAGAGAATGATGCTTGTGAAGTAATTATTCTTTAAATATATTTTTAGTAAAGCCCGTGTGTGAAGAACGCACGGGCTTTTTTATTTTGGCATAGAAATATTTACACAGGTATTTTTGCACAGAGATATTAGCACAGGGATATTAGATTGAGATTTAATATTTTCTTCGCTATTATTTACCTAAATACCCCTAAGTTATAGCTCTATGAGAATTTTTACGATATTATTACTTACAGTCATAGTCCTTTCAATTTCCGGAATTTCATTTTCCCAGAATAAAAATATATATTCAGCTCTAAGAGATCCAAATCCGGGTAAACAAATTAATATAGAACCATCCGCATCAGTTCAGAGTTATATGAGTAGATGGTTTGGTGATGCATTAAATGGTTCTACAGGGGTAGTAAAATCATTTTTAAATACACCGGGAAGTCTTACCATGCTTTTTTCTTCATCGAGGTCCCTTTTCGGAGCAGCGAGAAGTACATCAGGAATTTATTACGCATTAGAATACACGGCACCCGGCGCAGGAAACCTGGTTACTATAGACACAGCTTCAGGTAACATAAGTACTATAGCGCCTCTATCAGGACTTGGTACGGGCCATATTGTTACGGGTATGGCTTGGGATAAAAATACAAGTGTAATGTATGTAGTATCAACAGATGGTGCGTCAGGAAGATTATATACAGTTAACCTTGCAACCGGTGCGCTTACTACTCAGGCAGCATCAATGACTGGAAGTACATTTCCAATAGATATAGCAATAAACAATTCAGGAGCAATGTACAGCTGCGATGTAACTACTTCATCGCTTAATTTAATTAACAAAACTACAGGTGCAGCTACTTTAATTGGTGCCCTTGGAATCACAATAAATTATGCTCAGGGAATGGCATTTGACCCCGAGACTGATTCACTTTTTTTAGCCGCATATACTGATGCAGGAAAATTATATCGATGCAATACTTCAAACGGGTCAGTAACTCTCATAGGTAATTTCGGTTCATCAGGAAATGAAATCGATGCGTTCATTATTCCACCGGCTGTAAACAGACAGTTAAATGCATTCAATCTTCAGTCGCCTTTATCTGATGTAAGGATAGTTACAGTAGCGGGTTCTTCAACACCTGTGACTATATCATGGGATACATCTGGGGCAGGAGCTTCGTACAAATTTATTTTTGGAAACCCTGCAGTTCCCCCGAGAAGAATAATTATTTCTTCAACAACAAATTCAATAAGTACAACATTAGGTGCATTAGATAATATTCTTGCTTCGAACGGGTTTACCAATAACGGCTCTGCAACAGATTCTGCAGCCGGTCAGTGGGATGTGTGGGCATATAAAGGAGCTGGTGCTCCCGGAACAGATTCTATAAAAGCGACCAACGGACCGCGTACAATCACATTAAGAAGGCAGCAGGCTTCACTCTCACCATTTGCGTTAGTTAGTCCTGTGAGTCCTCTAACAATTTTAACTTCGCCTGTTGATACAAGTTTGATAACTTTTTCATGGAGAAAATCAGGTCCGGGCGTAACTTACAAATGGTTATTTAAAAACTCCGGAACTTACTCAGAACCTCCGACAATAAAATTGACTTCAGATAATTCAGGATTGGATACTAATTGCTCGATAAGAGTTTCACGTCTGGATAGTATTCTATCAGGCTTAGGTATAGCTGCCGGAGATTCATCTACGGGAGTCTGGAGAGCAAGAGCATATGCTTTGGGAGATTCATTAAATTCAACAGCTCCTGACAGGCAGATAACATTTAAACGCACAGGTCTTCTGCAGTTAAACCAGCCGTTTGCTGAGACAAATTTTCCGCCTTTATATTGGAGCCTGGAATACGCAGGAGCATTATACTGGTCAAGGGAAACACCAAGCGCTTTTGGAACAGGTGCAGGGTCAGCAAGGTTTAAATTCTGGTCTGCAGATTTTGGGACAACACAGTCTTTAATCAGCAATCAATTTCCTCCTATAGGAGCTGGACCATATTATATAAAATTTGATTATGCATACAGGTTTTATGTTGATGGCGGCGGCATATTGGCAAATGATTCAGTCGGAGTGTTTACATCAACTGACAATGGTGCAAGCTGGATTTCACTTAAAACTTTATTTGCAACGCAAACACCCCAGGTGGGAATTAACAGCTCTAATAATTTAACAACTGCATCAGGCAGCGGAGAATACACTGCTCCTTCAAATGGTGAGTGGGCAACGAAAATTCTACCGCTTCCTTTAGGAACGAACAAAGTAAAGTTTACTGCTTACAGCAGCTATGGAAACAATGTATTCATTGATAACATACAGTCTTTTCTTTTTGTGGGTGTAACACCTGTTGCAGGTTCAATTCCAAATGAATATAAGTTATCACAAAATTATCCGAACCCGTTTAATCCTGTTACAAAAATAAGTTTCTCAATTCCTAAGCAGTCATTTGTTACATTAAAAATATTTGATGTAGTAGGAAGAGAAGTTTCAATTCTGGTTAATAGTCAGCTTGAGCCTGACCGGTACGAATTCAGTTTTGATGCTTCAAAATTATCTTCAGGAGTATATTTCTATCAGTTAGAAACAATTGATTTCAGAGACATTAAAAGAATGGTGTTAATAAAGTAAAACTTTTAAATTTTTACTTCGTATTACAATATATCTGCAAAGCCCCGCTTTTATCCGCAATTGGTAATATCCTCTTGTTGTATAACTCTCATAATTTATATTCGGTGTTTCCCTTACTCTCAAAATTAACCTTCAATCTATAACACTCTCATATAACTCTCATAAGTAACGGCAAAAGTAATTTTACTTTTGAATTCTCTATTATTGTTACAAACTATTTTAGGAGTGAATATGAAAACTTTTCATTACATCTTATCCCTAACCCTTACCTCTTTCTTAGTTTTTGTTTTGTTGGTTTCGGGATGCTCAAATCCCATAGAAAATTCCCGGGATTTAACTTTACCTGCAGCTGAAAACATTTCAGAAAATACCCGGGCCGCAGATCTGGAATTTTATGTCTGGAAATTAACACCTGTAGGAATTTCTCCGGCTGTTTGTAAGGCATACATTGATATTTATCAGGGAGAAACTTTTATTAAAACAATTGGCGTAACAGATCCTGACGGCAGGTTCATTATTCAATCGTTATCGCTCTCACAAGTAAATTATACTGCGTATGCTTATACAATTAGAGATGGATTTTTAGATTATTACGGTTATAAGAATTTTTATAACTCAGGTTCCGGCGTAAGGGTTTCAATCCAGGTAAATCATATCTGATTTTAATAGTAAGCCTGCGGAAATTCACCGCAGGCTTTGGTTTTCATTCATTTCTCCATATATTTTCTTTTTTAGAATAAGTATTTTTAATTTTCATAATTTCAACACACTTCTATGAACAAACTCACTATTAACGACTTAATCGAACAAAAGAAAATTAAAGGAAACAGAATACTTGTAAGAGTTGATTTTAATGTCCCGCTTGACGCAAACCGCGAAATTACCGACCCGAAAAGAATAATGGAATCTCTTTCCACAATTGCTGCAATCTGCACACGCGGCGGAAAGTGCATACTCATGAGTCACCTTGGCAGACCAAAAGGAGAAAAAAATCCGAAGTACTCACTAGATGTGGTAGCCGAATTTTTATCAAATCAGTTACAAAGAAAAATATTTTTTGCTGATGATTGTATAGGAGAAAACGTTCCCAAGATGATTAATGAAATGAAAGACGGTGATATATTATTACTTGAAAATTTAAGATACTATAAAGAGGAAGAAAAAAATGATGCAGAGTTTGCAAAAAAGCTCGCATCTTATGGTGATATATATGTAAACGATGCGTTCGGCACTGCACACAGAGCACATGCTTCAACTGAAGGCGTTACTCATTACATTAAGGAATGCGCAGCAGGATATCTGATGGAAAAAGAACTGAATTATCTTGCCGATGCTATTGATAATCCGCAAAAACCTTTGTGTGCTATATTAGGCGGTTCGAAGATTTCAGGGAAGATAGACGTTATACAAAATTTAATGACAAAGGCTGATTCGATTTTAATCGGCGGAGGGATGATGTTTACATTCTATAAAGCTTTGGGATATAATATCGGCAAATCGCTTTTAGAAGAAGATAAAGTTGAACTTGCAAAAGAGTTGATTGAAAAAGCGAAGTCATCGAATAAAAAATTATTACTTCCAACTGATGTTGTTTACGCAGATAAATTTGAGAATACTGCCGAATCAAAAGTATTTAAAGCAGATGCTTTGCCTGATGACCATAACGAATGGATGGGAATGGATATCGGGCCTGATACAATAAAAACTTTCAGCGACGAAATTTCAAATTCAAAAACGATTATCTGGAACGGACCTATGGGAGTATTCGAAATGGATAACTTTGCAAAAGGAACATTCCAAATTGCTAAAGCTTTAGCTGATGCAACGGATAAAGGCGCAATAACAATTATCGGCGGGGGAGACTCAGCCAGCGCAATTGCAAAAGCAGGACTGGATGAAAAAGTTTCACACGTATCAACAGGCGGCGGAGCATCACTTGAATTCTTAGAAGGCAAAAAACTTCCGGGAGTTGAAGCATTAACCAATAAATAACAAATTATTTTCTATATAAAAAGAAAAGGCTATGAAAATTTTTCATAGCCTTTTTTATTTATACAAAATTGATTTAATTTTTATCTATCTACAACTGCAGCAGTAATTTCTGCTTCACATGCGACTTCGCCGCCGACGTATCCTTTGTAAGCCTTACCTTTCAGCTTGCATATACCGCTTCTGAAATAAAGCAGTTCCATTTCAATCACTAACTGGTCACCGGGTACAACAGGTTTTTTCATCTTAGCATCTTTAATTGATGCAAAGTAACCAAGCTTATTTGATGTATCGCCGATTTCATTCAAAATTAAAATACATCCTGTCTGAGCCATTGCTTCTATTATCATAACGCCGGGCATAACAGGTTTTCCCGGGAAATGTCCCTGAAAGAACGGCTCATTTATAGTTACATTTTTTACTCCGACAATTCTTTTTCCCATTTCAATCTCAATGATTTTATCAACCATTACAAACGGATATCTGTGAGGAAGAATTTTTAAGATAGCTTCAATATCATAAACACCTTTTGCTGACTTCATCATCTGATATTTCTTCTCAAGCTTCTTTTGAAGATAAAGCTTGCGCAGCATTTTTGTAAACTCAACGTTTGCTCTGTGCCCGGGACGTGCTGCAAGTATCTGACCTTTAATAGGAGCACCGATTAAAGCCATGTCACCGATTAAATCCAGAAGCTTATGTCTTGCAGGTTCGTTTTTATATCTTAAATCTTTGTTGTTTAAAATTCCGTTTGAACCCATGATAACACTTTTTTCAATGCCTAATCTTTTCTTCATGCTTTCAAAATCTTCATCAGATAAATCCATATCCATTATTACTATTGCATTATCAATATCGCCCCCCTTGATAAGATTATTTGCTCTCAGCATTTCGACTTCGCTTAAGAAGCAAAATGTTCTGGATGGAGCAAACTCCTCTGCAAACTCTTTCTGCATGCTGAACAATCCCGTATGCTGAACGCCTAAAGCAGGGTTGTTAAAATCAATCATTACCGAAACTCTGAAGTCATCTTTCAAAGGAAGCGCAACTATATCAACATTGTTCTTTGTATCCTGATAGTGAACTGTATCTTCAATTATTAAATAATCTTTGTTTGCGCTCTGCTCAACAAACTCTGCTTTCTGTAAAGTCTCAACGTAAGCTTTTGCGCTGCCATCCATAATAGGTACTTCGTTTGAATCCAGCTCAATCAAAAGATTATCAACTTCACATCCCATAATTGCGGCAAGCACGTGCTCAACTGTATGCACTTCTACTCCGTCAACAGAGATTGTTGTTCCACGTGATAAATCCGTTACGTGGTCAACATCTGCCGGAATTTCAGGTGAATTTTCTATGTCAGTTCTTTTAAATCTGATTCCGAAATCTTCGGGAGCAGGTTTGAAAGTCATGTTCGATTTATTTCCAGTGTGTAATCCAACACCGGAAAGTGTAATCGCATTTTTTATTGTTCGTTGTTTTTCAAACATCTCTTATTTTGGGGTAAAATTTTTTATAATTGTTTCCAGTTCTTTAATTCTTTTTTCGAGCTTATCGAGATTTCTTATTCTTACTTCCTGTTTCAAATCTTCTGACTGCGGCTTAGCTCTGTATCCTAAATAAACACCGGGTTTAGTAATAGATTTTGATACTCCTACTGAAGCGCCGATGATTACATCATCACAAATTTCTATATGTCCTACTATTCCTGCCTGCCCGCCAATCATACATCTCTTGCCGATTTTAGTTGAGCCTGCAACACCTGTCTGCGCTGCAATAACTGTATTTTCTCCTATGATAACATTGTGCGCTATTTGTATCTGATTATCCAGCTTTACACCTTTGCATATTCTCGTTTCTCCTAAAGTCGCTCTGTCTATTGAACAGTTGCTTCCTATTTCAACATCTTCCTCAGTAACAACATTTCCAATCTGCGGAATTTTTTTGAATGAACCGTCATTCTGTCTTGCCTGACCGAAGCCGTCACTTCCTATTACTGTATTGGAATGAATTATATTGTTCTTTCCAATCTCACAATCGTTATAAATTGTAACTCCTGAGTAAATTGTAGTGCCATCTGAAATTTTTACGTTATCACCAATCGAGCAGTTGGAAAAAATTTTCACATTATTTCCAATGGTGCAGTTATCACCGATTGATACAAAGTCATCAATAAAAATATCTTTGCCTAAAATACAATTTTTTTCTATTGATGCTTTATCAGAAATGCCGGTTTTATCTGAGGTAAATCCATTGGAAAACTCATCAAGAATTTTCACAAATGAGTTATAGGAGTCATCAACTTTTAACAAAGTAATTTCATCTCTTAAAATTTCCGGAGTGAAATCTTTGTTAACGATCAATGCCGAAGCATTTGTAGTCTGATAATATTTTTCGTATTGGGGATTAGCGATAAAAGAAATATCGCCTAATTCGGAAGTTTCTATCTTTGAGATTCTTTTTATTTCAATGTCTTTCGATTTATCGAAATCAGCATTTAATATTTTTGCAATCTCTGATAGTTTCATTTATAACTTTTGAGTAGAACACTTAAATATAAAGCAATTTATTTGCCTTCAACAATTTTTTGTACCTTTGCAGTTAAATCGTATTTCTCGTTTACATATAAAAGAAGTATTTCACTGCTTCTATCGAAAACATAATCAAAGCCGTCTTCCTTGGCAACTTTTTCTATAGCAAGAAAAATTCTATCCTGAACAGGTTTCATAAACTCAACCTGCTTCTGGAAGTATTCGCCATTCTCGCCGAACTTCTGAACTTTAAAATTTGTAATTGCATCATCAAGTCTCTTTATATCGGTTTCAAACTGAGTTTTTAATGCGTCAGTCAGAATCAGTTTTTTCTTATCGTAATCATCCTTAATAATTTTTAAGCTGTCCTGCAATCTTGTAAGCTCAAGCTGCCATTCTGTTACCTGGTTATCAAGTCTTGTCTTGGCATCTCTTGATTCCTGCATAGCATCAATAATTTTTTTTGAATCTATATATCCTACCTTTGTCTGAGCAGAAGCGAGGGATGAGTATCCTATCAATACAACTATAAAAAATAAAACAATTTTTAATTTAGCCATGGTAATATTTTAATTTTTAAAACAGGATATATAGATTCAAATAAAAAAATTATTTTAGTTTATCTAAAACTTTAAAGGTAATATCTGATTCTTTATCTCCGTAAATTAAAGCTCCGTTAGCTTTATCAAATACAAAATTTATTTTCATATCTTTTGCAACATCTTCGATTGCTTTTGTAACTTTATCTCTTACCGGTTTAAAAAGCTCCTGCTGTTTTGAAAGCAAATCGTTCTGAACTTTTTGTTTGTAATTATCTAAAGCCTCACCGTTTGTCTGAATTTCTCTTTGAAGATTTTGCATTTCTTCATTAAGGGCTTTTAGTTCAGCTTCACCTTTAATCTGACCTGATTCAACTTTCTTCTGAGCATCTTCGTATTTTGCTTTGAAGTTTTCAGCCTGTGTCTTCAAATCATTTTCTTTGGCAGCTATTGTATCAAGATAAACTTTCTGCATAGCTTCCATGTCTTTCTGAATTTTTTGCGATTCAGGTAACTGCTTCAATATAACTTCGCTATCCACAAATGCTACTTTTGCCTGAGAGTAAGATTTTCCCGCTCCTATTAAAATTAACAATGCGGCGAAGGCAAATGCCATTTTTATTACTGATGTTTTCAAAGAATAATTCTCCTTAAGTATTTATTAAATTATTAAAATTAAAATTAAAATCCTCTTCCAAACTGGAAGTGGAATAACCATTTCGGGTCCTGCTTGTCTTCAATAAGTCTGTCAAAGCCGTAACCGAAGTCAAATCCTACCAAACCAACTGCCGGCAATAAAAGTCTTGTACCAAATCCGACTGAACGTCTTAAATCAAACGGGTCAGTTTTTTTAATATCTCCCCATACGTTACCTGCATCAGCAAATGCAAGAATAAAAATCGGCAGAGGATCTAATGATAATGCGTATCTTAACTCTGCTGAGTATTTTACTGCGACTTTACCTCCGATAGGACTATTGCTTGTTGATTTTGGTCCTACGTTTCTATCATCGTAACCTCTTAGTGAAATTGTGTTGTATGTTAAACCGTTACCGCCCATGTAGAATACTTCAGTTGGCGGCAAATATTTATCGTCTGCGAGTGAATTAATAAAAGAGAAATTGAAGTTTGAATATAAAACTAATTTTCTGTCTCGTGTTAGTGCTTCATATGCATCGATAGTAAAAATATTTTTTATGTATTCTGTGTTACCTGGTAAGAAAGGTCCGCCTGATAACTCAGTCGATAACTGAAACTTTGTACCCGAAGTAGGGAAGACAGGATCAAACACAGATGAACGTGTTAAAATCTGTTTAAGTGCAATCTGGTCTCTTACACCTGTCTGATAATAATTATCACCGTTTATTACATCTGTTTTCTGATACTTAACCTGATAATCAACTCTGAAGAAATCATCGGGCCATTTTAATCTTCTTCCTATTGTTACATATGCTCCTGTTTCACGGATGTCATACGAATAATTTTGTCTCGTATCATATAAATTCACACCGAGTGATGTGGGTGTATTGTAAAGCCAAGGTTCAGTAAATCCGATAGAGAAAGTTCTGTAAGTACCGCCTTCACCAAACTGCCAGTTGAAGTTTAAAATCTGTCCGGCACCGCCTGAAAGAGGTTCTGCAATATCAAAGTTATTAAATGTAAGTCCTAATGAACCTGTAATACCAAAACTTCCGCTGTAACCGACTGAAGCATTGAACTGGTCGCTTGAACGTTCTTCAACAATGTATTTCATATTCACGGTGGAATCGTTTGCCAAAGAAATATCGTAATTCAGTTTTTCAGGATTGAAATAGTTCAGCGCTCTTAACTGTTCCATACTTCTTTTTACAGAGCTCTTTGTAAAAAAATCTCCGGGAATAGAGTACAATTCTCTTCTTAAAACCTTATCTTTTGTTTTATCGTTGCCGTCAAAGTTTACCAGTCCAAATTTGAAAGGATTATTCTCAGTTATTTTTATTTTTAAATCTACTTTATTATCACCGACAACTTTTTCGTCTATATCAGCATTGAATGCAAGATACCCGTTATCGAGGTATGTTGAGCTAATGTCTGTTTCAGACTCATTGTTAAAAATATTCTGCTGTAATTTTTTTATGTTGTAAACGTCACCTTTTTTAAGGCCTAACTTTCCTTTTAAAAGAGAATCACTGTATAGCTTATTTCCTTCAAACTTTATGTTGTTTATATAAAACTTTTTACCCTCGTCAATTTTAATTAAAATGTTAACATTTTCTTTTGCGGCATCTATCTTCAGTTCGTCCTTCAACCCGTTATCAACTATAGTTGCATCCTTGTATCCTTTTTCTTTGTAGAGATTAATAATGGATTTTTTATCTTCTTCAAATTTTTTCTTATCAAACTTAGCGCCTTCCCAGAATTTCCACCACACTTTTTCGGAAGTTTCCTTCATGGCATCTTTCAGGTCACCTGACTTGATGGTGTTTCCCTGAAAATTGATATTTCTTACTGTTAAGCTCTTGCCCTCATTTATCTTTACTCTTATTCTTGCTTCATTGCTGGCAGATACAAGCATATCGGTCTTTATTGTAGCAAGCGCATAACCCTCATCTGCATAGTATTTCCCGAGATTGTATTCTACATCTTTAAGTTTCTGATCGGTTATAACTTCACCCTTAACTAAATTAATTTTGGATTCTAAATCCTTTGTACTCATATCATCGTTGCCGGTGATTTCTATAGATTCTATTCTTGGATACTCTGCAACTTCAACAACTAAGTAAGCATCTGTACCGAATTTTTTATCTATGTAAATTTTAATATCTGAAAATAAGCCGAGATTCCATAACTTCTTTACTGCATCTCTTGTTTCTTCTGACGGAACTCCTATTTCCTGTCCGACCTGAAGACCTGTGTATGAAACAATTGTTTTTGAATCGTAATTTTTGTTACCCTTGGTGTTTATACTTACAATTTTATATACAGGCGGGCCTGTTTGCGAGTAAATATTTTCAGCTGAAAATAAGAGGGAAGAAAAAATGAATAACGATAATAAATATAAAAATACTTTTCTGTGGTTGAGCATTAAGTTTTGTTTATTTCTTTTGTATTTGTTCGCTTACAAGACCGAATCTTCGTTCGCGTTTTTGATATTCTGCTATTGCTTTGTAAAAACTGTTTCTTTTGAAATCCGGCCAGTAAATTGTATCTATATAAATTTCAGAGTAGGCCAGCTGCCATAATAAAAAATTACTTATCCTGTAATCGCCGCCTGTGCGTATCATTAAATCAGGGTCCGGAATTGATTTTGTTACAAGGTAATCCGAAAATAATTCATCGTTAATATCTGTCTGTGTTATTTTTCCGTTCTTGTAATCTTTTGCTATGTTCTTAACTGCATTAACTATATCCCATCTTCCGCTATAACTCAAAGCAAGATTGAGAGTTAATCTTTTATTATGCTTTGTATATTCCATACAGTCGTTCAGCTCGGCCATAACTTTATCAGGAAGCGTTGCAAGATTTCCCGATGCAATAAGTCTTACCCCGTTTTGATGGAGCCTCTCTGTCTCGCCTCTGATTGCTTTAATCAGTAATGTCATCAGGACTGAAACTTCATTCTTCGGTCTCTTCCAGTTTTCTGTTGAGAAAGTATAAAGAGTCAGGTATTTAATACCGCCTAACTCAACGCATGCTTCAACAATATCTCTTGCAGAATTAACACCTTCCTTATGCCCGAACACCCTGTTATAGCCCTTTGATTTCGCCCATCTTCCGTTGCCGTCCATAATGATTGCAACATGTTTGGGGATTTCGCCGTTTTTCTTTAATTCTTCCTGTAATTGTTTATCTTTTTCTGCGTTTTTAGCCAATTTTCAAAGGAAATTTTCTGCGGAATAACAAATATTGCTTATACTAAATCAAATTACAATTCTGTTAAATTTACCACAGATTTCACAGATTTTACTCACAAAGAACACAGAGTCTATCTATGTATAATCAAAATCTGTAATATATTTTAAAAAAATCTGTGTAATCTGTAAAAATAATCCGTGTAATTCCTGTCCCGCTTTAGCGGGATGTGGTTAATTAAAACTAACCGAATTTCATCGCTTCTCTTACTTCAATCATCGTTTCTTCTGCGACTTTTCTTGCTCGTGTTTCACCGTCTTCAACTATTTCAAGAACTTTACTTAAATCTTTTTCAAGCTCTGCTCTTTTTTCACGGACGGGCGCGAAGTGTCCTGCTATCTTATCCGCACACTTCATTTTACAATCAAAACACCCTAAAGTTCCGCTTTGACATCCTTCTCTTATTTCCGGCTCTTCTTCGGGATTAAATTTCTGATGATACAAGTAAACTAAACATATATCGGGATTACCCGGGTCGCCTTTTCTAAGCTTTGCCGGGTCGGTAAATGCCTTCTTCATCTTTGCTTTTATTTCATCATGTGAATCTGAAAGTAAAATTCCGTTGCCGAGCGACTTGCTCATCTTTGCCTTGCCGTCAAGTCCGGGCAGTCTTGCAAACTTCGTAATCTTAGGTTCAGGTATCGGAAAAATTTTCTTTCCGTTAAGTTCAAATGCCTGATTAAAATGCTCTGCAATGTGTCTCGTAATTTCTACGTGCGGCACCTGGTCTTCGCCGACGGGAACTGCATTACCTTTGTACAATAAAATATCTGCTGACTGCAATACAGGGTAGCCAAGATGTCCATATGATACAGACTGCATTTTTAAATCACGTATCTGTTCCTTCAGTGTAGGATTTTTTTCTAATCTATTCTTCGTAATCAGCATAGAAAAAATCAGATGAAGCTCAGTATGCTGTTTTATTTTTGACTGTCTGAAAATAGGGGACTTCTCCGGGTCAATTCCGCATGCAATCCAGTCAATTACCATATCAATCGAATCTTTGTAAACATTCTCTGTATCAAGAGAAGTTGTGAGCGTATGATAATCAGCTATCAGATGATAGTTCTGATAATCATTCTGCAATGTTATCCAGTTTTCAAGCGCGCCTACGTAGTGCCCAATGTGCAGGGCTCCCGTCGGCCTCATTCCAGATAAAATTATTTTCTTTTGTTCAGACATTTAAATTTTTTTATACATGTTCCCCTTCAAAACAAATTGTCTTTCACCCCCCTCCTTTTCAAGGAGGGGGTAGGGGGTGGTTAACTTATAAAGTTCTTCTCCCCTCCCCTTACTAAGGGGAGGGTCAGGGAGGGGTTAATGGGAACTTGCAGACAAAAATTGCTCTTTCCTTTAACCGCCCTCCCGCATCAAGTGCGGGACAAGCTCTCCTTAGTAAGGAGGGGGAAACATTATCGAAACTTTTCTTATATAAAAAAAGATGACAGGCCTTATATTTACAATAAAGGTGAGTCATCTGAATTTAATGTGGAAAAACTTTTAAAAATTTTCTATATATGCTTTTGTTAGTTTGTATGTTGCCTCAAGTCCCTTTTCGTGAGTGCGTTCTACTCCGTGCGAAGCTGATACTCCGGGACCGATTAACCCTACTTTAACATCATAACCGGAACGCACTGCTGCGCTTCCGTCAGAGTTGTAATAGGGATATATATCTATTACGTGATTTATTTTATTTTTCTCCGCAAGCTTACGAAGTTTTTCATTTACTGTGAAATCATAAGGACCCGATGAATCCTTCACGCAAATCGAAACAGCATCTTCCTGGCCTGTGCATCCGTCACCCACTACAGCCATATCGAGTACAAGCAGTTCCTTTGTTGAAGAGGGAATGCCCACGCATGAGCCGTGCCCTACTTCTTCATAATTCGAAAAATAAAATCCTACATTCTTAGCTTTGCCTGACTTCGCATATTCTTTAATCAGCTCAATCATTACTGCTGCGCATGCCTTGTCATCTAAAAATCTTGACTTCACAAATCCCGTATCTGTTGTTTCAAATCTTGTATCGTAAAAAATAAAATCGCCGACTTCAATTCCTAATTTTCTAACCTGTTCATCATCGCATACGAGAGCATCTATTCTGACTGACATATTTTCAAGTGACCTTGCATCGGTTCCCACTTTTCTGTTTACGTGAGAAGCAGGATTGTTCAGCAAAAACGTTCCTCTGAAAAATTTACCTTTTGAGTTTCTTATTGTAACATACTCGCCTTCAAATGAATTCAAAGGATAGCTTCCAAGCTCAGTAATTACAAGTGTGCCGTCTTTATTAATTTCCTTTACCATTGCTCCGAGCGTATCAATGTGCCCTGTAATAACAAGCTCCGGATTTTCCGTAAACGAAACAAGCAGCGAACCCTTATTTGTTTTTTTTATGTGCAGCTTTGAATCCTTAAAAAGAGATTCAATATGATTTATAACTTCAATTGTGTAGCCGGTCGGTGAATGTATTGCCAGAATTTCTTTTAAAGTGCTTACAACATTTTTCATTTAGTGCTGTCGATTAAAATTTTGTAGATGGTCTCATTCTCTTTCGTCATGCCGTATTTCTCGCGGGCAGTCTGTTCAATTTTTTTATCTGAGCTTTTTAAATCTTCAATATCTTTTTGTAAGTCCTTTGTCTTTTGCTGCTCTTCTTTCAGCTGGACTTCAAGCGCCTTGCGTTCGCTTTCCATTCTAAGTCTTGAAATCAATCCTTTGTTCCCGATTGATGCAAATACCAATAGCGTTCCAAGAACAATTAAAAACAAGACTACTTTCTTGTTGTACTTTATAAACCTCATAACGATTTTTAGCAAACCGTCTTTTTCAGGTTTAGTTTCCATAAGAAGATAAGAAGATTTATTTTACAACCCTGTTGTAGTCCCGCACTTGATACGAATCCATTCAAATGTCTTTCTTCCCTCCCCTTACTAAGGGGAGGGACAGGGAGGGGTTAATGAGAACTTGCAAACAAAATTTGCTCTTACCTTTAACCGCCCCCTTAATCCCCCTCCTTAGTAAGGAGGGGGAAACTTTTGTTTCTAATACTTCTCCACCGATAACTTTATCAGCTTATCAATCAATTGTGTAAACTCCATTCCCTTTGCCTTCGCAGATTTCGGGACTAACGAAGTCTCTGTCATGCCCGGCAATGTATTTACTTCTAAGCAATAAAACTCTTTATCGTAATTCGATTGCAGAAAGTCCACTCTCGAATATACCTTGCAGCCAAGCGCTCTGTGAGCAGTCAGCGCAAGATGCTGAATTCTTTTCGTTTCGGATTCTGTTAATTCTGCCGGACAGAAATATTCCGTCATGCCTTTCGTGTACTTATGCTCGTAATCGTAGATTCCGTTCTTAGGTCTTATTTCAACTACAGGATATGCTTCATCTCCTAAGATGCTAACCGTTAACTCTTTACCCTCGACATATTTTTCAAAAAGAACTTTATCTGAGTAGTTAAATGCTAACTGAACTGCTATAGAATATGCTTCGTAATCGTTTTCGTTCTTTAAAATTGTTATGCCAACACTGCTGCCGTCATCATCTGGTTTAACTACGATAGGAAAACCTAATTGTTTAATAATCTTCTTTAAAAATTCCTCGCTAAGCGCTTCTTCCTCTGAAAGTGAGAACATCCATCGCGGAGTTGGGATATTATTATTGCTGAAAATTATTTTCGCGACTTCCTTATTAAATGCCAGCGCAGATGCAAAATAATCGGAACCCGTATATTTAATGTGACGCAAATCCAACAGCGACTGTATCTTTCCGTCCTCACCGAACTTTCCGTGAAGTCCTAAGAAAACAAAATCTGTATCATTAAACAAATCAGAGTTAAAGCATCGTAAAATATTTCTATCGGCTGTTCGTCTTATTTCAAGAAGTTTTTCAGCTGAAGGATATTCACCGCTGACCTTATCTTCAAAAATTTTTTCTTCGCTTACAGATTCATCGCCATAGACGGGGTCAATAACTTTTACATTATGACCGAGTTCTCTTAAAGATTTTAATATACTTCTGCTTGAAGAGAGGGCAACATCGCGCTCGGCAGATGGTCCTCCCGTTATAAGAATTATGTTCAATATTTCGGATATAAAAGATTGAATTTACTTAAAAATAATCAATAATTAAATGAAGAAAGAGGGGGAAGTTTATAAATCTATTTTAATATCATTATTTTTCCAAAACTCTCCTAAAATAGGTGTGTATGTTACTTTTACTTTCTTTTTTAACTTATCAACCTCTCTGATGAAAATAGAATTAAAATCAGCCAATTCCGAATCATCCGTTTTTAAATATTTAATATAAATTTTTAAGTAATCCAAAAAATTAAATCTTTTTTTCTTAAATAACTCAAAATATTTAATAAATGTATTAATATTGATAAGAATTAAATTTTTTACTTCGATTTTATTGAAGTTTATTTTTGCAATCTCTTTCATAAAAATTGAATTTAAATGATAATTTATACCATTGCAATCTAATGCTTTATCTGTATAAATTATTACAGGATATACAAAAACTTTATTAAATTTATTTAAAATGTTATCAATAGGAACTTCTCTGGAGTTTCCTGAATCTATTTTTTTTAAAACATTCACTATTTGTGTTACGCCACTGTCTTCTACAAGTATTTTATTTATATATTCAATTATTGACGGTGGATCAAAAGAATTTTTGATTTGTTCACTTACCAGAATGTCTTTGCATTCAATCAAAATTAAATTGTTAAAACTATCTAAGTAATAATCTGAACACTCAAAATCATTATAAGCAGTACTTTTATTAACATTAAATTTTCCACGAAAACAATTTAATAGTAAATATCTTAATAAATACTCTTCAATAAAATGTTTGGAATAATATTGCTGTTTAAATTTAGGTAAAGATATGCTTTTTTTGGTTTCTTTATAAATTTTGTGAAAATCAAACAGTATACTATGGAATAACTTATCTTGGAATAATTTAAAATTTAAAAAAGCAAAAGTATGTTGAGTTAATCTAAAAACCGGAAAATTTCTTAATATTTTGAAATCATCATCATCATATTTGTAATCTTTTAAATCTATCAACCGTACATCTAAATTAGCCATAAAATTAATTTCTTTTTCTAGATCGGTAGCAAAAGTTATTATATAGGTTGCTTTGTCTTGACTTACATATTTATCTAAATTGGTTTGAGACATATTAATACTATTAACTACTTTCATATATTCGGGCCAAGTCGAAAATCCTTTTGATTTTAAAAATAGAGGAATAAAATCTTTTAAGCTTGACTCACTTAAATATTTAAAGAAAAAAATTCCTTTGAAGAACTGACAATATGAATCTAACACATCAGAATTTACTAATTCAATTTGTGGGAAAAGCATTGTAACATAACCAAATATTAATTTGTTTATTCTACTTTTGTCTTCTAGCTTTTCTACAGTCTGGTTCATTTTCTCATTATAAGTTTCATTAATGTATAAATATGCTTTAAATAAGTTTCTTAAGATCTTTTTTGTAATTTTCAATTTTTTCTTTTCGTTTCCTTTGAAAATTGCATATTGTTGAATTTTAAGATTTGCTATAGGAGTAAAAATGATTGCATCGATTTTCTCATCTTTCCGAATTTTATTTATGACTCGAGAATATTTTTTTAACAACCTTTTTTGTTTAAAAAAAAGTGTTATTAGTGTATCATTATTTATATCAAAACTATTTTCTCTATAAAGCAATCTATATCCTAAGGAAGCTGTAAATTGAAGAAGATATGCCTTAGGTATATTTTTTAAAAATACATCAAGAGATGCTCTTTTATAATTTCTACAAAATTTGAAATCTGAATATGTAATAAATCTAAGAAGTTTCATGTCAATAACTATTCTACTAATTTACGAATAAATATTTAAAATAATTTATAAAATTTGACCCATACCTACTAATAGGTAAACCACACTTCCGTTTTATCTTCAATTGATGTAAATTATATATGGTGAATTGCCACGGCTTTCAAGCCGTGGACTAAAAACAATTTATGTTTTCCCCCTCCTTACGAAGGAGGGGGGTAGGGGTGGTTGCCTGAATAAAATGTGATTCGCCTTGGCGAATTATTTTGTATACAGCAGACCTGACAGGATTGAAAACCTGTCAGGCCTGGATACGATTTCTTATTTTGCAGAAACCCGACTTTTTCCCGACTTTTTTCAAATTAAAAATAAGAATTACTGTTTTTACAATAACGGAGAAATAAGAGGCCGACCAAAACCCGACTATTTAAATATGAAATTTGAAATTCAAAAAACCCGACTATTTTCCGACTTTAATCACAATCAAGTTTCAGTTATGTTGTACATTTGATAAATGAAGGTAGATCTACACTTACATACTTACTACTCCGACGGCTTCTTCTCGCCTTTTGAAATAGTTAAGAAAATCCAGAAAACGGGTACTAAGATAATAAGCATCACTGACCACGATAATATTGGGGGACTGAAGGAGGCTATCCGCACGGGACTGAAAGAGGACATCGAAGTCATCCCCGGAGTTGAAATAAGCGGCGAATACATGAATCGCGAAATGCACATCCTCGGATATTTCATTGACCCTAATGCTCCCGTTATGAAAGAGCTTCTGACCGAAATTCAGGAAGAGCGCATCTTGCGCATAAAGAAAATCATAACAAAGCTCAATGAGCTTGGCAGCACGATTACCTATGATGACGCAAAAGAAGATCTGAAGACTACGGTTTCAATCGGTCGTCCTCACATTGCAAATGCACTTGTGAAGCAGGGATTTGTAAAAAGCTTCTTTGATGCTTTTTCAAAATACATAGGCGATGATAAAGTTGCCGATGTGAAAAAAGTAAGACCAAACTACGACAGAGTTTTTAAAGTAATAAAAGAAGCAGGGGGATTATCATTCCTTGCTCATCCTGCAAAATATTTTAACGAAGAAGAGATAAAGATTTTTAAATCAGCGGGACTTGACGGCATTGAAGTTATTCACCCGTCACACACTGCAACGGATACCAAAAAATATAAAGAGATTGCTTCGAAGTTTAATTTATTAACATCGGGCGGCTCTGATTTTCACGGCGGAAGAAAAAATGATGCGGGTAATATGGGAAAATATTATATCTCCGAAAAAGAGATAGATAAAATGAGAGCTATGCTCCCTAAAAAAGTAGCATAATATATAATAAACAGCATGGACTTTTCACAAAAGAAAATAGGAATTGTAATCAGCAAATATAACGAGCCGATAATTATGGCTCTGCTTAAAGGAGCAAAATCTGCTCTAATACAAAAGGGATTTGATGAAAAAAATATCGATGTGTTTTTTGTGCCCGGGGCCTATGAAATTCCTCTGATTGTAAAGAAGCTTTGCAACCTTACTAAGTACGACGGCATTGTAACTCTTGGCTGCGTGATAAAAGGCGAGACTGCTCATTTTGAATATATCTGCGAGCCGCTCTCACATACACTTATGAATTTATCCGTTGAGTTTGAAATTCCGGTTGGCTTTGGAGTGCTTACAACTCTTACTCCCCAGCAGGCTTATGAAAGAAGCCTCGAAGGAAAAGACAACAAAGGCTATGAAGCTGCTTCTGCTGTTATAGAAATATTAGAACTAAGTGAGACGATAAGTTAACTTACTTTTCGTTCTTAATAATTTTTCTCAGCTCTTCATGTATCAATCCGTTAGTTGCTAAAATTTCCTTATTGTATATTGAAAGAGGTTTGCCCTCGAAGTCGGAAAGTTTTCCGCCTGCTTCAGTCAGTATTATACATCCCGCTGCAACATCCCATGCGTTGAGATTGTATTCCCAGAATCCTTCGAAGCGTCCCATTGCAGTCCAGCATAAATCAAGCGCTGCAGAGCCGAGTCTTCTTACAGGAATATCAGCGTAAACAATACGATTGAATACTTCTGCCGGCTTATGAGGATTGCGGCTTGAGTCATAGGGGAAACCTGTTACAAGCAATGACTTTGCAAAGTTGCTTTCTTTTGATACATGAATTCGTCTGTCGTTATAGTAAGAACCCTGACCTTTTTCAGCGAAGAAGAGTTCGTTCATCATGGGATTATAAACTGCTCCCATGATAACTTCACCGTCTTTCTCGAGTCCTATAGAGATACAAGTTATCGGAATTGCATGAGCAAAGTTTATAGTTCCGTCGATCGGATCAATTATCCATTTGTAATTTGATTCCTGTGTAAGCGCCCCTATTTCCTCCGATAAAATATTATGCAGAGGGAAGTCGTTCTTTATAATTTCAATTATTTTTGCCTCTGATTTCTTATCAATCTCAGTTACAAGATTTGCAATCATATCTTTACTTTCGATTTTAAAAGAGCCTTCAAAGTTCTCTTTTAAAATCTTTCCTGCTTCTGTTATGGCTTTATGTAATGTATTTTTCATAGGTAAAATGTCGTAATGTTAAATTTCACATTATAAGTTGAATGATAAGCCGTCGTAACCAAGTTGTATTTCCGGCGGTAGAGTTTTATTTGTTTCTTCGTGAGCCATATCGTGAGTGATATGTGTAAAATATGTCTGCTTCGGTTTTAATCTTCTAGCGACTTCAACTGCCTGCTCAAGATTAAAATGCGTAGGATGCGGTCTGTGTCTTAATGCATTAAGCACGAGTACATCAAGATTTTGCAGCTTGGCAAATTCAGATTCAGGAATCATGCTTGCGTCAGTTATGTAAGCAAAGTTACCGATTCTGTATCCGTATATAGGAAGATTACCGTGGTAAAATTCTATAGGAATAATTTCCAGTCCGTTAATCTTGAAAGGATTTAAATCAATATAGTTAAAATTTATAAGCGGGACTGAGTTGTGCCTTTGTAATCTTTCATCGAGTACATATCTGAATGTTGTTTTTATTTCATCAAGAGTAAGCTTGTTGCCGTAGATATCAATCTTCTTTTTCTTCTGCTGATTGATTTGGCGTAAGTCATCCATTCCCCCTATGTGGTCAATGTGATGATGAGTAAATAAAACAACATCAACATCATCAAACTTATTTGTAAGCATTTGTTGACGGAAGTCCGAGGAAGTATCAATTAAAATTTTGAGAGTGTCGTTGTTAATTCCGTATCCGGGGACTTCAATGTAAGCTGAAACTCGTAAGCGTTTATCTTTGGGATTTGATGAGTGGCATGTTGCGCAGGGGCAGCCTATTACCGGTATTCCTTGTGATGTGCCTGTGCCGAGCAGTGTAACTTTCATAGTAAATTATTCATGTATAATTAATCCTCTGTGTATTAATCTTCTTTAACCTTCTTCGGTTGAAGCATTTTCAATCAGCTCTCTAAGGTTTGGTTTTATAAAAATATCTTCAACACCTATTTCAGCGATGTTGCTTGCAAGGATGCTGATTTTCTTATCCTGTTCAAGGTCTTTCTTCAAGAGGAAAATCTTCTCTTCTCTTAATAAGCAAAATCCGCCCTTGAAAGTTCCTTTTTCAATACGGACTCTGTAGCCCATATTGTTAAGAAGCTCGATGAGTTCATTTATGGTTACGTCTTTTTTCTCGTCTGTTTTTTTTACGGGTTGTTTTTTTATGAGTGACATTTGTACTGTAGATTATTTTTCATCAATTATCAAATCATCTTCCTCGTGGAAAATATATTTGTAGGAGTGTTCTTTGGCTTTATTTTTTTCGTATTCAAGCTGCTCGCGTGATTTTTTCAGCGGCTGAAAAATTGTAATGCCTATAATAGTATAGTAAGATAGAACTGCAATCCACGGAACGCCTTTTAAAAATCCTATACGCGCACCGAATAACTTTAAAAGTATATCGTGATTTGGCGGTCTGGTGTTGAATAATAAAATGAATTTTAAATCAAGATATGAAGTGTAAAGCTCAACAGGAACGAATGCAAAAAACAAAATGCAGCTCATCAATAGCCATGGATTTTCTTTAAGCTTTATCTTGCAGTTTTTTATAAAGACAATTGCAGCAAGCAGAGCTATCGGATAAAAAATCATGATAGTCAGTGAGCAGTTTGCAATTGCCTGGAAGATCTGATTCTCTTCATCAGGGGGAATGCTTGTTCTGAAATTGAACTCGTCGTAATTCAAAAGCTGATTGCCAATGAAGAATCGAATGTTCACTGCTCCCAGCCAGAAAATGGCTGCGATGACAAGAACTAATAAAGCTATTTTAGATGTTTTATTCAGCAAGTATGATGTAAAAGGTAAATTTAGTGAAAATGAAGTTCTTAAGAAATGGAAAAGAGTTTAGAATTATGAATGATGAATTCAGAATTATGAATGGAAAACTACTTTGTGGGAAAAATTTGGATTATCAAAATGACAATGTACGGCTTCTTTAATATTAGATTTTAATTTCTCAATGGACTCAGCTTCAGTAAATATTGATTCACCAATGGCTTTTGCTTCATATCCACCTTCTAAAGATTCTTCAACCAGGAATATAATTTCATTTGCTTTCATAAATATAAGATAAAGAAAAATTATTAAATTTTCAGTTAATATGTGCTTACGAATTCCATTTAATAACTTAACAGATATTCTTACTTTGATAGTTCAACAAAAAATAATGATAACAGAACAAAACATAAAAAGCATATTAGCTGCTATTAACGAACCTTTTCTTAAAAAAGATTACATCACTTTAGGATTTTATAAAGGCATCTCAATTAACGGAAAGAACTTAATTGTAAATTTAGGAATATCCGATCCGCTGAATAAAAATCTTGAATCTGTAAAAACTCAGATATCAAATGCAATCAAATCTGCATTCAGTGAAATAGAAAATGTAACGGTAAATTTTTCACTTGGAATTACAAATCATCGCAACGATAAAAAAGCATCCATTCTTCCCAATATAAAAAATACTATTGCCGTTGCTTCAGGTAAAGGCGGAGTAGGGAAATCAACAGTTGCAGTAAATCTTGCAGTTGCTCTTGCACAAAAAGGTGCGAAGGTGGGATTAATTGATGCCGATATTTACGGTCCTTCAATTCCTCTTATGTTTGGAACAAAAGAGAAGCCATACTTAGTTAAAGAAGGTGAGAAGAATAAAATGCTTCCTGTTGATGCTCATGGAGTGAAACTTATGTCAATCGGATTTTTAATGGAAGAGGGAACTGCTGTTGTTTGGCGTGGACCTATGGCTTCAAGCGCGCTTCGTCAGTTTATGACGGAAGTTGTTTGGGGTGAGCTTGATTATTTATTATTCGATATGCCTCCGGGAACAGGTGATATTCAGCTGACATTAAGCCAAACGATTCCACTTACGGGGGCAGTGATGGTTACAACTCCGCAGGATATTTCTCTTGCAGATGCGCGCAAAGGATATGTTATGTTTGAAAAAGTAAACGTTCCCACATTGGGAATAATAGAAAACATGAGCTACTTTAAACACGCAGACGGAAAGAAGGAATTTATATTCGGAGAAGGCGGCGGTAAAAAAATGAGTGATGAATATAAGATTCCTTTGCTTGGAGAAATTCCAATTAACACAGCAATAAGAGAAGGCGGTGATGCAGGAGTTCCGATTGTATTAAAATCACCTGATTCTGAAACGGCAAAAATTTATAATGACATCGCTTCAAAGCTTGTATTAGAAGTAAATATGTTCAACGCTAAAGAAAGCGAAATGCCAGAACTTGAAATCAATATTTAAAGATATGAAATACTTATTAGTACTTATTGGATTTGCAATGTTATTAAGTGGCTGCGGAAACTCCGGCGGCTCAGATTCTCCGGCTAACTCAATAAAAGATTTTGTGAAGGCTGTCAAAGAAGGAAGCACAGAGAAAGCGTGGAATTATCTTTCGGCTGAATCTCAAAAACAATTTGAGACTACTGCAAAGGCAAGAAACATTTCAGGGAAGGAAGCATTTATAAACGATTTCAAAAATCCGAAGTCACTCGGAAATCTATATGAAGATTTTGACGTTGTAAATGAGAAGAAGGAAGGCGATAACGCTCAGGTCTCTTTGAAATTTACATCAGGTAAAACTTTCGAAGTTTACTCGATAAAAGAAGGCGCATGGAAGTATGACTTGGTTCGAACAAATAAGGAAATGATGAAGTTAGTTGAATAATTTTTAAAGTTATAATTTACAAAATGGAAATCAATCTGGCACAAATTGAAGAAGTACTAAAACGAATAAGACCTTACCTGCAAATTGACGGAGGCGATGTTGAAGTTGTGAATATTAAAGATGAGAGTATAGTTGAATTGCGCTTGCTCGGCTCATGTCTCGGCTGCCCTATGAGTCAGATGACTCTGCGCGCAGGAGTTGAACGTGTACTTATGAAAGAATTACCATGGGTGAAACGTGTTGAGCAGGTTGTATAAATTTTATACTAAATTTTCCGGCTTACCTATATCTTTAAACTCTGCATTACCGACATTAAAACCTTTAATCGTCAATCTTTTATTAACTGACTCAATATAAATATCTATTATATCCTTAAACTCCGGTTTGTATCCGAGTTTAAAAATTTTATTTGATATTACTTGCGTTCCATTGAATGCATATTTATTATCATCCTGTGAATTTTCATCTGCTCTTCCCTTCAGATGCATTCTGTTATCAAAGCTCAGATACCTTGAAGTTTTTCTGTTTTGCACGGCTAAGACTGCAAGATGACTGATTGAATAATTCTTTGTAAACTTCCTTAAATCAATTCCGGTAATTATGTCCGAATTAGTAACAAGAAAAAATGACTCATCTTTCAAATATTTTTCGGCATTTATAATCCCTCCGCCTGTTCCGAGAATTTCCTCTTCTATAGATAAATTTATTTTAACGCCAAACTTATTATAGTTAAAAAATTCAATCATCTTATCTTTAAGGTGATGAACATTCACAATAATCTCACTGATCCCAAAAGTTCTAAGCTTTTCAATCTGGTGAACAATAAGAGGTTTACCTTTGTATGGTATTAACGGTTTTGGAGTTGTATCGGTTAGCGGTTTTAGTCTTGTGCCTAGTCCTGCCGAGAGTATCAATGCCTTCATAATATAATTTAAATTAATACTGATTTAAATTTAAGGGAATTAATTTTAATCAATTGATCAATTGTATTATATATAAATTTTATTCTATGTAAATTTGTTCTTACAATTATGATAGAAACAAATAATAAATTAGAAATTGAAGGCATTCAATCGATTGATTTGAATATCGATTTAGTCGCTGAGATAAAAGCGCTGAAGAAAAAAATGAATGCAGTCATCCTCGCGCATTATTATCAGGATGATGATATACAGGACCTTGCTGATTACATTGGTGATAGTCTCCAGCTTGCACAGGCTGCAGAGAAAACCGATGCAGATGTGATTGTATTTGCTGGGGTGCATTTCATGGCTGAGACGGCAAAGATTTTAAATCCCAACAAACTTGTTTTGCTTCCTGATTTAAACGCAGGCTGCTCGCTTGCAGAAGGATGCCCTGCGCCTTTACTACAGAAATTCAAGGACAAATATCCTGACCATATATTAATTTCATACATAAACTGTTCAGCGGAAGTGAAGGCAATATCAGATATAATATGCACTTCATCTAACGCAGTTAAAATTGTTGAACAGATACCGAAGGAGCAGGGAATTATCTTCGCTCCCGATAGAAATCTCGGCCGCTACATAATGAAGCAGACGGGAAGAGAAATGAAGTTATGGCAGGGAGCATGTATCGTGCACGAGACTTTCAGCGATAGAAAAATTACTAAGCTGAAATTTGAAAATCCGAACGCAAAAATAATAGCTCACCCTGAATGTGAAGATACGATTTTAAAACATGCAGATTTTATAGGCTCAACAAGCGCATTACTTAATTATGTAATACAGGATTCAGGCAATGAATTTATTGTTGCAACAGAGCCCGGAATAATTCACCAGATGGAATTAAAAGCGCCGGGCAAAAAATATATTCCTGCGCCGCCTGAAAACAGCTGTAACTGCAATGAATGCCCTTATATGAAACTGAACACGCTTGAAAAATTATATTTATGTATGAAAGGTAGGAAGCCTGAGATAACAATGAGTGAGGGTTTGATGAGAAAAGCCCTAACTCCATTAAAACGAATGCTTGAAATGAGCAGGTAGTAAAAAGTAGCAGGTAACAAGTATAAAGTAATAAGTGAAAGAAAAAATAATTTTAATTCTATAACGTTCTTTAAAATTTTCGAAAATTTTTCTCCTCTATTTTAGACAATCGCGCATACTTTGTATTCTTACAGAGAAGTGAGGAAAGTCCGGACTCCATGAGAGCGCGGATGCCCGGAGAAAGTCCGGGGTAAAACTTACGTAAGTATTTTTTACAGGAAGTGTTACAGAAAAGAAGACCGCCCTGAGTTTATCTCAAGGTAAGGGTGAAACGGCAGGGTAAGAGCTGCCATCCGGCGGGCAATTGTCGGATTGACAAACTCATCCGGAGCAAGGCCAAGTATAGGAAGCATAAACAGCGCTCGTTTAAATTGCTTCCGGGGTAGGCCGCAAAAAATTATTACAGTAATGTTTTAATTAAGATAAATGATTGTCACTCGCCAGTGTGCGTTTACAGAATCCGGCTTATTAAATAGGGGAGATTTATTTTTGTGATTCGGCTAGCATGCCTTCGCGTGTTGCTTCGTTCGCAAGCTTATCGGCAATAGCATTCTGCTCACGCGGAATGTATGTGATTGAATGTTTCTTTCCCAGTTTGTTTATTCCTTCCCAGAAGTTCATAGCATTTCTCATAAGATACTTATCCTTAATTTTATATTTACCTGTTAACTGGCTTACCATTAATAAACTATCGGAGTAAAATTCTACGAAGTCGTAATCTGCATTTAGATTTTTGAGCAGTGTTAATGATTTGAGCAGGGCAGTGTACTCGCCCTGATTGTTTGTTGCTTTGCCTATGTATTCTTTGTGTGTGAGGAGGATTTCGTCGGATTCGTCTTTGATAACAATTCCGAGACCCGAAGGTCCCGGATTGCCTTTAGCTGTAGCGTCTGTAAAAACTTTTATTTTTTTCACCAATACTTAATTGTTAATAATGATTAAGCGTCGATGTTGTTTTTAAGAACTTCTTCGGAAATTAAAATTCTTCCGCATGATTCGCATGTGTAAACTTTTTCCGCAGTCGCTATTTCAATAACTTTTTGCGGAGGAATAGAGTTATAACATCCTGTGCAGTTACCTTTTCTTACAATAGCGATTACTTCGCCTTTGAACATCTTTTTTAATCTTGTGTACAATGCCTTATCTTCTGCGTTAAGATTTTTCAGAAGCACATTGTAATCTTTTTTCATTTCATCTTCTTCGGATTTGTAGTTCTCATCAAGCTCATGTAAAACTTCTTCTTTCTCCGTTAAATCAGTTTTCATTCCTTCAACTCTTGATGTAAGTTCGTTAGTTGCATCTACTTCGTTCTTAATTTCATTCGTAATATCTTTCATTTTTTTCTCGAAGCCTTCCATTTCCTCTAGTCCGGCATCGATTGTTTTCATTATGTCATCGTAATCTTTGTTGTTCTTTGCTGAGAATTTCTGCTCTTCGTACTTTGTGATGCGTTCTTCGGTTTTCTTGTTGCTTGCGGTGAGTTTATCTTTGGTGGTGTTTAGATCGATGACACGTTTTTGTCTGTCCGAAACTTCCTTTTCAATTGAAGCAATTTTCTCCTTCAGATTTTTAATAACTTCGGGAAGATCGCCTTTCTCTTCTTCAATTTCAAAAAGCTCTTTATCGATTTTTGAAAGCTTGTAGAAGGTCATAAGCTTTTCTGTCACTTTAGGTTTTTTTACATCTGAATCTTCTTCGAAGTATTCAAGTATTACCGATGGAGTTGTATCGGCGGAAGCTTCGTCGTTCAAGCCGCCGTCTTCGTTCATCTCGTTTTTGTTTACTAAATCTGACATGATATGTTTTATTATTTTAATTTTAGTTTTATAAACTCACCGGCAGATATTACTGCATCTGCATTTAAGTTATGTGGTTCATTGCCTGTGGTGATAAGCAAAGTTAAAACTTTTTTCTTGTTTTCGAAACTCTTTATATTCTTATTAATTCTTTTAAATAAGTCTTCAGCGGTAATTGATTTCTTCAGAGTGATCAGCATCGATTCGGGAATCTTACTTCTGAACTTTATCTGAGTAATATCATAGTCAGGTTCCTCATACGGATGAAATTCATAAATCGCATCAATCACGTTATCTAAATTTTCATCTTCACATCTCATTTCAAGCTTTACTTCTTCAACAAAGTTAATCCTATTTTTATTCCCGGAAAAAGGATTTGCTTTTTTTGCCGGCTTGAAAGTACCTGCTCCGTTAATTCTGAAAGAACAATGTTCGTAATTGCCAATAATTCCCGCTCCTGCATTTGACATCTCAAACGCAAGTTTATCAAGGAATTTCAGGGGAATTTTTACGGTAATTTTATTTGTTGTTTTGTATTTGTATCCGGATATCTTTGCTTCTTTTATTTCATCTGCTCTGAAAAACTTTTTTACATAGTTCCTTAATACAATTTCTTTTTTCATTAAAACGAAGAGATGATAAACTTATTACAAATTAATTTTTAATAAAAAGGGAGCAAAAAAAAAGTGTCGCTTTTCGGGCGGACACTTTTCTAAAATTTTAACAGGTTATGAAATATGTAATTCGTTTAACCATTGTGAGTAAAATTACTTATGAAGTGCTTTAAAAACAAGGTAAATAGTTGTTATTAGCATAACACAGGTTTAATATTGAATTAATTTATTCCCGCCGCTGTTCTTAAGTTAGAACACAGATAAACATGATAGCTATGAATACACTGATTAGTTCATTTTTTCATCTGTGTAATCATAAAAAATCATAATTATCTGTGTTCTAATAAAATAATCTCAAAGTAGGAGAAGAATTTATTTTGCAATTGTAACCTTAATAAATTAAGTGTATTTTTGATGTTCACCATTTTGATTAGTTCTTATACTTATATTTAATGTCAGAGTCTCATTTAGATAAAATAGTTATAAAGGGCGCGCGCGTCCACAATTTAAAAAATATAGATTTAGAAATTCCCCGCGATAGTCTCGTTGTATTCACGGGACTTTCAGGCTCGGGAAAATCTTCTCTTGCCTTCGATACAATTTACGCTGAAGGCCAGCGCAGATTTATGGAAACACTTTCTGCTTATGCGCGTCAGTTCATCGGCGGAATCGAACGTCCCGATGTTGATAAAATCGAAGGACTTTCCCCTGCAATCTCCATCGAGCAAAAAACTATCTCGCAGAATCCGCGCTCAACCGTAGGTACTGTTACTGAGATATATGATTTCCTTCGTCTTCTTTATGCAAGATGCGGAACGCAATACTCTCCTGATACAGGTAAAGCAGTAGTCCGCCAGACATTAGACCAGATAATTGAAAGAGTTTTTGAATTAAAAGACGGAACAAAAATTTCCATTCTTGCTCCCGTTGTTAAAGGAAGAAAAGGACATTACCGCGAACTCTTCGAGGAGATTTCAAAAGAAGGATTTACCAAAGTTAGAATAGATGGCGAGATAAAAGACATCGTTCCGAAGATGCAGATAGAAAGATTTAAAATTCACGATATTGAAATTGTAATTGATAGAGTTGTTGTTAACGAAAAATCCAAAACAAGAATTTACGAATCACTTGAAACAGGTCTTCGTCACGGTGAAGGAGTTGTAATTGTAAACGACGGAAAGAACGACAGATTTTTTAACGAGAAGTTATCTGATCCTGAAACGGGCAGAAGCTTTTCTGAGCCTGCGCCTAATTCATTTTCGTTTAACTCGCCTTACGGATGGTGCGTAGATTGCTACGGACTCGGTGAGAAAAAGGAGCTAGATGTAGAGAAAATATTCCCTGATGATGAGTTGACAGTGAATGCAGGCGGTATTGCTCCACTTGGAAAGCCAAAGCCGACATGGATTTTTTCTATTGTTAAAGGTTTGTTTGAATTAAACGGCGCTGACTTCGATACTCCGGTTAGCAAGCTTTCTAAAGATTTGAAAGCAAGTCTTCTTGCAGGCACGAAAGATAAAATAAAATATCTTCATACCGATTCGAACGGAAAGACAAATTCATACTCGCATAAATTCAACGGACTTATAAATTATATTCAGCACTTTGCAAACGATTCTACATCGGAGCATATCCGCAACTGGGCTGAAAGCTTTATGACGACCTCCAAATGTAAAACATGCGGCGGTGGAAGACTGAAGGAAGATTCTTTATGGGTAAAAATAGATAATAAAAATATTCACGATATTACAACAATGTCGATTGCAGATTCACGCGCATACTTTGATGTTGTGAAGCTTGATGAAAGAAAGATGATCGTTGCAACGCAGATATTAAAAGAAATAAAATCACGTCTGGATTTTTTACTGAATGTAGGACTTGAATATTTAACATTGGATAGAAGCGCAAAAACTTTATCGGGCGGCGAGGCGCAGAGAATTCGTCTTGCAACGCAAATAGGTTCGCAGCTTACAGGTGTATTATACATTCTTGATGAACCTTCAATCGGATTACATCAGAGAGATAATATTAAGTTGATTGATTCGTTAAAAAAATTAAGAGATATAGGTAACTCAGTTATAGTTGTTGAGCACGATAAGGAAATGATTGAGGCATCTGATTTTGTTGTTGACTTAGGTCCGAGAGCAGGTGAGCATGGCGGAGAGATAACTGCATTTGGAAGTCCGTTCAGTCTGAATGGAAATTCTATTACGGGTCAGTATTTATCCGGCAAGATGAAAATTGAAGTCCCGAAAGAAAGAAGAAAAGGAACGGGAAATTTTATAACGCTTAAAGGCGCAACGGGAAATAATTTAAAGAACGTTACGCTTAAAATTCCTTTAGGAAAATTTATCTGTGTGACGGGCGTAAGCGGTTCGGGAAAATCTTCACTGATAAACGAAACGCTGTACAGACTGCTCTCAAAGAAATTTTATAAAACACCTGAGCCGTCATTGCCTTATAAATCAATTGACGGGATGACAATACCGGGAGAAAAGTGGCCGGTGAAAGTTGTAGATAAGATAATTGAAATTGACCAGACGCCGATAGGAAGAACTCCGAGAAGCAATCCCGCAACATATACGGGACTGTTTACATTCGTGAGAGATATATTTGCATCGCTGCCTGATTCAAAAATAAGAGGATATAAGGTCGGAAGATTTTCGTTCAATGTAAAAGCAGAGAATGGCGGCGGAAGATGCGAAGCATGCGAAGGCGACGGATTGAAAAAAATTGAAATGAATTTTCTGCCAGATGTATATGTAACGTGCGATGTCTGCAACGGAAGAAGGTACAGCAAGGAAACTCTTGAAGTAAAATATAAAGGTAAGTCGATTGCCGATGTGCTTGAAATGACAGTGGAAGATGCAGTCGCATTTTTTGAACAGGTCCCTACTTTAAAAAGAAAACTGAAGACATTGTTTGATGTTGGTCTTGGATATATAAGGCTTGGCCAGCAGGCAACAACGCTTTCAGGCGGAGAAGCGCAGAGAGTAAAGCTTGCAACTGAGCTTTCTAAAGTCCAGACAGGAAGAACGGTTTATATTCTTGATGAGCCTACTACAGGGCTTCACTTTGAAGATATTAGAATGCTTCTTGATGTATTGAACAAGCTTACCGATAAAGGAAACACTGTAATTGTGATTGAACATAATCTTGATGTGATAAAATCTGCTGACTGGATAATTGATCTGGGACCCGAAGGCGGCAACGGCGGAGGACAGATAATTGCAGAAGGCACTCCGGAAGATATTGTAAAGAAATTTTTGAATGTCGGTTATACGGCGAAGTATCTGAAAGAGGAGATGAAGTAAGTTAGTTATCGGTTGTCAGTTGTTAGTCTTAGAAAATAAAAACATTCCTCGTTACGATGCTCCAGCTTCGTAACGAAATAAGCCTATACCTACTAATAGGACAAAACAATTTGCCCATCTGATTTTAAATTATTATTTTAGAGAAGTGTAAAATTGACCTGTCAGTTCGCCGTGGCGAATTAATCCTGACAGGTCTTTTGCGTTTTATGGAAATAAAATGTGACAATAATGTGACAATTTCAATTGGCAGTTAACAATTATCAATGAACAGAAAAATCCGTCAAAAATTCATCAAAATAGAAAAATTTTGAAATTTGGAACTCGTAACTTGAAATTGAATGAAAATGTGACAATAATGTTACAATTAGCTCATAATTCATAACTCGTAACTTCTAATTCATTATCTTATTTTGCAAACAAAACCCGTCAAAAATTCATCAAAATTGGAAAATTTGAAACTTTAAACTCGTAACTTGAAACTGAATGAAAATGTAACAATAATGCACTATTTAAATATTAAAAATAATTAAATTTATTTCGTTCTTTACAATAAATTAATATTGCCTTAAAATATTGATTAAATAATATATTGAGCTGTTTCTTAAAAATGCTGAAAATGTTGTCCAAAAAAATTACAACATTTTCACTTGACATTTAATCCCGTTTTTTTCAATTTTGTATAAGTTTGAATCTCATAATCAAACTACATAAATAGGGTTAAATTTACATAAGATTCTCTTTTTGTTTTAGGGGGACAATGAGAGATACAGGAAGCAGGTCAAATGACCTGCTTTTTTGTTTTATGGCAGATTTTGGGCATAAAAAAAGCCCTGTATTTGCATGCAGGGCTTTAAAAACTGCTTATATAATCTATTTTACCAGATTCTTACTCTCTTATCCTTCGGTCTTGCAATCGGGTCAGTATCTTTTATGCCAAATGCATCATAAAACGGCTGAAAATTGGTCAGATTTGCATATCCTCTGAATTTACCGGGCGAGTGTGAGTCCGTCTTTAATCTAAGTCTTTGCTCCTGGTCAGTCATGTTATCTCTCCAAACCGTTGCCCATGCAAGGAAGAATCTCTGCTGCGGAGTGAATCCGTCAATCTTCGGTTCGTTGCCTTTAAGAGTTTTAAGGAATGATTTATAAGCTATCACCATTCCGCCAAGGTCGGCAATATTTTCGCCGAGTGTCAATTGACCATTAACGTGTGAAGTATCCACTGCAACATATTCATTGAACTGCTCAACGACTTTATCGGCTCTCATTGTATAGTTCTTTGCGTCTTCTTCAGTCCACCAGTCAGTAAGGTTTCCGTCAGCATCGTACTTTCTGCCTGAGTCATCAAAGCCGTGAGTAATTTCGTGGCCGATAACTCCGCCGATGCCTCCATAGTTCAGAGCATCATCTGCATTCGGATCAAAGAAAGGCGGCTGTAAAATTCCTGCAGGGAAAGTGATATCGTTCTTTGAAGAGTTATAAGAAGCGTTTACCAAGTGCGGGAACATGCCCCACTCTTCGCGGTCAACAGGCTTGCCGATCTTATTCATGTTGCGTCTGTAATTGAATCTGCGTGCGTTCATCATATTTTCAAAGAGTGTGTTGCTGCGGTTTATATCAAGTGCAGAAAAATCTTTCCACTTATCCGGGTAGCCCATCTTCACTCTGAAAGTGCTGAGTTTCTTATAGGCTTTTTCTTTTGTTGCAGCGCTCATCCAGTCAAGCTCTCCGATTGTTTCTTTCAGAGTAGCAAGAATGTTCTTTACCATATTATTTACTTTCTCTTTTGCAGCGGGACTGAATGCTTTATCAACATATAATTTTCCAAGTGCTTCAGCCATGGTTCCGTTTACAAATCCCAGTGCTTCTCTCCATCTGGGCTGTTGTACCTGAACGCCCGAGAGATATTTTGAGAAAAACTCAAAATCTTCATTGGTAAAATCAGAGCTAAGATAATCAGCCGTTCCGGAAATCAATCTCCACTTGAGATAGATTTTCCAGTCGTCTAGTATGACCGGACCTTTGCCGAATTTATCATTGAGGAATGCATAGAATCTCGGAGTGCCTACGTTAATTCCGTTATCAAAGATGGACGGGTCTGCAGCAACTTCTATGAAATAATTTGTCCAGTTTATGTTCGGAGTCATTGCTCTGAAATCTTCGATGGTCATTTTATGATATGTAGAATCAGGATTTCTCATGGAAACTCTCGGCATAAAGTTCGTAGCCCATTCGGTCTCGAATGCTAAAATTCTTTCAGCGTAGTTTCTTGAAGTTGCTTCATCTATACCTGTAAGCATAAACATTTTAGCAGTGTGGTCAACATATTTTGCTCTTATATCTTTTGAGCGGTCATCTTCTTTTAAGTAATAATCTCTATCGAAGAGTGTAATGCCGCCCTGATTAAAGTTGGGAATAATGTTAGAGCTATTCTTATCATCCTGGCCGGCAAATACTCCGAATGAATTTCCGATTCCGTTCATCTGAAGGAAGGCAATTGTTTTGATCAGGTCATCAGTGGATTTAACGGCATCTATTTTATTGAAGTAGGGAATTAAAGGATTGAATTTATCGGCTTCAATTCTTGCAGTATCCATTGCAGTGAAGTAAAGGTCACCGATTTTTTGAGTGTTGCTTCCCTGAGGAGCAGTTCCCTTAGCTGCTTCTTCAAGAATCTCTTTTATAATTTTATCGTTGTTTACAGTTATTTCAGAGAAAGCTCCCCAGCGGCTGTACTGCGGAGGAACGGGATTATTTTTCAGCCAAGTGCCGTTAACATATTTATAAAAGTCATCACCCGGTTTTACGGATTGATCCATATATTCCACTGAAAAACCTTTTAACTGTTTAGGTTTATCATCATCCTGCGAAAATACAGACGAGTTGATTACAAATAATACAAATAAAGAAAGAAGAAGTGAAATGTTTCTCATTTTCATTTTAAGTTTAAGCAAAGTTGTATGTAATAAAATATCGGTTGGGGATTTCTTTATAGAAATTAATCTATTACTAACAGAAGAACTGAATAAACTGCGCAGCCAGATGCGAAGCCGAAAAACTTGCTTTGTCTTTCGTCAGGAAGTTCTTCTTTAATTATGTTGAGTATCATGCCGCCTGCAATAAAGGCAAACATTATAGATAGAACTAATTTGGGTACATCAAAAAATACTCCGCAGAGCCAGCCCAGAAAAACAGCAGAAGATAATATCCATCTGCCGGAGCGTAAATAAAAATGTTTGAAATGATTTCTTAAAGAATAATCATTAATCATCATGTGTGTTGCCATCGCTACAAAAAAGAACAGTAATGATTTTAATCCCGGTGTTTCCCTATGTAAAAGGAAGTAACCAATCTGAAAATTATAAATTGCAAATGTTACCAGATGAACAAGGAATACATTTCCTTCGGCGTAGTCTTTATTGTTGTAACGTATATTTTTCTTTCTGGAAACCATTGCAGCGGATTCCAATCCATAAAATAATATAAATCCAATTAAAGAAATAAGATAAATGTGATAGTCAAAATAATCTATAATAGAGGTATGCAGCTGCGATATATCATTCTGCGCATCACTGAGCTCGGGAAAAACATGAATGAATACATACGAAACTGAAATGCCCCCCGAGAATGACAGCCAGAAATATTTCCGTCTGGTTAAATTGGTGAAGTATGCACCGCTGAATGCGTGAACAAAAAAGAAAATGACAGCAAGAAAAAAGGTGAGTATTATTCTGAATGAATCAGACATAAAATTGTTTGCAAAAGATTATTTTTTAAACGGTAGAGATACTAAGTCGCGTGTAATATCTTTTACAGTCGGAGTTCCTGATAAAGCCATGGCAAGGTCGAATTCTTTTTTAAGTAATGAAAGTACAGATGAAACTCCGTCAGAGCCGTTACATGCAAGTCCCCATAAAACAGGACGTCCGACTAATACTGCTTTTGCACCGAGCGCAACTGCTTTTAAAATATCGGTTCCTCTTCTTATGCCGCCGTCAACCAAGACTTCTATTCTGTTATCAACTGCTTCAGCTATAGAAGGAAGGACTTCAATAGTAGCAGGAGATGTATCAAGTTGTCTTCCGCCGTGATTTGATACAACAATACCTTTTGCTCCGTGTTCAATTGCCCGTAGGGCATCATCGGGACGAACTATACCTTTTAAAATAATTGGAAGCTTTGTAATGGAAGTAAGCCATTCTATATCTTTCCAGTTAAGGGATTGGTCAAGCATTTCGTTGAAGTATAGGGAGAGTCCGGAGTCAGGTTTGTTATCAACACCTTCTTGGGGTAATTCTTCTTTATTATCAGGCATTAAGTTTATAACTGAAAGTCCCTGCGGTAATTGAAATTTGTTTTTAACATCCTTCTCACGCGTTCCAAGTAAAGGTGCATCGACCGTAACAACAATTGCTTTTGCGCCTGCTTGTTCAACTCTGCGGACAAGTTTTTCAGTTACTGATTTATCTCTGAACACATATAGCTGAAACCAGAAATTTGACTTACAGCTTTTACTAACTTCTTCAACTTTTGTATTAGATAATGTAGAGAGGCACATGATAGTATCGACATTCATAGCAGCCTTTGCTACTGCGCATTCACCTTCATCATTAGCCATTTTATGAAACGCTGTGGGAGCGATTATAAGCGGGAAAGAAATCTTCTGACCGAGAACTTCCGTTGAAGCATCTCTTTTACTTACATCTATTAAAACTTTGTAATGTATTTGTATTCTGTTATATGCTTCGCGATTATCTCTTAATGTAATTTCATCGTGAGCGCCGCTTGAATAATAATCGAATGCTGTTTTATGTAATTTAGTGCAGGCGTGGTTTTCGTACTCAAAAAGATTTGTAAAGTCCATACATCATAATTTCAGTTTTTTGAAAAGCAGCTGTATAGGTTTTACATATTGCATTATGTAGAAGTGAATTGCAGGTGCGCCGTTATTGAGTAACTCTTCAACTTGCTTGGCTGCCCATTCTACTCCGATATCGAGAACATGTTCATTCTTAGCTTCAAAAATTTCTGATGAAAGGTCTTCAGGGATATCAATATAGAAGTTCTTAGGAAGATTTGTAAGATGCCCTTTATTTGAAATTATTTTTAAACCGGGAATAATAGGAGCGGTAATGCCTTCGGCTCTGCATTTGGCAACGTAATCAAAATAGTGATTATTATTAAAACACATCTGCGTTACTATATAATGAGCGCCTGCATCAATTTTTTTCTTTGTAACGGAAACATCGAGTTTTATATTTGGAGATTCAAAATGTTTTTCAGGGTAGCCGCCGATACCAATACAAAAATTCGTTCTGCTGGCATCAAGTAAATCTTCTTCCAGATACTTGCCTTCGTTCATTCTGTTTATCTGCTCTATCAAATCTATAGAATTTTCATTGCATGAACGGCCTTCAGGAATCGGTTTTGTATAACCTGTATCGTCACCACGAAGTGCCAGAACATTTTCAATTCCTAAATAATTGAGTTCTATGAGTGCATCTTCAGTCTCTTCTTTCGTAAATCCCTTGCAAAGGATATGAGGAACTGTATCGATATTATATTTATTTTTGATAGCAACACTGATGCCTATTGTTCCGGGTCTTTTACGTTTGACTTTTTTACGAATACCTGATGGTGTTTCTTCGTAGTGCATTTCAGCAGCATGTGAAGTAACATCTATGAATGGCGGATTGTGTTTTATAAGCTCGTCAACAACTTTGAATAATTGCTGAATATCTCCGCCTCTGCGAGGCGGAATAATTTCATAACTTATTAACGGATTTTTTGCTTTTGCTAAGTGCTCTGTAACTTTCATTAAAGATTATTGATTCAAAATATCGGGGTGGAGATTGAATCCGGTGGTTGCAATTAGTTTGATATCGCCGGTAGAAATATCTACTATTCCAATACTATATTGTTCACTTTCGGTTTCGGCATCATAAATTATTCTATTGTTATCTGCCCATTTGAAAAGTCCCAGGTCACCACCTTTAATACCTAAGTCTTTTTTGTTGGTACCGTCGGCATTCATAGTGTACAACTTTACTCTTTCACCTTTTATAACTGCAAAAGCAATCTTGCTTCCGTCAGGAGAAAATTTCGGTTGAGTTGCACTTGGAATATCTTTTGTAAGAGCGCGTTCTTTTCCGTTTTCATATAGATAGATTGTACCATTGAGGTTCATATCAAATCCGGCATAAACATATTTTGTTTCATCAGGTGAAATATCGGGTTCAAGGTTTGCATCTTTATTCACACTGATTTTTCTGGTCGGATTATCAGTCGTATCGTTCAAATCTCTCAGCATAATAGATTTTCCGCCATCCTGAATAGCAGAATAAATCATATAATTTCCATTAGCGGAAAGAATTGCCTGATTCGAGTAATTACCGTCTGATAAGAGGAATGGTTCTGTTTCTTCAAGTCCGAGTGCGTAAATTGAATTAACTCCTTCGTAATCTGAAATGAAAATTATTTCATCGTCTGTCTGTGTAAATGCAGGTGTGATACCTTTCCACATGAAACGGTAATCGCCTGTTTCAATATTGTCAATTAAATAAACCTGTTCGTCAGTTGTTGCAAAAACAATCTTAGTTCCGTCATGCGACCACTTTGGATTAACACAATTCACTTCCATTGTAATTATCTGCTTCTTATCTGAGCCGTCATCATTCATCGTAAAGATTTGGAGGTAACCATTGCTTGACTGATTCGATGTGTAAACAACTTTATTGCTTTGCGCAAATAAATTGATGCTGCCCAATAAAATTATTAGGCAAGATAAAATTATTTTTTTCATAGTTTTTAAAATAGTTAGATTGATTTACTTTTGAAAGATATAAACGAGTGGGGCAAAAATTATTTATAGAATTAAACTAAATTATAACATTAAAGTTCCAAGCTTACTTATAGCAATTTATATACGTTAAATCTTCTAATTCTTTTGATTTTTATTATTTTTATATTAAAAAATCGAAATTTATTTTGCAGATGAATATTAAAGAAAGAGACTTTACTAAGGAAATAGAAATAAAAGCATCACGTTCTTCCGGTAAAGGCGGACAGAATGTAAATAAGGTCTCTACTAAAATTGAACTCGTTTTTGATGTCAATAATTCAGAGTTGTTAACCGATGAAGAGAAATTTGTAATAAATCAAAAATTAGCGAACCGGATTTCAAAAGAAGGTAAGCTGATATTACAATCCCAGGAATCCCGCTCCCAATTAATGAATAAAGAAATTGCCATTGAAAAATTATATGAACTTCTTGAAGGAGCTTTAAAGAAGGAAAAGCCCCGCAAAGCGACAAAGCCATCCAAAGCGAAGAAAGAGCAAAGGCTGCAGGTGAAGAAAGTTATTTCAGAGAAAAAGAAGAGCCGTAATTTTAAAAAGTTTAATGACGATTAGTCTCATGAATGTTGTAAGACCTGATATAATAAAAAAATATCCTGAACTTTTAATTGCCATAAGCACAAAGGACGGGGGAGTATCACCTGCGCCTTACTATTTGAATCTTGGATTAAGTGTCGGTGATAAAGAAGAGAACGTTCTTGAAAACAGAAAAAGATTCTTTCAGTCTTTAGAGATCCCATTAAATAGAGTAGTGATGCAGAAGCAGATACATTCAGATAATATTAATGTAGTAAGTGAATCATGTTTTATTCAGGACAGTGATGCATTAATTACCAATGAGAAAAATCTGTATCTTGCAATAAGTATTGCTGACTGCATTCCGGTGTTTTTATATTCGCCAGATAAAAAAGTTGCTGCAGGAATTCACTCGGGATGGAAAGGGACTGAATACAAAATTTCACAAAAGGTAGTTGATAGAATCGTAAGTGAATATAATGTAGAGCCTGCAGAAATGATTGCATACATAGGTCCGGGAATATCTGTCGAGAATTACGAAGTGAGCAAAGAAGTTGCTGAGATGTTCAATCCCACTAGTTATAAAATTGTTGAGGGGAAATATTATATGGATTTAAAGAAAGATATTTATGAGCAATTAATAAGCGCAGGATTAAAGAAAGAGAACATTGAAATTACGGAATACTGTACATTCAGGGATAAAGAATTATTTCATTCTCACAGGAGAGAAAAAGGATTAACGGGAAGAATGTTAGGAGTAATTGGAATGAGATAATTATTTTAAATAAATCGGTACGGGAGTGAATGATAAAATTAAAATCAAATAAGTAAACCAGCCGATTGCCATTCTTGTTTTATTTAACGGCTCAGGGTCGTGGTCCACAGTAGGCGGGTGTTTTATTTTTATCGCGAATGTTATTAGCAAAGCCCAGACTAACCAGTTTAGTGAACCAATCTCAATATTAATTTCAAGCAAAGGAAGAAGACCTAAAACACCCATGATAAACAATATTCCCACTACAATATGTCCTATGATAGTTGAGTTTTTACTGCCGAACATTGTATATGAAATATGGCCTCCGTCCAGCTGACCTGCAGGCATCATATTAAGAGCAGTGATAAGTAAACCAAACCATCCTGCACATAAAAAGGGATAATGATAGACTTCATTCATCGGAGGCATAAATCCGGATGGCGAAGCAAATAATCTTTCAAAAGTCCAGAATAGAATATTATAACCAAATGATTCGCCCTCAACCAACACGCCTTTCATAGCATAGTCAGGATGAATTTTGAACAAATATTCTATCGATGGCAATGTAGTGAAACCGATTATAAGAATAATAACTGATGCAATCCATCCCGCTATAGGACCTGCTGAGCCGATATCAAATAATGCCTTTCGTGTCGATGCTCTTGACCGCATTCTGATAACAGCACCCATGGTTCCAAACGGATTCAAAAACAAAAATGGAAAAGGAATATAATATGGAAGCGTTACATCAACTTTATGTATTTTAGCAGCGAAGTAATGACCGAACTCGTGAGCGGAAATTATAAATAAAATAAGGATTGAGTATGTAAGGCCGAGAGTGAAATTCTGCGGGTCGTAAGGGTCTCTTCCTCCCCAGAAAACTCCGCCCATTGTTGTAGTGATAAAAGTTAAAACAAAAAGTCCAATGTGTAAAAGATAGTTGTCTTTTTTCTTTTTTACTTCGAAGTCAGGAAATCTACTTCTGAATTCTTCTTCAAATGCTAACCTGTTAAGCTCGTCTGTGTTATTTAAATCCTGGTTCTCTTTGTTTTCCATCTTGTACAAAATACATTACTATAAAAATTAATCAATTTAAAAAGAAGTGCTTGTTAATGTTACTACGAAGAATGCAGTTAATTAGTTCATTAAAAATGAATTACTGCAAAACAATTCTTTACACTGAAAAAAAATATTTAATTGAGTAACTTGAAAATATGGAATTATTCAGCATTGGTTTCGTAACGGTAAAGCTTATTGATATAATTGACATTATAATTGTCTCCTATATCTTTTACCGTTTATTCAATGTAATGAAAGGAACTATCGCTGCACAGATCTTTATTGCGTTGGTTTTTATCGTCGGGATTTCCATTCTTGCACAGGCTTTAAACTTTCAGGCATTGGGCTGGCTTCTTGGCAGAGTTACGGATATCTGGGTAATTGCCTTCATTATTTTATTCCAGCCGGAAATAAGAAGACTGCTTCTTATCATAGGTAAAACACGATTCACAAGAATTTTCACACGCGCAAATACAAGCGAATATATTGCGGAGATAGTAGACTCCTTAATGGAAATGAAAGACAAAGGCTGGGGAGCATTGATAGTAATAACACGAACTACGGGTTTACAGAACGTTGTTGAAACGGGTGAAAAACTTGACTCAAAAATTAATAAAGAACTTCTCATTTCAATATTCAATCCAAAATCTCCGCTGCATGACGGAGCAGTAATTATTAACAATAATAAAATAGAAGCGGCAAGGTGCACACTTCCTTTGGCAGATGTATCTAAGTTAGGTGTAAGAAATTACGGAACAAGACACAGAGCAGGTGTAGGAATAACGGAAGAGTCCGATGCAATCTGTTTAATTCTTTCAGAAGAAAGACAGGTTATTTCAGTTGCAGAAGACGGTAAAATAAGAAGAGTAAAAGATAAGAATGAACTTACAGATATACTGAACAACACTATTGCAAAAACAAGCATGGCAAAATCTGTAAGGACAATTTTTGACGATGCAGAGAAGTCTGTTACAATTCCGGGTGAAAAGAAGACTGAAGCAAAAAAGGAAGAAGAAGAAAAGTGATGGATTTACACTCGCAGAAAAGGAAAGAATTAGTTAGCATACTCATAAGGCACGGGATAAAAGATAAAAAAGTACTTGAAGCAATCGGCAAAGTTAAACGCGAGCTATTTGTATCTTCCGAAATGAAAAGATACGCTTACGATAACTCTGCTCTACCCATCAGCGGGGGACAAACAATTTCACAGCCGTACACTGTTGCTTACATGACGGAGCTTTTAGATGTAAGACCCGGAGACAAAGTCCTTGAAATTGGAACCGGCTCAGGATATCAGGCAGCAGTCTTATGTGAGATGGGTGCGAAGGTTTACTCTATTGAAAGAGTATCTGATCTCTTTGAAAACACGGCTAAAAGATTTGAGAAAATGGATTATCACATCACAATGAAATTAGATGACGGCACAGTTGGCTGGAAAGAATTTGCGCCGTATGATAGAATCATAGTTACTGCCGGCAGTCCGAAGATACCAAAACAGTTAACTCTGCAATTAAAGAACGAAGGCATAATGGTAATTCCAATCGGCGATCAGAAGCTGCAGCAGATGGTTGTTATAAAAAAATCCGAAGGCAAAGACGGTAAGCCTGAGTACTCAATAAAAAAATATGCCGAGTTTAAGTTTGTTCCTTTAGTCGGTGAAGATGCATGGAAGTGATTTGTCGTTCTTCGTTATTTGTTTGTCGTTTATCGTCAATCAATACGAACAACGAGTTACGAATAACAAGTAACGAAAAATGATAATTGATTCTTATAAAACAATTCTCTTACCCGCTGAAGCGGAACTGAAAGTCTCCAAATCAAAATTTATATCTCAGATTTATCCTGTCTCAAATTCAGAGGATGTAAACCAAACATTAATAGCTGCGAAGAAGAAGTATTATGATGCTGCACATCATCCCTATGCTTATCGTCTTGGCCTTGATGAAAACAATTTCCGTTACTCAGATGACGGCGAGCCTTCAGGTTCCGCCGGTAAACCTATTATGGAAGTAATAGATAAATTTGAACTGACTAATGTTCTTTTAATTGTAACCCGCTACTTTGGGGGTGTGAAGCTCGGTGTTGGCGGACTTCGCCGCGCAATTTTTGAAGCATCGGAGCTTGCAGTACAAAATTCCGAAATCATTACTAAACAAATTACAGAAGATTTTAAAATCGAATTCGATTATAAATACATTGGAGCAGTTATGAATTTCTTAGAGAAAGAACAAATAATAATTACATCGAATACTTCAGATGATAAAGTAAAACTTGAGTGCTCTGTTATCGTTTCTAAGATTGATAAGTTTAAAGATGAGCTTGGGAAATTGACGAATGCAAGCGTATCTATCTCTTAAACGGCTCAATTCTATCGGCAAAGTTTGGTCGGTAATAATTTTCACTTTCAAATTCCTGCAGGTAGCCGTTCTGTAAATTCAGCTCGTCCATCCAGTCCAATACTTTATCATACTCTCTTTCTCTTATGTTTCTTGAAAGCAAATCAATCGTTAACGCTTTATGCGTAGGATAATACTGCGACATTATTGAGAGGTGAATATTATTATCAAGCTCTGCAATAAATTTTAATGTGTCATAGCTTCCTGCTAAATCATTGGGAAGAATCAAATGCCTTATTATAAGTCCGCGCTTCATTAAATTATTTTCCATTATTACTTCGCTTCCTGTTTGTCTATGCATTTCAACTATTGCTGCGCGTGAGTGCTCTACATAATTTTTAATCTTTGAATATTTATATCCGTATTCGTTATCTGCATATTTCAAATCGGGCAGATATACATCTATTATTCCATCAAGCAATTTTATTACTTCAACAGAGTCATAGCAGTTCGTATTATACACCAAGGGCAGTTTTAATCCCATAGGGACTGCAAGCTCAAGCGCCAGTACAATCTGCGGAACGAAGTGAGTAGGGGATACAAATCCTATAGCGTTTACATTTTTGCTTTGAAGCTCTAGCATCATTTCGGCAAGGCGTTCAATGCTTACTTCATTTTTTATTTCAAGCTTATGGTTCTGCGAGATTTCATAATTCTGACAGTAAACACAGCGGAGATTACAGTTGCCGAAGAAGATATTGCCAACTCCGTTCTCATTGCCGTGTTCTTTCATTCCTACAAGTACTGGCTCTTCACCAAAGTGAACGCAGTGTGCAGAAACAACAGGTTTAAATCCCGAGTAGCATGCTGCAATTTTATTCTCCAGACGGTTAACTTTACAGTCCTTCGGGCAGATGTTACAGTCAGCAAGCATTTGCTTCAGCACTTCTGCTCTTCTTGAAAGCTCACCCGATTTATATAATTTTATGTATGATGGTTCAAACAATTCTGCCAAATAATGTGCATTAAAAATGTGATTCAAACTTACTATAATAAAGCAAAACTAAAAATCCAATTTGAACAAGTTAATATCCCTTCTATCTATAATTATACTTTTTTTTATCTGTAACCCGGGCTATTCGCAGGAAGATAATATTCCTCTGTCAAATCCTGTTTATGATTACCTTAAGATAATGTCAGTCAAGCAAGTCATTGGAACAATTAACGATGATGATCCGAACCTATCACGTCAGAATGTAAGAGATTTCCTTTATGAGATAGATTCCAAATCTGATGAGCTTTCTAAAGTTGAAAGACAACTTCTTGCTAAGTACAAACTGGAATTTCTCCCCGAAGAAAGAACGTCTGAAAACACAACTCAGTTTTTTGACGGTGACGGCAAATTTTCAAAGCGCGTCAAGGATATATTTTCAGATAAGAAAAAGTACATTTATACCTATGAAAAAGATGAAAACAATTTGTATGTAGATTTATTCGGTAATCTTGTTTTTGCAAAAGAGTTCAAACCATACAGTGACTCCGTTTCATATCTGTTCGATGGCGGCTTCAGATTTCAGGGTACAGTTTTTAACCACCTCGGCTACAACTTAATGTTTCAGAAAGGGGCAATTTCAAAATCACCGACGCTTGCAATACGAGTTGACCCGCGTTTAAAGAACGATTATAAATTTCTTGAAAACTATGATAACATTCAGAGCTACGATTTCAACGGGGGATATCTTCGATACAAAACTTCTCCTATGGAAGGAATGGATATCTCAGCGCAAATCGGACGCGAGCAGCTGAAATTCGGCTTTGGTTACGGAGAGCGTTTAGCTCTCTCCGGTAACGGTCCAGATATGGATTTTATCAAATTCAATTTCAAATATGGTATTATAAATTTTACTTCCATTACTGCTTCAACAGTAGGTGAGTTTCACAGGGACCTTGATTCAAACTATTCCAAATACTGGGCGGCAAACATGCTGAAACTTTCTTTCCCGAAGCTGTTTGATATAGGTATGGGAGATATGGTTATTTATTCACGCCCTCTTGATTTAGGATACCTGAACCCGCTCATATTTTATAAGTTTGTAGAGCACTCTTTACAGGATAGAGATAACGGATTGATATTTTTTGATTTCCAGACTCATTTTTTAAAGAACATTCAGTTCCAGGCAAACTTTCTGATGGATGAAGATTTCATTGGACAGCTTTCGAATCTTAACAGGTACAGTAATAAAATCGGATACCAGCTTGGCACATATTTATATGAGCCTGCAAACATAAGAAATCTTTCATTGATTTTTGAATACACAAAAATAAGGCCATTTGTTTATACACATGTTAATCCTAAAAACACATATACATCTTACACTGAAATTCTCGGTAACTCCATAGGACCAAATGCCGACCAGCTAAGTATAAATGCTATCTACAATTTTTCCGATAGGCTGCAATTAAATCTTCTTTTCAAAAAAATCAGAAAAGGCAACAACATACTTGATGCAAACGGCAATCTTGTAAAGAACGTAGGCGGAGATGTATTCCAGACTTACAGATATGATATTGACCCTGAAGATATGTACTTCCTTGACGGGGAACGAGTAAACACTAATGTCTATGCAATGGATTTAAAATACGAGCCGATTACCGGCTTTAATTTCCATTTAGTCTATAATTATATTGGAATGAGCAATATTACCAAGGACACTTTTTCCGATGTATCATTTGCTTATTTGAAATTTAACCTGGAATACTAAAAGTTTCGCGAAATTCCGAAGAGTGAAAATAATTATATGTTAATCCAATTGCTTATTTCCAGATTATGTAAAGTCGATTTTATCTTACTGAATTAACAACTACATAATTGAACGAAATCATTATCTTTTTTCTTAAAAAAGGAAATTTTTGAGCAATGCAGAATTCTCCTAAATACTGGGTTGTTGTTGCCTGCAAAGACCATATCATGAAAGGCGTCGAAGGCTCCTTCATGCAGGCAAACCACGGCAAAGAAGCTCCATTGAAACGAATAAGCAAATGGGACTGGGTTTTGTTCTATGCCTCAAAACAGGGAATGAACGATAAGGCTCCTTATCAGAAATTCGTTGCAATCGGCGAAATTCCCGATGAAAACATCGAAAAAGTCCAAATGTCAGGCGATTTTGAGCCATTCCGGCGAAATATCAAATTTAAGAAATCAAAGGAAGTTGAGATTCGTCCTTTGATTGAACAGCTTGAATTTATAAAGAACAAAAAATCATGGGGATTTATTTTCCGCTTCGGATTTTTTGAGATACCGGAGCATGATTTTGAGCTGATATCTGCTTTGATGCTTTCTTAGTATTAAGTAGTAAGTATAAAGTAGAAAGTAACATTATTGGGAACATTTATTTCAATTTGAGTTTCCCAACGAGGATGCTGGGAAACAGGGAAATTTTCCTTGATACAACGAGCAACGAACATCAAATAACTATAAACGAATAACGCCCGTTATTTCAGCAGCACCATTTTTTTCGTCTCTGAAAAATCATCTGCCTGCAGGCGGTAAATGTATGTGCCTGAGGGCAGTCCGCTTCCGTCAAAATTGATTGAGTAGTTTCCCGCGCTTTGTTTTTCATTCACAAGCTCTTTTACTAATCTTCCGTTTACATCATAGACATTCAAAATTACATAGCTGTTAATTGTTAACTGATAATTGATAATTGTAGAGGGGTTGAATGGGTTTGGGTAGTTTTGCTGTAATAAAAATTTTTTAGGTATTTCATTTGAATTATTGTTTATAAAAGTTTCTCCGCCATTACTTGTTAAATAAATTGTTGCAGAGTTTGTTAAGTTACCACCTCCAACAAAGTATTTTCGAGTATTAGCTAATTCCAACCCATTAGGCACTTTTGTATTATCAGCAATAAAAGTTCTATTCCAAGTTGTCCCATAATCAGTTGATTTAAGAATTACAATTTTATCAAACTGCATACCCGAATTAGTATAACGTAATTTATTCCCGCTAATTATTCCTAATCCGTTAGGTAGAAATTTTACAGCTCGTAGAAATGTCGTATCGGAAATAGACGAAGAGATGCTAAACCAGCTTTCTCCTCTATTGGTAGTTTTATACATAGAGCCCCCATATTGTGCATTTACGCTTGGATTTGTATTTCCAACTACAATTCCGGTATTAGTATTTATAAAACTTATGGAGTTAAAAATACTCACATCTGGAAATATTTGATATGTCCAGGTATTTCCAGCATCCGTGGATTTCAAGATAATTCCCGAATACGAAGGATCAGTATATCTAGAGCCAACTGATATTATGTTTAATGAATCAATTAATTTAATTGAAGTCATATACCAAGCATCGGAAGGTAGATTCATAAATTCCCAGTTTTGTCCGGCGTTTGTAGTTTTTACTATAGCCCCAATAGGGCTTAAGTTTCCAATACTACAATTAGCAAATCCATAATTTCCGTTAAGAAAATCTATCGTTGTAAAATACTCAATACTGTTTGGGGTAATTCCTTGGGTTCTCCAAGAAGCACCATAATTTGTACTTATTAAAAACACGCCTCTATAAGCTGATCCACCGGCAAAAATTTCTTTAAAACCTACTGGAAGAGGTCGCACGATTGTTCTCAGCGCATTATTAGGGACATTTTGTTTTACGTTACCACAAGCATAAAATAAGTTTGGAGAAATAATTTTTGAACCTATAATTGTGTTTGTGGAATCCGGAATCATTGCAAGATTCCAGTTAGAACCTCCATTTGACGTATAAAAAATTCTTCCCTCTGACGAAGTTGCGTTAAAGCCGGTACTTATTCCTATTAAAGTATCTAAATAATTAATGGAATTTATTGCCATGCAATTTGACGTATTAAACTGACTTATCCATTGTGCCGATGATGTATTTATTTGTAAGAGGAAAAATACCAATATTACAAGAAATTTTACCATTTCAATTTTAATAGATTCACTGTAAAGGTATAGTTATATCAGTAAATTAAATCAAATTATAATAAGGAACAATACACAATTGGAACTTATGAAGCGGTGATTTTGTCTTATTCTTGTGGTTGTTGGTCAGGAGAGCAATCCGAAATAGCGGACTTTTGAACCCGCCCCTTATCCTCATTCCCAATCCGCCGCGGCGGATTGGGAATGTTGTTTCAGTATTGTACTTCCCAACGGGGACGTTGGGAAGTAGTTGCTAATACAACTAAAACAGTGTCTTTCATTTGAATTTGATAATCACTATATTTGTTGATTACAGTGAAATAAGCTTTCCGTAGTACGTGGGTAATGAACCGGCCAAGTCCGCTTTATTATCTGGAAAGTGAAATTATCAGGATGTCCGGCCTGGACCGCTCCATATATAATTGCTCAAAAAGTGCATTCTTTAGTTTATTGACTATAGTCTCTATTCTATGTATCTTAGAGTTTTCCCAATTTTTGAAAATTTTGTAAGAAAGGTTTTTAGCATAAAGTGCCTACAATTAATCAATTAATACGTAAAGGAAGAAACAAAATCACGGTGAAATCAAAAGCTCCGGCGATGGATTCTTGTCCTCAGAAACGCGGTGTATGTACAAGAGTATATACCTCTACACCAAAGAAACCAAACTCCGCACTTAGAAAAGTAGCGAGAGTAAGACTTACAAACGGAATTGAAGTAACAGCTTACATTCCGGGTGAAGGTCATAACTTGCAGGAACACTCAATCGTTCTCATCAGAGGCGGTAGAGTAAAAGATCTGCCGGGCGTAAGATATCACATTATCAGAGGCGCGTTAGATACAGCAGGTGTAGCCAATAGAAAAAAAGCCCGTTCAAAATACGGTGCTAAAAAAGCTAAAGAAGGCGCAAAATAATTTAATCTTAAATTTTTAATATACTCAACAAATAATGAGAAGAAAAAGAGCTGAGAAAAGACTCAGAATCCCGGATTTAAAATACAATGATATTTTAATCGGAAGATTCATCAACGCATTGATGGAAGACGGCAAGAAACAAGTTGCTCAGAAAATCATGTACAAAGCTTTCGATATTATTGCGGAAAAAACAAAAGGCGAGCCTGTTGATGTTTTCAGAAAAGCTATCAACAATACACAGCCTTCAATTGAAGTCCGTTCAAGAAGAGTCGGCGGCGCTAACTACCAGGTTCCTACAGAAGTAAGACCTGACAGAAGAGTTGCTCTTGCTATTAAATGGCTTTTGACCTACACAAGAGGAAGAAACGAAAAATCAATGCCTCTTAAACTTGCCAATGAATTAATGGCAGCATCAGTTGGTGAAGGTAGTTCAGTAAAGAAGAAAGAAGATGTTCATAAAATGGCTGAAGCTAATAAAGCTTTTGCCCACTTCAAGTGGTAATAGATATTCTCCCCTTGTAATAAAACAATATCAGGATTTCACTTTTACTTATAGAAGATATAAATGTTGTAATATTTGTTAAAATTTAAAAAACAGTAACTGCAAAAATGCCAAGACAAGTCTCATTAGAAAAGACAAGAAATATCGGAATCAGTGCTCACATTGATGCCGGTAAGACAACAACAACTGAAAGAATACTTTATTATACAGGTCGTTCTCACAGAATAGGTGAAGTGCACGAAGGTGCTGCAACGATGGACTGGATGGAACAGGAAAAAGAAAGAGGTATCACAATTACCTCAGCTGCCACTACATGTTCATGGAATAATCACAGAATTAATATTATAGATACACCCGGCCACGTGGATTTCACAGCCGAGGTAGAGCGTTCATTAAGAGTTCTTGACGGCGCTGTTGCTTTATTCTGTTCTGTAGGCGGTGTAGAACCGCAGTCAGAAACCGTTTGGAGACAAATGGATAAGTATAAAGTACCAAGAATTGCATTCGTGAACAAGATGGACAGAACCGGTGCTAATTTCCAGAATGCGATTGATATGATGAAGGACAGATTAAAAGCTAATGCTGTGCCTATCACTCTTCCTATGGGAGAAGGCGATATGTTCAACGGAATTATTGATCTTATCACAATGAAAGCCAGAGTTTTCGATATGGAAACAATGGGTCTTACATTCAAAGATGGTGAAATTCCTGATGCTTTAAGAGCAGGCGCAGAAACAGCAAGAGCCGCATTATTAGAGGCAGTTGCCGATGTAGATGATAAGCTTATTGAAAAATATTTAAATCAGGAACCAATAACAGAAGCTGAAATTTTAGCAGCTTTGAGAACAGCTACAATTGATATTAAAATTGTTCCTGTTATCTGCGGTTCTTCATTCAAAAACAAAGGCGTTCAGAATTTACTGGATAAAGTTGTTGAACTTCTTCCTTCACCATTAGATGTCGGTGATATCGAAGGACATCACTTATATACAGATGACCATATTACAAGAAAAGTAAGCGACGATGAAAAATTCTCAGCATTGGCTTTCAAAATTATGACTGACCCTTATGTAGGTAAATTAACCTTCTTCAGAGTTTACTCAGGTAAAGCAGAAGCAGGAAGCTACTTATATAATTCAAACGCAGGCAAAAAAGAAAGACTTTCAAGAATTCTTCAGATGCACGCTAACAGCAGAGAAGATATAAAAGAAGTATATGCAGGTGATATCGCAGCAGCGGTAGGATTAAAATATACAAAGACAGGTGATACATTATCAGATGAATCAGATCCAATCATTCTTGAGAAGATTACATTCCCAGAACCTGTTATCTCTATTGCTATCGAGCCGAAAACAAAAGCTGACCAGGATAAACTTGGTGAATCACTCGGAAAACTTTCCGATGAGGATCCGACATTCAGAGTATCTTCAAACGAAGAAACAGGTCAGACAATTATCGCAGGTATGGGTGAGTTACATTTGGAAATTATTGTTGACAGATTAAAAAGAGAGTTCAAAGTTGAAGCTAACGTAGGTAAACCACAGGTTGCTTACAAAGAAACAATTAAGAAGAAAGTTACACAGGAAGGTAAATTCGTAAGACAGTCAGGCGGTAAAGGTCAGTTCGGTCACGTATGGATTGATGTTGAGCCAAATGAAAAAGGTAAAGGATATGTATTCGAAAACGCAATCGTTGGCGGTACAATTCCGAAAGAATTTATTAAACCTGTATCTGAAGGTATTATTGAAGCTATGAAAAACGGTGTGCTTGCAGGTTACCCTGTTGAGGATATCAAGATCAGATTATTTGACGGTTCATTCCACGATGTTGACTCATCGGAAATGGCATTTAAGATTGCCGGCTCTATGGCATTCAAAGAAGCTGCAAGAAAAGCAAGTCCTGTTTTACTTGAGCCTATTATGGATGTTGAAGTTGTAACTCCGGACGATTACATGGGTGACGTAATGGGTGACTTAAGCTCAAGAAGAGGTAAGATTGAAGGTATGTCACAAAGAAACGATGCACAGGTTATCAAGGCAACAGTGCCGCTTTCTGAAATGTTCGGTTATGCAACAACATTAAGAAGCATGACACAAGGCCGCGCAATTTACTCAATGCAGTTCGCACATTATGATGAAGCTCCGAAATCAGTATCTGAACAGATAATTGAAAAAGTTAAAGGTAAAGAAGCAGTAGCTTAATAATTATGAATTCTGAATTATGAATTCAAAATTAGCCTTACCAACGTTTTTTAAAATAAGTTGTATTTATCAGTCTTGATTTAGTAGGATTTGATAAAATTTAATTCAGAATTCATAATTTATAATTCAGAATTAAAAAAAGTTCTTTAAAATAAGTTTCAGGGTCAGTTCTGATGCAAGTCGGAATCGAACTCGTCAATTAGACACGATAAAACGTTCTATAAAATTTCATATCATGAAAAAGTTTTCCGGATATGAAATTCCCGGTCTGGGTCAGTAGCTCAGATGGTTAGAGCGCGTGCCTTATAAGCACGAGGTGGGAGGTTCAATTCCTCCCTGACCCACATTATATACTGGGTACCATTTCATTAGTTTAAAATGTATTATACTTATATTTTATACAGTAAAATATTAAACAAGTATTATACGGGTTCTACTTCAGATGTAGTAAAAAGACTTAGTGAACATAATTCAGGTAAAACGAATTTTACCAGGCAATCAAAAGATTGGGAGCTCATTAAATTTTTTGAATTTGAAAGTAAAACAGATGCCTTAAAGCTTGAAAATAAAATTAAAGCAAGAGGCTGTAAAAGATTTTTAGACTCATTAGATGGTTAGAGCGTGGCGCTTTCAGCGCCAAGGCGGGAATAAATTCCTCCCTGACCCACATTATATTTTAAAAAGAATCTTCCGGAATATGGAAATATTCCCATTGGACACATAAAATTATTTATTAAAACAAAAAATCTCATTAAAGGAGAAATTATAAAATGGCTAAAGAGAAATTTGATATATCCAAGCCGCACGTCAATATAGGTACAATTGGTCACGTTGACCATGGTAAGACCACTTTGACCGCTGCAATAACAATGACGCTTTCGAAGAAATTCGGCGGCAAAATTAAGAAATTTGACGAAATTGATAAAGCTCCGGAAGAAAAAGCAAGAGGTATTACGATTGCAACAGCTCACGTAGAATATCAAACAGAAAAAAGACACTATGCACACGTAGACTGTCCCGGTCACGCTGACTACATTAAGAACATGATTACAGGTGCTGCTCAGATGGACGGCGCTATTTTAGTAGTTGCTGCAACTGACGGTGCTATGCCTCAAACAAGAGAGCATATCTTACTTGCAAGACAAGTAGGTGTACCTGCACTTGTTGTATTCTTAAATAAAGTTGATATAATCAGAGAACAGGAAAAAACAGAAGAAGACGCTGAATTATTATTAGAAGTTGTTGAATCAGAATTAAGAGACATCATGACTGCAAACGGATTCCCGGGCGATGAAGTACCAATCGTTAGAGGTTCCGCTTTAAAAGCTATGGAAGCCGGTGTATCAGATGCACCGTTAGATGACGAAAGATACAAACCAATCTTTGATTTAATGGATGCAGTTGATAACTACATTCCTGAGCCAAAGAGAGACGTTGATAAAGAATTCTTGATGCCGGTTGAAGACGTATTCTCTATCACAGGTAGAGGTACAGTAGCAACAGGAAGAATTGAAAGAGGTAAAGTAAAAGTCGGTGAAGAAGTAGAACTTATCGGACTTGGTGCAAAGAAGAAAACAGTTGTTACAGGTGCTGAAATGTTCAATAAAGAATTGGACGAAGCAACTGCAGGTTTCAACTGCGGACTTTTATTAAGAGGTGTTGATAAGAAAGAAATCGAAAGAGGTATGGTTCTTGCAAAAACAGGATCTATTACTCCTCACAAAAAATTCGAAGCTCAGGTTTACGTATTGTCGAAAGAAGAAGGGGGAAGACACACTCCTTTCTCAACAAACTACAGACCTCAGTTCTATTTCAGAACAACTGACGTAACAGGTGTAGTTCACTTACCTGAAAATGTACAGATGGTTATGCCTGGTGATAACATGGATAAATTAACAATCGAGTTAATTTCACCAATCGCTATGGAAGACGGATTGAAATTCGCTATCAGAGAAGGCGGACGTACAGTAGGTGCAGGTGTTGTTACAAAAATTCTCGAATAAAATTACACAGTAATCAGATAAAATCAGCCGCAGACTTTAAGTCTGCGGTTTTATTTTGTAAAATTTAAATCAATTAAATTGGCAGCTCAAAAAATCAGAATAAAGTTAAGATCTTACGATCATAATTTATTAGATAAATGGACAGAAAGAATAATCAAAACGATTAAATCAACAGGCGCAGTTGTAAGCGGACCAATTCCACTTCCAACCAAGAAAAACACTTATACTGTCAACCGTTCACCACACGTGGATAAAAAATCAAGAGAGCAATTTGAAACACGCTCGCATAAGAGACTGATTGATATTTTGAATTCTTCAAATAAAACAATCGACGCTCTTACAAAACTTGATCCTCCCGGCGGTGTAGATATCGAGATCAAAGTATAAGCTTTTTTATTTTTGCTTTTATTAGTTAAAAAAGCGCTCTGCCAATTATTTTCAAATTAAGGATACTACCAAGTATTAAATATAATACCAATGATAGGAATTTTAGGAAAAAAAATCGGAATGACTACTTATTACCAGGAAAATGGTAATGCTGTTCCGGTTACAGTCATCGAAGCTGGTCCTTGTTACGTTACACAGATAAAAACAAAAGAAACAGACGGCTACGAATCAGTACAGTTGGGTTTTGGTGAAAGAAGAGAAAAGACTGTTAATAAACCTATGCAAGGAAAGTTTAAGAAATTAAACGTACCGGCATTAAGATTTACAAAAGAAATCAGAGACTTCTCACTTGCAGATGTTAAAGCAGGTGAACAGGTCAAAGTTAATATATTCAATGAAGGCGATACTGTAAAAGTAACCGGCACTTCAAAAGGTAAAGGTTTTCAGGGTGTTATGAAAAGACACGGCTTCTCAGGCGGTCAAAGAACACACGGTCAGTCAGATAGACAAAGAGCCCCTGGTTCCATCGGCGCATCATCTTATCCTTCAAGAGTTTTTAAAGGACAGAGAATGGCAGGAAGAACAGGCGGAGACAGGATTACTGTAAGAAATTTAAAAGTTATTAAAATTTTTGCAGACTCTAATCTTATCTTAGTTAAAGGAGCTGTTCCCGGTACAAAATCCGGATTTGTTGAAATCTACAAATAATTTTATCACGCAATAGCAATCATTTATAAAAATTATGGAACTTAACGTATATAAACTCGACGGTTCTCAATCAAGCGAGAAAGTAACATTACCTTCAGACATTTTTGAAGTCGAGCCAAATCAGCATTTGATTTATATGGCAGTAAGAACTTATCTCTCTAACCAGAGACAAGGTACTGCAAAGACAAAGCAAAGAGCAGAAGTACGCGGCGGCGGTAAAAAACCGTTCAGACAAAAAGGTACAGGCGGCGCAAGAAGAGGAACTAACCGTTCACCTTTAATGCCGGGCGGTGGTAACATTCACGGTCCTAAGCCACATACCTACAAGCTTGGCTTGCCTAAAAAGGCAGCAAGGCTTGCAAGAAAAAGCGCGCTTAGCATGAAGGCAAAAGAAAATCAAATAATGATTGTTGAAGATTTTTCTTTTGACGCACCTAAAACATCACAACTGAACAATATTTTAAAAGCTCTGAAGCTCGATTCTACAAAGACATTGTTACTTCTCGGCGGAAAAAATGATAACGTTTACAAATCAGGAAGAAACATGCCGAAGTGCAGCGTAATTATTTCTGATTTAGCTGCAACATATGAATTGCTTGACAACAAAATGATTGTTATGCAAAAATCAGCAGTAGATTCTTTGTGCAAAAGTTTGTCATAAAAATTTAGGAACACATTTTAAGTTTAAGATATGAAATCAATTTTAATAAAACCGTTAATCACAGAAAAAAATACTTCACTTTCTGAGAATCTTAATAAATATGTTTTTGAAGTAGCAAAAGATTCGAATAAAATCGAAATCGCAAGAGCTGTTGAAAAAAGATTCAAAGTGAGAGTTTTAGGCGTTACCACTTCCGTTGCGAAGGGTAAAGCTAAATCTCAGTTCACTAAAAAAGGAAGATTCGAAGGATTCCGTTCTGATAAGAAAAAAGCATTCGTTACTCTGCATAAAGAAGATAAAATAGACTTCTTTGGCACAGAAGCTTAATAGAGTCAGAGCAAAGCTGAACAGCAAAGGCGAGCTTCTTTTTAATAAAGAAGAATTAGCCGGATGTTATGATGAAATACGAAAAGATAATGATGATAACAATATCGGAACTGATGAAGACGTTGAGCTTATCGTTCTTTCTGTGAAGAAACAAAATAATTCTCAAAGCAAAATACAAATTGCTGATAACAAGAGTTCACAAGTAGAATTTTTATCAAAGAAATTAAATCTGGATGAAAATTCTACTTTTTTATTGCTAAATTCTTTCGGCTCTTTTAAGAAAGGTTAAGTAAGAAAAATGAAAAGTGAATTCGAAGTTTTTCTTGATACCGATGTCTACCTTAAGCATCTTCAGGGCGATGAAGATTCAGTTCTTTTAAAATGTCTGAGCTTATTTGACTGTTATACATCAGTCATTAATGCTTCGGAAGTTTTCGCAAAGTGCAGCTCTAAGCAGGAGGAAGAAAATGCAAAGCAGGCGTTCTTCGGCTCGGGAGTTCTGGGAATACCTTATAAGTACTCTCACACAATCGGAAAGCTTCTTAAAGATAATATGAACTACCGGGATGCATGTGTAACGACGATACTAATCGAAACTAAACTTCCGATTGTTTCGTTTACAAATATGAGCAGTGAATATTCAGAAAAATACGGAATAAAATTTATAAAACCGCAGGAAATACTAAAAAATAATTCTCCACAAGCAATTTTTAAAAAGCCAATTTAATTTAAATGAAATTAGGCAAACAATATACAAGCAGGGAAAACCAATCCACTGATATTTATTTAAAAGAGATCAGCAAAACAACACCTTTAACCGTAGATCAGGAAATTGACTGCGCAAAAAGAATAAAAAAAGGTGATAAGAAAGCGCTCGATCTTCTTGTAAAGGCGAATCTAAGATTCGTAGTATCAGTAGCGAAACAATACCAGAATCAGGGCTTATCATTGAATGATTTAATCAATGAAGGTAACCTCGGGCTTATTAAAGCAGCTAAGAAATTCGATGAAACAAGAGGATTTAAATTTATCTCCTATGCAGTATGGTGGATAAGGCAGTCAATTTTACAGGCATTGGCAGAACAGTCAAGAGTTGTAAGATTGCCGCTTAACATCGTTCAGCAGAAGAGCAAGATTGCAAAAACAATCAGCGAGCTTGAACAGGCAAATGAAAGAGCGCCGAACGTTCTTGAAATTGCAGAGCAGCTCGATATGTCAGTTTACGAAGTACAGGAAACTCTGAAGAACTCAGGCGGACACGTTTCAATGGACGCTCCTTCTATTCACGGCGAAGATACAAAGCTTATCGATATAATGCCGGATAAGAAAGAGAAGCAGCCTGATACTGAGTTATTAAAAGACTCGCTCAGAATTGAAATTGAAAGAGCTTTAGATACGCTTTCTCAGAGAGAAAAAGAAGTTGTGAAATTATACTATGGACTCGAAAAAGAAAATCCGCTTACACTTGAAGAGATCGGTGATAAATACAAGCTCACCAGAGAAAGAGTAAGACAGATAAAAGAAAAAGCGATAAGAAGATTAAGACAGGCTTCAAGAAGCAAAGGTCTTAAAGCTTACTTAGGACAGTAAAGAATTCTAAATATATATTTCTCGTTCCGATGCTCCAGCGTCGGAACGTAAAGTTTAAACCCGAAATTGTGAAAACGATTTCGGGTTTTTTGTTTTAGTGATTTGAGTAAATTGAAAAAAGTTTCTTTCAGGAAAAAATAAAATAAAGTTATGAAGGATGATTCTTTATTAAAAAAGATAAGAGTGGGAATAATTTTCGGAGGCAAATCTGCAGAGCATGAAGTGTCATTACAATCGGCTAAAAATGTAATTGATGCACTTGATAAAAATAAGTATGAGGCAATATTAATAGGAATAGATAAGACCGGAAAATGGTTTTTAAATGATGAATCTAAATTCTTATTAAATGTAACAGACCCTAAGCTGATTAAACTGAACAATGAAAAAATAGAAGAGGTAGCTTTAGCTCCTGAAAGCAAAGGTTCATTAACAAATTTAGGAACAAATAAAATTGACAAGAAAAATGATATAAGAATTGATATAGCTTTCCCGATATTGCACGGACCTTTTGGTGAAGACGGGACTATGCAGGGCTTGTTAAAGCTTGCGGGAATTCCGTTTGTGGGAGCAGGGGTTCTCGGTTCGGCAGTCGGGATGGATAAGGAGATTACTAAAAGGCTTCTTCGTGATGCAGGCATTAATATAGGAAAGTTTTTAACAGGCAGAGAAAATTCTTTACCGGCTTTTATGGAAGTTGTGAATAAAATCGGGCTGCCTTTTTTTGTTAAACCTGCCAATATGGGTTCATCTGTTGGAATCAATAAAGTAAAGTCTGAAGAGGATTTTGAAGCTGCTGTGCAAGACGCATTTAAGTATGACAGAAAAATATTATTTGAAGAATTTATTCCCGGACGTGAAATTGAATGTTCGGTTTTGGGAAATGATAATCCTATAGCATCAGTTCCCGGAGAGATAATTTCAAATCATGATTTCTATTCTTATGAAGCAAAATATATTGATGAAAGCGGAGCCATATTAGAAATTCCCGCGAAGTTATCCGAAGAAATGGCCCATAGAATCCAGGATTTGTCTGTTAATGTCTTTAGGGCTTTAGAGTGCGAAGGGTTAGCACGTGTAGATTTTTTTGTAACTGAAAAAGATGAAATCTTTGTGAATGAAATTAATACGATGCCGGGCTTTACAAAAATAAGCATGTATCCAAAACTCTGGGAGGCAAGCGGAATATCTTATAGTGAGTTAATAGATAAATTAATCGAACTTGCAATGGATAGATTTAAAAAAGAACAAAAATTACAAACCTCATTCAAATGAGAATATTATTGTAAAACAAAAAATTTCCCCAATGAAAGAAGTCACATTTGAAAATCCTTACGTTATACAAACAGTAGAAGGGTTTACCCCGGCAATAAGCCACCTTATAACTATGATGAACTATGCACGGATGACTACACTGCGAAGCGTAAAGGGTTTAACTACAGAGCAGCTTGATTATCAGTTCAGCGAAACGTCTAATTCTATCGGAGCTTTGCTTGCTCATATTGCTGCTGTTGATAAATGGTATCAGGTATGGACTTTTGAAGGCAGAATGATAACAGAAGAAGATATGCAACCGATTAAACCGGCCATGGACTTAGGTCCGTTGGGCAGAGAAAAAATAAAAGGAAATCCTTTAGAATATTATCTTGATGAATTAAAGAAAGTCAGGGCAAAAACTTTTGAGGAGTTTTCCAAGCGTGATGATGAGTGGTTATTAAAGCCAAATAAACTTTCTGATACATTTACAAATAATTATTACTTCGATTGGTTTCATGTCTTTGAAGACGAAATAAATCATCGGGGACAGATAAGTCTTATAAGAAAAATGCAGCATGTATAAGAGTAAACCCGGAATTGTGAAATGATTCCGGGTTTTTTGTTTATATAATTTTTTTTTATTTTGATGAACAGTATTGTTAACCCCAAATGATTCAGTCAAAATCATTCACAATCTTATCAACTTTTACTCCCGAGGAGTTTAACAGATTCGGCAGTTTTATATCATCCCCTTATTTCAACTCATCTTCCGAGTTAATCAATTTTTTTAAGCTAATCCGGAAATATTATCCTGAGTTTCACAGTAAATCATTAGATTTTAAAAAAATTTATAAAAAACTTTATCCGCACAGAGAATACAAAGAAGGAACAGTAAGAAATTTACTCTCTGACCTGGGTAAGCTTGCTCAGAAATATATAGGTTTTATAAAATATGAGGAGTCAGCTGAATTCAGACTGAATGTTTTAAAAGCGCTGAAAGAAAAATCACTCGAAAAACTATTTATAAAAAATTATAAGAGCTTTTATGAAGCAAATGAAAAAGATCCCTGGATTGAACTGAAAAATCTAAACTCATATCTGCTGAAGCGCGAAATGATTTCATTTACTCAAAGACAGGCTACTGAGTACAAAAATAACTTTGAAACAGATAATACCGTTGATTTATTTGTTTTTTTCTTAAAATCAATTTCAGAAAAAGTCACTGATTTAAAAAGGCTTCAATACAGATATAACACATTCAAAGGGGAACAACTTCCGCAAAAAATTCTGGATTCAATAGAACTGAAAGGTGTAATAGACTTTCTTAAGAAAAATAAATTCAAAGAAGCGGAAGAATTAGAGATTGAATACAAACTGAACTCAGCTGAAAAGTTGACGGGAGATGAATTCGAGAGAGCCATCAGTGAAGCATATTTTCTAATCAAGAAATATCAAAAGCGGTACACAAGGCATGAGCTATACATTATATACAGAAGAATTACATCAGTAATTGATAATAATTGCGAGTTCCATCAGAAAGCCATGTTGAATTTATTATTTGAAATAAGGAAAGATTTTGCAGATAAATTTTTGAATACAAAGTGGAAGCATAGATTAAGTGCTTCGGATTTTAAATCGATTATAGATACGGCATTGGTAGTGAAAAAATATGACTGGGCAAAAAACTTTCTGGAAACAAAAGGTGTATATCTGGATGAAAGTATTAAAAAAGATTTTTATTATTTGTACATGGCTAGAATTTATCATTATTTACGAGACTTTGAAAAATCAAATATAGAACTCGCGAAGTCCGCATCAAACCACGCAATGATTAAGCTTGATATAAAAATTCTTAGACTATTAAATTTATACGAACTTGCATTCTATGATTCTGCCTTTTCGTTTGCTGGAGCAGCAAGTCAGCATCTGAAGAAAAATAAATTTATATCTGAGGATATAAAAATATTCAATCTGAATTTTCTTAAAATATACAGACTTATACTTAAAGCTAAATCCGGAGATCAAATTTCTAATGAAGTTATTCACAATGAATTTGAAAAAGTTAAGAAATTTACGAGATTTGCTCCTTGGATTATCTCTAAACTTAACACATTATAAAAAAAATTTGATTTAAAACCGAATTTTGTCTGATCTGATTTGCTAAACATGTGCCATCACTTTTATTAAGAAACGTTAATTTAAAAATTATTTTTTAGTAAATTCAAAAATTCGTGTTTTTTATTTCAAAAACTTTTTATAAATTCTTTTAACTGTTCCACATATATTTTCCCCCTATATCTTTCATTGCTCCGTTTATCCCAAATGAACAATTGTTAATGAAAGAAAAATCCATCGTATTTCCTTCTCTGAAGATAAATTAATTTTTCTTTCTTCTATATATTGTCATAAATTAATTTCTATATAAAATAAATTTCAGCTCATGAATTTTTTCAGGAAAAAAATTCTCAATCCCGTTAAAAATGAGGAGAGTGAGAATAAAAGGAGAAGCTTTATCCGGAAATCCATAGCCGGTGCATTCGGCGCTGCAGCGCTTATGAACGCAACTGAAGTGTTTTCCAGGGATTCAAAAACAGGTTATGTATATGTAAAGAAAAACGGAGAAGTTATAAATGATTATCAACCATTGGGAGATTCCTCTCCTTACTTAGGACAGATTACAATTTTTGCTTTTAATTTTGCGCCTCACAACTGGGCTCAATGCAATGGCCAGATCTTTTCTATTTTTTCGTATGGCGCTTTATTCTCATTGCTTGGAAATTATTATGGCGGGAACGGAACATCTACGTTTGCCTTGCCTGACTTAAGAGGAAGGGTACCGCTTTCTCAAGGACAAGGTTTAGGTCTCTCAAATTATTTAATGGGTGAAGCAGCAGGCAGTGAAGGTGTTACTTTAATTGAATCAGAGCTTCCTGCGCATAATCATTCTATTGGAGTAAATACAGGAATTGGCTCATCGCCAAATCCTTCAGGGAAATATATTGCGGCAAATGCAGAAGGGATAAATTCATTCAATGCTTCTGCAGGAAGCAGTTTGAACTCAGGGATAATATCAAGTACAGGTACGGGCAATTCGCATAATAATATTCAGCCGATTCTTGTATTAAATTTTTGTATAGCTATGCAGGGAATTTTTCCGGCTCACGGTTAATTTTTTATTTACGAAATTTAAAATAATTATATGGGTCTATTCAATAATAAATATTTCATGAAACCTCTTCATGATAATTCAAAACAAAAGAGAAGAAATTTTATAACTAAGGCACTTGCTGCTTTATTTGGAGCTACTATTCTCACTAAAGCAGAAGATCTTTTTGCTATAAAATCCAAAACAGGATTTTTGTATTTAAAGCAAAACGGTGAGATAATTAATAATTATAAGCCATCCGCCGGTCCTGACCCTTATATAGGAGAAATAGGTCTCTGCGCATTTCCGTTCGCTCCTAATGGATGGATGCTATGCAACGGGCAGACATTAAATATTGCAGATTATGATACACTCTTTACTCTTTTAGGGACCACATTCGGGGGGAACGGAACAACTACATTTAATCTGCCTGATTTACGGGGAAGGATACCGGTACATCAGGGACAGGGGCCGGGTCTTTCTAATTATATCTTTGGAGATACCACGGGAGTTGAAACAGTAACTTTGAATTCAACGCAGATACCGCCTCACAATCATACACTGGCGGCTTATGCGGGAACAGGCAGCAATACGGATCCTTCTGCAGGTTATATATCACAATATGCAGAAGGTGTAAAATCATTTGGAAGTTCTTCGAACACTACAATGAACTCCGCTGCAGTTTCTTCTATCGGCGGAAATCAGGCACATACAAATATGCAGCCTTATCTTACTATGAATTATTGTATCGCTTTGTATGGAATCTTTCCGGCACCATAAAAATTATAAAAATAATTTTTGAAATTTCAAAATAGAATATGAACTTTTTTAAGAAGAAAAATACTCATAATATTTCTACTGCTAATAACCATAACGGCAGAAGAAATTTTATGCTGAAATCACTTGCGGCTCTTTTTGGAGCTTCAGTGGTGGCAAAGCCCGATAATATATTTGCTGCAAAATCCAAAACAGGTTATATATATGTAAAACGTAACGGTGAAATTATTGAAGACTACATTCCGCAGGGAGGTTCTGAGCCATTTCTGGGAAGCATTCTGATGGCAGGATTCGGTTTTTATCCAGTAAACTATGTATATGCTAACGGCGCATTATTACCAATCATGGGCAACGAAGCATTGTTTATTCTAATTGGCACAACTTACGGGGGAGACGGCGTTTCAAATTTTGGCTTGCCTGATTTAAGAGGAAGGGTACCTATGCATCAGGGGCAGGGCTCTGGTCTAAGTAGTTATGTTATTGGACAAAGCGGAGGCAATGAAACGGTTGTATTGACTTCACAACAAATACCTTCTCATTCACATACAATAAATGTTACTACATCCAGCGGTACATCAGGAAGCCCTGCAGGTAATTTTATAGCGCAAAATGCTGATGGGATTGATTCGTATTCAAACACTGCAAATTCTACATTGCCTTCCGGGTCTTTGGGAGTGACGGGTTCTAATCAGGGGCATACAAATCTGCAGCCTTTTCTTACTATTAATTTTTGTATAGCAGTTCAGGGAGTTTTTCCTACGGGAAGCTGAATTATGAATAAGAAATTTCTTATAAAGTTTTTTACAATTTTATTAATTGAATAATAAGAGTTATGAAAAAATATTTTATTATATTTTTAATATTGGTATCATCTCCTGTTTTCTGTCAGTTTATTTATTGGACTGATGGTTCAGCAGGAAAGCTTCAGGAGCACCCTATAGACGGTTCAGGTACAACTACTGATGTATTAACAGGGATTGCTTCAGGCTATGCATTGACTGTTGATAATACTTCAAACGATATGTACTGGACTGATTTTGCTGCATCAACTATTTCTAAGATAAATCTAGTATCAACTACTGTAACTCCTCTGCTTTCAAATGCGGACGGAATTATAGGACCGCGCGGGATAGCAATTGACGCTGCAAATAACAGAATGTACTGGGCTGATAATTCTACTAAAAAAATACAGAGGTCAACGCTTACCGGAACAGGTATAACAGATATTGTTTCAACAGGATTAGTTTCTCCCGGTTTTGTTGCGTATGATGCTCTGAACGCAAAAGTATATTTTGCAGATAACGGAGTAGGCATGAAAAAAATTATGCGCTGCAATTTTGACGGAAGTAGTATTGAAGATGTTGCCACTTCGTTAAGTCAAGTCTGGGGAATAGCATTTAACTCAATTGATAATTGCATATACTGGATTGATTCAGGTGCAGATGCAATTCAAAAGGGAAATGTAGCTACTCTTCCGGTAACTAAAGTAGATATAATAACAGGATTGACAGGAAACCCGAGAGGAATAGTTATAGATGCTTTAAATAATTATTTATACTGGACAGACAATTCGACACAGGATATAAAACGCGCAACAACGGGCGGTACTTCTATTACTCAATTGATAACCGGTATTCCATATCCGCAGGGAGTTGCAATTAATTGGCTTTCAGCAGTTCCTGTAGAGCTTACTAATTTTAATTCAGCAGTCAATAAAAATTCAGTAAAGTTAGTATGGAGCACAATTTCAGAGTTAAATAATAAAGGATTTGTGGTTGAAAGAAAATCTATTGGCGAATTTAAAGAAATCGGCTTTGTAAACGGCTCGGGAAATTCAAACAACATTCATAATTATAAATATGAAGATAAAAATTTACCTGTGGGTAATTTTTCATATAGGCTTAAGCAAGTAGATTACAACGGCAACTTTAAATATTATAATTTAGCAAATGAGGTAAACGTAGGAGTTCCGAATCAATATAGCTTATCACAAAATTATCCTAATCCCTTTAATCCTGTAACAAATATAGAATTTGAACTGCCGCAAAATATTTACGTTGAGCTGAAAGTGTTCGATGTTACAGGAAGGGAAGTTTCTACTATTGTCAGCCAGGCATTGCAGTCAGGTTATTACAAATATTCATTTGATGCATCATCAATTTCATCGGGAAGTTATTTTTTTAGATTGAATGCAGGAAGCTTTTCAGCAATGAAGAAGATGATTGTGATAAAGTGATTTCATGAATTTCACAATTCGTTTTCCGAAGACCGAAAGCGGGAACAAACGGCTTCGGAACGAATTGTGTTGTAATGAAACTATTATTTAAGTAGTGACATTCGTTTGGTTTCCGTATAATCTCCTGATTCCATCCTGTAATAATAAACTCCGCTAGCGAGTTTACTTCCATCAAAAGTAACTGAATAACTTCCGGCAGTTTTGTTTTCATTAACAAGATTTTCAACTTCATTACCCAGGATATCAAATACTTTTAAACTTACAAATCCGCTTTTTCGAATATCAAATTTTATATTTGTAACCGGGTTAAATGGATTGGGATAGTTTTGTTCTAACATGAAATTATCAGCAATTGAACTTTGATTGTTAATACCTATAAATGGTCCACTGCATCCTCTGGTTAAATAAACACCAAATCCATCATAACCTGCCCACAACGAGAGACAAGAATCATTGTTTACATTTCTAAATGTAACGTCGGGTAAACCTCTTTCTCCTGCGGCAGTAGTATTATTTACCTGAACACTACCTCCATATACACCGGATGTAAAAAGGTTAATGAATATATTACCACTATAGCCTTGAAAGGTTCTATTGCAATATCCAAATAAATAAGTACCATTTGACCTGTATTTTGCTGCAACTGAAATGGCAACTGTAGTATCAGTGGTTCCGCTGATGTAAGTACCTGTAAATGAAGGAACAGGCGCATTAATATTTGAGCAGTAAAAGTTAAACGGATCCCAATCACCGTTTTGAAAAAGTCTTCTTGTAAATACAACTAACGAACTATTGCGATATCCTGTTGCTGCAATTCGCGGACTTTTCTTTAAGTATGAGCCTGATTCGGTTTGGCTGAATAATGTTGGCACAGTTCTACCGTAGTTATCACTTTTTGTAAAATAAAGTGAAGCCCCATCATTGAAGGAACCTGCAACTCCGCGTACAACGGTTACAGTATAAACTTGGTCTGAATCTCCCGCAGTATTAACAAATGCAATGTCTGATTCAAACTCTGCATTTGAAGGAGCTATACCGTCAATATAATATCCATATTGACCGTTTGAATTATCCTGATAGGCAGATATAATTCTCAAAGGTGTAGAAAATGGCGAGTCTATACGATATAATTTTGATTTAACTCTTCGGTTTCCTGAAACGGTAGAATCTAATGTAGCTGAAAAATAAATATATGTACTATTTGTATAGTATGCGTTATCGCTGGTTATTCTTGCATTATAAAATTTGTTAGTAATGCTGCCTTGAAGCAAACCAAAGCTTGCAAGATTTCCATCCTGCCTGACTCGAATTATTCCGGAGTTATACAATCCACCCAAAGTATATGAAATTCCTATAAAAGCAAAAGATGAATCGCCATTAGAAATTACCTCCATATCTAAACTGTTTTGAGGAATACGAAAGTTTCCCGGCATAGTAAAAGTATAAATAAGAGAAAAACTCAACCCGTTATTTGTAGATTTTAATATTCGTAGTGTATCAGCTTCCGGTATTGGATTAACATTTGAAATTTGTCCGATTGCAGCGTATATATCTCCCTTAACTCTGTCATAAGATATTGCCAGAGCATTACCCCACCAGTTTCCCAATTTAGAAACACTTAAGAAATCATTTGTTATATTTTCATTTCCAGTTTCTCTCTTACCGACAAATATATTTTGAGGTATTTCAATTATTTGAGGTTTAGTTATTTCATTAAGTTTTTTTTCCCAAAATTCTTTTGTAGATATATCACCATTCGTTCTGGCAATTTTTAAATTCTTAGTGATTTCAGAAATTTTAGTATTCTCAGCAGGTGTATTTATCACTTCTGTTTTTGAAATTCCCACCGATTTATTTTGTTGAGAAAATAATTGAGCAGAGGAATTTAGTATTACAAACATGGTTGCGGCAAATATTAAAAAAATTTTCATATTCTTTTAAGATTTTTTTAATCAAAAATTTTGATTAAAATACGGGGAACAGTGCTAATCTGCAAAAACAATTTTTTTAACTTTTAACCAAATAAAGTACAATATATTTAGGAGTTTTTCGTATAAAATATTGTTAATTATAATATTAGAAGTCTTGCAGTTTAACCCCTAAACCACACAAAAGAATGAATCAAATTAAGGCTTTCCGTATTTTATCAACTTTATCTAAAGAGGAGTTTGCTGAGTTTGATAGATTCATTAATTCTCCATTTTTTAACCGTTCAAAAGACCTTACAAAATTATTTTACGCTGTAAATAAATACTATCCGATATTTGAAAGCCCTAAGCTTACGAATGAAAATATTTATAAAAAACTTTATCCCGGAAAAACATTTAACGAAGGAACTATCAGAAATCTTTTTACAGATTTAGGTAATCTTGCAGAAAGATTTTTAGGATTTATAAACCATGAAGGCTCTTTTGACTTTGGATTGAAATTACTAAGCGAAACAAATGCAAGATATCTTGATAAAGAGTTTAATAAAAATTACAATAATTTGTATGATGAGAATGAGTTAATAGAAGACAGTTTTTACAAAAAAAATCTTAATAAGTATCATCTAGTTACAGAGTTAGATCTATTTAATGACAGAAGAAAAATTAAACCAAAAAATTATTCGCGAAATAATCTCAATGAACCATTATTTGCTTTTTTCTTTGCAGAGTTTATATTCGAGCACTCAAGTTATATTGCCAGGGTTTCCTCAAATGAGCAATCGGGGAAATATGATATTGTAAAATTATTTTTTGACTGCGTGGATGTTGCTAAGTTAATAAGCGGTTTGAAGAAAAATAATAGTCCTCATTATAAAGATATTGAATTATATTATTCATTTTTTCTTACAACGCAAAATAAAGACGGGAATTTTTTTTTTAATTTTGAAAGATCGTATAAGTTATTCAAGGAACGCATTGATAAAATGACAAAACAAGCCCAATACAGAATGTATATCTGGTTACGAAATCTTATAAATACTCACGCAAAAATTGATGATAAGGAATTATTACAGGTATTATTTCAAACCGGGAAAGAAATGGTTGCTAAAGAAATTGCATTAGATGAAACGGGCAAAATGAGCGCATTTGTGTTTGTTAATCTTATTCACGGGGCAATATTAGTTAAGGAATTGGATTGGGCATCTGACTTTCTTGAAAACAAAATTAATCTGATTGCCGAAGATGCCAAAAGTGATTTTTATAATTACTACAAAGCAAAAATTTTATCGAGACAGAAAAAATATATAGAATCGAATGAGGCGCTGCTCAAAATAGATAAGGAAGATATTTTATTTAAAATTGATTCTAAAGTTCTACGGATGATAAATTATTTTGAACTTGGCTTTACAGAGGCAGGTTTCTCTCAGGCTGAGACTTTAAAACAGTATAATATAAGAAATGAGACCGCTAATGGTATTTATAGAGAAAAATGTACAAATTTTCTAAAGTACTATTTAATTTTGTTAAAGAAAAAATCGGGAGCAGAAGATGATATTTCTCATTTCAAAAAAGAGTTATTGGATTGTGCGATAATAAGGAATAAAGACTGGCTGTTAGAAAAATTTGAAGAGTTGAGTTAAAAGCACAATTCTTGTTCCGAAGACCGAAAGCGGGAACAAACGGCTCCGGAACGAATTGTGTAGTTCTAAATAATTTCTTACCCTACTAAAATAATTCTAGCTGCAGTAATTTTTTTCACTTCATTCAATCTGTATTGCCAGATTTCTCTATCAAGATAAATTTCTTTAAGGAATTTTAATTTTGAAACAACAGAAGGCAGTTCATAGATTTTATTTCCGTTCAGTTTTAATACAGTAAGGTATTTCAGATTCTGAATTTCGGAAGGGATATTTGTCAGTTTATTATCACTTAAGTCTAATGTTTTCACATCTGTCATGCCAAGCACTTCTTTAGGAAACTCTTTCATTCCTTTACCGCTGAAATCAAGATCCTGTGAACTAAAGCTTCGTGAAAATTTTAACTCAGATAAACAGGCACCGGATGCAGCTGTAGAGTTCATTATGATCAGGGAGATTAAAATAAAGATTGGTATAATAATTTTTTTCATATTCTTAATTAGATTTTATTATAAATAATTTTTGCATAAAATTACGATTGATAGACACTCAAAGCAAAAACATTTTTTACAGTTTTTCATTAAAAAATGGAATAAAATTATCCCATAATGTGACGTAAATTAATAAATAACAGTTAATTATATTAGCTAAATTGTAGCAAAAATCCCCCAAAAAATGATACAAGTAAAAGCTATTCGTATTTTATCATCTTTGACAAAAGAAGAATTTGCCGAATTTGATAAATTTGTTCAATCGCCGTACTTCAACCGTTCAAAAGATGTCTTAAATCTTTTTTTTGAAATAAAGAAATACTATCCTGAATTCAGCCATCCTAAACTTGATTATGAAAAAATCTATAAAAAGTTATATCCCGGAAAATTATATGCAGAAGGCACTATAAGAAACTTGTTCTCGGATTTAGGCAGTCTTGCAGAAAAATTTTTAGGATATGTGAATTATGAGAATACTTTTGAGTTCGGACATAAAATTTTAGAAGAAACGAATGCCAGATATCTGGAAAAAGAATTTTTAAAAAATTATAATAAGTATTATGAAAGAAATGAAATAAAAGAAGATGCATTATACAGAAAAAATTTGAATAAATGTTTTATTGAGTCGGAAATGTTGCTCTACGAACAGAGAATAAATATTAATTTAAACGAGAGTCTGCGAAAATCAGTGTCTGAAGCATTATTTTCTTTTTTTCTCAATGAGTTTTTGCTGGCGCAGTCATGCCACGTAAAGGTTGCAGATTGGTATAAGGGGCAGAAAGAGTTTGATATTGTCGAAACGTTTTTTGAATTTTCAGATATCGAATCAATTGTTAACAGAATGAAAGACAGTAAAAGCGCTTATTACGATGATATAAAACTTCCATACTATCTTGCTAAGGTTGCCCAGAATAAAGACGGCAACTTTTATAATAATTTTGAGGAGGCTTACAAGATATTTAATGAGCAAATAAACAGTATGGGTAAACAGTCACAGATAAGGATATATGTATGGGTTATTAATATTATTAATATGTATATAAAGGCAGATGATAAACACTTAAGTACAATAAAATTTCAGGTGGAAAAGGAAATGATTGAAAAAGGATTAGCGCTTGACTCTAAAGGAAAAATGCCGGGCTTTATGTACTCTCAGATTATTCATGATGCCATAGCTGCCAATGAAATTGAATGGGCAAAAGACTTTTGGGAAAATCAAATTGATGCAGTTGATGATGATGCTATTGCTAAAAATGACATTTATACATACTATAAGGCTAAATTTCTTTCTCTTGATAAAAAATATATAGAATCGAACGAAATCCTTTTGAAAGTCAGCAAAGATGACGATACATTCAAAGCGGCTTCTAAAATTTTGAAGCTGATTAATTTTTACGAGCTTGGAGAATTAGAATCAGCTTTTGCCCATGCCGAAGCTTTTAAGCAAATGATAATCAGAAATGATGAAGCTTATACAGGAAGAAAAGAATTAAGCTCTAATTTTTTAAAATACTATTTAGTACTTCTAAAGAATAAATCCGGGAAAGAAACGGATATTTCATTCGTCAAAAAGGAACTTAAAGAATGCGATGTTATAAGAAATAAAGTATGGCTGCTTGAAAAATTTGAGGAAATAAGTAATATTTTACCGTCATGAAACATTTAAAAGCTATTCAAATTCTTTCTTCATTGACTGTACCGGAATTGGAAAAATTTTCCACGTTCATAGCTTCTCCTTATTTCAACAGATCAAAAGACTTACTGCAGGTTTTTAATGTGTTAAAACCTTACTATCCGGAGTTTAATAATCTGAAATTAACTTCAGAAAAAATTTATAAAAAACTGTATCCCGGAAAAAAATTTAATGACGGAACTGTCAGAAATTTATTGTCTGATTTAGGGAGCCTGGCAGAAAAATTTCTAAGATATATCAGTTATGAAAATTCTTTTGAATATGACTTTGCGCTTTTAACTGAATTACAAAACAGGGGAATTGAAAAGCTATATAATAAACATTACGAAAAAGTTTATAAGGCAAACGATTTAAAAGAGCACACTCTCTATAAAAAGTGTCTGAATAGCTTTTTGCTGGAAAGCGAAAAATTAAATGACACTTCTATTTCAGGCACCGAAGAAATGCTTAAGTTAATGAACTCAAGCTCAGAAGCATTAATGATATTTTTGCTTAAGGAGTTTTTCCTGAAGCAGACAAGTTTTCGCAGTCTGGAAAGGTCTTACAATCTTTTAATGGAAAATAATATAGTTTTTACTTTTTTCAGGAGTTCCGATGTTAAAAAACTGATTGAAGCTTTTAAAGAAAATAATAATCCTTATTTCGGTGAAATAGAATTATATTATTATCTTTTCCTTGCAGAAGAAAATGCAGATGATGATATTTCTGGTAATTTTGAAAGAGCTTATAATTTATTCTGTGCAGTTAAAAATGATATTCCCCCTAAAATGCAGAAGTACTTTTTTATCTGGCTTCAGAATATTATTAAATTGAATCTAAAGCCCGATGATATAAATATGCACAGACGATTATTTGAACTTGTAAAAGAAGGAGTAAGTAAAAAATGGTATACGGAAACAAATGGAATTATACACCCTGTTGAATTCAGTAATTATATTCTGACGGCTTTAAACGTACAGGAATCTCAGTGGGCTTTTAATTTTCTGGAGGAAAATAAGAATAAACTGTCGGAAGCAATAAAAGAAGATTTTTATAATTTCTACAATGCCCGCATTTTGTTTGAACTGGGGCAATTCATCGAATCGCTTGAAATTCTTTCAAGAGTTAAAAAAGATAATCTACTTTTTAAAACAGATATAAAGCTGCTAAAGCTTATGAATTATTATGAGCTGAATTATATTGAATCTGCATTTTCACAGTCTGAGGCATTCAGGCAGTATCTGCTTCGAACAGATATAATTTCGGATAACCGCCTTGAGCTAAATTCAAATTTTTTAAAATTTTACAGAATCTTATTAAATAAAAAATCAGGAAAGAACATAGATATTGAAGAATGTAAAAAAGGAATAACCGATTGCAAAGCAATAAGAAATAAATTGTGGCTTGAAAGCAAAGCCGATGAACTAATGAAATGTTGAAATTAATAAGAACTGATTTTTAATTCAGGGAAAGGTATTCCGGCGTTTCTAAAATTGGCAATGAAACACCGGAATTTGAAGGAGAAAAGAAGTGTGATTGTTAATAAATTTTTTGCAGTTATGAGAAAAATTTGAGGTAAACTTTTTTAAATTTTTTGATAAGCTTTCTGGCCTTTCCGGACCTTTTTAACTCTGGCGATTGATGTACAAATTCACAGCCCGGAAAGGTTTTAAAAGCGTTCTCCCAAAATTGTATAGAATTAATCTGTTAAAATTATTTTTGCATTTGTAAGTGACTTCAATTCAGCAAGTCTGTATCCCCATATAAAGTAATCAAGATAAATTTCCTTCAAAAATTTTAAGCGTGAAATTGCATCAGGCATCCAATAGATTTTATTTCCGTTGAGCTTAAGTATTTTTAAATTTTGTAGTTGCATAATTTCATCAGGCAGTTCAGACAAATTATTATTACTCAGGTCTAAACATTCAATATTTTTCATTTCAAAAATTTCCTGCGGCAACATATAAATATCTTTAGAGCTTAAATCCAGTTCAGAAACTGATTCAGGATTTTGGACATCAAAATAAAATCCGGAACTCTTTGCTGAAGGGTTTTCCTGTGTAAAAGCATTTGAATATATTAGTAAACTAATCACTGAAAAAGCTGTTAAAATATTTTTATTCATAATCTGGGGGATTGATTATTGAGTTATTCAAAATTAGCTGTTGAATTTTATCTTAACAAACAAAACATAGAAAAATTGTTAGAGACAAAACTATTTTAAATTATAAAAACGTATAATATTTGTCCGAAATTGCAGAAAATTGTTATAAAAATGATTGTTGCAAAAAATAAGCAATTTGTTAGAGCTAAAAATTTAAAAAAGAACAAAATTATTTTAAAATATGCATGTATTCGCAATATAATAGCAAAAAATTGTAATAAGATTTATTTGAAAATAGTATGGATGGTTATGTATATTTTAATTTTTCAGTTGTTTAAAAATTGAAAATTTGACTTTAAAAGCTCGGTAAATTAAGCTATTTTACTACTTTTCCAATTGCCCCCATAGGCTAATGGATAAACCTTCTGACTACGGATCAGATATTAGAGGTTCGAATCCTCTTGGGGGTACAAGAAATCTTTCTTAATTTCATTAAATTAAGAAAATGAAATTTCCCTTGCAATCAGACCCGGGAATTTATATGTTTATTTCATTCATTGTCAAAAATACTATTACATATAACAATTCTTATCAGTCTATTTGCATTTTCATTTAACTTAGTGGTTAAATGCGACGGGTTTGCTATAATAAAAACAGAATGCCATTCGGACGATTGCAACGAATCAAAAGAAACAAATGATGACTGCAGTCATTGCCTTATCCTAAACAACAGCATTTTAGTTACACACCTGCCAATATTTTTTAACAGTCATTCTGAAATATTTTATTTCTCGGATAAAAACACTTACGAATTTCATAATATAAATACTCCTTTCCGCCCTCCACAAGCTTAATTTATTTTATTAAATAAAAATTTAATCTTGCAGGATTTTGTATTTCAAGGTCCCGCTGTTTTATTATTTAAAATAAATTATGATTGATAAACTAATAGCTTTTTCTATAAAGCAAAAAATAGTTGTAGGATTTTTAGTCCTGCTCTTAATAATATTCGGAGTAAGTTCTGCCATCAATTTACCGATTGATGCAGTCCCCGATATTACAAATAATCAAATTCAAATTATCACTGCAAGCCCAACTCTTTCTGCAACTGAAATAGAGCGCTTCATTACTTACCCTATAGAAATATCGCTTTCTAATACTCCAAAATTGGTTGAGCTGCGTTCAATTTCAAAATTAGGTGTTTCAGTTGTTACGGCTGTGTTTGATGATAATGTCGATATATATTTTGCGAGAAATTTAATTTTTCAGAAATTAAAAGAGGCAGAAGAGAATATCCCGCAGGGACTAGGAACACCTGAGATGGCGCCGATAAGCACAGGTCTTGGAGAAGTCTATCAGTATGTAGTGAGACCGGAAAGAAAAGGTGATACAACATTTTCTGATATGGAACTTCGGACTATTCAGGATTGGATAGTCAAAAGACAGTTACTCGGAACAGCAGGCGTTGCAGAGGTAAATAGTTTTGGAGGATATGAAAAGCAATATCAGATATTGGTGAATGCTGATGCTTTGCGCTCTTATAATATTTCAATGCACGAAGTTTTTGATGCTGTAAATAAAAATAATTCCAATGTCGGCGGTTCATTTATTGAACACAACTCAGAACAATATTCTATTAGAGGAATTGGGATTATAGAAAATAAAGATGATATTAATAATATAGTAATAAAAAGCGAACATGGAATTCCTGTATATTTAAATCAAATAGCAGAGGTTGAAGAAGCCGGAGGGATAAGATACGGAGCTGTCACACAGGATGGAAAAGGTGAAGTTGTAGCAGGAATTGTTATGATGCTCAAGGGCGCAAACTCACGAGAAGTTGCAAATACTGTTCATAAAAAAATTGAAGAGATAAAAACTACACTGCCTGAAGGTGTTACTGTTGACGAATTCTACAATAGAGAGGATTTGGTTGATAGAGCAATTGTAACGGTAGAAAAAAATTTAGCTGAAGGCGCAATTATAGTAATATTTGTTTTAGTGCTTTTGCTTGGAAATCTACGAGCCGGATTTATAGTCGCTTCCGTAATTCCGCTTTCAATGCTCTTTGCGCTTATAATGATGAACTTGTTCGGGGTTTCAGGAAATTTAATGTCGTTGGGAGCGATTGATTTCGGATTAATCGTTGATGGCGCTGTTATCATTGTAGAGAGTATTATCGTGGCAATATCACATTCAATTCATAAGCACCAAAGACCTCTGCATAAAGATGAAATGCAGGACACGATATTCAAATCTACCACCGGAATAATAAAATCTGCGATTTTCGGAATATTAATTATCATCGTTGTTTACCTGCCTATATTTGCATTAGGAGGCATCGAAGGGAAAATGTTCAAGCCAATGGCGTTTACAGTTGGGTTTGCATTAATAGGGGCTTTGCTGTTATCGCTTACATATGTTCCTATGATGAGTGATTTAATTCTAAAAAGGGATCAGAAGGAGAAAGAAACTATTGCCGACAAAATAATAAACTTTATTAAAGGATTATATCTCCCTTCTTTAAAATTTGCTTTAAAAAGAAAAACATTGGTTATTATTTCTGCTGTGATAGCTTTGGCATTCAGTATTGTACTTTTTTTTAGGTTGGGAGGGGAGTTTATTCCGAAACTTGATGAAGGGGATGTAGCATATCAGATTGCAAGATTACCCGGAGTATCTTTGAAAGAATCAAAAAGGATAGGTACAATCTGTGAACAGATATTAGTATCAAAATTCCCTGAAGTTAAAACAGTTGTAACTAAAACAGGCGCTGCTGAAATTGCAACTGACCCGATGGGAGTAGAATTTAGTGATGTATTGGTAATGTTAAAACCAAAAGAGGAGTGGAGAAAAAATATAAATAAAGAAGAACTTGTTGAAATGATGCATAAGGAGTTGTCAGTTGTTCCGGGAATCGGGTTATCATTTACTCAACCAATCGAGCTAAGATTTAACGAGCTGATTTCCGGGGCAAAAGGAGATATTGCTGTGAAAATATTCGGAGAAGATTTGTCTGAGTTATCAAAAGCAGGAAGTGATGCTGCTAAAATTATCTCAGGAATAGTAGGAGCAGAAGATGTCTCGGTTCAGCAGTTAGAAGGTTTACCTCAGCTTCAAATAAAAATTAAAAGAGATAAGATTGCCAGATATGGAATTAACATAAGCGAGGTAAATGAAATAATAGAAACAGGTTTGGCGGGAAAAACTGCGGGAGTTGTCTTTGAAGGTGACAAAAAATTCGATCTGGTAATTAAGTATCAACAGGATTACAGGAAAGATATGGAGCAGATAAAAAATATTCTTGTCAATTCTTCCAATGGAGCAAAGATTCCTTTGAATGAATTAGCGGATATAAACATTGATGAGGGACCTGCGGAGATTACAAGAGATAACGGAAAAAGAAGAATCGTTGCTCAGTGTAATGTAAGGGGCAGAGATATTGAAAGCTTTGTGAATGAACTTCAGGTTAAAATAAAAGATAATTTAAAAATGCCTCCCGGATATTCATTAGAGTACGGCGGTCAATTTAAGAATTTGGAAAGTGCAAAGCAAAGATTGTATGTAGCTGTTCCGGTTTCATTGTTTTTTATTTTTGCTTTACTCTTCGTAACTTTTAATTCGGTTAAGCAGGGGCTGCTTGTTTTCAGCGGAATTCCGTTCGCAATTGTCGGAGGTATTTTTGCTTTGGTTATAAGAGATATTCCGTTCAGCATTTCCGCAGGAGTAGGATTCATCGCTCTCTTCGGTGTAGCAGTATTAAATGGAATAGTAATGATAGCGCACTTTAATAAACTTGAAAAAGAAGGTGTGAAAGATGTTCACGAGAGAATAATATTAGGGACTTCTGCGAGACTGCGGCCAATTTTAATGACAGCTCTTGTCGCATCACTTGGATTTATTCCTATGGCAATTTCTACAGGGGCAGGGGCTGAAGTGCAGAAGCCGCTTGCAACGGTGGTTATTGGGGGATTGATTTCTTCCACTCTCCTTACTTTGATTGTTCTTCCGTTGCTTTACTCAATCTTTAATAAGAAAAGTAATTTTAAAATGAGCTCACACATAAAAGCGACTATTTTCCTTTTGTTTATTTTATTACCGTCAATTTCGTTTGCACAGATAAATGATATAGATAAATATATTGAAATGGGTATAAAGAGAAATAGCGAAATTGAAGCACTCCGTCTGAATATTGAGAAAGAAGAAGCGGGGCTTAAAAAATCTGTTAATATCCCAAAACCGCAATTATTTTTAGAATACGAAGGAGTTAAAGGAGGTATTGAAAATTTTGAAAGCAGAAAGATTGGAATAACGCAGGAACTTGAGTTTCCGTCTGTTTACTTCATGCGTTCGGATGTTCAGTCAGTTCAGATAGAAATTGCAAAAGCAGAACTTCAGAATAAAATAAATTCAGTTACGGCGGAGATAAAAATAGCTTATTACACAGCAATGCTGCATAGTTCATTGATACAGATAGCTAAGGAAAATGTAAAAATCAGCGATGAATTTTTAAAAACAGCAGAACGAAAACTTGATGCAGGGTTTACAACTTCGCTTGATGTTTTGAATGCAAAAGTTAATAAGTCAAAAACGGAAAACGAACTGAAAAATATTGAAAATGATTTGAAAAAATCTTTTTCAGAGCTGCAGTTATTATTGAATGCTGATGTTTCTGAAATAAAAATTGAAATGGATACAGCTGCTCGTTTATATGATGTTCGGCTTGATGAAATGTTAAGAAGTGCTTTGCAAAATAATCCGGAGCTGATTTTAAGCAGATTGAAAAAGGAGAGAGCGGAAAATAAAATTTCTCTCGCAAAGTCTTTATTGCTGCCGAATATTTCACTGAAATATTACAATCTGAAATTAGGAAGTGAGAGCGGTTACTATGGATTTGAAGTCGGGCTTGGCATTCCCGTTTGGTTCTGGCTGGAGAATTCAGGAGAGATAAGCGAGGCTAAGGTTGAAAAAAAAATAATGCAATCGGAAGAAGACTTCACATTAAGAAGATTGAAATCAGATGTAAAAAATGCGTTTGATGATTTTTCAAACAGCAAACGACAAGCTGACTTTATAAATAATGGTGTACTGGATGAAGCACGACAGATTATGGATGCTACAAAAAGGAGTTATGATGAAGGCACTGCATCTTATAATGATTTCTTACAAGCTTTAAGAACTTATATGGATGTACAAGCAGCGTATGCCGGTAACCGGTATAATTTAAAAATTTCAATAATTAATTTAGAAAAGATTACAGGGAGAGTTTTAAAATGAGACATATAAAAATCGTAATAATATTTCTAACATTAGGAGTATTTATATCCTGCGGGAAAAAACAGGAAGCTTCAGAGGAAAAAAAAGAAGAGCATCATCATGAAGAAGAAAATAAAACAGAGGTTTCACTTTCAAAAGAGCAGATTAAATTAATGGGAATAGAGGTTTCACCGATAACAGATATGAATATTTCAGGATATATAAAAGTTACAGGGGAAGTGAAGATAAATCAGGAACAGGAATCTAAAGTTGGCGGGATAATAAGCGGCAGAATAAAATCAGTTAATGTTAAAGAGGGGGCTAATGTAAGAGCAGGTCAGGTTCTTGCAACAGTTGAAAATATTGACCTTGTTAGCATTCAGACAGACTACATATCAGCAAAAAATGATGTTGAATATGCAAAGCAGGAATTAGACAGGCAAAAAAGAATTAGTGATATCACTTCCAGGAAAACTATAGCAGAGTTAGAGGCAAATTATAAAAGAGCAGTTACCAATATGAGGTCGCTTGAGCAAAGATTATCAAGTTATAAGATTAATAAAAACCGTTTCGATAATCTTGATGAAGATACAACTGTTAATGTTCAGAGGTTTTATTCTATAGTTTCACCTATCTCAGGAAATGTTGTTTCAAAGATGATCACGATAGGGCAGTTTGTTGAACCGTCAACGGAGATGTTTCATATTGTGAATACTTCAACTGTATATGTTGATTTAAATATTTTTGAAAAAGATTTATCTAAAATATCGAAAGGTCAAAAAGTAAAAATTGAAACATCTACCTATGGAGATGAAGTATTTGAAGGCAATATAGCGAACATCAATTCAATTTTTGATGATGCAAGCCGCACGGTAAAAGTCAGAGTTCTGATAAAAAATAAGGATAATAAACTACTGCCCAATATGTTTGTAACAGCTAAAATATTGATAGAGGAAAATAACGTAAAAGCAGTTTCCAAATCTTCTTTAATAGAAGAAGGAGAGTCAAAATATATTTTTGTAAGAACTAATGAAAAAGCTGAGCATGAACATGAAGAGGATGGGCATAAGAACGATATACATAAAAGTGAAGAGCATAAGAGTGGTGACAAAATTGTTTTCAAGAAAATAAATGTAAGAACGGGAGTTGAAGATGATAAGTACATTGAGATATTTCCGATTGATAAAATGGAGGAAGACAATGAAGTCGTTACAACCGGAGCATTTTATCTGCGTTCGGAAATGAAAAAAGGCGAGTTAGGAGAGCACGACCATTAATTAATAAAAATGGAAAAAAAATCTTATTTATATGATTTTTTTGAAGAAAGTAAAAGTATTTTTATAGTCTACTTAACTGATTATTGTTTTGCTATGTGCAAATCGCACAAACAATATTCATTCCGAATTTTCAAAAATATATTTTTTCTTATGATGTAAATCATACAATAAGACTGTAAAAGTATTTAAGTTTGTTATAGAGAACTTAACCAATATGATATGAACAAAAGCGTCATACATCACAAAGCGGATTCACTGTTCTTACTGAACGATGTGAATTCCGATGACCCTGACACACCGGTTGCAAGTCTTGATATCAGAGCCAATATTTTCTGGGTAAAATTACCCTACAACAACACAATTAACTTCTAACCCTCTACCGGAGGTTTTTATGAAAACCTTAATTAAATACTTCGCATTAATAATTTTTTTAGCAGTAATTTTTATTCCTTTTAACTCTCTTGGAGCAAAAACAATTTTTTACTCAGGAAATAATTTATCACCTGAAGAAATAGAATTTCTTAATGCTGCATACAAAGATGAATGCAGAGACCAGTATTTCTTCAAAAAAGCATATGAAAAATTTCCTGATGCAGGTGCGTTTGCAAAAATAATGAACTCAGAGCAAAATCACATGAGCGCTTTGGAAACTGTATTCAATAAGTATGATTTGGAAACTCCAAAAAATCTTGATTTTTCAGATATAGTATTGCCTTCCACTTCAGATGAAGCATGCGCAACGGGTCTGAAGTATGAAAAAGAAAATGTAGAGATGTATAAAAAATTTCTTTTGAATGTATCTAATACTTTTCTGAAAACAGTTTTTGAAGACCTGAGAGATATTACAATTAATAGGAACATACCCGCACTTGAAAAGTGTAAGTAATTTAGTATTTCCTTTTGTTTACCAACCAAGGTCACCGGAATTTTTTCGGTGGCCTTTTTTGTTTTATTATGAACTTTTTTCCATTATTTAAGTTAAAATTTAATCATTTAAAACATTTGATAAAAACATTATAATTAATCAATTAGTATATATGTCCCGAAATCCTCTTTTTGTCTTAATCCTAATCTGTTTTTCTTTTCTTCTGTTAAACAGCGCCTCTGCTCAGGATAGCTGGTGGAAAGAAAAAAAATATAAAGATGACTTTACACGTCAGAAGTATGCTCTATGTAAAAAAACTTTCAAAGATATAGGAAGCGGATTAAGTTATCAGCAAGTCTCAGGTATAAGCAGATACTTTGATGAACAGGTCTATTTAAATATTATAAGTAACGAAAAAGGCTATTACAGCTCATCACAAGCTGAATTGATTTTAACTGACTTCATGGATTACTTCAGAGTGACTTCTTTTTCATTTAAGCGCTCCACGCGATATAACACTTATGCTTTTGCAATGGGAAAGTATAAATATTCTATCAACGGGAATAAAAATGAACTGGAAGTATCTATATCTCTGAAATTCTATAGAGATGAATGGTTCATTGACCAAATTATGATTAACTGACAATATGTAATGCTGAAAAATCTTTCACAGATTAATACTTCGCTGAACAATAAATTTGGAAGGCGGTTAAAATTTTTAATTTTAATCGCTTTTTTACTTTTGTTCTGGAACCTAGCATCTAACCTCACTTTCAGGCTGATACTTACTTCAAACAGCAATAATCCGGATGTTTTAACGGGAAAAAATAATGAAAAAATAAACTACATCCTTAACTCGTTTCAAAAATTATCTGATGAAACAATTACAGAGGCAAGGAAAATTTCTTCGAATACAGAAATCAGAAAAACGATTCAGTCAGGTGAAAATAAAAAAGTATTTGATGAATTTCTGAAAAAATTTCCCGGCTCACCATATCAGATTGAGATATACAACAAACCTTTAGAGCTTATTGCATTTGAAGGCAGGGAAATTTCTCCAAAAACCTTCAGTCTGCAAAAAGCATTGACAGGCAAAAGTTTTTCAATCATAAAAGAAATTAGTTTCTACACCTATCTGGTTGTTTATATGCCGATAAGAGATTTACAGGATACAAACACAATAATCGGTGTTTCAACTACAGCAAGACTAATTGATAATAAATTTCAAATCAAAAATAAATTTATTACTTATGATGGGCTTTCAAGTGAAGTAGAAGAAAAATATAAGGTGACTCCTGATATAATTGCTGCCGATGAAATTACGGGGAAAATTATTAACGATACGGTTTCAAATAAATCCGCTGTTGTATTTGATTTAAAAGGATTAGACGGAACAATAATAGGGAAAATTGCGCTGCCTGAATATAATCAGGAGAATTATTTTTCTGAAATAAATACTCTGAATGATAAAATAAATTCCCTGACAATTTTTCTTCTTTCTCTGATTTCACTTGTTATAATTTTAGAGCTGCTAGCAAAGTTCAATTCAATTTGGTTAAAGTCAGCTTGTCTGCTCGTGTTTCTTGTTCTAATTAGGTTTTTATGGCTTAAAATTGGTTTCCCATCTGTATTGCTTGAATCTGATTTATTTTCTCCTGCATATTATGCTTCGACATTCGGAAAAGGAATTGTAAAATCAGCCGGTGATTTATTAATAAGCTCAGTGCTTGGCTTGATATGGGGGTTTTATGTTTTCCAAAATATATTCAAACATTATAAAGATAACGGAAGAAAACCGGGAAATTTAATCTGGATATATTTTGAACTGTTTCTTCAGATTATTTTTTTCTTCGGCATAATTTATATTCTTGGGATAATAGTTCAGAGTGTTGTATTTGATTCTAATCTGAAGTTTCTTGATAAGACAAGTTTGATTCCGGATGCCGGCCTTATCTTCATTCTCATCTCAATTTTTCTTTGCGGTATCACGGCGTTCATATTCCTAACTATACTCGTTGTCAACGAGTTTTATTCAGTTATAAAGTTCGACTTAATTACAAATAAAATTGTTAGAAAATACTTTCTGGTTTTTCTTTTTATACTTTTTGTACTGGTAAGCCAGCTGATAGAATTAATGTTTGCGGATTTCCCGGTGTCTGTATATCAAAGATTGCTGATAATCTCTTCAATATTTCTCTTCTCTTATTTTTTATGCAGAAATATTTTGCTTAAAAGGGAATTCCGAATTTTCTCCTATGCTAATATTTCTTTGCTTGTGCTAATCAGTTTAATTTCAATTCCCTATATACTTCTTGAAAAGCTTACTGTTCAGGAAACCAGATTTGTAGAGCTTATTGGAAATAAGCTTGCAGGAGATGATAATGACAGAATTCTATTCTTAATCACAACTGAATTAAACAAAATTGTTGAGAACAAGGATGCAGAAAATTTACTTACAAGCAAAATCAATAATACTTCTAACCTTGCTTTTTCGATTTGGGCGGATAGCAAATTAAGCTCAGAAAATTTCAATTCTTCAGTATTACTGCTGGATACAAATTATAATCTCGTTACTGATTTTAATATTAATTATAACAGCCTTAATGTAGATTCAGTCATTAATTTTATAAAAAAATCTTCACGTCTTTCAAAGTATGGTTCAGTCTCTCCTGTTAAAGATACAATTGCTTCAGCAGATAGTGTTTACTCTGAAGAACCTGATTATAACGGTACCACTCTGGAAGAATTTGTAAGGTCTTCTGAGGATGATTCATCCAAAATAAAAAATAAGTTTTCTGTTTTCAAAAACACTGAGAATAAATATTACTCGGGAATTGTTACTCTCGAAAAAATTGATTTACGTAACACTGAGTTTGCTAAAAAAACAGGATATGCAGTAGTAACAGTACAGTATGAACCGAAAAATCTTCTTGTGCAGTCCTCGTTTCAAATTTTTAAGAATTATACAAAAGATAATTTATTCGATAAGTTAATTTCTACTCCGGTAATCACTGAATATATAGATGATGAGTTTGTAAGCTCTACTGACCCGGAAATATCCAAAGGAAATACGAAGTCAATCGAGAGTTTTAAAGATTTTGTAAGGAATAAAGATAATAAGTCAGTATGGCGCTATGAAACATTTAACAATGAAAAATATCGTACATTTTATACTCTGGTCAATACACCGGACGATTATGAAAAAATTTATTCTATAAGTATTAAAAGAAACGATGCATATCTTATTTTGTATTTTTATTTAAAATTTGTATTGTTTATTGTGATGATATACGGATTGATCAGCTTTCTTTATTTTCTGTATTACGTCGCATCCAGAAATCTTATTGTGTTCAATTTCAGAGAGAAGCTCCTTACATCATTTATAATTGTTTCAGTTATTCCAATTATACTTCTCGCAATTTATACTCGCGGTTATATAAAAAATAAGTATGATATATCATTTGAGAATCAGATAAAATCTGATTTAAATTTAATCGCAGAGAGCTTCAAAAATAACAATCAGAATTTTCTGAATGAGAGAATAGCAGACAGTTTAAAGCAAAAAGAAAAAACAATACTAAACAAAAGTCTATCCCGCTCCGATAAAAATTTTAATCTTTATACAGGGCTAAAATTGTTTTCAACGACGAATGAAGAATTATTTAAATCAGATTTACTTGATAACAGAATTGACGGAGGTGCTTATTATAATCTTAATTACGAGAAGAAAGATATTTATTTTAAAAATCTTGATTTGCCGGGCTTTTCATTTTATGCGGGATACACTCCTATACTAGATAAAAATAATAACGTCAGGGCTATTATTTCTTCACAGACTGTTTACAGGCAGAATGAAATAAATGAAGAGCTTACAGAATCTCTTACATTTATTTTCGGTATATACATTATTGTTATTATCATTCTATTATTGTTTATCACTTTCTTTGTAGAAAGAATTACGCGCCCTATTTCTATTTTAAAGCTTGCCACTGATAAACTTTCCAGAGGAGAAACGAATATTGAAATCAAGCTTGATAGCAAGGATGAATTCGGCAGCCTTATAGATTCGTTCAACCGGATGACGCGCGAGCTTGAATCATCAAAAGAAAAATTAAAAAAAGCGGAGAGGGAAGCTGCATGGCGTGATATTGCTCGAAGAGTTGCACATGAGATTAAAAATCCTCTGACACCTATGAAGTTATCCGTCCAGCATCTTTATGACTTATACCTTCGAAAGAAAACTGACGAGGAGTTTGAAATTACTCTTACCAAAACAAAAGATATAATGCTGAACGAAATTGATAAGCTGAATAAAATTGCAACTGAGTTTTCAAACTTCGCAAAACTTCCGCAGAGAAAATATGAAAAAGTAAATATTAACGATGTTATATACGATGTTATCTCACTCTATGAAAAATTTCCGGGTATTACTTTCGATATTTCTTTAAAGGATAATCTTAGTGAAGTTACAGGCGATAAGCAGGAAATGAACAGAGTGTTCCAGAATATAATCAAGAATGCAGTGCAGTCAATCGATAAAGAGGGTTGGGTAAAAATTATTACATCAGAAGATAAGAGTTTTGTAAATGTTGTAATTGAAGATAATGGAGAAGGAATGGATAACGATATAATGCAGAAACTTTTTGAACCAAACTTTTCAACAAAGTCATCAGGTATGGGGCTTGGATTATCTATTACAAAAAAATCTTTAGATAATATGAATGCTAATATCGATTACGAGAGTGCAAAGGGTAAGGGTACAAAAGTTCGAATTAATTTTTCAAAAACTTTCCGGGAAAATAGTTGAGATTAGCTGCTAAAATATTGAAAGTAACGTGTGCAGTTTTCTTTGGAATTTATTTCATATCGTGCGCGAACCAGCAGCCTCCTTCGGGAGGAGATGACGATAAGGATGCTCCAAAAATTCTGAAAACTTCTCCTGCTAATAATACCGTAATGTACAGAGGTAATTCTATAAGATTTTATTTTGATGAATACGTTAACAGAAGAAGCTTTGAAGATGCCTTTAGAATTTCTCCGCTCCCAAAAGGAAGACCTAAGTTTGACTGGGGAGCAAAGGATGTAGAGGTTATTTATGAAGATGGTTTTGATAAAAATAAAACTTATTCTATTGTTATTACTAAAGACTTTAAGGATGTAAACGGCGGGAATGCTTTAAGTTCGCCTATCAATCTGGCATTTTCCACAGGGGATAAGATAGATAAAGGCAGTATCTCAGGTAAAATTGTTGCGGATACTTATGACAGGATGCTTATTACGGCTTACATCCTAACCTCTGCAAATGAAAGTTTTGTGAAACCGGATACATTAAAACCGGACTATGCAACTCAACCTGATGAAAACGGAAATTATTCACTAATGAATTTACCTAACGGTAAATACAGGCTTTATGCCTTTAATGATGATGACAGGAATTCTTTGTATAATAAAGATGTGGAAAAAATTGCTGTGCTTCCTTCAGATGTGATTGTCTCAGATTCAATCAGACAATCAGGAAACAATTTTCTTTTCAAAAGCTTTGAAACAGGAGTAATCGGGAAAGAATTTTATCAAACGCTAAAATCTGATTCACTTAATATTGTTTTTACATCTATTGATAATAATGCATCAGGTGTACCGGTAGATTCACGTTTTTATTTTTACTTTAAAAATAAAAAAATTAACAAGTTGGATATTGCAGATAACTTGAAGCTTACTGACTCTTCATCAAATGCAAATATAAAACTTGCTTTCAACTGGATTAATGATTCTTTACTTCAGGTATTTCCTTCTGAAAATTTGAAACAGGGGAAATCCTATTTATTCATACTTAAAACTTCTACTTTGGATTTCAGGCGAAACTTTAAATCAGTCTCTGAAAATCAGGTGGGTACAATTTCAGGAAGTGTTCTTATAAAAGATACTTTAAATACCCGGGCAAATATTGTCATTCAGCTTATAAATAAAATTAATTCATCTTATAGATATTCGATGAATAAAACCGGTCCCGGTGTCTTTAAATTTGAGAATGTTCCGGAAGGGGAGTATATGCTTTTTGCTTTTATTGATATGAATGGTTCGGGTAAGTATGATGCGGGAAAGTACTATCCTTATGAACCTTCAGAACCTTTTTTTGTATACGATAAAACATTGAAGGCTAAAGGAATGTGGAATACGGATAACGTTAATATTACGTTTTAACTTTTATTTCTCCTGCTAAAATCAGCTCTCTTATCTTAACAAATAAATTAAAAAGCATCAGCTCCAAATTTACATTATAGTCTATATCATTGATTGAATTTTCCAGCAGATTTATTATATCAAAATAGTCGCTGTCATATCTCATAGCAAATTTTGAAATGCTGTCCAGCTCATCTTTATTAATTATCAGCTCTTCAGCCCCGCTTCGTTTATAAAGAACATCTCTTATCCATATCTGCATCAGAATTAAAAACTGTCTCACCCTTTCCTTATCTTTCTTTCCCGTAATGAAATCAATATCAAATCCTGCTTTGATAGTATTCATCGTCACAAGATTTCTGAGTAACACTAAAACTTTTTTTCTCAGTTCATCATAATTTCCTTCAAGAATGCTCTGAGCTTTTGAAACGCTCCCGTCAGCAAGCTCTGAATAAAAATTTAACTGCGTTTCTCCAAGTTCAGGCTTTAAATCTTTAATATATTTTACAAGATTGCTTTTACTTATGCTGTCGAAATGAATTTTCTGACACCTTCCTATAATAGTAGGAAGCAGTGAATTTAATTTTGATGTCGTTAAAATTAATAAAGAATTTTTCGGCGGTTCTTCAAGAATTTTTAACAACGCATTCGCGCTTTGAGGATTCATATTATCGGCATCTGAAATGAGAAAAACTTTTGTCCTATTTTCAGCTCCTGTCAGATAAATTAGATCTTTTATTTCTCTTATTGAACTTATCCTGATAAAATTTGCTTTCTCTAGTGAAATTTTATGATAAGGATTTTCAGATTTACTTTCTATCTCACTCAGATAGCTTTCATAATCTGCTTTTTCTAATGATTGCAATACTGAATTTTCATCATCATCTTTTCCTGTTGGTAAAGCGGTAATGAATTTCAAAAGCATAGATTTTAAACTTTGAATATCTTTACAGTTCTTGCAAACATCACAAGGTCCTTTTTCAGGGTCCCGATTTTCGCAGTTAAGATACTTGGCAAACTCAATTGCAGCAGCATCTTTACCTACTCCCGGTTTTCCGTAAAAAATATAAGCATGAGAAATTCTATCGCTTGCGAGAATACTCTTAAAAATATTTTTTACTCTTTCCTGTCCTATTAAATTTGACCACATAATATTAAAATGTATTTCTTAAAAAGTATTTCCGATTCCGAATTGAATCTGCATTTTTTCACCGCTTTTAAAAATTGTACCTATATCATTTTGAAAAAGCCACTGTTTTTCAGGTGCGCCGGGGTCATATAATTTAAAACCTAAATCAAAACGGAAAGCACCAACAATAGTATAGTATCTGATACCTGCGCCGACTGCCAAAGCAATATGATCTAACCTGAAACTTTTGTAACTATCCCAGATGTTTCCATAGTCAAGAAAAGAAGCAAATCCTAAATCTCTTATCAATGTATTTTTGGATTTAGCAAAAGGTTTTGTTCTGTGTTCAAAGCTGCCGTCAATTATAAATCCTCCCCCGATTTCAGGGTCAACATTTGCAGCAAGTCTTCCTGCGCGCCAACCTCTTAATGTTGCGCTGCCGCCAATCGTAAAATTGGATTCATTTGGTACTAACTGGTCATCTATATTTATAGTATCAACTAAATATTTATTATCTCCGTATTGAAAAATATTCCCTATAATAATTTTTGTACCGAGAACGGATGTACCCGTATTTTCTTTGCTTATATCCCAGAATACTTTATTCTGCGTAGTAAGCTTAAAATAACTTGAAGTAGATGTATTAAACAAACTTTTTACCAGAAGTCCGAGTAAGCCTGTTTCTTCAAATGAATATGCGGCATAAGAACCCGTAGTTGGGAATTGTAAGTTATCTACCTGATTATGAATTAAAGAAAAACCAATGGAGGATGTGAAAATATTAATTACAGGTTGGTTCAGTTTTAATAGTGTATCATTTTCAGGAGTTATAACCAGCAGATTATCGTAATAAGATAATCTTTCATTCCCGAGTTTCCAGTCCAAAAGAAGATTGTTAAAATATGTAAATGAACGTAGTTCATATTTCATGCTTGCAAGATTTTTTACACTGGTAATATTATACCTTTGATCATTTATATCTGCTTTGTTCTGGCTTGTTATACCAAAGTTATCTGTGCCTGTTATTTTGTCGTTGTCAAACAAATGAGGCTGATACAATGTCATGAGGCCTTCATAACGATAATAATCAAAATCATGTAACAAAGCTTTTACTCCTGCAGTAAATACTCTGCCGCCTCCGAAGAAATATTTGTTTATAAATGTTAAACCGGCGCCGCCGTAAAATCTTCCGTCAATATCAAACCCGAAAATTTCCGGTTTAAGCTCATATTTATTTGTTACAATTGCATTAATTTTTAAATCAATTATCTGCTTTACCGAATCAATTTTATCAATCTGAATCCTTCCGTTCTCAAAAATTGCAATTTTTGAAATTCTGTTTTCACTGCTTACAAGTTTTTCTTTGCTGTAAACTTCACCTTCACTATATTGAAGCTCTCTGCGTAAATCATTTGCTTCAATATCATATATATTATTGATTAAAGTAATAGATGTCTTACCGAAATTGAATTTTGAGCGCGGAGTGAAATTTAATATTATATCTACTTTATTGGTAAGCGTGCTGTCTTTGGAAATGAATTTTACTATATCGGGGACATCTGCCTGAGCCAGTGCATATCCGTTATTTACAAGCAGTGTCAGAATTCTGGAAATCTCAAGCTGTACATCTGTTTTATTATAGTGTTTTCCTTCCCTGAGAATAGTATTTGCACTAAGAAGTGAATGCATATCGGAAGTTACATTCTCAATTCCATTATAAATTACTCTGTTTATTCTGTATCTTTCTTTTTCACTGATATTAAAAATTGCAATTATTTTAGTGCTGTCATCTCCCATTCTTGATGAGGTATCCACCTTTGCATCTAAGAAGCCGTTATCGAAATAAAATTTTTGAATTCGTTTTGAGTCAGTGTAAAATTCCGATGTAAGAAAACCGTCACTTTTGGGAATGCTTATAATTCCTTCAAGCAGTGATTCGTCAAAGGTTTGAGTGCCGTTAAATTGGAACTCAACTTCCTGAAGCTTTATATTGTAATTTTTCGGAGTGCCGGGATCTTGTTCATTTTCCTGTGAATATACGCATAAGTAAGCAATGAATACGAAAAAAAGAATCAGATATTTTCTTAAACTCATTATGGGGAGAAAAGTTGAATTTATAAGGCTATATCACAAAATTAATAACTCTTAATAACAAAAAAAGCCCAATAATAAAATAATTATTGGGCTTTAAAAAATATAGTTCGAAATTTCTTTAAAAATCCTTAGCTTCTTCGTCGTAGAAAAAGTCCTCGTCTGTAGGATAATCAAGCCAAATTTCTTCTATGCTTTCGTACGGTTCGTCATGGTCTTCAAGATCTTCCAGATTTTCGACGACCTCTTGCGGAGCACCGGATCTGGTAGCGTAATCAATAAGTTCTGATTTGTTAGCTGGCCATGGTGCGTCGTCAAGATAGGAAGCAAGTTCAAGCGTCCAAACCATTTTATGTTCCTCCTTAAAATGTTAATAAATGAATTTTAGCAAAATTAACGAAAAATTTCGTTACTTCAAACTAAAATATTAAAAATATTTTGTAAACTTTTGTTAACTGCTTTCAATTCAATTAACTGAATTTTTGCTTAAAAGTTTCAATATATACTAATCTCTTAGTCGCGGGTCTAAAGCGTCCCTTAACCCTTCTCCTATCAAGTTATATGCCACAACAGATAAGAATATCATAAATCCGGGGAATATTGCAAGCCACCAGGCATTTGAAGCCTCTCTGGCAGAATTGATCAATGAACCCCATGTTACCGTTGTTGCTTTTACACCAAATCCAAGAAAACTTAAAGATGCTTCAATTAAAATAGCTGATGCAACTGCAAATGCACCCGATACCAGAACCGGAGCAATGGCATTGGGCAAAATATGTCTGAATAATATTCTCATATTCGGCAGACCGACTGAATTAGCAGCCGTTACATATTCCATATTTCTTACTTTAAGAATTTCACCTCTAATAAGCTTAGCATCTGTTGTCCAGCCTGTTAGACCGATAGCTGCCATAATGTACCATATACTTGAACCGTAAATCGCAACAATTACTATAATCAAAAAGAAAATTGGCATATTCGTCATAATTTCCACAAATCTCATAATAAGAATATCCACTGTTCCTCCATAAAACCCAGCCAGACTGCCTAAAAGCACACCTATAAGCACAGCTAAACCTGCGGCAACAAAACCTACAGATAAAGAAATCCGCGAGCCGTGTATAAGTCCTGCGACTAAATCCCTGCCGATAGGGTCAGTTCCTAATAAATGTGTACTTGTTGGTTTTGAAAGAACATTCGATAAATCAACTTCACCCGGACCGTAAGGTGTAATCAATGGCCAGATCGTAGTGCCGAGTTTTCCCTGGTCATCAAGTGTTTTCCAGTTTACGTTAATGAGCTCCGGCGGGTCCCATTTTGTAAGTCCCATTGATACGGCATAATCTTTGAATACCGGAAAATATGTCTGCCCATTATATGAAGTATAAATTGGTTTGCTGTACGCTAAAAAGTCTGCGAAGACAGCTAAAATCACAAGCAATAATACAATGTATAACGATACAACTGCGGGTTTATTTTTTTTGAACTGATGCTTTACAAATGACCAGTAAGTTGAGTCAACTTCTTTCTGAGATTTTATCTGGTCTTCTGTTAAACCTTGCGGTTCACTATTTTCTTCCTGTAAACTCATTTTGTAAATAAAATTTTATATAAAATTTATTAAGCAGATTTTTGATTGAATGCAATTCTCGGATCAACTATTGAATATAAAATATCTACAAGCAATATTCCGATAACTGTAAGGAACGAAACTAAAAATAACTCAGCCATAATGATAGGGTAGTCTCTGTCAAAAATTGCCTGTGTTGCAAGCTGGCCAACACCGGGAATTGAGAAAATTGTTTCAATAATAAAACTTCCGCCGACCATTGCAGGTAAAAGTCCGCCAAGTAAAGTAAGAATCGGAATCAATGAATTTCTTAATGCGTGCTTAAGTATAACTTTTCTTTCAGATAAACCTTTTGCGCGGGCTGTTCTTATATAATCCTGTCTTATAACTTCAAGCATTGAGCTTCTCATCTGTCGTGAAATAAATGCAAAGCTTCCTATTGAAAGCACAATAATTGGAAGCACAAAGTGCATCGCAACATCCCATAATTTTGCTATTCCCGATAGCTGGTCATAGTTGTTTGAAGTCATTCCTGAAGTCGGGAAGATTTTTATGTACTCAACGTTACAGAGAAAAACAATTGCAAGTGTCCCCAGCCAGAAATTTGGCAGTGAGTATAAGATAAACATCAGTATTGTTGTTACCCTGTCTCCCAATGAATACTGCTTTGTGGCGCTGTATATACCTATAGGAACTGCAATTAAATATATAAGGAAGAATGAAACAATGTTCATTCCTAATGTAATCGGAATTCTCTCTACAATTTTTTCTATAACAGGTCTGTTATCCTTAAATGAATTTCCGAAATCGCCCTGAAGCATATTACCCATCCAGATGAAATACTGCTGATAAAGCGGTTTATCAAGACCGAACTTCTGCCTGTAATATTTTTTTGTTGTTTCGTTAATCTGGTTTTTTGCATCGGACTTCTGAGTTTCTCCTGTATTACCCATTTTCATTTCAGTCGGATCTCCGGGTGCAAGACGGCAGACACAAAATGTAATAATCGTAATAATTATAAGGGTGGGAATAAAAAGAAGAATTCTTTTTATGACGTATTGTGTCATTAGAAGATTATTTTAATGATAAAAATTGTTTTCTGCTGAAGGTTACTTATAATCCACAAATATAAAGCAAAAAGATAACAGATTCTAATACCAAATTTGAATTCTGATATTTTTTTGCAGGTCTAAAAAAGTAACCCCATCCTTGTCAGAACGGGGTTAGATTCTTTTAGTGAGCCGTCCCAAACAGGGGTTTGGGACGGAGACGAATCTGAAATAAAATCAAATATTATATTATTTAAATTTCTATGTCCCAAACCCCTGTTTGGGACATAATGAAAATACTTAACAAACTCCTACTGATATCTTTGCTTAGCTGTCGGAGTCCACCATTCATTTACCAGACCTGATGCAGGATATGCATACCATCTGGTGTTTCTGAATCTATCGCTATAGAAATATCTGGATGTCTCAGTCCACATAAATGTAACAGGCTGGTCATCATAAATAATCTGCTGCCATTTATCAAGTAATTCTTTACGTTTTGTTTCATCGAATGTAATTCTGTTCTCTTCGAGAATCTTATCTGCTTCAGGATTCTTATAGCTGATGTAATTGCTTCCTTCACCTTCTGCCTGTGATGAGTGCCAGATCTGATAAGGATCTTCCGGTGTCACAGATAATTGCCAAGCCCCGTAACCTGCATCGTATTCATGTTTCTTTTGTTTATCCAAAAATACCGACCACTCATATTCCTGTAAGTCTGCCTGAATTCCGATTTGTTTCAACCCTTCAATTACAATAAGCATTACTTTCTTTCTCTTAGGATTGTTGTTGTTCATGAATGTGAACTTGAAATCCATTTTCTTTCCATCGACAATTTTGTCTCTTATACCGTCGCCGTCAGAATCTTTCCATCCTGCTTCATCAAGAAGCTGTTTCGATTTTTCCAAATTATAATCAATATGAGGAAGCTTATCGTTTACATACTTACTCTTGTAAAATACAGGTGATTCAATCGGCACTGCAGCGCTGAACAAAATTTTATCTATAATATCCTGTCTGTTGATTGCATAGGTTAATGCCCATCTCACTTTTTTATCTTTGAACAATGGCTTTGCATTATTCCATGCGATGAAAACATAAGTTGGTTCAAGAACAATTGCTTTCTTAAGATTGAACTGCTCAGGGTTTGTTACGTTCTGATAGAAGTCAGCAGGATTAATTGCAAACATATAATCAACTTCTTTATTCTTTGCAGCAACGATAGCTGCATTCTGATCCTGAATAACTTTGTAAACTACTTTATTGGGATAGTTAGGTACATTTGCTTTATTCCAGTAGTTTTCATTTCTTGTGAGAGTGATTGATTGCCCTGTTTTCCAGCTCTCAAATTTATAAGGACCTGTACCTACCACATATTTTGCAGTTCTTGCAACATCCTGTGAGTTCATGAAATCAGCAAATTTGCCCATATCAGGATATTTTTTAGGGTCAGGATTTGCTGCAGCTTCTGCAATCATTTCCCAGGTAAATTTATCAGTTACGTTTTGCGGGTCTAAAATTTTCTTAGGAGTAATTTTTGTTTCACCTAAAGTGTAAATCGTTTTAAAGTAAGGTTTAGACATATTAATCTTTACTTTGTATTTGTTTCCATCAACAAGCTCTGCGCTTTTTACATCATCAAAATAATTTCTTAATGCCTGCGCATCAACAAAAGGAATCTTTATGCTCTTAATTGTAAAAATTACATCTTCACCTGTTAAAGGAGTGCCGTCGGAAAAAGTAACATTTTCTTTTAATGTGAAAGTATACGACATATGGTCATCGGATATTACAGGAAGTTCTTTTGCGATTAACGGCTCTATCTGATAAGTTTCTCTGTTCACAATTAATAAACCGTCATAAATTAAGTCATCTATTTCTGCTGCAGTTGCGTCGTTAGTAACAGTCGGCATAAGTTTTTCGGCATCTGCCATTTCATGCTTTACAACCCAGTCACCGTTTACCGCATCCTTCGTATCAGGCGGGTCAAGCGGTGTTATCAGCTTAATAGTGTTTTTATTTTCAACTGTTTCTGTTTTCTTTCTTCCGCAGGAAGTGAGGGTTATTGCTCCCAGAAGAGCAAGAACAATTAAGAAATTTATTTTTCTCATTTTTCTTTTTGATTAACTAAAACTATTAATGAATATTTATTTTTATCGAGAGAATACTTACTACTGATTACTCAAAATCGTGCTCGAAGTATTCTATACTTCTATCCAAGCCGTTTTTATTTCTTTTGAATGAATTACTTTGTATCTGCGCTTCAAGACTCTCCTGAAACTTGACTGCTGCATTATATCCGTAATGTTTGCAGAGATAATTCAAAGCAATTACTTCCGCAATTACCGTGATGTTCTTCCCCGGAAAAATCGGAAGATTTACATGCTCTACATCTATTCCGAGCAGTGAAATATTTTTTGAATCAAGTCCCGTTCTTTCATACGCCTTATTCTTATCCCAGTCCTCAAGCTCTACTATAACCTCAACTCTTTTCTGATATCTTATTGCGCGGATTCCGAATATGCTGCGGACGTCTATTATTCCAAGTCCGCGGATTTCCATAAAATTTTTTGTGAGCGATGTTCCTGCTCCCATTAAAACAGATTCTCCTTTTTTAAGCACCATTACAATATCATCGGCAACAAGTCTGTGCCCTCGCTCAACTAAGTCCAGAGCAATTTCTGATTTTCCTATTCCTGATTTACCATAGAACAACAACCCTACTCCATAAACATCAATGAACGAACCGTGTATAGCTGCCTGAACTGCGAACTGGTCGTCAAGAAAATCTGCTATGAAATATGCGAATCTTGTTGTAGGGTATGGGGTACAAAAAAGGGGAGTGTTGCTCTGCTCTGCTAAAAATTTTATTTCAGGTATTGCGTGATTATCATTGGTAATAATTACGCATGGAATATTGAATGAAAAAAATTGTGTGAGTGTCTCGATTCTTTTTTCGGGAGTTAACTGATTTAAATATTTCATTTCAGTGTTGCCGAAAATCTGCACTCTGTCATTGGTAAATAAGTCCACATAGCCTGCAAGCGCAAGACCGGGACGGTGAATATCTTTATCGGTAATTATTTTTTCCGGCAGAATTGCTCCGGGAGAAAGTTTTTCAAGCTTAAATCTTTCCTTACATTGCTCATAAAAGAATTCTACTGTTATAGACTCCTTCTTTATTTCTCTTATATCTTTGAATTTATGCATAAATGCATCCGGGATTATTCAATTAAAAAACTTAAAGCTTAATTAAAAAATTCTGTAGTAAAAACATAAGGCGGAGTTCATCCGCCTTAATAATATTTGAAATTAAATTTATGCTTCTTCTTCTTCTAATTCGGCATACTTAAGAGACTCTTTTTTGCCGTTTTTTTTTCTGTCAAAATATTTGAACAGCTGTGAATCTATTCTCTCAACTGCTTTATCTGCGGATTTTAGGAAGTCTTCTGATGACTCCTTTGCTATCAATATTTTATTTTTAATCTTCACATTTATTTCACATGTTTTAATGCTGTTAACAGACCTTTCAAAATATAAAATAACGTCAGCATGAATAATCGGGTGACTATTTCTGTCTAACGTTTCTACTTTGTCTTTAATTTGGTTTTGGAGAGTTTCGTGGAGTTTGAAGTGTCTGGAAGTGAAGTTTACTTTCATTTTTGTCCGATTTTATTTGTTAGAAATTAACTATTCTCACTGTGAATATGCAAAAGAATGTTTAGAAAAACAATTTATTTTGGCATATTTTTCACATAATTTATAACGAAATTTTCGGTTTTAAGTTCAGAATTTTAACATTTTAATCAAATTAAACACTCTTTAATTAAACGCAAAGAACGCAAAGATTTACGCAAAAGTCGCAAAGCAGAGTTTAAAATTTGTAGAATATTTTATAAAGCGATTTGTTAATTATCTATCTTCTTTGCTGTCTTTGCGAATAACTTTGCGCTCTTTGCGTTTAAAAAAAAGACCGCTCTGTTGTTAATTAATACAGCTTTTTGCTCATCACCACACTCCTATAATTAGTCACATCCCATTGGTGATGCTGAATAAATCTGTATCCTTTCTTTTCATAATGTTTTATAAGATGCAGTGCTTTCTCCGAAGTATCCAGAGCAAGCTCAGTCTTGTCTTTTGATTTTGCATATTCTTCCATAAATTCCATCATCTTTCCACCGATTCCTTTGCACTGATATTCAGGATGAACTGCAAATTTTCCGAAGTATGCAACGAACTCGTTCAGGTACCATTCAGGAGTATCTTTTTCTTTCATGAATGGGGAGTTATAATACATCACAGTCGCTATTATCCTGCCGTCTTCATTTTTTATAATAAAGCACTCACCGTTCTTTAAAAAATTTCTTGTGTATTCTGCAGTCTGATACGTAGCAACAAAGTTCAGCCCCATATCTGCAAGTACTTTGTAAGCATCATGCAGCAATGAGGTAAGCTCTTCAACAGAATCGTTATCTGAAAATCTTATTATATCCACTTATTATAAATTCTAATCGAGTTTTTTATTGAAGCGGAGTGAACTTAACGCAAGTATGACAACTCCTATTCCGAAAAGAATCAATAAGTCCTGCCATAAATCCATCAATGTATTTCCCTTCAAAACAATTCCGCGAATCATTATGATGTAATATTTTAACGGTATTGCATAGGTAATGTACTGTACAATCTTCGGCATGTTTTCTATAGGGAAAATAAATCCCGAGAAGAAAAGCATTGGCAGCAAAACACCGAATGCAGAAGTCATCATTGCCTGCTGCTGAGTTTTGGAAATTGTGGATACAAAAAGTCCGAGTCCCAATGTTGAGAGCATATAAACAAATGTACATAAAAATAAAAAAGCTATGCTGCCCTTCACTTCAATGCCGAACCAGAACCTCATAACAGTAAGCACAATTGTGCACGATACAAATCCTATTATTATAAACGGAATAAATTTGCCGAGTATCATCTGATAGGGTTTTACAGGAGTGACAATCAATTGCTCGAGCGTACCAACCTCACGCTCCTTAACAATTGCAAGTGATGTTAAGCTTGTTGTAACGATTAAAATTATAAGTCCTACAATTCCGGGCAGCATGTAAGTGCGTGTTGTGAGGTTGGGGTTATACCATATTCTTACTTCGGGAGTGATTGTTCCTATGATAGTAGTTTTTCTTCCTGTTCGTTCCGCGCGCTCAAGTAATAAATCCTGTGAATATCCCGATACAATTCCCGCAGCATATCCCGCAGCTATTGCTGCTTTGTTTCCGTCTGAGCCGTCGAAGATTAACTGCACGTTTGCAGTCCGGTTTGAATTAATTTTCTTTTCGTATTCTGTAGGTATAACTATGGCAGTTAAGACTTTTCCTTTATCGAGTAAGTCAGTGAGCTCATCATAACTTGATACATAATAATCCATATTGAAGTAACCCGATTTTTCAAAGAGCTGAATGAAATCACGACTTGCCTCTGATTTATCCCTGTCAAGTACGGCTGTATGAACTATATTTAAATCAAAGTTAGCGGCGTAGCCGAGCATAATTAACTGCAGTACTGGTAAGACTAACACAACTGCAAACATCTTCGGATCACGCCTGAACTGTATTAATTCCTTCTTTATGAATTGAATCAGCAACTGCATTACACAGTCCTCCTTTGTCTCGCAGTGCGAATCATAGCAATTGTTAAGAAAGCTAAAGCAAAAATCGTCAGGTAAATATATTGCTGCCAAAATGTTTCTATGCCTGTGCCTTTAATAACTACTGAACGGAGTATTACAAGGAAAAATTTAGCAGGGGAGAGATTTGTAATAATCTGAATCGGTGCCGGCATGCTTTCAATAGGGAAAATAAATCCCGATAAAATATTTGTAGGCAGCTGGGATATTAATGTGCTGAGCTGAAATGCGACTTGCATTGAGTCAGCAATAGTAGAAACAAAAATTCCCATACTCAGGCAAGCAATAAGATATAATAACGTCCCTATGAACATGTACAAGATGCTTCCCTTTATCTGAACTCCGAATAAAATTGCGCCGAGTATTAGAACTAAAATTGAAATAAGTATAGCCAACAAAATGTACGGAATAATTTTCCCGAGAATTAACTCCAACGGAGAAACGGGGGAGACATTAATCTGCTCTATTGTTCCCTGTTCTTTCTCGCGGACAATCGATACAGCAGTGAGTGTAACGCAGATGACAATAAGAATTGTTGCAATAAGACCCGGGATTAGGAACTCAGTCGTTTTCAGATCGGGATTGTACCAGAAAACGCCTGATATATTCACAGGCATTGTAATTTTACCGCCTGCCTTTGCAAAAATATCTGCTGAAATTTTTTGTGAGAACCCCAGCGTTGCTGCATTGACGTAGTTCATTATAATTGTAGCAGTGTTGCCGTTAACACCGTCAACTAAGAACTGAACGTTTGTCTTTTCTTTAGAATAAAACTTTTGAGAGAAATCAGCTGGGATTGTAAGCACGCACTGAACACTTTTATCAACGAGTGATTGATTTACTTCATCGGGAGCGCTGATGTATTTTACTATATCAAAATATTCTGAAGAGTTAAATGTTTTAATGAACTCTCTTGAAAACTCTGATTTTTCTAAATCATACACTCCAATTTTAATATGAGTAACATCGAAGTTCAGAGCATATCCGAATAAAATAAGCATGAATACAGGGTAGAAAAAAATGAGAATCAGCGAACGCTTATCGCGGACGATTTGTCTGAACTCTTTTTTCACTATGGCAAATATTCTTGTAAACATTAATTTTTCTTTTCAAGCAAAGTTATAAAAACATCTTCAAGCGTAGGTGAAATCTTATCGGTTCTTTTTTCTTTTATATTATTCTCGGCAAGTAATTTTTTGATAAATTCTTTTGCTTCATCTTCACTTGTTTTTTCATTCAGCTTTACGTGAATGTAGTTACCAAAAATTGTAGTACTGTCAAAAAAATCAGAATCTTCCAGTAATGTTAATGCATCAATGGTTCTATCGCATTCGATTTCTAAAATTATTGTTGTTATGTATTTTTCTTTTAATTCTTTTGGGCTTCCGCCTGCGATTATTTTTCCCGCATCTATTAATAAAATCCTGTTGCAGAACTCCGCTTCATCTAAATAATGAGTCGTTACAAATACTGTTGTGCCTTCTGCGGATAAATCATTGATGAGATTCCAGAAATTTCTGCGCTCGATTGGGTCAACTCCGCCTGTCGGTTCATCAAGAAAGACAATAGTAGGGGAGTGAATTACTGCCGTTCCTAATGCAAGTCTTTGTTTTATTCCAGTAGGAAGCGAGCCCGTTAGTAATTTTTCTTTGCCTTCAAGGTTCGCAATTTTTAGCACCCATTTTTTTCTTTTCAGTAAGTCTTCGCCTTCGAGACCGTAAACGCCGCCGAAGAAATTTATATTTTCTTCAATGGTCAAGTCGTTATATAAAGAAAATTTCTGAGACATATATCCGATATTTCTTTTTACAGATTCGGATTGTGTCATTATAGAAAATCCGCCAACTGTTGCATCTCCTGAAGTCGGTTCAAGTATTCCGCACAACATTTTTATTGTAGTAGATTTTCCTGCCCCGTTCGCTCCCAGAAATCCGAATATCTCACTTTTGTGGACATCAAATGAGACACTATCAACCGATGTAAAATTGCCAAACTTCTTTGTCAGATTTTTTACTTCGATTGAGTTACCGTTGTTATTTGAATTAGTGATGCTCATTTTTGCTCACCTCTTCTTCCTGATGCTGTTTCTTTAGTAAATGAATGAAAACATTTTCCAGTGATGCGGGAATGATTCTCTTATCGGAAACTTCGATTCCGTTTTTATTAAGTATGGATTCTATCAAAGGAAAATCTTTTTCAAAATTATCTGCAACAACGTTTAATCTGTCGCCAAAAGTCTGAATTTCAAAATTTGTGTTTTCTCTTAAAACTTTATCAGATTTTCTTATATCCGAGCAGACTATTTCAATTACAATTTTATTCAGACCTTCTCTTATGTGTGCAGGGGTATCTAATCTCAAAATCTTTGAATTATCAAATAAAGCTATACGATTGAAGCGTTCAGCTTCATCTAAGTACGGAGTGGAAATTATAATTGTAATTTCTTCTTTGATTAAGTCGGAAAGGATTTTCCAGAAGTCACGGCGTGAAACAGGGTCAACTCCCGTAGTCGGTTCATCAAGGAAAATTATTTTCGGTTTGTGAATGAGTGTACAGGCAAGGGCAAGTTTCTGCTTCATACCGCCGGAAAGTTTCCCTGCAAAAAATTTTCTGAAGTCAGTGAGTCTTGTAAATTTTAATAACTCATCCCGTCTCTCTTTATAGTTCTTTACTCCATGAATATCTGCAAAAAATTCTATGTTTTCGTCAACGCTAAGGTCGGTATATAAACTAAACTTCTGAGATAAGTATCCGATATTATTTTTTATCTTCATCTTATCTTTTCGTAAGTCATAGCCCATTATATCGGCAGTGCCTTCGGTTGGATTTATAAGTCCGCAGAGCAAACGGATTGTCGTTGTCTTTCCTGCGCCATCGGGACCCACGAAGCCGAACATTTCATTTTTATAAATGCTGAAAGAAATGTCATCTATTCCGGTAACATCTCCGTAAACTTTTTTTAGATTCGATATTTTAATTATTTCTTCCAAAGAATCATTTCACGAATAGTTTTGCATCGGCGGGCATTCCCGGCTTTAAATCAAATTGAGGATTTGGAATTTCAAGCTTTACTCCGAACACTAACTTCGTTCTTTCATCTTTAGTTTGAATATTTTTCGGAGTGAACTCTGCTTCCGGTGAAATAAAAATAACTTTGCCTTTATAAACTTTATCTTTGTATGAGTCAACTGTAATGTCAGCAGTTTCGTTAAGCTTAACTTTTCCAAGCTCAGTTTCAGAGACGTAAATCATTAGATTAACGGTTTCTAAGTCTGAGATTTTCAAAAGTGATGACTGCGGATTTACAATCTCACCCTGCTCAACATATTTTTTTGAAATTATTCCGTTTACGGGAGCGTAAACACTGCAGTCACTTATATTCTGCTTAAGCAAATCATAGGCTGAAATTGCCTTGTTGAGATTCGCTCTGGCAGATTCAATATCTTCCGGTCTTGTAATATTTTTTATTCTTGTAAGATTATCTTTTGCGGATTGTAACTGCGCTGCCGCTAAATCATATCTGGAAAGCACATTATCATATTGCTGCTTTGTGATTGAATTTTCTTTGTATAAATTTTCTGTTCTGTCGCGCTCAATTTTTGCCGCTTCAAGATTTATTCTTGCCTGCTCGACTAAATCACTCTGTATTTTAATATCATTCTTTGTTGCGCCGTTCTTTACAAGGTTGAACTGCGCCTGAGCTAAATCAACCCCTGCCTGTGCCTGACGTAGTTGTATATCGAGTAAATCGTGGTCGATTGCAATAAGCAAATCTCCTTGTTTTACTCTGTCGCCTTCTTTGAAGTTAAGCGAGCTTATCTGTCCTGCGACTTTGGAACTGATGGTAACATTTACGCTTTCAATTGTGCCTGTTGATGTAATAGTATCGGTATCTTCTTTTTTGGAGCATCCGTATAGGAATACAAACAGTAGTAGGGCAATATTAATGTATCTCATAATTGTGGTTTGAAAAATTCCTGTAAACTTTTTTTCCTTTAGTTGTTAGAATACCATTGAGAAGAATATCGAATGTGCTGTCGATGGCTTCTTTATAGGAAAAATTATGTGTGGTTAAAAAATAAGGATTTATGATTGAGCGGACTGAGGTAATAAAAATTTCAATTATTATAGACGGAGGAAACTCTGCAACCAATTCTTCCTTCTGTCCCTGAAGAATAATTTTTGATAAGAAGGTGTACATTTTTTCTTTTCTGAAGTTATCCATTTTTTCCCAAAGCTCAGGCGAGTGAATTTTTAAGTCGTTCATCCAGTAAGGAGAGATTGTGCTGAGCGTTTTGCCCATGAAATTCAGGAGTGAAATAAATTTTAATACGGAATTCTCCTCGAAGTTTACTATCTTACCGATTCTCTCCTGAGTCTTATTTAGAAAGTTATGTATTACTTCATGAAGCAGAACTTCCTTAGAGCGGAAGTGTTTATAGATGGTATTTTTGCTAATCATCAGACCGGAAGCAATTTCGTTAATCGTTATCTTATTAAATCCTTCTTTGAAAAAAATATTCTGTGAGTAGAATAATATCTTATCTTTTTCCGAAATACTTAATTTATCGCTGGAAACTAAATTGGTCTTCATAGTTTCCAATTTAATAAAACTAATTTTTTATATCAAGATTAAATGTTATACAAATTCTGAGTTGATTTTAAATAGAAAGCTGTATAATTTACATTACTTCAAAAATTACAATACCTACATAAGATATTTATACAATTCCAATAAACAAACACCAACCCCATAACAGACATTCTACTTTTTTAATCTGTTTTATTCCGTTAATCACAATTAAAAAATGAAAATCGTCTGGCTATTTTTGTTTCTTATTCTATCCTCAGGTATTTCTTATTCACAAAATTACACTCCTGCCTATTACGATTTCTTCCGTGAACTATATATTGACCGGCAGCCAAGCGCCAAGGCTCAGTCTATGGGAGGTGGATTGGTAGCAAATACAAACAACGACTTCGGTTCTTATTACAATCCCGCCCTTACAAGCCTGAGTCAGGGACTTACTTTCAATACATCTTTTTCCGGAGATTACAAAGATTATGAGAATTCAAAGTTCAATTATTACGGAGCATCATACAATTTTAGAAATGTAGGAACCTTCGGCTTAAGCAGATATTCCTATTACAATGTCAACACATTTACATCACTTATTTATAATGGTTCGGAATACGTCGAACAAAAATATGTGATTGAAAATCGTAATTTCATATATACTTTGAATTACTCAAGGGAAATGCTGAAAAATTTTTATGCGGGTGTAAATTTAAATATTGTTTATTCTTCCTATATAGATAAAAACAGTGTTCCGATTGATATTGGTCTCCTGTTCAAATTTCCCGTAATCAGTTCATCTCAAAAATTTTCTAATTTATTTCAGATGGGTGCTGCTTATTATAACATAAACAAGGCTCAATACACGACAGGAGGTGGAATTGACCCCGAGTATTTTGTTTTGCCGTCCATAGTAAGTGGGGAGGAAGTTATAATTTATCTGTTTCGGGTAATCCGCTAATTAATAAAGGCAAGCTGCTGAATTTTTTGGCGCATTTAGAATTTGAAGCTGTCACAAATTCAAACAGATATGTTGTTATAAAACTTGGAAGCGAGACTATATTGTTTGATCTTCTTGCAGTAAGGCTCGGTTATTATGTAGGAAACACCTATGTATATAAACTTGCATCTGATTTTACTCCCTTTACTTACGGATTCGGATTGAAAATTCCTTTGGATAAAATATTTAGGACTAAATTTCCTCTTTCAGTATCCGCTGATTACGTCCATTTAAATCAGCAGCCTGAATGGGATTATTACTGGCATGAATATTTTTATAAATACGATTATTACAAAACATTCAGCATAAACTTAAACTGGTCTCCAAGTTTTTAATTTAAAAATAAATTTACCCATGAAAACACTGGCTATTTTCTTTATGATTTTATCGGGCAGTGCTTTATTCGCTCAGTCCTCAGATTATCACTGGTTTCTTGAAGAGCTTTATTTCGGCCGGCAGCCGAGTCCGAAATCTGCATCGATGGGAGGAGGATTTTCAGCATACACTGAAAATGAATTCGGCTCATATTATAATCCGGCATTAACATCACTTGATAAAGGACTTACCATCAATACTTCATTTTCTCAGGGATATCCCGGATACAAAGGTACATCTTACAATTTTTTGAATGCATCTTACAATTTTAAAAAAGTGGGGACTTTTTCAGTCAGCAGCTACAATGTGAATTATAAGATCGTTGAACGCTCATGGATACCTGAAGATCAGAATGAATATCTTTACAAGAATAACCATACAATCTATACTTTCAATTATTCGAGAGATATATCAAAAGATTTCATTGCGGGAATAAATATAAACAGCGTTCAGCCGCATTATTTTAACCCGTACAATTCAAAACAGTATTTAGAAAGTCTAAATAAAAGTTTGTATTCACTTGATGCAGGAATATTGATAAAAATACCTGTCTCAAAAATTAATGCCGATGTTTTTCAGGGAGTTCAAATAGGCGGTGCTTTTTATAATATCACAAATTCCAAAGCTTATACTCCTGCAGAAAGTTATTATGAGCCTGCGTACTATTTTCCTTTGCCGCAGATTTTTCGCTTAGGTTTCAGTTACAATATTAATATCAGGAAAAATAAATTAATCTCCAATCTCAGCCTTATGAATTTACTTGTTCATCTGGAAAATGAATCAGTGGTAAATTCAAACAGGAATAATGAACAAAAGATAGGAATAGAAGGAACACTAATAGATTTGATTTCTGTAAGGGCAGGGTATTCTTCAATGGATAAAGATAATATAAACTACGGTATAGGTCTTAATCTTCCAATAAGCTTATTGTTGGAAAAGAAATCGCCTGTAGATATATCGATAAACTATGCAAGCTTAAAGCCTGTTCCGACGGATAATTATATTGAATATCCTGAAGACGTTACAAAGTATCAGATGCTTAGCTTTAAATTAAACTGGACACCGGGATTTTAAAAAATGCAATCAAAAAAATTAATTCTTCTAATGAAAAAACTCTGCATTTTATTTTTAATAATAGTCTCAAATTTATGTTACTCTCAGGACATTACAATAGATGATAATCTTTATAAAGGAATACTCGATGATTTGTTTATCAATCATCAGCCGAGCGCTAAGGGAGAATCGATGGGAAGGGGACTTGTAGCAAACTCAGATGGCCATTTTGGTTCTTATTACAATCCAGCCTTGACAAGTCTGAACAAAGGATTTAATGCAGATTATTCCTATTCGCAATCGGAAAGTGGTAAGCCCAGTATAAATTATTTTGGAGTTTCATACGGAAATGATAAGATTGGAAACTTTGGAGTGAGTGCATACATATTCAGTAAGGCACGTGAAGATAATCTGGGTTTTAAAGCGCAACTCAAAGGCAGTTATTACGATGCAGTATATACCGTAAATTATTCCAGGGAAATAGTCAAAGATTTTTATGCAGGAATCAATCTGGGTATATTTCACTATTACAATTATTATCATTGGAGTACTGCTAACGGCTATCAAGGAAATTTTTTTATTGCTGATGGAGTTACTTTGGATTTAGGAGTATTAAAAAAATTTGAAATTGAATCAGAAGATAACAAACAGATATTTGAGGCTGGCGCGTCAATTTCCAATTTTACAAATTCAAAAGTAGGAGATACATATCTCACACCTTTACCGGTAACACTCAGATTAGGCGCAAGTCACCAGCTTAAAATTGAAAAGGGAGAACGTCAAGCTGTTCCTTATCCGCTTGGGTTTTTTACCCATATACAATTTGATAAAGTAATCAATTCAGACTATTTCGGAACGTTCAGATTTGGTGAAGAGATGTCACTATGGGATATCTTATTTGTGAGAGGCGGATATTTTTATTCTAAAATCCATGACGGATTTGAAAGAGATGAATCTGTAATTACTTTTGGATTAGGTCTTAACATACCAATCAATAAACTATTGCTAACAAAAAACACTATGGAATTAAAAGTAGATTATATGAAAAATGACCTGAACGAATATTCAAGATACACATATAATGATTACGGCAAATATGCAATACTTTCTGTTAGTTTAAATTATATACCGTAAATTATTTATTATTAAAATGAAAACACTCTGTTTATTATCCCTCATTTTATTTTCTTCATTAGCTTACTCTCAGTCTGATTCCGATATTCCAAAATACAATGGAGCAATGGACGAACTTTATTTGAACCGTCAGCCAAGCGCTCGCGTGGATGCAATGGGAAAAGCATCAGCTGTATCCATGACGGGAGATTTCGGTTCATACTATAATCCCGCGCTCACATCTATGAGTAAAGGCATTACTGCCAACGCCTCTTTTTCATCCCCTTATTATTTTGATGAGACAATAAAGCTCAACTATCTTGAGCTGGGATATTCGGATAAAAAAATCGGAAGCATTTCGTTCAGCAGATATTTTTTGAATGTTGGAGAATACAATTACAAAGATCGCCGCTTCTATAGTTATACAAGGCCGGCTACTTACAACTCAATTTACAGATTAAATTATTCAAGGGAGATAGTTAAGAATTTTTATGCAGGTGTAAACTTCGGAGCATCTCATATGGGATTTGATATTATTCCTGTTCCTTTCCAGGTAGGTAATGAAAAACCTAAATCTACTGCTGCTGTAGATGCGTTTACTTTAGATTTCGGTTTATTGAAAAAATTTGAATTTGAACCTACAAAAGTTAACAAGAGTCTGCACTCAATAATTATAGGTGCGTCAATTTATAATATAAACAAACCGGCAATTACTAATTACCGCACCAAAGCGGAAACTTATTCCCTCCCGCAAATTTTAAGATTAGGGGCATGCTATAACGTGAAGCTGGGACCAAAGCAATCTTCAAAAGACGCTTACGTTATTCAGTCAACTACTAACATAGAATACGAAAATGTGGTGAATTCTGAATATGATGTTATTTATAAATTTGGAGAGGAATTACTGATTGCAGATTTTTTCAGCATTAGAACCGGATATTTTAATACAAGTGTAAATGATAATCAATATGAATCCGGATATACAAATTCAAAAAACGATGAAACTCAATTTGATTTTTCATTCGGATTGGGATTAAAAATTCCCCTGAGTGAAATGTTTAATATGAAAAACTCTTTAGTTCTGAAATTTGATTTTGCACATTTATCAACTCCGGTTCGTGGTAATGCAAGTCCTGACGGAGAGGCATATACTACATATGCATTTAATCTGAATTACATACCGTAAAAATTACCTATACGTGCTAATAGGGAGTAACATTTTTTTCTTTTAGTATGATCTTAGTATATTGTTTAGCTACGCCAGGGAACTGCAGATGTCCTAGTTGTTTAATATTTCAAATGTTGTTAATTAATATAATACTGAACTGTTATGAGAAAAATCCTTGTGTTAATATTATTATTAGTTTCGGGAATTACTTATTCCCAGTCAGATAAATATGACGGTTATCTTGAAGAGTTATTTCTTGCCCGGCAGCCGAGCGCAAGAGCTGAAGCAATGGGAAGGGGACACGTAGCAGATAATCAGAATGACTTCGGCTCTTTTTATAATCCCGCGCTTTCAGGTCTTTCGGAAGGTCTAAATATTAACACTTCATTTTCAGGGAGGTATTATAATTCACGGCAATCCTTTTTTAATTACTTCGGAGCTACCTATAAATTAAATAAAATAGGAAGCATAGGGTTAAGCAGATACCATTTTGATTTCAATGAAGAATATTCTGTTTCAACAATTTACAAACCTTATATTTACACGTTAAATTTTTCACGTGAAATGGTAAAAGATTTTTATGCGGGAGTTAATATAAATTTGGTTGAAGATAACAATCCCCGTTTCCCTGTGAGAGAATTCAATAACAAGGGGTTAGTTCCTACATTCGATTTTGGAGTGTTGAAAAATTTTGAAATACACGCGGTGCAGAATAAATTTGAATCGCATAAATTCAAATTGGGATTATCTGTAAATAATTTTACAAATTCTAAGTATGTTTATTCAGACCTGGATTTTACCTACAATGTTTATCTTCCTGTAATTTTCCGGATAGGAGGCAGTTATGATTTTATTCAAAAGGGTGACAGACTGAAAAAAAATGGAGAAGAATTTTCTTTTTTAGGATATTTTGAATTTGAAAAAATTCTCAATATAGCAAAATATTATACTTACAAGGCTGGATGTGAATTTTGTATATATGATATTTTATTTTTTAGGATGGGATACGTATCAAGAAATGCCGGATTTACTAATTCAATTCTTTCGTATTATTTATCAAAATTTACACAGTTCACATATGGAGCAGGTGTTAAGATTCCGCTAGATTTAATTTTCAAAATGAAAACTCCTCTATTAATAAAAGTCGATTATGTAAATTTGCGTCAGCCGGGAAGAGACAACGGCGGACTGAATACCGAAGTACCATATCCAAATTTCAATACAATAGGTATAAATCTCAATTGGGTACCTGTGTTCTAATATCTAATTTTTGGAATATGTTTAAAGTGATAGGGGCGTCTCCGAACCGGAGGTTCGGCCGTCGTAAGTTCAAAATTGATTTTATCAATTTTGGACTTACGGTGGGTCCCGATGGAATCGGGACAGACGCCCCCGAATGAAGAAAATGATTTCCCTTATTTTGCAGAAAAATCCGTCAAAAATCCATCAAAAATCCATCAATTGAAAGAAATAATTTGGTAGAATTAAATCTAAAAAAGTTGAGGAACAAAATGCGACAATAATGTGACTATTTTGTAAATTGACCTGACAGGTTTTTAATCCTGTCAGGTCTGCAGATTGAGAAAATGTTACAATAATGTTACAATCCCGCTAAAGACAAGACTGATCGTAGCTCACAATCTTATATTAGCAAATTCTTTCCCTCCTTTTCAAGGAGAGCCTGTCCCGCCAAAAGGCGGGAGGGACTGAGGGGGCGGTATCAAAATATGTATTAAAGAATCTGACTATTTCCCGACTTTTTATAAATTAACCTGACAGGTTTTTAATCCTGTCAGGTCTGCAAATTGAGAAAAATGCTACTATAATGTTACAATCCAGCTAAAGCCGGAACTGAACTTTGATCAGAATGTGACAACAATGTAACTTTATTTTATTCTATTTTAAGGAATTCTTCATTTTTTCAGGAACTTCCCCCTCCTTTTCAAGGAGGGGGATTGAGGGGTGGTTAAGAATGCAACAATAATGCGACAATTTTGTAACAACTGAGTGATCATAAAAATCATATTAATCAGTGTTCAGGAATCCGACTATTTCCCGACTTTTTTATATAGCTTCCCCCTCCTTTTCAAGGAGGGGGATTGAGGGGGCGGTATCAAAAATCTGTGTTAAAGAATGCAACAATAATGCTACAATTAATTTGCACGTAATTGAAATTCTCACTGCAAAAAAACTTTCTCTTCATAACCCTCAGTTTCCTATAATAAATATCACTTGATATTTAAAGAGATTTAAGCCATATTTGTTTAAGGTTAATTAAATAAAGTATATAATATATGGCACGAGCAAAAAAACTAACAGAAAAGCAGGATTTGATCCTTAATTTCATAGAGAAGTTCTCTATTGATAATCCTTTTCCTCCGACACTGAAGGAAATTGCAGAGGAATTTAAAATCACTTTAGGCACAGTTCAGGACCACGTTTTCGCCATTGAGAAAAAAGGCTTTATAAAAAGATACCCTGATGTTGCCCGCGGATTTAAAGTTACGCGTCCCGGCGATAACAAGACTCAGGACATGGCAGATATGATTCCGATTTATGGAAACGTTGCAGCAGGCGAGCCGATATTCGCTCAGGAAAATATTCAGGGATATGTAACCATGGAAAAAAATAAAGCGGGGCATACAATTCACTTCGCTTTAAGAATAAAAGGTGAAAGTATGAAAGATGCCGGAATTTATGACGGAGATATTGTGATTGTTCGTAAGCAGGACGATGCAGATAACGGAGACGTCGTTATTGCCTTACTCGATGACGAAGCAACATGCAAGACTTTGAAGAAAACAAAAATAAAAGCTTATTTAGAGGCAGCTAATCCGAGATACAAAGCAATTATGAACAGACCGTTCAGTATAATCGGAAAAGTAATTGAACTTAGAAGAGGCTTTGTAGCGTAAGCGTATTTTTTTAAAACCCGACTTTTTCCCGACTAAATTAATGATTTCTTTAGTGAGATTTTGTGGTTTAAAGTTTTAGTGGTAAATTTTACAAGCCGACACGAGTAAAAATAAAATCTATATTCTTTTTTGATTTTGAGTAGTCGAAAATATCGGTTAGCTCTTTTTCAGTTAAATATTTTTTAACTTCAGAATCGTTCTTTAACAGTTCAAAGAAACTGATCTTCTCTCTCCAGCATTTCATTGCTACATCCTGTACAATTTTATATGCAGTTTCTCTCTTCATTTTTTTCTCGATAAGTTTTAATAAAACTGTCTGAGAAAAAATTAATCCGTTAGTAAGATTTAAATTCTTTTTAATATTTTCTTTATAAACTACTATATTATCAACAATTTGTTTGAATTGATAAAGCACATAGTCTGTTAGAATTGTTGAGTCCGGTACCACAATCCTTTCCACAGATGAGTGGCTTATATCTCTCTCATGCCAAAGCGCAATGTTCTCCATCGAAGCCAATGCATTACCTCTCAGCACTCTTGCCATCCCTGATAAACGTTCACAAGTAATGGGATTCTTCTTATGCGGCATAGCCGATGAGCCCTTCTGTCCTTTAGAAAATGACTCTTCAAGCTCGAGCGTTTCAGTCTTCTGAAGATGCCTTATTTCAGTCGTAAACTTCTCAACGGATGAGCCAATCAAAGCCAATGTGTTCATGTACTCAGCGTGTCTGTCTCTTTGTAATATCTGAGTTGATATCTTTGTTGTCTTAAGTCCAAGCTTCTTGCAGACGTATGCTTCAACTTTAGGTGAAAGATGTTCATATGTTCCAACTGCTCCCGAGATTTGCCCGACTGAAATGATATCAATAGCTCTCTTCATTCTATCAATGTTCCTGTTCATTTCATCGTACCATAAAGCAAACTTAAGCCCGAGTGTAATAGGCTCTGCATGTACTCCATGCGTTCTTCCAATCTGTGTAAGATACTTATACTTCTTTGCTTTCTTCTTTAAGCTTTCTCGAACATAGATTAAGTCTTTGAGTATAATCTCTCCTGCTTGCTTCATCTGAACAGAGAGGCATGTATCAACAACATCTGAGCTTGTCATTCCCATATGAATAAACCGTGAATCCATCCCTACGTACTCGGCAACATTAGTAAGAAAAGCTATAACATCATGTTTAACTTTCTCCTCTATCTTAAGGACTTTCTGTGTGTTGAACTTTGCTTTTGCTCTTATGTTTTTTACTGCGGATTTCGGAATAATGCCAAGGTTTGCCTGCTCTTCGCATGCAAGTATTTCTATATCAAGCCAGATCTTAAATCTGCTTTCATCAGACCAGATATCACTGACCTGTTTTCGTGAGTAACGCGGAATCATATTGTTTGAGAGATTTTATAAGGCTGAACTCATGGTATGAGAAGCCTATTTAATTTTTATTGTTACAAGAGTAATGTCGTCGTTCTGTTCTGCATGCCCTTTAAATGCCTTCACTTCGTCAATCAGATTCATTTGTATATCCATTGAGGTTTTAGCAGCGTTATCTTTAAGTATTCTTTTAACGTTCGGCAATCCGAATTCCTCTTTGAATTCATTCATCGCTTCCGTTAATCCGTCAGAGTAAAATAAGAAAACATCACCTGAGTTTAACTTCAATTCAGTTTCCTGTAAGTTTGCATCGAATAGCTTTGCATTATCCAAACCAAGTCCGATGCCTTTTGAATTAATTTCTTTCACTTCATTTTCATTAGCAAAAAGTGTTGGGTTGTGTCCTGCTCTGCAGATTTTCACAGTCATTGTTTCCAGGTCAAATAATCCCGCTGCTATTGTTACAAATGATTTTCTGTCAATCTTATTGTAAATCTGTTTATTAACTGACATCAGAATTTCCCTCAGAGATTTAAATACCTTCGTCGAAAACTGAATCATTGCCTGCACTTTAGATAAATTCAATGCTGCAGGAATTCCTTTCCCTGATACGTCAGCAACAATTACAAGCAGTTTTGTATCGTTTATTTTTATCAGGTCATAAAAGTCACCGCCAATTGTTTTAGCAGGACTCGAAGTACCTTCGAGATCCAGTCTCTCCATTTTAATGGCTCTGTCAGGCAGCAGACTTTCCTGAATCTTTCTTGCTACACCGAGCTCTTCATCAATTTTTTGCTTATCAAGTTCTTCTATCTGAAGTCTTGAGCTCTCAAATGAAATTGCAGTCTGAGATGCGATTGTTTTAAGAAGGTCAATATCTTCCTCTGAATATTCTTTACCGGATGGCTTCTTGCTGAAGTTTAATGCTCCGATTAATTTATTCTTTAGATAAATCGGAACAGCCAGATAAATGTTTGCTTTTTTGATTGCTTCTACATCCTGCTCAGTCAGGTTCATTCCATCAATTTCAATTTCAGAGAGTAGTACCGGTTCGGAATTTTCTCTGAAAATTTTAGTCATCAGTTCATCAAGCCAGATATCCTTAAAAGTAATGGTCTTGTTTACTTCTTTTAGTTCGAGTTCTTTTTTAAGAATGTTTAAATATCGGTCATCGTAAATCCATACATTAAGTTTTTCTATTCCCATTATCTGCTTTGCAGAAATACCAAGCTTATCAAGGACCTGTCTTATGCTTTTCATTTTTGGAAGCTCCTGCGAAAACTCAAGGAGTGCCTTTCTGTAGTTATATCTGTCCTTATAAAACTGCTTATCAACAAAATCCTTTGCCCTTTTATTGAAGAAGTCGAATGTAAAAGTGATTACAATTATCGCTGTAAAAGTTATGATTTTTTTATTAGTGCCAATGTATCCGCTTAAAAATGAATCGGCAGTGTAGACTATTCCAAGATAGAATAAAACTATTATTGAAGTCAGAATTCCGAATACCAGACCCTTCTTTATAATAAATTCAGTATCAAGAATTTTATATTTAAAGATTGAATAGCTGAATGACAACGGAATAGCAAGTACAAGTAAGAATGGTAAAAACCATAATGCAGAGACAAGGAAAGCTGCCTTCTTTGCAATGAGTGAATAAATTAAAAGATAAGTAAAACCGGCAACTCCTATGAAAAATCCGGTGATTATTATCTTGAACGATTTCTTTATCGTAGCGTTTTCAGTTTTGGAGTAAGACCTAATCATATAATGCGCGCCTAAAGTCAGGTAAATTGCATTGATAACATTAAAGGAAAGCCAGAAGGAATTGTATTTCAGGTTAAGAATTGTTGCAAAAATTGAAACGAGATAAATAATCCATAGAAATAGTTTTCTTCTGTTGAATTCTATTTTTGTTGGATATGAAATAAAGAAGTGAACAAATAACGGGCTTACAAATGCTCCACCAATAATCTTTAGCAAAAAATATATGTAAATTATGATAGGATTGTATTCACCATACGGGTCAGTTCCGGGGATATATGATAATGAAAATGCAAGAGACATGAAAAAGAAAATCTGTGAAGATGTTTCTCTTGGTTTAGAGTAGCCGACTGCAAATCCGTTAAGTAAAAAACCCAGGCTGAGTAAAAACAATACAATCAGAACTAAGTTAAAAAACTTATATGCCTGAAAAGAGAATTTCAAAATTTCATTTCCTCTTTGAACAGTATAAGTCATTACTTCACCTGTTTCAGCGCTGTTAATTAGTCTCTGCGCTTCTTTCGTATCCTTAAATTTCTTTCCGTTTATTTCAAGCAAGATGTCGCCGTCTTTTATTCCGGCTTTATCTGTTGTTCCCCCGGGCACTACCTGAGTAATCAACAGACCTTCTTTAAGTCTCACCCCATTATTTTCTTCCAGCCACAGACAGTCATCGTTTGTCATTCTGTTAAAAACAGAATTATCCAAAAATGAGTATGAGCACAGGAAGAATACAATCAGTGTTACAAAACTGAAGAAATATCGAAGGTTTTGCTCTGAAAATTTATTTAAGAATTTCATAAGAAATTTATACTCTTAATATACATTATAAAACCAAAAAGGTTACACTAAAATGCTTAAGAAGTTTTGACAACAAGTAATGTAATATCATCGTTTTGTTCGGCACTTCCTCTAAATAATATAATATCGTCTATACATTGTTTAGTAATTTCATTAGCCGGCAGTTCCTTGTTCTTTCCAAGAATTTCGAATAATCTTTTTTGTGAATAAAGTTCTCTTTTTTCATCAAATGCCTCAGTCAGTCCGTCAGTGTAGAATACATATATTTCACCATTTACAATTTTAAGCTCGCTCTCTGTAAGGTTTTCATTAAAGATTTTTTCCTTATCTAATCCAATGCCAATACCGGTATTTGTAATAAAATTGATTGAATCTTTTTTCACTGATATAGAAGGATTATGTCCTGCTCTGCAGATATTCACTTTCTCATTCTTTAAATCAAATATTGCAAGTTCAATTGTAACAAATGATTTCCTGTCCATATCGTCGTAAATCAAATTGTTTACTTCTTTCAAAATTTCAGAAGGAGTAGAATAAATTCCCGATGCATATTGAATCATTGCTTGTATTTTCGCCATGTAAATAGCTGCAGGAATACCCTTTCCTGATACATCGCCTATCACTATTAAATATCTGTCATCTCCCATTTCAATACAGTCATAAAAATCTCCGCCGATTTCTTTTGCAGGAATTGATATCCCGCTTATATCCAAGCCTTCAATTTTTTTATTAAGCTTTGGAAGAAGTCCTGCCTGAATATTTTTTGCAATTGAAAGCTCTTCATCCAATTTTTTCTTCTCCAATTCTTCTCTCAATAACCTTGAGTTCTCAAATGCTACTGCGCAGTGTGAAGAAAGAGTTTCAAGCAAATCTATATCTTCATCAGAATAAGCTTTGCCGGAATCTTTAGGTCCGAAGTTCAAAGCTCCAATAAGATTATCATCGTATACTAAAGGTATTGTAAGAACAATTCCGTTTTCGGCAATAACTTTTTTATCGGTCTCGTCAAGATTCAGTTCCTGTATTTGTGCTGCGTAAAGCAGTTTGGACTTTTTATCCTTATCAAATAATTTCAAATATGTTGTGCTTATATCATCATCTTCATCAATGAATTGTCTGTCCTGCTTGTAATTTGTTTCCTGAAGTAGCTGAAAATAATCAAGATTTTTAATCACAATATCCATTCTTTTCACACCCATCGACCTTTTTACAATACGCGCAAATATTTCAATTATCTGTTTAATGTTTGGCAGATACTGAATTTCAGTAGTAAACTCTAACAGTGACTGTCTGTAATTATATCTTTCGCGGTAAAGTTTTTTATCTACAAATTCCTTTGCTTTTTTATTAACAAAATCAAAAGTGAAAGTAATGATAATAACTACAGTTATTGTTAAAATCTGCTTGTTGGTATTAAAATAAACTGTAACAAAACTATCAATGAGAAATACTATCAGCAGATAAAATCCGACTATGAAAGCCGTTACAATTCCAAATACTAAACTCTTTTTAATTATAAATTCGGTTTCAAGAATTCTGTATTTGAATATTGAATATCCAAGAGAAATTGGTATGGCAAGCACAGCAATTGCGGGAATTCTTAAAATTGTATTGTAAGCGTTATCTGTTCCGTAAATAAATGAGAGCAGAACAAAATAATATATAAAGCCGAAACCTCCTATAATAAATCCATATAAAATTGTTTTTAACGATTGCTTTAGCAGAGGCTCTTTAACTTTTATAAATGACCTTATAAACAATAATAGAGCAGCAATGATATAAATCAGATTTATATATTGTATGAACTGATAAAACAAAGAAGGTAAATCAATGTAGTTATATGCATAATTCAGATTTAATAAAATCTGAAGAATGAAAATGAAAAGATAATTTAATACAAGCAAAGGCTTCCTGAAACGGTACGAATATTCAATAGGGTAACTTGCAATAAAATGCACGAATATAGGAAGGAACAGCAAAGAGAAAAAGAAACAATTATAAAAAAGGAATGAGTTAGTTTTTACATATAGCTGCACTCCGCCGTAAATTAAAAAACCTAAAGAACAGCACATCCCGAGTGAATAGAAGAGCAGGGAAGTCTTCTCCTTTGGAGTTGAGTACCCTACTAAAAACCCTATGACTAAAAAAAGAAGGCCTAAAAGTGAAAAAATATAAAATAAAAGATGGAAGTATTTTCTTACTTTAACATTTATCTTGAACTCCTGGTCGTTTCGTATAATACTATATTCTGCTATTTCGTTTGCTTTTAGACTGTTAAGTATGTACTGGTCTTGAAATATTTCAGTAATTCTCTGACCGTTAATTGCTAAAAGTAAATCTCCCGGTTTAATTCCTGCCTGGTCACATGCCCCGCCTTTTTCAACTTTGTAAAAATAAAACATACCGGCATATTTTCCGTCTTCGACATAGGATTTCACGGAATCATCTATACCCAGAGGATTCACATAAGCTTTTAAGATAATTGCGCCAAACATAATTACAAAATAAGTTGTAATTAATATAAGCGCAGTTCTTACGGTATTTTCAGAAAGCTTACCGGAGAGCATTCAGTTTTTTATAATGAATTGTTGGTAGTTAATACGAAAATTAACTATTTAAGTTGTAAAAAGAACTTCATATTTGGAAGAATAAACGAGGGGAATATTAGAATTTATAACCAATAGAAAAATAATATGTATAAGGACCGAAAATAAACGAATCCTGAGTCAATCCTTTCTGAATCAGAAACGTTTTTCCGACTGAGAAACTGGACTCTCCGACAGGTGTATCAAAACATATTGATGCTCCAATACCGTGACGTAAGTCTTTAAACTTTACATCTGTTGTATTATCCCAGACCCTGCCTAAATCATATCTGGTTTTAAAATACGTATCAAAGAAAAATTTATAGGGAGATTTGAATCTGTATTCTAAAGAGAACTCAAAAATCTGTCTTCCTGTATTTTCGTCCTCAACCATTCCATAGAAAGAATCTTCTCCTCCGATTGTAAAAAACTCCGGCTGCGGAGTAGTATTATCAGCTGAACCGAAAATAAATCTCGGTCTTAATGTGTGCAGCCTTCCTAAAGGAAAATATGAATCGTAATTCAAAAATATTTTAGAGTAGCTGATATCAGCGCCTAGTCTGTTTTGAGATGTCTCGTAAAAGAAATTAATAAGCGAGCCGTTTGTAGAATACGGAAACACATCACGCGTATCGAAATTGCCTCCGAACTTCAACTTCAATGTATTATATTCCTCCCTCAGCATATTGGTTGGAGTTAAACTTACTGCTGCCAGATATTCAAAACCTAACTGCCCGTAAACTGTCCCTAATTTTTCAACCTGAAGACCAACAAGAATACTGTATCCTGTCTTTTTATTTCTGTATTCTCCGAGTTGAGTTCTATCGTAGGTATCGTTGTCTTTATCTATAATAGTTTTATATTCGTAAAGGTTTTTAAAACCGGTATAATATGATAAATCATATGTAAGCGGAGACTTGAACAGCTGATTTGATTTGAATTCAAATTCAAAATACTGATTCCTTAATCCACCCGCAAAATATGCTCCTGTTTCTAAGCCCGTTCCAAACAAGTTTTCATCTCTTATATCAAAAAATCCCTGAAGATTTCTTTCGTTATCTACTCTTCCCGAAATTCTGATATTTCTTGAGCTTCTTTCAACAACTCTTATCATTAAGTCGGGCTGGTACTTCTTTTTGTTATATTCAAAATCAAAGCTAACCTGTCTGAACAAATTTGTTCCGATAATATTTTTAAGAGAGTTTTCCAGATTATCCTTGCTTAATACTTCTTCTTTATCAAATGAGAGTTCACGAAGAATTAAATTTTCATTTGATTTTACGTTACCTGTGATTTCCAGATTGTTAATTTTACCGTCTGAAAAATATATCTCAAGAGTTTTGGTAGAATGATTAAAATAAAATTTTTCAATTTCAACGAGACTCAGGTTATTATCTCTTAATGCCTGCAAAAGTTTTTCGTAAAATTTATGACAGTCATTAAGATTTAAAGTTGAGTTCTTATTCAGAATTCTGAAATCATTAATAATATTTGTTATCTGAGGATATGAACTATTTGAGATAACATTTTCAAGTACATCATTTGTATGCGCAACAAAGTTTATTACTGCCCCCGTAGGTTCTCCTGTTATTTGAGCATCAATGCTGCTGAAATATCCTGTCCTATAGAGCATTTTCAATTTATGTTCAATTTCAGTGTATCGTACAAACTTATAGTCTTTAAAACTTGATATGACATTTGAAAAATTCAAATTAGCAGGCAGCTCACCAATTAAAGTTATTTTCGATGTGGGATTAATGAGAAAATTATTGAAGTACTTTGATGATGCAATTTCAGCAGAGTCAATTCCCTCTATAATTTTTCCAACCTGCTGTTGAGCGGCTATTCTTCCCTGTTCATATAAATAATCTATCTTATCAAAATCGAATGTTGAGGTTCCTGTTATTTCAGGAGTGATAACAATATTAGAATTCTGCAGCTGAGAATTATTCAGCTGATTCATTGTAATAGAAAGTATGTGGTCTGCAGTGTATAACGGATTTGTTATCTCCTCTCTTTTTCTTAACGGGCTGGTCGAATTCACAGTAATAGTATAATCAGCACCTAACTCTTTTGAAACGCTTACCGGAATATTTGCAGTCAAACCTCCGTCTACCAAATTCTTGCCCTTAATATTTATTGAAGAATACAACAGAGGAAAAGTGAAAGAAGCCTTTATGCTTTCACTTAAATTTCCCTCTGTCAGAACCACTTTTTCACCTTTGTCAAAATCTGTTGCAACCACAGCCAACGGGATTTTCAAGTCCTTGAAATTTTTTCTCGGATGATATTTCGCATTCAGCATCAGAATGTTTATCAGTTCCGTCAGCTTTTGCCCCGAAGAAAGAGATGAGGGCAATGTGGGGGTAAACCCGTCTATTGAAATTGAAATCAGACTTTTATCCTGAATATATTTCTGGTCTAAGAATAAATACTGCCTCTGATATTTATCAGTAAGGCTTAATGTAGTTACCCAGTCAACATTTTTGAAAATTTCTTTTATATCTTTAGGTGCGTAACCCGTAGCATATAATCCTCCTGTTACACCGCCTATACTTGTTCCCGTTATCTGGTCAATATCAATATTGTTCTCATCAAGCACACTCATTACTCCAAGCTGAGAAATTCCTCTTGCGCCTCCGCCGCTTAATACTAACCCGACCTTCGTTTTATTTACTTTCTTTGGGAATACATTAAATAAGTTTGTATCTAATGATTCTTTAGTTCTGTAATCTAATTTTAATGTATCAGTTATTTGAACTCCCTGCGCAAAACAAATTGCAGGCAAGATTATATAAAAAATTACAATTAATATTTTGATAAATGACTTTCTCAATTAAACTTTTGCTTTGTTTAAATTCTTTCCTAACAATCCTATAAAATAAATTCCAAGACCGGCAATTAAACCGGGGTACATCGGCTCCCATCCGTTCGGATATACGGGATTTCCGTCCACCATGTTAAATTGACCTATTAGAAATGAAGACAGTGAAATAATAAATGAAGCCAGCATCGAACTGAAAATATAAAATGATTTTACCTGAAGCTTTTCAAAATATGAAGTTATTATACTTATTAATAACGGAGGAATACATAAAGTTCCGATTAAATACCATATCTGTACCACTGAAGGAAAGTAAAATGAAATTATTAATGAAATAATTGCCGTTACTATAATACCGATTTTTGAAAACCTATTAAGCACATCCTTCTGATTTCTTATTCTTGAAACAATGTCATTGCCAAATGTAGTTGCCGATACAAAAATATACGAATGTAAAGTTGACATCACTGTTGCAATCATTCCCGTAAAGAAAACTCCTTTTATAATTATAGGCAAAATAGAATCTGCCAGTAACGGATAAGCCATCGGCGGCTCTTTTAAATCGGGCAAAAATACTCTTGCATAAAGCCCGACTGTTATTGTAAAAAAATCAAATATAAACCAAAACATTAATGAGATCAGAACACCTTTCTTTGCAGTAGATTGCGACTCAGCAGCATAACATCTCTGGTGAAAAGTCGGATCAACCAATGACCATGAGCCTATTAAAAACCAGACTAAGATATACGATAATGAATTATCGCCTGTAAGAGTTAAATGCCCCGCAGGCAATTTATCTGCCAGAACTCCAAAGCCTCCTATCTTAGAAAAACAAAACGGTAATATAACTGCAAAGCCGACATACATCATTACAAACTCAAATATGTTCACGTTTACATCTGCCTTTAATCCGCCTTTGAATAAATAAACTATTGATAGTAAAAGACAGACTAAAATAGAAACTTGTATTGACCATCCCGTTATCACCTGTAATATTATTCCAAGCATAAGCAGATATGGCGCAGGAGTTACCAACAGAAAAACAAGGAACGCTCCTAGTATACTGACTTCCTTCCCGTAAACCAAATCAAGTTTATCCGGTATTGTATATAAAGAACTCTTTCTGATTTTCTTAGCTAAGAAAAATGCAAATATCGTAATAAAAAAATAATAGGGGAAGGCATTCATTATCCAGCTTGAAAAGCCGTAGTTGTAAGTGAACTCTCCTACACCTAAAATCCCCCCGTAAAAAGTTGAAACAAGCGTGGCAACAAATGCAGGCAGAGTAATTCTTCTGCTTGCAACAAGATATCCTTCATTTGTTTTATCGGCCGATTTTACTCTTAACCCTATTACAATTGAAATTGCAAAGTATAAAATTATAACTGCGTAATCGTATATGGAAAATGAAACTCTCAATAAGTTTATGCTAGAAAATGTTTTCTGAAAATAAGCATGTCGCCCTCTTTGAAACTTATACTGACTTTATCCGAATTAGATTTATTAAGCGCTCCCTCCCGTTTGCCAAACTCAAGAGTCTCATTATTAAGAGGAAATTCCAATCCTTTGGTTTTTATTTCTGTAGCACTTGGCATTGGGACTAATGAAACTGTTTCTCCGGATTTGTAGTTAAAGGAGAAACGCTTAGGCAAATAAAAAGCAGCAAAGTCATCAGTGATAAGACATATATTAAGTTTTTTATAAAATCTTTTTAGTATGCTGAAATTATTCAATGTATGGTCAGGTCTCATTCCCGTTGCGCCGAAGACAGTTACTTCTTTAATTTTTTTCTTAAGGCAATGCTTAAGTGCTTTTTCAAAATCAGTCGAGTCCTGTTCTTCTATTTTAATTATCTCTGTTTTTTTACGTATAAAATATTTTCTGCTTTCATCGGAGATGGAATCTAAGTCACCGATTATAACGTGAACGCTGATTTTAATTTCTTTAATTTGATTTGCTCCTCCATCGGCAGCAATAATTAAAGTATTTTTATGAACGAATTTTTTTATGATTTTTGTGCTTGGTAATCTTCCGTTTAAAAATATGACAGCTTTCATTAAAAATTTTTTCGTAAATATTGCACAAAATATTGCTATTATTAACAACTTTTTAAATACAAATACTATAGCCTTAATTGCTGAATGACATTCCTTAATCCATCGATACTATTCGCCCTTTTTGCCATATCCATCCCGATTATCATACATTTTTTTAATCTGAGAAAATTAAAGAAAGTTGAGTTCAGCACATTAATGTTTTTAAAGGAGCTGCAAAAATCCAAGATGAAACGGATTAAGCTAAAACAGCTTTTATTGCTGCTCTTCAGAATTTTAGTAATAACGTTTCTTGTTCTTGCTTTCGCAAATCCTGTATATAAAAGTGCTGCAGGAAACAGCTCAACATCAAGCGCTTCTATAATTATAATTGATAATTCATTCAGCATGTCCGCTAAAGATGCTTATGGTGAGTACCTTGAGCAATCCAAAGTGTCAGTGAACGATATTATTTCAACTCTGAATCCCTCAGATGAAATTACAATTATTGCATCATCAGAGTTTGGGAAACCTTCTCCCGTTTACTGGACAAATACGCAGACAAATTACAAGGACTCAATAAAAAACATATCGATATCTTATAAAGATTTTAATATACCGCAAAGTCTGGAGTTTGCAAAAAACTTGCTGAACAAATCTTCATCACTCAATAGAAATGTTTACATAATTTCCGACTTCCAGAAAAATAATTTTTCAGATGTAAGTAGTTTAAGCGCACAATCGGATTTTTCATTATTTGCAGTTAATATCGGGAAGAGGGAAGTAAACAATGTTGCGCTGGAGGATTTTAAAATAGAATCTGCAATTATTGAGCAGGAAAGAGATGTTAAATTAAGTGTTAACATGCATAATTTTTCACAGTATGCGCTATCTAATAAAACAATAAATATTTACAGCAAAGGAAATGATTCAAGTTTTGTGTTAAAGGGCGAAAAAGTTATTGACCTGCAGTCATCAGAAAACAAAAAAATTGAGCTGACTTTTAAAGCGGAGAAGTCCGGCAATAATTCGGGAATGATTGAGCTTGCAATAGATAATGCGCAGGACGATGAAATCAAATACGATAATAAAATTTATTTTTCGTTTTATATTCCTGAGAAATTTAAGATTGGTCTGATAGGTAATGATACTAAGTTTATAAAGCTGGCAGTAGAATCCGCTTCGTCATTGCTTTCAGATTCTGTAAAAAGTAAAAGTAATCTTTTTGAAATCAGTGAGCAAAGCGCTGTACCAACCAGAATATCTGATTATAATATTGTTTTTGTATCGGGAATAGAAAAATTTGGAAATGCTGAAATTGAAAGCCTCTCCAACTATTTAATGAACGGCGGTACAGTTTACTTTTTCCCTTCACAAAATGCTGATTTGAATTCTTATAATACTTTATTTACAAAGTTAAACTCTGCGCATCTTGGTAATATAAATGCTGATGAAAGTTCAAATAAATCAATAAAGTTTAACCGTGTAAATTTTGAGCATCCGCTGCTTTCAGGAATTTTTAAGAATGAAAAATTAAACTTTACTTCAGATAAATTTATATTGGATTCTCCCGAGCTTAAAAGTTTTTATTTCATTACTCCGGGAGAGAAAGATGTGACATTAATTGAGCTTTCGAATAACAGACCTTTCTTAACAGAAAATAATGTTGGGCAGGGGAGAGTTTTATTAAGCGCAGTATCTGCAAATGATAAGATGTCAGACTTGCCAATGAAAAGTATTTTTGTTCCGTTGATTGTGAGAAGTATATTTTATTCCCAAGGAAATGTTAATCAAAGTGCTTATACAATAGGAAAGAATAATGTGATAAGTTTAAATCAGTCTTTAAGAGTAAGCTCAGCAGTAAATCCGGCTAAGAACAAAATTAATTATACGCCTTCTATTACTTCATCTTATATTGCTTTACCTTACAGCAATTTTTCTTCAATGCCGGGTGTATATTCTTTCAGCGATTCTTCCAGTTCAAAATATTCCTTCGCGTTAAACTTCAATTCAAATGAAAGCAATTTAGCAAAAGAAGATGCAAAAGAAATTGAAAAATATTTTAAAAGCTCCTTTAAAAATGTTAAGGTAATTAATGATATTAATCAGGTAAAAGAATCAATTAAAGAAGCTAAGTTCGGAATTGAGCTCTGGAAATACTTTTTAATTCTTGCTTTAGTTTTCGTTGCCGCTGAACTTTTTCTATCAAGAAAAATTATGCAAGAATAATAGATTTCCCCCATCCAAAATTTTCCAAATCCAAAATTATCGTACGTTCGTATTATTTTTATTCACAAAAAATAAAAATAAAATAGAAATGAGTAAAAACATTCAGCTTATTAAAGAAGCTTATTCTAACTTTCAAAAAGGAAATATTCCGGCATTACTTGAATCATTGCACGATGATATAAACTGGATTGATCCTGGATATCCTGATATTCCCCATAACGGAAAAAGAAAAGGGAAAAAAGAAGTTATGGAATTCTTCACAGGTATGGGAAATGCATTAACTTTTGATATATTTGAGCCTCAGTTATTTATTGAAGGTGGAAATAATGTTGCAGTTAAAGGCTTTTTTTCTGGAACAGCCAACGAAACAGGAAAGAGGTTTGAAAGCAATTGGGTTATGTTGTGGGAAATTCAGAACGGTAAAATCATATCTTACGAAAATTTTTTTGATACTAACAATGCAGTTAATTCGTTGAAGTAATTTAATATTGAGCATCCCGACTTTAGCCTGGATGCTCAATATTTTTATTTTAATAACTCTTCAATCATCGCCTTAGCTTTGTGAATTTTATTTTTCATGTCCTCAGGATCTTTCATAAATACTAAAGGTTCTACTTCTGCAAAAACTTCAGGCGGTAAATCGTATTTAAGATATCTTAAGCCAAAGTTGTAGCGGAACGGTTTATATTTTATCCTGAGCAGTTCAACAAGTGTATTTAAATAAAAACCATAGTAAAAAGCAAAGGCATCAACATATTGCTCACGGGGCAGCTCTTTCAAAGGCATAATACCAAATACTTCATGCCGCTTCCTTATTAACTCCACTCTTGCAGCCATTTTTTTATCCCATTCACCTTTCTCTAACTCCTTCACTTCCGTCATTCCGATTTTATCAAAATGAACTTTCACTTCTCCGTGAATCTCCGGCTGAATAAATCCTTCTTTATTTTCTCCGTGTCTTAAAAATCCTATATCAAGTAATAAAAACGGCGAGGTATTTTTAAATTTATAAAACACCTGCTCCATTCCCGGAAAAGGATTTTGCTTTATCTCATATCTTGCTTCTATACCTACAACCTCTTCCAGCAGCTTTTCTGTCTTCTCTATCAGTGAGGGAATTATTTCTTTTTCGCATTCAACAGCTAAGTCAATATCACTGTAATCATCTAATCTATTGAACGCAGTAGAGCCGTTTTCCCAGACGGCGTAAACGTCTTCTATCGGTTCGTATAACTTAACGAGGGAGTTTACTATTTTTTCTCTTATGTTTTCCATATTACTCCGTAACGAATTTTATTCCAATGTGTTTCAGTTATCTATCGTTATTATTCCATCACCGTCAATATTTATTTTTGAGTTTGTGAAATCCATTTGAGTAAGCTTTGAAATAATCTGCGCCGATTTATTCGTCTCGTCAATCTCCGGTATTCCTCTCCCTTTCTGCTGGACGGAAATTATCTCTCCCTTCACAAATTTTCCTTTGCCGTCAACATATACTTTAAGTATTGGTGCAAGCCCAAGCACTCCCGCTAATCCGAATTTTCCGTAAGTGCAAAAATTCCCAAGGCTGTATGCAATAAATTTCCCTTCGTATAATTCCATTGCCCGTGCTACATGCGGACCGCTGCCTAGAACCAGATCCGCTCCTGCTTCTATTACTCCATGTGAGAACTCAACTACGTTACCTCTCTTCTCTCCCAAATAATATTCCGTTTCATTTCTTACTCTCTGGGCGCCCGTGCCTTCTGCACCGCCGTGAAAACAAACTACAACTATATCACATTCCTTCTTTAAATCGCTTACAATTTCTTTCGCTTTGCTTAAATTATTTATATCGCATGTTCCCCAGTTTGGGGCAAAGCCTGCAAAGCCGATTTTTGTTCTCCCGACTTCCATCACACTCGTCTCTGCATCCTGTAGCCCGCCGTATTTTATTCCATAGCTCTCCAATGTATTTTTTGTTGACTCCCTGCCTATTACTCCAAAATCTCCGCTGTGATTATTTGCAAGATTCATGTAATCAAATCCCGCATCTTTAAGATACTCTGCATAATGCTCCGGCATTCTGAACGCATGGCAATGCTCTCCGCAGTCCTTCGCCTTTCCTCCTGAGTTCAGCAGTGTCCCTTCCAGATTTCCCAGAGTTATATCTGCATTCTGCAAAGCTTCGCTAACTCCGCTTAGAATATCTCTTCCGTCGTTGGGAGGAAGCGATGCATTGGTGGGGTAGTTAGAACCCATCATAATATCACCGACGGCTATTATAGATATTAAATTCTCTTTATTCTGTTCGGATGGTTTTTTTGTAATTGTTTCGGTGGACGATGAATCTTTAGTTAGCTCTGGTTTTTTTGTAATGTGTTCTTCACTGCTCTTATTTCCACATGAAGAAAAAAGAATAACAAAACAAAATAAAAATATTTTTTGCATTTGGGGTTTAAGGCTGAAGTTTAGGCAGCAGTTTTATTAATCCTGTCAGCGCCATCTCAGCGGCAATGGCGGCTACAAGCAGTCCTGAAATTTTTGTTAATACATTTACACCTGTCTGATGCAGGAATGTTGTCATAGGCACGGCAGCTTTTAATGATAGCCACGTCGCAAGTCCCACCGCAAATATAATTCCTGAAAGAATTAGATAATGTGAAATGCTTGTACCCATATTTCCGTATAAAATAATTGTTGAAATTGAACCGGGACCTGCCAGCAGCGGAATCGCCAACGGAACAATTGCAATTCTCTCAGGATCTTTAATCGTCTGCGTATCTTCTCCGGGATTTTTTGAACTGTCATCACTTGTCAAAACCATCTTAAGCGCAATTATAAAAATTATTATCCCGCCCGATAACTGAAATGCAGCTAAGTCAATTCCGAATAATTCAAGAATAAGTCTTCCAAGGAATAAAGACGATAGTAAAATCACTGTAACTCCAAGCGACGCCTTTTTAGCAATTGCCATTCTTTTTTCCTGAGTAACATTTTGTGTTTCACTCAGGAAAAGCGGTATGCCTTCAAGCGGATTTACTAAAATAAAAACTGCAATAAAAGTTTTTATGTAATGGGTTATTTCAAGCATTGTAAAATTTTTTATAAAATATGAATAAAACCTTAAACATAAAAGTTTGATTACTCCGATAAAGATAAATAGTATTTTTCTAAAAAGAATTTGATGATATATAATTATAATTGTGAAATTCCCCCTCCTTTACAAGGAGGGGATTTAGTGGGTGGTTTAGAAGTTTTCCAAAGTCTCATACTTATAAGCTTGTTTAAACCTCAAGTGAAAATATTGATGTAAGTATGCTTATTTCAATTCATTTAATTAAATAAAAAAGTTAATTTTGTTGTATTGTTTAAATAATCCTCCTAAGTGAAAAAAATATTTTTCTTTTTTATAACTATAATGTTTTTATGTTCTGCAGCAGGCTATACGCAATGGTTATCAATGAACGGTCCAAATGGTTCACAAGTAAGATGTATAACAAGTGTGCCAGGAAAATTATTCGTAGGAACTGCAAATAACAAATTCAATTACACTACTAATGATGGGGGTACCTGGGTAAATTCAGGTGCTGGATTAATTGATAATGGGATATATGCAATGACATTATATGGAACTAGTGTAGTGATAGGAACTAATGCAGGGGTGTTCTATAATAATATGAACATTAGTTCTGACTGGACTCCTACAAACAGCGGCATTACAAATTTCAGTATATCAGCTTTTACAGTTATCGGTACAAAACTTTTAACGGGTACATACGGCGGCGGAGTTTTTATTTGTGATGGACCCGCAACTACATGGGTACAGTCAAATTCGGGTTTGGCAAATCAAACTGTAATAGGATTACTGACTAAAGGCTCTGATGTTTATGCAGGAACATACGGCGGCGGAGTGTTTCGCTCAACAAATCAGGGAGCAAGCTGGACTTCCGTTAACACAGGTCTTATAAATCAATACGTACCTTGCTTTACATATTTAGGAAATGATATCTATTGCGGCACTTACGGCGCAGGTGTTTTTAAATCTACAGATAACGGCGGTTCTTGGACGCAAATAAACAACGGACTTACAAATACTACTATTAACGGTCTTGCCGCTTCCGGCAACAAAGTTATTGCAGCAACTCAGGCAGGAGTATTTGCCACATTCAACAATGGAAACATATGGGTTCAATTTAATACTGGTCTTTTGGATCAAAATGTGAGGGCTTTAGCGATGGGAGCTAATGTAGTTTATGCTGGAACGGATAATGCGTTTTGCTATAAAAGAAATTTAACCGAGATTGTTTCTGTTGAAAATAATTCAGCATTGGTAAGTACATCGTTCAAATTAAATCAGAATTATCCGAATCCGTTTAATCCTTCTACAAATATAAATTTTACGCTGGATAAAAATTCAGATGTGAAATTATCTTTATATGATGTAACAGGAAAGTTAATAAAAGTTTTAAAAGAAGGATTTTTAAATGCAGGCAGCTACGATGAAAAAATTAATATGGCCGGATTTGGAACAGGAATCTACTTCTATGCGTTAGAAACTCCGGATGGTAAGTTGACCCAAAAAATGATTTTAGCAAAATAAAAAACTTTCAATATATGAAATATTTATTTGTTGCATTAATACTTGTATCATTCTGTAAGATAAGTTTTTCGCAGTCTGCAAATGAGCTTTACAACAGGGGAAATTATTTTATGCAAAAAGGGCAGATGGATTCTGCCATGTCCAGCTTTAACCAGTCACTTCTAACAGATTCTACTTTTTACAAATCTTATCATGGAAGAGGAACTGTTTACCTTGCTACAAAAAAATTCAGTGAGGCGGTGAAAGATTATTCTGATTGTATAAGATTGAAATTCAATTACGCTGAAGCATTTTACGGAAGGGGTATAGCATACCTTGGTCTCGGAAAATCAGATAAGGCATGCCTTGACTTTCAGGAAGCTATGAATTTTGGTTTAAAAGAAGCGCATGATGCTATGGATCAGTATTGCCGGTGATTTAATTATCTTTCGCCGTCAGGTCGTTTCCCTTTTTTTCTCTTATCTATCTGCTTCTTAAGCTCTTTGTTAAATTTCATTTGAAAAATAACAGACTGAGCTAATTGCTTTGGCGTTAAGAGAGTTTTTATCTGCGAGTAGAGTTCTTTTTTCTTATCAAGGATTTTTCCGTCAAGATCAAGAATTTCTTCAAGCTTAGCAGTTACATCGGATGCATCTGTATTTTTTTCGATGTATTCCATGTCATCTCTCTTCTGCTTATTCAGCTTCATGATGCTTTCAAAGTTTGCATCATAAATATCGAAATACTTATCGGCAGTAGCATCATCTATAGTTACACTTTCCAGATATTTCTGCTTTCTTATTTTTTTTAATTCTTCAGTCATTTTCTTCGGCTGCGCCTGTGCTGCGCCAAAAGAAATGATGAAGATCGTTACAATTAGGATAAAATTTTTCATAAAGTTAAAATTAAAGTTTTTTATCTCTTAAGCTTTGTAAAATATCAAGCTGGTCATCGGTGGATAGATTATCATAATCATACTGCGCCTGTGTATCGTCTTCTCTTCCGAAAATTATTCCGCCTTCTGTATCATCACTTAAACTCACGGTTTCATCAGGAGTAACATTATCATTTGAGGATATCGATTCGGTTCTTTTATGCTTTGATGTATTTAAATTTATTTCATTTGATTCATTTGATGAAGTATTATCTATAGGATCTGAATTATCATTTGTAATAACTGCATCCTTTGAACTTGTATCCTGACTTTTATTCCCGCTTTTTTCATTCAAAGGCTTTTGTAAAGGCATCTGCACTTTAACATTCTCAGTTAAAGGAAGCGGGGGAGTATTCATATTCTGTGAGTAAATAATAAGAACTACGCAGACTGTAAGCGCAGGCACAACAACTTTCCAGTAACCGACAAGCCTTGATAAAATACTTTGTCTTTCCGGTTCGGTTTCTTTGTGAACTTTTGAAAGTATATTTGCCTGTAAGTTAGCGAAATAAACTTCAGAAGGCGGCTCCGGTTCAGCTTCACGTATAAAATTCATTGTTGACTTCAATGAATCGTATTCTTCCCTGAACGATGAGTCGACCAGAAGTTTCGCTTCTATTTCTTCTTTTACCTTTTCATCATCAAGCTCTCCTGAGATGTAATCAGGAAGGCTGTAAAGCAGCTCGTCAAAATGATTGTTTTCCATAAGTGTGTATTTTTTTTAACAACTGAAAATCTCTTTAATATCTTTTTTGCTTTTTATGTAAGCTTCAATTTTTTTCACTGCATGAAAGTAATTAGCTTTCATACCTCCTACTGACTTATTCAGAATTTTTGCTATCTCTTCGTAACTCAAATTATCGTAGAATCTCATATTGAAAACTGCTCTTTGCTGTCCTTCAAGATTTTCAATAGCCTCTTTCAACAGCTTTTGCTTTCGTTTTTCATCATAATGTTCATCGGTACCCATATCGTCGCTTTTTATGTCTAATGTTTCGTCTTCAATATCAACTTCTTTGTTGGAAGTTCTTTTCTTTTTACTAATGTGGTTAAGACAAAAGTTAACGCTTATCTTATAAATGTAGGTGAAAAATTTTGAATCACCCCGGAAGTCATGCAAAGAACTATGAATCTTGATAAAAATGTCCTGTGTAATATCATTTGCTTCATCGTGGTCAAGAACCATCTTTCTTACAATCCAGTAAATCTTTTTTTGATATTTGTTAACAAGAATATTAAAAGCCTGTTGATTTCCTTTCTTGAAACTATCAATAATTTCTATATCATCAGAATCTATATTTAATAAATCGCCAGCCAATACTTTTTTAGTTTAATCTAAAATACTAAATTCTTATCGATGTTAAAATACTTCAAAATCAGACGCTGCCCTCGTAAAAAAGGCAGCGTTTTCGTTTTTGTTTTAAAATGAAATCCTTAGAAAGAAATTCTATAAGGAGCTCCCATGTAAGTAGATGAGAATTCGCTGATATTATTATCCCATAAGGACTTCCTTGTATTGGCACTTATATACGAGTTAAATATTCCAAATCTGTGTGAACCGTATATATTGAACGATTTTTCATAAACTCTGTCGTAATTTCCGCCGTTTGGTGTTGATGAAGTCATAGTAAATGCAACTCTGTGGAATCCGAATGAATTTCTTGCCCAGTGAAATGCTACAAGGTCGGTATCAGACTGATTGCTTGTTAAGTATACCTTCACTTTAATGTTATTGTTCCTTCCCCAGTTAAAAATTCCTTCTCCGTTAAAATATCGGGTCGTAAATACATTTGATGTAAAATCAGGTCCGTTCAATGTAAGCAGCAGGTTATCATTTTTATAAATTTCAACCTTGTTCATCACAATGTTGGATTTTCCCTGCTGAGGTGAAGTTGTCTGCCCGTCCACTGCTGAAACCTGATAGAGTCTCCAGTTTCTTCTGTGAACTTCAGTTCTTGCAACTCTTTTAAAAGAAGCTGTTCTGTTTTGTACTTCAGTGTAAGGTTTTGAAATAGAGTCAAGAACTCCGCCGGTATATCCTTTTATAATAAAATTACCGGATATTGTTCTTTTTACAAGTAAAGTTTTTAATGTATCAGTATCTACGGTAAAAGTTGTTGTAACAGTTACGGATGTAACTCTTCTTCCGTAAAATCTAAGTGAATCATAAGATGTAAGAGGTTCATTTGAGTTATTGAAAACCGCGCCGTCATCTGAGTAATCTGAAATTTGTGAGCCGAGTAGTTCATTGTCATCATTGTTTGAGCTGTCAGTTGATTGAATAGCTTCATTCTGGAGATATTCGTCTTCCGTCCCGGAGTTTGCAGAAGTGATATCATTATCGTTTTTATTACAGCCTGTTATGTTTAACAATATAATCAGGAATGCAGGCAAAAATAAGAGTCGCATTGACTTAATCAATTTATCCATATTTCAAAGAGGTTTAGTTAGAAAATCTAAATTGAATTTTCAGACGTCTAAAAGTGAGACATATAGAATGAATAAAGGTTTAAGTGAGGAGGGAAGGTTTTGAATTTACAGAGAAAATAAAGCAGATGAATGAGGAGAAATAGCTCATAAAAATAAAAAATTAATATTTAACGATTTTTATAAAAAAATGCCGGATTTCGTTCAATTATTTACTTGTTAAAACATAGAAATAAAATCAACTTTACATAATGTCGAAATAAGTAGTAGTATTAACAGAAATTTATTTTCGCATTTTTAAATTATGCGAAACTTTTAGTCTTGAAGTAATTCTATAAATAATATAATTTAAAATTTATGGAAAATTCGACTAAAAAAATCAGAGTTGTAATAGGTAAAGTGGGGCTTGACGGGCACGATAGAGGTGCCAAAGTAATTGCTGCAGCTTTCAGAGATGCAGGAATAGAGGTTATTTATACAGGGCTAAGACAGACACCGGAAACAATTGTTGAAGCAGCATTGCAGGAAGATGCAGATGCAATCGGCATCAGTATTTTGAGCGGCGCTCACATGACAATTTTCCCGAAGATCAAAAAGCTCATGGATGATAAGGGTATGAACGATGTTTTATTATTCGGCGGAGGAATTATTCCTGATGCTGATATCGAAGAGCTGAAAAAAATGGGAGTCGGTCAGTTATTTACCCCGGGAACACCTACTTTTGAAACGATAGAGTATGTTAAGCAATGGGTAAGTGCTCACAGAACTAACTAGCAGAAAATCTAATAAAATTCATAATAATGTCTGAACCAGTAAAATTCGGAACCGACGGCTGGAGAGCTGTTATCGGCGATACATATACTTTTGCAAATGTTAGAAGGGCAGCTTTAGCGACGGCAAGAGTTTTCAAAAACCATCCTAAGATAAAAAGCGGAATAATAATCGGCTATGATACAAGATTTCAGTCTGATGCATTTGCAGCAGCTGTTGCAGAAGTATTCGGTAATGAAGGGATAAAGACAAAGCTTGTAAATAAGTTTGTTACTACGCCTACTGTGTCATTATTATCAAGAGATTTGAATCTGGCATTCGGAATTATGATAACAGCTTCCCATAATCCTTCCAAGTATAACGGATTTAAGCTGAAAGATGAATTTGGCGGCTCAATGAGTCCCGATGAAATTGTAAAAATTGAAGCGGAACTAAAAAACATTGGTGAAGTTGAAATTAAAAAAAATCTTGATACTCTTTTATCTGAAGGCATTGTAGAATACTTTGACGGTGACGCATACTATATAAATTATTTAAAAGAAAAGATTGATATAAAAGCTATAGATGCAGCAAAGCTTAATGTAATTTATGATTGCATGTACGGCGCAGGACAAAAAACAATCAGCAGATTAATTAACGTTACAGAAATTCACAGTGAAATAAATCCGGGGTTTGGTAAAAGCGCTCCCGAGCCTGTTGAAAAAAATCTTGGAGAAGTATGTGAAAGAGTTAAACAGGATAAATTTGATATTGGAATAGTTACAGACGGTGATGCTGACAGAATTGCAATTATAGATGAGACCGGAAAATTTTTAGATGCTCAGAAAACTTTCGCTCTTCTTCTGAAATATCTTTATGAGAAAAAAGGTATGAGAGGCATAGTTGTAAGAGGATTTTCAACCAGTGATTTAATAAAAAAATTCTGCGATAAAAACGGTATTGAATTAAAAACAGTGCAGATTGGTTTTAAACACATATCGCAGTTGATGATTAATGAAGATGTTATGATTGGCGCGGAGGAAAGCGGCGGTATCGGGATAAAAGGTCATTTACCTGAAAGAGACGGAGTTTATAACGGAATGTTATATCTTGAAATGCTGGCTGCTTACGGTAAAAGCATTTCACAACTAAAAAAAGAACTTGAAGACGAATTTGGTTCTTACTATTATAGAAGAAACGATGTAAGCACTACAGAAGAGAAGAAACAGGCAACACTTGCAAAATGCAAGGAAATGAAAGTCGGCGATAGTATTGCAGGTAAGAAAATTATTTCAATTGACGGATTAGATGGTACCAAGTTTATGTTTGAAGACGGCTGGCTGATAGTTCGCGCTTCAGGAACAGAGCCATTATTGAGATTCTATTGTGAAACTACCGGTAAAGATGAAACCTCAGAAATTCTAACAAGGGCAATCAAAGAATTTAATCTTTAATTTAAAAAACGAACCGGAGAATTTTTATATAAAATTTATACATTTTTTCAGCACCGAAATTATCGGTTATATTTTTTGAATTAAATATTATCAGACTTTGAAATTAAAGATTGCAATCGTTCTTGCACTATTATTGTGCTATTCCTACAGCTATTCTCAAAAAGAAAATCCACTCGATAAGTTACAAGGTAAGACTACAACTCCTACAACAACTTCACCTACTAAAATAAATGCAGATGCACCTCAGTTATTTGGATCTATTTCAGATGCAAATGTGCATTCTAAAACAACACCTGTAGAAGGTATTATAAAACCAAATGAATACATAGTAGGTCCCAATGATTTATTTAGTTTGGGATTGTACGGCTTTGTAAATCAACAGATTCCATTATATGTTTCATTAGAAGGCTCAGTAATTATCCCCACGGTAGGTGAAATTCAGGTAGCGAATATGAGTTTAAAAGAAGCAAAAGAAAAAGTTGTAAAAGCTGTAAAAAAGAGATATTATTCCAGTGATGTTAGCTTTACTCTCACTCAACCCAGAACTTTTCTTGTTAAAGTTAATGGGCTTTCCCAAGGTATTTACGAAGTAAGCCCGGTAATGCGTGTTAGTGATCTGGTAAGCAGGGTATTTTATGATACCACAAACGTAACGAGTGTTTATAATAAAAGAATAAATCAGGTAGATTATTTCCAGACTCAGACATCCATGAGAAATATTTCTTTGACAAGAAAGGACGGCTCTGTTTTAAAAGTAGATTTATACAAGTATTTTATTACAGGAGATAGTAAATTTAATCCTCAATTCCTAGAGGGAGATTTGTTGAAAATCCCCATGAATCAACTGGATAAAAATTATATTACAATAAACGGAGCTGTTCAGTTAGCAGGTAGCTACGAATATTCTTCAGGAGATAATTTAGAGACAGCCATAGGTCTTGCCCGAGGATTTGACTCTTATGCCGAGCAGGACAGTATAATTATTTATAGGCCATATTTGAATAATAAAGGTTTTGATGTTATTAAATTATCATATGCAAAAGATAAAGATTATATGCTTGAAAACTTTGACAGAGTTTTTGTTAAATACAGTACAGATTACAGAAAGAAAGTAACAGCTTTAATTTTAGGGGAAGTTCCACGTCCCGGTTACTATCCGATTGCTTTTAAAACAACGACGGTAAAAGATTTAATAGAGATGGCTGGTGGTGTTACAGAAAATGCTTATTTGCCATTATGCATTGTATTCCGTAAATATGATAAAGAATATTCAGCAAAAGATTCCAATGAAATATATATCAATCAAAGGGCGAATGATTTAATTGTTACTGATAGAGATAAACAAAATTTTGATATTGATATTAAGTCAAGAAGAGGACGTGTAATAGTAGATTTTAATAAATTGTTAAATGAAAATGATTTAAGCCAAAATGTTGTGCTTGAAGATGATGATATTGTATATATTAACGATAATAAAAATGTAGTTTATGTTTACGGAACTGTAAACAATGAAGGATATGTAAAATTTGTAGAAGGCAAAGATTATGATTATTACATACAGCAGGCAGGCGGATTTGGTAATGGAGCAGATGAAAGCGAAACACGAATTATTAAGTTCAATTCCCGCGGCTGGTACAAACCTGAGCAGACAAAAGTAGAATCCGGAGATTTTGTTTATGTACCTAAAAAACAAAGGGAGTCATTTAAAGATACAATGGCATTAATCGGAACGATAGTTGGAATTGTTGGTACAGTAATTACATCTTTCATTTTAATACAAAACAGTACTAAATAAACTTAACTAAATTTAAATTATTGGAATCTCAAGAAAATAGTTTTTCTTTATTTGATTATTATAAGCTAATTCTAGAATATAGGAATAAACTCTTAATTATAACGGGAATTGCCGCACTATTAACAACGATAGTGGTTTTTTTTGTAATGGATCCAATTTTTTTCTCGAGCGGGACAATTAAAACAGCGACAAAAGCTTCGGGTATAGGTAGTTTGCTAAGTAGCGGAGGGATTCCTGATATTGGTGATTTAGGGGATTTGGCCGGCGTTAGTTCAGGTTCAAAAGAATTAGCTTTATATGAAAATATTTTAATTAGCAGGAAGAATATAGAAGAAGCAATTATAAAGTTTAAGTTAAATGATGAATGGGAATATAAGTACTTAGAAGATGCTGTAAAGAACTTTAAAACTAATGTTCTTGACATAAAAAAAGATAAGCTGGCCGGTACTATGGAAATTGGCATTTTTGATAAAAACCCGCAGAGAGCTAAAGAAATAGCCGAATTTATGATTAATCAACTGAACAAAATAAATTCGGATTTAAATGTCTTAAATGCTAAAAACAACAGAGAATTTATTCAATCACGTTTTGAACTTGCTAAAATGGATTTGAAAAATTCAGAAGACAGTTTAAAAATTTATCAGGATAAATTTGGTCTTTCCCCAGATTTATTAGTAAAAGCTGCCGTTCAATCTGAAATACAATTAGAAGTTGAAATTAAATCGGAAGAAGTTAAGTTAGATTTACTCAGGCGAATATTAACACCGGATCAACCGGAAATTAAATCAGAAGAAGAAAAATTAAATGCGCTGAGAAAACAGCTTTCAGATATTAACAATTCGAATGATGTAAATTCAAGTTTGACATTAAAAGGAAAACCTGACGTTGTAATGAACTTTTTAAGATTGCAGAGAAATGTAGAAATACAAAATAAAATTATGAGTTTTCTTTTGCCAATTTTTGAACAATCAAAAATTGAAGAGAAAAAAAATACTCCTTCAGTATTAATTCTAGATTATCCTAATTTACCGGAAAAAAAGGTAAAACCTAAAAGAATTGTTACAATTTTACTAATTTCATTTATTGCTTTTTTCTTTTCACTAATATTTTTTATTGTTAAAAGAAAGTGGAATCTGTATAAACTGAAAATTTCTTAATTTCCATAAAATTGAAGAAAAATTTAGTTATCTCCGATTTATTTGTTTTTCTTTTTTTTTCTGTAAATTTAATGATCATTTTAAATTTACCTGAATTTATTGGAGGTATATTATTCACTCACATCTTTGAAATACAAATTTTAATTTTCGTGTGTTTTGCAATTAGTTCTTTAAACTTCGAGCAGCTCATAAAATTGAAATTGCCAAATTTCAATTCGGATTTTTTCCTTTTTTCAATTTTAATTTTATTATTCTTAATTTCAAGTTTTTGGATCAACCTTGAGCCCAATTTAAAATTTGATGCTGCATTAAAACTAATTTCCTATCCAATTAATATATATTTCTTCTTTTTTTATATCCCCAAAAAATTATTAGAAAAAAGTATTTTAGTTAGTTTTCTATGGGTAGTTTTAATATTTTCAATTATTAATGCATTAATGGGATTAATAGGAATATCTACTGGTATTTTACAAAATTCAATTTTTCCCGGACACTCACTGGGTCTTTTCAAGCATCCTAATACTCATGCATTTATATACACAATAATTTTTCCGATTATTTTATATTTATATTATGAGAAAAAAATTACAATAACGGTGTTAATTCTATTTTCGATATTATTTTTTTCTAATTTATTTTTAACATACAGCAGAGCCGGCTTTTTAGGGTTTGTAGTGGGTTTGCTCACATTTTTCTTTTTTAAGTCTAAAAGAACATTTATCTTTATATTTTTATTTTCAGTTTTAATGTCTTTCTTTTTTCTCTCGGATGTATCACAGGTTAAAACTGATAGTTCGTTGCCTCGAATATTACTGATCGTTTCAGCAATACAAATGATAAGTTCAGGTACAAGCAGGTTTTTATGGGGATACGGTGTCAATGATGCAATTGAAATATTTAAAACAGAAAAGGTTTTTTTAGGTAGTCTGGAAATTGTTCCTGATCCCCATAACTGGATTTTAACTCTGGGAATACAGTTTGGTATGTTAGTTCCCATTACAGTATTTATTATTGTAGCAAGAATTTTTTATCATGGTAGCAAAAAATATAAATCGAATCCCCGGGGTGAATACTCAAATGAGCTCATCCTAGCTATGTCAATTGTTTTGGCTCTTTTTATTGAAAATTTTTTCGAAGCATTAATTACATATCCTGAATATTTTCTTATGCCGTTTTTTTTAATGATGTTAGGATATATTAAAATTATATATGCAAAAACTGGTTAGCGTAGTTATTCCTACATATAATAGATTAAAGTATTTGACGGAATGTATTAATTCAATTACTGCGCAAACTTATGAAAATTTAGAGATTATAGTAATCGATGACAATTCTGAAGATGGAACTGAAACCTATATTAAAAATAAATCAGATTCACGTATAAAATATTTTAATTTTGGTAAGATAAATAATATTGGCAGATTAAGAAATCTTGGAATAAAAAATTCTTCCGGAGAAATAATCTGCTTTTGTGATGATGATGATATATGGCAGCCGGACAAAATGGAAAAACAACTTAAATTAATTCCTGAATACAGTGTTATCTGCTCGAATGCTTCAGTTATTGATGCCAACGGCGAAATTCTTAAAAAAGAAATTCTTGGATTTAATTCCAAGCAAATTTTTGAATTTAAAGACTTTGTTCTCTTTAATCCTGTGATAACTTCTACATTAATGGCAAAGAAAGAAGTTTTTACTGATACAGGATATTTTAATGAGGAACAAAAATTTTTTGCTTCTGAAGACTATGAACTTTGGATTCGAATTTCAAAAACTTTCAAATTTTATTATATAAAAGAGAAGCTTATTAAATACAGGTTTCATGAAAGTTCCTCACATAATATTCCCAAAAGAATTAAGATGCTTAATGCCGTTAAAGATCTACTGACTAATTATTATAAAACAGAAAAGGAATTCATAATTAAAAAAAATTCTCTAACCGCAATTTATAACCTGCACAAAGAATTATTACGAATATATCTTAAAAAGAATGATTTGTTAAATATCTTATTTGAATCTTTATGTGTTGTGAGTGTTTTTTTTAAAAAGTTATCATTTGTTTTCAAAAGCAGAAGGAGTCTTTTATTAAAGAGCTAGTAAAATCTGTATCGAAAATATCTTTTTCTACCTTTACCAGTATCGTTTCAGGAATGGTAAGAACTAAATTTCTGGCAATGCTTACCGGTACAACAGGTGTTGGAGTTTATTCAAGCATATTCAATCTGTATTCATTAGTTACTGCTATTTTGCCAATCGGTTCTTTAGGGCTAAATAAATTCATTTCTCAGTATTTTGATGAAGATAAGAAGGAAAAAATATTTTATTTGTTAAGGTATTTTGTATTTGTGAATGTACCAATTGCAATAGCAGTTACATCACTCATCATACTTTTTTCTTCCAATATCTCTAATATGTTATTTAATAATGAGAATTATGAATTACATATTAAATTATTTTCTCTTTCCATTCCGCTTTTCGTAGTTAATAATATAATTGATACTTATTTAAAGGGAACAAGGAAAATTAATCTTTACGTTCTTTTTGTTTCTTTGAATTCAATTATTTTGCTTGCAGCATTTGTTCCTTTGGTTATTTTCTGGAGTCTTCATGGTGCAATTATTGCTTTTGGAGCAGGTATTGTTTTTAATTTTTTTAACGGAATTATTATTCTTAAAAAATATCAGCTTTTTCCTGATTTCAAAAAAATTGAAAAAATTGACCCCGCTATCCTTAAAAGCATTTACAAGATTGGAGTTGCATCGATAATAATGCTTATTTTTCAAAATTTATCTCTCCTAGCCTTGCGAAGTATTATTACCGATAAATTCGGTCTTCAAAATCTTGGAATTTTTCAAAGCGTTTACTCTATTTCAACAAATTATATAGGGCTGTTCTTTGGAATTCTGGGGACATATACAATCCCCAAAATGTCAACTCTTAAAAATAATGATGATATAGTTCTTGAAACAAATAATCTCATAAGATTTTTATTGATATTTTTCACTCCTCTCATTCTGGTGTTCATTGCATTCAAAGGCATTATTATTAATTTACTGTATTCAAAAGAATTTATTTCAGCTGAATCAATTCTTGACTATCAGCTCTTGGGAGATTTTTTTAAAATAATTAGCTGGAGCTTAGGAATATGGTTAGTACCTTGTCTTAAAATAAAACAATGGGTTATTTTTGACGTTCTATATAGCTTAAGTTATATGGGTATTTTTCTGATTATTAATACTTTCTGGGATATTGGAATCAAAGCAGTATGCATATCCTATTTAATAATTAATATCAATCATTTAGTTATCAATTTACTGTTTATAAGAAAAAGCCTTAATTTTAAATTTCAGAAAGTCAATTTAACTTTGCTGTGTTTTTCGTTAATTTTTATTGTTGCACTTATTGTAAGCTCTATAGGTGGAATTGAATTAAAGTATATTGTATTCAGCCTTACTTTTTTAATATGGATATATATAAATATCAAAAATTTAAATCTTGAACAGATAAAAAGTTTTTTTAAGAAATAAAAATCTAATAAGAAATAAAAATCTAATTTTTTGATGACTATTAATTTTCTCCTGCCATTTTTGAAGAAAGAACCAATTGGCGGATTCAAAATTGTGTATGAGTATGCAAATATGTTGAGTGAGAACGGTATTCAAGTTAATTTGATACATCCGGCAGATTTACCGGAAAGAAAAGGAATTTATTTCTTCATCAGAAACAAATTAAAATATTTTTACAGACTAATTTCTAATTCACATACCCCGGGGAATTGGTTTAAATTTGCACAAAATGTAAAACTTAAATGGGTTCCTCTTCTCAAAGAAAAATATTTACCTGATGCCGATATAAATATTGCAACGGCGTGGAGAACTGCAATTGCTTTAAATGAAATGAAACTTGAAAGTTCAAAAAAATTCTATTTCTTGCAGAGTCTTGAAACATGGAACGGACCTGAGACTGAAGTAGTAGATACATGGAGGTTTCCATTTAAGAAAATTGTAATAGCCAAATGGCTTTTAAGATTTGCTGAAAAAATCGGAGAAAAAGCTGTTTATATTCCCAATGGTTTTGATTTTAATAATTTTTATGTAATAAACGAGCCGGAAAAAAGAGATAAATATTCCATGCTGATGCTTTATCATGAACTGGAATTAAAAGGATCAAGGTTTGGAATAGAAGCTGTAAGTAAATTGAAAAAAAAATTCCCTGAAATTAAATTTACGCTTTTCGGTGTCCAAAGAAGGCCTGATAATTTACCTGAATGGTTCGATTATGTTCAAACTCCGTCCATTGAAAAATTAAGGAGTATTTATAATTCAGCAAGCATTTTTATAAGTCCCAGCTTAATAGAAGGTTTTCCTTTACCTCCTGCTGAGGCAATGGCCTGCGGATGTACATTAGTGGCAAGTGATATTGACGGGCATAAAGAATATAATATTGAGAATGAAACATGTTTGTTTTTTAAAGCGGGAGATGCTCAGTCACTCTATGAAAATTTAGAAAAACTCCTTTTAAAAAATGATTTAAGGATTGCGCTTTCAAAAAAAGGCACGGAATATATTCATGAGTTTTCATGGGATAAATCAATAAAAATGTTCCTGAGTGAACTTAAAAACTAATTGTTTTAATGCATCTTCTTATTCAAATAGTAAATTATAACACCAGAGAATATTTGCTTAAATGTCTTGAATCTCTTCAGATAGATTTGGAAAATTATAATGAAGAGTACAGGATTTTTATTTTAGATAATGCGTCTAATGATAATCTGGATGATGTTGAACAAAAATTCAGAAACACAAAAGTATTTTATTCCCCTAAAAACTTAGGATTTGGCGGCGGGCATAATTACTTGTTTAAAATGACGGAGTCAAAATACTTACTTATACTGAATCCCGATTTATTATTTTTTGAACCTGATACAATAAAGAGACTATTTAATAGCATGGCTGAAAATAAGGCTGATGTTATTGGCCCTAAATTAATTGGGTTTGATAAAAAACCTCAAATCGGAGACCATGGTGAATCAATAGGCTTTATTGCTGCTATTAAAAACAATCTTGGTGCCAGCCACTGGATAAACAGGGAAAATCCTGATTTTGTAGCCTGGATTTCCGGGGGATTTATGCTTCTTGACAGTAAGTATTTTAAGAAGATAAACGGATTTGATGAAAAATTCTTTCTATTCAAGGAAGAAGAAGATTTATGTCTTCGTATGAGGAATGAAGGAGCTAAAATATTTTATGATTCATCAGTTAAATGTCTGCATCACTCTTCTGTTGTCGCTAAAAAATCTGACCATATTTACAAATCTCTGGATTACTATATTCAGAAACATTATGCAGATAAAATTCTATATAAAATCCTTAACCCTTTGAGGATTTTTTACAACAAAATAATGCGGGTTTTTAAAATCGACAGAGAATTAATTTGAAAAAAGTTTTATTGGTGCTCGGAAATAATCGGGTGTACGGTACCGAAAAATATGTTATTGATATAGCCTCAGGCATTTCAAAAAATGAATTTGAAGTAACAGTTGCAATTCCGGAAGAAGGACCTATTTCAACCGTCTTAAGCAATCTTCAAATCCCGCAATATGTCTACAATAACGGCAAGATGGATTTTTTTTCACTAAAGGGTACAAGCAATTTATTGAAATATATATATATAAGCGGTTTTGATATTATACATGCAAACAACGGAATTATCCCATGTGTTATAGGTTTATTATTAGGAGTTAAAATGAAAATAGAAAATAAACATGGGCTGTATTTAGAAGACGAAATAAAAAATTATTCCTTTTCTAAAGTTTTCAAAGAGAAAATTAAACAATATTTTACAAATATTACATTAGTAACATCAACGCATGATAAAAATATTGTAACAAAATATTTTAATTACAATTCGGGAAAAATAAGAATTGTTTCCAACAGAATTGATTTTCAAAAACTGAAATTATCAAAAAATCGTTTCAATAATTTTGAAAAAAATTCTGAAATCAATATTTGTTCGGTAGGGAGACTAACATATCAGAAAAACCAGGAAGTTATGATCAGGAGCATGAGCCATGTTGTTAAAAAATATAAAAATGCGAAACTATCTATTGTAGGAACAGGAGAAGATAAGGAAGAATTGCTGAAATTAATTAATGAATTAAATCTGAATAATTCCGTTAAAATATTACCTTATACAGATAAAATTCCGGAATTTCTGGATAGTAATGATATATTTATTTTAACTTCCAGATTTGAAGGAGTAACTTACGCAGTGCAGGAAGCTATGGGAATGGGAATTCCCGTTATATCAACTTATGTTGGTGGATTACAGGATTTATTAATAAACAGAAAAAACTCATTAGTTGTACCTTCGGGAAATTATACTGAAACTTCTGAAGCAATAATTGAATTAATTGAAAATAAAGATCTTTACAACAGTATAAGTTCAAACGGAATCAGTTGCATAAAAGAAAACAGTTTAGATAAAATGATTAGTGAAATAACATCAGTTTATAACAATTTTTAAAAATTAATAATTATGGATAAAAATTTAAAAGAATATTATAACAAAGTCTATTACGGTGATAAGGAAGAAATAGAAAAAGGGTTTGTATATGATTCAAAAGAAAAAGTAGCAGAATTCTGGATAAAATGGTTTGAAAAAATTTTTAAACTATTAAATGTTCAGACAGGAAATAGAAAACTTTTGGATGTTGGCTGCGGAGACGGCACTTTCGCGGGTTATTCACAATCAAAAGGTTTAGATACTTACGGAATTGACTTCTCTGAAACTGCAATTGAAAAAGCACTGAAAAAATTTCCTCAAGTAAAATTTTCTGTGGGAGATGCAGAAAATCTGACTTTTGATACAGGAACTTTTGACTACGTAACTTGTAATGGTTCCTTAGAACACGTTCCCAATATGGCGAAAGCAGTTAAAGAAATGGTGCGCGTCGGAAAAGAAAACTGCAGATATTTTATTCTTGTACCAAATGAAAAATACATTATGGAAATTCTTGGATACAAACCCGAAGAAGATCATTTGGTAGATATAATGCAGCCTCTAAATCAAATGAAGAGCAAAGAGAACTGGGTAAAATTTCTTAGTGAAAACGGATTAAATGTGGAAAATATTCTTGTAGATAACAATCATTTTTTAAGTCCACAATCTTCATCCAAAAAACACCATTTAATAAAAAAAATAATTAAACCTTTTGTATCTTTGTTACCTGCAAAGTATAGCTATCAATTAGGATTTATTTGTAAAAAAAATAAATAATACACTCCCTTTTTATCTAAATTTTCTCACTTTTATTGGTTAAATTATATGTTTTTAATTACTTTACGGTTTGAGCAAAGAGGGAATAAGAATACTAACGCAATACTTTTATCCGGATGTTGCAAGTACAGGACAGCTTTTAGGAGAATTAGCTTTTGGTCTGGCAGATAAAGGACTGGAAGTTTCAGCTCTTACTGCGCTTCCCTCATACAGCTATAAAATTGAAGCAAAAAAAAAGGAAAAATTCCATAATGTGAATATTTCCAGGCTATGGACAACTAAACTCAATAAAAATACAAAAATTGGTCAACTATTAAATTCTATTTCATTTTTTACAAATATTTTTTTTCACCTCTTATTTTCATCATCAAAGACTCCTTTATTAATTGTTTCTAATCCTCCCTTTCTGCCTATTGTAGGATACTTCATAAAAAAGCTAAAAAAAATTAATTATATTTATCTCATTCACGATGTATTTCCTGAAAAGGCTTATAAATTAAATTACGTATCTGAAAAAAGTATTTTTATTAAGATCTGGAGCGCATTTGACAAGAAAGTTTTATCAAATGCTTCAGAAATAATTGTATTAAGCGAAGCTATGAAAAAAGTTGTTGAGACAAAGATGAAAAATTATGAACTCTCCCATGATAATAAAATTTTTGTAATTCATAACTGGGCAGATGGAAATTTTATAAAGCCGGTCGAAAAATTGCAAAATTCGTTTCTTATAAATAATAATTTATCAGGAAAGTTTGTAGTGATGTACTCGGGAAATATCGGAGCCTCTTACGATTTAGAAGCACTTATTGAAACTGCCAGACTTACAAAAGAAAATGAATTTGCATTTTTATTTATCGGTGATGGTGTCAAAAAGAAAAAATTGCAGGATTTAGCTTCTTCGTATAATCTAACTAATATAGCATACTTACCTTATCAGCTAAAAAAGGATTTACCTTTTTCACTTACGGCTCCATCTGTTTCAGTTGTTACTTATGAAAGTTATCTGGAAGGACTGCTAATGCCAAGTAAATTATATACAACTCTTGCTGCCGGCGTACCCGTTATTGCTTTATGTTCTAAAGATTCGGAAGTTGCCAAAATTATTGAAGAAGCAAAGTGCGGATTCATTGTAGAAAAAAATGATGCTCAGCAGTTTTACAATTATATTCTGAAGATTAAAAATGACCCGGCACTTGAAAAAGAATTGGGCATGAATGCAAGAAAATACTTTGAAGAAAATTTTGCTTTGAATGTAGCAGTTGATAAATACTATAACGTAATTAAAAAATTATCGTAATGAGAATTTGTTTTTATGCAAGGGTTCCGGATAATAAATTATTTGAGCAGGTTGATTTCTATTCTAACGATATTAAAATTCTTAAAGAGTTGGGGCATGAAGTTATTTTAGCAGGCAACAAAAAAGATATTCCTGCACAATGTGATTTGTTCTTTATCTGGTGGTGGAGCTCAGGAATTGTTCCTTTGTTAAAAGCTATTGGGAGGCGAAAACCTTCCATTACAATTGGCAACATTCACTATTCCGATAAATCACAGCAAGGATACCATGCGAGACCCTTGTTGATAAAATTTTTTATTAACTTCTGTTTGAAATTCTCTGATGTTCAGCTGGCTACTTCTCAAATAGAGTTTGATGAATTAAAAAAGTATTTCAAACCAAAAAATCTGAAACTTCTTTATCATTGTATTGACGGTGAAAAATATTTTTTTTCAGATAAGCCCCGTGAGAAAATTATACTTACAGTAACCAGATTACTAAAGCTTAATGTTGAGCGTAAAAAAGTACTTGAAATTCTTGAAGCATTTTCTGCTGTTAAAGAAAAATTTTCTGATTATAAACTCGTAATTGTAGGAAGGAAAGAAGATGACGGTTATCAAAGTGTATTTGATAAAATTAATCAGTTAAATCTTTCAGATTCAGTTGAACTAACGGGAAGCATTTCTGACGAAGAAAAAATCAATTTGTATCATAAAGCTAAAGTATATGTTCAGCCGACAGATTATGAAGGATTTGGAATGGCTATTGCGGAGAGCATGGCTTGCGGAACACCGGTCGTTACAAGTAAAGCGGGTGCTGTTCCTGAAGTAGCAGGTGATTCGGCTTTATATGTAAATCCCAACAGCCCGCAAGAAATATCTGATGCAATTATTCAACTTCTGGAAGATGATACTTTACATTCCAAACTGAGCCGGGAAGGAGCGGAAAGGATAAAAAATTTCTTTTCTTATGAGAAGAGAAAAATCGGGATTAAAAATATAATAAATAATCTCTGATATTTTATGAATGATATTGTGTGTAAAATTTTTATATTTTATTAAGAATTAACACAATTTATTGTCTAAAACATTAGAAAAAATATTTCTTTTCTTTTCCGATTTTATTTTCATAAATCTTTCATGGATTGCATATTACTTAATCCGTGTTGAAACAGGATGGATACCTTACGCAAACCCTGTTCAGTTTTTAGTACCTTTAGCAGTTATATATTTATATTGGCTTATTATATTTTCATTTACCGGACTTTACCAGTATTGGTTTGTCCGTTCACGTTTCGATGAGTTTGCTTCAGTTGTAAAATCAGTTTCAATAGGCTGTTTTATTTTATTCTTTCTTATATTTATCGATGATACAATAAATAATGCACCGATAATTTCAAGATTTCTTATCCTGATATACTGGGCTCTTACAATTTTAATGACGGGCGGGGGCAGAATAATTATCCGGGGTTTCCAAAGAAATCTCCTTCAAAAGGGAATCGGGCTCAGAAATACTTTGATAGTTGGTGAAGGTGAGAAGGCAGAAAATTTGTATGAGATGATTACAAAATATCCGCAGTTGGGATATAAAATTTCCGGATTCATTTCATTAGAAAAAGATTCTGATGAAAAATATTTAAACTCTATTGAAAATATTTCCGTAGCAATAAAACAGAAGGAAATTTCTGAAATTCTTATTGCTCTTGAACCTGCGCAAAAAGAAAAGCTGGTAGATGTTATAAAATTTTGCACCGGCAATGATGTGCACCTGATGATTATGCCCGACATGTACGAAATTGTAAGCGGCATGGCAAGAACAAACCAGATTTATGGTGTGCCATTGATTGAAGTAATGCCGGAGATAATGCCGGCAGGCTCAAAGTTGTTTAAACGAATATTTGATATTTTTTTATCAGTTTTTCTTTTGGTCCTGTGTTCACCATTTCTGATTTTATCAATGATTTTGATTAAACTTACTACTAAAGGACCTGTCTTTTATAAACAGGAAAGAGTGGGCAGAAATGAAAAAATATTTACAATGTATAAGTTCCGCTCGATGGTGCAAAATGCTGAAGAGTATGGTCCTGAATGGTCAGGAGAGGATGACCCACGGATAACGGGCATCGGAAAAATTCTTAGAAAGATGTATATAGATGAAATTCCTCAGCTGGTAAATGTGTTAAAGAATGAAATGAGTATTGTAGGACCAAGACCCGAAAGACCTTTTTTTGTCAGTAAATTAAAAAATGAAATTCCTTATTACTATAAAAGATTATCAGTCAAACCGGGAATAACCGGCTGGGCACAGATAAAGCATAAATACGATTCGTCATTGGAAGATGTAAAAGAAAAGCTGCAGTATGATTTTTATTATATAGAAAACATGTCTCTTAAATTGGATTTTAAAATAATGATTAATACAATAATTGTTGTATTATTAATGAAAGGTCATTAAATTTTTTCGTGAAAAAGATTTTAGTTATAATACCGACTTACAACGAGGCTGAAAATATTCTTAACATCATACCTGAAGTTCTCAAATTCACGGATGAAAATTATGAATATAATGTTCTGGTTGTTGATGATAACTCGCCTGACGGAACAGCTAAGCTTGTAGAGGATTTTCCCAGCAACAATGTTTATATTTTAAAAAGGGAAAAAAAGAACGGACTTGGAACAGCTTATGTCTTCGGCTTCAAATATGCTATATCAAATAATTTTGATTATGTATTTGAAATGGATGCTGATTTCTCTCATGACCCTAAATATCTTCCACGATTTATTGAAAAAATAGAAGAAGGATATGATTTAGTTGTGGGTTCCAGATATATAAATGGTGTATCAGTTATAAACTGGCCGATTGGAAGATTATTCCTGAGTTATTATGCGAATATTTACACAAGGTTAGTAACGGGATTAAAAGTAAGAGATACTACTGCCGGATTCATGTGTTACCGTGTAGAAACTCTCTCTCAAATTAATCTGGATAGCATCCGCTCAAACGGATATTCGTTTCAGATTGAAATGAAGTTCCGCTATACTCTTAATAATTTTAAGATTACCGAAATACCGATTATTTTTATTGACAGAAGAGCAGGCTCCTCTAAAATGTCACGTAAGGTTGTATACGAAGCTTACTTCATGGTATGGAAATTAAAAATTCGTTCCTGGTTAGGTAAATTATAACGTTCCCCAAAATTCTTTCAATGGATATTTCAATAATCATAGTCAATTACAACGTAAGGGATCTTCTTGATAATTGTATATCCTCTATCTATAAAGCTGCCTCCGATAAATACAAAATTGAAATTTTTGTTGTAGATAATAACTCAATTGATAAAAGCGCAGAACTTGTAAAAAAAAAATATCCTGATGCAATTGTAATAGAGAACGAAAAGAACATCGGCTTCTCTAAAGCAAACAATATTGCTCTTAAACAGGCATCAGGAAAATATATTTTAATTCTTAATCCCGATACAGTTCTTGAAGAATCTACATTTGATAAAATGATAGATTTCCTTAATAAAAATCCTGGTACGGGAGCAGTCACATCCAAATTAATTCTTACTAACGGGAAATTAGATTCTGCATGCCGCAGAAGTTTTCCTGTGCCTTCTGTTGCTATTCCAAGAATGCTTGGGCTCTCAAAACTTTTCCCGAAAAGCAAAGCATTTGGTAAATACAATCTCACTTATTTAGACGATGATAAAACTTACGAAGTAGATGCAATCTGCGGAGCATTTATGTTTATTCCTAAAAAAGTTCTGGATGAAGTAGGATATTTCGATGAAGATTATTTTATGTACGGTGAAGATCTGGATTTGTGTTATCGGATCAAAAAAGCAGGATACAGGATTTTTTATTATCCCGAGGTAACTACAATTCATTTCAAGGGGGAAAGTACCAAAAAAACAAATCTCTCCTATGTAAATAATTTTTACGGAGCAATGAGTATCTTCGTTCGTAAAAATTTTACAGGATACTCCCGTATTCTTTCAGGAATATTACAGCTTGGTATTTTTTACCGCTCAGGAATTTCATACTTAACCAGAATTTTATCTTTTCTTGCTCTTCCTGTTATTGATGCTGTATTCTTATTTGTAGCTGCTATTATTTCTGTTAAACTGCGCTTCAATATTTTTCCTAACCAGCAGTACTTCTTTATTATTTCAGTCTATGTATTGATTTGGCTTTTTCTTCTGACCATTCAAGGAATTTATTTAAAGAAAAATGTTTATTCTTTTACGAAAACTTTTTATGCAATCATAATCGGTTTTTTCGTTAATTCATCCATCACATATTTCTTCAAAGAGTACGCGTTTTCAAGAGAAGTAATTTTAACATCTACAATCTTAAGTGTAGCGGGTTTGCTCGGTTGGAGACTGGTAGGAAGATTGGTTGGTTTTTTTAAATCTAAAAATATTTTGCTTAGTAAAGTAAATCTTCTCATTGTTTCAGATTCCAGATTACAATCCGATATTGAAGATAACCTGATTTCGAAATATAATGTGATTTATTATTCGGATTTATCAGTAAAAAACACAGTAGATGAATTAGAAGAAATAATACAGATTAAAAATATTGATGAAGTAATATTTTCAGGAACAAATTTCTCAAATCTGGAAATTCTGAATCTTATGTGGTCTTTCAGAAACAGAAATGTAAAGTTTAAAATTGTACCGTCGGATAAAGAACTTATATTATCCAAATTAAATCTGAACGCCCTTGATAATCTGGCTTTAATAGAAATTGAATATAATATTAACAATAAATTGAATATATTTTTAAAGAGATTGTTTGATATTATTTTATCCGTAATACTGTTATTCACGGTTTATCCTGTTCTTCTTATTTTAAAATATATTTTGAAAATTAGACTTTCAAAATATGTTTCAAAATTATTGCTTCTGCCTCAGGTCTTTACGGGGAAATATTCATTTGTAGGAAATCCTATCTGGATGAACTACCATACTAAAGATTATGTCGGTAAAAAAGGATTAACTGGACTTGTTCAGTTAAATTACTATGAAAATATTTCAGGTGAAGAGCTTTTGAATTACAATCTGTTTTACGCAAAGAATCAATCTATATCTCTGGATGTTGAAATACTTTTAAAAACATTCTTTTCTATTTTTAAGAATTAATAAAATTAAAATATATGCCTGCAAATACCATGCTTGAGTTTGAACGTCCCATTGTTGAAATGGAGCAGAAAATAGATGAACTTCGCAAAATGTCGGATACACTTGATTTATCCGTTGAAATAAGCAAGCTTGAAGTCAGATTGAAAGAAGCCAGAAAAAAAATATTCAGTTCTCTTACACCTTGGCAGATTGTTCAGCTTGCCCGCCATCCTGAACGACCTTATACTTTAGATTATATTTATCTGATGACTGATAATTTTGTAGAGCTTCACGGTGACAGACACTTCGGTGATGATAATGCTGTGGTAGGCGGATTTGCTTCTCTAAATGATCAGACTGTAATGATAATCGGACAGCAAAAAGGTCGTGATACAAAATCAAATCTTTACAGAAATTTCGGAATGCCGAACCCCGAAGGCTACAGAAAAGCATTACGATTAATGAAGCTTGCAGAAAAATTTAATAAACCGGTCATTACTTTAATTGATACTCCCGGCGCATTCCCCGGAATAGAAGCAGAAGAAAGAGGACAGGCAGAAGCTATTGCAAGAAATATTTTTGAAATGGCAAAGCTGCAGGTACCGATTATTGTTGTAATTATAGGTGAAGGTGCATCAGGCGGTGCTTTGGGAATGGGAGTTGGTGACAGAGTTCTTATGCTTCAATATTGCTGGTACTCAGTAATTTCCCCTGAGTCATGCTCGCAGATTTTATGGCGCAGCTGGGATTTTAAAGAGCAGGCAGCGGAATCATTAAAGCTCACATCGCAGGATATGCTTGATTTAAAAATTATTGATAGAATAATTGAAGAACCTGAAGGCGGGGCACATCGAGACCACAACCAGGCAGCGCAGATTTTAAAAACTGCTTTGCTTGAAGAGATTGAGCAGGTATCTAAAATTAAAAAAGATAAGCTGCTTGATAACAGGGTGAAGAAGTTTGGTGATATGGGATTTTTTAAAGATTAAATAGATTGCTAAGAAATTTTCACTTCATTTAGACCTGACAGGTTTTTAATCCTGTCAGGTCTTTTGTTTATTAGGATTACTTTCTTTCAAGTTAAATTGAAGTTAAAGCCGGAACACTTCTAAATTTTTGATTCAACTTCTTAAGAGATTTTGATTTCATCAACCTGACAGGATTAAAAACCTGTCAGGTCTTTAAAACTGCTTTTTAAAAATTTAATTCCACATCGCCCGCTCCTCGTTACGAAAGTTTTCATGTCAAGCTCCTTTTGAAAAAATTCCCCTATTACTACAGATAAGGTAACATAGTTTCACATTAAAATTTATTATTACTATTTTAGATAAGTTTTGTTTTCAAAATTGAAAATATGAATTCTTTAAATTCATATAAAAATTTCTAAAAGTTCAAATTTGTATTTTCAATAGTTTAACATAGAATTTACGAGGGGGCGTAAGTTTCGCTATGTGTTTTTTCAATAAAATAGTGCCTCCATTTTTATAACGCATTCTACCGGTTACGAAGCTCCTGCTTCGTAACGGAATACAAAAATGGACATAATTTTTAACTTATATCACATCGTTAAAATTATTAGTTTTCAAATATGTCAGATTCCAATTCAAAATTTATTGTTCAGGGTGGGAATCCTCTGCACGGTAATATAAAAGTAAGCGGTTCCAAAAACGCAGCTCCGAAGTTAATGGTAGCTTCGATGCTCTCCGATAAACCTACTGTTTTACATAATTCTCCGAATAAGATAAGTGATCTAAGTATAAATAAAACTATCGTTGAAAACTTAGGCGCAAAAATTTCTATTCACGAAGACACTTTAAAAATTCACACTGAAAAATTTACAACAAGTTTAATTCCTAAAGATTTAGGAAATCTTACACGCATAGCAGTTCTTATGGCGGGACCATTGCTTAACAGAACGGGCAAAGCGGAAATACCAATTCCCGGCGGCTGTAAAATCGGCGCTCGCCCTGTCAATTTTCATATCGATGCTCTTGAAAAGCTCGGAGCAAAAGTAGATATAAAAGATGACTATTATTATTTAACGACTGACGGATTAAAAGGCGCTAACATACATTTAGATTATCCGAGTGTCGGTGCAACAGAGAACGTTATCATTGCAAGTACTCTTGCAAAGGGCAGAACAATTTTAACAAATGCTGCAGTCGAACCTGAAATAATTGACCTCATTAAATTTCTTCAGAAGATGGGTGCAATTATTGAACTCAGCACTGACAGGAGAATTACTATTGAAGGTGTCGATAGACTTGAAGGCGCAGTGCACACAGTTATTCCTGATAGAAATCAGGTTGCATCTTTTGCATCTGCCGGACTTGCATCCAAAGGAGATATCTTTATAGAGAATGCAATACAGGAAGATATAATTACATTCCTCAATAACGTTAGACGCATAGGCGGAAAGTTTGAAGTGAAAGATAACGGAGTAAGATTTTTTTATGACGGACCGTTCAAATCAATTGCTCTGGAAACAAACGTCCATCCCGGCTTCATGACTGACTGGCAGCAGCCGTTTGTAATTCTCATGACTCAGGCAACGGGTATTTCAATTGTTCACGAAACGGTTTATGAGCAGCGGTTCGGATATGTTCACGAGCTTAAAAAAATGGGTGCCGATATTGAATTGTTCAATCAATGTCTCGGCGGAACACCATGCAGATTTTCAACATCAAATTATTTACACAGCGCAGTAATAAAGGGACCAACTCCATTGCATGGAGCAAACATTAATGTTCCTGATTTACGCGCAGGATTTTCGTATCTCGTAGCGGCAATTATTGCAAAGGGTGAATCTATTATCAACGGAGCCGTATATATAGACAGGGGATATGAAAATATTGATTTAAAATTAAAATCTATAGGGGCAGATATTAAAAGGGTTTAGTTGTATTTATTTATTAATGTTAATATTCAAAACTCATGAACAACCAGCAAAAAATAGACGACTTAAAAAAGAAACGTGCCGAAGCAATGCTTGGCGGCGGACAGAAAAGAATTGACCAGCAGCATAAAAGAGGGAAGCTAACTGCACGCGAACGCATTGATTTATTACTGGATAAAGATTCCTTTGAAGAGACTGATATGTTTATAAAACATCAATCCTACGATTTTGAACTTCAGGAGCAAAGATATTTCACTGACGGAGTTATTACAGGTACAGGTACAATTGACGGAAGACTTGTATGTGTTTTCTCTCAGGACTTTACAATCCTCGGTGGTTCACTTTCAGAATATTATGCAAAAAAGATCTGCAAGATAATGGACTTTGCTATGAAAATGGGTGCTCCTATTATCGGTATTAACGATAGCGGCGGCGCGCGTATTCAAGAAGGTGTTATATCTCTCGGCGGATATGCTGATATATTTTTACGCAATACTTTATCAAGCGGAGTTGTTCCGCAGATTTCTGCCATAGTAGGTCCTTGCGCAGGCGGCGCAGTTTACTCTCCTGCTATAACGGATTTTGTTTACATGGTAGATAAAATCTCATATATGTTTGTTACAGGTCCTAATGTAGTTAAGACTGTTACCAATGAAGATGTTACATTTGATGAACTTGGCGGCGCAGCAACGCATGCTGTGAAATCAGGTGTAAGTCATTTTACCTGTGAAAATGAAGTTGAATGTTTCCAAAGCATAAGAAAACTTATCTCTTATATTCCGTCTAACAATATGGATAACGCTCCGGTTTATAATTATGACGGACCGATAGATAACGAAATTCCGGAGCTGAATACTTTCTTGCCTGATAACGTTAACAAGCCATATGATATGAAAGAGCTGATTGAAAAAGTCGTGGATGAGGACAGCTTCTATGAAGTACATAAAGAATATGCTGAAAATATTATAGTCGGTTTTGCAAGAATCGGAGGACGTTCAATTGGTGTTGTTGCTAACCAGCCATTGGTTTTAGCAGGTGTGCTTGATTTGAACTCGTCTATTAAAGGCGCAAGATTTGTCCGCTTCTGCGATGCATTTAATATTCCTCTTCTTGTATTTGAAGATGTACCGGGATTTTTACCCGGCACTGACCAGGAATGGAGAGGTGTTATCCGCCACGGTGCAAAATTGCTTTATGCATTCTGCGAAGCAACGGTACCAAAGCTTACAGTTATTGTCCGAAAGGCATACGGCGGGGCTTATGACGTTATGAACTCAAAGCACGTTCGCGGTGATATCAACTTAGCATGGCCGACAGCAGAGATTGCAGTAATGGGTGCAAAAGGCGCTGCTGAAATTATTTTTAAAAAAGAAATAGATGCGGCTTCAGATAAAGTAAAAGCTTTAGATGAAAAAGTCGCCGAGTACACGGAAAAATTTGCTAATCCTTACCTTGCTGCTGAAAGAGGATTTGTTGACGATATAATTGAACCTAAAGATACCCGTAAAAAACTTATAAAATACTTCAAAATCGCTGAAAATAAGGTAGATTCTAATCCTAAGAAGAAACACGGAAATATTCCGCTGTAATTTTATATTAAAATATTTTTAGTTTTTTAATCTAATGCCCAAACCCCTGTTTGGGCATTTTAGCTTGCGAAACAAGGGTTTCGCAAGGAGAAGTCTGATTTAAAAATATATTGTAACAAATGGAATTCTCTTCCGTTTAATTAAATATATTTTTCATTTCTAGTAAACCTTTTTCCTTTATGCTGCATCTTACTAATAAACTCGGTGATGCAGCATTTTAATTTACACCGCGTCTTTGGCAAATATCACAGATAATATTTCCGATACAGAATTAATAAACGAATGCAAGCAGGGCAGTACGACAGCATTCAAAACATTATACGATAAATATTCAGGGCGTATTTATTCTTTAGCTCTGCGTATGTGCGGAAGTAATGATATTGCAGATGATCTGACGCAGGATGTATTTATAAAGGTGTGGGAAAGCATCAGTTCTTTTAAAGGTGACTCGGCTTTTTATTCTTGGCTTCACAGGATATGCATTAACTGCTTTCTGATGAAGCTTCGCACGGATAAAAACTACGAGAAAAAAATTGGTGAAAGCTTTAATAATTCATTAATGATTGCTTACACAAATGATGACTTCTCGCTTGATATGGAGAAAGCCATTCAGAAGCTTCCCTCACAGGCAAAACTGATTTTTATTTTATTTGAAATAGAAGGTTACAAACACAAAGAAATCTCGCAAATGCTTAATATAGAAGAAGGGACATCAAAAGCCCACTTACATAAAGCAAGAAAAATTTTAAGGGAGGAATTAGTAAAATGAACTGCTCTCAGGTTCAGGAATATTTCGACGAATTCTATAGCAATGAATTAAATCCGGAAACTAAAAATTTGGTTCAGAAGCATTTAGACGATTGCAAAGAATGCGCATCGGAATACTCCGCTTTTGTTCTTTTAAAAGAAAAAGCAAAATCTCTGAGAAAAGAAATTTTGCCGCCTAAACAAATTTTTGCAAATATCGAAAACGAGATAAAAATGAAAAACGATATTAAAATAACGCCTCTCTCAAACAATATTCTCACAATAGATTTTCACGAGGACAAAAAAGAAGTTTTAAAAACACAGCCTGCCGGTTTCATGGGAAGAAACTGGTACTGGTTCGCTTCCGCTGCTGTAATTTTACTGATAGTTTCTATTTCAATAGCAAAGTTTTCATCAAAGAGTGTTTATTCAGTAGAAGAAATGTCTAACTGGAAACTTGTCAGCTTAAAGGGCGGAGCATTTGTAAATGGTGTGAAGTCAGATGTAGTTAATGTAGGCGACTGGATTCAGACAGACTCGGTATCATCCGTAATTCTCAAAATTGCAAACGTAGGTGATGTAAGCATTGAGCCGAATACAAAAGTAAGATTTATTCAATCCGATAATAATATTAGCAGAATAGAAGTCGTTTACGGAACAGTAAATACTTCCACATCACAGGCAGATAAGTTTGTACTTCAGTCAAGCAATATGAAAGTGCAGGATAAGGGCGGTTCGTATTCATTCAAAGTTGATGATAAAGGAAACGGAGTTATATATGTAAATAACGGAATTGCAAATGTTGAGTCCGGAAATAAATCATCAGTGGTAACTGACGGAAAATTCTGTCTGTATAAACCTGAGTACGGAGTAGGTATTCCATTCAGAAAAGATTCAAAGCCGGAATTTCAAAATGCACTTTTCAATTATGATTTCAATAACGGAGGTACACCTTCAGTTTATTATGCAATTGCCAATGCAATGCCCGAGGATTATTCTTCGCTGTTAAATCTTATTCCAAGAGTAGATGATAAGACAAAATATTTAGTTTATAATAAACTCAGCAAACTTGCTCCACAGGCAATACCTACAATAAATATTGACAGCCTTGATGAATATGACGATGAAGATATAGAAAATTCTCTTAAAGATATGAAGGAGAATATGCACAATAAATTAAAAGTTGAATTGAATTTCAATAAAGATGAACTCGCTAAAGAAATGGAAGAGTTATCAAGAGATCTTGCTGAAATGAAAATTAACATTAAAATTGATGGCAAGAAAATGGCAGAGGATATAAAAAGAGAAATGCAGAACCTTAAAATTGAGCTTGCAGATATGCATGACTATATGCCCGATACCAATGAAATGAAAATTTATATGAAAGAATTCAACAGCGAAGAATTCAAGAAAGATATGGAGAAAATGAAAATCGAGCTCAAGGAAAATTTAGGCAAGATGGATGAAGAGATGAAAAAGAGTGCTGAAGAATGGAAGAAAGATGCAGAGGAATGGAAAAAGCACGGTGAAGAATGGAAGAAAGAAGCGGAGGAATGGAAAAAAGAATTTTCGCCGGATAAGTTCAATTTTAATTTCAACTTTGATTCATTACATATCAACATTGAAGGATTAGAAGATTTAGAACAGCTGAAAGAGCTTGAAAATTTTAACGATATGAAAATAGATACAGCAAACGGCAAGCATAAATTCTATTTTAAGTTTGATGATAAAAAGCATAAGAAGGATAAAAAAGATAAGAAAAAAGATGATACGGAAGATAACGATGATGATAGCTCGGAAGAAATTTAATTTTTTTTAAAGTTACGGTTTAAATAAACGAAGTCCGTTACAAATTGTGACGGACTTTTTATTTAAGTATAGAAATCATGCCAAATCAACCTGCAATATTCCTTCACTGACTATTTTGTCAAACATTTTAATTAAAAGTATTAAAAGTGTCATAAATTCACACATTCATTTGGTATGGTAATTGACTGAATATATATAGCATGTTGTATTAAAAGCATCAATTATGAAGACATATCTACACAAGTATTCAGGTTTTAATATGTTGTTTTCTTCACTTAAAATAGCCTTCCATTAAATTCAAATAATAGGTAATTTATGTACGAGATTAAAAACTCTTATTATAATTTGAAATCTACACGTTCTACAACATTAGATACAGAAAAAGATGATTATTCTGATAATTCCGAAAATGAATTAGATGAATTTTCCGAAGCTGACCAAAGCAATACATTATCCAAAGAAGACTTAGAAAAGTTACGGGAAGAATTTAATAAAGAGGCTATGCCTCATATGAAACTTCTTCATAACTATGCTTACAGAATGACAAATAATCAGCTTGACGCAGATGATTTGGTGCAGGAGACATACTTACGCGCATTCAGATTTTTTCATAAGTTCGAACGCGGAACTAATTGTAAAGCATGGCTGTTTAGAATCATGAAGAATTTATATATCAACAACTACCGCAAAGCTCAGAAGGAGCCGGGTAAAGTTGATTATGAAGAAGTCGAAAACTTTTTTGACAGTATACGTTCTGAGAAAATTGATTCCAATGATTTACAGCAAAAAGTTTTTTCGAACTTATTAGACGATGAATTGTTAACAGCATTAAACTCATTACAAGATGACTTTAAAACTGTTGTGATACTGTGTGACCTTGAAGGTTTGAGCTATGAAGAAATTGCGGAATTCTTAAATTGCCCGGTAGGCACTGTAAGAAGCCGCCTTCACAGAGGAAGAAAATTATTGCAGATGAAACTTGCAGATTATGCGCGCAACAAAGGATATGATGTAGATAATAATTTGATGTAATTTTGATTTTTATTATTACAGTAGTTCCATTACACCAGAGCAGGCTATACTTATAAAATATACATTCAATTTTTAAAAAAATTTTTAAAATCAAATTCAAATTATTATTTGAACTAAATTTTACTTAATGGCTACATTTACTGAGCAGCAACTTGAGCTCCTGACTGACTATGTGGGAAATCGTCTTTCAGGGGAAGAGTTAAATCAGGTAGAGAGTCTAATAAACTCTAACCCTGATTACCGAGCGCGTTACATATTAGAAAAATCAACTGTAGAGCTTTTTTCAGCGAGATTGAAAAATATCGAAACGCCTTTATACGTTTATCAGAATATCAACAAGGGAATCGATGAGTATATCTCATCGTCAAAATCTGCTGCGCAGAATCCTTCGTTAACCCCGCAATTCAACATTCCACAGGTATCAATCCAAAGCAAAATAAATTTATCTTCTCCTTCGAGAAAATATTATTATGCAGCAGGAAGTCTGGCAGTGTTAGTCGTTATATTTTTTATGTATACCTATTACATAAATAATGCAATCCCCAAAGATAAAGATTTTATAGAAGTCTCCAGAGGAATTTTTGATAAAGTAGATGCAGGAGAAATAAAACTTCAGTATGCTACAAATAATCCTGCAGAGCTTGCAGCTTTCTTCAAAGATAAAGTTGACTTCAATGTTTTTATTCCTGACATCAAAGATGCAGAATTGGTCGGAGGTGTATTTAATGAAATCAACGGGCAAAAACTTGTACATTTTGTTCACAAGTGCGGTAACAAATTGATCTATACTATGGAAGGATGCATGACTGATGTAATGAAGGATGACAAATTAATTTTAAGAGGCCACCATAAGGAAGATATTGTCAAAGGACAAAACTGGACACCTTGTTCACCGATAGGGGACGACAATATTGTTGTGTGGTACAGAGACGGAGTTGTATGTTCTTCAGTTTCTAAAATCGCACCCCAGCAGATTGCTTCGGTGTTAACCAGTTACAAAAAATAAATTATTATATAAAAATGAAAAAAAATATTTTAATCGCTTTAGCATTAGTATTCACAATAGCTCTCTCTTCCTGCGGAAAGAAAGACGGAAACACCACATCTGAGAACACAACAACTCCAAAAACAAATACCGAAACGAAAACAAATACAAGCAATGATACTAAAACCTCCGGTGAAAAATTCTTTAAAGTAGCTTCAGTAACAGGTTCTTCTGCGAAGAACGTTGCTCCTGATTTTACATGGACTGAAAACGGAAAAAAAATGTCAATGTCAGATTTAAAAGGAAACGTTGTACTTGTTAACTTATGGGCTACATGGTGCGGACCTTGCAAAAAAGAAATTCCTGACTTATCAAAAATTTCTCAGGATATGAAAGATAAAAATGTAAAGATAATCGGTGTTAATGTTTTCCAGAATCCAAAATCACCGGCACTCGGTGATTTCTTAACATCTTATCCGATTCCATACACAATTTTAGATGCTAACGATGATTTCGTAAAAGCATTCTCTGATGCTACTAAGAGCGAAGTTGAAGCAGTTCCTACAACATTTGTTGTTGATAAAAAAGGAAACATTGTTGAAACAATAGTAGGAGCAAGAGATGAAGCATCTTTTACTTCTACAATAAAGAAATATCTGAATTAATATTTTGATTTTAATGAGCCGGTGATTGATTTTAATACCGGCTTTTTTATTATTTAGCCCCGAATAGTTGAACAATATATCCAATCTCGCAATCCTGGGTTCCACAGGATCAATCGGCTGCAATACACTCAAGGTCGTAAAAAATCTCAATAAAAATAATTATCCCGTAAAGGTTAAATATCTTTCAACAAACTCTCAAATTGATTTACTTGCTGAGCAGGTAAAAGAATTCTCACCCGATGCAGTTGTAATTTCCAATGAAAATAAAGCAAAAGAGTTTAAAGAAAAATTTTCATTCAATAAACTGGATGTGCTCTCAGGTACGGACGGTCTAAATGAAATATCAAAGCGTGATGATTACGATACACTTGTGTGCGCGCTAGTAGGATTTTCAGGTCTTGCTCCTGTTATCAATGCAATTAAATCAAAAAAGAAAATTGCATTAGCAAATAAAGAAACTCTTGTAGTTGCAGGCAGTATAGTAAATCAGTTATTAAAAGAATATAAAACCGATTTGCTGCCGATTGACAGCGAGCACTCAGCAATCCTTCAATGCCTTATCGGAGAAAAAGATAATGCGATTGAAAAAATAATTTTAACAGCTTCCGGCGGACCATTCAGAACAAAGTCCTACGAAGAAATGCAAAAGGCAACTATAGAAGATGCACTTAACCATCCTAACTGGAAGATGGGAGCAAAGATTACAATTGACTCAGCTACTATGATGAATAAAGGTCTGGAAGTTATTGAAGCTAAGTGGCTGTTTGATATTCCTTATGATAAAATTAAAGTTGTCATTCATCCCCAGTCTATAATTCACTCGATGGTTGAGTTTGAGGATTCTTCCATAAAAGCACAGATGGGAATTCCTGATATGAAAATTCCTATTCAGTTTGCGTTAACATATCCAAAGAGAGTTAAAGCAGATTTTCCTAAGCTGGATTTCAGAAATTACCCTTCACTTACATTTGAGGAACCTGATTTCAAAAAATTTGACTGCCTTCAGATAGCATTTGATGTTTTAAATTCAGGGGAAACATATCCTGTAGTAATGAACGCTGCCAATGAAGTGGCAATAGATTATTTCCTGAAGGGAAAAATTGGTTTTACGGATATACCTTCGCACATCCGCAGATGTCTTGACGGACATGAACCAATAGATAATTTTACTTTAGATGATATCTTCGAAATAGATGCAAAAACAAGACTTAATATACCATTAAGCCGGTAGGACTTTTCAATATCATTTGTGGTTTAAATTATGTAATTTTCAAATTGTTTTATTTGTTTTTATTATACTATGGAGCTATTTAACACTATATTTTATTTCTTAATAGTCATCGGAATTCTCGTATTTATTCACGAGTTCGGACACTTTGCTGCTGCGCGCCTTATGGGCATGAGAGCTGAAATTTTTGCTCTCGGTATGGGTTACAGATTGTTTGGCTATAATAAGGTCACAGGTTTTACTTTCGGAAAACTTTCTGAAGATGTAAAGCTTGGGGAATACACCGATTACCGTTTATGCGCATTTCCAATCGGAGGCTATGTAAAAGTGGCCGGTATGATTGATGAAAGTATGGATAAGAATTTTATTGATTCCGAACCGCAGCCATGGGAATACCGTTCAAAACCTGTATGGAGAAGAATGGTAGTAATTACAGCGGGTGTTATTATGAACTTCCTGCTTGCCTTCGCGATTTTTTATTCCATCACACTTATAAAAGGAAAAACCATAACCGATTCAACAACAATCGGATATGTTTCCAATAATTCTCCTGCAAAGACTTCAGGTCTTCTGCCCGGTGATAAAATAATTACAATTAATAATCATCCTGTTGCATCATGGGAAGAAGTGCAAAGTAATTTGTACTTCGAAAATTTAGGTGAAGCGCTTTCATTTGTTATAGATAGAAACGGAACTAAGCAGACGATTAACATTACGAAAGATAAAGTCGGGGACTTAACTGAAAGAAACTTTGGTATTGCAGTTGGAAATGTTTCAGCGGAGATTAACGATGTTGTCAGTGATAAACCCGCTGCCAAATGCGGTTTACAAAAAGGAGATGTGATAACTGAGTTTGCCGGGACGCCAATTACTCATTCACAACAGCTTACGGATTTAATTAGATTTAATGCTAACAGAGAGGTAGATGTAAAATGGATGCGCGACGGCAAGACTTTAGATTGCAAAATCACACCATCTGCAGACTCTACAATAGGTGTTATCATTGCAGGTAAATACACAGGCCCAATTAAAAAAGAATCATACAACGTTATCACTGCTGCCCCAAAAGCAGTAGGGGATATGTATTATCTCGGAGTTGAATTATTCTTCAAAACAATTTATAAAATATTTAAAGGCGAGGTTGCATTTAAAAAGGCAATCGGCGGACCTGTAAAAATTGCTCAGGCATCTGCACAGTCTGCAGAGGGCGGTTTCTTAAGCTTCATAGGATTTCTTGCATTGCTTTCAATTTCTCTTGCAGTGATTAACATTCTTCCTTTCCCTGCTTTGGACGGCGGTCATTTTATAATGCTGGTTTACGAGGCAATTGTCCGCAAACCTGTTCCGCATAAAGTTCAGATAGTAATTCAGAACGTCGGTTTTGCAATACTCATTCTCTTTATGATTTTCGTTTTATACAACGATATTATCTCCATAAAATAATTTTCTTACAGTATAAGTTTTATAAAAAAAAGCGGCATCAGCCGCTTTTTTTATTTGTGGTAAATCCAATATTGATTCTGTATCGTTATTACTGTACTAGCAGTACTCAATTCTTTTAACGGAATTCTTCTGAGAGCTCAGAGGAATTCCGTCCTTTCAATTTTACTCATTTACAAAATTTTTAAATATAACTACGAACTTTGCACCTTTCCCGTGAGTGCTTTCCACATGAATTCTTGCACCGGTCAGGTCAGCTAATTTTTTTACAATAGATAATCCAAGCCCGACTGAATTTTCTCCGCCCGTAGGTTTTGCACTGAGCTTTGCAAATTTCTGGAACATAAGCTCCTTGTCCCTATCAGTAAAGCCGGGACCTTCATCCATGATTTCGCAAACAGGCTCGTTCTCCTTATTTTCATACACTCCTATAAAAACATTTTTGTTTGGGAATGTATATTTAATTGCATTAGAAAGAATGTTTGTTAGTATCTGCTCAATTGCAATTTTATATGAACTGAATTTTATTTCATAATGCGGCTTGCTTACGCTGATGCTGATGCCTTTTGCATTTGCAGACTTGCTGTTCTCTTTTATAATTCTTGATACGATATCAGATAGATTTACTTCTGAGATATTCCCTTCCATCTTGCCTGAATCAATTGCATTCAGGTTTAGTAGATTTGAAATAAGATTGAGCATTTTATCAGAACTGATTTTTATTTCCTGCATAATTTCTTTCTGGTCAGGGTCAAGTGCATCTCCGTCTCCCAAATAAATTTCAGCCAGAGAATAAATTGCTCCCAATGGATTTCGTAAGTCATGCGCTAGTATTCCGATGAATTCATTTTTCTCTTTGTTGAGAGATTCCAGTTTTTCATTCAGCATCGTTAGCTTATTTTTCTCTTCTTTTAATTTACTTGTTTCGTAGTCAAGCTTCTCAATTTCAAACTGCATTATTAAGTTGTTTGAAATTCTGTCTATTTCTTTTTTGTGAATCTCTTCATACTTCTCAAACTGTTTTGTCTTGTATTCTAAGGAGGTTTTATAATCACCTTTTTCTAAAAAAACTTTGCTTAAAAATTCATAGTTGCAGTACAACAGGTCATTCATATTTGTTTTCGATGCAGATAAGATGCTATCATATGCAAGGATGATTGCCTTCTCAATATTTTTGCTTTTATAGTGAAGTTCTGCAAGAATGAATTTTGTCTCTGCAATCGAACGTTCATCGTTAAGCTGATTAGAAATCAATAACCCCAGATTACAGTTTATCAATGCATCGTCAAAATTTTCCAGTTTGTTTAAAACTTTCCCTTTGAAAACGTAATTAGCTGCAACCATAGATTTATCACCAATCTCTTCAAAATTTTTGAGACTCATATCAGAGAAGTTCAAAGCCTTATCCATTTCGCCCTGTTCAAAATAAACTTCTGCATAGTTATAAAGTATATAGCCCTCTCTGTATTTATCTTTTATTTTTCCGTTTAATTCAAGGGCGGAGCTGAAATACTTCAGCGAGTTCTTGTAATCTTTCTGCTTTTTATAAATCATTCCGATATTAACATAGCAGCTTTGCAGATCAAACCAACTATCAATTTCCTTCGATATTTTGATACACTCAAGAAAATATTTCAATGCCTTCTTGAAATTTTCAGTATCCATGTAAACAACTCCGAAATTATTCAGAAGTCTTGCCTTGATGAGTGGTGAATTTTCAATCTGATTGAGTCGGTAACTCTCTGTTAAGTATTTTAATCCTGCCCGATAATTTTTCTTATGAATATAAACATTAGCAAGATTCAGATTGCAGGCAATAAGATTTTTTGTATCATTTCTTTCAGTATATAATTCAATGGCCTTGAGAATATTTTCCTCAGCTTTATCGTATTCTGAAATGGCGTGATAACAGTTGCCTAATTGATGTGTGTAGTAAGCAATGTAGTCGGAGCTGTTTATTTCTTCAGCTAATTTTAGTGCAGTGATACATTCCTGAAGAGCTTCATTTGCATTTTGATGGACTTTTTCTGCAATGATTTTTTTGTACTCTTCAAGTTTTTTGCGCTCGTCAATGCCCACGTTGAGCTCTTTAACGAGTTTTTTAAAACTTGTATTCAAGTTTCCCCCCTATTGAAAACTTTTTTACAAAAATTTCTTTAAACTTGTATTACAAATATATCTAATTACATCGGTTAAAACAAAACGCTAAAAATCCTATTTCTGCAAAATAATTTATTATATTATAGTATGTTTTGGTTTCCGTTCCTGCTTTGCCAGTATGCTTTTAATTTTTTCAATAGCGTACGATTTCTGGAAAAATCTTTTTGCTTCCTGAGCTTCTTTTAAAACAGAATAATCCAGTTCTTTTACTTCTGCTTCAGATAAAATAATTTTTTTGAATATTTTTAAAGATGTATTCATGTGTTCATGCAGATATTTCGGTATTTTTTCGTTTGATGAAGTAAAGTGTTTTGCCGAGTCAATCAGTGAAAGAGCAGATTCATAATGCTTCATTTCTATATAATTCAGCAGAGTATAAAAGCGTAAATTTATTTTCATTATTATATCTGAATAATTTACTTTGCTTATATGCTCCAGTGATTTCTCGTATTTTTTTAATTTAAAATTCAGTACTCCAAGACAATAATTTACCTGATTATTCTGTATGTTTGGGTGAAGTGTCGGTCCGTACTTTTCAATAAACTTCTCTGCCCATCCGAATTCTTTTTCAATTACTGCAGCGCTGAAAATATTTTCAAAGACCTGCGGTACAAAATACTCTTCATTTGCGTTCGGATAAATTCCAAGTTTCAGAAAATAATCATTAAGTTCGAAGACCTCTTTTTTAAATGATAGATCTGCAGGAATTAGCTTTAAGTAGAGAGTCTCGCAAAGCACTGCCCATAGCATGTATGTATCTGTCTCTTCAAATTCAGCTCCGTGTTTTAGAAATATGGATTTGAGTTCTTTATAAATAGGAAGAGTGTCTTCATCTACTTTAATTCTATATGTCAAATAATATGCCTTAAGATAAGGAAAATATTTGTTGTTCGTACTTTCAAGATATTGTATAAAACTATCAGGATTAATTGTTTTTACAAATTCATTTAAGATATTATTCTTTTTGTTATTAAAGTTCGTTGTTTCATTAAATGTAATGTGTTCGCTTAAATGAACAAAGAAGGTGGAAAAGAAATGAGAAATAATGGGCTCTGCTTTTCTCGAAGAGAATTCCATGCGTTCATAAACTTCTACCTCACTGAGCTGCAAAGAGTTGTAATGAAATGCTTCTTCAAGGACGTGCATATGCATAAAATAATCAGGAGATATTTTAGACTCCGATAATTTTTTCTTATTCGAAAGAACAACTTTGTTGGATAATGAAAAACACTTTCTTTTCTGCAGTTCAGTAATTAACAATTTGTAGTATCCATTCTCATCATATTTTAATCTTTCGTTTGCCAGAAAACTTCTTAATAACTGAGAGAATTCCGTCAGTCTGTTTTTAATTGTTCTTTCACTGAAAGTTTTTCCTGGATATAATTTTTTATATAAAAGCTGATAAGTCAGTTTTTCATGTGAGTATTCCGGGGAAAACTTCTTAATTTCTTCGAATAATTTTATTAGTACTTTATTTGAATTGTGATAAGGTGAGTTAATGAAGTCACTAAAGCTTTTAAAATCGGCTTTTTTGAATGTTTTTAAGATCTCAAATGTATTTATTGGAATCATTATCTCGGTATTTCAGGAAAATAAAAAATAGTTATTTATCCATTTTAACCATTTTTTGTATGAAAAGCCATTGAATATTTTCGGTATTTGTTGAATTTTTCTCTTTGAACCGAAAGCTGCACAATTCTATCTTTGTATAGAAAATTTAAATAATAAAAAATCATGCAGGAAAAAATTTTAAAACCGGTTTCATCTTTAATGTTCTCAGTAATCTTTCAGGTTGTAAGAATTGTTTTAAATTTATCTTCTTCAAAGAAGTAATAAATAAATAATATTAAACCAAATTGATTTTTAAAAATCTAACCCAATTAATGATGACAATAAATTTCAGTTTTTCAGAAAAAGCTATAATACTTCCATAAATTTTCTTCCAAACTCTTCTCACTTTTTTTCCCTATTAGTAGGAATAGGGAACGCTGTATTTCTACATAAAATTCCCTTTACTATATTATTGTTCATAGACTTGGCAGTCCATTGTTGCGGATTAACCTATTAGGTCTGTTACAATCTGAAATTTCCGATAAAAATTTTATAATTTTGTTAAGTTTTTTTGAATAAAAAAAAGACCTGACAGGATTAAAAACCTGTCAGGTCAATTTATTAGAAAATTTTAAAAATTTATTTAGATAGAATCATTTTCTTTGTTGTTGCGAAATCTGATTCTTTTCCCTGCGCAGTCATTCTGAAAAAATAAGTCCCGCTTGTTAAATTAGAACCGTTGAACTCAACAGAATAAAATCCTGCCGGCTGTAATTTATTGTTTATAAGATTTGAAACTTCACGTCCCAGCAAATCATAAACAACTAAATTTACGCTGCTCTCATATGGCAGAGCGTATTCAATTTTTGTAACGGGATTAAATGGATTAGGATAGTTCTGCATTAACTTAAATTCAGTTGGTGTTCCAGTTACAGGAGTAATTCCTGTTGCAACAGGTGAATTATTTATCTGAATAACGCAGAAGTTCCCCTGCGTAACTGCCGTACCGGTATAGCTTCCCTGCCATCCTGCAGTGAAATTAGTTGCATAGCCTGATGTAGAAGTTCCAATTGCATCATTAGCTCTTGATGTACCTGTAAAGCCTGTATGTCTTATTTCAATAACTAAATGCCCGCCGGTATAAAGATAAGAAGTATTAAAATTAATCGGAGGATCGCCGAACGGATGCGGAGCAGTGCCGTTTACACCGTATGAGTTTGCCGGAATTACCAGGCTTCCTGAACGCACCTGAGTCTTTGTGCCTACAATGTTGGAATCGAATGTTGAATGTCTTTCGGCAGGCGGAACACCCGGCGCAAGATATATATCATAATTTGAGAAAGTAACATCAGCAGAAGGCCAGGCAGTGGTTGATGAGCTAAGATTTCTAAAAGTAATTGAAGTAATATGTGTTCCCACCAAAGCAGTAAGCTGGTTTGCGTTTATAATCATCTGATAAGTACGGGCTGTGTTACCTGTAGGTCCCGTAAAAGTTGCCGTGCCGACTGTGCCTGCATAAGTACTCGGAATAACGAAGAGGGCTTCAGGGCTTGCTAATTGAGAATAAGCACCTGAACTAAAACAAATTACAAGCAAAAATAAGATAGGAAAAAAAATGTAACGTTTTAACATTGATGACTCCGTTTTATTATTTAAGAAAAACTTTTAAGATTATTATTTAATTAAAAGCATTTTTTTGGTTGCTGTAAAATCTTTTGTATTTCCCACCACAGTAATTTTATAAAAATATGTTCCGCTTGTCAGATTATTTGCATTTAGCTCCACAGAGTAAAACCCGGCTTTTTGCAAGCTGTTGTTTACTAGATTTGCAACTTCCTTTCCTAGCATGTTATAAACTTTTAAACTTACATTGCTCTCAAAAGGAATTTCATAATTAATTTTTGTAACAGGATTGAACGGATTCGGATAATTCTGAGAAAGCCTGAACTCATTCGGCAGTCCGACTTCAACATTGTTTGTCAAAGTAAAATATTCAAAACCACCGTTGTAATCTATCTGTTTTAATCGGTAAGTATATTTTCCTGACTGTAGACCGTTATCAAAATATGTATAGTTTTTTGGTTCATTAGAATTTCCGTATCCCTGAACATTTGCAATTTTTATCCAATCATTTTGTGAATTTTGTTCAATTGATTTTCTTTCAATATCGAATCCCGGATTATTGTGTTCTGATTCAGTAGTCCAATGAATAGATACATTATTTCTGACTGTAATTGAAGTGAAAGATGAAAGTTCGACAGGCGCAACTGCATCATTTAATTGGATGACGCAAAAATTTCCCTGGGAACCCGTAGTACCGGTGTAGCTTCCCGTCCAGCAGGCGCTGTAGTCAGTTGCATAACCGGATGTAGAAGTAGTTATTGCATCATTTGTTCTTGTTGTACCGGTGAAACCGCTATGCCTTAGCTCAATTAGTAAATCACCTCCGGAATATAAGTAAGGTGTTGTGAAAGTTATAGCAGGACCAAAGGCATTCGGAGTGCTGCCGAAAGTATAAGAGTTTGCTGTTACTAATAAACTGCCTGAACGGACCTGAACTTTCGTACCTGTTATATTTGAATCAAATGTTAAACTCCTGGCGGATGGAGGTCTGCTTGGTGAAAGATATATATCAAAGTTACTGTAAGTTACATCAGCGGTTGGCCAATTTGCAACGGAAGAAGTTGGGATTCTCATAGAAAGAGAAACTATATTATTCCCTACCATAGTGGTCAGCTGGTTTGCATTTATTAACCACTGATATGTTCTTGCAGTATTACCCAGTGGACCGGTAAAAGCTCCCGTCCCGCCTATTCCTGAATAGGCATTTGGAAGAACAGTTGTTGCTCTCGGATCTTCTGTTACAATTTGAGAGTAAATACCGATGGTGTAACAAGAGGAAAGTAAGAAAAGAGCAATAAAAAAAAAGTATCGATTTAACACTGATGACTCCTTTTTAAATTAAGTTAAAAATTCCCCGTCTATTTAATTTTATAAATTATAAATATTACTTTAGAAAATCCAATATTTTATTTATCCTTAAAACGAGAAAGACGGGACTGAGTTTCGCACAGAATGTTACAATAATGTGACAATGTAATTTTTAAATAGTAAGAAGGTTAGAAAAGGGAAGTTTGGGAAATAATCCCGCTAAAGCTGGACTGAGCTTTGCTCAGAATGTTACAATAATGTGACAATGTAATTTTTAAATAGTAAGAAGGTTAAAAGGGAAGTTTGGGAAATAATCCCGCTAAAGCTGGACTGAGCTTTGCTCAGAATGTTACAATAATGTGACAATTTAATTTTTAAATAGTAAGAAGGTTGAAAGGTAAATAGTGGTTTCGAAAATGTGACAATAATGTTACAATCTGTGTCATCATATTTTATCATAATTATCTGTGTTCAAAAATCCGTCAAAAATTCATCAAAATTATAAAATTTATTAATTAATTTTAGCTTAAAAACTTACAGCTCATTATTTCACAAATTTGAAATATTCTTCACTCAATATGTAATTCTTTTCATTAATTTGCAGATTTTTGCATCCATTTTTATAGAAAAATGCTAAAAATAGCTCAAAATCAAGGTTTTTGCTTTGGCACGGCTATTGTATTATAATAAAGCAAAACCACATAAAAACATAAAGGAGATATACAAATGAACATAGTAAAATTCAACAGACCAAACAAAGACTTTTTAAATTTTGAAGGCTTTGATAAGCTTTTCAACTGGAAAGATTTATCCGACGTAGCTTTTAATTTTGATAAGACTTTCGGTTTTGCACCAAAGTCAGAAATCGTAGAAGATAAAGATAATTTCTACATTTCAGTTGAATTACCGGGTGTTTCAAAAGAAGATGTAAAGATCAATCTTGAAGAAAACACATTAACAATTTCAGGTTCTAAAAAGAAAGATGAAACTTTCAAAGATAAAACATCAGTAACAAACGAAAGATATTACGGAGAGTTCAAAAGAACTTTCAGCTTAACAAACGATATTAAAAAAGACAATATCGAAGCAGCTTACAAAGACGGTGTATTGCACATCTTATTACCAAAGGTAGAAGAAGCAAAACCGTTCGTAAAAGAAATTACAATTAAGTAATTTAATAATCACCATTAAGTAAATAACTTCCGGCTACCGGTCGGAAAGGCAGGAAATCACCCACAGAGATTCTGCCGCGTTAAAGAAATTAATTCAGATTATCGATTAAAAGATTTGGTTGGATAAATAAAAGATGAAGAGGTAAGAGAAGGGTGTTTGAGTAAAATTGAACACCCTTTTTATTATTTAAAGTAGTTTACAATTAACCAGAATACCCCGGAGACACGAATGGAAATAATTTTTACGCTTATTCTATTAATAGGCATCGGCATTAACAGCCACAGATACGACATAAGAAATAAGGAAGTACCGAAACAAGAAGTAACTTCATTCATCGAAGAAGATTCAAACAATAACCAACTGCAAGTTTTAAGTAATACTGAAGGTGAGATTGATTTTAATATTGAGATTAATAACGAGCTTTCAGAAGCAATTCAAAAGAGTGAATCAAGAAAAATGGAATCAAAAGGAAAGTACATATCAGTCAGGATAAACGATGGAAACGGTTAAAGAATATGCTATGTTAAAGAAATTGACAAGGTTTTACATTTAAATTCACTTTACAATTAGTTAGTTTACAAATTCGCGTTTTTAAAAAAGAAAAAAGAAAGGAAATATAAAAATATATGGGTAAAATAATCGGAATTGACCTTGGTACCACAAACTCGTGCGTAGCCGTTATGGAAGGCAATGACCCCGTTGTTATTCAAAATGCTGAAGGCGCAAGAACTACTCCTTCTGTAGTTGCTTTCACCAAAACAGGTGACAGATTAGTCGGCGACCCGGCAAAAAGACAAGCTGTAACAAATCCTCATAACACTGTATTCTCTATAAAGAGATTTATGGGAAGAAGATATGATGAGGTTACCAGTGAAATCGGTAAAGTGCCTTACAAAGTTATCAAAGGCGAAAACGATGTTGCCAGAGTTGAAATAACTGACCCTGCAACAAATCAAAACAAAATTTATTCTCCGCCGGAAATCTCTGCAATGATTCTTCAGAAAATGAAGAAGACTGCTGAAGATTATTTAGGCCAGCCTGTAACAGAAGCTGTTATTACAGTTCCTGCTTACTTCAATGATTCGCAAAGACAAGCTACAAAAGATGCAGGTAAAATTGCAGGACTTGATGTAAAAAGAATTATCAACGAACCTACAGCAGCAGCGCTTGCTTACGGTCTTGATAAAAAGAAAGCAAATGAAAAAGTAGCGGTATATGATTTAGGCGGCGGTACATTCGATATCTCAATCCTTGAATTAGGTGACGGTGTATTCGAAGTAAAAGCTACAAACGGTGACGGACACTTAGGCGGTGATGACTTTGACCACGTATTGATTGATTATCTAGCCGAAGAGTTCAAGAAAAAAGAAGGTATCGATTTAAGAAAAGATCCGATGGCAATGCAAAGATTAAAAGATGCTGCTGAAACTGCTAAGAAAGCTTTATCTTCTAGCTCACAAACTGAAGTAAATCTTCCTTACATTACAGCAACTGCTGAAGGTCCTAAGTTCTTACTTGAAACCATTACAAGAGCTAAGTTCGAATCATTAATTTCTAATTTAGTAGAAAGAACAGTCGGTCCATGTAAAAAAGCAATTGAAGATTCAGGTTATAAAGTTGAAGAAATAGATGAAGTTATTCTCGTCGGCGGTTCAACAAGAATTCCGATGGTACAGGACAGAGTAAAAGCTTTATTCGGTAAAGAGCCGAACAAAGGCGTAAATCCTGATGAAGTAGTTGCAATCGGCGCTGCAATTCAGGGCGGTGTTCTTGCAGGTGATGTAAAAGATGTTTTACTGCTTGACGTAACTCCTTTATCATTAGGTCTTGAAACCCTTGGCGGTGTAATGACTAAACTTATTGAAGCAAATACAACTATCCCAACTAAGAAGTCACAGATCTTCTCAACAGCAAGTGATAATCAGCCCGGTGTTGAAATTCACGTTCTGCAGGGCGAGAGACCAATGGCTCAGGATAACAGAACATTAGGCAGATTCCATTTAGAAGGAATTCCACCTGCACCAAGAGGCGTTCCGCAGGTTGAAGTTACATTCGATATTGATGCGAACGGTATCTTAAATGTTTCTGCAAAAGATAATGCTTCAGGAAAATCTCAGTCAATAAAGATAACTCACTCTTCAGGATTGAGCGATGCTGAAATTGAAAAGATGAAGAAAGATGCTAAAGAACACGAAGCAGATGACCTGAAGAAGAAAGAAATGATTGACTTAAAGAATCAGGCTGACGGAATGATATTCCAGGGCGAAAGACAATTGAAAGAATTCGAAGCCAAGCTTGATGATGCTACAAAATCGAAGATACAATCTTCTATAGACAGACTAAAAGAAGCTGCTAAGACCGATAACGCTGCAACACTTAAAACTGCAATCGATGAATTTAATGCTGCATGGAACGAAGCATCTACACAGATGTATTCACAGGCAACACAAAACCCGGGAGCCGGCACTGATGCAGGCGCAGGACAACAAGGTCCTAACCCTAATGCAGGAGCGGAAGCTTCGGGTGAAAAAGTCGAAAATGCAGACTTTGAAGTAGTTGATGATAAAGACAAGAAATAATTAGAAAATAGTAATTATGTTTAAATAAGAGGCGTGGCAACACGCCTTTTGTGTTTTATATAGGATAAAAAATTCCTTGTTCAAAAATCGGTTGTCCTGCCAAATCATTTATAGTATCTTTGTATAGTATAAATAATCAACGAAGTATTAAATCATGCAAACGTTACCATCACCAAAAATAATGTATAATGCTCTGATGAATAGAGATACATCTTACGATGGCCTGTTCTTCATTGCAGTAAAGACTACAGGAATTTTCTGCCGTACAGTGTGCACAGCTAAAAAGCCCAAACAGGAAAATGTTGAGTTTTACAAAACTGCAGACGAAGCTTTAAAATTCGGATACCGCCCATGTAAAGTATGCAAGCCGTTGAACATCTACGATAAGCCTGAGTTTGTGAAAAAGGTTTTGAGTGAAATTGAAAAAGATCCATTTGTAAAATTGAACCAGAGAAAGTTAATTGACATGGGAATAAATCCTCATACGCTTACGAGATGGTTCAAAAAAAATCTTAACATGACATTTTCAGCATATCATAAAATGAACAGATTAAACAAAGTTTACGGAAATCTCCGTGAAGGGCAAAAAGTTACTGAGACTGCATTTGATTCAGGTTATGAATCTCTCAGCGGCTTCTCTGATTTCTTCAAGAAGACAACAGGATTTTCTCCATCGGAATCTTCATATAAAAATATAGTTTCAGCCGAACGAATTGTAACACCACTTGGCCCAATGCTTGCAGCGGCGACCGATAAAGGAATTTGTTTATTGGAATTTGTCGATAGAAGGATGCTGCAGAATCAGATCCTTTCACTGGAGAGAAGATTAAAAGCAAAAGTAATTCCGGGGAAATCTCCGTTCTTCAAGGAGCTTGATAAGCAGTTGAAGGAATATTTTGAGGGTAAGAGAAAAGATTTCGACATTCCGCTTGATCCGTCCGGAACCGAATACCAGAATAAAGTCTGGAAGGAATTAATGAATATTCCCTATGGAAAAACTGTTTCATATCAGACTCAGGCAAACAATATAAAAATGCCCAAGGCAGTCCGTGCAGTTGCAAATGCAAACGGCATGAATAAAATCTCCATCATAATTCCTTGTCACAGAGTAATCGGTTCAGACGGAACACTTACAGGCTACGGCGGAGGATTATACCGCAAAAAATTCTTACTGGACTTAGAGCAAAACACATCTAAACTTTTCTAAATGAATTTTATATACAATGAATAATTATTTGATTGAAACTTTTTTAACCAAATAATTATTTTCGTAATAGTACAAACTAAACTTCATCCACCCCGGATTCCATCTTCCTTGGAATGTTTGTATACTATTTCGAAATTCATTTTTTAAAAATCACAAAAATATAATTAATCATTCAAGTCTGATAAAGATAATATATTAAACCGGAAATAATTACAAATAAATTTCAGGTATTATTTAGGAAAATTGAAATCTCTTATTTAATTGATTATTCATATAGTAATAGCTGAATTTATTTTTAAAATTTAAAAAATTTTTGGGAAATTTTATAATTTATCTTCCTGCGATTATTATAGAAAACATTTAATTTGTATTAACTAAAATTTTAAAATTCAAAATTATCTTTAACAAATTTATCATGAAAAAATTATTCACGGTTTTACTATTTACCGGATTTATTTTTTTAAATGTATTTTTGTTTTTATCGCAAAACTCCACAAGTAAAAATATTCTTGAAAGCGATGAAAACGAAAATTCTTTTAATAAACCGTATGCAATTGGCGATGAGGATGACCCTCAGGCGAGATTTAGCTGGGAGTTTAAAAAACTTCGTGATCCAGTTACAAATAGAATTCCGGACAACATAAGACAAAAAGAACTCGAGTTTGCAGCAGGTCTCCCCAAAAGAATGGGTGATGCCCCTGATGCTTTGACCTGGAGCGAAAGAGGACCGAGTAACGTTGGCGGAAGAACAAGAGCCGTTCTCGGAGATATTAACGATACAAACATAATAATCGCCGGCGGTGTTTCAGGCGGGATTTGGCGTTCAACTAATTCAGGTGTAAACTGGACTCAAAGAACTACTTTAACCCAGCTGCATAGCACAACTTGTATAGCTCAGGATATTAGAACAGGGAATACAGGAAAGTGGTATATGGGTACGGGTGAACGTGCAGGTAATTCTGCAGGACAGTTTGGTGCAGCCGGAGCCTTTACAGGTGACGGAGTTTTTAAATCAATCGATAACGGGTTAACATGGAATCTACTTGCATCTACATCAGGCAGCTCTCCAAGCAGTTTTAATTCTAACTGGCAATACGTTTGGAACGTTGCTACTGACGCGTCAAATGCTACTGATGATGAAGTTTATGCAGCTACAATCGGTTCAATACAAAGATCTACTAACGGAGGAACAAACTGGACTACTGTACTGGGTAATACAGTTACTGTTTCAGAATACACGGATGTTAAATGCGCAACTTCAGGAGTTGTCTATGCGGCTGGAAGTTACATTGTTGGCGGACCAATGAATGGAATTTACCGTTCTGCTGACGGAGTTACATGGGCAAATATTACTCCCGGTTCTTTTCCGGCAACATTTGGAAGAATAGTTGTAGCAATTGCTCCATCAAATCAAAATATAGTTTACTTTGCTGTTCATGATGTGCCTAATGCTGAACCAAACTCTGTTAACGGACATCAGCTTTGGAAATACCAATATGTAAGCGGTGATGGAACAGGTGCAGGTGGAATCTGGACTGCTTTGGGAGGTAATCTTCCTCAGGCTGGTCAGGGTAATTTGGGAACCTTCAACGAGCCATTCGATACACAAGGAGGTTATGATTTGACGATGCAGGTAAGTCCTACAGATCCGAATTTTGTAATTTTAGGTGGAGTAAATCTTTATCGTTCTACTGATGGTTTTGCAACAAGTACAAATACAAAAAGAATCGGGGGATATCAGCCTCAGGAACAAAACGGAACATATCCCAATAGTCACCCGGATATTCATATAGGATATTTTAAACCGGGTAGCAGTTCGGTATATTTCAGTGGTCATGATGGAGGTATTTCAAGAACAGATGATATAGCAGGTAACGTATCTATTGATAATCCTGTAACATGGTTTTCACGTTCAGGCAGTTTTAATGTGACACAATTTTATGCAATTTCTTTAGACCCTGAAAATGGTTCAAACTGGATAGCAGGGGGATTTCAGGATAATGGTTCATCGGCTACTAATAGCGCTTTATTAACAAACCCATGGGGCTCAATAAACAGTGGTGATGGTGGTTACTGTTCTATTCCACCGCTTGCAGATGACAGATTGTATTCAACATCGCAAAACGGAGATTTAGACAGAGTTAATAGAGACGGAAGTAATATGGTTTCAATGAAGCCAACAGGGTTGGGAAATCCTGCATTCATAAATCCGCATATATTAGATCCTAATAATTCTTCAATCGTGTATTATGGCGGCGGTACATCCGGTACAACAACAGGAATCTGGAGAAATAATAATATTATTAATGGTACTGCAACAGTAGGCTGGAGTTACCTTGCAGGAACAGATTTCGGTGTACCCGGAAATCAGGTATCAGCTGTAAGTGTTTCTAAAGCCAACACTGCTAATGTTGTTTATTACGGTACTGATGGCGGTTTTATAAGAAGAATAGATAATGCAAATACAACAGCAACTGTAAGTGCAAATCTCAATTCAGTTGCAATGCCTGCAGGATTTGTATCATGTCTGGCAATTGACCCCACAAATTCAAATAACGTTATTGCTGTATTCAGTAACTATAATGTGCAAAGACTCTGGTATTCTACAGATGCGGGTTCTACATGGACTAATATAGATGGAAACCTGGCAGGCGCAAATGGACCTTCTTGCAGATGGGCAACTATACTCTATAAAGATAGTCAGCTGCATGTATTTCTTGCAACATCAGTTGGTGTTTACTATACATTAAATATAAACGGAGCATCAACAGTCTGGACACAGGAAGCAGTAACATCAATCGGAAATGTTGTAACTGTTATGTTCGATTATCGTTCTTCCGATAATGTATTAGTAGCAGCAACACACGGCAGAGGAAGTTTTTCCACTGTTATTTCTGCGCCATTACCGGTTGAGCTTCTTGCCTTTAACTCTCAAATTTCAGGCTCGAATGTATCTTTAACCTGGAGCACCGGAAGCGAAGTTAATAACAGAGGATTTGACATTCAAAGAAAAACCGGAAATGAAGATTGGAATAATATTGGTTTTGTGAACGGCAACGGAAACTCAAATGTTCAGCATAACTATTCGTTCAATGATAACAATTTGCAGTCTGGAAAATACAAGTACAGATTAAAGCAAACTGATTATAATGGTAACTTTGAATATTACAATCTGGCAAGTGAAGTTAGTATAGGATTACCAAGTACTTTTGTTCTAAAACAAAATTATCCGAATCCTTTCAATCCATCTACGAAAATTGAATTTAGTTTGCCTTCTAATGGAAATGTGATGTTAAAGATCTATGATATTTCAGGAAAAGAAGTTGCAAGACTGATAAACAACGAATTCAGAAACGCCGGAAATTACACCGTGGATTTCAATGCTTCTACATTAGCATCCGGAGTTTATTTCTACAGACTTGAAGCGGGAAGTTTTATCGGAATTAAGAAAATGATGTTTGTAAAATAAATTGTACAATAAATCATGGGTGCTTAAGAAAGCACTCATGATTTATTTCTTTTTTATTATAGCGAAAGTAATATCATCGTTCACTTCATGGAAACCTCTGAAATTATTAACTGAATCAACTAAAATTCTTTTTATATCCGATACATCTTTATAAGCATTTGAGCTTAATACTTCTTTAACTTTTGCAAGTCCGTATTCATCTTTATTTGAATTCATTGCTTCAAAAATTCCGTCAGTATAAATAAAAATAACGTCACCGGTTTGAAGAGTGACTTCAATATCCTGAATGGTTTTATTAAACAAATCTTCATTCATCATTCCGAGCGCTGAACCTGCAGGCTTTAATTCTTCGCATCTGTTTTCAGATTTTTTAAAAAATAGAATAGGCGGATGTCCTCCCCGGCAGAGTTTTATTTTATCTTTATCTATTTCAGCTAATACTGCAGTAAGAAATAAACCCTTCTTAAAATTTTTTAAAATATCTCTGTTAAGAGATTTCATAATATCTTTGGGTTCAGGAATTATATCGGCGACATATCTTATTATTGCCCGGACGTGAACCATGTGAAGCGCTGCTCCCATTCCTTTACCTGAAATATCTCCGACAGAGATAAGCAGCTTATTATTCAGTTCATCTTTGCGGTTAACAAAATCTATAAAGTCACCTCCAACATCATTTGCAGTTTCGCAGTGACATTCAATATCATATCCTTCATATGCAGGAGCGGATTTAGGAATCATAGAGTCCTGTACCTCTCTTGCAATAGAAATTTCATCCTTTGCAATAATTTTATCTGCTACTTCAAGAACTAAAAGTAAAACTAAAATATAAATAGAAAATCCGTACCACTGGGGATTATCGGTTACAACTCCTGCAGCAAAAATAAATATTGCAATTGAGAACAAAATCCTGCGGAGAGGAGTAAGTTTCCTGAGAATAGCAACAATAAAGTTACGGATGAACAAAAGCCATCTTTTGAAATTATCCTTGCTCTCATCCGGCTTCTTCATATCACGGGAATAAAACTTGTAGAGCCCCGGAATATCTTTTGTAACCAGTTTTTGAAATTCTTCAGAAGTAAGGTCGCTTGTATAAAGGTTGTATATTTTTTCGAATATGTTCAATCTTAATTTTTAAAAGTTATACGCAAACTTAATTAAAATAGTTATTGATAATTTTTGGGAAGAATTTTTATAATCTCATTTTATATAGAAATTAAAGATACTTTTTTATAATTTAACCTATTCCCAAATACCCTATGATTATAGACGACGATTCTCAGGAAATATCTGTGAGAAGAATTGATTTTATTTCCCTTGTGGATAATAAAATTATATTTAACTTAAAAAGCTCTCAAATGAAACAGATTAAGACTTATAATTCTGTTGAAGAGGCAAAAGAAGAATTTGCAAAACTTTCCCGCCGTATTGAGCATTACCACATTGTGAAGTCGGGAAGACCACTCGCCTGAGATTAATTTTGCATTATCCATTTTATAATTTCGTTTTTGCTCATCGAATCTGTAATTTCCAGAACAATACTTTTATCTCTGTTCACTGCCAGCCAGTTTGAAATTACTTTTATTTCATCAAGTTCTTCAGGCGTAAAGCGATGCTTAATAAATTTTGATAAGGAAAAAAAGAGGTAATCTGTTGTTTCAAATATATCATCCAGAATTAAATTTTCATCTGCGACTTCATCAATGTTTATAGTGTAAGTCTTCATCAGTTTTCCGTTATGGATAAAAAATATCTCCTCTTTATCACCGTACTTCTGCTTTATAATAATTTTTTTATTGTTGATAGCTGAAGTAATTACTTTCTGATAGCTCATTACCCTTTGAATATCTTTCAATCTGTCACGTAAAAAAGCAGCCCTCTCAAAATCTTCCTCCTCTGAAAACCTTATCATCTGCCTTTCAAAAAATTTCTGAACTGATTCCTCTCCTTCATCTGTGATAAAATTATGAACATTTTTCACTTCATCGGTATATTCCTTTTTTGACTGGGCTAAATTACAAGGAGCGTTGCATTTTCCTATATCAAAATACATACAGGTAGAATGAGTTTTTGAAGGTCTCAAAAATTTGTATTCACATTTACGAAGTTTATAATTTTCATTTATCTGTTTTAAAATTCTGTTCACAGTCCTTCCGCTTGAAAACGGTCCGTAATAATTTGCTCCGTCATTTTCTATCTCATAAACTTTATCAATCTTCGGGTATTCATTCTGTATATCAATTTTTAAGAATGGATGAAATCTATATCGCTTTATTGCTGTATTAAATCTCGGCTTATGCTTTTTAATCATCTTTGATTCCATTATCAAAGCGGAAAGTTCGGAATCCGTTACTTCATATTCAATTGCATGCACTGCCTGAATCATATTTCTTACTTTAGGCGGAAGATCAGAGGATGAATTCAAATAAGTTGAAAGTCGTTCTCTTAAATTTTTAGCTTTTCCTATATAAATTATTTCATCGTGCCTGCTCTTCATAAAATAAACTCCCGGTAACCTTGGGAAATCTTTTATGTTTGCCTTTATCCTTTTAAGAATAGGGGACTTGTTTACGGATGTGTAAATTTTTGTATTCTGAAATCGCAGCACTTCCTCAGTTGTTTCAAGCTCATACTCTTCATTAAGTATATCTAAAAACCTGAGAAGAATTTTGGAAGTTACAAGGGTATCATCAAATGCCCGGTGAAAATTATCTGCTTTTATTTCAAAATATTCGGCAACATTGTAAAGTGATTTACTCTTAAGTTTTTTAAGAAGCCTTCTGGCAAGTTTGCAGGTACAAATTGTTTTTAAATTGAATTGAAAATTATTGCCAGTTCTTTCAAATGACTTTCTGATGAAGTTATAATCGAATGCTACATTATGCCCTGTGAACAAGAGTGTCGAATCTGCGCCGTCAGTTGTGTGCGATTTATCAAATATAAAATTATGAATTTTCGGCGAGAGCTCTTCAAACGTCGGCTTATCCATCACATCTTCATTGGTAATACCGGTGAGATATGTAATCTGGCTTGGTATATGCTGTTTGGGATTTACAAGTGAAGTAAATTTATCAATAACTTCTCCGTTATAAATTTTTATCAATCCGATTTCAGTAATGCGGTTAAAATCGGATGATACACCCGTTGTTTCAACGTCGCAGACTACAAATGTTGTATCGTATATAGGCGTTCCCATAAATAAATATAGTAATATATTTGTAAACAAAAATTTCCAAAAAATTTGGCTTTCGGTTTTAACCACAGATGTCACAGAGAAATATCGCAGAGAACACAGAGCGATAAAATTCAAATATGGATAAATTTTTTTTAAAAAATTTCTGTGTTCTCCTTGTAAAAAATCTGTGTCCTCTGCGGTTAATAACGTAATGCCTTTTTTAAAATTAAAATCTTTCTGAAATTTCCGCATGCAGACTTTAACAGATCTATTTTTAGAAAATTCTCAAAAGTATCCTCCAAATAAAAAAATATTCTTCACAAAAGAAGACAACGGCTCATATTCTTCCATAGATTATAAAGCTTTCACGGAAAATATTTCCTCGCTTATTCATTTTTTCAGTTTTAATAATCTTAAAAGGGGAGACAAAGTTGCTATTCTATCGGATAACAGATATGAATGGGCATCGGTTGATTTTGCATGTATGTTTTCAGAGCTAATCTCAGTCCCGACTTACGTTTCGTTAAATCCCGAACAGATAAAATATATTCTCAACGACGCAGAAGTAAAAATAATTTTTGTGATGAATAAATTTCTTCTGGATAAGATAAATAAGATTAAAAATGAAGTGCCCTCGTTACAAATGGTTGTTTCATTTAATAAACTTCCGGAGGAATATATTGCTCCCGATACAATTAATTATGAAACAATCAGAAAAAATTTTGCAGCTAATGAGGATTTAAAAAAACTTTCTTCTCAGATTTCTGAAAATGAATTGCTCACTATTATATATACTTCCGGTACTACAGGAAATCCCAAGGGAGTAATGCTCTCACACAAAAATGTTTATACAAATATAAAAGCCTGCACAAAAGTATTGCAGATAAATGAGCAGGATAGATTTCTTTCCTTCCTGCCATATTGTCATGCGTATGAAAGAACGGCAGGATATTATCTTGCTTTTTTCAGCGGAGCGGAGATTTACTTTGCAAAAAACATTGATACGATTTCAGCACAGATGCCTGAAGTAAAACCTACTATAATGATATGCGTTCCGCGCCTGCTTGAAAAAATGTATGTGAAAATTTCAGATAGTCCTAATTCACTAACCGGATTTAAAAAGAAAATATCTGCATGGGCAATAAATATGGCTCATCTTCGTGAAGTCAAGCCGCATTCTATTAAATGGAATATTGCATATAAGTTAGTTTATTCAAAAATTGCTGCTAAGACAGGAGGAGCATTAAGACTTATGTGCTCGGGCGGCGGTGCGCTGAATAAAAATATCTCAGAGTTTTTTATTTATATGGGAATAACCGTAATTGAAGGTTACGGAATGACGGAACACTCACCTGTGATTTCAGTAAATCCGCCTGAGAAAAATAAGCCCGGTACAGTTGGTCCCTCTTTAAACGGAGTAGAAACAAAAATTGCAGATGACGGTGAAATACTTGTAAAGAGTGAATCCATCATGGAAGGTTACTACAAACATCCGAAAGAGACTTGTGATACTATTATTGACGGCTGGCTTCATACGGGAGATATAGGAGTAATGGATAGCGAAGGATATATAAAAATCACGGACAGAAAAAAAGAATTGTTCAAAACTTCAGGAGGGAAGTACATTGCTCCTGCACAAATTGAAGAAATACTTAAGCAGCTTAATTATATAGAGCAGATTCTTATAATCGGAAACGAAAGAATGTATGTGACATCTTTAATTGTCCCGCAGATTGAGCATTTGAAAATGCTGGCTTCAAAATTAAAAGTTGATTTTAAAGATGAGAAAGAACTTCATTCAAATAAAGAAATTTTAAAAGAGATAGAAAAAGATATCAATTCAGTCCAAAAAAACTTAGCAACTTATGAAAAAGTAAGAAAATTTGCTTTGCTGGAGAAACCATTTACTATAGAAGATAATGAGTTAACCCCTACATTAAAGATAAAAAGAAGGATAGTTGAAGAAAAGTATAAGGATTTGATTGAAAAAATGTATAAAACTTCATAAAAAATATTACTATAACGTAATTTTGCCTAAAAAAAATTGGAAAAAAAGTATATATTGTAAACTATGATTGAATCCTATATTCCAATAATGATAATCCTATTTATTTCATTAGGATTTGCAGTTGTTAATGTTAATATGTCCTGGTTAGTGGGACCTACCCGTCCTAACAGAGAAAAACTTTCAACTTATGAAAGCGGAATGGAGCCGGTTGGTTCTGCCAGAGACAAATTTTCAGTGAAGTACTACATGGTTTCTGTTCTGTTTATATTGTTTGATATAGAAGTTGTTTTTCTGTATCCATGGGCTGTGTCGTTCGTGAACTTTGAACCTGCTAAAATGGTTTATTCTTTTATAAGTGTAATTGTTTTCGTAGTAATACTTTTTATAGGGTACTTCTACGTTATTAAAAAAGGGGCTTTAAAATGGGATTAGAAGAAAGACTTTCCAATGACGGATTTGTAACATCCAAAATAGATGAATTAATTAAATGGGGAAGAAAGAATGCTCTATGGCCAATGCCGATGGGTATATCATGCTGTGCTATTGAAATGATGGCAGTGGCGGGTCCAAGATTTGATATTTCAAGATTCGGTTCAGAGGTATTCAGATTTTCTCCAAGACAGTCTGATGTAATGATAGTAGCCGGAACAGTAACATATAAAATGGCAAAAGTAGTAAGAAAGATTTACGACCAGATGCCTGACCCGAAATGGGTTATTGCAATGGGCGCTTGTACATCTTCTGGCGGAATGTACAGAACATATTCTGTAGTTCAGGGCATTGATCAGTTTTTACCTGTTGACGTGTACGTTGCAGGATGCCCCCCACGACCTGATAATTTATTGAACGCTTTAATAAAGATTCAGGAAAAAGTCGGTTCCAAAGATACAAGTTCATTTTCTTATAACTAAAAAAACTACAATGAAAAAAGCACTCTACTCCCTCTTCTTAATGTTGTTCGTAATAAGTTTTTCACAAACATCGTTTGCGCAGATAAAGTTGCAGGAAGGTTTCGAAACCACTGATACAATTCCGGGCGCTCTTCCAAGCGGCTGGTCCCTCTGGAACCATGCAAATTTTCCTATTGACCCAACGGGAAACTGGACAGTCAGAGACTCAGGTCATTCTATGCCAGGTTTATCTAATGCTCTTTCAAAATCACATTCAGGCAAGAGATCTATGGGTGCTACATGGTATGCTGCAATAGATACCAATGCAGGAACTTACGAAGTTTCAGATGCATGGTTAGTAACAAAAAGAGTAGACGTGACTGCCGGAGATTCGTTAAGATTCTTTGTATCCGGCGGTTCAGCATCTTATCTTGATAGTATGCAAGTTTGGGTATGTATTATTGATTCCATGCCTGAAAATTTTCTATTTTTCCCTAGTTATAAATTAGCCTCTATTTCTTTCCCTGCCGGCTCGACTTATGGTCAGTTTGTAAGAAAAGCATATAGCTTAAACTTCATAGCCGGTCAGACTGCCTGGGTAGGTTTCAGATATTATACAGATGCTGCTGTTGACGGTTTCGCAGTATATTTAGATGACGTTATGATTGGAAGCCCGAACGTTGGTGTAACACCAACAAATTCAAATGTCCCGGATAAATTTGCTCTTGAGCAAAATTATCCTAATCCTTTCAACCCAACTACTAACATTAAATTCAGCTTACCAAAAGCAAGTAATGTTCAGTTGATAATTTACAATTCGATGGGTCAGGAAGTAAAGAGCTTAATGAACGAGTACAAATCTGCCGGTTCTTATAGTGTAGATTTCAATGCTTCAAATTTAGCCAGTGGTACCTATTTCTATAAAATCATTACAAGTGATTTCACCGAAACAAAGAAAATGACTTTAGTAAAATAATTATTCACCTAAAGCCCGCTGAAATATGCGGGCTTTCTTTTCTATATGACTGAACAAAGACTTAATACCCTAAAAGAAAAACTCAGTAATTTTAATCTTCAGTACACCGATGTAAATGGAACGCCTTCCATTACAATTCCAAATGAAAATCTTCTAGATGTCTGCAATATTTTAAAGCAGGATTTACAATTTGATCAGTGCAGAGATGCAGTCGGCGTTGACCGCTTCACTAAAAAGAACAGATTTGAGATTATTTATAATCTTTATTCTATTCCTTTTAAAGAAAGACTATTTATCAGAGTTGAAATTGACGGAAAAAATCCCGAATCACAATCGCTGACATCAGTTTGGGCTTCAACAAACTGGTACGAAAGAGAAGCATATGATATGATCGGAATAAAATTCACAGGACATCCTGACTTAAGAAGAGTTTATATGCCGGAAGATTATGAATATTTCCCGCTAAGAAAAGATTTTCCTTTGATGGGAATCGAAGGCTCAATACCTTTACCTAACAAATAATTTACTTGTCCACACAAGAATAGTATTATTAATTATTCATTACTAATTATTAATTGAATAAATGTCTCACACGATTTATAAAGATTTACAAGACGAGAAAAAAGATATTAAGAAAACGCAGATTTTACAGGCGTTGGAATCAGAAGACTTAAGCGCGACTTTTGACGATGCGTTAGATAATGAAATGGTGCTTAACATGGGTCCGCAGCATCCTGCAACTCACGGAGTATTGCGTTTGCTTCTCAGTCTCGATGGAGAAACCGTAAAAAAATGCGTACCTGAGCTTGGCTATCTTCACAGAGGATATGAAAAGCTTGCAGAAGCATCAACCTACCATGAGTTTATTCCTCATACAGACAGATTAGATTACCTTCAGCCCATGGCAAACAATGTTGCTTATGCGCAGGCTGTTGAAAAGTTAATCCACCTTGAAATTCCTGAAAGAGGAAAATATATCAGAACCCTTATCTCCGAGCTTGCAAGAATTCAATCGCATCTCCTTGCATTCGGCGCGATGGTTATGGATATCGGAGCATTAACTCCGTTCCTATGGGCAATCAGAGAAAGAGAAAAAATTCTTGATATGTATGACCTGATTTGCGGAGCAAGATTTACAACTTCATACACACGTATTGGCGGTGTTGCGCAGGATATCTCTGACGAAGCTTTAAGAGGAATAAGAAAATTTATAGATGAATTCAGCGGATACTTACAGGAGTGCCGTGACCTTGTTGAAAGAAATAAAATTTTCATCAACAGAACAGAAGGTATCGGATACATGTCAAAAGAAGATATTATCAACTACGGAATAACGGGACCGACTCTCCGCGCAGCAGGTGTTGAAGCAGATGTAAGAAGAGATAATCCATATTTAGTTTATGACCAGTTAGATTTCAGAATTCCAACATATCCTGATAGCGACTGTCTCGCAAGATATTATGTAAGAGTAGAAGAAATGGTTGAGTCAACAAAGATTGTGAAACAATGTCTTGATAAAATTCCGCAAGGCGCATACAATGCATACGCTACAAAAAAAGTTCTTCCTAAGAAAGAAAGAATTTATACTAAGATGGAAGAGCTTATTCATGACTTTATGATTATCAACTTCGGACCGAATCCTCCTAAAGGGGAGTCATACTCCGCAGTTGAAGCATCAAAAGGTGAACTCGGATTTTATTTTATCAGCGACGGCAGCGGACATCCGTTCCGTACAAAGATCCGCGCTCCAAGTTTCTGTAACTTACAGGCATTGCCTGTAATGATGAAGGACTGCATGATTGCAGATACAGTTGTTATTATTGGCGGTGTTGACCCTGTGATGGGTGAAGCAGATAAGTAATGCTGCAAAAAATTCTGCAAAAAATGCGGATAAATAAATTTTACAATTCTCACAATTAATTTTTATGTTCGAAAATATTTCAAATCATTTGTTCAATAGCGAAGAGTTAAAAACTGTAGAAAAGCATATTTCCAAATACCCTACAAAGATGTCGGCAATCATGCCCGTGCTTTGGATGGTACAGGAAAAAGAAGGATGGATTTCAACCGATAACATGAAGTACGTCGGCCAGCTTCTTGAGCTCCCATATGAGCACGTGATGGGCGTTGCTACATTTTATACAATGTACTTCAAAAAGCCTGTAGGAAAATATCATCTGCAGATATGCACAAATGTGTCGTGCATGCTTTGCGGCGGAACTGAACTTTTCAAATATGTAAGCGATAAGCTCGGTATAAAAAATAAAGAAGTTACTTCCGACGGAATTTTTTCTATTGAAGAAGTTGAGTGTCTCGGTTCATGCGGAACAGCTCCTATGCTTCAGGTAAATAATAAAGAGTATTATGAAAATCTCACTCTGCCTCAGGTAGATGAGCTGATTTCAAAATTCAGAAGCGAAGCTTCAAAAAACTAATACCGTAATCATTTCTTTTTGCAAAAAAGTTTACACAAAAGTTTAATATGGTTAAATTAATATTAAAAGATATTCCTGATTTTCACAAGATAGACGTTTATGAAAAAAACGGCGGCTACCAGACTTTGAAAAAAGCTCTCGGTATGTCCCAGCAGGAAATAGTTGATGAAGTTAAGAAATCGAATTTAAAAGGCAGAGGCGGCGCATGCTTTCCAACAGGATTAAAATGGTCATTCCTCGCAAAGAACGATAAGCCGAAATATCTTATCTGCAACGGCGATGAATCAGAGCCGGGCAGCTTTAAGGATAGAGAAATATTTGAAAAGAATCCGCATCAGTTTTTAGAAGGAGTTTTGATTTCATCATACGCTCTTGGAGTTAAAGATGCATATGTTTACATCAGAGGTGAATACTGGAGATGGATAAACATGATGGAAGTCGCATTAGCAGATGCTTACAAAAAAGGATATGTTGGTAAAAATATTTTCGGAACAGATTTCTCAGTTAACATTCATATACATAGCGGAGCAGGAGCATACATCTGCGGCGAGGAATCTTCAATGATGAACTCACTTGAAGGCAAACGCGCTTATCCGAGAGTAAAACCACCGTTCCCTGCAGTAATCGGTGTATGGGGATGTCCTACAATTATCAATAATATTGAAACACTTTCAAATATACCTGAGATTATAAAAAACGGCGGTGAATGGTTCTCAAAAATCGGAGCGCCTGCACATCCTGGAACATTGTTATTCGGTGTCAGCGGTCATGTAAATAAACCGGGTGTTTATGAACTTGAAACCGGTACACCTTTAATGACCATCATTAATGATGTCTGCGGCGGTGTTAAAAACGGCAAGCAAATTAAAATGGTTATTCCGGGCGGTTCATCAATGCCTCCTCTCACAAGAGAGGAATGTCTTACAATGAAGATGGATAACGAATCATTGAAGGCAATCGGCTCTGCTATAGGTACAGCAGGTGTAATGGTAATGGATGAAGATACGGATTTACTGAAAGTATTAAAAAGAATTACAAAGTTCTATTATCATGAATCATGCGGACAGTGCACTCCTTGCAGAGAGGGCTGCGGCTGGATGCTCAGAGTATTAGATAGAATCGACAGAGGTGAAGGAAGACAGGAAGATCTTGATTTATTAATTTCAGTTGCAGAAAATATCGAAGGAAATACAATCTGCGCTCTAGGTGATGCGGCAGCATGGCCTGTAAAATGGACAATCAGAAAATTCAGAGATGAGTTCGCTGCAAAAATTCCAAAGCACGCAGTTCACATTCCTATTTTGAATAAAGTTCACGGAGTAAGAAACGAAGCTGACGGGTTCAACATCTTAAAGCAGAATAATGAAAATGAAGTTGTAGTGTCATTGATGGGTAAAGTTCAGGAAGATTTGAATGATGAATCGGTTAGATATTCCGGATAAGATTTATCAAATTTTTTTCATACAAATAAAAAGCCATCCCAATAAAATTAGGATGGCTTTTCTTTTATATATAAGTTCTAAGTTTCTTTATTTTACTAAGACCATTTTCTTTGTGTTCAGCAAAATTCCGTTTGAGTATAAAGCATAGAAATAAACTCCGCTGTTCAATGCGCTTGCATCGAATGTAACATTGTAATTTCCTGCGCCTCTTCTTTCGTTAACCAATTCTTTAACTTTTTTTCCTGCCGAGTTGAATACAACAATTTTTACACTTGCATCAACAGGCAAGCTGAATTCAATTCTTGTTACAGGGTTGAAAGGATTAGGATAATTTTGTCCCAATGCATAATCATTAACAATTGATGAAGGGTTGGTAACATTCGTCATTGTTCTTGCCATCTTGATGGATTCCCATGCATTAATTAATCCGTAACCTCTTTGTCTTCCGGGAGCAAATGATGAATCCGCTTTTGTGCACAAAATAGTTTTTATCTGAGCAGGAGTTAAATTATGGTTTGCCTGCAATATCATTGCGCATACACCTGCAGTCATTGGGCAGGAGAATGATGTTCCTGAACCTGTCGTGTATGTTGTAGGAGAACCTGAACCATAACTTGGCATAGCTACATAGTTACCATTTCCAAGTGCACAGATATCTGGTTTTATAGCTCCGAGTGTTGTAAGTCCAACAGATGAAAATGAAGAACGTTTTTTATCTGAGTTTACCGAACCAACGCAGATAACTTTATTACCGTCAGATGGCGCGCCTAAAGTATTGTGTGTTGCATTAAATCCTTCGTTACCGGCTGAGTTAACTACACAGATTCCGATATCAGCCGCGTGATTTGCTCCCTTGGTAATAACTGTGCTGTCTCCGTTCATCCATGTCCAGTCATAAGTATGTGATGAACCGGGATCCATATCAATATATCCCAGTGAACTTGAGATTATATCAGCACCTAAGCCGTCTGCCCACTGAACTGCGGCTATCCAGTTATCTTCTTCAGCAGGAGTTTCGCTTGCTGTATTTTCTGTCTTAGCTAGTAAAAATCTTGAGCGGTATGCAGGTGAAATTAAATTACCCGGCTTATACCCACCGATAAGTGAAAGTGTTTGTGTACCGTGTTCGCCTGTTCCTGTTCCGCCGTTAGCTACATTTGTATCACCGTTTACAAAATCTTTTGTATGCAAGCCTCTTGCTCTTATTGAATCAAAACAGGGATGTCCTAAGTTATCAAATCCGGCATCAAATGATGCAATTACAATTCCTGCTCCGTTGTATCCGCTATCCTGAGCAGTAACTGCATTGATTAACTGCATCTGAGATAAGGATGAACCGTAGCTCATTGAGTTACCGTTATCTAAGTTAGGATTATATTCAACGACAGGTAATTCCTGATTTCTCTGAAACTCTATATCGTCAGCTCTTTTTTTGAACTTTGCTACGAGGTCAACTTTTTTTATGAAATCAAAATTTGTTACTAAATCTATTTGTTCTCTTGTAAGGTAAGTTGATATTGCATTTAGCCAGTCGGATTTTTGTTTTACTTCAACTCCTGCATTTAAAACCTGCTGCAGATAATTGTTGTAAATAGGAATATCCATTTCATTGATAGTTCCTCTGAGTTCTCTTCTTGCTAAGGATTCTTTTGATAAGCTGTTCTTAGCATCCTGTAAAGTGTTTGTTCCTTTATCATTGAAGTAAATCCATACTAAGGATTTTTCGCCTGAGTTTCTTGCGGCAAGCTCGTTATTCAGAAAAAAAGATATTTTTGAATTGTTATGGCTTGTGAAACCGAAGAAAATGTAGGCAATTACAAATATGGTGAATGATGTAATTAGGTACGACTTTTTCATTTCTATTAGTTTTGCTAAAATTACGCGTATTGTTTGCAAAATTCAAACTATTAATATAGAGTAAAACCTTTATACGTATTTATGATAATCTTCAAAATTTGATAATAATTCCTAAAATCTGCATTTATATTGCAAGCCCTGATTCCCAACGTCCCCGTTGGGAATTCATTCCGTTATGAACGGGTACCGTATCAAGTGCGGGACAAGTTATTGATAACGAGCGTACTGAATAAAATCTCCCTTTATATATCCATTATGTTTGGATATTTTTAGAATAATCAAATTTTTTTCAGATGCATAAATATCTCATCCTGTTCTTATTTCTATTTACAAATGCCTTCTCACAATGGTCAAATAATACAGCGGTAAATAATCCGTTAGTCATTGCTCCTTTTAATCAGCTTGGAGCGAAATGTATCTCCGACGGAAACGACGGAATGATTATTGTCTGGGAAGATAACAGAACACAGTCTTCAGGTAACAGAGATGTTTACGCTCAGCGTGTAAATAAATTTGGAGTAAGAGTCTGGGGAGATTCTACAGGAATTCCTATAGGAGTAAAAATAAATGAAGATGAAAGATATTACGATATCTGTACTGACGGCAAAGGCGGAGCAATAATAGTTTGGGATGATAATATTGTTTCAGCTAGAACAATTCTCAAGGGGCAAAGAATATCCAGCGCTGGCGCAAAATTATGGAGCGATACAGGCAAAGTAATTGTAAACGACGGCAACAGACAATCACAGGCAAAAATTTGCGCCGATAACGCAGGCGGATGTTACATAGCGTACCTGACGAGTGAAATTAGCTCTTCAGATTACGAAGTAAAAGCAAACAGATTAGACAGCAACGGAAATAAAATGTGGACTAACGGAGTATGGGTTTCGCAGCAGGACGGAAATGCATCAGAAATAGAAGGATGCACAACATCAGATAACGGATTTTTTGTAGTATGGGGAGACCCGCGGAATTCAAAAATTACATGGAACGATTTATACTGTCAAAAGATTGGTCCATCGGGAAATGCTGTATGGCAGGTAAACGGAATACCGCTCTGCACATCAAATTACACTCAGCAATACGAAAGATGCATTGCAGATAATTCGGGCGGAGCATTTATAGTATGGAACGATAACAGAAATTCGGATTCTATTACAACCCGCGTAGATATATTTTGTCAGAGGATGAACAGTACAGGTACACCTGTTTTCGGAACAAACGGTAAAGCAATCTGTACAGCTGTTGAATCACAATACAGACCTGATCCTGTAACCGATATGAAAGGCGGAGTAATTGTTAACTGGAATGATTTCAGAAACGGACCTTCGTCTCCGTTTAACATTGATATTTATGCTCAGAGATTTGATTCGCTCGGAAATATGAAATGGACAGCGGACGGGAAACAAATCTGTGATGCTCCGTTATCTCAAAATAATAACAGGGGAATATCGGATGGAAATTTTGGTTCTATAATTACATGGGATGACAGAAGAGCCGGCACATCAATATATGATATTTATGCGCAGAGAATTGATTCGAACGGAAATTTATTATGGAGCGCAGATGATATTCTCGTAAGCAACGCAGCCGGAAATCAATACAGTCCTAAAATTGTTAAAACAAATGACGGAGCAATTATATGCTTTGAAGATACGCGTACAGGACTTAGTGATTACAACTTATACACAATGAAAATTCTGAATAACGGGGGACTTGTCGGTGTGAATTCTTCTTCATATGAAGTCGTAAATAATTTTTCGTTGAAGCAAAATTACCCGAATCCGTTCAATCCGGTTACAACAATAAAATACGAATTAAAAAATTCCGCATACATTCAGCTAAAAATTTATGATGTTCTTGGAAGTGAAGTTGCGCAGTTAGTTAATGAAAAACAAAGCAGCGGAGCATATGAAATTAAATTCGACGGCTCATCACTTTCAAGCGGAGTTTACTTCTATAAGTTAATTTCAAATGATTTTTCAGAAGTACGTTCAATGATATTAATTAAATAAATTTACTGACCGCCCCCTCAGTCCCCCTCCTTAGCAAGGAGGGGGAAGGGGGTGGTTTGAACACAATTATTTCCCAGTAATACGTTCAATGATATTATTAAAGTAAATGAAATCCAAAATTATAAAATGAAATCAAAATTATTTTTACTCTTAACATTTATAATCTTTGTCGGATTTGTTCCAAGGGACGGCACCAATCCTGAAATATCCAAAGACGATATAATAAAACATATAAAATATCTTGCATCAGATGAGCTTGAAGGAAGATTCCCGGGCACAAATGGTGACAAACTTGCCGAGAAATATATTTTAAAAGAGTTTGAATCCTACGGAATAAAACCTGCAGGAGAGAAAGGATATCTTGAACCGTTTGAAATGGTTACTGAGCTGAAGCTCGGCGAAAAAAATTATTTCAACACTACAATGAACGGCGCAACGACAAGATATCAGGAAGGGCATGAGTATGTTCCTTACGGATTCTCAGAGAGCAAAGTCGCAAGCGGCGAATTGGTTTTTGTCGGATACGGAATTACCGCTACTGAACTCGGTTACGATGACTATAAAGATAAAGACGGAAATGTAATTGACGTAAAAGGAAAAATTGTTGTAATGATGCGATATACTCCGCCATCGAGCGACCCGCATAACAATCCATTTGCAAAATATGAACAGACAAGATTTAAAATTCTCCCTGCGCGTGAAGGCGGGGCAGCAGGTATGATCTTAATAAGCGGATATGACGGCGACCCCGATGACAAGCTTGCTAAGTTACGTTTTGATAACTCGCTCAGCGGAGCCGGTATTCCTGTCATCAATGCAAAGAGAAGTATCATTGAAGGAATAATGCAGGCTAACGGAATTAATTTAAAAGATGTTGAGAAGGGGATTAACGAATCAGGCAAGCCAAACTCATTTGTTCTCAAAGGAGCAAACGCAGAATTTCTAACCGACGTTATTCAGGAAAAAATTACAACCAATAACATCATCGGTAAAATAGAAGGCTCAGACCCAGTATTAAAAAACGAAGTTGTGTTAATCGGCGCGCATAAAGATCACCTTGGCTACGGCGCGCAATACGGTTCGTTATATGAAGGCAATGACAGACTCATTCACAGCGGAGCAGATGATAATGCTTCAGGAACAAGCGCAGTGCTTGAGCTTGCTCAGAAGTTTGCATCGAATAAAGAGCTTACAAAAAGAACAATGGTGTTTATGTTTTTTAATGGAGAAGAAGCCGGTTTATTAGGCTCGGCATATTTTACGAAGTCAAAACTCTTCACGGATATGAATGTAACTGCTATGATAAATCTTGACATGGTTGGAAGATTATCAGATAACAAGCTTAACATAGGAGGTACAGGAACATCTTCTTTATGGAGCAACCTGATTGACTCAGTAAACAAGACTTACAATTTTAATCTCAATAAAACTCCGGACGGCTTTGGTCCTTCTGACCATGCGTCGTTTTATTCTCAAAACATTCCTGTATTATTTTTCTTCACTGGAAATCATCCTGACTATCACAAACCATCCGATAAATGGGATAAAATAAATTCAGACGGTGAAGAGCAGATTACAAAGATGACATATACGATTGCTCTGACTATGGCAAATTATCCGAGCAAGATTGACTTTATCAAAGTTGTGAACAGCAACGAAGGCAAGACAATGGGTGGAATAAAAGTTTATATCGGAACGATTCCGGATTATTCATCACAGGCAGAAGGAATGGAAATTACGGGAGTGAAGGCCGGCAGCCCTGCAGAAAAGGGAGGCTTGCAAGCGAAGGATGTTATAATAAAATTCGGCAAACACGATATAAAAAATGTTTATGATTACACTTATGCTTTAGCAGAATACAAACCTAACGAAGAAGTTGAAATTGTTGTGAAGAGAAACGGTGAAACGGTTACGTTGAAGGTTGTGTGCGGAAGCCGATAATAGTTAGTCGTTGTTTGTTATTTGTTGGTCGTTAATCAAAAATATTTTTGTCCTCCCCCTCCTTACTAAGGAGGGGGGAGGGGGTGGTTATAAAAAGAAAGACCTGTCAGGTTTTAATCCTGACAAGTCTTTTTTTTTAAATTGGATTCCCGCTTTCGCGGGAATGACATGAAAAAGGTTTAGAAATTATCCAGCGCGAAATCTATATGCCAGCGGCTGTCGTTTATATTGTTCAGTCTCATTGCTAAGTTCACTCTGAAGATATCAAGTATTCTTGCAACGCCTCCTCCGATTTCTAAGTAAGTACCATCAGTCTGAAGAAAATTCTTCCACGAAGCCAGCTGATAATTGTTATTGCTTATTTCCATCTTGTCTGCGTTTACGAATGCAATGAAATCAAAATTTTTCAGAATTGGTACATTGCCGAAAATAAATTTTCCGAAATTGTTCTCTATGTTTACGAAATAAGATTTATCTCCGAGAAATTCCTGATATCTTAACGCTTTGAATCCAAGTCCGCCGCCCGCTAAACCCGGGTCAGTATTGAAAAACATTAAGCTCTGATACGGAATATCTCCTGTGCCGTACTCTGCGCCGACTCTGTATTTTAAATTTAATAGCGAGTTCAGATAATTACTTCCGCTGATAACTGCTTTGAACTTTCTGTATTCATAAGTGCTTCCGATGTCTTTCGGAGAATACTGAAAACCTAAATCAAGATAAGGAAATCTTGTATCTGTAAATCTCGAAACATTTCCGTCTCCGTAATCTATAAATTTATATTTGTTCGGGTCTAAGCGTAAGTTAACTCCTATTACTCTCTGGAATGCATCGTTTATCGGCGGATTCGTTCTGTAAAACTCATCAGGCTTTCTTATGCTCCAGTCAGTATTTTTGTTTGCAGTTGTTTCCTTGCTCTGAAGAAAATTTACTCCAATTCTTATCTGCGGAATGGGAAGATAGTTTAATCCTAAATCATAACCTGTTGAGTAATAATAATCCACTGCGTCGTTCCTGTCAAACCAACTTGTGAGTGTATTGTAAAATCGCCCGAGCCCGCCGTACTCAACATTTGTTGTTTTTAATTTTTGAAATACTGAACCATTAAAGCTTAATGTCCTGTCCTTCAAAAATCTTTGTGAAAATCTTATTTCATATTTTTGTTTTTTATCTGCGAAGCCGTAGCTGTAATTTCCGTCAAGTCCGGTTCTGTTAAAATCACTTCGGTAGTTCAAATTAAAATTCAGTGCGCTGCCTTCTACTCTGTTGAAGTAATAATATTGCAGCGGCTGCGAAGTAACATGCTTGCCGAATTTTAACTGAGTCAATTGAAAAGAAACTTCTTTATCTTTTTTCTTCTCATCTTTTTCAATATCTCTGAACGCTTTATTCTCTTCAGGCGTTGAGCTTATCAGCTGCTTCTGAGAGAAATATACAGAATCCTTTTTTGCATTCGGTAATACTTGAACGACCGTTTCATTAAAAATTCCGTCAGGGATTTTTTCGTTCAGAGTATAATTTGAGACGATTGAGTTTGCGTTCCCAGCAAATTTTACAAATCCGAGAAACGAGCCTTCAAACTCAATCTGATTATCTGTCGGCAGCCAATATGATTTATTCTGCTTATCTTTATAGTTGGAAAACTTCTGAAAGAACCTTATGTTATCAATTGCTCTCAGCTTCGCTGCATCATTGTTTGTCAGATCAACTTTTACCAGAGCAAAGTCTCCGTCAAGTACATATAAAATTCCTTTAAGCTGAGGGAATATGTTTGAGTTGTTAGTCATCTCAATTTTGAAAACAGTAGCTGTATCCAGAGTTGTTGTTCCGAGCAGTTTATATTCGTAGTTGTCGAAGGCATTATCAGCCACAGGTCCGGGGACTTTGAACTCATCGAAATCAAGTTTCTCATCATAAAAATTTACAATTAAAGGAATTGCAAAGCCGCGTGTAATATTCGCCGTTTCTCTTTTTGATTTTACTATTTCTTTGTACTGGTCAGGTCTGCGGAAATATCCTTTTGTTTCCGATTCCAGAATTCCGAATATACCCAGCTTCTTTTTATCTGTTGTTGTGTCATTTACTTTATCACTTTTTTTATCTGCCACACTTTGGTTTGAACGTATAACGAATTTTGAATAAGCATCGTATTCATATTGCTTTAAGTTTTCCTGAAAGCTTTTCTTAGTTTTGATAACTTTCCTTATAATTTCATAAGCGGGGTCTTCTCCCAGAACTTCAATCTGTTCTGTAAAAACTCCCGAAGGGTCCATATAAATATCTTTTTTTATATCTTCATTGTAAACTTCAACATCTTCCGTAGAAGTTTTATATCCGATGTAAGAATAAATAATTTTATACTTGCCGGGGTTTAAAGCAATAAAGTAATTTCCGTCTTTATCGGAGATGGTTCCGTAAGTTGTATCGGCAACTTTGATAGTTACGTACTCAAGACCTTTATTATTTTTAGTATCTACGATTTTTCCGGAAACCTTATAGCTCTGCGCAAAAGACATTCCTGAAAAAAGAAAAAGAAATGCTATTGAAAGTAATTTCATCTGGTATAAATTCATTTAATTTGGGGTTAAGAGTTTTACAATATGAGGCTTCTGCAGGAAATTTAAAACGGATTAAGCTGTACTCATGTGTACTCTTGTATACTCCGTTTTGGATAAAAAGTTATAATCTCCCTATTAGTAGTATTAGGAAGTAACAAATTGAAATAAATATTTAACTAATGTATATTATATATAGAGTAATTGAGAAGGTAACTATATACTAGTTGGGACAAGAACCAAAAATTCCTCCCTTGAGGGAGGTGGCTCGTGAAGCGCGACGGTGGGTGTTTGTTAAAACACCCCTCCCGACCTGCGGTCGGACTCCCCTTAAGGGGAGAATTAGTTTGTCCCAACACATATATAGTTACCGTTGAGAAGGGGGTGATGATTCCATTTTGCAGAATCCGACTATTTTCCGACCAAAATCCGACTTAATTTGAAACTTGAAACTCGTAACTTGAAACTGATCAGAACTATCTTTCAACTTTCTAATAAAATCATTAGATTTATTGCCAATTTCAGATTAACCTTCTCTAATATGAAAAAAATAATTACAATTTTATTTCTATTTGTAATAACTTCTGTAACATTTTCCCAGTATAAGCTTGCTCAGAATTTTGAAACCACTAATCCCGGCTCACTTCCGAGCGGCTGGACAAGATACAACAGAGCAGCATTCCCTATATATAGTGCATCTAACTGGACGGTAAGGGATTCCGGCTCTACAGTTTTTCAGGTAAATTCACAGTTTAAGACAAAATCAAGAAGCGGGAAGCGTTCTATCGGAGTAACATGGTACTCTTCAGTAGATTCAACGGGTAATAATATTGTGCATATTTCTGATGCGTGGCTGGTAACTCCAAGATTTGCAACATCTAATGATTCAATTTCTTTTTATGCTACCGGTGGCTCTCAAGCATACGTGGACAGCATGCAGGTCTGGGTAAATACAACCAACACTTTGCCTGAAAATTTTACTGTGAAGCTTGGAACCATTAAATGGCTCCTTGGCTCAACATACGGTCAATTTCAGAGATACAGATATAGCCTCTCTCAGTTCACCGGGCAGAACATTGCAATCGGTTTCAGGTATTTTATGAATCTTCAGGATGCGAACGGCTTATTTGTACAGCTTGATGATATTTATGTAGGCGGCTCAGTAGGCATTCAAAATATTTCTGCAGATATACCGCGCTCATATAAACTATCTCAGAATTATCCGAATCCGTTTAACCCTGTTACTAATATTGCTTTCGATATTCCTCAGAATACTTTTGCCACAATAAGAGTTTTTGACATGCTTGGCAGAGAAGTGGGATTGCTTGTAAATGAAAATTTAGAAGCCGGCTCTTATAAGGTTAACTTTGATGCATCAGCATTATCTTCGGGCACGTATTTTTATAGTCTTACAACTTCCAATTTTCATCAGACAAAAAAACTGACGGTTATAAAATAAATTTTAAAAATTTTTATCTATATTTAATCTAATTAATATAAAATAACGTAGTAAGAACACTTTATTTTGCACAAAAAAGGCTAAAAATACATCTGTATATGCCTTGATTTTCCAAAATAAATATAGTTTATTGGCTATAAGTTTATAGGCACAAATTTTAAAATTCTAAACATTTTATGAAAACAAGAATACTTCTCGTCTTGTCTTTACTTATATTATGCTCCCTGCATAGTAAAGTCTTTTCTCAGTGGTCAACCGACCCACTTGTAAACAATCCTGTTTGTACCAATTCCGGACATCAGACTCACATTAAATCATGCAGCAATCAGGACGATGGCGGTATTATTTGCTGGGAAGATGACAGAAATGGCAACAGTGATATCTACGCTCAATTAATAGATAAGCACGGTGTCAATCAATGGCAGGCAGGCGGTGTAAAAGTTTGCGGCGCCAGCGGTGACCAGGGACATCCGGTTGTTTGTACTGACGGTAACGGCGGTGCATTCATAGCTTGGGCAGATAACAGAACAGGTTCAGGTCAGGTTTATTGTCAGAGAGTAAGAAGAGACGGGGTAATAATGTGGGCTGATAACGGAGTAAACGCATCTCCTGAAGCTCTCGGAATTTCATACAGTTTACTTTACCCTGAAATTCAACATTCAGGTTCAGGTTGCATTGTTGCAATGAATTTCTCTACAGGAATTTGCGCATTAAAATTTAATGCATTCGGTGATTACGAATGGGGATTATCAAGCGGACAATATTTAAGAGTTGTTGCTTCAGGTTTCAATGCTAATACATGTACAGGTGTTCAAATGTGTCCCGATGGCGGCAACGGCGCTCATGTTTGCTGGAGCGGCTGGGACGGAGTTTCACACGGTCATAAAGTTTATGCTCAGCACTTAAATTCTGACGGTTCAAATCACTGGTCAACACCATCACACGGAAAAAGAGTTTGTAACCAATCTGAAGGACATCAAAAGAAACCAAGACTCTGTTCAGATGAAGCAGCAGGATGCGAAATTGTATGGGAAGACGGAAGAAGAGATACTAACGTTGTAACAGGCAGACCAAATCACGATATATATTGCGAAAGATTAGACTGGTACGGAAACCATATGTGGAACTCAGACGGTAATCCGGTTTGTACAGATACTGCAGACCAGACAAACCCAAATTGTATCGCTGATACATGGGAAGGTATACACATGGTATGGCAGGATTACAGAAATTATGATGCAGGTCCTGATTCAGGATTAGGCGTAAACCTTTACTGCCAAAACGTAGATTTTAACGGAAACAAAAGATGGACTCATAACGGTGTTCAGGCAGCTATATTATGCGATGTAGTGAAAGCTCAGGACCCAAGATACAACCCACAGATTTGCGCTAACGACGATATAGGCGGATTTATGCTGTCATGGTTAGGTTATTCAGATACAACAGGCCACACTTTAAATAACTTTGGTGTATATTGCCAGAGAATGAACTACGGCGGCTCACATCAATGGCATCCGACTACTCCCGGAGTATCAGGACATCCGAACGGTGCGCGCGTTTGTACTTCTTCAGGTGATAAACACTCAGTTACAATGTGCAACAACAGAACAGTAACTATGGGCGGCGATGATAACAGCGGCGCAGTAATAGCATGGGTTGATGATAGAAATTTTGGTTCAAGCGGTGAAGACGTATTTGCACAGCACATTAAATCAACATCAGACTTAGGCGACTTACAAGTCGGCGGCGGACAAACACAAAGCGATAAGCTGGTTCTTAAACAGAATACACCTAATCCTTTTAATCCGTCAACAATTATATCTTTCAATCTGCCTAAAGCAGATTTTGTAACAGTAAAGATTTTTGATATGCTTGGAAGAGAAGTTGCTACGCTTATCAATAATCAACTAACAGCAGGCGCTCACAATGTAACATGGAATGCAAACGGTTATACATCGGGTGCATACTTCTACAAAATTACATCAAGCGATTACTCTGAAATAAGAAAAATGCTTCTTGTAAAATAAGTTCAAATTAATTCATTACCCCTAAAACAAAGGCGGAGAGAATCGTAAGATTCCCCCGCCTTTTTTGTTTAGTTTAAGAAGTATAGATTAATCGCGAATGTCTTCCCCCTCCTTTACAAGGAGGGGGACTGAGGGGGTGGTCTATAATGTAAACGACCTGACAGGTTTTCAATCCTGTCAGGTCAATTACGTTCTCGTTCCAATGCTCCAGCGTTGGAACGTAAAATATGTCTTCCCCCTCCTTTACAAGGAGGGGGACTGAGGGGGTGGTTTAAGTCAGAGTTAAATGTAAAAGACCTGACAGGATTAATTCGCCATGGCGAACTGTCAGGTCAATTTCGTTCTCGTTCCAATGCTCCGGCGTTGGAACGCAAAAGTATCTCCTTATACAAGGAGGAGGATTAAGAGGGCAGTAAAACTCTCCCCTTGAGGGGAGTCTCGACGCAGTCGGGGAGGGGTGTTTTGAACTAACACCCACCGTCTCGCTTCGCTCGCCACCTCCCTCAAGGGAGGAATTTTGTTTTACTGAATGAGTGACTTCCATAATTCATAACTCGTAATTCATAACTCATAACTGAAAGTTACGCCTTTATCACCACCAGCTTCTTATCTTCTACTCCGTACTCTTCCATTCCTTCATATAAAATAATCTTCGGCTTATCTCTCATTGCATTGACTTCTTCAGAGATATCACCGCCTTTTATTAAAATATATTTGCCGTTGGATTTTAAAAAATCCTCTCCGAAAATTTTAACTTCCTTTATTGGCGCTACTGCTTTTGCCGTAACGTAATCGAACTGATGTTTATAATCTTTATCTTTTCCGATTACTTCACCTCGTCCTACTATAGCATTGATTTTTCTCAGTCCCATTTTATCAATTACATCTTTAACAACTTTTATCTTTTTAGCGATTGAATCAACGCACAGAATTCTTGCGTCAGGGAATAATATTTTTAAGGGAATGGCCGGGAAGCCGCCGCCTGTTCCGATATCAACTAAAGAGAACTTATTCTCAAGTTTGTATTTAGTGAGAAAGAAAATAGAGTTTATTATATTGTTCTCTATGCTTTCGAGCTTGCGTGAGACAAGATTTATTTTTGAATTCCATTCCATTAATAATTCATTGTACTGCAAAAATTGCTGATAGATGCCCGAATCTTCAATTTTTAGTTCTTTTTCAAGAAATTTCTTTAATGTTTCCAATATTTTACCTTTTTCTGAGTTTCCTGAAATTAGCTATTATTTTACATTGATTAAATTCATAAAAACCCTTATTTTAAAGTTTATTCATTTTTTAACTCATCAACTATGTCAGAAATTAATATAACGGCTGTAAAAAGAGAAGACTTTAGAGGCTCAGCCACGGTAAATTTTAGAAAAAAAGGTATGGTTCCGGGAATATTCTACGGACATGCTTCAGGCAATATTCCTATTGCCGTTAATGAATTAGCATTAAGACCTTTGATTTACACATCGGAATCTCATGTTGTAAATCTTAATATTGAGGGCAGCAGCGAAAAGTTTAATGCCATTATAAAAGATGTTCAGTTTCATCCTTTATCGGATAAACCGATTCATTTTGACTTCCAGTCATTAAGCGAAGATAAAGAAATCCACATTGAAGTTCCTGTGCATTTAACAGGTAACCCTATCGGTGTAAGAAACGGCGGATTATTACAGCACGTATATCATAAGCTTGAAGTGATTTGTCTTCCTAAAAATATTCCGGGTTCTATAGATATAGATATCGCCGGTCTTGAAATAGGAAACTCAATTAAGATTTCTGATTTGAAATATGAAGGCGTAAAGTTCATTAATGATTCACATGCTACTATAGTCGGTGTTGTTGCTCCTAAGGGTGTAACAGATGCAGCAACAGCTGAAGGCGCAGATGCTACTAAAGAACCTGAAGTAGTTGCAAAGGGTAAGAAAGAAGAAGCAAAATAATTTAGTACTACAGTAATATTCACATCTAAAATTTCATTTAAAATATTTATATTATAATTCTCTTCTTCCTCACAAAGGGAGAAGAGAAAATTTTCTAAGGCACTCTGGCACAAGTATTAAGATAGTTCCCCGCTGTTATTGATATAAGTTTTAGAAAATAATTATTTCCTTGTAAAAAGGGATAAACTAAATTGAACAATGAAATTAATCGCTGGTCTTGGCAACCCAGGTTCTAAATACGAATTAAACCGTCACAACATAGGCTTCATAGTTCTCGATTTACTTTCCGATAATCTCGGTCTCACCTTTAAAGCGGGCAAAGGTGACTGGTTCTACGCTGAGGGAAAAATCGATAATGAAGACTTTATCCTGTTAAAGCCCACTACCTTTATGAATAACAGCGGACCTGCTGTTAAAGAATTCGCAGACACACACAATATAAAATATTCCGATATACTTCTTATCTATGATGACTTCCAGCTTCCGCTTGGAACAATCCGTGTGAGAAGAATGGGCTCTGACGGCGGCCACAACGGAATCAAAAATGTTATCTATCATCTTAATACAATTGAATTCCCGAGAATGAGAATTGGTATCGGTCCTGAAGAAATCATCAAAGGGGAAGATTACGTAGACTATGTTCTCTCGAATTTTACAGATGAAGAAATTGAAGTAATCAAGCAGCTTCTCCCGCATTATTTTAACTGTATCATTAGTTTTCTGACAAAAGATATTGTTCAAGTAATGAATGAATACAACAGAAGCTTTATAACAAAAGAATAAAGCAGCATTACTTGCAGGCTTTAATTTATTCAACCAAAAATATACATGAAAAAAAACTTATTACTCTCTATTTTAATGGTGCTGGTGTTACCTGTGTTTGCGTTTGCAAGCGAAGCCGACCTTAAAATTCCCGAGTTCTCAGCGGCACAAAACCAATATCTTTATATGGGTTTCGCTGTGTGTGTTCTGGGCTTGCTTTTCGCTTTAATGCAGTTCATTAAAGTTAAAAAACTTCCTGCCCATAAATCCATGCTGGATGTTTCACAGATCATTTTTGAAACCTGTAAAACATATCTTATTCAGCAGGGAAAATTTCTGTTTATTCTTTTTGTTATTATCGGCGCCATCATCGGATTTTATTTCGGATTCCTGCAGCATCAGTCAGCAGGCGGAGTTGTACTGATTCTTATGTGGACGGTAATTGGTATTCTTGGTTCTTATGGTGTAGCTTGGTTCGGTATAAGAATGAACACGCTCGCTAACTCACGTATGGCTTTCGCTTCTTTAAAAAGAAGACCGTTAAACCTTTTGAACATCCCGCTTGATGCCGGTATGTCAATCGGTGTTATGCTCATTTGTATTGAATTATTCTTAATGCTTATCATTCTCTTGTTCGTTCCGCGTGAACTTGCAGGAGCTTCATTTATAGGTTTTGCAATCGGTGAATCTCTTGGAGCATCTGCTCTCAGAATCGCCGGCGGTATCTTCACAAAAATTGCTGATATCGGTTCTGACTTAATGAAAGTTGTTTTCAAAATCAAAGAAGATGATCCCCGTAACCCGGGTGTTATTGCCGACTGTACCGGTGATAACGCAGGTGACTCTGTAGGACCGACAGCTGACGGTTTTGAAACATACGGTGTAACAGGTGTTGCGCTTATTTCATTTATCGTTCTTGCAGTAACAGGCGCTGGATTTCAGGCAGAGCTTCTCGTCTGGATTTTCGTTATGCGCGTGCTTATGATTCTTACATCTATTGCAGCATTCTATATTAATAAAGTTTACTCCAGCGCAAAATATTCAAAAGCTGAAGATTTAGATTTCGAAAAACCGTTAACATCTTTAGTCTGGATTACATCTATCCTTTCTATTCTTGTTACGTTCGCAGTATCATATGTTTTAATCGGTCATCTTGCAAATAATTTATGGATGACGCTTTCCATTATTATATCCTGCGGTACACTCGGCGCAGCGCTTATCCCCGAGTTCACAAAAATTTTTACATCGCCGAAATCAGCTCACGTTCAGGAAGTTGTTGAATCATCAAAAGAAGGCGGCGCATCACTTACAATTCTTTCCGGTCTTGTTGCAGGTAACTTCTCTGCATTCTGGAAAGGTATGGTATTCTTCGGACTTATGTTTGCAGCTTACTACGCATCGCACAATATAAATCCTGCAGGCTCACCTGAAATTATGATTTACCCTGCTATCTTTGCATTCGGTCTTGTTGCATTCGGATTCCTTGGTATGGGTCCTGTAACAATCGCCGTTGACTCATATGGTCCTGTTACAGATAACGCTCAGTCAGTTTACGAACTTTCACTTATCGAAGAAAACAAAGAAAAAAATTCAGCAGATATCGAAAGAGATTTCGGTTTCAAACCTGACTGGGAGAAAGCTAAGCTTTACCTTGAAGAAAACGACGGCGCAGGAAATACATTCAAAGCTACTGCAAAGCCGGTGCTTATCGGAACAGCAGTTGTGGGTGCTACAACAATGATTTTCTCTCTAATCCTTGTATTAAAAAGCACTTTAGGATTTGAGCCTGAGCTTGTTCTTAACTTATTAAATCCTTGGTCGCTTCTCGGCTTTATCTGCGGAGGCGCAGTAATATACTGGTTTACAGGCGCATCTACACAGGCAGTTACAGTTGGCGCTTACAGAGCGGTTGAATATATTAAGAGAAATATTAACCTTGATGAAAATGCAGATATGTCTGCATCAACGGAAAAATCAAAAGAAGTTGTGAAGATCTGTACTGAATATGCTCAGAAGGGTATGTTCAATATCTTCATCGCAATTTTCTGTTTCGCTCTTGCTTTTGCAATGTTCTCAGCCCCTTCCGATTTAGTTCCCGGAATGGATATTAAATCTGCTCTTGCAGCATCAGCACCGACATGTTTCTTTATTGCTTACCTTATTGCTATTGCAGTTATAGGTTTATTCCAGGCTCTCTTCATGGCTAATGCCGGCGGCGCATGGGATAATGCAAAGAAAGTTGTTGAAACTGACTTAAGACAAAAAGGAACTCCGTTACATGATGCAACAGTTATCGGTGATACAGTTGGTGATCCTTTCAAAGATACATCTTCAGTAGCATTGAACCCTATAATTAAGTTCACAACATTGTTCGGACTTCTTGCTATGGAAATTGCAATCTCTGAAGGCTTCAGAAAAATTGCTCCGAAAATCGGATTAATTTTCTTCGCAATCGCTCTTATTTTCGTATGGCGTTCATTCTACAAAATGAGAATTAAATCGAATTAAGAATTCAGAGTGCAGAATTCAGAATTAATATCTGAAGTCTGATATCAGAACTCTGAAATTTAAAGAGTCACTATTAGTAAAACCAAAGCCCTCTCATGAGATAATCGTGTGAGGGTTTTTGGGTTATCCTTGTAAGTTCTCCGAAAATTTTCCGTCTAATATATTAATAAACCATTAAACCATTTAATAAATAGATTGTCGTACTTCAAACAATATAAGTAAGCTATAATTCACCAAATTCAAGGTTTAATTCACCATTATTCCTGAATAATTCACCGTTATTCACCAAAAAACTAAAATCAAAAGAGATGAAAGCAGTCCCTCTTGTCTTTTTTTTATTTCTCTTTGTACAATCGGCATTACCGAATTCCAATCCTGTTTTACTCATTCCCAAACCTGATTCAAAGTATAATAAAACATCTACATCTGTTTCCATCAGGTTCAGCCAAAAAATTGCTTCCGGTTATTTAAATGAAAAATCGGTTTCTATTATTGGAAGCAAATCAGGCGAGCATACATTTTCATCCCGAATAAGCGATGACGGATATACAGCAATTTTTTATCCTGACAGTAAATTCTTTAATGATGAAACGGTATTTGTTAAGGTTTCATCCGGAACAAAAAACAAATTCACGGAAGAGCTAAGCTTTAAATTTCAAACTGAAAAACAGACATTACCCTCTGAACCATTAGATGTGCTTAATAAAGAAATGGGAATACAGTCGATAATGTATAGTATCAGTAATAATACTGTCAATAATTCTTCAAGGCGAACGGCATCATTGCCGCTTGATTTTCCACAGATAACAGTTTCTAATTCGGATGCGCCAAGTCCGGGATATATTTACCTTAGTAATTTTTCCATATTCGGAACTGCTAACACACCTTATTTAATGATTTTAGAAAATTCAGGGAAACCGGTATTTTACAGGGAGATGCCTTCTAACTGCTTAGATTTTAAAAAACAGCCGGACGGAAACATGACGTATTATGATAGCCGGGCAGCAAAATTTATTGAAATGAATTCGAACTATGAAATTATAGATAGCTTCTACTGCGGTAACGGGTACAGTACGGACCTGCATGAGCTCCGTTTGGTTGATAACAGCAATCACATATTATTAATGAGCTATGATCCTCAGTTAGTAGATATGAGAAATTTTATTGCGGGCGGAGACTCCGCTGCAATAGTTACAGGTCTGGTAATACAGGAACTGGATAGAGCAAGAAATGTTATTTTTCAATGGAGAAGCTGGGATAACTTTGAGATAACCGATGCTGTATATGAAAATCTTTATGCGCATCAGATTGACTATGTGCACGGGAATGCTATCGAGCTTGATAACGACGGAAATATAATAATATCCAGCAGGCATCAGGAAGAACTGACAAAAATAAACAGAAGCAACGGGGAAATAATGTGGAGATTCGGCGGGAGGCATAATCAGTTTACTTTTTTAAATGATTCAATAAAATTTTCTTATCAGCATGCAGTAAGAAGACTTGCAAACGGAAATATTTCGATTTTTGATAATGGAAACTACCGGTTTACCAGAGACCCCACAGGAGAACCCAATGCTGATAGTGACCCTACTTTTTTTTCCAGAGCTGCTGAATATCAGCTTGATGAAACACGCCATACTGCTAAATTAGTCTGGCAGTACATTAATAACAGGTCCACATACGGTTATGCTATGGGATATACGCAAAGGCTTGCAAACGGTAATACAATAATCGGATGGGGAGCGGCGAATCCTACTGTCACTGAGGTGAATGCTAACAGGGAAAAAGTTTTTGAGCTTACATTGCCAGATGGAATATGCAGTTACCGCGCTTACAGATTTGGCGATGCATCTGTGAGTGTGCAGGAACCGCTTCAAAGCGTAACGCCGTCTAAGTTCAGTCTTTATCAGAATTATCCGAATCCGTTCAATCCTTCGACTACAATTAAATTTGATATACCTGCACTAACCGATGTAAAGCTTAGCATTTATAATTTAATAGGGCAGAAAGTAAAAGAGGTTGATTACGAAGTAAAATCTCCCGGCAGCTATGAATATAAATGGAATGCCTCTGAATTTTCATCAGGTATATATTTTTATGAACTGAAAACAAATACATTTACGCAAACAAAACAAATGATGCTTATTAAATAATTTAAAAGAACATTTTTTATAAAGTAATTTCTACCTTCCGTTTAATAATTTAATAAAACCCTTGCATCAGAGAGAGTAGTGCAAGGGTTTTTTTGTTGGGTATAAATACTCTACCATTTATAAATTAAATAAAAATATGAATTCCTTTTCCGTACTAGAAGGTAGGGTGGTTTTAATTAGTATCTTTTGTTTATAAAAAATAGTGTCCCCCCTCCTTACTAAGGAGGGGGTAGGGGGTGGTTTAACGAGTAATTATGTTTGTAAAAAGAATATATCGTATTTCCCCTCCGTATTAAAAGATAGGATGGTTTATTTAGTAACCTTTGTTTGTAAAAAAAAATAGTATTCCCCCTCCTTAATAAGGAGGGGGCAGGGGGTGGTTTAAAGAATAATTATATATTTTTCTTTATCAACTCATATAATGGATAAAGCAATTGAAATTCTTTTAATATTGTTTGGCTGATATTTTTCGTAGAAATCAAAAAATTGTCAGGACTAAATTCTTTTCCAATTGAAAAGTAAGAGCCGTCATCATCTATCTGTAAAAATTTTATTATTTGTTCTTCAGTCGATTTGTGAATAAATAAGTATTTTTCTTCAGTATTTGGCCAATAATAATTTATCCAATAATCTCCGTTTAATTCTCTCAAAATATCTAATAGCTTTTTTCTATCTTCTGTATTTTTTAGAATTTTTCTTAAGTTATCTCTATCCCATAAACTTCCATTGGGTTTTCCTATAAATAATGAAATACCAAAACAGTTTTTCCTAAGATAGCATTGTATGCGAATATGATTGATAAATGAACCTTGGTCATCTTCATTATTGTCATTGTATCGCCTTAGCTCTCTTTTCTCATTTGGATCTTCAAACATATCTAGTTCTTTTTTGCTTTTCCCATAATGAAGCCAAATGCTTGTTAATGCTCTAGGATCTGTTTGAGCAAAATCGAATAAAGAGGTAATATATCTAGGTTTGTAATGTGCGTTTAAAGAATTCAAACTATACGATTTGAATTGGTTATAAATTGCTTCATGAAGTTCTAAAAACTTTTGAACTACTGCATGTCTTTCATCGTTAAACTTGACATTTTTAATTTTGTGGTCTTCAAATGCTAAATAATGTTCTAATTTAAAAAATTGGTCAGAATAATTAAACTTAGTTATATCTATTTCTTGTTCTCTTAAATATTCATCCATATCTTTATAATGACTTTTACCAAATTCATTTTTTAAACCATTTATAAAAAAAGTTCTTTTGTTTTCAGCATCTTCTATTTTTTTATCTTTGTTTCTTTCTTTGTATTTCTTTAAGAAATTTTCATCAATAATATTTGATTCATTATATAATTGGTTATACCACTCTATTAAATTTTTTATTTCCTCATCATTTTCTGTTTTATAGGTAACTTCTTCATTTCGAACAAATCCTGCATCAGTCAAATTTGCTGAAGATATATAGGCAGTTAGGGTCTTTCCAAGTTCTAATATATAAACTTTTGGGTGAAATACCTTATCTGTGTAAATATAAACTCTTGAATTTACTTTTTCCTTAAAAAGTGTTTCAAATACTTCATAATCTGTGGGTAAATCTATCCCCAAAATATAAGATTGAGGAATTGAAGGCTTAATAAGATTGCGAAGATTATTGAAAGCTGTATATTTAGCTAAAGCAACTGCAATCTTTACATCAGTTGCTTTCGGTAGAATTACATCTAACTCTTCTTTTAAATTATAAATTAATGGCATAGGGGTAATATTAAATTTGCAAAATATAATTATTTTTTAGAGATTTTAAAATAACCTATTAGTAAGAATAAAAAATTATTCCTTAAACCACCCCCTGCCCCCTCCTTAGTAAGGAGGGGGAGCACCAAACGTGTTTTTTACAAATAATATTTTATTTTAAACCCTGCCCCCTCCTTAGTAAGCTTTCAATTATCGAGTCCCGCTTTAGCGTGAGAGGGAGAGTCGATTACGTTTGCTTCAATTTCATAACTTTTGTTTCCAGTATTTGCAATACCTTTTCAACATTTTCTATAATCTCGTAATCCTTAAATCTAACAATATTAACTGCGTGAGCGTTTAAGTATCTTGTTCTCGCTTCATCATCTTCTTTTGAGGTTTCTCTGTTATGAGATGCACCGTCAACTTCAATTCCCAATTTAAGTTCAGGACAATAAAAATCTATAACATATTTTTCTACACTGTATTGTCGTCTGAATTTCAAATCTAAAAACTGGCTTCCCTTTAATTTTTGCCATAACACTTGTTCCCCAACTGTAGAATTATTTCTTAATTCTTTTCTGAATTCCTTATATTTTGTCTGATTGAATAATTTCATTCAGAAATTTAGTAATTTTTCTAAATTCATAGCACACATTAAACCACCCCCTGCCCCCTCCTTAGTAAGGAGGGGGACATACATCGTGTTTTGAAAGTTCTTGCTTTTACGCTATACCTAATATCCCTTCAAGCTTTCTTATGAAGTGCACTAGACTCGCTAAAGTCTATACTCTGTTTGCATTTGTAATTCATCATACAAATCGCAATATTACTATCGCATATCCCACATCCATTTAAAAAATCAAACCACAAACTCTCGTGAAAAAAATCTCACTATTTTTTGTAGTAGTGCTGTGCGCTATTGTATGCTTTTCAAATTCTTCAAATGCACAGACAATTAACAAACTTTATACAGGACTGAATTTAGGCATCTCATCATTTACTTCCGGAGGAGGCGATAGTCCTACCGATGTTCATCTTGGTTTAGAATCTTCATACCGGCTGAATTATAATTATGCTCTTGTAGCAACAGCCGCTGCTACGTGGGATGTTAACGCCACGTTCTGGGAAGTTACTGTTAACGGAAGATATTATTTTCAACCTGAGTCAGAATACAAATTTTTTGGCGAGGCAGGCTTGGGAGCTTACACTTTAAAAGCTGAAGTTTTCGGAATTGTTTTAGAAAGCAAGACTTACGCAGGAATTAATCTTGGCGGTGGAGTAAGCAAAGGTTTCTTCAGCGATAAGCTTATTGTTAATCTCAAAGTAAAATATCATAATCCATTCACTACAGGCGGCGTTAAGGCTAACTGGGTAAATACAACTATTGGATTATCTGTTCCTCTTTAAAAAAATAAATTCCTGTTTCCGAAATTCCCCCTTACATGGGGGAATTTCTTTAATCATGGATTATAATTTCTTTCCTCCCCGGCAGCTGCCTTGGGTTAATATCTTCTCTCGTCCTGTCAATAATCATAAGCCTGTTATAAAATCCCTGACGTAGTTTTTGAGCGCTGCGCTCAAAAGTAATCTGCGGCTGGTTCTTCCAGTCATCTTTTTTTGATTTGTATTTTCTTCGCGGATTTTTTAATCCTTTCGGAAAAGTTGAAAGAAACCATTTAGCAGCTTCGATATCACCGGTGATAAGATTTCTTGCAACATTCATTTTTGCGTAGTCGGAAATTCTTTCTCCCTCTTCTGTGATAAGTTCTTTCAGGTCACTGTTATCGGGGAGGTTTATAAAACGTGAAACTGCTGAACGGGTGACACGTAAATCGTCTGCAATGTTTTGTAAAATTCCAAAGCTGAAGGGAATAGCTTTAGTTATTTTTGCGCGTGTAACTTTTCCTGCCATAAAAATATTTTTAATTTTTTTTTACTGAGAATAAAATATTCAGACTTAATATAATTTTCAAAATACAAATCTCATTAGTAGTAATAGGTGATTTTTATAAAAAAATACTTGACAGGAAAAATTCAGAAAAAAGGAGCGGATTTCGTTCAAATATGTGGAAGAAAAAACAGGAAGATAAAATCAACTTTACATAATCCGGAAATAAAATTATGGATAAATATGTATTTATTTTTATGAAAAAAATTTTCGCGAAACTTTTGTGATTTTAGCTCAGAATTGGACAAAAAAAATGCCCGCCAACATAGCTGACGGGCATCCCTCTAAGAAAGGAATCGTAGTATCTCACCTCGATCCCAAACCAAAATTAAATTTTTTCTAATACAAATTCAACCCTAAAACCTAAAATATTTTTCATAGGTAAAAATAGAGTTTTTTTTATAAATTTTATTTCTCAAACTGTATAACTATCTTTCTCTTTATGGCAAAAACTTCAACTCAAAAAGTCTCCTCGAAAACAGAAACTAAGGCACCAGATTTAGATAAAATTTTCGAAAAGTATTTCTGGCTTATTATACCAATTTTAGCGGTAATTTATTTTATCGTCAGCAAATCATCTACAGGTTTTTATCAGGATGACGAGATGGGTCACTACCTCAATATGAGGGATTTCTGGACTCATCCCGGCGCAATTCTTGGCAATTGGCCAAAGACAGGCTACAAGCTGGTTATGGTAATACCCAGTTTAATGGGATATCAGGGCGTTTTATTTTTCAATTCTCTGATTGCTTCCGTAACTGTTTTCATGACTTATGTTCTGCTTAAGGAATACAAAATTAAGTATGCTTTTTTCGGAGCTTTACTCCTTGCACTGCAGCCGCTTTATTTTGATTTATCTTTCCGTTCTTATGCAGAAATTTTCTCAGGTTTACTTCTTATATTTGTCATCTATTTCTACAAAAAAGATAAACTTTTTTTAAGCGGATTAATACTTGGATATTTATTTACAGTCCGTCAGGAAGTTGCCTTACTCGGACTCATACTTGCAGTTATGTTTGTTATGAGAAAAAATTATCTTGCTATAATTTCTTTGGGTATTTTTCCTTTGCTGTATATGTTTGCAGGATATCTGCAATCCGGTGATATTATGTTTATAATTAATGAAATGAAGAATGTCGGAGAAATGGATTTCGGCGGAGCAAACCGCGGAGCATTACACTATTTCAAAGTTTATATTTTTATTATTGGACCTATATGCCTTGCATTATTTTTATCCGGTTACCTTGGCTTTATAGGTAAAAATACAAAAGAATATTTTAAACGTTTCGATTTAATTTATATAGTTTTTACTCTGATGTTTCTTGTTCCCGTTGCATTAATGCTGAAGGGTGTTAATCCGGGTACGTGGCGATATTTAATTCCCGTTTCACCATTAGCAGCTTTTTTTGCAACAGTAGGTTTGAACAATCTTGCAGATGCAAAATTTAAAAGTGTTTTCATGGGGATAATAGGTGTATTGGCATTACTTACGCTTGGATTTCTTTCTCACACTTCAAACGGTTTAGATGTTCAGGACCCTTCTGAATTTACAAAAATTTTGTGTATAACTTTATTTTTTGTCGCGACTCTTGTAATCAGCCGTGGGAACATTCAGAAATATCTTAATACAATTGCGATTGTAAGTTTAATACTTGCTGCAGGATATTTATTTATGAATTATGAGCCGAGGAAATTAAATCCTGAAAATGAAGCAATAATAAAAATCGGTGAATACGTAAACACTCCGGAAATAAAAGATAAAAACGTTTATTATACTAACAGCAATATTTTATTCTTTGGTGATGTATTTGGCGAGAGAGGCAAGAAGTTTCAGACACTGAACATGGAGAACTTATCAAAGTCACCAAAAGGTTCAATCATAATCTGGGATACTCATTACGGATACAGACCTGAATACAAAAAAGATGTTAAGCTTGATGTGTTAAAAGATTCGACGAATTATAAGTTGTTAAATCAGTTCATGTCCACCGATAGAAAATTCGCTGCATACGCTTTTGAAAAATTGAATTAGTATTGATAATAGTTTGGTAAAAGACGAAAAGAAAATATTATTTTTAAGTTCAGCGTTAACTTTTGAAAATCCGTTTATCAGCACGGAAGATGCATTAGACTGGCTTAAGAAAGAGAATGATAGAATTCATGTAAAGATAGATGAAATAAAATTCAGTGAAATGCCTGACTGGTATTTTGATGAATCAACGGGAAATTTAAGGCATGTATCAGGCAAGTTCTTTTCAATAGAAGGTATTGATGTAAAAACAAACTGGGGTAAAGTTCCTGAATGGACTCAACCGATTATAAATCAGCCTGAAGTCGGATACCTTGGTATAATAACAAAAAAGTTTAACGGAGTGCTGTATTTTTTAATGCAGGCTAAGATTGAACCCGGCAATATTAATTATGTTCAGTTATCACCTACAATTCAGGCAACAAGAAGTAATTATTCACAGGTTCATAAAGGTAAAAAACCTTTGTATTTGGAATATTTTAATGGGGAAAAAAAATCAAGAGTATTACTTGATCAGCTCCAGTCTGAGCAGGGCGCACGATTTTTAAAGAAGAGAAACAGGAATATCATCATTGAAGTTGAAGATGATATCGAAATTCATGAAAATTTCAGATGGCTTACTTTAGGACAGATAAAAAAAATGATGATGAACGACAATGTCGTTAATATGGATACACGCACTGTTATCTCCTGTATTCCTTTTGATGTGGAAAATTTTGATATAAAAATTAATGACGGCTTTGGTAAAGACTTATTGAATTCTTTTATTAATACTGAAAATCATCTTAATGAAACAGATGAAATAATTTCGTGGATTACAAAAATAAAATCTAAATATGATTTAGATGTAAGGCAGATACCATTAAAGGATGTAAAAAACTGGTATAAAGATGATTATTCTATCTATCACGTGGATAAAAAGTACTTTTCAGTAATAGCAGTAAACGTTCAGATTGATAACCGGGAAGTTAAATCCTGGTCACAGCCGTTAATAAAATCTGCTCAGGAAGGTATCATTGCATTTCTGATTAAAAAAATAAACGGAGTCTATCATTTTCTTGTTCAGGCAAAACTTGAAGCGGGGAATTTTGATATAATAGAACTTGCTCCTACATTGCAATGTCTGACTGGTAATTACCGAAAAGGATTAAGTGAATACGAACCTGAATTTTTGAATTACGTTCTTAATGTAGATAAAAAACAAATACTGTATTCTGCTTATCAGTCAGAAGAGGGCGGCAGATTTTACAGAGAGCAGAATAAAAATTTAATAATTGAAGTAGATGAAAATTTTCCGATAGAAGTTCCGGAAAATTTTATTTGGATGACATTGAATCAGATACAGGTCTTTTTGAAATTTAACAATTATTTAAACATTGAAGCGCGGAGCTTAATTTCCTCTGCAAGGTTTATATAATATGAATATTGGCGTTCTTGGCTGTGCAAATATAGCAATGCGTTCTGTAATCCCTGCAATAAAATCAATTCCTGATTTTAATTTAGTTGCAGTTGCAAGCAGAACAATTGAAAAAGCAAATGAGTATGCTGAAAAATTTCAATGCGAAGCGGTTGTAGGATACGATGATTTAATTTCAAGAAAAGACATAGATGCACTATACGTTCCGCTTCCAACAGGAATGCATTTGGAGTATGTTGTAAAAGCATTAGAGAGCGGAAAACATATCATTGCTGAAAAATCACTTGGTATGAATTATACGGAAGTTGAAACTATGGTAAACTTAGCAAAGGAAAAAAATCTTTTGCTTTTGGAAAATTATATGTTCGAATATCACTCGCAGCATAAATTTGTTTTGGACTTAATTAAAAATAACGAGATTGGGGAGTTAAGATTATTCAGAAGTTCGTTCGGTTTTCCGCCGCTCCCTAAAGATAATTTCCGTTACAATAAAGCACTCGGCGGCGGTTCTTTACTTGATGCAGCAGGTTATCCAATAAAAGCTGCACAAATGTTTTTAGGCTACGATGTTATGGTAAAAGCTTCAAATCTTTTTATTGATAAATCTTTTGATGTTGATATTTTCGGCTCTGCATATATAGCAAGTAATACTTCTGTTGCAGCAGAAATTGCTTTTGGATTTGACAATTTTTACCAATGTAACTATGAGTTATGGGGCTCAAAAGGGAAAATAACTGCTCTGCGAGCTTTTACTCCACAGCCAAATTACTCACCGATGATTGTAATCGAAAAAGATAATCACAGACAGGAATTTCCTGTTCCAGCAGATAATCATTTTGTGAATATTCTAAATGAATTTATTCGCGCAATAAAAGAAAAAGATTTTGATACTCACTATAAAAAATTATTAAATCAGGCTAAGCTGCAGGAAGAAATCAGATTGCTAAGCACAAAAAACTTTATAAATTAAATTGAACTATGTCTTACCCTTGTCCTATTTGTTACAATAAAAATACGTATCTGAAAAATGCCAGAATGAGTTTGTATAAATGCGATGCATGCGACCACACATTTACTATCATTCCAAAAGAAGAAGAAGAGCCATACAATGAAAATTATTTTATAGAAACACATAAGAACTGGTTTGCAAATCCCGATACTCCTTTATTTGAATATTGTCTGAATGTCATTAAGGATTTTCTGAAAGGCAAAAAAATAAAAATGCTTGATGTAGGATGCGGAACAGGGAGCTTCCTGAAACACATTCATAAGATTGACCCTTCTATGGATTTAACCGGGATGGATTTTGTTACAAATGAATCACCCGGAATAAAATTTATAGCGGCAGATTTTCTTACATGGGATGTGCCGGAAAAATATAATGCTATAACGAATTTTATGGTGATAGAACACGTGCCTGATCCTCGTTTATTTGTTAAAAAAATGCATGACGCTTTGACGGATGACGGAATTCTTATAGTAAACACAATTCATAACAACAGTATAATATATAAACTCGCTAGAGCATTGAACGGAATTGGATTTTCCGTTGCTCATGACAGATTGTATGACCATCACCACTTGCAGCATTATTCCAATAAGTCACTGAAAAAAGTTATTGAAATGGAAGGTATGGAAGTTTTTAAAATCCGAAATCATAATTATAAACTGAAAGCGGTTGATGTTCCGTCAAATAATCCAATAGTGGCAGGAGTTTATAAATTTGCAACATTAGTATTGTTCGGACTTTCAAAACCATTCAATGCAGGACATCACCAGACCTTATTCTGTCGAAAGAAAAAATAATTGAAATTATCATTGAATAATGAAATTCAAATATCAGTTGTAAGCCCTGTATATAATGCGGAAAAATTAGTTGATGCATTAGTCGAAAGGGTAATTGCATCAGTTTCTAAAATAACATCTGATTTTGAAATTATACTTGTTGATGATTTCAGTCCCGATAGCTCATGGAAAAAAATAAAAGAGAATTGTTTAAAGCACTCTCTTGTAAAAGGAATTAAACTCAGCAAAAATTTCGGTCAACAGCATGCACTTGCTGCAGGTATGGAAAATGCAAAAGGTGACTGGATTGTTATAATGGACTGCGATTTACAGGACAGACCGGAGGAAATTCCAAACTTATATAATAAAGCTTTGGAAGGATACGATATAGTACTTGCAAGCCGAGTTCAGCGAAGAGATGACATAATAAAAAAAATGCTCTCAAAATATTTTTATGCTTTGCTTGGATATCTAACCGGAACAAAGCAGGATGATACCGTAGCTAACTTTGCAGTACTGAGCAGAAAAGTTGTTGATGCAATAAAATCCATGGGAGATTATCACAGATATTTTCCCACGATGGTCAAGTGGGTGGGATTTAAACTTACAACCTTAAAAATTGAACATGCCGATAGGGAAGACGGAAAGAAATCATCTTATTCTTACAAAAAACGACTCGACCTTGCAGTTAATACTATTCTATCTTTTTCTGATAAACCCTTGCGTCTCGCAGTAAAACTTGGTCTGATAATTTCGTTTATCTCGGCTTTGTATTCTATATACGCTGTGATTTTATTTTTTGAAGGAAAAGTAAATGTTACAGGCTGGACCAGTTTATTTATTTCCATCTGGTTTTTTTCAGGATTAATAATTTCCGTACTTGGAATGGTAGGCTTATATTTAGGAAAAACATTTGAAACAGTTAAACATCGTCCAATCTATATCATCGAAGAAAAACTAAACGATTGATACTCTCTTATGAAAGTTCAAATCCTCGGCTCCAATGGTTATATAGGTAAAAACTTCACTCATTTTTTAAACTCCCTTGGAAATATTGATTTAGAACTCTTTGATGTTCAAACAGATTCTATCCATTCTAATCTTCAATATTCTTTTTTAGATATTTCAGATAAATCACAAGTTTCTAAAATCAACTTCGATTCAGATTTTATTTTTATTTTTTCCGGATTAACAGGAACAGGGGCAGGATTCACAAAATATGAGGATTACATCAGAGTGAATGAGCTTGGTTTATTAAATATTATAGACACACTAAAAGAACAAAATTACAAGGGGCGGATTATTTTTCCCTCAACTCGATTAGTATATAAAGGAATAAAAGACACTCCATTAAAAGAAGATTCAGAAAAAGAATTCAAAACTCCCTATGCTATAAATAAATATTCATGTGAACAATTCTTGAAAATGTATAACAACATGTTTGGACTAAATTACACTATATTCAGAATCTGTGTACCATATGGAAATAATGTAGGCAATGAATATTCATTCGGTACGGTTGGTTTCTTTTTAAATAAAGCTTCAAAAGGTGAAAATATCAGCTTATATGGTGATGGCTCTCAGAAAAGAACATTTTCACATATTAAAGATATATGTACAACTATGTGGTCTGCCACTAATTCAATAAAGACTTTAAACGATGTTTACAACATTGGAGGAGAAACTTTTAACTTGAAAAATGCTGCTGAAATAATTGCTGATAAATTTGGTGTAGTTGTAGAGTTTACTGATTGGCCTGAAGTTGATTTAAAACTGGAATCAGGTGATACAATTTTTGATTCGACAAAACTTGATTCGATTATAGAAAAGAAGTATGATTATAAATATGATGAGTGGGTGAAGAAATTAAAAAGCTGACGAAGTTACCTCCGCCAGCTATAAAATTATTTACAGATTAGATTTCTTCTTTGTTTTCTTGTCTTTGCAGCAATCGCTGTTTCCGTCTTTTTTATCTTTACACTCTTCAGAATTCTCCTTTGAACAATCATGAGGATTATCTGACTTTGATGTTTCCGTATCGTAACCTGCCTTATTAATTACATTCTCAATATCTTTTGCTGAAACTTCGCCTGCAGCATAAACTATCTTTGCTGTTTTTGTTTTTGAATCAGCTATGACTTCTTTTATTCCTTTTAATTTTTTTACTTCGCTGGAAATTTTATTCTCGCAGCTGCTGCAAGTCATTCCTTTGCATTTGAATTCTACTGTCTGAACATTTTTATCAGAAGTTTGAGCGTTGCTCGTGCTTTCGGTTTTTACTTGTTCAGTTTTTGTTTCAACAGGTTTATTCTCAGCTGTTTTTGTCTCGTTTTTTCCGCAGCCTGCAAAAAGAAACACAACTGCAATTGAGAAGGCAATTAAATTTAATTTGATCATTTTATATAGTTTAGATTTTTACTGTTTTTAATCTTAGTGAATTTCCAATAACTGTTACTACATCACTGAAAGCCATAAGCATTGCAGCAAGTACCGGACTAATTATAATTCCAATAGGGGAAAGCAAACCTGCTGCTAACGGAATTGCAATTATATTGTAAAAGAAAGCCCAGAAAATATTTTGTTTAATAATCTTAACAGTCTTCTTTGAAATGTTGATTGACTTAGAAATACTTCTTAAATCGCCTTTAACTAAAATTACATCAGCGCTGTCAATTGCAACATCAGTACCCGTTCCAATCGCAATTCCTACATCAGCTTTTGCAAGAGCAGGAGCATCATTTATCCCGTCACCAATCATTGCAACTTTTTGATTGTTTGACTGCAGCTCTTTAACAATTTTTAATTTATCTTCGGGAAATACATTTGAAAAATATGTCTCGATGCTTACTTCCTTTGCAATACTCTTAGTTACAAGTTCATTGTCACCTGAAATCATGCAGACTTCAAATCCGTTTCTTTTTAGTGTTTCAATTACTTCCCGTGACTCTTCTTTAATATCTTCATCAAATGAAATTCTTCCGCTTATTTCATTATTGATACTGATAAATAAATTTCCTTTTGAGTTGAGATTTTCAAACTCTCTGAAACTTGTTTCAGTATAAGTGTTCGTAAGCACTTTTTCTTTAATATAACGAAGACTTCCAATGGAAACATCTTTTTTATTAACTAAGCCGGTCACTCCTAGTCCCTGCTCATTATTCAGTTCCTCAACATCGGAGAAATATCCAATACCATTATCTAAGCAATGATGCACAATTGATTTCGCTATTGGATGATTGAAGTGTTTCTCCAATGAAAAAACATATTTGAGTAGTTCCTTCGTTGAATAATTTCCAAGTGAAATTATGCTTTCAAACTTTAATTCACCTGTCGTTATCGTTCCTGTCTTATCAAAGCAAATCGTATCGATTTTATTAAGTTTTTCGATTGCATTAATATTATTAAATAATATTCCGTTATCTGCAGAGCGTCCGATACCTACAACTACTGCCATGGGTGAAGCCAAACCTAATGCGCAGGGACAGGCAATAATTAAAACAGAAACTGCATTTAACATTGCTGCAGAAAATGGTACTCCAACAATGAAGTCCCAGATAACAAATGTTACTATGGCAATTAAAATTACTGTCGGAACAAATATTGCTGAAATTTTATCAGCAAGTTTTTGTATTTCAGGCTTTGAACCGGAAGCATCTTTAACTAAGTTAATAATCTTTGCGAGCCTGGTATCGTTTCCGGTTTTTGAAGCATTAACTTTTATAAACCCATTTTTAAGAATTGTACCACTTATAACTTCATCACCTGCTCTCTTTTCAAGAGGCAATGATTCACCTGTCATCGCGCTTTCATCAATTACGCAATAGCCGGTTGTAATAGTACCGTCAACAGGAATTTTATCCCCAGTTTTTATTAAAACAATATCACCGCTCTTAACTTTTTTAAATGGAATTGTAATTTCTTCACCGCCTCGCTCTAAAGTAACTGTTTTGCTCTGTAAACTTTTTAAACTCTTAATGGATGTCTGAGCTTTTGATTTCATAACAAGCTCAAGATAATTACCAATGAGAATAAATGTGGTTATCATCGCAGCTGTTTCGTAATAGACGTCATGCGAAGTTGCCAGTGCTTCCCATTGTAAATTAAAGATGTGGTTTACGGTGATAACTAAACTGAAAGTAAACGAAGACATTGTGCCAAGGCTGACAAGAGCATTCATATCAGGAACTCCGGACTTTGTCGAAGAGATGGCGCCTTTTAAAAATTTTATTCCGCACCAGAAAACTACAATTGAAGTTAAAACTAATTGAAGTAATAAATTAAAATTATAAGGTATGGTTATACTGCTAAATATACCAAGATGCTCTTTCATTGCAAGAACCATTACAATTAATGATAATCCTATAGCAGTAAATATTTTCGTTCTTTGTAATTTCTTAAGTTTTTCTTTTTTATCCTGTTCAAGACTTTCTTCATCTTCAATAACATCAAAGCCAAGACTTTTTATTGTAGAAATTATTTTTGGAATGGATATGAGACTTTCTTCATAATCGATCTTAGCGGTCTCAGAAGAAAAGCTGACATCAATTTTTTTAACGCCGTCCATTTTTGATAAATAGGAGTTAATGCTGTTTGCGCAGCCCGAGCAATTCATTCCTACTATATCAAGTTCTATTTGTTTTATGTTGCTCATTTTAATTTGTCAGCAATTCTGCTTGCTCTCTTATTTTCTAAAACATCATGCACTCTTATAATGTTCGCGCCGTTTGCAATACCAATGGAATTTGCCGCTATAGTTCCTTCAAGTCTTTCTTCCATAGGTGTAGGATATATTTTATCCATAAAACTTTTTCTTGATACTCCAAGCAGTATTGGGTATCCAAGAGTTTTAAACCTTGAAATATTTCTTATTAAAGTTAGATTGTGCTGCAAGTTTTTACCGAATCCGATACCGACATCCGTCATAATCTGTTTTATCCCTGCTTCCTCTGCTTTGTTAACTGCATTTTTCAGATACTCTAAAACTTCTTCGACTACATTCGTATATGTAGGATTTTTTTGCATATCTCTCGGCGTTCCTTTTATGTGCATCAAAATACATGAAGCATTATACTTTGCAGTAACTTCAGGAAGCTTCTCATCAAAATTAAATCCGCTTATATCGTTAACAATTTCCGCCCCTGCTTTTAAAGCTTCTTCTGCAACTAGATGCTTATAAGTATCTATCGAGATAGGAACATTTACTTTCTTTTTTAAACGGCTTATTACCGGAATTACTCTATTAAGCTCCTCATCAATTGTAATAGCTTCTGAACCCGGCCGCGTTGACTCACCCCCTACATCTATAAAATCAGCTCCATCCATTTCCATCTGAACAGCATCTTCTATAACTTTATCAATCTTAACTTTGTTTTCAAAATATTTTCCCCCGTCTGAAAAAGAATCGGGGGTAATATTCAGAACTCCCATAATGTGAGTTCTTGAATTCAGATCATATACTACATTACCAAACTTATAAATCATTAACTTACTTCTGCTCCGTTGTTAATGTTTCCGTCAACAGTTACAATTTTTAATTCTTTTCCAGTCTTTGCAGCAAGTAACATTCCTTCCGATTCGATTCCCATTAACTTTGACGGCTTTAAATTATCAACTACTATAATTAATTTCCCGATTAAAGATTCTGCAGTGTAATATTCTGAAATTCCCGAAACGATTTGTTTCTCTTTATCTCCGACCTTTAGTTTGAGTTTAAGTAATTTTTTACTGTTTGGTACTTTCTCTGCTTCAATAACTTCACCCACTTTCAAAGTTACTTTTTTAAAATCATCAATAGAAATTAAATTATCTTCTTCTTTTATTTCGGGAGCAGGTTCTTTTTTCTCAAGAATAGGGAAGAGTATTTTATTTTCACCGAGTTCAGTATCATTTTGTAATACTATCTCTCCGATTTTATCCCATGAGAAATCAGATTTATCTTTATTCAATACTTTCAAAATCTCTTCAGATGTATTTGGAAGTACCGGTGATATAGCGATTGCGATTGAATGACAAATTTGCAGACAATTATTTATTATCTCAGCACATTTATCTTTATCTGTTTTTAAAATTTTCCATGGCTCTGAATCATTAAAATATTTATTTGCAGCTCTTACAATATTCATTACTTCTGTTAATCCATCTTTTAACTTATAAGCATCGAATAACTCCGCTGCTGTTTTTGCAAGAGCTTTTATGTGATCAAAAATTTCTATACCGTCAGCACTTGCACTCTGTCTTACGGGGATTTTATTATCAAACTTAGATTTTGCAAAAACCACCGTCCTGTTAATATAATTACCCAGTATAGCTGCAAGTTCATTATTGTTTTTTGTTATGACATCATCAAAGCTGAATTCCGAATCCTTATTCTCAGGAAAAGTAGATGCAAGGCAATATCTGATTAAATCAGAATTGTACTCAGCCAGTATATCTTTAACTAAAGAACCCACTCCTTTGCTTTTAGAAAACTTTCCGCCGTTCATATTTAAAAACTCATTGGCAGGAACGTTGTCGGGTAAAATATAATCACCATGCGCCATTATCATTGCAGGGAATATCAATGCGTGAAAAATAATATTATCTTTTCCTATAAAATGTATAAGCTTTGTATTTTCATCCTGCCAGTATTCCTTCCATTTATCAGGCTCACCTCGCTGCTCAAATAATTCTTTTGTAAATGATATGTATCCTATGGGAGCCTCGAACCAAACGTAAATAACTTTTCCTTCATGGTCAGGAAGCGGAACAGGAACACCCCACTTTAAATCACGTGTATAATCTCTATCCTGCAATCCTGTTTTGAACCAGCCTTTGCAATAATTTATTACATTCGGCTTCCAGTCCTTTTTGGAGTTAATCCATTCTTCAAGCTTAGGTTGAAAATCAGCAAAAGGAAAAACAAAATTTGTTGTTTCTTTTATAACAGGAATATCACCTGATACTTTCGAACGGGGATTTTTTAATTCAAGAGGAGATAAATCCGAGCCGCAGTTTTCGCACTGGTCACCATTCGCATCTTCATATCCGCAGATAGGACATGTCCCGACAACAAATCTGTCAGCAAGAAACATTTTATCTTTTTCCGAATAAAGCTGCTTAGATTTTTTTTCTTTTAATATTCCTTTGTTGTATAAATTAAGAAAAAATTCCTGAGAAGTTTTTATATGCTTTTCATTAGAAGTCCTTGAATATATATCGAATTTAATTCCCAGTTTTTCAAATGACTCCTTATTGGAAGAATGAAATTTATCAATTATTTCTTTTGGAGTGACTTTCTCTCTTATTGCTGAAATTTCTATCGGTGTGCCGTGTTCATCGGAGCCGCAGATGAATATAACATCTTCACCTTGTAATCTTTTGTACCGGACGTAAATATCAGATGGCAGATATGCTCCAGCAACGTGTCCTAAATGTAAATATCCATTTGCATATGGTAAAGCAGCGGTGACTAAATATTTTTGTTTGGTTTTACTCATTTAAAATATAGTGTACTAAAATTGTCTATAAAAATTTTTGTTTTAATTCGGGAGTGGGAATTCTGCACGCATCTTTTTTTCCAAAAAGCTTGTAACGATTATTTGCTATCAGACTGTAAAAAAAATCCCGTAAAAACTTTGGTACAACTATCAGCGGATAAAAAATCTTCCAGATACCGCCTAACTTATTTGCAATCTTTAATGCTGCAGAAGATTTCTTAAAAACTTTATCATTCTCTATAAAAACAAATGAATCAAAATCATCTTTGGGAAGGCTGAAGTATTCGAGAATCTCCTGTCCCTTTTCGGATTGCAGCGCTGCAAACTTGAAAATATTCTTCTTGTCTCTGTCAATAATAAAGTTTACCGACGAATCACAAAAATTACAAACTCCGTCAAATAAAATTATATTATTATACATTTTTCTCTTTTAACTTTCTTCCCTGTTTACGCGTTCAGGAGTAAATGCAGGAATGCAGAATGACATATATTCAACAGCTTCATCAAAAGGATTTGAGTACCTTACTTTGCTTCCTTTCTTTATACAAATCGATTCATTCTTACCTAAGACAACTTCCTCAATCATTTCAACGTGGTCTATTTCAAATTTCTTTTTTCCGGAAATTATAAATGTTACTTCATCAAATTCAGGTGTCTGAAACGGCTCGCTCCAGCCGGGAGGTGCAACCATATGTGCTATACTGTAATCACCCAGTGAAATACTCGCATTGCCAAAAAATTCTTCTATTAACTTTCCATCTGTTGTTGGGACTACAAATGGTTCTTTTTGTATAACGTATCCGCTCATCTTAGTTTAATCCAGTCTTTAAAAACTCAGGTTTATCGAGGAAAAAATTTTTACAAATGGTTAAATCTTTCACAAGCTTTATATTGTTGCCCAATGAGTCAGGTGTTAACTGAAAATATTTTCTTTCAAAAAAATCTTTATCCTGCTGACTGAATTTTTTTGTAAGTGATTTAAACTCATTTATAAATCCTGTTAACTGTACTTGAAATTCATCTGATATCTTTTCTTTCGTGCTTTGTTCTTTTGAATCATCGGCAAAAATCGTTAACATTCCGTTAAGAAACTTTGCCTTAAAAATTATATCAAGAAACTTCTGTTTATCTTCAGTGTAAAAAACATTTTCAATCAAGACTGAAACATCATTAAAATCAGAGAGAGTATTCTCTGAATACTCTCTGATTTCAAATAACAACTCTCTCGTTTTATCGGAGATAATCATAAATTACACTAATCCTTTGCCGCAGCAGTTTTTATATTTCTTATTCGGATGGTTCGGGCAAGGGTCGTTTCTTCCGATTTTATGCTCAACCTTTATAGGTGATTTCTTCATTGAAGGATCAACATTTCCGTTCTCTTCTACTCCTGCTCCTACATATCCCATACCGCTTGATGACTGATGTACAGCTCTCATGCGTGAAGTATTTGCTGCCCTCGGAGTCTGAATATGTGTCTCTTCAGGTGTCTGTGTTGTGAACTTGAATAAGAATCCCACAACATCAGTACCAATGCTATCAAGCATTTCTGCAAATATTTTAAATCCGTCTGTTTTATATTCCACTAAAGGATCTTTTTGACCATATGCTCTGAAGTTAATACCTTCCTTCAGGTCATCCATTTCACGAAGATGCTCTTTCCATTTTTCATCGATAACTGAAAGCATTGCAAATCTTTCAACCTGTGCCATTAGCTCTGCTCCGTATCTTTCTTCTTTTCTCTGATAGAAAGCTTTTACTTCTTTCTCGATTAAATCTTTCAATCCTGCTTCACCTTGTTTCTGGAATTCAGCAGGTGTTAAATTCAATCTTACTAAGAATGTTCTTCCAACTTCATCAATCAGTCCCTGCACATCGCCGGCTTCATAATGTTTTTCAACAATCGCATCGCCGGATTTTTTAGCCATCTCTAAAATTTCATCTTTGAGTCTTTCACCCATTAATGCCTGACGTCTCTTTTCATAGATAACTTCTCTCTGCTGGTTCATTACGTTATCATACTCAAGCAATCTTTTTCTGATAGCATAGTTATTCTCTTCAACTTTCTTCTGAGCGCGCTCTACTGAGTTTGTAATCATGCTGTGCTCAATCGCTTCGCCTTCTTTTAATCCTAGACGTGACATTACTGAAGCAATTCTTTCACTTCCGAATAATCTCATTAGGTCATCTTCCAGTGATAAGAAAAATCTTGATGAACCCGGATCGCCCTGACGTCCCGCTCTACCGCGTAACTGTCTGTCGATACGTCTTGATTCATGTCTTTCTGTACCTATGATTGCAAGACCGCCGTTATCCTGTATACCCGGTCCTAATTTAATATCAGTACCTCTACCTGCCATGTTAGTTGCAATTGTTACTGCGCCGCCAAGACCAGCATTCTGCACAATCTGTGCTTCACGCTGGTGCTGCTTAGCATTCAATACTTCATGTGGCAAGCCTTTTCTCTTCAATAATCTTGAAATAGTTTCAGAGACTTCAACGGAAGTTGTACCAACAAGTACAGGTCTTCCTTCTTTTCTCATTTTTTCTATTTCATCTATAACTGCATTATACTTTTCTCTCTTCGTTTTGAAGATCAAATCGTTCATATCATTTCTTGTGCAGATTTTATTCGGAGGAATAACAGTCACATCAAGTTTGTAGATATCAAAAAACTCTGCAGCTTCTGTTTCTGCAGTACCTGTCATACCTGCAAGTTTTTTATACAGTCTGAAATAATTCTGCAGTGTAATTGTTGCCATTGTCTGCGAATCTTTTTCAACGTGTACACCTTCTTTTGCCTCGATCGCCTGGTGAAGTCCTTCTGAATATCTTCTTCCTGAAAGTACGCGACCGGTGAATTCATCAACAATCATAATCTTGCCGTCCTGAATCACGTAGTCAACATCCTTTTCATAAAGTCCGTGAGCTTTTAACAATTGCTGAACTGTATGAAGTCTGTCACTTCTCTCTGCATAAACTTTTGCTAGCTCGTCTTTCTTTAATTCTCTTTCATCAGGTGAAAGTGAAGTATCGTTATCAAGTATAGCGACTTCAGTTCCTACATCGGGAAGAGTAAAGAAATCTTTTTCCTGCGCTGAGGGAGCAAGAAACTCACGTCCCTTCTCAGTTAAATCCGTTATGTGTGATTTTTCATCGATTGTAAAATATAACTCATCGTCAACAATATGCATCTGTTTTGCATTATCTCTCAGATAATTTGCTTCAACAGAAAGCATTAATGTTTTATTTTCAGGTTCGCTGAAAACTTTCTGAAGTCTTGAGTGTTTCGGCAGACCGTGATTTGCTCTTGTTAAAGCAAGTCCTGCTTCTTCAAGTTCATCTTTCGAAATTGATTTTCTGTCTTTAGCTAATATTGCTTCTGCTTCTGATACAAGCTGGTTGACTAATCTCTTCTGCGCTTCGATAAGTTTCTTAACACGCTGATTCATTTCATCGAACTTATGTGTCGGAGCGTCAACAGGTCCCGAGATAATTAACGGAGTTCGTGCTTCGTCAATTAACACGGAGTCAACTTCGTCCACTATAGCATAGTAATGCTCTCTCTGCACCATCTGGTTTTTATCTGTTACCATGTTGTCTCTCAGATAATCAAAACCGAATTCGTTATTGGTACCGTAGGTAATATCTGCTAAGTAATTATTTCTTCTTCTGTCGTTATCCATATCATTTAGGATAACCCCGACATTCATTCCATGGAAACGGAAAATTTCACCCATCCAGTCAGAGTCTCTTTTGGCAAGGTAATCGTTAACTGTTACAAGGTGTACGCCTTTTTCAGCAAGAGCATTAAGATACAATGGTAAAGTTGCAACTAAAGTTTTACCTTCACCTGTTGCCATCTCGGCAATTTTTCCCTGATGTAATACCATACCGCCGATTAGCTGCACATCATAAGGAACCATGTTCCATGTGATTTTTTGTCCTGCTGCTTCCCATGTTTTACCGACAAGTCTTCTGCATGTGTCTTTTACAACAGCGAATGCTTCGGGAAGTAAATCGTCAAGAGTTTCAGCAATGGTTTCATAAAGCTGCTTGTTTAAATCTCCCAGCTCATCGTATGCTTCCATTCTTTCATCGTGCTCTATGTCTGTTTTTAACTTTTCTTTCAGTTCGTTTATTCTGGTCTCTATCTCTGAAGTCGCATCTTTGATCCTCTGTTTGAATTCAGTTGTTTTTGCTTTTAATTCATCGTCGGATAAAGATTGATATGTTTCGTAAAAAGAATTTATTTCATCCACTAACGGAAGAAGTTCTTTTACATCTTTTTCATTCTTAGACGGGAATATTTTTTTAAGTAGCTTAAGCATAAATTAGTATTTCTTTCCTCACTTAATTTTTTGATAATTTTAAATTTAACGGTTTATTTGAACAAAATAAATTTATAAATTAGGGTAGTTTTTCCAGCTGCCCTATAGTAGTGTTACGTCATAATTGATTGATTTGTTCATTCCGCTTCAAATGTTAACAAATCTTGCATCAAAATAGTTAATCAGTATAACAATCCTGAATTAATTAGGAGTCTACATCCCCCTCCTTTAAAAGGAGGGGACTGAGGGGGTGGTCTAAATGCACAAATGTAATTATAATATGCAAAGAGAAACTCGCTTAATAATGATGTATCATATTCATTAAAACCTTAAGAATTTACTAAACTATTTTTTAATGCATTAAATTATACTTCATTGAAATAATTTTTTATATTACCTAATTTATACAAACAAAAGGAGACTTATTCAATGGCTATAATGATTACAAGTGAGTGTATTAATTGCGGAGCATGCGAACCGGAATGTCCTAATACAGCGATTTACGAAGGCGGAAATAACTGGACTCTTGGAGGAAATTCGTACGGGGCTGACGATGTTTCACCAAACGGAAATACAGGTTTTGTCCAATCTGATTTTTTCTTTATCGTACCTGATAAATGCACGGAGTGTGTAGGTTTTCACGATGAGCCTCAGTGTGCTGCAGTTTGTCCTGTGGATTGCTGCGTACCTGATCCAAATCATGTGGAAGATAAAGATACTCTACTTGCAAGAAAAGAAAAGCTTGACGATTTAGGAAGATAGTTTTATAAATTACGATTTTGTTTCGTCGTGATTAGGAGGAATTATTTTATGTTCCTTTTCAATTATCTCATCATCTGAAATCATTTTCTCTTCAGAAATTTCATTCAAATTTTCACTTGAAGTATTAAAACTGGAATTATCACGGAAAGTTTCCGTGATAGTTTCATTTGTATTTGCCAGCTGGTAATCTATTACCTGAGCAGCTTCTTCATCTTTCTTCTTAAATACTTTTTTGTATCCTACAAGAATTAAAACAAATCCAACCGTTACAGCAATATCCGCTACATTGAAAATAGGAAATGTGTAAACTGTCTTTCCGAATATTTTGAAATCCGGAATATTAAAATGAAAGAAATCCACAACTCTGCCATAGAATAAAGGAGCATAATCATAAAGCACACCATAAAAAGTCCTGTCAATTAAATTACCTAGCGCGCCGCCTAATATAAAAGCAAGCGAAAGGCGGAGAAGAAATGTTTCTTTCCTGTTTTTATAAATTATAATGAAAATTAATATTGTTGCGAAGATTGTGAAAAGAGTCAGGAATAATTTGCTGCCAAGTTGCAGACCGAATGCCATTCCCGGATTTTCGATAAATGTTATCTGAAAAAAGTCACCAAGTACTTTTATAGATGACTGGTAAGGCATTCCCTGAACAAAAATTCCGAGATCCGGGAAGTTGAGCCCTTTAACTTTTAGCTTTGTAATCTGATCGATTATAACAATAGCAATTGACCAATATAGTATTTTCATTTATAGCGTAATCTTTTTGATGAACCAATTATAAAATAAAAGCCGGAGAGAATCCCTCCGACTTTCAATAAGTGTATAAAATTATTTAAAGTTCCTGCAAATTACCCTCTGAGATTTTTGCACTCTATGCAATGCTGGGTAATAGGAACAAGCTCAAGTCTTTCCTTGGGGATAAGGGGACATGATTTGCACATATTCTTCGGTACTTCTATACAATCCTGGCAAATGCCGTATGTTCCGTTATCAATTCTGATAAGAGCATCTTGTAAATAGCCGAGATATTTTTCATCTCTCTGTACAAACATATAGTTCTTTTCTCTTTCCATTTCATCGGTACCCTGCTCAGCCATGTGAGTTGAGTATGTAGAGTTATCTCCTACATAATCACCCGATTCATTATCAACAAGTGACTGCATATTTGCTCTTGCAGATTCAAGAATGTCTCTTCTTTCGGCAAGAATTATTTCCTTAAACTCTTTAAGCTCAGCTGCAGTATATTTTGTTTTTTTGTTCGGCTTATATTTTTTAACGTGCGCCGGTACTTCTATATCTTCTTTGTGTACGACCGGTTTAGTTTTTACCACCGGAAGTCTTTTCGCCTTAAGAATTTTTTTCGCCTTGGTAGGGGAAATCTTCTTAACTTTTTTTACCGGTGCCTTTGCGGCTGTCTTTGCTTTTGGTTTGGCTTTCATTTTTGTTGTTATCTTTCCTTTTGCTTTCACTTTTATCGTTGACTTAACTGCCCCTTTTGGTTTCGCTGCCGCTTTTGGTTTTGCTTTAGTTTTCGGCTTTGATGCCTTCGGTGCAGCTTTTTTTGTTGTTGTCTTGCTCATTTTTTATTATGATAAAAAGTAAAAAAAGAATTTTATATTTTTTTTACGAAGAACTTGAGCAGCTCTCCGTTAATTTCTGTTTCAGAAAAATCCATATCTTCGCCGTTTGCTTCAGTTATGCTTTCACTTAAAGTCTCCGAATTTATGTACCCTTTATTATCAAGGATGGCATTTAATAAATAACCTTCGGCTTTCACAAAAATTTCAACCTTATCGTTTATATCAAATCCAAAGTTCTTTCTGAAATTTTGTACTCTGTTTATGAACTCTCTTGTAATGCCTTCGCTTATTAAGCTTTCATCAAGAGTTGTATCAACTGCAATTGTTAAATTTTTATCCGTGTCAACAATCCATCCTGTTATATTCTCAGTAAGGATTTCTATATCTTCGCGTGAAATGGTGAATCCGTCTTTTGAAATACAATTCTCTGTCTCAACAGTTTTAATATCTTCCTTGGTAAAACCGTTTATAATTGCCTGAACTGCTTTAACATCTTTTCCGAATTTAGGACCTATTGCTTTGAAGTTTGGTTTCGCTTTCTTCTTTATGATTTCAGAATCGCCTTCTACAAAGTTCAGTTCCTTTACATTAACTTCCTCGAGTATTATATCCTGAAATTTGGAAATAGTTTCTTTTTCGTGAGCGTTTAAAACAGGAATTAAAATCTGTCTTAACGGCTGACGCACTTTTAAATTATTTTTTACTCTGATTGCTCTTGTTAAGTAAACAATTCTCTGAGCAATTGCCATCTGCTCTTCAAGGTCTGCATCTATAGATTTCTCATCGTAATTTTGGAATTCAGATAAATGTATGGATGAACCGACTTCGTTTAAATTCTGATATAGTTTCTCTGTAATAAACGGAGAAACCGGCGCCATCATTTTTAATATGTCTGTTAATATTTCATAAACAGTCTGATAAGCTGAGTTTTTATCCTGCTCGCTTTCAGGTGTTCTGAACCGTTTCCTGTTTCTTCTTATATACCAGTTTGAAAGCTCATCGATCGTGAAATCAAATATCAGTCTGCATGCCTTCGTAACTTCATATTTATCCATCAGCTCAAAATATTCTTTCTTAAGAGTATTAAGCTTTGAGATAATCCATTTATCAATTGTAGAACGGTTTTCTACAGGAACATATTCTGATTTTTTATAATCAAAATTTGTAAGTCCTGTATATATTGTAAAAAACTTATATGTATTAAGTAATGTATCGAATAACTTATTTTTTAGTTCAACAAGCTCGTCTTCATTGAACAGCTTCGATTTTCCTACAGGAGAATTTCCAACAAGGTACCATCTTAATAAATCCGCTCCGTATTTTTCCATCATGTCAAAAGGATTTACAACGTTACCCAATGACTTACTCATTTTTTTCCCAAACTTATCAAGTATATGTCCGTTAACCATTACACTCTTATAAGGAGCTTTATCAAATAAGAAAGAATTTATCGCAAGCAATGAATAGAACCATCCTCTTGTCTGGTCAACTCCTTCTGCAATAAAATCAGCAGGAAAATTTTTATCAAACTTTTCCTTATTCTCAAAAGGATAATGCCACTGAGCAAAAGGCATAGAGCCGGAGTCAAACCAGCAGTCTATTACTTCTCTCACGCGCTTCATTTCATGTCCGTCTTTGCTTTTTATCTTTACTTCATCTATGAACGGTTTGTGTAAATCAATATCTATGTCAGTCGGGAATACTTCATTAAAATTATATGAGCGCTCTCTTAATTCTTCTATTGAGCCTATACATTCAAATTGCTCTTTGCCGTTTTCATCTGTGTAAGACCATATCGGAAGGGGAGTGCCCCAGAACCTGTCGCGTGAAAGTGACCAGTCAATATTATCTTCAAGCCATTGCCCAAAGCGCCCTGTACCGATATCTTCAGGTGACCAGTAAACTTTTGAGTTAAGCTCCATCATCTTTTTATTGTATGATGTAGTCTTTATAAACCATGAGTCAGTGGCATAATACATAAGCGGTACGTGATGTCTCCAGCAATGAGGATATGAGTGAGTGAACATCTCGCGTTTATATAAACGTCCCGCTGCTTTTAAATCATCAGAAATCTGTTTATCTGATTCTTTGAAATTTTTACCTGCGTATGGAGTAACTTCTTTTTTGAAAAGTCCGTCTTTACCGACTGCCTGTATTATCGGCAGATCGTATTTTCTTCCTATGGCATAATCATCTTCACCGAATGCCGGGGCAATATGAACTATGCCTGTACCGTCTTCGGCAGATACAAAATCACCAAGAGTTACATAATAAGCTTTCTTTTCTAATTCATAGAATGAGAATAAAGGTTCGTATTCAGTTTTCTCTAAGCTGCTTCCTGTAAATTCTTTTTCAATTGTATACTCGTCGCTTATGGTTGAAAGTCTTTCTCTTAATAAAATTAAATCCTCACCTTTAGCCGTTTTGATTTTTACATAGGTAAATTTTGGATTTACTGCCAATGCAACGTTAGATGGTAGTGTCCATGGTGTAGTTGTCCATACAAGAAAATCACTTCCGGCAAATTCACCTGTTGTGATTTTGAACTTCACATAAACTGAAGGGTCTTTTAAATCTTCATATCCTTGCGCAACTTCGTGTGATGAAAGTGAAGATTCGCACTTAGGACAGAATGGAAGGATTTTATATCCTTTATATATTAGATCTTTATCGAAGTAATTTTTTAATGCCCACCAGACTGATTCTATATAAGAATTGTGGTAGGTAACATAAGCGTCATCAAGGTTGACCCAGTAACCCATTCTTTGAGTCAGTTCTTCCCATCGGCTTACATATTTGAATATGGAATCTTTACATGCCTTATTAAATTCAACAACTCCGTATTCTTCTATATCTGCTTTGGATTTCAGTCCAAGCTGCTTTTCAACTTCAATTTCTACCGGAAGTCCGTGAGTATCCCATCCCGCTTTGCGGTTCACTTTATAGCCCTGCATTGCTTTATAGCGGCAGAATAAGTCTTTAACTGTACGTGCAATTACGTGGTGGATGCCCGGTAAGCCGTTAGCTGTCGGAGGTCCTTCGTAGAAAGTAAATGATTTTTCCGGCGACTTGCATTCTATGCTTTTTTCGAAGGTATTATCCTCCTGCCAGAAATTTATTATCTCTTTTTCGAGTTCGGGTAATGATATATTTTCAGGTAAATCTTTATACATATAGAAGGGTTATCGTATTTTAATCTGCTCTAAATTCTGATTTTAACAGTAATTAATGAAAAATTTGGTAAATCTTTAAAGGTATTGAAATAAATAAATATATTCAATGTAAAAGGAAATTAGATACTTTTAAGAGATTTGTTGATGAATAACACGAAAAGAGGACAGTAAGTTCAAAAGATGCATTTTCGGAAATGAAGAGGGCTTAACTAGCGAAGCCGGTATTGGCCCGGCTTCGCTAATTAAGAAGTACTGAAAAATTATTTTACTTTTATTTGTACAACCGGTGACGGCTCGCCAAAAGGCACATCTTTATGCACCATTTGTGCCTGAACGCTGTATTCACCTGATTCCTGAGGTGCAGTTAATTTGAAAGCAAAAGAATACTCTCCGCCGGCAACTACTGTTTCAGGTAAATTCACATCGGCAATAGTCCATGTGTTTTTTGTATCGTTTATACCTGATGTTGTTAATTTAAGATGGTCTTCTGATGGATTCCATCCAGTTGCTCCTGTATTTCGCATTGTAATCACAATATCATAAACTCCACCCTCAGAAACTTCTGCAGGGAAATTATTATATTTATAAGTAGAATTATAGTTTACATCGTTTTTAGGCTGCGGAGTTGTTTCTGGTCCAACAACTTTTACAGGGATATTTGCAGTCGGTTCGCCAAAAAATGCATTTCCGTTTGCCATCTGCCACTGAAGATTATAATCGCCGGGAGTTTCAGGTGATTTTAATGTAAGGCTGAAAGTTACAGATTCGCCGGGAGCAATGTTTGAGCCCAAATCCAAATCACTTATTCCCCAGATTTTAGAAAGCGCTTCTGTCTGATTCATCAATCTCAGTTTGTAATTTCCTTTCTGCCAGGTTGTTGAGCCTGAATTTTTCATAGATATCGTTGCATCGTAAGATTTTCCTGATTCCATAACTCCGGGTGTCGATTGCGATAAATATTTCGCATTATCAGTCGGAGGTGTGGTTGTTACCGTTGCTCCGCCTTGCGAAAACGCATTGGAATTAATGAAAATGGATAAAGAAATAATTCCTGTTATGAGAAAGGCTAAAAACGAACTTGGTTTTTTCATGGCTTATATATTAATTTAATGCTAAAAGTTTCTACAAGACATTAAAGCAATATATATACCGAATGGCAGCCACTTAAAAATTGTTTTATTAATAAATTAATCTGCTGTCAAATAAGAAATGTGTGTCATAAGACGAAATAAATGTCAGAAGTGTCGGGGAAGTAGTATTCTCATCTGTGTAAAAATCAGGAATTTTCCGGAGAAATTTAGAAGTTGTCTAGGCACTGCGTTCTCCGTCCCAAACCCCTGTTTGTGACGGAACTAAGGAGCGAAACTCCGTTCCGCAGTGAAGCAAGTTTCATTGAATTATAACTTCCCAAACAGGGTTTGGGAAGTAGGAGAAAGTGAGCACATAGGTATTTAAATTCCCTCCCCTTACTAAGGGGAGGGTTAGGGAGGAGTTATGGGATGCATGTAAATTTAATTTGTTAATCCTCTTTACCTCCCCCTTTCCCCCTCCTTAGAAAGGAGGGGGAACTTATTACTCCTTTCATGAGATTTTTTTCACACGCCATTTGTTATACTATTCAAATGTACAGCGCAGCAGGCAAACTACTATTTAAGTTCGATACTTCATAAAATTGAACCCTGATTCACTCCCTCCGAAGAACGTTTCAAATTTATGAACTAATTTTCCAAAATTAACTTTGGCTTACTAATTGCTAATAATTAAATGAACTATTCTTTTAGAATTTGGTTAAAGACTTAAGAACAAAGTTATTTTTAAATAAATAAGATATAAAAATTTTGAATTTTAATTGAATAAAATTTTTTAGAAATTACAACAAACTAAAACCACTATGGACAGTAACTTTTCAAACAGAGTTCAGGATGTGATCAGGCTAAGCAGAGAAGAAGCAATAAGGTTAGGGCACGATTACATCGGGACTGAACATCTCCTCCTCGGAATTATCCGCGAAGGTGAAGGTATAGCTATCAAGATTTTTAAGAACCTCGGAGTTGAAGCAAGCAAGATCAAAAAAGCTGTAGAGGATACAGTGCGTCAATCAGGCGGTTCACTTACTGTCGGCAATATCCCTCTCACAAAGCAGGCAGAAAAAGTTTTAAAGATCACATATTTAGAAGCAAAGCTTTTCAAATCGGATGTCATCGGTACGGAGCATCTTTTATTATCTATATTAAGAGAAGACGATAATCTTGCAGCGCAGATTTTACATCAGTTCAACATCAACTATGAAAATACCAAGAACGAACTTTTAAACATTCTCAGCGGAAAACCTACTGCAGGCGGAGCGCCTCAATCTGCTCCTAAGCCTCAGGCAGAAAAGAAAGCCGAGAAGACTAAGACTCCGGTGCTTGATAACTTCGGACGCGACTTAACTAAGAGCGCTATTGAAGGCAAGCTTGATCCAATCGTAGGTCGTGAAAAAGAAATTGAAAGAGTAGCGCAGGTTCTTTCCAGAAGAAAGAAAAATAATCCGGTGCTCATCGGTGAGCCAGGCGTAGGTAAAACTGCTATTGCCGAAGGTCTTGCATTAAGAATTATCAACAAACAGGTATCGAGAGTATTACATAATAAAAGAGTTGTTACACTGGATTTAGCTGCACTTGTTGCAGGCACAAAATACAGAGGACAGTTCGAAGAAAGAATGAAGGCTGTAATGAATGAGCTTGAAAAAGCAAAAGATGTTATTCTTTTCATTGACGAGCTTCATACAATTGTAGGCGCAGGCGGAGCAAGCGGATCATTGGACGCTTCAAATATTTTCAAGCCGGCTCTTGCACGCGGAGATCTCCAATGCATAGGTGCAACAACTTTAAATGAGTACAGACAATATATTGAAAAAGACGGAGCGCTTGACAGAAGATTCCAGAAAATAATGGTAGAGCCTGCAACAGTGGATGAAACCATTCAGATTCTGAATAATATTAAGAGCAAATACGAAGAGCATCACAATGTAAGATACTCACCTGAAGCGCTTTCACAAGCTGCAAAGCTTTCAGACAGATATATTACAGACAGATTTTTACCTGATAAAGCGATTGACGTAATGGATGAAGCCGGTTCAAGAGTCCACCTTGCGAACATAACTGTTCCTAAGGAAATTGTTGACCTTGAGCTTGAAGTTGAAAAAGTCCGTCAGTCAAAAAATCAGGTTGTAAAAAATCAGAACTATGAAGAAGCAGCAATGCTTCGTGATAACGAAAAGAAATTACTGAACGAGCTTGAACAGCTTAAGATTGAATGGGATATAAAATCACAGAGCATGGTGTTCGATGTAACTGAAGATAACGTTTCAGACGTTGTTGCAATGATGACAGGAATTCCTGTAAACAGAATTGCCGATGGCGAATCACAAAAACTTGTTAAGATGGAAGAGCATCTTAAGAAAGTGGTTATCGGTCAGGATGAAGCAGTTGAAAAAATCTCACGCGCTATAAGAAGAGCAAGAGCAGGATTAAAAGATCCGAACAGACCTATCGGTTCATTCGTATTTTTAGGTCCTACAGGTGTCGGTAAAACAGAGCTTGCCAAACAGCTTGCAAAGTTCTTATTCGATTCCGAAGATAACATGATTAGAATTGATATGAGTGAATACATGGAGAAGTTTAACGTCTCCAGACTTGTCGGAGCGCCTCCCGGATACGTGGGATACGAAGAAGGCGGTCAGCTTACTGAGAAAGTCAGAAGAAAACCATACTCAGTTGTGCTTTTAGATGAAATCGAAAAAGCTCACCCTGATACATTCAATATTCTTTTACAGGTATTGGATGACGGTATTCTTACAGATGGTCTCGGAAGAAAAGTTGACTTCAAGAATACAATTATTATCATGACTTCAAATATCGGAACACGCGATATTAAGCTTGATAAAGTATTCGGATTCGGCGAAGGTAAAGAAGGTACCAAATATGATAAGATGAAATCAGCTATTGATGAAACAGCGAAGAAAGTATTTTCTCCTGAGTTCATGAACAGAATTGACGAGATGATTGTATTCAAACAGCTTGCTAAAGAAAGCATCGTTAAAATTGTTGACGTTGGTATTGAAAAATTACTCAAGAGAATCAAGCTTCAGGGAATTACAATCGATGTAACAAAAGCTGCGAAGGAATTCCTTGCAGATAAAGGATACGACCAGAACTACGGCGCAAGACCTTTAAGAAGAGCAATTCAGAAATATCTTGAAGATCCTCTCAGTGAAGAGATACTCAAAGGTAACTTCAAAGAAGGCTCAGTAATAAAAGTTAAGCACAGAAAGAATGCGGAGGATTTTGAATTTGTTGACCTGAAAAAAGAAAGCGATATTGAAAAAGAAATCACTGAAATTTTAGAAGAATCAAATTCGGATAATAATAACTCCGGGGAGAAAAATGTCTAAAACAAGCCCTGTTAATGCAATGATAACTGCCGTAGGACACTATGTGCCTGAGAGAGTTGTCGATAATAAATATTTTGAAAGTTTTTTAGATACGAATGATTTATGGATACAGACTAGGACGGGAATAAAAGAAAGAAGATATCTCGATAAAGATAAGCCGACATCAACGATGGCAATTCCGGCAGTACAGATGCTCCTGAAAAACAGAGGTATCTCAGCGGATGAGCTTGATGTAATAATTGTTTCGACTGTTACACCCGATATGCCTTACCCTTCGACTGCCTGTATTATTCAGGAAGCCATTGGTGCAAAGAATTGTTGGGGATTCGATTTATCTGCGGCATGTTCAGGATTTTTATTTGCTATTAACACGGGAGCAAAGTTAATCGAGTCAGGTTCCTACAAAAAAGTTTTAGTGGTAGGCGCTGATAAGATGACATCAATATCGAATTACAAAGACAGAAACACCTGTATATTATTCGGTGACGGCGCAGCTGCAGTATTGCTTGAACCCACTGAAGATAAAGAGTACGGTATCATAGATTCAATTCTCCACATCGATGGTTCGGGTGGAGAATTTTTATATCAGCCCGGAGGCGGAAGCCTTCATCCTGCATCACATGAAACTGTTGATAAGGATATGCACTACGTTCATCAGGACGGAAAAGCAGTGTTCAAAGTCGCAGTCGTAGGCATGGCAGATGTATCGGAAGAAATTGTTTTGAAAAATAATCTCAAGGGCGAGGATATTTCTTATCTTGTTCCTCACCAGGCAAATATGAGAATCATAACTGCTGCCGGTGAAAGAATGGGACTGCCTCCTGAGAAAGTAATGGTGAACATTCATAAGTACGGCAATACAACGTGCGCTACTATTCCGCTTTGCATTTCGGAATACTGGCATGAAGGGAAGATAAAGAAAGGCGATTACATCGTGCTTGCAAGTTTCGGAGCAGGATATACATGGGGTTCAGTGTTAGTCCGCTGGGCTTATTAAAATAATCATAAGTAGTTGTACTTAAATTTTTATATAAAAAATGCCCTCTCAAAAGAGGGCATTTTCATTTATATTTGTTACAAATAAGTTTATGGAAGAAGTACGATTAGACTCGTATGCAAAAATAAATATAGGTTTGAAAATCGTCAGCAAACGTGAAGACGGTTTTCATAATATAGAGACGATTTTTTATCCGGTAAAGCTGCACGATGAAATACAAATCTCAATAGAGCCCTGCGAGAATTACAACACAGTTTATATCACCTGCAATAAATATTACGTTCCGTCCAATAAAGATAATATCTGCTTTAAAGCTGTTGAAGCATTCTTTAAAAATTTTCATATAAAAGATTGTTACAAGATTGCCATTAATATCAGCAAAAAAATTCCTGTCGGTGGGGGACTTGGCGGCGGAAGCTCTGATGCTGCAGCAGTGCTTAAGCAGCTCATAAGATTTTTCAAGATAAATATAAAAGAGCACCGTGAAAAAATAATGCAGACTGCTTTATCAATCGGCAGTGATGTTCCTTTCTTTCTTATAATGAAACCTTGCTTCGGTGAAGGCAGGGGAGAGAAGATGAAAATTTTGCCCGAGTTTAATATCCCTTATGATATATTAATTATAAATCCCAATCTTCATGTTTCTACAAAATGGGCTTATGAAAATCTAGGACTTGAACCCGGAAAAATATATGAATCAGATTTGAAGAAAGTAACTTCTTTTGATTTAGATAAAAAAGAAATGTTTGTAAATGACTTTGAGAGAGTTGTATTCCAGAAATATAATACTCTTAAGCAGATTAAAGATGAACTGATAAATCAGGGAGCAGTGTTTTCATCAATGAGCGGAAGCGGAGCGACGATGTATGCTTTCTTTAAAAAAGATGATAAGAAATTTTTGAACAGAGCTTACAGGTATTTTAAGGAAAGAAATTATTTTGTGTTTATATCATAAAAAAAATCCCCTTTCTAAGAAGGGGATTTGAAATTTTTTTAAAACTGAACTGTCAGTTTTGCAGTTGGCAGTGAATACTTCTCCATAAATATCCCCCCGTATCTTTCTTCAACTCTCATTCCTGTTTTCACTTCCATTTTTTTATTGAACATGTTTACGCTCCATACTGCATCTGCAGCACTTAGCACGTGATTGACGATTACTCCCATCACAAATCTTGTTGAGGTATCATAATAATCATTAGCTCTCTGTCTGTCATACGAGTAACTTATAAAAATAGGTGTCTTATAATTTTCGTACCAGTTGGGATCATTTGCTCCACCGTTCTGATTTATTACCGATATATCTGCATCGGGCCATCCTGCTACAAAGTTCTGATATTTACCTATGAGTTCATAATACTGCTGAGTTCCGAATACAGGAAGTGTGTGCGAAAAATTTTGCGACTCGACTGCATTAAGCTGTGAACGGAGCACATTTAAATCCTGTTCATTAGGGTTAACGGTTGCTCCGCCTGTTACCTTATCATGAATCCACTGAGCGTATTTATGAATGTTCCAGTTTTGGTCAGCATACGTATGATAATAATCTGTCTGCGCATCGCCTTTGTTCTGGTAATTAACATATCCGTACCACAAGCCTGCTTCAATTGCTAAAAATATCCCTGCCTTGATATAACTCTTTGCATAAAATTCACCTGCGCCGGGTAATATGCCTGAAAGCACTGCTCCAAGTACGGGAGATTTTTCAGTTGAAGCAGAAATAGATTTATGAAAATTATCTTTTACATCTTTTTCTACTTCATTTGCCTGAGAAACTTTTTTTGCGGATAAAATATAATTTGTAAGGTCTTCTTTCTTGGATAATTCCTGTGCAAATGACGAGGAAATAAGAACGAAAGAAATGATTATTACCAATGCGTTTTTCATCTAATAATAAATTTTGTTTAAAAATAGGGCGTGAGCCGGTAAATATTGAGTCTTTATTTTTTCTCCTGCGTTAAATTCTTTTTTTACTTCTTCAACAGTTATGTTTCCTCTTCCCGCATCTATTAAGCAGCCGAGAATACTTCTTACCATACTGTGTAAAAACCTGTCGGCGCGTAATTTAAAAATTATCTCACCTTTACTTTTGTAAAATTTGTAAGTAAGCAGGTTAAGGTCGCAGATAAAATTATGCTTATCGTCTTTCTTTTTAGTTAAAGGGAAAAAACTTTTTCTTCCGATGAAGAATTTGATTAAATTATCGATTACTTTAAAATCAGGCTCTCCGAAAATTCTGCAATAGTAATTTCCTTCGATGGATTTTCTTCGCAAAGATATTTTATAAATATATTCTCTTTGTTTAGCTGAGAAACGCGCATGAAATTTCTCAGGTACAATACTGATTTTTTTAACTGTAATAGATTTTGGTAACTGTGAATTTAACCGGTAGAGGAATTTATCAGAATGGATTTTATGATTAGTTTTGAAATTTGCTATCTGGTTTATTGCATGCACGCCGGCATCTGTTCTGCCGGCTGCATATAAAGTTATTTTCTCTTTTAATAAAACTTCAAGCTTTTCTTCTAAATGTCCTTGTATTGTTTCTTTACTGTAAGATTGTCTTTGCCATCCTAAAAAATCTGTTCCATCATATTCAATTGTCAGCTTGTAGTTGTAGAACTTATTTCCTTTTAATTCTTTATCCAAAAATTTTTTTTATCAAAAATTCTTAGAGAAGTTCAGCTTAAGTCCGTCGATTCCGTAATCTTTCTGAATAAGTTCAGGCTGAATATTTAACGTAGTCGAATTATTCCTTCTGTTCGCTAAAATAAGAGCGCTTATCCCGCTTACAATTCTGTTAACTATAAGTGTTGTGCCGAACACAACCCTTGTATTATAAACTCTTTCACTTTTCTTTCTTTGCTCTTCAAATGTGCTTTTGTTATTAACGCTGTTCCAGTTCCAGTAATAGGTGTTTACATCATATAACTGAGTGTACTGTCCTCTGGCTAATGCATCGTTATTGTAATCATAAATACTGTTGTAGTTTCCAACATTAGCATAATAATTATCATCTTTACCGGTTTTATTAAGACCTGCGTTTTCAGCTGCAAATGTTCTTGAATCCTCTCTCAAAGCATTTCCATAGATATTTAATCCTGCATAACCGAGCCATGAGGCGGCTTCACCCATTACGAAGAATTTACCCACGTCCATTCTATCTATGTAAAGATGTCCTGCACCGGGTAGAATTAATGAGAGTATCATTGCAAGTCCTGCAGATTTTTTGCTGCCGGCAGTTTTGATTTCAACTTTTGCGGAATCCGATTTCAGATTTAAAAAGTTGTTCGTTAAATCCTTTTTGTTAAATTTCTCTTGTGAGAACTCAGTTGATTGAGAGAATGCTGCGTTAGCAAATGAAACGCAGAGTATTACCATTAAAAACTTTTTGAACATTTATTTCTCCGACTCTAATAATTTTGTAATTTTTTGTTTAAATTCAGACGGCTTTAAAAAACCAGTAACTCTCAATCCGGTAATCTCTTCTCCTTTTGAGTTCATAAATAATACTACGGGAAGCCCTTTGATGTTGTATTTATTGGAGATGGCTTCGTTCTCCTTTGTTAAATCAATTTTAATGGTGTTTAACTTAGAAGACAAGTCAATAATTTCTTTATCTGTATAGGTATATTCGTCCAGTTCCTTGCATTGCGCGCACCAGTCAGCGTAGAAATCAATCATAACAGGTTTCTTATCTGAACTGACTGAACTGCTGATTTGTTCCACCGATGTTAAATTCTTCCACTTAACTTCTTCTTTTCCTTCGTTTGGTTTTAATATCCATGCTCCGTAAAATACTGCAAGCAGTGCAATCAAAGTTTTGAATTTTGAGAAGCCGGTTGAGTTGCTTCCTTTTTTATCCAGGATAGCTAAGTAAATTCCCGCTGCTATTAAATATATAGGGTATATGAGTGCGAACAAATGTTTGCCGAAAATAGGAGCAAGTGTGTTCAGCGCCATTCCGAAAAGTATCAGTCCGAAAATTGTTTTCACGCCTTCCATCCATGCGCCTGAACGCGGCAGCTTGCTGAGTGAACTTGATGATGCTGCAAGAAATATATACGGAACTCCGAGTCCTAATGAGAGAACGAAGAACAATAAAAATCCCATGAATGCGCTTCCTGTTTTACCGACATAAACAAGCAAGCTTAATACAAAGGGACCGATACATGGCGCGGCGATGAAACCGACGGTTAATCCCATAACTAATGAACCGACGTAACCTGAACGGTTTTTATTTCCCATCAATGCAAGTTTCTGCGGAACGCGGATTTCAAAGAGTCCGAACATGCTTGTACCAAGTGCAATTAATATTAATGCAACGCCTGCAATCACAAAAGGATTTTGTAATGCAGTACCTAGAAGTCCTCCTGTTAATGCGGCAAAAACACCGAGTGATGAGTATGTTACTGACATACCGAGAGCATAGAACACTCCCATCATAACACTCTGTGATTTGCTTCCGCTTACCTGCGCGCCGAAGTAGCTGACTGTAATTGGAATAAGCGGGTAAACGCAGGGAGTTAAGTTCAATGCAAGTCCGCCAAGGAAAATAAATATCAAAGCTAATGCTAATCCTTTTTCTTCAACGATGTTCGTAACCTGTTCTTCGTCAGGATTTGAAGTCTTGGGATTTTCAGTCAGCTTAGTTGTATTTTTTGTCCCTTCGGTTTTAGCTGTCGGTACCTGAGGAAAAGTATATTGTATTTTTGAAAAGTAAAGTGAGTTAAGTCCCGCTTTGCTGTCTCCTTTGGCAGAGACTGAAATCTGCACGCTGTCCTTCCATGTTTTAGGAGGATAGCAAACTTTATCATCGCATGCTTGGTAGCCGATTTGCAGAGGTACTGAATAATTCCCTTCAGCTAAACCTTCTTTAGGTTTTAGTAAAATACCAATGATAATTTCGTGCTGATAGACTCGAAGCTGAGTTGAGCTGAATTCAAATTTTAACAGTTCATCCTTCGGATAATAAATTTTTGAGATTGCAAAATTATCTGATGAAGATGAGATGGAAGTAGGAATTAAAGTCGGGTCAGAAACTTCGTAAGAATTCATGTGATATTTTTCTTTCACATAAACTTTTGCTGCGATTAAAATGGAATCGGAATTTTTATAAGAACTTTGTCCTGTGAAAAACTTTGCGTCGATATACTGAGTCTGTGAAAAACTTTCTGAGGAAATCAGTAAAAGAAGCAGAACAAAAATATTTTTGAATATACTTTTTATTGGCATGGCTGGGATTTAGTGAATGAATAAATTATACCCATAATATTTTAAATTCAATATAAAATAAAACGTTAAAAAAAATTTTTAATGCGTATTACTACTAATAGGGGGTAACTGTTTTGTGCTATGCCTCAAATTTATTATATTGATGTAAAGTTCAACAACTTAATTGAATAAAAAGTTGTTATGAAATAAGATTTGTGATAGTTATAAGCAGGAACTTCTACCGGAAATAAAATGTAACAATAATGTGACAATCAGCAATCCCTGAAAATAAAAGTACTGAAAAAACAGTATACACTTTTTGAAAATGTAACAATAATGTGACAATGAAAGTGATTCCGGAAAGTAAGTATTTTTAATCCTTGAAATTCAAAGGGACAATATGATTACTATGATTTTAAACTTTTTAGGTATAAATTCGGTTCTATTTTGTAAATAAAAAATAGTAAAATAGAGAGCTAAGTTATTGTTTTAACAATTTTAGTGTAATATCATTGGGCTCCCATCCTTGAAACTTCAATTAAATTAAGTTATTTTTGTATATACAAAGTTTATTTGAAAGTCAATTTAAAAAGCGCTATAGAGATAAAACAATACCATTGGCTGTAAAATTTTTAAAAACTAAAGGAGAAATAATAAATTGAAACCAACAACAAAATCCAAGAGTGATAATCCCTTGAGCGAGCTGATTGATGATGATGTGTACAATACACTGAAAAAATACAAATTACTCGACGAGAAGGCTATCAGGGATTACAAAATCCGTCAGATGTACAAGGATATGAGGAGAGAAATGAGTGCAGGTGAAGCTATTGACAAGATTCAGGAATTATTTCCTTATCTCCAATTCGATACAATCAGAAAAATCGTTTATCAGGTTTCCAAATAATTTTATTTGATTATATTTGAAAAAAGTAAAGCCGTCCGGGCATTGTCAGGACGGCTTTTTTATTTATATCAATTGTATATTGAGATTAAGATGTAAAATGAGAATGAATTGAAAATTTGAATTAATTAAATGATTTTAACAAATAATGAAGCTAAATAATGTAATTGTTGAAAAACTCCTGACAGAGTTTTTGCGAAATGAAACATATAAGATAGGTCTTAAAAAAGCCGTCATCGGTCTTTCCGGCGGAATAGATTCTGCCGTCTCAACTTATCTTGCTGTCCGTGCCTTCGGAGCGGAGAATGTTAAGTGCATTCTTATGCCTTACAAAACCAGCAGCAAGGAATCTGTCATTGATGCAATGCGAGTCGTGAACGATTTGAAAGTCCCGCACGAAAAAATTGAAATTACCGATATGGTAGATGCCTTTATCAAAAACACGAATGATAAGGACATCACAAATATGCGCAAAGGAAATATGATGGCTCGCGCAAGAATGATAATTTTATATGACCAGTCAGCAAAGGAAAATGCACTTGTAATAGGGACGAGTAATAAATCGGAAATACTTCTTGGCTACTCGACTTTGTTCGGAGATTCTGCTTCGGCAATAAATCCCATAGGTGATTTATATAAAACCCAGCTTTGGGATTTAGCAAAACATCTTAACATTCCTAAAGAGTTAATTGAAAAGCAGCCATCCGCAGATTTGTGGGAAGGGCAGTCAGACGAAAACGAACTCGGTTTTACCTATAAAAAAGTTGATGAGTTCTTATTTCAGAAAATTGATGAACGAAGAACAAATGAAGAGATTGAAGCAATGGGGTTTGAAAAAGAATTTATCGAACGGGTTAATAAAATGATTCACAGGAATCAGTTCAAGCGTCTTCCTCCTTTGATTGCAAAAGTTATGAACAGAACAGTAAACGTTGACTTCAGATACAATAGGGACTGGATGACATAATCAATTAGTAATTAACAATTAACAGATTAAAACTCACTTAAACCTTTGCCCCTTCCTTTTCAAGGAGGGGGTTGGGGGTGGCTATCAAAAACACAATTGATTAAAGCCCAAATAAAACTATTCATATAAAATTTTATAGCACTTGTTCCACCTCCATTATAAGGAGGGGGTTAGGGGGCGGTATCAAAAATGAAAATTTTCAAACTCACATTTCTTCTTCTTTTCCTTTTCAACGGCTGCTTTGCGCAAACTGATTCTAAAGTTTCTTCCGGCTCAGTTAATTCAGAGGGATTCAGAAACGGAATAGTCAGCTCCGCAGATGAGCTTGCATCACAGGTAGGAATTGAAATTCTTAAAAAAGGCGGCAACGCAGTTGATGCTGCAGTTGCAGTGGGATTCACGCTTGCAGTCGTTTATCCCGGAGCAGGAAATATAGGCGGCGGAGGATTTATGCTTATACATCTTAAGGACGGAAAAAATATTTCAATCGATTACAGAGAGAAAGCTCCGATTGGTGCGTTCAAAGATATGTATCTTGATTCCAACGGCAATGTAGTTAATGGTTTAAGCACCACAGGACCGCTTGCAGGAGGCGTTCCGGGCTCTGTTGCAGGAATGCTTTATGCACTTGAGAAGTACGGCACAATGTCCCGACAGGAAGTAATGCAGTATGCAATTGATTACGCAGAGAACGGATTTAAAATCCACAAACGCTTAGCGGAAAATATAAACTCACAGCAAAAAGAATTTCAAAAGTTTCCTTCAACAATGGAAATTTTCGGAGGCAAATTTAAAGAAGGTGATTTATTAGTTCAGAAGGACTTGGCAAAAACATTAAGAAGAATATCTGAGCAGGGAAGAGACGGATTCTACAATGGAGAAACTGCCGAATATATCTCTGAAGAAATGCGAACGGGTTACGGCATCGTTACAAAAACAGACTTAGAAGCATATGATGTAAAGGAAAGAACTCCGTTAGTTGGGAATTACAGAGGGTATGAAGTTATTTCAATGCCTCCTCCTTCAAGCGGCGGAATTTGTTTATTGTATCTACTGAACATACTTGAAAATTATGATTTGAAATCATTGGGATTTCATTCACCTGAAACGGTCAATCTTATGACTGAAGCAATGAGAAGAGTTTATGCAGATAGAAGTAAATACATGGGCGACCCTGATTTTGTAGAAGTTCCTGTTGATGTTCTTGTATCCAAAAATTATGCGAAGGAGAGAATGAAAAATTATGAACCGGGCAAGGCAGGCAACAGCAAGGATGTTCAGCCGGGAGAAATTACAAAGAAAGAAAAAACTGAGACAACTCACTATTGCGTTGTTGATAAGGACGGGAACTTAGTTTCAACAACAACAACTCTCAACGATAACTTCGGAAGCAAGCTTATTATAAAAGGCGCGGGATTTTTCTGGAATGATGAAATGGATGACTTCTCATCCAAACCAGGAGCGCCGAATATGTACGGACTTGTAGGCAGCGAAGCAAATTCAATCGCTCCCCAAAAAAGAATGCTTAGCAGTATGACTCCGACAATAATTCTCAAAGATAATAAGCCGTTCATGGTTGTCGGTTCTCCCGGCGGAGGAAGAATTATCACTTCCGTTCTGCAAACGATTGTGAACGTTATTGAGTTTAACATGAGCTTAAGCGATGCAGTTGATTCACCGCGCTTCCATCATCAGTGGCTGCCGGATGAAATTCAGATTGAAAAAGGTGTGTTCGATAATAGTACAGAGAAAGCATTGAAGAATATGGGATATGGATTAAAAGAAATCCCTCAATTCGGAAGAGTTGAAGCAATTTTATTTAAAGAAGACGGGAGTTTTATAGGACACTCAGACAGAAGAGGTTACGGCAAGGCCATAGGATACTAAGTTAGATATATAAGAAAGTTTAAATATTAATTTTAATTCCCCCGTGATATTTGCCCCTAAAAGCAAGTTTGATAATTTTTTATATAAGCAGATTTTCTATCATAACTTTAAGAAAAACTTTGCAGGCATTAATGTAAAAAATTTTGAGAATGTAATTAACGTAATATCGCAATCACGGCAAAATAATACTCCTGTTATTTTTTGTTCAAACCATTCTAACTGGTGGGATGTAAACCTTGTAATACTATTATGTCTCGAGTATTTTAAAATAGATTCTTATTTCATCACAACCGGTAAAGAAAGATTTAATAAAAATCTTAACAAGCTCGGTGCTGTTCATATTGATTCTGAAAATTTAAAAGATAAAATTGAATCAATCTCAAATTATCTTAAAGAAAGTTCAAAATTCTTATGGATTTTCCCGCAGAACGATATTACCGATATAAATAAAGAGATAAGATTTACTCCTATAGTTTCAGACCTTGTTGAAAGTCTTAAAGAAGTTATTTTATTAAGCTGCATGATTGATTATCATTACATCGATAGCAAGAAGCCGGAGATATTCATAGATTTTTTTGAAAGCAAAAATTTTACGGGGATAAGTTATCTGAATAAAGAGTCATTCACGATGAACCTTGAACAGAAATTTGAATACAAGATAAAAGAATTTCAGCAGAAAATTGCAAACAGAGATACAAAAGATTTTAAGAAAATATTGACAGGCAAACATTGAGAATTATTTTTCATATCGATATGGATGCATTCTTTGCATCTTGCGAGGAGGCCATCAATCCTAAGCTAAGAGGCAAAGCGCTTATTGTCGGCGGCAACAAAGAAGACAGGAGGGGAATTGTAATGTGCCCCAACTATCTTGCCCGCGCAAAAGGAGTCCGTACTGCCATGCCTATTGGAAAAGCAATTCAGCTCTGTCCCGAAGCAAATTATATCCGCAGCACAAGGGGATTGTATTCTGATTACTCTAAAAAAGTCCGCGCAATTTTTTATAAATACACTCCTATGGTTCAGCCTGTAAGCGTAGATGAAGCTTACATGGATGTAACAGATGTATTGCATGCATATAATAATGATTACATTAAGCTGGCAAAAGAATTAAAAGCTGAAATAAAAAATACACTTGATATTACTGCTACAATAGGTGTTGCATCAACAAAGCTATGCGCAAAGATGGCTTCGAAAATGCAGAAGCCTGACGGACTAACAATAATGCCGCTTGGTAAAGAAAAAGATTTTATAAAAAACATTCCGATTGAAAATATTCCGGGAGTGGGTAAGTCATCACAGCCGAAATTAAAAAAGTACGGCATTAATGTTATAGGAGATATTCTAAAATATGATAAGGAGTTTTACGAGTCGCTTGGAATGCACACTGATTTTTTAATGAACGTTGCCAATGCAACAACTTCCGACAAAGTTAATTTTGAAGGTGAAGATGACAGAAAATCTCTATCTAAAGAAAATACTTTCTGGGAAGATACTAATGACATGACGTTTTTAAAAGCGGAGCTATACTCTTTGATGGAAAGAGCTTGTTTCAGTCTGAGAAGAGAGAACACTGTTGCGAAAACTATTACAGTGAAAATTAAATTTACTGATTTCAAAGTGAATCAGAAATCATTCACACGGACTAAATATTCCAACATGGAAAAAGATTATTACGAAGCCGCAGTCAGACTGCTAGAGATGATGATGTCTTCAAGAAAAAAAATAAGACTGATTGGCGTAAAGTTTTCCGAGCTGGAAGAATCTGATAACACATATCAGGAAGAGTTGTTTACCGATGTAGATAAAGAAAAAAATCTTGTAGAGAAGATAGATTTACTTCGAAGTAAATATAACTTTGGAGTTTTATCTTATGGGAAGAATATAAAAAAATAAAGCCCTTCCGCCATGGCAGAAGAGCTTTTTATTGAAAGAAATTTTAACTTCTATTTTTTTTAGAATACTCTGTATCCAAAGCCAATTCCGAATACATAAGATGGGGGAACGCCTTTCTCGGCAATCCATGAACCTTTAACGTACGAGAATAACTGACTGTATATATTATAATCAAATCTCGCAACAAGACCTACGTGTGGTCTTGAGTCGGCGTATTTAAAGAATCTGTTGCTTACTAAAAGATTTGCCTGCACACCTGTAACTGAACTTAAGTTGTAAAACATATCTACTCTTGCGCCTATAAGACTTTGTAAGCCCGGAACGTATCTGCTTCCGAAAACACCTGTGCCGTTGAACTCTTTGAAGAAGTCAAGATTATTCCTATCGGGAAGAAATGCTAAATAATTCTGAAATATACTTTCAGGATTACTGCCCGACTTTAAATCGCTGCCAACTGCCATTGTATCTAACGGCATTGAATAAAACCCTGAAAGCAGTAAGTTAGTTTTCTTATTCATGTTTATAGCATAAACTCCTGAAACAGATGCATAATGTTCGTGCGGTTTATTTTTTTCAATGTTAGAAAGCTGATATTGAATCTGTGCTTGTACCTGATATCCTGCATACTTTGGATAAAAAACATATTTCTTGCTTGTGTTTCTTAAAATTTCATAGAGCTCAATAGATGGTCTTGCGCCCAGAGGACCTGAAATATATCCTGCCTGTAAAAGGGCTTTTTCCACATCTCCAAAAAGCTCGATAAATTCATCATCTTCATATTTATCAAGGTACATTCCATCGCGCTGCTGATAAAGTAATACTGAAATTTCTCTTAAAGTTTTATCATCTAAATTTCTGTCGATAATTTTTTTCTTTACAAGTGCTTCATCAAAGTCATAAGCGTCCTGTACTACTGCTCTGTTATTAATTCTTCCGTAACCTAATGCTCCCCATAATGCTGATGAAGAAACATTTGTATCAATGTGTTCAACTTCCTGAAAATCTCTATCGAGCTTAAACATATCATTACCGCCGCCAATAGCTCCCGTAATATAAAATTTATTAGGCTTAAAATAATAACTTGCTGCGGCATATAATGCTGCCTGAAAACGCGAGAATCCAAAGTTACCTGTATCAGGTCCTTGTGGAGTCTTTGACCAAGTTCTTATAAAACTTGCTTTTCCATAACCTGCAAGCAGCAAGTTGTCTGTAAACTTCCACTGTCTGTAATCAGCAGTTAGATTCATTTTGAATTCCGTTATACCTACGGAATCATTTTTCTTGTAGCTGAGGAAATCAGCAGTCTCATCACCCAGGTTGCTTGTAAGATAAAGTCTTTTCCCATGAGTATTAGAAAGCACATTCATATCGTCGTAAAGCTTTTGAGCAAAAGAATTGCTCACAAAAGAAAATAATAATAGTACTAGGAACGGGTAAATTTTTTTCATATTAAGTAAGATTAATTTAGAAAAGGCTGAAGAATTCGTTGAGGCGAATTTTCAGATGGATGAAATAAGTGCGGGATATGTTACAACATATAGATTTAGATCAATTATTACTAATCAATTCAAAATCATTTTAAAAAAAAGCCCTTTGAAAAATCAAAGGGCTTTTATATAAATCATATTAAAAAAGTATTTCAGAATATTCTGTATGAAAATCCTGCCGATAATGAATATTTAGTCGGAGTAACTTCAAATGGGTCGGTTTCTTTCAGCACTTCTATCTTACCGTAAGATGTGAGGCTGTTGAATATATTATAATCTATTCTTGCTCCGAGTAAAAACTGCACGTTTGCATCAAGATATTTGAATTTATTTACACCTACTGCCAGTGTTCCTGAAACGCCGGCAACTGAACTTAGGCTGTGATATACATCTGCGCGGACACCGTACATTGTATGCAAGCCGGTTACATATCTCTTTCCGTATTCACCTGCCCCTATGAAAGTCTTAAAGAAATCCAGATTGTTTCTATCAGGAAGAAATGCAAGATAATTTTCGAAGTCAGAAGTAGTTGTTGCAATCGGCGCTTCTTTGAATGCAGCTGTATCAAGGGGAACTGCAAAAAAACCTGAGAAGACCATATTTGTTTTGTTTGTCAGGTTCAGGCAATATGCTCCCGAAAGAGAAAAATAATGTTCATGCGTTTTATCTTTGCTTTCATTTGCAAGCTGATATTGAACCTGCCCCTGCACCTGATAACCGCTGTACTTAGGATAGAAAATATATTTCTTGCTGGTATTTCTTAAAATTTCATACATGGTAATTGCCTGCTCTGCTCCTAATTTTCCGTCGATATAACCTGCAGTTAAAAGCTCTGCTTCAATATCTTTAAAGAGTTTTGAGTATTGATCGTCTTCATATTTATCCTGATACTCTCCGTCTGCCTGGCGATAAAGCATTTCAGAAATTTTGCGTAAAGTATTGTCATCAAGCTTTCTGTCTGTAATTCCTTTCTTCATAAGGCTCTCGTCAAAGTCGTAAGCGACTTCAACAACCTGCCTGTTATTAATTCTTCCGTAACCCAATGCTCCCCAGAAAAAAGCGGGTGCAATTGTTGAATCAACTGTTGGGGGTGTTGGACCCGGGTCTGATGTATAAACCTGTTTAGTATGCTGAAGGCTTAAACCTAAAGCTCCCGTTACATAAACTTTATTCGGCATTAAATAATAACTGGCTGCTCCGTAAAGCTGTGTATTAAAATTTTTGGATTCAGATGTATTTGATACAGGGATAATTCCCGCATTGAATTTTGCTTTCTGATATTCTACCGTTGCGCGTACATATCCGCCAAGCAGAAGATTTTTTGTAAATTTCCACTGCCTGTAATCAGCATATAAATTTAATTTATAATTAAAATTTGCAGTGTCCTGATATTCAAGGGAAAGTAAATCTCCCGGGAACATGGGATTTGTAGAGCTTCCGACAGTTAACCTTCTTCCTTTTGTTTCAGCTAGGGGATTAATATCGTCGTACAATTTTTGTGAATAAGATTTATTGCTTACAAAAAACACAAGCAATAGAATACAAGAAAAATAAATGTTTTTCATGCCTGGATGATTAGGGTTAAAAAATACCGAACATTCTGCTGATGCAGATTTTTCAGATGAGATTTAATAGCGGGATATTATTCAAAATATTAAATATTAATTAATTTTCCAATAAAATTAATCAGTATATATACCTATGAAAACGAAGATTTGTGATAAATAAAAAAGGGACGCAATAAAAAAATCACGTCCCTTTTAATTAAATAATTTTTTATAAAATATTTACTTCACAAGCAGCATTGATTTGCTTTCATTAAAGCTGCCTGCATTAATTTTATATATGTAAACACCGCTTGAGTATTTGCTTGCATCCCACTGAACATCATAAACTCCTCTGCCCTGGTTCTGGCTTACGATTGTTTCAACTTCATGACCAAGTATATCGTATACTTTCAATGTTACAAAGGCAGATGATGGTATAGAGTATCTTATCTTTGTAGTAGGATTAAACGGATTAGGATAGTTTTGTGATAATCCAAAACTTTCAGCAGTAATATTGTTATTGGATATTCCTGTGAAGGTTGTAAGGTCAAGCTTGAAGCATCCTCTTCCATGAGTTGCAGCTAACAAAATTTTATTTCCTTCTCTGTATTTTAAATCAAAAATTTCTACAGTCGGCATTCCTGTATTATGGAGTGACCATGTTGCTCCATCGTTGTAAGACATGTACACACCTAAGTCTGTCCCCACAAATATTGCTCTTGGCGCAGCATTGCGGAGTATAATTGTGTTTACTGCTGCGTTCGGCAAATTGCCTGAAATGTTAACCCATGTCACTCCGCCGTTTGTTGTTTTAAATACTTTCTGGCTTTGTGAAGTGCCGGCGCATGATACATAACAAATATCATCGTTAGTTTTATCAACTGCGAAGTCACTTATATATGGAAGTCCTGTATAAGTAGTCCAGTTTGTTCCTCCGTTTGATGTTGATAAAATTCTTCCGTTCGATGTTCCGATGTAAATTTTAGTTGGATTCGTTCCGTTCCCGATTCCAATTCCTGATACGCTTCCGCTGACAGTTGTTGTTGTTGCAATCTGAGTCCATCCGCTGCCAGAGCTTGCTGTTCTTGCATTTGAAGTTACCCATACGTCTGCTCTTCCGAATACAATGAACTGACTGTTGCCTGAAGCCATTTCATAAGGATTATAAAATAAGCCGCCTGCTGAACCGGTTGGAGTTATATCACTAAAGCTTGCGCCTGAGTTTGCAGAGCGCTGTATTGAACCGTTAACATACTGACCGTAAACATATTGTGAGTTTTCAGCATCGATAACTGTGTATCCGCCGTCTCCTGTCGTTCTTTGTACCCATACAAGTCCGTTATTTGTTGAAGTCTGTTTATTGTTATCCTGACATCCCCCTTGCATCAATGAAGGATTTACAGGATCGTAATCTGCGCTTTGATATTGAAGCGTGGAAATTGTTGTGTTCAGATCTGTCCAGCTTGCGCCGTCATTTGTTGACTGATAAATTCCTCCGTCTGAGCAGCAATAAAGATAATTGTTAAGCGGGTTGTATGTTAAATAGTGAATATCTGCGTGGCAAAAATTTGAAGTTGTGCCTGTTGACCAGTTTGTTCTTTTTGTAAGTGTTGTACCTGAGTTTGTTGAATTATATAAGTCAAGTCCTCCTGTAACAATAAAATCCGTTGTGCCCGGTTTTATTGCCATTGCATTATCATACCATCCCTGTGTACCCATATAATTTGTTGAGTTGTTCTGAAGTGTCCAATTGCTTCCGCCGTCAGTTGTTTTATAAACACCGAGCAGACTTCCGCTGCTGCTTGAGGCAAAACCTAAATACAAAGTTAAATGGTCTGTCGTTGACATTACCATTGGTGACCTTCCAAGTCCACCTGTGGGTAGTCCGTTAGTCAGGTTTACCCATGTAGTTCCGCCGTCAGTTGATTTTCTTACTGCGCCTGCACCTGTATTAGCTGAGTTTGTAAAATACATTATCTGATTATTTGTATAATCCATAATCAGCGAGTTTACATTTCCCGCAGATGATAATTGAGACCAGTTAGCTCCGGCATTTATAGAACGAAAAACTCCGTTCTTGCCTGCAGCGTAAACTATATTAGAATTTGATGGTGTTACAATTATTTTTGAGTAATTCGAATTAAGACTGTAAGGCGCTACCTGTGCCCATGTTAAACCAGCATCGGTAGATTTAAAAATTCCGTCTCCGTAATGGCTATCGAGCGAATAGTTAAGCTCACCTGTACCGAAATAAAGTACGTTAGGATTATTCGGGTCGATTGCAATATCACCGCCTGCGATGTTTGAAAGCCCGTCCGTCATTACAGTCCAGTTCACTCCGCCGTTTGTTGTTTTCCATACTCCTCCGCCTGCTGTTGCAATGTACATTATATTGGCATTAGTAGGATGGAAGGCAATTGAGTTAGTTCTTCCTGAAACATAGTTTGCGTTAGTTACCTGATAGAACATACCCGTTGGAGTAACGCTCTGCCATGTAGCTGTGCCGTAAGGCGCATCAGGAATTTCGGAAGTTCTTTTCATTTGCTGCATCTGAACGATGGCATTATGATAAGCGTCGGGGGAGATTATCTTACCGGGTCCGCCGGCTCTTCTTTCGTAGATATATTGCTCGCGCTGGAAGATGGTTTCAGAAGTTTCTTCGTTTTCCTCGTCATCTGCCTGGGCAAGAACAAAGTTGTTTGAAAGAATCAGGGATAGAACTGCAAAAAGGTACAGAAAGGGTTTTCTCATTGCTGGATTTATTCCGGTTTAGTTTTTCAGAAATTGAAATTAACGATATTAAAGGATTATTTCACTATATATGAACGTATCAGAAGGGAAAAAGATTTCAGTTTGTGAGGGGGGATGGAGATTCTGAATTTAGAATGTAGAATTATGAATATCTTAATCTCTGTATCTATGCAAGGAGATTGTATATTTAAACAAGACCCCTCGTTCCAATGCTCCAGCATTGGAACGAGGGGTGGTTATAATATTTATCTCCCCATACCTACTAATAGGGAAGAAAAGCTTTGTTCCGAAAAATAAATTTTATATTTTAGAGTGAAGTATTTGAGGGAATACTTCGTAATTGAGAGTAACCTTATTTTGCAGAATCCGCCTTGTCGGATGTAAACAAAATCCGTCAAAAACCCGTCAATTGAAGAATAAAAATCGGCGGGATTGTTAAATCAATATTCGGAGAACAAAATGTGACAATAATGTTACTTTTTTATACTCATTCACCAATGTCCTCGTTGAGAATGCATACGTTACGAACGAGGACGTTCGTAACGAGGGTTGTTGAAATTGATCTTAAACAAGTTTCCCCCTCCTTTAGAAGGAGGGGGATTAAGGGGGTGGTTTAAAATGTGACAATAATGCGACTATGCAATTAACAATTTATCAATTAACAGAAAAAACCCGACTATTTCCCGACAAATTTATTTAATGAATAATTAATAAAGTATAATGAATAATAAAAATCCGACCAAAACCCGACTTTTTTCAAAAAAAAATTAGGGGTTTTACTTGATACTAACTACTTGTTACTAAATACTAAATGAAAACCAGACTATTTTCCGACTTTTTTCAAATATTGAAATAGTTAGAGGAGATATAGCGAGCAAAATTACTTTATACCTTCTACTTTTGACTTCATACAATAAAAAATGTGACAATAATGTTACTTTGATAACAGGTTTCAAGAGATCCTTAAATCGATATTATGCTCAATGAACATTTTGAGATTTATAAGCAGGAAACTCCAGCTCTGAGTGATATGAATAAGCAGTGAAAAGTCGTTATCTTCAATTATAATATTTGAATGACAGACGGAAAGAATAGTTTTACTCTTGTTTGCCTTAAAGATGACTTCAACAAACTCGGGACCGAAAGGGAAGTATAGCCTGTCATTAAGACGGAACACTTTAAACTGCGTTTCGAGCGATGTGCCGTTTTCCCAGTTAAAAACGAGCGTTCCGTTTTGCCGGGCATCACAGCGTGCGGATTTTGACCACCACTTTGCTATCTTTTCTGCATTGGTGAAATATGAGAAAACAAGATCGGGTGATGCGTTGATTTCTATTGAATCGTTTACTTTTAAATTATGCTGCGCCATAGGGGGATAATGGTTAAAAATACAAATTTCAAACTTATAAATGAATTCAAATTATACCTTATTAGACAAACATGACATTCTTTTTATAAAGTGACATTAATCTTAATAAATTAATTGAGAATCTGAGCAAAATTAGCAATGTGTTTCGGTACTATTTTTGAGGTAAAATATACAAACATTATTAAGAAAACATAAACAGGAAGACCTACTCCAATGTGGATTAATAAGAAACAAATGAATGACAATCCCTCAAAAAAATCATCGCAGTTAAGTTCTGAAGGTGCAGGCAATAAAAATCAAAAACTGTCCGTTCAGAAAAAATCCAATACTAAACTTTCAGTATCAGATTCCGAGATAAAAAATATCCAGAACTTAATAGGCTGGCAGATTTCTTAATCTTTCAATTTGGAAGCCGGAAAATTAGAACGGCTTCCCCCAAACCTAAGTCCGGAAAGAAGCCGTTCATGCGGTTTCACCTCGCTTAACCTATGGATGAAATAAGTTATACCAAAAATCTGTCCGGTGAAGCCGAAATTATTTATTTCTTATAAAAAGTGCCCAAGTCCCGTTTTAATAATAACCTCGCTTATTCTTACATAAAGCGAAAATTATAGTTTGTTACTTCCAGATTGTTAAAATTATCATACAAATGGTAATGCCGATTACAGGATAGCCGATATCAATTAATACAAGTTTCATTGGCCTGCTCTCCCATGAGTAAGCAATCATCATAGGAAGAGCGGCGAAGATAATACCGACTACCAAACCAAGCTTGATTGCCTGTGTAACAGTAACAATTTTCATGTACCAGACTAAGAATGCGCATCCGAATGCAACAAGGGTTTCCATTACGAATGTACCAATGAATTTTGCTGCCATTCCGCCTTTTTCAGGCATACTGACTTTGACACCGTGCTTTTCAAGCTCACTGCCCCAGGTTTTCCCGAAAATAAGTGAAAACCAGACAGCTCCGAGAAGCCAATATGCAACACCCGATACGATAACGGCAAGAATGTTTATATGGTCTAATATCATTGAAAGAAAAGCCATATGAGTAAGAAATAAATTTTATAATATGAGAAATACAAAATTTATATGAGATCCGGAAAAATTGTGCGGAGCCAAATAATTTATTCTGACGCGGTCAAAATGACTTAACTTTTTATCTGTGCGGTGTGATTGGTAAAATTACGGAATATCTTTTTAAAGGGCAAGAAATAATTACAAGAGATAATTATAAAAGTGACCGATGAATTACTTTCGGGTTTCTTTCCCGAACTGTAGAAGATATCCGTTGTTATCATAAATTGCAAACTCCCGCATTCCATAGGAGAAATCTTCAATCGGGTAGCAGACCTTGCATTTATCTTTCAGTTCATTCCATACATCATCTACTTCATTTGTATTGATGTATAATGAACCGCTCATAATCGGTTCAGGAAAATTTCTGTGATCGTTTGGGGTTATAAACATTATTGATAACCCGTTCTTTTTAAGTGACATCCATCCCCATTCTTCGGAGTAACCGTCGTTCTCGAAGCCGAGTATTTGGGTGTAAAATTGGAGTGTATCCTTCATGCTTTTTGTTTCAAGCATCGGAGTAATAGATCTGACTGAATAGTTCATAGTAAAGTTTTAATGATTAATGTCTCCAGCGATGAGGTTCTTCTGCGTAGAAATCAAGATGCCCGCATGCCTCGCATTTGTAAATTCTTACAGGATGCTGCGGAGCGCTTGCATTGGTACCCATGAATTTTGTAATTTCGTCCCTTTCACCTTTTACCCAGACAGTGTAATTGAAATTGATAGGGTGCTCGCTGTTTGTTACATAAAAAAAACCTGCTTCCAGCTTGGAATTGCACTTACTGCATGTTTTGTTTTCTTCCATAAAAAGTAAAATTGAATGACAAATTTGACATCATATTAATTGATGTGTCAGTAATGAAAAATACAAGTATTTGAAAATGAAACTTATTCGCAATTTTGAAAGGTATGTTAATTGTATTTCCTAGTTTAGAATTTTAAAACGAGGATAAAATAATGCTTACTACAAAAAGCTATTACACAAACCCTAATCTTTTAAAGAAAATCAGAATCAGAACAATAGAACAAAATCAAAGAGAAGAATTCAATAAAGTTATGCAAAATTCTTTTATTAGTTCTGAAACAGAAAACATGAACGTACAAATTAATAATGCATCAAGCTCTGTTATTGGTTTGCTGCAAGCATAATAACAAACAGACTATTTTTTTATTATATATTTAGAGCCAGGTAACAGTTACTCTGATTCTATTTGTATTAGAGGATGATCGACCAGTCCAAATCATCCATAATCTAACATATAATTTGTTCTTTTGCCAAATTAATTCACGTGTTGCGTATTTATCGAAACCATCGCCTTTAAATTGTTCATTCCCGTTGTTACCAGTGGAATTACCTAGTATATTTATGAGTTGAACAGCTAAACTATCGAATTTATTATAATAAATAATTTTCTCGATTTCAGTTACTTTATCACTGTTAGTATCATGCTTATACATTTTCCATTGAACTTTATCCCAAGTATATTCAATCAACTTCACAGTTGAATCTTTTTTTGAAAAAAAATATTCCACAAATGGTGGTCGTACAAAAGAAGTATCCACTCTGAAAAAAACATAAGGGAAAACTAAGTCATGCATAATTTCTCCTGCATTAGGTATATAATCCTGAGATATATAGACTCTTGCAGTATCTTTATATAATTCTGAATTTAGTTTTTTTTCAATGACAAAAGCATCTTTTATGTTTATTGATTTAAAACAAAAGAAATTTGTTTGTGCTAATAAAATGTTGTAAATTAAAAGAAAGACTATTAAAAATATTTTTCTCATAATATGGTTTATTTTTTCAATGTATACTTGAGATTTATAATATTCAATCCGTCTATATAAAAGCCTTCTATATTTTTGTTGAGTAAATAAATCTGTTCATTATAATATAACGGCAGCCATGCAGCATCTTCAATAACGATTTTCTGCATCTCATCATAGATTTTCATTCGTTCATTGTTATCAGTTACCTTTAAAGATTTTTCATAAAGCTCATCTATTTTAGGATTTGAGTAACCGACTCTGTTCGGTCCTTTTGGCGTTATGTTCTTACTGTAAAACAATGCCATGAAATTTTCGGGGTCAAAATAATCTGCTCCCCAGCTTGCGCGCCAGAACGGAAACTCACCGTTCTCCTGTTTTGAAACAAGTGTTGCCTGGAGGAGCTGCTCAATCTGCATCTCAACTCCGACTGACTTTAACTGCTCCTGAATAGCAATTGCAACTGAGCGCTGTATTTCTTCGTTTCCGCAAACCAAGCTGAGCTTTAAATTTTTTCCTTCGGGATATCCGGCTTCTTTAAGCAAATCCTTTGCTTTGTTTTTATCAAATGTATATCCTTTTATTTCAGGATTAAAACCCGGCATTCCGGGAGGAATTGGTCCGTTAACAGCCGGCTTGCCTCTGTTTTTTAAAACAAATTTTACAATCTTGTCTTTATCAATCGCATAGTTAAGAGCTTCTCGTAATTTTTTGTTGCCGGCAAATGGTCCTGACTTTCCTCCGGGTAAATCAGGTGACTGCATCATACCGAGGAAAACGGTTTGCAGCCAGGGCTGTTTTACCAATAAGAAATTTTTTATATCTGCATCTTTTAGCTTTCCGGATTCATCCGTGATAACATCGAATGTTTCCGATGACGGCTGATGAAAATCATACTTGCCGTTTTGGAAATCAAGAAACTCTGTTTCAGACGATTGGGTGAAAGTTATCTTCACTCCGTCAAGATAGGGGAGAGTCGTTCCTTTTGAATCTTTATCCCAGTAGTTTGGATTTTTATCCAATACAAGTTCTTTATCGATACTCCAGTGATTAAACTTGAAAGGTCCCGAGCCTACAGGATGAAAACCGAATGACTCTCCGTACTTTTCTACAGCTTCTTTTGGATAAACAAATCCGTACGTCATTGTAAGAAGCGAGAGGAAAGGAGAGAATGCATTATATAGTTCAATTGTAAGAGTTGAGTCGTTAACTGTTTTTATACCTGTAATGTCATTTACTTTTCCCTCGGAATATTCTTTTGCGCCTTTGATTTTATCTCTGAAAACCCACATGCCGCGGGTTTTTGATTTAGGATTATTGACTCGTTCCAAACAATATTTGAAATCAGTTGCAGTTACATTTCTTCCTTTGCCGGATGGAAAACATTCATCGTCCTGAAATTTAATATCGCTTCTGAGATTGAAAGTGTAAATAATTCCGTCGGGAGAAATAGTCCAGCTTTTTGCAATGCAGGGAACGATGTTTTTATCTTTATCGAATTGAACAAGTCCTTCCATAATCTGCTGAACTCCCCAGATGCTGAAAGCGGAATTTGACATAACAGGTTCAAGTGTTTCAATTCCTTCTTTTATATTGAGATTGAATATCTTTTTATCGGAAGAGTTTTTTGGTCCGCAGGAATTGAAAAGAAATATGCCGGCTATTAAGGGAAGTAAAATAGAAAACTTCAAAAATCGCATTTGATTAATTATTAAATTGTTATCTGATATAAAAAATTGTTTTGAGTCCCAGTGAAAAATCAAAAATATCAGCCTGAGTTTTATCTGTCATAAACGTGTTTCGTAATTTTATATAAGGGATAATTCCAACTCCGTCTGTGAAGGCTAACAGCATTCCAAGTGATGCCTGCGGAAAAAATCCTTTCTTATTGAAATCTGTAAAATATCCTCCGCCTACTGATATCATAAACGCGGCAAAGTCCCCCGGCTTAGGATAAAAATCATAGTTATATGAAAACCTTAAGTGATTGCTGTTTTCACTTCTGAAAAGATGGGAATACTCAGCAGAGATGTGTCCGGCATTAACCATTCCTATTCCGATTTCTTTTGTAAGTCCAAAGTATGTTTTGCCGTCTTCAACTGCAATAATCGGATTGATGGGAAAGATCACCGAAATAATTTCAACTCCCAATCCTGCTTCAGATTTGTTCATTTTGCTCAGAGAAGGTAAATGATTTAAAGACAGCACATCATTGGAAGAAGACTTCAATGATTGCGCATTACAGTTGATACAAACCATAACGAATAAAACAGAACGGCAGAAAAAACTTAGGGATTTTTTCATTTTATGCTAAGGTAGAATTTTAGATATTGGAAAATAGTCAATCACAGTCTGAAATTAAATCCAACATGACAAAATAATATGAATAAAAATATAATAGATAATATTAAGAAGGCGCATTCGCTGACAAATAATAAACCCGATGAATATTTTGTAGCTTACGATAATATTTATAAACTTTTACAAAAAAGATTAAACGTAAATTTTGATAAGGAATATTTAGTCTATTATAGTGAGAGCGGAGAAGTTACCCGCTTCGGATATGAAGAATTTATAAAGAAAGCATTTAAGCTTGCAAATTATCTTCTTGAAAACGGAATTAGAAAAGAGGCAAGGGTCGGAACGTTCCTTCACAACCATTACGATACTGTGATTTTATATTTTGCATGCTGGTCAATCGGAGCAACTGTAGTTCCTGTTAATGTGAACGAAGAGCCGCAAAGAGTGAATTATATTTTCAAAGACTCCGATACAAGAATGGTTTTTACTCTGAAGATGTATGAAGAAAAATTGAAAGAGGCAGTTCATGATTTGCCCGGAGAACTTGTGCTGTTCGACACTCTAGATTACAGTCAGGAGAAAGACCGGGTAATGCAAAGGCAGCTTGTCGACAGGGAAACAGAGGCAATGATAGTTTATACTTCAGGGACAACAGGAAATCCAAAAGGAGTTGTGCTTACGCAATATAATTTAATGATTGATGCAGATGGAATTGCAATCTGGCATAAGCTTTATAAAGATGATACAATGATGTGTGTGCTTCCGATTCATCACGTGAACGGAACAGTAGTAACAATTATGACAACAATGTATTACGGGGGGAAGTTAGTCCTCAATCAGAAATTCCAGACCGATAAATTTCTTAAACGCCTTCAGGATGAAAGTGTAAAAATTGTGAGTGTGGTGCCAACACTTCTGCAGTTTATGAATCATTCCAGTGAAGATGTTTCCAAATATAATCTTGAAAATTTCTCACATATAATCTGCGGTGCCGGACCTTTAACATGTGAAGTTGCCAAAAATTTTGAAGAGAAATTTGAGCTAAGGATTGTTCACGGTTACGGACTTTCTGAAACAACGTGCTACTCCTGTTTTATTCCGATTGACTTATCAATTGCAGAGCATTTTCAGTGGCAGAACGGATTCGGATATCCTGCAATCGGCATTCCGATATACTGGAATGAAATGGAAATACATAATGAGCACGGAGAATCGCAGGATGAAAATGTAAAAGGGGAGATTGTTATCCGAGGGCATAACGTCATGAAATATTATTTTAAAAATGACGAGGCAAATGCAAAGACGTTTGAATTTGGATGGTTCAGAAGTGGTGATGAAGGATTTTTCAGATATGACAGGCATAAAAATAAATATTTTTTTATAACGGGAAGACTTAAGGAACTTATTATAAGAGGCGGAGTTAATATATCAACTCTGGAAGTTGATGAAGTTATTTCAGGCTGCGAGTTTGCGCAGGCAGGAATATGTGTCGGCTTTGAAAACGACTGGTATGGCGAGGAAGTCGGGGCACTTATCCAGTTAAACGAAGGCGTTAAGGAAAGCGAAGAACTTAAGGAAAAAATTCTTGAATTTTTTAAGAGCAAGCTGCCTGCTTACAAAGCGCCGAAAGTTGTGATTTTCACGGACACAATTCCTGTAACATCAACAGGAAAATATCAGAGGAATAAAGTAAAGCACTTATTCCAAAAATATAAAGAGACTCAGTTCAAATAAAATGAAAACAATAATTCTGGCTGTTTCAATTCTATTTATCTTTTCTTCTGCACAATCACAAACAAGTTTGAAATTACTCGATAAAACTGCAGGCAAAACCGATACACTTAAAAAATTAAATTTAAAAGAATCACCTAAAATAGATGTCGGAGACCTGGCAGGTGAATTTGCCTTAGGGAATTTGCTCGGAGGTCTTGGAGGATTTTGCATCGGAGCAATTGGTACAGGGATTGAAAAATCGGGCGGCTCACATGGAGAGATGGCAGGATTTGGCGGATTTGTAATCGGTTTTATTGTAGGTCATAGTGCAGGAAGTATTTTGGGAGTAACACAGGGAATTTCAACAAGCCACGTATCCGGCAATATCGGATTGACAATTTTAGGCGGATTGGCAGGAAGCACGGCATCAGTTCTTTATGTTGCAAATGGAAATGCCAACTCACTTGGAGGATACATATTTGCCGGAACTTTCCCCACAGCAGGAGCGATGATAGGTTTTAATTCTTCCTTATACTATACAGATAAAAAAAATGTAAGCGAGATAAAAGAATCAGGCACACATTTTAAGATCAAAAATGATTTTGAAGTAAACGTAATAAAACTAAACTTCCAGCTTCCAAATGAACTGGAGCTTTCTAAAATCCCTGAACGGTTCTTGCTCGCTTTAAAATAATTTCATTGTTCGGGTCAAAAACAATCTGAACAGGTTTGTCCGAAAATTTTAACTCAAATGTCTGGTCGTTGCGGTCGTTTTCCAGTCTGACAATCTTTGTTTCCTTCTGGAATAAAACCTGTATCTCAACAGGCATCTTAAAAAATTCTTCTTTCTGAGTCTGCTTTATATTAAATGTAACTTTCCACTCGTCTCCCTCCTTCTTTATTTCATATCGGTTATCATAAACGGGATGGTTAGGTCTATAGAGCCATTCATCGAAGAACCAGCTTAGATCTCTACCGGAATATTCACTCATCAGTTTCACAAATTCATTCGTGTTGATATTCTTATACATTAAGTCAGAATTGGTAGTATATTTTTTAATGCTTGAAAAAAATAATGTATCACCAAGGACGTATCGCAGCATATAAAGTATTGCTCCGCTTTTATTGTAAGTCATAGCTACATTGAAAAGAATATTATTATTAGGCACGATTGAATCCCATGAACGGTTGTAAATTGGTCTTCCCGGATTTGTAACTAAATATTCATCTGCATTTATTTTATTCAGCCTTCTGTATTGAGTTTTACCTTCCATTCTTTCAGCCCAGATGGTTTCGCAGTAAGTTGCAAATCCTTCGTTAAGCCAGATGTCTGACCACCGTGTAGGAGAAATCATATCGCCAAACCAATGGTGGGCAAGTTCATGAGCAAGCAAGTCATCATTGTAGCAGTTTCCGCAGAGGGTAATAAAAGTCTGGTTTTCCATTCCGCCCCATGGGAACTGATTATCTACAGTAGCAAATGCAAGCTTATCGAAAGGATATGTCCCGAACATTTCCGAATAAAAATCCATCATTTCAGGAACACGCTGCATCATTAAATCAAGTTTACTCTTCTCATCTGTTTTTTGATAATAAAATCTGATTGGTACTGTCTTATCGGAGTTCTTATCCTTCCATTCAATAACCCTCATTGAGTAATTTTCGCTCGCAGCAACTACTGCCAGATATGTCGGCATAAGATAAGATTCTTTCCAAGTGTAAGTGGTTGTCTTGCCGTCAGAAGTGGAATCGATTAGCAAACCGTTTGATCCCAGCAAAACACCGGCTGGAACTTTACCTTTTATTTCAAACAATGCTTTATCATCAGGAAAATCTTTGCAGGGATACCAGCATCTTGCGCCTTCCGGTTCGCAGTCAGTATAAACAATTCCTTTGCCTACATAAAATGCAGTATCAAAATAATTTGTATGTGAGTAGCCGATTCCTATCTCAAATTCTTCATCCTTCTGATAAGTCCTGTCCAGACTTATTTTCACTTCGTTCTTTTCATGCGTAAATGATGTGGCCGCAGTTGAAACGTTTTCAATTTTTAAAGATGCATTGTTGGCATTGAGAACTAAAGAATTAATATCTTCCAGTGCTTTTACTTTTATTTTCACATTGCCTGTGAATACATAACTGCGTTGCGGCTTAAAATTATTGGTGAAGTCTACATCTATTGAATAATTAAGCACATCAATATTTTTATCCTGCGCGAGCAGGGAAGAGACAAAGAGAAGGAGAATTGGAATCAGTTTTTTTATCATATGTTTATTAGTATCAGATATAAAAAAACCCGGGAAAAAATTCCCCGGGTTTTTATAATTAAAGAATTTTTAAAATTATACTAATTAAAATGCAGCAAGTTCCTCGCATGCTTTCAAAATCCAGTCGTTCTGCGGCAAGGCAGCTTTCTCAAGATTAGAATGATAAGGAACGTGAACATGTAACCCTGCAATTCTTTTTACAGGAGCGTCAAGATATGTGAAAGCTCTTTCAGAAATTTCAGCGGCTATCTCAGCGCCGAATCCCATGAACTTTGAATCCTCATGGAATACAATCACCTTGCCTGTTTTCTTTACAGAAGCTAAAATTGTTTCCATATCAAGCGGAACGATTGTTCTTATATCAATTACTTCTACGCCAACGCCTTGCTTAGCCATTTCTTTTGCAGCTCTCATTGCCTTATCTACCATTGCGCCGTATGTTACGATTGTAATATCATCGCCTTCAGTTTTTACTGCAGCTTTGCCGAACGGTAAATAATAATCTGCATCCGGTTCAGGTGATTTTGCAAATCCCTGTCTGTATAAAAATTTATGCTCTAAAAATAAAACCGGGTCGTTCAACTGACATGCAGTCTTCAATAAACCTTTTGCATCAGCAGCATTTGAAGGATACGCAATATAAATACCTGCGCATTTTGCAAAAATCCCTTCGATGTTTTGTGAGTGATATGGTCCGCCGTTAATATATCCGCCGCAAGCTGTTCTGATTGTAACAGGAGCAGGGAAAGTATTGTTCGAGCGGTATCTGTACATTGCAAGCTCATCTCTTATCTGCATCATTGCAGGCCAGATGTAATCTGCAAACTGAATTTCAACAACAGGTTTCAATCCCGCAATTGCAGCACCGATAGCAGTACCAACTATAGTTGCCTCAGCAAGCTGTGAGTTGAAACATCTTTTTATTCCGAATTTATTTGTAAGTCCTTTTGTAGCAGTGAATACACCGCCTTTATTATCCTGAACATCTTCACCGTAAACGATCATGTTAGGATTTTTTTCCATCTCTTCATGCAGCGCGTGATTGATTGCGTCAACCATCACAACAGGCTCGCCTGAAGGAACGGTCTTTTCATATTCAATCGGAGTCTGCTGGTCGGCAGGACAGAATACATAATCTTCAACTGTCGATGCATCAGGAGCAGGCTGCTGCCATACATCATCTGCAATTTTCATTACTTCATCAAAAACTTCTTTTCTTATTCTTTCAGCGTCTTCTTTTGTAATTATATTATTCTCTATAAGAATGTTCTCTAATTTTAATAGCGGGTCTTTTTTTGTATCTTCTTCAAGGTCTTCTTTGCTTCTGTATTTTTCCTGTGCATCAGATGCTGAGTGTGAACGCAAACGTACTACGTTAGCATGAATCAATGTAGGTCCGTTACCTGCTCTTGCATGCTCAACTGCTTCTTTACATGCAGCATAGCTTGCAAGAAAATCTGTTCCGTCCAGGTCAACTCTGTTTAAACCAACAAAACCTTCAGTTGCTTTATAAACCGAACCGCCTGCAGTCTGCTGAGATACAGGAACTGATATTGCAAACTTATTATTCTGGATAACAAAAACTACGGGGAGCTTATCGCGTGAAGCCCAGTTAACTGCTTCCCAGAATTCACCTTCCGAAGTAGAACCTTCACCGCCGCCTGCGTAAGCAACTGCATCTGTTCCTTTATAAACTTCTGCTAATGCTGCGCCTGCTGCTTCAAGATATTGTGAACCTGTTGTAAGTGATGCTGTAGGAATTCTGAACTGCTGGCTGCCGATAGTCATAGGCATCTGTCTTCCGCCTGAAAATGTATCAGTGCCTTTACCCATTGAGTGCTGCATCATCTGTTCAACTGTTACACCCATTGTCATACAGATTGCATTATCGCGGTAATATGTATAGAGCCAGTCTTTGCCGGGCTGCATTGCCATTCCCATTGCGACCTGAATGCCTTCATGTCCTGAACCTGAAATGAGGAAAGTTGCCTTGCCTTGTTTTATTAATGTATCAACTCTGTCATCGTTCAGACGTGAGCGGAGCATAATCATGTATGCTTCTTTCAGTTGAACTTCTGAGAGCCCGTGGAATTTATCTTTGTCTTTTGTTTCTTTTGAAGAGGATTTTGGTTTTTTAGTGCCGTTTTTTTTGCTATCGGAATTCACAAGAATATCCGCCATTTGCGTATCGCTCATGCTTTGGTTTTAATTAATATAAAATAAACGTGAACCTTAAATATAACGTTTTTGAATGTTTATTGAAAGATAATTTGAAAATTGTAGTTTCCTTTTTTCTGCCTGCTAAATATTGATTTTTCATATATCGGAACTTACGCCCCCTCGTAAGTTTCCACTTAAATCATGTTTTATCAATAACGAAATTTTCCCAAAATTCATTATGCCTAATTTTGATGAGAGAGAAATTAAGGCTTATAAATTTAGTCATAATAATTTACATAGTCGATTTATGGAAACCTATTACTGCTAATAAGTAAAAATAAAATTTTATAGCTTGACAGAACTTTTACGTTTCTGCATATGATTTGTTTAACAAATTGAAGAGTAAAAAAATTGCGGGAATTATTTTTATTATTACTACTGAAAAATTTATTTTTAATATATAACTTGATACTCTTAACGTATCTTATGAAATCCTTTTCCATCTATATAGATAAGCTTACCAATTCAATAGAAAATTCTTTAACTGGAGAGACTTTTGATACAGAGATTATCCGATTATTAGAAAAAGATATTAAGACTATTGACAAAACTGATTGGAATTTTGATTGGAAAACTGAAATTCAAAATATTAACTGTGAAGTTTACAAGCTTAATACGGTCAGTAATCAAAATATAATTCAGGGTCTATTAAGTATTGAAGATAAGAACGATCATATTTTTATGAGATTAATTGAAAGCTCCAAATTTAATCTTGGAAAAAATAAAGTTTATCTGGGTGTACCGGGTAATCTTGTGGCTTATGCTTGTAAGGTTTCTTTTGAAAAAGGATATGAAGGATTTGTGGCTTTTGATGCAAAAACAAATTTAATAAAACATTATAAAAAGATATTAGGAGCTACACATTTTAGAGGGCAAAGAATGTTCATTGAAACTAATGCAGCAAAACATTTAGTTTCATTATACTTTAAAAAATAATTATGGCTTTAATAAAAGAACCTAAAAATATTGATTTAAACATAAAATCAAAAGAATGGTCTGAACGGGATTTAAAGGATTTTAGACTCTTAATGAAAAAACTTAAGAACAAAAAATCTCAAACGAGTACAAATACTTCTAAGAGAAAAGCTATTAAATAATTCGTTAATACTCCCTCACCTTTTCACCTAAATCAAAAACCTGAGTATCCTTTTTACTTTGTACAATGCTTTGTGCAATTGCAGAGCGCATGCCGCCGGCGCAGTGAATAACCAAAGGCTTATCAGTTTTTATTTCATCAAGTCTTTCTCTTAACTGATGAAGCGGAATGAATTCACTTTTATCGAAAATTACTCTGTCTCTTCTCTCACCAAAGTTTCTTACATCAAGAATATTAAAGAATGAAGAATTTTCTTTGAACGAATCGTAATTGAACTCTGCTGATTTTTCATTTGCATTATCGGGATTTGTTAAAGCCCCTTTAATCAATCCTTCGTAACCGATTTTTGCAATTCTTCTTATAAGCTCATTACACTTCTCTTCGCTCTCGCAAATAAGATAAAAATTTTCATCGGGAGCAACGATTGCGCCAAGCCATGTTTCAAAGCTCTTTGTGTCAGGAATATTAATTGAACCCTTTAAATGTCCTTTGCCAAAATTTTCCTTTGAACGCGAATCAACAACTAAAATACTTTCATCCAGTTTTGAATTTTTATCTAACATAGGAACAGCTGCAATACTTGCTTCAAAATCGGGAGCGCCTTTTCTGTTAAGCTCAACTGAATTGCCGAAGTATTTCGGAATCATAGGCTGGTCCTGCAAAAGTGTTTCCACAAATTCTTCTTCACTCATCGGCTGCAGCGCATAATTTTCTTTCTTCTGTTTACCTATTGTACTCACACGTTCCTGACTTAATGCCTTTCCGCAAAGTGAACCTGCACCATGAGCGGGATATACCAGAATATCATCGGAGAGTTTCAATAATTTTTCGTAAATGCTTTCATACATCATTCGAGCGAGATCCTGACGTGCTTTTTGGATAGCCCCTGCGCTTTCACGAAGGTCAGGTCTTCCTACATCACCTATGAACAACGTATCGCCGGAGGCAAGCGCATAATCTTTTCCTTCTTCATCGGTAATAATTACGCTGATGCTATCGGGTGAGTGTCCCGGAGTATTTATTGCTCTTAACTTTATTTTGCCGATAGAAATTGTATCACCCTCATCGAAGGGACAGAAATCATACAGCGGATTCAGCAGGCTGCTTACGTAAATATCGGCGCCGGTCTTTTTGCTGATTTCTACATGCGAGCTTACAAAGTCAGCATGAGGATGTGTTTCTATAACAGCTTTTATTGTTGCATTATTTTTTTCTGCATATTGAAAATACGGATGCGGGTCACGCGCAGGGTCAATAAGCGCAATTTCGTTTTCACTTAATATTGCATACGATGCATGAGCAAGATTCTCATCGTAGAATTGTTCAATTTTCATTGGAGGTTTATTGAAAAATTTGGGGTTAAAAGTTTTTTCTTTATACTTACTACTTTCTACCTAATACTATTTAATGAATTCTAAATTATTTGCTTCCCAGCCAATAATTCCGTTATCAAGATTATAAACTTCATCGAATCCCATATTTTTCATCATATCCATTGTCTGTCCGCTTCTGTTCCCTGAGCGGCAATAAACGAGATAAACTTTATCTTTATCAAGTTTTTCAAGCTGGGCCTGGAAATCAGGGGCGTAGAAGTCCAACTGCATGGAATGAGCAATTTTCTTGTCATTATGCTCTTCAGCAGTGCGTACATCTAAGATAACGTACTCTTCATTCTGCATTTTCTCTTTAAAAGAGTGGCTGTCTATATGTTTATGAGGCATTTTGTAAAATTTATTTAAATTAAGTGAAATTGTTTTCGATTGTCATTGAAAATAGATATAATTTTTCGGAATTTTAACTCAATAATTTTATTAGATACTTTCAGCTAATAATTATCCGGAAGGGTGGGTGAGTGGCTGAAACCAATTCGCCGCGGCGAACTAAACCGTGAGAAGATTTTTGAAGTAAGAAATTCAGCTTATTATATTACCCGGAAGGGTGGGTGAGTGGCTGAAACCAACGGTTTGCTAAACCGTCTTAGGGAGTAAATCCTTAACGAGAGTTCGAATCTCTCCTCTTCCGCAAAGCCATTAAGGAAACTTAGTGGCTTTTTTTATTTTTATATAGATTGTTCCTTATTAGCGTTTTATACATATTTAGTATGTAATAATACGTAGGTGTTTGGCTGTTAAGTTATATTAGTGAAAGAAGTTTTATGAAAAGAAACAGATTATTTTACGGAGTGCTTATTGTGCTTACAATTGCCTTAGGATTGTTCTCACGAAAAATTGCTTACCCATACTTACCTGATATTATAAATGATTATCTCGGTGATGCTATATGGGCATCTATGATATTCCTTATCTTCAGATTTATATTCTTCAATAAAGATACTCGATACATAGCAATAATCTCATTGTCGTTTTGCTTTCTTATTGAAATAAGCCAGCTGTATCATGCTCCGTGGATTGATACAATAAGGGCTACTACGCTTGGCGGACTTGTATTGGGCTCGGGATTTTTATGGAGCGATTTGCTTGCCTACTACATAGGGGTGCACGTAGCAGCAACTTTAGAATTATACATTCTTAAGAGAAAGCAATATAATTTTGCATTGGCATAGTTATAAAACATATCTGACTCAGACTTCCCAAAAGAATTAATTTTCATTTTTAATAAATGTATCTTTGTTGAATTTTATTCGCTTAAATACAGAGGCATTCTAATATTGAAAAAACTCCTCATCGTTTTATTTATAGCTGTGATATGTTCTAATATCACATCAGCACAGCAATCCACACAAAATCTTTCAGACAGTGTTTATAGTATTCAGGATTCTGTTCTGATAAAAACGAGGGACGGATTTGAAATCTGTGCGACAATCGTTCAGAAAAAAGATAACAATAAACGTCTTCCCGTTATTTTATTTTATACAACTTATTACCAGGGACCCGGTGATGCAATATTCGGCAAACAATCAGCGGATAGGGATTACGTAGGAATAGTTGCATACTCAAGAGGTATAAGAACTGATTTAAATGACTACGCTCCATACGAACATGACGGCGATGATGTTTATGATGTAATTGACTGGATTACAAAACAGACATGGAGTAACGGTGAAGTCGGTATGTTCGGCGGCAGCTACACAGGATTTGTTCAATGGGCTGCGGCTAAAAATTTACATCCCGCATTAAAAACAATTGTTCCACAGGTTGCAGTAATGCCCGGATATGATTCACCAATGGAAAATAATATTCCTTATCCTGCAGTACTTAGCTGGAGCAATGACAATATTTACAAATATAAACGGCTGCCTGAAAATCTGAATGACACTTGGTATGAGAAGGGGACTTCATTCCGCTCTATGGATACACTTGCCGGACAACCTAATTCGATTTTTCAGAAATGGCTGAGTCATCCAGATTATGACAGCTACTGGAAAAACATGATTCCCAATGAAAATGAATTTGCAAAGATAAATATTCCTCTGCTAACTACAACGGGATATTATGACGGCTCACAAATCGGAGCTTTGAAATATTTTAAACTTCATTATCAATATAATAATAATGCAAATCATTATCTTGTAATCGGACCATATGACCATTGGGGCGGACAGGGAAAAGCATCTGCTGATTTAATGGGGTATAAAATTGATTCTGCTGCAAATATAAGTATGAGGAAACTGGCATATCAATGGCTTGATTATATTTTTAAAGGAGCAGAGAAGCCTGAAATTTTAAAAGATAAAATTAATTTCGAAATCATGGGTGCTAATGAATGGAAACATGTTCCTTCATTAGAAAAAATGAATAATGATACTCTGACTTTTTATTTAAGCGATTCCAAAATAGGAAGTAATTATTTATTGTCGACTGAAAATTCTAAGAAGAATTCATTTCTTGAGCAAACAGTTAATTTCAAAGACAGAACAACTCAGAATAATTATTTCACTCCGTTTATTATTAATGATTCTTTAGACGCAAGTAACGGATTGGTCTTCGAAACTGAACCTTTTCAAAAAACATTCAATATTACCGGTTCCTTTTTTGGCTCTTTGAAAACAATTATAAATAAGAAAGATATGGATGTATCTATTGCATTTTATGAGGTAACTCCGGACTTTAAGTATTTTTATCTTACAAGATATTTAGGACGGGCAAGCTATACAAAAGATGCGGGTAAAAGGAATTTGCTTCAGCCCGGTAAAAAAGAGGTAATTGATTTCGATAATACAAGATTGGTTTGCAAGCAGATAAATATTGGAAGCAGGTTGTTGATTATTCTTAACGTGAACAAACATCCTTATGATGTCATAAATTACGGAAGCGGCAAAGACGTTAATGATGAAACAATGAACGATGCAGGAGAACCGTTACAAATAAAATGGTTCAATGACAGCTATATAAAAATTCCTGTATGGAAATAAAATTATCTACGCTGCTACTGCGGGGTTGTATTTATTTCTGTAAGCTACAGGTGAAAGTCCTGTAATTCTTTTAAATATACTTCTGAATGCCTTCGGGTCGGCATATCCTACATTGTACATTACTTCATTTACATTCTCGTTTGTTGATTCCAGACTTTTCTTTGCGGCTTCTATTTTTACTCTCTGAATATATTCTGTAACGGTGTTTGATGTTGCATGTTTAAATCTTCTTTCAAGACTTCTTCTGCTAAGCGCAACTTCATGCGCAAGTTCATCTATTGTGATTTTTTCTCTGAAATTTCCTTCTATATAATCCTGCGCTTTTTTTATTATATCATCTTCGTGTGATTTCTGTCCCTGGAAAATAATAAAAGGAGACTGGCTGATTTTATCAATATCAATCATAAACGCTTTTGCAATTACAATAGCAACATCACGTCCCGCAAATTTTTCTATTAAGTATAAATTAAGATTTAAAAATGAATACGCTCCACCGCTTGTATAAATACCGTCATCTTCAGTCATTATTTTATCGTCAACAAGATTAGCATCCGGAAACATTTTTCTGAATTCATTTGCAAATCTCCAGTGAGTTGCGCATTGTTTTCCTTTCAGCAATCCCATGTTAGCAAGAAAGAAGGTGGCTATGCAAAAGCTGACAATTTCCGCTCCGCCTCTGTATTGCTTCATTATCCACGGAACAAATTCCTTATTCATTTCCATTACCTTCTCGGGGTCTCCGTGAATAGCGGGTATTATAATTAAATCCGTTTTGTTTAAATCTTTAGTAAGTATGTCCGGAGTAATTTTGAATAATCCGTTTCTTTGCGGTGTTTCTTTTGAAATTCCTACTAATTGTATATCAAAAACGGGTTTTTTGCCCATTGATGCAAGCAGGGAATTGACCTCAGAAAATATCTGATGCGTTCCTTCAATATTCGAAACGCTTGTGTGACCGTGGGGAATCAGGATTGAAATGTGCTTTTTCATATCAATATTAGTATAAATAAAAATATAAAATATGGTTGTCGTATTCAACCCCTTAGATTGCCGTATTTACCTCTTTGATGAGAGAACCAATGCCTGTATATTTGTACAACTTTAATAATTAACCAAAGGAAAATGAAAGAGATGGTAAAAGCAAAAACAAATAAAAGTGCTAAAGGGTACGTTGATGCTTATCTGATGGTAATTTCTAAAAAGAATTTCCCAGCTTACAAAAAAATTGCAGTACAGTATGCAAAAATTGTTGTAGAGTACGGCGCGCTTGAGTGCCGTGAGTTTATCGGAGATGATCTTCCTGCAGATAAATATCCCGCATTGTTGAAGGCAACAAAAAATGAAGTAATTGTAACTTCTATGGTCAGCTTCGTTTCTAAAGCCAACCGAAATAAGGTTAATAAAAAAGTTATGGCTGATGAAAGAATGAAAAAGATGATGAACATGATGCCGCTCTTCGATATGAAAAAAATGATGTACGGAGGCTTTAAAGCATTTGTTGAATTATAATTAATTAAAATAATAAAATGAGAAAAGTAATTTCGTTAATGCACATGTCGCTTGACGGCTTCGTTGCAGGACCAAACGGAGAGATGAACTGGATAAATCTTGACCCGGATATGTACAAAGAAATAATGGAACATATGAAGAATATAGATACTGCTATCTATGGCAGAGTGGTTTATTACATGATGAAAAACTACTGGCCGACATTGCTGAACAAGGAAAATGTCGATGAGACAAGTCTGAATCACGCAAAGTGGGTTGAAGATGTTCGTAAGGTGGTTTTCTCAAAAACAATTGATTCAAATAAAGAAGAGTTGTGGAATAACACAGTTCAGATAAAAGATAATATAAAAGAAGAAGTGACAAAGATGAAAAATGAAGAAGGAAAAAGTATGATGATATTCGGCAGCCCGAGCATTGTACAGGAATTTATGAGGCTGGATTTACTGGATGAGTTAAGAATTTTTTTAAATCCAATTGTAATCGGCAAAGGAATTCCAATGTTCAAAGATGTGGATATAACTAAACTTGTTCTAAAGGACTCTCATGTTTATAAATCCGGTATTGTTAAACTTATTTATGAAGTTAAAAGATAACATCTAATAAAATGAAAAAAATAAAAATTACATACTGGATTGTAACAACCATTTTTTGTCTGTTCATGATAATGGATGGAGTCAGCGGAGTAATGAGAGTGGAGGAAGGGCAGGAAATTATGAGGCATCTCGGTTATCCGGTTTATATAATGACAATTTTGGGAACGTTTAAAATCCTCGGAGGCATCGGAATTTTTCAAAATAAATTCAAAACTCTTAAAGAGTGGGCTTATGCCGGATGCACTTTTCATTTTCTGGGTGCTTCAGCTTCTAGGGCATACGCCAGTGACGGGTTATTTCTTGTAATATTCCCTTTTATCCTTCTCGCTTTGATGTTAGTATCCTATTTCCTATGGAAGAAACTGGAAAAACCTCAAACAGTTAATTAAATTTTTTGAATAATTAAAATAATTTTAAAATGAAAACAAAGCCGGTTAGTGACAGAATGTACCCCCTAGTAGTTCTGTACGATATGCATACAAAATTTTTTAATAAAGCAATTGAGGGTATATCTGAACAGGATGCACAAAACCGTCTTAACACTAAAGCTAACCATGCTGCATGGCTTGCTGGAAGTTTTATTCAGGAAAGAATGCAGCTGGCAAACATGCTGAGCGGCAGTGAGCTGAAACAGAATGCAGATGAATTATTTAAAAATCATCAGGGAATCAAGGATGATGCTAAGTATCCTTCAATGGCGGATTTTAAAAAAGATGCCGATATAGCTGCTCCCGCTTTAAGAGAAGTTTTGATGAATATAACCGATGAAAAACTTGACAGCACTTTTGAAATGCCGGAAATGCCTGATATGAAAATGCCTTACTTTGATTTGATTGCATTTATGACTTACAGGGAGGCGAATCTTATAGGACAAATTATTTTATGGCGCAGACTTTTAGGCTACGAAGGAATTAAATACGACGATTAATTTTTTAATAGAAGATATGGAAAATAATAAATCAGATATTGCAGAAGTAATACGTAAATACTTTGAGGTATATATGGAAAAAGACTGGGATACTTTTGGAGAGCTTTTAAGTGATGATTTCGTCTTCTCAAGTCCTAAGGATGACTATATTAATAAAGAAGAACACTTAAAAAGCTGCATGTTCCACAGCTCAAAATTTAAATCAATAGGTGTAGAAAAAATTTTTGATGAGGGAAGCGAGGCATTTGTAAGATATAAAGCAGAAATGAACGGCGGAAATTCTTTTCGCAATACGGAATTTTTTGTTATGGATAACGGGAAAATAAAATCGATAGATGTTTACTTCGGAAGGTAATTTACAATTTAAAAACTTTCTAACAATTAAATATGGAAAACGATAACTCAAATATTAACTCAAATATTGCCGGACTAATAAGAAAATGTTTCCAGGCTTATGAAGACAAAACACGGGAAGTAATAGAAGAAATTTTAAGTGATGATTTCGTTTTCTCAAGTCCGTACGATGATTTTATAAACAGGGAAGAATATTTCAAAAGATGCTGGCCGCACAGCGCTGATATGAAAAAAATTACTGTTGAAAAAATTTTTGCAGAGGGCAGCGAAGCATTTGCCAGATATGAATGTATAATGAAAGACGGTAAATCTTTTCGTAACACCGAATTTTTTACTGCAGAAAACGGAAAAATAAAATCTGTAGACGTTTACTTCGGCAGGGAAACATAAACAAAAACAAACTTTTTAATAATTTAAAATTATACAATGAAGAAAATCAGAAAAACAATTGAGATAAATGCTTCAAAAGAAAAAGTCTGGCAAGTGTTAACTGAAGACAGATATACAAGAATATGGTATGCAGAGTTTCATCCGGAATCACATGCAGTTACTGACTGGAAAGTCGGCAGCACGGCATATTTTCAGGACAATAGCGGTAACGGAATCGTTGCTAAAATTATAAAAAATGATCCGACGGAAATTCTTTCAATGGAATATACGGGTATGCTTGTCAACGGCAAAGAAGATTACGAAAGTGATATGGCAAAAGATTTTGCAGGAGGAAGAGAAACTTATATTATGAATGAAAAAGAAGGTGTTACGACTTTAGAACTGGAAGGTGATATGAATGAAGAAATGTACGACATGATGTCAGGTCTCTGGGAAAAGGCTTTTGCAAAATTTAAAGAACTAGCAGAACAAAATTAAAAACTAAAACAATTACATAAAAAAATGTCAAAACAAATTTTCGTAAACTTACCTGTAAAAGATCTTAAAAAGACTGTCGAGTTTTTTACCAAACTTGGTTATACATTCAACCCTCAGTTCACTGATGAAAATGCAACATGCATGATAGTCAGCGAAAATATCTTTGTAATGCTTTTAGTTGAGCCGTTCTTTAAAGGCTTCACTAAAAAAGAAATAGCAGATACATCAAAGTGTAACGAAGCTATTATATGTCTCTCTGCAGAAAGCAGGGAAGAAATAGACGATATAATAAAGAAGGCTGTTGATGCAGGAGCGGACAAATCTCCTCAAAGTCAGGACCCTGATTTTATGTATAGTCGCGGTTTCATGGATTTAGACGGACATTATTGGGAATATGTATATATGGATATGAGCAAAATGCCGGCTTCTAATTAATAATTAATAAGGAGTAATTAATAATTCAGTTTAATTTAACTTCTCAAAAAAAAATTTAAAAATATAAAATTAAAAACATTATGAGCAAAGTGATGCCATACCTGTGGTACGATTCACAGGCAGAAGAAGCTGCAAAGCTTTATACATCTTTAATCCCCAATTCAAAAATAACTGAAGTCCGATATCTTGATAAAGAGAGCGCCCAAATGACCGGTAAGGACGAAGGGTCAGTATTTACGCTTTCATTTGAGCTTGACGGAGTTAAATACGGAGCAATGAACGCCGGGCCTATGTTCAAATTCAATGAGTCAATTTCATTTGTCATCAACTGTGAATCACAGGAAGAAGTAGATAAGTACTGGAATGCGCTTACTGCAGATGGCGGGCAGGAGTCACAATGCGGTTGGCTTAAGGATAAATTCGGCCTTTCATGGCAGATCACTCCAAAGCGTTTATTCGAGCTTATATCAAAAGGCGGTGATACCACTAAAAGGGTGCTGCATGCTTTATACCAGATGAAGAAGATTGATATTCAAAAGCTTGAAGATGCAGCTGAAGGAAAATAAATTTTATCGGGACAATGGTGGAAGTTTTTAAAACAAATGTTGAAGATAAAATAATCGCAGATAAAATTACCGCCGAGCTGCAATCCATGTTTGGCGGTGATATAAATTATGACCTCGATGACTGCGATAAAATCCTTCGGGTTGAAAGCGATGAAGTTATACCGGAGAAAATTTCTGAAGTTTTAATTTGTAAAGGTTTTATTTGTGAAGTATTAGAGTAAATAAATTTTTTTTAGATGAGAAAAGTAATTGTATCAAATCTTGTAACGCTCGACGGATTCTTTGAAGGGCTCAAAGGAGAATTGGATTGGTTTGTTGTCGAAGGAGAGTTTTTTGATTACGTAAAAGAAATGTTCAAAACAGTCGATACCATATTGTATGGTAGAAAAACTTATGAGCATATGGCAGCTTACTGGCCTAATGCGACTGATAATGATGCCACGATAACACATATGATGAATAAGCTTCCTAAAATAGTTCTTTCAAAAACACTTTCAAAAGCCGATTGGAATAATTCGAGAATAATTAAAGAAAATATTCCTGAAGAAATTCACGAATTGAAAAAACTTCCCGGCAAAGATATCGTGATATTCGGTAGCGGTGAAATTGTTTCTTATCTTTCAAATCTCGGATTAATAGATGAATACAGAATTATTTTGAATCCCGTTATTTTAGGAAAAGGAAGTCCTATGTTCAAAAATATTGACGGTAAAATAAAGTTAAATCTTTTTAAAACAAGAAAATTAAATTCAGGTGTGATAGTTCTCTATTATCAGCCTGAAAAAATTAAAATAAAATTATCATGAGAAAAGTAATTTTGCAAATGAATACATCGATGGACGGATATGTGGCAGGACCTAATGGTGAACTGGACTGGATGCTTGAAAACAGCGGTGAAGAAGGCTTTAAAATGGCAGAAAAATTATTAGAGGAATCTGACCTGATTCTTTTAGGACGGGGAATGTCAAAAGAATTTCTCGATTACTGGCCAAAAGAAACATCAAACTTTGCAAAAAGAATAAACTCACTTCCCAAAGTAATTTTTTCACGGACTATGAAGGAATCAGATATAGTCTGGGACAATGTTACTATATCAAAAGATATTGCGGAAAAAATTAAAGAAGAGAAAGCCAAGCCGGGTAAAAATATAATTTTATACGGCGGCTGCGGACTGGCAACATCATTTGCAAAGCTGGGTATTGTTGATGACTATTACCTTTCCACTGTTCCGGTAATTCTCGGAAAGGGTAAGCATTTATTTGATGGAATGGATATGAAAGTTCTAAAGCTTATAGAATCAACCCCTACTCCTTCAGGAGAAATAATAAATCATTACGAACCTAAAAAATAATTTTACTAATATGAGAAAAGTAATATTGCAAATGTACACTTCCATCGACGGTTATGTTGCCGGACCAAACGGTGAGCTTGACTGGATGTTTGCTAATGTAGGAACTGAATCCGGAAGTCCTGCAGCAGAGCTTTTAGACTCGTCCGATTTAATTCTTCTCGGAAGAGGAATGGCAAAAGGATTTTTAGATTACTGGCCAAACGACACTTCTGAATTTGCAGAGAAGATAAATGCCCTTCCTAAAATAGTTTTTTCTAAAACTCTTACTTCAATGGAATATCCCGATGTTACGGTATCCGCTAATATAGAAGAAGAAATAAAAAAACAAAAAGCGAAGGATGGAAAGAATTTAATTCTTTACGGCGGATGCGGACTTGTTACATCATTTGCAAAGGCAGGACTTATAGATGAATATTACCTTATGACTGTTCCTGTTATACTCGGCAATGGACTACATTTATTCAAAGGTATTGATATGAAAGTGCTTAAACTTGTCAAATCGAAAGCTTCACCTTCTGGTGTAATTGTAAATCATTACGAGAAAAAGTAAATCAAAAGAATTTAAAAAATAATCATGAAAAATTTTCTTGAAAATAATAAAGACCTTGGAATTTTAGCTTTGCGACTTGGGGTTGGCTGCGCTTTTGCTCTTATTTATGGAATGATGAAAATAAAAATGGGACCGGAAATGTGGACTATGATTGGTCAATCAATGGGAAATTTCGGAATTTCTTTTGCGCCAACTTTCTGGGGATTCATGGCTACAATGAGTGAGTTTGGCGGTGGTATTCTACTTGTACTTGGTTTATTTGTCAGACCAGCAGCTGCATTTATGGCTTTTACGATGATAGTTGCAACAAGTACTCATTTAAAAATGCAGGACCAGTGGTACAACGTTATTCAGCCGGTTGAGATGCTTGCAGTATTTATCTGTCTGATATTCTTAGGAGCAGGGAAGTACAGCCTTGATTATTTGTTCTTTAAGAAAAATAAAGCATAAAAATATGTCGGACGAAAATGATATTCGAAAACTATATCACAATTTATTACAAGCATGGAATGAAAATGATGCTAAAGGTATGTCAGAACTTTGCACAGATAGAGCAAACTTTATAGGCTTTGACGGAAGTCAGCATGACGGAAAAGAAAATATAGAAAAACAGATGCAGCAGATTTTCACTGAGCATAAAGTGAATCCGTATGTATATAAAGTACGTGAAGTAAGATTTCTAAATTCTGATTCTGCCATTCTGCGTTCAGTTGTAAGTATGGTAAATCCTGAAGGAACGGATATCATTCCGCAAGTAAATGCCGTTCAAACTTTAGTTGCTGCAAAACATGACAGTAAGTGGCTTGTTGAAATATTCCAAAATACGCCTGCTGCATTTGGAGTTAGCTGAAAAGTTAACAGGTGAGCTCAGAGAAGTATTTAAAGATTCTCAATAATAATTAAATATTTTATAACCCCAAAAATCTCTCAAGTAAAAAATATTTCATAATTTTAATAAAAAGAAAATGTCAGCATTAAATCCTTACTTAAATTTCAACGGCAACTGCGAAGAAGCAATGAATTATTATAAATCAGTATTTGGCGGTGAGTTCGCAATGATAATGCGTTATAAAGATGTACCAAGTGATGTTCCAATGAATCATGGTGAAGTTGATGGAAACAAAATTATGCACATATCTTTTCCTATTGGAAATAGTGTGCTTATGGCAAGTGACTGCCCTCCATTAATGTCAGTAACATATGGCAGCGGGGGATATAATATTTCAGTCAGCACAGATAGCAAAGAAGATGCTGATAAATTTTTCGGTGGACTCACAGCCGGCGGGAACACAATAATGCCAATGGCAGATGCATTCTGGGGCTCTTACTTCGGTATGTGCGTGGATAAATTCGGTATATCCTGGATGATAAGCTACGATGCTCCGCGTAACAATTAATATTTGAATACTAAGTCGGACTTTGGGTAATTCTCAAAGTCCGAAATTTATAAGTGTAAGTTTTTTTGTAAAAGAGTTATCATTGAATACATGAAACTCTTAGCAGTAGCATATCCCGAACTAAGCGAGAAGGACTTTAAGCTTATCGAAAATTACCGAAGGCAGCATGATTCATTGTATTCAATAATCAGAACTCATTTCACTATAGTTTTTCCTGTTAAAGATTTTACCGAAAAAATATTTACTGAAGAAATTAAAAAGCAGTTGCAGGGAATTGAACCTTTTTCATTTACATTACGGAGCGCTACAATAAACAAAGATGCTTTTATAGATAATTATTATGCATTTCTTGTCCCCGATGAAGGCCAGAGTAAAATCAGGAAAATGCATGATAAACTTTACAGTGGCAAATTAGCTCCTTATCATCAATTGGATATAGATTTTATTCCCCATATTACAATTGGTAATTCTACAAATGTAATAGCGTGTAAAAAAATGGTGGACGACTGGAACTCACACGATTTCGAAATATCCGGAACAATATCTTCAATTGATATAGTAAATTATGAAGGTGCCACAACTCTGGAAAAAATAAAATTATAATAATAAGTTTAAAGAATGTTATGAGTGAACCAACATTAGGTAACGGGAAAATTTGTTACGTTGAAATCCCGGCAAATGACATAAAAGCTTCCTCAACATTTTATAAAAATGTTTTTGGATGGCAAGTCCGTACACGTGACGATGGGAGTACTGCATTCGATGACGGAGTTGGTCAGGTAAGCGGAACTTGGGTTCTGAACCGAAAACCTCATGGTGATTCCGGATTAAATATTTATATCATGGTAGATGATGCTGAAGAAATAATGCAAAAAATTGTAAAAGAAGGCGGCAAAATTACCCATGGAATTGGAGCGCATACACCGGAGATAACTGCAAAGTTCAGTGACCCGGCAGGAAATATTTTCAGTATTTTTCAGGAAAGAGGTTAAATTGCAGATGAAATTTCAAACAAATTTATTTATCTGAAAGTATTACCTTCATACAACAAAACAATTGTTAGATAAATCATGAGAAGAGTTGTAAGTATTACAATTCCGATTATTCCCTTCACCATAATGCTTCCTGTTTTTGTTTTTTTTTCTTCCATAATATTTGATTATTATTTTGAAATTTTTCCCAGCCCAGGAAATGCAATATATAATTTTATATTATTCAATACCATTGAAATTATTTGAGCAAAAACTCCATTTATATAAATGAAATCTTCTTTATTTCTGCTTTTTTTTCTTCAATTCTTTGCTATATTCTGAAATACATCCTTTCGGGAAATTTGATAAGCAGCAAATTTATCCATCTTAATGGACGAAAAAATCCTCAACGCCGTATTAGAAGAATATCAGAAAAAAATTGATTCTGACAGAGATAAAGCTCTTGAAGAAGCTTTAAAAATTGAAGCAATTGCCCGCGAAAAGGATAACGAAGCCTTGCTTTCTAAAAGCCTCTTGCTCTCCGGAAGAATTTATTACCGCAGTACAATCTACGATAAGTCACTCGAAAAAACACTGGAAGCTCTGCCGATGTTCAGCTCACTCGGGTTGATTAATGAAGAAGCTGATTGCAGAAATCTTATAGCTGTTTGCCAGTATAAATATGGTGACTATGCAGAAAGTCTTAAGAGTGCATTTGAGTCATTAAAACTTACCAGAAAAACCAAGAACAGATTACTTGAATCTACCTGTTGTAATACAATAGGGAACTGCTACCTTCAGATGAAGGAGTTCGATAATGCATTGGATTATTTGAATCTTGCATTGAAGATAAAAGATGAACTCTTCGATGAAAAAGGCAGAGCAATGATTCTTATAAATCTCGGCAATGTTTATTTTGGGAAAGAAGATTATGAACCTGCCGAAAAATACTATAATGAAGCACTTGAAATAAAAAAGAAACTTGAAGATTATCAGGGAATTTTAATTTGTTATAATAATCTCGGCAACATTGCGGCAGATTATTATAAGGACCAGGATAAATCTTTAGAGTATTATACAGAGTCGCTGAAAATAAGTAAGGAACATAATTACGATTACTATACTGCTGAAATTTATTTCTTATTAGGCTCCAATAATTATAATGCTAAGAATTATGAAAAGGCAATTGAGTATTTAAATCTATGCGGAGAAATTGCCTTCAAAAATAATTACAAGCAGATTATTTCAAATATGAACGATGTTCTTGCGCTTGTATATCACGACACAAAAGATTTTGAGAAAGCTTACAATTGTTACAGTCAGAAGTATCAACTTTTCCTGGAATCTTATCAGGAATCATCGAAATCAAAAATAGAATATCTGAATGTAATGCACAGAGTTGAACTCGTCCAGCAGGAAGCTGAATTCCATAGGACAGTTAACGAAGAATTAAAAACTGCCAATGAAAAACTACTCGAGCTTAATAATGAAAAGAATGAATTTCTAGGTATGGCAGCGCATGACTTGAAAAATCCCCTAAGCGCAATTTCCTTATCGGTATCTGCCTTAAGAAAGCTGAAAGATAAATATACTCCTGAGCAGATTGACAGAAAACTTGAACAAATCGAGCTTACTTCGATGCGGATGCAGGATATAATTAAAAATTTTCTTGATATAAATGCAATCGAAAGCGGAAGAATTAATTTAGCAAAAAAAGAAATCAATGTACTGGAAGTGCTTGAAAAAGTTATTAACGATAACAATGTTTTAACTGAACGAAAAGGTATTAAGATAAATATGATTTGCGACTGTGCCAAATTAATCATTCTCGGAGACTATATGGGGTTGAATGAAGTTTTCGAAAATTTGTTTTCCAATTCAATTAAATATTCTCCTCTGAAATCCGAAGTAACAGTTAAATGTGAAAAAGATATTTCTCAGCAGTTTGTTATTATTTCATTCATAGATGAAGGTGTAGGGATTAAGCAGGAAGAAATGCCAAAGCTATTTAAGAAATTTTCAAAGCTCAGTACAAAACCAACAGCGGGAGAAAATTCAACCGGATTAGGTCTATCAATTGTTAAGAAGTTAATTGAATCCATGGACGGCGAAGTCTGGTGTGAAAGCGTGTACGGTGAAGGCAGTAATTTTAGAGTGAAATTCAAATTGATTTCCGATTAAATTTGTTAATGAACAATATTAATTTTGATGAAGCATTTACCCACTGTGAAAAAATTACTAAAAATCATTACGAAAACTTTCCTGTTGCTTCTTTTTTAATCCCCAAAGATAAAAGAAAATATGTATATGCAGTTTATTCGTTTGCAAGATACGCAGATGATATAGCTGACTCTGCTATTTTAACTTCAGAAGAAAAGCTTGCAAGATTAAATCTATTGGAAGATGAGCTTGACTGCGTATTAAATAATCAACTTGAAAATTTGCAAGAAGAGACAAAATACATTTTTATTGCTCTTTATAAAACATTGCTTGATTTAAATATACCTTCAATTGAACTTAAAAATTTGTTAACAGCATTTAAACAGGACTCTGTAAAAGATAAGTATGATACATTCGAAGAGCTGCTTGAGTATTCAAAGTATTCAGCTAATCCTGTAGGACATTTAGTGCTTTATATCTTTGGATATACAGACAAAAAATTGTTTGCACTATCAGATTATATCTGCACAGGACTACAGCTTATTAATTTCTGGCAGGATGTAGCACGGGATTTAGAAATCAATCGTGTTTATATTCCAAATGAAATTTTGCAAAAGCATAATTACAATTACGAGCTTCTTAATAATAAAGTAGAGAATGAAAATTATATTAATATAATAAAAGAGCTTATAGCCAAAACAAAAGAATTCTATAAAAAAGGCGAAGAGCTGCCGAATTTAGTAAGCGGCCGATTAAAGTACGAATTAAAAGCAACTTATTACGGGGGAATGACTATTATAAATAAAATAGAAATGCTAAATTACAGAACTTTGACCACAAGACCCGTGGTTTCCGGTTCTGATAAATTTAAGATCTTAATAAAGACAATATTTTAATTGAGCGAACAAAAGCAAATAGCAGCGGAAAGCAAATCGAATTTTTTATCGTCGTTCTCTTTTTTATCAAAAGAGAAGAACGACGCTATTAATACCGTATATGCTTTTTGCAGAAAGACCGATGACATAGTTGATGAAAATTCAGACTCAGTTGAAGTTAAGTATAAAAAAATCCGTGAGTGGAAAAACGAATTTGAACTTGCAGAGCACGGCAAATCAAAATACGCTTTATTAAATCATCTCAATAATATTATCCGAAAGTATAATATCCCCGTTGAACCTTTCTTTGAACTAATCAAAGGAATGGAAATGGACTTACAAAACCAGCGATATAAAACCTTCGATGAGCTTTATCAGTATTGCTATTGCGCTGCCGCAACGGTCGGATTAATGTGCATAGAAATTTTCGGATACAAAAATAAAAGCACACGTGAGTTTGCAATTAACTTAGGAGTAGCTCTTCAGCTTACAAATATTCTCCGCGATATAAAAATCGATGCAGAGAATGGCAGAATTTATCTTCCTAAGGAAGACATGGAAAAATTCGGATACACCGAAGAGGACTTAATGGCAAATAAGTATAATGATTCATTCATTGCTCTAATGGAATATGAATGCAAACGCGCTCACGAATATTATGAGAAAGCGAATAAGTCATTATCAAAAGATGATAAGGGACTTATGTTTGCTGCAAGAATTATGGAGCATATTTACTTCCGCATCCTAGAAAAAATTGAAAAGATGAACTACAATGTTTTCCAAAAGAAAGCAAAAATTTCCAAGGCAAAAAAATTATATATTACTTTTGGAGTACTCTTCAAGTATAAACTTCTTTACAACTCTAAAGATAACCGTAAACTGGCAACGGCAAATTAGCAACGGCAAATTAGCAACGGCAAATTAGCAACGGCAAATTAGAATGTAATCCTATCCTCTAATTAACTATTTTAATACCAAACATTACTTAACTTGTAACTCGAAATTTGAAACTTGTAACTGTAATAGGCGGCGGTTTGGCAGGACTTTCATCGGCAGTTTTCCTTAATAAGAAAGGTTACAATGTTCAGTTATTTGAATCATCACCCAAGCTCGGCGGCCGCGCATACAGTTTTTATGACAGAGAAAAAAATCTCTACTTCGATAACGGTCAGCATATTTTAGCCGGATGGTATGAAAATACTTTTGAGTATCTAAAAGCAATCGGCTCCTATGATAAGCTTGATTTTCAATCCAACCTCGAAGTTAATTTTTATGATAACAATAAAAATTCTTACAACTTAAAAACGTATAATCTCCCTGCTCCGTTTAATCTTTTATTTGGCTTATTAAATTTTAAAGCACTCTCATTTTCAGATAAACTTTCCGTATTAAAAATTTACAAAATATTTACTGATAAAAGTTTAGAGAAACTAGATAATGTAGCAGAACTGTTGAAGGTTGTAAAACAAACTTCGACTCTTATAAAATATTTCTGGGAGCCGTTTATACTTGCAGTGTTTAATGCAAAGCCTGAAAATATTAATTGTAAAACCTTTCTTGAAATTTTAAAGAACGGATTTTCGAAAAAGTCATTCTCAAATCTTGTCATACCTAAGGTAAACTTAAATGAGCTTTTTATTGATGATGCATTAACCTACTTTGAAAAGAACAATATTAAAATTTTTGAAAAGGAAAAGATATCAAAGCTAGTATTTAAAGATAACGAAATAGATTTTGCACTTACAGAGTCAGGAAATAAAGTAAAATCTGATTATTATATTTCTGCAGTTCCGTTTTTCAGATTTAAAGAATTATTTGAAATTAACGATTATAATCAATATTTTAAGGGCAGGGGCAATTTACATTCATCATCTATAATTTCCCTTCATTTGTTCTTTGAAAATGAAGTCCCTTCCGATTTATTGAAAAATAATTCGTTCGGGATGACAGGTCTTATCGGAACGAAAGTTCAGTGGATTTTCAAAAGAAACCCCAAACATCTATCTTTAGTTATAAGCGCATCGGATTTCTTAGACGAATTAACCGATGAATCAAATGAAACGATTTACAAAAATTGTTTGTCTGAATTATTTAAGTGCTTAAAAGGATTCGATGAATTAAAAGTTAAAGATTATAAAATTATAAAAGAGAAACGCGCAACATTTATTCCGGATAACGACAGTATTAACGAAAGACCTAATCAAAAAACAGCAATACAAAATTTTTTTATAGCGGGGGACTGGACCAATACAGGTCTTCCTGCCACAATAGAGAGCGCAATAAAAAGCTCCAAAATTATTTCAACTTTTTTTTAGTGTAAACTTTAATTCTAAAATTATGCCAACTGTCATTCCTTCATCAGAGATCAAGTTCCACGAAAAAGAATTAAACACTGAAGATTTAGTACAAGAACTTTTAATAAAAGAAAAGCAGAGACTTGAAAAAGAATATGGAGTCGAAGCAAAAAAAATAGATCACTTCAAACGTCCTTTCGAACACGCTTTCAAAAAAAGCGACAGAGAAAATACAACTATACTTTTCGGCGGCTTAACATGGAAACACGAAAAACTTATTCAAGGCGCTCTTGAAGGACTCGGATACAAAACCGAGTACGTTGCTACTCCCGATAAAAAAGCATTTCAGCTTGGCAAAGAATACGGCAATAACGGCCAGTGCAATCCTACGTATTTCACAGTAGGAAATCTTGTTCAGCACTTGCAGGGACTAGAAAACAAAGGTCTTTCCAAAGATGATATTAAACAAAATTATGTATTCTTCACTGCCGGCGCCTGCGGTCCCTGCCGCTTCGGAATGTACGAAGCTGAGTATCGTTTAGCTTTAAGAAATTCCGGCTTTGATGGATTCAGAGTTATTATCTTCCAGCAAACAGGCGGACTCTCACAGGAAGAAGCTGAAGCAGGACTTGAAATGAATCTTGATTTCTTTCTTGGTCTTCTCAATGCAATGATGATCGGAGATTTAATAAACGATATAGCTTACCAGATAAGACCATACGAAGTTAATAAAGGTGAAACAGATAAAGTCATGGAAGAATCGATTGACATGCTTTATCATAAATTCAAATCAAAACAGTATTTCAATTTCAATACGAAGTTAGGAAAACTTCTTTCGTTCATTCCATCTTCAGACTATGTTTCTAAATTTATTGACCAGATACTCGGTGATTATTATTTAGAGACAGTCTATGAAATAAAAGAAAAATTTAATGCTATAAAAGTTGACAGGACCAGAATGAAACCGATTGTGAAAATCACAGGTGAATTCTGGGCGCAGACAACTGAAGGCGACGGTAATTTTAATATGTTTCCTTTCCTGGAAAGGGAAGGCGCACAGCTTTTAGTTGAGCCGATTGCCACTTGGATTTTATACATGCTGCACCAGGCAAAAGAAGTTAACAAAGATGAAAAAGGTTTAGACCTTGCAAAAGACCTCAACGAAAACTTATCAATGAAAGAAAAGTTCTTATTGAAAAAGAAGTTCAAGCAGAATATGTTCATCCTTGGATTAGCTGAAAAAATATTTACCAGAGAATATAACAGAGTTCGTAAAGCTTTTGATAATATGCCCCATGAAATCGTTGACCAGCAAGTGCTGAAAGACCTTGCTCATAAATTTTATAATACAAGAGTAGAAGGCGGCGAAGGCCATCTTGAAGTCGGGAAAAGTATTTATTATACAATAAATCATCTTTGCCATATGGTGCTTTCATTGAAGCCGTTTGGCTGTATGCCTTCGACACAATCTGACGGAGTTCAGTCAGTTGTTACATCTGTTTACAAAGATATGATATTCCTTCCTATAGAAACTTCAGGTGAAGGAGATGTTAACGCACACTCAAGAGTCCAAATGGCTCTCGGTGAAGCTAAAGCAAAAGCAAAAATTGAATATAACGAATGCCTTGCTAAAACAAGATACTCAATAGAAGAAATAAAAGCATTTGTTGAAACAAGAGAGGACCTGCAAAAGCCTTTCTTTAAAGTTTCACACAGACACGGTATTGCAGGAATCGGCGCAAACTTCATTCTTGATGTTGCTGAAATTATGAAAGCTGAAGGAATAAAGACTACGGTAAAAGAAACATTAGTTGAAGGTTAAAATTATTAATAAATAAAAACTATGAGTGTAAAATTTAGTACAGTTATAGAAAAAGATCAGCATGGTTATTATGCTTATTGCCCTGAGTTAAAAGGATGTCAGACACAGGGTGAAACACTGGATGAAGTTTATGCTAATATTAAAGAAGCCATAGATTTATACCTGGAAACTTTAACACCTGAAGAACTTAGCGAATTATCAAGCAAAGAAATTCTAACTGGTTATTACGAGGCTAAAGTTGGCTAAGCTTCCAAGGTTAACAGCAAAGGATGCAGAAGATCTTTTGCTTAAAGTAGGATTTGAACTTCAAAGAACAAAAGGAAGTCACAGAATTTATTTTAAAAATGGAATCAGAGTTGTAGTACCATTTCACTCTGGAAAAATATTGCATCCTAAAATTGTTAAACAAGTTTTTGATGCGATAGATTCTGATTAAAAATTTTATTACAAACATGCCTAAATTTTATATCGGTTTTGACGTTGGTTCTACTACTGTAAAAGGAATTGTTATTGATGCTGTAACAGATAAAATTATCTGGTCTGATTATCAAAGGCACGATACTAAACAGCCGGAAAAATCACTTGAGCTTCTTAAAAAAATGGAAGAGGATTGTAAAATTTCCAATCCTTCCGATGTCCGTATTTTCATAACTGGTTCCGGCGGCTCTAACATCGGTAAACACATAGGAGCAAAGTTTGTACAGGAAGTGAATGCAGTTTCGCTTGCCGTTGAAAAATTATATCCAAATACATTATCCGTCATTGAGCTTGGCGGACAGGATGCTAAAATTATCATCTTTAAAGAAGATGCTGAAACAGGGAAGAAGAAAAAAATCCCTTCGATGAATGACAAATGCGCAGGGGGTACAGGCGCGGTTATAGATAAAATTAATGCCAAGCTGAAAATCCCGACTGCAGAACTTTGTAACATGGGCTACGAAGGTCTTCGCCTTCATCCCGTTGCAGGGAAGTGCGGAGTATTTGCAGAGACCGATATTAACGGTCTGCAAAAATCCGGTGTACCTGCCGATGAGCTTATGGCATCTCTTTTTGAATCCATCATACAGCAAAATATTTCCGTGCTTACACGCGGACATACACTTAAGCCTGAAGTGCTTCTGCTCGGCGGACCCAATACATTCATAAAAGGAATGATTGACTGCTGGCGCTCGAATATTCCAAAAATCTGGGAAGAGCGAAAAATTGTTGTACCAGATAAACCTATTGAAGAGCTTATTCGAGTACCTGATAACGCTCAATACTTTGCCTGTATTGGCGCAGTTGAATTCGGTAAAGATGAAGAAGATAACATTGGAATTTATAAAGGTTATAAAGGTCTTGAACACTATATTCAATTCGGCCGTGAAGCTGAAAAGAAACTGAACACAGTTGGAAATACTACAGGACTTTCCAAATCTCCCGAAGAACTTGTTGCATTCAAAGAAAAATATAAAGTTCCAAAATTCACTCCGCATCAGTTCAAGCCCGGTGAAGTTGTACGTGGTTTCATAGGAATTGACGGCGGCTCTACTTCTACAAAAGCTGCTTTGGTCTCGCTTGATAAACAGGTGATGGTAAAAGCTTACCAGCTTTCCAAGGGAAATCCAATCGAAGATTGTATAGATATACTTGGCTCGCTTCAGAAACAAGTTGAAGCGCAAGGCGCTACTCTTGAAATTCTTGGAGTAGGAACAACGGGTTACGCCAAAGATATTCTTAAAGAAGTTCTTCACGCCGATGTTGCATTGGTAGAAACAGTTGCCCATACTCAGGCAGGATTGCATTTCTATCCTGAGACCGATGTCATCTGTGACGTTGGCGGACAGGATATTAAAATTATAATTTTGAATCAGGGACGTGTAGTTGATTTTAAACTGAATACACAGTGCTCTGCCGGTAACGGATATTTTCTTCAGTCCACTGCTCAGGGCTTTGGATATGAAGTAGAAGAATTTGCTAACGTTGCTTTCTCTGCTACAACATTCCCGACTTTCGGTTACGGCTGCGCAGTATTTATGCAGTCCGATATTGTTGACTTCCAACGCCAGGGATGGAAAGCAGAAGAGATTATGGCAGGACTTGCAAACGTTCTTCCGAAAAATATCTGGCTCTATGTATCGCAGATTCCGAATCTTGCAAAGCTCGGCTCTACATTTGTATTGCAGGGCGGAACACAGCATAATCTTGCTGCAGTAAAATCCCAAGTAGATTTTATAGAGGAGCGCTTCAAAGGCTCCGGCATTACCCCTAACATTTATGTTCACCGGCACACCGGTGAAGCGGGCGCAATTGGGTGTGGTATTGAAGCGGCCCGATTGTATCATAATGGTCATAGAACAGAGTTCATTGGTTTAGAAAAAGTTTCTCAGATTTTATATAAGACAACACGCTCAGAAGATACACGCTGTTACTTCTGCAAGAATAAATGTCTCAGGACTTTTATTGATGTTAAGACAGATAACATTGCTCCTGAAGTTTTCGAAGAAGAAAAAAGAAAATTTGTTGAGCTTAATATCATTCAGCCGGAAAAAATTGTTAACCCGAAATCCAAAGTCCCTATGGAAGATGGAATTCAGCGGCTTATCATTGCGACTTGCGAAAAAGGAACTGTAGAAGATATCGCCGATATGAAGGGAATTAAATCGGGACTCGATACAATCAAGAAAGCAAATCCGAATATAGTTGATGAAGCTGCTACGAAAGTATGGATGACCTTTAAACCTCCGATTGTAAAAGACACAGATGAAGATGTAAGAAATCAGGTTTATAAATCTCCGTTAAAAAAACTATTAAAGAATAAATCTTCAGAGGAAGAAATATCAAAACGTTTAGAGCAAATTGCAAAGAGAGAAAAAATTGTTATTGGTATTCCGCGTTTACTGAACATGTACTCGCATACTCCTTTCTTCACTGCTTACTTTGAAGCGCTGGGAATAAAACCAGGCAATTTTGTATTCAGCGAATACACTTCCGAAGAAATGTATAAAGCCGGAGCCAAGCGCGGAAGCATTGACCCATGTTTTCCTTCGAAGGTTGCGATTCCGCATATTCATAATTTAGTTTACGTTCAGAATAAAAAGAAAAAATTAGATTTTATATTTGCTCCGATAGTTGATACAATGCCGTCGGATTTAGAATATGCACAGGCGCACACTGCATGCCCGACTATCACTGCAACTATCGAAGCGGCTAAAGCTGCCTTCACTAAAGAAGGTGACTTATTTAAAGAATCAGGACTTGAATACCTTTGTCCTTTTATTCAATTGAACAGCGAGCAGCTTACTGCAAGGCAGTTGTTCAATGAATTCAAAGACCGTCTCGGATTATCCGAGGAAGAAAATCGCAGAGCAGTTAAAGAAGGCTTCAAGGCATTCTATAAATTCTATGAAGACTTAAAAACAAAATCCAAAGAAGTTCTTACACAGTTAGAGAACGAAGACCGCATTGGTATAGTTCTGCTTGGAAGACCTTATCATAATGACCCGGGTATCAACCACGAAATCCTTGAAGAGTTTCAGAAGCTCGGCTATCCTGTATTTTTCCAGGATGCATTGCCGACTGATGATGAAACACTCGATAAGCTTTTCGGCGATGATGTACGCTCGGGATTGCTCCGCTCTCCTATGGATATTGATGACGTATGGAAAAATTCTTACTCTGAAAATACATCGCGTAAAGTCTGGGCTGCAAAGTACACTGCACGCCATCCGAACTTAGTTGCGCTTGAGCTTTCGTCTTTCAAGTGCGGACACGACGCTCCTATCTATACAGTTGTTCAGGAAATCGTCGAGTCATCCGGTACGCCTTACTTCTCATTCAAAGATATCGATGAGAATAAGCCGACGGGAGCTATAAAAATCAGAATTGAAACTATCAGCTACTTCTTAAAACGCTACCGCGAAGATATGGTAACGAATAAGAACAAAGTTATGACTATAGAGGAGAAGCTGAAAGAATACGAAATGAAAATCCGCAGACAGCTTGAGCTTGGCAAAAAGCTATCAAAGCTGGCTGATGAAAACGGCAACGGTTCTATGTTTCCAAAGCCTCACAGGGAAATTGAGATTAATATTCCTGAGAGGTTCAAGAAGAAAGAACTATCTGAAGTAGAATAATTTTACCTGTTAGTGGGTAGAAATTTTTAAACCTGATTTTGCGAAAGCGGAGTCAGGTTTTTTGTTTTATAGTCACATTATTGTCGCATTTTGGATCACAGATGTTTATGATTCGTATGATGTCACAGATAGTTGCATTATTGTACATTATTATCACATTTTTTCTTCTCATTCCCAACGTCCTCGTTGGGAATGTTGCATTGTAACATTATTGTCACTTTTTTCTGTTAACTGTTAATTACTAATTGTTAATTGAAAAGTCGCATAATTGTTACATTTTCTTCTGACCGCCCCCTCAGTCCCCCTCCTTCGTAAGGAGGGGGAAGCCGTGTGTTATAGTCGCATTATTGTCACATTTTGTTTTTAATTAATCCATCTTTTCATCATTCAATACCTGTTGATATTGTTTTTACAATACCGGAAAATTTTATTTTCTGATTTTGACGGATTTTTGACGGATTCGCCTTCGGCGAATAAGGATTTCAAATTTTGTTACAGAGTAATTCGCCTAGGCGAATAACATTTTACTTTTGACCTGAAAGGTTTTTAATCCTGTCAGGTCAATGTACTGAAAGTAATATTATTGTCACATTTTCTAAGACCTTCTCTTGCACCATTATTTTAATGAAGAGGAAGCCGAGTGTATATAAATTTAATCAGAATTTTTTTGGAATGAAATCAGATGATACCTATTACTACTAATAGTTAGAAATATTTAAATTTTACTTGACAGGAATTGAGTTTGGTTGTTTGTTAATTGTTCTTGGTTTTTGTAAGACACCTTACATGTGTCTTGCATTAGATATGTTTTGAGACGCATGTAATGCGTCTCTACAAGAATTGTGGTTGTTGGTCAGGAGACCAACAACGGCTGTGGGTGTGATTTTCTTTTGACCTGATCCGCCAAGGCGGACTTCGCACGAGTCAGGTTATTTTATAAGTCTAAATACTTTCTACCTACTACTTTCTACTTGCTACATTCCTGCCATCTTCATCAATCTCTCCCATTGCTCATCTGTAACGGGAACGACGGAGAGTCTTCCTATTCTTACGAACAGCCAGTCCTTGAAAAATGAATCTGCTTTTATATCGGCAATGCCTATGGGATTTTTAAGTTTGCTCTTAGGTTTAATATCGAATACTAATCTCTTCGGATCATCAAGCTTAGGGTCTGGATAAACGGTTTTAGTTATTTCTGCAATACCGACTGCCTGGCGTTCATCTCCTGTATGATATATTAAACAAAGCTCACCTTTTTTCATATCGCGCATGTGTTTAAGTGCAGCGTTGTTATTGATGCCGTCCCAGACAGCTTTTTTATCTTTTACAAGGTCGTCCCAACTGTAAACGTCGGGCTCACTTTTGAGTAACCAATTCATTTTGTATAATTAATAATTAGTAATTAATAATGAATAACGAAAATTTTTATTTTAATGAACGAACATCAAGATTTTACATGAGCAATGAATTATTAATTATTCATTATTAATTATTAATTATTCATTATTAATTATTAATTATTCATTATTAATTATTCATTATTGTAAACCGTCATCTTAGCATACTTCAGTACAATCTTTTTTAATCCGATATCATCAAAATATATTTCCGCCTTTTTATCTACGCCTTTGCCAACGACTTCAAGCACAGTGCCTTTGCCGAACGTGCTGTGACTTACAACAACGCCTTTTTTAATATCGGAAAAGGCATCATCAGTAGTCTGCGCAAAATACTCTTCCTTTTTATATCCTGCTTTCTGCGCATCGAACTTAACTGCAATGCTTTGCCTCTGATAGCCGGAAGAAGTGGATGAAGAACTTTTTTTTGCATGTGGAATTTTAACTCCCTCATACTTTATATGCTCATTGTAAATATCTTCAGAAATTTCTTTTATGAATTTTGACTTCATCTGGTACTGCGGAGTGCCGAAGCGGTACCGCATATTTGCAAATGAAAGATAGAGCTTCGTCTTTGCTCGTGTGACTGCTACGTAAAATAATCTTCGCTCTTCTTCAAGATCTTCAAGATTTGAAATTGAATTCATCGAAGGGAAAAGTCCTTCTTCAAGTCCCGTGATAAATACAACGGGATACTCAAGTCCCTTTGCTGCGTGAATAGTCATGAGAGTTACAGCATTCTTCCTGTCATCGAGGGTATCTATATCGGCAACGAGCGAAACTTCCTGTAAAAATCCTTCCAGTGTTGCACCTTCATTGTTATCATCGTACTGAGCGATTGCTGAAATTAATTCCTGCAGGTTGCTCAACCGTTCATCAGATTCCAGTGTATTTTCTAATCTCAGCTTATACATCAATCCGGTTTCATCAATTATACTTTTTGATAATTCCGTAAGTGACATTTCTTCGCTGAGATATTTATACTTAGCGGAGAACTTTGCAACTTCAACAAGTAAATTTTTTGTTTTGCCGCCGAATTCAGGATAATCTTCAACATTTTTCAACACATCCATTAACTGCTTGCCTTCGATTTCAGCAATTCTGGTAAGCTTATCAATTGTAGTTTTGCCGATACCTTCTTTGATATTGAGAACACGAAGAAGCGATTCATTATCATTTGGATTTACAACAATCCTTAAATTTGCAATTATATCTTTAATTTCTTTTCTCTGATAAAAACGGATACCGCCAACGATTAAATAGGGAATGCCGTTTTGTCTTAAACTATCTTCAATAATTCTTGATTGCGCATTTGTCCTGTATAAAATTACAAAGTCCTTAAAATTATATTTCTGTTTATAAATTTCTTCGGTGATATATCGCGTAATTTTATATGCTTCATCTTTATCTGACATTGTTTCAAGCAGAGTGATATGCTCGCCGTCAAAATTATCTGTCCATATATCTTTCTTGAACTGTTTTTTATTTCTTTTGATTACATCATCTGCAAGCGCAAGAATTTTTTTGGTTGAGCGGTAGTTCTGTTCAAGCTTGAAAACGTTGCTGTCATCAAAATCTTCTTCGAAGTCAAAAATATTCTGTATCTCAGCTCCGCGCCATTTATAAATTGACTGCGCATCATCACCAACTATAGTAACATTCTTATATTTCTGCGCAAGCATTTTCACGATCATGTACTGCGCGCGGTTCGTATCCTGATACTCATCCACTAAAATAAATTTGAACCGCTCCTGATATTTTTCAAGCACATCGGGATTCTGCATAAATAATTCTATAGGCTTCATCAGCAAGTCATCAAAATCCATTGCATTATTTTTTTGCAGCGTCTCCTGATAAAGAGGATAAATTTCTTCAACTCTTCTTTCAAAAGGGGACTTTGCTATCGATGCATATACTGCCGGAGTTATGAGTTTATTCTTCTGTTTGCTGATTTCCGAGTGAATACTCTTCGGAGTCGGGTTCTCAATAGAAAGGTTTCTGTTCAGCATTATCTGCTTAACAACGTTTGCAGAGTCATCTGAGTCATAAATAGTGAAGTTCCGGTCAAAACCAATTTTATCTCCGTCGAATCTGAGTATGCGCGCAAAGATGCTGTGGAACGTGCCCATCCATATCTTATCGGCATTGATTTCAACAAGCTTGCCGATACGCTCCTTCATTTCTGAGGCAGCTTTATTGGTAAAGGTGAGCGCTAAAATTTCATAGGGGCTTACGCCTGATTCAATTAAATGTGCTATTTTGTATGTTAAAACACGGGTTTTGCCGCTTCCAGCGCCGGCAATAATTATGCTTGGTCCTTCAATTTCTTCAACAGCCTTTCTCTGTTCTTCGTTGAGAATGCTTAAGTCTAATGGCATTTTTTGCTAAATCCTTATAAGTCCTTTGGAACTAATTTTTTTTAAGTGAATTAAATGATTGTGAGGCATTGTAAAATAGGAAAAATTAAGATGAGATTAAACGATTTTAATTGAATTTTTACATTGACATTTCTGTTATAATCTATGAATTTTACATTAAATAAATTATAAAATGAAGCATCTTCTGATTGTCTTAATATCCCTTGTCATCATTAACTCCGGCTACTCTCAATTTAAACCAATAGAAACCAAAAAAAATCCGTACACTCAGTCAACGGGAAATTTAATTCTCGGAATTTTTAATCCGAAAAATTTCTCAATGTCACATTCGTTTAATGTTTCAATGCTCAGCACTCAAACAGGAAGTTTATCACTTGCAACTTATACGAACTCAATGGCATACAGATTTAACGATAAGTTAACTGTAAGCGCAGATGTATCGATGCAGTACTCTCCGTTTGCAAGCTCAGTTTATGGAACGGGATATTCAAATCAATTGCAGAAAGATTTTTCAGGAATTTCATTATCAAGAGCTTCGATAGATTACAAATTATCAGAGAACTCCTCAATAAAGTTTGAATACAGAAATATGCAGAATGACCCGTACGGTTATTACAATCCTTATGGATACAATGGTTTTTACGGAAGATAAAAATTATTAAATATCATCAAAGTTTAAAACCGGAAATTGTTTTTGTTCCGGTTTTTTTATTTCAGAAAAAAATACATCTTCTTATAAATAATTTTACACAAGACTTCTTAAATGAAGAAAAATTTTCTTAACTACATTCTTAATGCAGTAATAATTATTCTTATTGCAGTCGTCGGATATTTGACCTTCTCGCTCGTCACAAACTCGCTCAAGTCCAAAGATAAATCCAGCGTACAGATAACAGATACAAATAAAGTTACGAATCAACCCAACCTTACTGCGCAGCTTGATGTGCAGAACGGAACGAATGAGCAGGGCGTTGCATCTAAGTTTACTGAGTACCTCAGAAAAAAAGGATTTGATGTTGTTGATATGGGTAACAGCAAATACAAAGATATTGAAAAGACGACTATCATTGACAGGAAAGGCGATAAGAAAATTGCGCTTGCAGTTGCTTCGGCGCTGGGAGTGAGTGAGAACAGTATTACACAGCAAATAAATAAAAGTCTTTACCTTGATGCAACAGTTGTGATAGGAAAAGATTTTAAGAATTTAAAACCATTTTTAGAAAAAGAAAAAAAATAAATGAAATCTACCGCACTTGCAAAAAAAATCTCGCAGCTTATACTTGATAAAAAAGGTGAGGATGTAAAGATACTTGATATAAGAAATTTAACAAACATTTCGGATTACTTCGTTATTGCTTCCGCTTCATCGGATACACAGGTGAAGGCGATTGCCGACCATATTTCAAAAGAAACAAAAAAAATTGATGAGAAGCCCTGGCATAACGAGGGAATGAGTAATATGAACTGGGTGCTTTTAGACTTCGTAGATGTTGTTGTTCATATATTTTTAACCGAGTCAAGAAAGTTTTATAATCTTGAAGGTCTCTGGGCAGATGCCGAAGTGACCGAAGTTAAAGACGAACCAAAGCCTGTAAGGAAGACAAGTAAAAAAGCTGATGCTGATGTGACTGAAGTCGATGAGACGACAAGTGATAAGCCCGTGAAAGCAAAAAGAAAATCAAAAAAGAGTGAAGTAGCTGACGAAGAAGTAAATGAAGATGCAGAATAATGTTAATGAATTAATTGATTGAACCAACAAAAATGAAATTAGTAAGCGTAATAAAATCCAATTTAGAAGAGCACAGGGCAAACGAACCGTTAATAATATTAACCATGGGCGATGCTAACGGCATTGGTCCTGAAATCATTCTGAAGATATATAACGAGACAAGTTTGTTTACGAGTTACAATCTTAAAGTTGCAGGCTCAAAAAAAATTCTGGATTATTATGCGCAGATATTTAATCTTAATGAAATCCCGTCCGATTTATTTTGTGAAATTCCCATTAAAGAAAAGTTTGAAGTAAAGATTGGTGAGATAAACAAATCATCAGGAAAATATTCAGGTGACTGTGTCGCTGCAGCTGCAAAGCTCTGCCTTGAAAAGAAAGTCGAAGCAATGGTTACTTTGCCGATATCAAAAGAAGCGTTTAACTTAGGAGGATATGCGTTCAACGGGCACACTGAGATGCTGACTTCGTTATCGAATTCGTTCGCATCTGCAATGCTGCTGTATTCGAAGAAAATAACTGTCTCTCTGGCTACGATTCATATTCCATTAGAGAAAGTTGCAGGCAAGATAGGAAGAGAAATGCTGATTGAAAAAATTATTCTTATCAATAATTCTCTTATAAAAGATTTCAGGAAGATAGAGCCGAAGATAGCTGTGCTTGGATTAAATCCGCATGCAGGCGATGGCGGAATGATAGGAAAAGAAGATGATGAAATTATTATCCCTGCAATAAAAGAGTTAAGAGATTTCGGTTTTAACATACAGGGACCTTTCCCATCGGACGGATTTTTTGCAACAGGAAAATATAAACAATACGATTTAACTTTTGCTATGTACCACGACCAGGGGTTAATTCCGTTCAAGATGATTGCATTCGAGAAAGGTGTTAACTTCACTGCAGGATTAGATTTTATCAGAACGTCTCCTGACCACGGTACTGCATTCGATATTGCAGGCAGGGGAGTTGCAAATACAACAAGCACGATTAAGGCAATAAAGCTTGCAAGGAAAATCGCAAAGAACCGCAATTCATTTGTAGTCTCATGATAGAATTCCAGAACGTATCATATTCATATCCCAATAAGCAGGTCTTCGATAACATCGAACTAAAAATTAACGCAGGTGAATTTGTATTTCTTGTGGGCGAGAGCGGTATCGGTAAGAGTACTTTGCTCAAGTTAATTTATCTTGAGCTCTTCCCAACTAGAGGGAATATGGTGATTGATAATTATAATTCGTCACGAATTGAGAAGAAGGAGATTCCATTTTTAAGAAGAAAGCTGGGAGTAGTATTTCAGGATTTTAAGATCCTGCACGACAGGAACGTTTTTGAAAACGCTGCAATACCTTTATATATAGAGGGACTGAAGAAGGAGTATATTAAGAAGAAAGTTTACGATGTTCTTTCAAAGGTTGGACTTATAGACAAAGTTAACGATATGCCATACGATTTATCAGGCGGAGAGCAGCAAAGACTAGCCATAGCCCGCGCAATTATAAATGACCCGATTGCATTAATAGCCGATGAACCGACAGGTAACCTTGACCCGTTTGTATCAGTTGAGATTTTGAAACTTATAAATGAAATTAATTTATTCGGAACGGCAGTAATACTTTCAACGCATAACTTTGAAATCGTAAGGAAGATGAAGGATAAGAGAATTATTCAGATAAAAGAAAAGAAGTTGTTTGAGGTGAGGTTGAAGTCTTGATAGTATTGAGTATTGAGTAGTGGGTATTGAGAACAACAAAAAATTTTAAGTGTTACAAAAAAGGCGCATACTCTGCGCCTTTTCTTTTTATATTTAATTTTATTTTGAATTTATCTTGCAGTTAAAAACTCAAGAATTTTTTTCCAGTCTTTATTGAAGTCGTATTCAAATCTTTCTTCGGGACTTAATTTAAATCCATGCTCTAAAGAAAATACTCCCTGCTCAAGATCTCCGATTGAAAAATATATCTTTGCCTTTTCAAAATGCGGGTCTGCCCATGAAGGATTTAATTTTAAGCTTTCATCAAGCGCCTTAACTGCATCATCATATTCTTTTGTATCGCAAAGAACGCATCCGTAATCAAACCATGCATCGTAGTTATCAGGGTCAAGATTTAAAACTGTTTCATAGCTCTTCTTCGCATCTTCAAGTCTGTTCAATGCAAATTCAGCATCGCCCTTTAAGTACCAGATGTCCGAATAATCTTTACAAAGCACAAGAGCAGATTTCAAATCTTCAATTGCCTTTTCATATTCCTTCAGATTAAAGTAACAGTTGCCGCGGCCGTAGAACGACTCGTAATTTTTTACATCATATTTAATTGCATCTGAAAAATACTTTATCGATTCTTCATACTCTCCGATTTCCTCATATGAGTTGCCGATATTCTGCAATGCGAATGCATTATCTTTTTTATACTGAAGCGAAATTTTATAATACTCAATTGCCTTATAAAATCTTCCCACGGATGCATATGCGTTTCCGCAGTTATACCATGCAGGAGCAAAGTTGCTCTTAATGGCTAAGCACATCTCATAATTTTCAATTGCCTGCATATAACGTCCCATTCTGTTAAGAACGATGCCTTTATTATACCAGCAGTTGAAGTTCAGCGGATTTTTATCCAAGTGCGCATCGTATGCAACAAGAGACTCGTCTAATCTCTCAAGAAAATCATAGCAGTAGCCGAGCTCATAATAAGCATCGATGTTTTCAGGATAAAGCTTTATAATTTTTTCGAAGCACTCACATGCTTCAGTAAATTTTTCTGTCTTCTCGTAAGTTAATCCAAGATTGAACATTGCATCAAGATTTTCAGGATTGAATGAAAGCGCCTTCTGAAAATTCAGAATTGCCTTCTCGTGATTTTCTGAATTATCCAATGCAATTCCTTTATTGATATAAAGGTCAATATCGGTGGGATTCAATGTTAAAGCCTTATCGAAGTATTCGATAGCTTCATCATATCTGCCTAATCCGTCTAAAATAAGAGCTTTTTTATGCCAGGAATCTGTAGAGTATGGATATAAATCAAGTAGTACGTTTACGTAGTTTAGTGCTTTATCGAAGTTGCCCTTATCGAAATAAAGGTTTACTAATTCTTCAAGATTTTCCGCGTCTAAGTTGCTTAGTGTTTCTTCTTCTAATTTGGATATTCTCTTTTTTTCGTCGTCGTTTTTATTGTTCGAGTCGTAGTAGTCGAGATCATCAAAATTTTCCATTTTACCTCTGTTAATTTTGCTTTAAATGAATCAAGAATAAATTATATAAAACCTCAGCATAAGTCAAGTAATTAGTACTGAGGTAAATTTTTTTGGATATGTAATAATTTAGAACTTTAATTTTTTATCCGTAAATTGTTACTTATATTATTTAACCAACAATATGACCGAAAAATTTCAATCTTACTTACCAAAGAAGTCTAAATTAAAAACTTTAATTTACACAAAGAAGAGTTACAAAGCTACAATCACAATTAACCGCGAAAAGAAGCTGAATTGCTTAGATTTGCAGACAATTCAGGAACTCACTGCCTGCTTTAAAGATGCAGCATGGGATGATAACATCGCAGTCGTTGTCCTTACCGGAACAGGCAAGCGCGCTTTTTCAACAGGTGCTGACCTTGATGAGCAGCAAAAATATTTCTTAGGAAATCCGAATGACTACTATAAATGGATGTATGAATTCATACAGCTCCATGAAGTAATGCGTAACTTAGGAAAGCCAACCATTGCAAGACTTAACGGAATGGTAGTTGGCGGCGGGAACGAGCTTAACATGAGCTGCGACCTTGCAATAGCTGCTGACCACATTATTATAAGACAAGTCGGCGCTGCGCGCGGAAGCGTAGCTGCTGCAGGCGCTACTCAATTTTTACCGCTGCTTGTCGGAGACAGACGTGCCCGCGAGATCTTATTTTTATGTGAGGAAATCCCTGCATTAAAAGCGCTTGACTGGGGACTTGTAAATCAGGTTGTCCCTTATGACGAGCTTGATGCTGCAGTTGATGTAATGGCTGAAAAACTTTTCAATAAACTGCCTGAGTGTCTGCGTTATGCAAAGCAGCAGCTCAATTACTGGAGAGATGTTTCATGGCATACTACAATCGGTCACGCTAGGGACTGGCTCTCCATTCATAATCATTCTGCCGAAGTGAAGGAAGGTATTTCTGCTTTTAACGAGAAGAGAAAAATAAACTACAAAAAAGTTAGAAAGACAAAATAAATTAAACACACTTAAATGGGATTAGTCAATTCCTTAAAGTTCAATGGTTATTCGGGGGCAATAATCACTGACGAAGAATATTATATTCTGGGCAGGCGCAGGGCGCAGATAGCCGATTCTCTTCAGTCACTTCTCTCCGATGAAATCAGTAATGAATTCGGAATTGAAGCAATCTATGGCGGTACCGGTGCAATCGCTTTTACAAATGAAGTTATTGTAAAGACGAAACAGGCAATTGAAAAAAAATACAAAGTATATAAAAGAACGAATGATGCCAAGGACGGATTTAACTCCGTTGAGGAAATTGCGCGGATTGCTTTCATAACTTTTCAGGAAGTCTGCAGAGATAAAGTTGATAAGAAGCTCTATGGTCTTTTCGGATTTACGGGGGAAGACCTTATTAGAGGTTTTTATATGATTGATGAAAAGAAGATAGAGATTAAAGAAGAGAAAGTTATAAGCAAGGCGCTGAAGATAATGACTAACGACGGCGCTGCCGGATGTAAAGATATTTTTGATAACTCCGGTATGGTTGTCGGAACAGATATGACCAATGGATATGCTTCGTTTGATTTTTACGGAGGCTCAACTCAGTTTTACCTTTCAACAGGATTGTATAATGCGCTCGGCGCAGGTTCAACATCCACTTCGTTATATTTCTCCAATCTTATAAATTCACTTGCATTAAATGAGCGCAGAGACGGCATTGATAAAGTCTTTGGATTAGTTGAATTGATAAGAGGTACAAACTATTCTCTGGAAAAAAATAACGAGATAGGCGGTTACTATAATATTCTTTACCTCAATGGTAAAGGAAAAAATCACAAAGAGAGATTAACGGAAATCACGGGAGATACTGCTCAAATTACTAAAGAAATTGTATCAGCTTATGATAAAGGCTACCTGAAAAAAGAAACATGTTTTAACCTTATAGATAAAATTTTCTTTTCAAAATCGAAACCTAAAATTGACGATCTTGAAAAAGAAATGTATGCAGGCTGCAAAAACAAAGAAGACTTAAGTCTTTATCTCAGGGGGTACAAAATATGACAGTAATCAACGCAATTAAGTTCGATAAAAACACAGGGGCAATGTGCTGTGATGAGCAGACGACTATCGGAGACGTGAGAAGAATGATGTCTTCTGATAAAATCCAGCAGATAGTTCCTACAGCTATAAGAAAAAATGTAAAGCTTGAAGTATTATACGGCGGAACGGGTACAACTGCAATTGGCGATGAAATCCGTAAAGGGATGAAGACACGATTATTAAAAGAATACGAAGAGCTGAAAAACAAAACGAAGGAAAGAATAGACCACTTAAAAACAATTGATGAAATTGCTCAGATAGGTTTTGAAGAAATGATGAAAGTGAAACACAGACACGTGAACGATATAATAAAAGGATATTTCAGTTTTGAAAGCAAGGATTTCAATCAGGGATTTTACAATAAGGAAGAAGATAAAAAAATTGAAATTTCCCAGAAAGATGTTAAGGATAAAGTCTTCGGATTAATTAACTGGAAGGATGCAGAAGAGGCGGACGGAATTTTTCTCAATGCAGCTATTATCTGCGGATTTGATGAAACAGGGGAGTTTAAAATTTTTAAGCTTAACTTGAAAACAGATATGACGTGTGATTTAGTGCCGAGTATTTTTGAAACAGTCGGCTCAGGCTCTGATGCATCGCAGATTATTTTTGCAGCTTATTCAGGAGTAAAAACTCTTGATGAGAGAAGAAATAAAATTGACAGAGTTGAAGGGATAATTCAGCTGATTCGCGCAACGAATGCTGCTGCAAGATTTAATATGGGAGTCGGAGGTTATTTTAATATAATTTATTTTGACGGTACAAAAGATTCTCCGTCGGAGCGCTTAGTTGAAGTGATGGATAATAAGGCAAAACTTGCCAGCGAACTTGTTCAGGCATACTATAGTAATTTTATATCCGATAATAATGCTTATGAAATAATAGATGAGCTGATTTATAAGAGAAAGAAATCATTCAAAGAAATGAATGCTGCATTCCTGAAAGCTTCCAAGAATAAAGCAAAGATGGAAAGATTCTTACGCGGCTATAAAGTAGCTTAATAGAAAGAAAAAAATTAAACGGGCTGGAACACAATTTTGAGTTCCAGTCCGAAAGACTGCTCGAATAAATCCTTTCGCAGATTCACTCCCCACATTTCAAGAGTTGGTTCAGTATTATTTTTTGTTCCGATTGTGATTACAAGTGTTTTGTCTTCTATTTTAATTCCAAGGTTATTCACAAGTGATTTGTGGCTTCTATCCAGAGTGTCCGCAATTCGTAAAATTCCTGCAAGCTTTCTAATCTTCTCCTGCATTTCCACATCAAGTTTATTGAAATTCTCATGCTTCATCTTTGGATGTGACTTCCTGTGATAGCGGGCAACGTTTGCAATGAGTTCAATTTCGTTTTCATTGAAGCCGAGCAGCTCGGAATTTCTTATTAAGTAATATGAATGTTTGTGATGCTGCGAGTGTGAAATGTAATATCCTACATCATGCAATAAACATGCGGCTTCAAGGCACTCTTCATCGTTTTCAGTCATTGAATACTTCTCTCCAAGGAAATCAAAAATTTTAACTGCAATGCTTCGTGTCTGTTCAGCATGTTTGCCGTCGAACTTCATTTTTTCACCGAGACCTATTACGCTTTTGTATCTAACGTTCGATAAGTGGCTGGTTAAATCATCTCCTGCAAAATTTGAAATGGTATCGAAGATTATTCCTTCTCTAAGAGCGTAACTGGAAACAGTAAGTTTTTTGAATTTCAGTTCTTCAAAAATCTGCTCAAGGATAATTGCTCCCGCAGTTATAATATCGGCACGCTTGGGGTCAATGCCGGGAATTTTCAGCCTCTCGTTATGATTTTCCGCTTTTAAAATTTTCTTGACGGCAGATTCCATCCCTGATTTATCGTATGAATATTTATTCATACTGATATTGTCTTCGAACTCAAATTTATTGTCTGCGCGGATTAAAAATCCTATATTGGAAATTGTACCTGATGTTCCAACTACTAAATCATACTCTTCATTTTTTATCTCACGGACAACCTGAGTAATAACTCCTTTTACAAATAATCTTGCTTCTTCAATTGAACTCTTCTTTACTTTATCATCAGGAAAAAACTTCTGAGTCATTCTCACTGCGCCGAGCTTTATGCTGTTAGCATATTTTATATTTCCTCTTTTACCAATAAGAAATTCAGTACTTCCGCCGCCGATATCGATTACTAAAACTTTTTCATTGTAAATTGGTAATGCCTGTAGTGCTCCAAGATAAATTAAGCGCGCTTCTTCGTTTCCTGATATAACTTCTATTTCAATTCCTGTATCATGCTTTACTCTTCTTATGAATTCGTCTTTATTTATAGCTTCTCTTGTTGCGCTGGTTGCAACTGCACGGATTTTTTCAACTTCGAATGACTGACAAACGAGCTTGAATCTTTTCAGAACGGAAATACCTCTCTGCATTGCTTCTTCAGTGATGTACTTCATATCATTAGATGCATTTCCAAGCCGCACAACTTCTTTATCTTTTGTAAGCACTGTAAAACTTTTGTTGCTGTGTATCTGTGCAACAACTAAGTGAAATGAGTTTGTGCCTATATCTATAGCGCCGAGTGTTTCCAAGTTATTTTACGGGTTTTAATAATTTTAACGCTTTTTCGTAAACTTCATCAACAGTTATTTCGTTGATGTTATCTGATTTCGACTGTATGTACAGTTGATTTTCAAATTTCGGCGACCATTCCCATCCGGGAGTAGGACCGAAGAGTGATATTAATTTTGTCTTCACAAATCCCGCTATGTGCATCGTTCCTGTATCATTAGTAATATATAAATTTAATTTGCTTAAAACTGCCGCAACGTTTCTTATCTTTTCATTTTCAAGAAAAGTAATTTTTAACTTTTCTGCAACAGCCTGCTTTTTGAATTCAAATGCAACTTCATCATCCATCGGTCCGATTGTTAAAAGAAACTTTACCTTTGGATTATCGCTCAACTTCTTCGCAAGCTTTATAAAATTTTTCACGCTCCACCTGTTAGGAGGTTTGCCTGCGCCTATGTGCAGACCTATTACAATATCGTTCTCACGAAAATAAGTCGAATAAAATTTATCTGCAAATGCAATTTCGCTTTTGCTTAAATTAAGTTCAACATTCTGAATTTCTTCTTTTGTTAATCCGCAGCCAATTTGTTTTGCAATAGATAATGTTCTATCCCACTGATGAATTTTATCCTTATCCCAACTGAATTCTTTTTTTATATCGAGAAGAAATTCGCTTTCGTTTATGAGTAATCCGTCTTTAGTGACAATCTGTGAAACACCGACTCTTATCTTCGCGGCTGATAAATGATTTATCAGATGCGATGTCTTTGAAAAAGAAACTGTGCTGGGAACAATACCAATATCGTATTTCCTTTTTTTAAGCTTAGAATAAAAATTCAGTAAACTTTTCGGCGAATCTTTTTTATATAAAATTATATGGTCAAGATATTTATTGGAAGGGGAGTTTAAAATTTCATAATTATCGGGAGAAGCAACGAGAGTTATTTCGGCATTAAAAAATTCTTTTCGTATTGATGCAAACATTGGAAGTGAGCAGAGCATATCTCCAAGCTGGTTATGCTGGCGCACAATCAATATGCTTTTCACCTTATCGGGTGAAATTTTCCCGGCACTTATATTTCTGGTCTTGGAAATTGATTTAAGTAATTTCAGTGCCAATTAAACTATTTAAGTTCTTCGAATTGCGCTTCTATTGCTTTGGATTTATCCAGATTGCTTTTTGGCTTTGGAGGTGCGGAGTAAGGCGGGTTTGTATTTGCCTTACGTGATAAACTTGTTAAAAACATTCTTACAAGAACTTTGATAACGTAATACATAAAAAATCCTATTATTAATATTCCAAGTGCTCTTATCATTTTGCAATCCTCATTTCGCAATCCTTTTGGATGCAGGGTTAAAATATGATAAAGAAGGATGGTCGTTTTTTAAGATCTCTGCAAGGAGATTCTGGTAATCCTGTTCGTTGTTTAAAAAATCTACTTCGTTTGTATCTACAATCATAACTTTAGTTGCTCTGTATCTGAAGAAAAAATAATTGTACGCTTCGTTCAGATCGTTTATATACTGCTCGGACATATTTTGCTCGTAGCTTCTGTTCCTGTACATTATGTTATTCATAAGTCTCTCAGTAGTTGACTGAAGATAGACTATTATATCAGGTACTATAACTGCTTTCTCTATATTACTTGTTATCGTCTCGTAAAGTTTCAGTTCGTCATCGTGCAGATTTAAGTAAGCGAAAATCTTATCCTTCTCAAATATATAATCTGCAACAATATATTCGTGAAATAATTCCGGCTGCTTTAGTTTCTGTAGCTGCTTAAAGCGGCTTAGCAGAAAATAAATCTGAGTATGGAAAGCATATGCTTTCGGATTCTCGTAAAATCTTTCAAGAAAAGGATTCTCATCGAAATCTTCCAGCACAAGCTGGGCGTTGAGTGATTCGCTTAATCTTTTTGAAAGTGTGGTTTTCCCGGCGCCGATAACGCCTTCAATTGCTATGTATTTAACTTTATTGCTGCTCAAATTTTGAATGAAAACCTGCTTTCAATTTATCGTTTGAATTTTCTAAAATCTCAGAAATTTTTTTCTTAGTAACGGGATGAACAAAATCAGGTTCGATCTCATTCAACGGTACCAATACAAAATTTCTGTCTTCGATATGCCTGTGGGGAATCTGGAGATTCTCGCCGTCGTAAACCAAATCTCCAAAGAACAAAATATCTATATCAATCTTTCGTGATTTCCACTTATCCGTTTTATCACGCCCTAATCTTTTTTCAATATCTTTTACTTCTTTTAAAAGCTCAGGATAGTTAATGCCAGTTTCAATTTCAATTACTGCGTTTAAATATTCATCCTGCTCTGAAAATCCCCAAGGCTCAGTTTCATAAACTCCGGAGAGCTTAACAACATTCGTCTGAGGAATTTTTTTTATCTCTTCGATTGCTTCTTCAAGATACTTTTTTCTATCGCCGATATTTGAGCCCAGTCCGAGAAAAACTTTTGTCATCAGACTCAGGATTTTGTATTAATTATTTCTACAGAATCAATTATTCCCAATGGAGCATTCGGTTTTCTTATCTTCACAGTAACTTCTTTTACAAGCTTAAATTCTTTCAGAACCATATCGCATATATGCTGATTCATTGTTTCAATCAGGTGGAATTTATCTTTGTGAAATAACTCTTTCACTCTGTTATAGACTTCAAGATAGTTCACCGTTTTATGCAGGTCATCAGAATTTTGCAGCTCGGATAAATCACATTGCATAACTATATCCACTTCAAACAAGTTGCCGTATTGCTTTTCGTAATCCAATACTCCATGGTATGCATAGAACTTAGCGTTATTTATTTTTATTGTAGTCAATAATTATTTCTTCTTTCCTTTTGATTTCACTGCTGCTTTCTTAACAGGAGCAGATTTTTTCACCGCTGTTTTCTTTGCAGCAGCTTTCTTTACAGGTTTTGCTGCAACTTTCTTTGTTGCTTTCGGAGCTGATTTTTTTACCGGAGCTGATTTTTTCGCTGCAGGTTTTTTTGCAGAAGCTTTCTTAGCAGGAGCAGCTTTACCTGCTTTTTTATCCAGAGCTTTTTTTACTGTGATACCCATATCAGCAGGTGATTCAACTGTTAAAATTCCGCATGACTTCATTACTTTCAGTTTCTCTTCTGCTGTTCCTTTTCCGCCAGCAATAATTGCGCCTGCATGCCCCATTCTTCTTCCGGGAGGAGCTGTTCTTCCTGCGATAAATCCGATAACAGGTTTCTTTACATTCTTCTTTATATAATAAGCAGCTTCTTCTTCTGCGCTTCCGCCAATTTCACCAATCATTATAATTGCATGTGTATCTTTATCTTCGTTGAATAATTTTATTGCATCTATAAATCTTGTTCCGATAACAGGGTCGCCGCCGATACCGATACATGTTGACTGACCTAAGCCGAGTGATGTTAACTGAAACACTGCTTCATAGGTAAGAGTACCGCTTCTTGATATAACACCGACGTTTCCTTTTTTGTGAATGAAGCCCGGCATGATTCCGATCTTACATTCGCCGGGAGTAATTATTCCGGGACAGTTTGGCCCGATAAATCTTACGTTGCCGCCTGCATTATTTTTCTTCTGTACAAAGTCATAAGCTTTAATCATATCCTTTGTAGGAATTCCTTCTGTGATACAAACTATAACATGAATGCCGGCATCTGCTGCTTCGATGATTGCATCCGCTGCAAATGCTGCAGGTACAAAAATTACTGATGCGTCTGCGCCGGTTGCTTTCACTGCATCTGCTACTGTATTGAATACAGGAACAGGTCTTGTGAACATGTCTTCACCCTTGCCTGAGTATTCGGTTCCGCCTTTGCCTGGTGTAACACCTGCAACTACATTCGTTCCGTATTGAAGCATTTGTGAGCAGTGAAATGTTCCTTCACCGCCGGTAATTCCCTGTACTACTACTTTGGTTTTTTTATTAACTAATACGCTCATTTATATTGTATGATTTTTTATAATTTTTTATGTGTGTTTCTTAATTCTTTTTTACTGCGTTGCTTTTAATTTTCCATTTGCCGTTTGCATCTGCAACAAGTGTATATGTTACGGTCAAATCCGATTCAACTTCTTTACTCTTAACTTTATCAGTCTTTTTAACTTTTACTTTTATAACTGCAGTAGATCCTTTTTGTGATACAAGCTCAGGCTCGGTAAGCACTACAAACTTTTTAGTGTTTTTATAATTTGCTTTGAATTTATCGAGTGAGTTGCTATCCCACACTTCATTTGCTTTCTTCATGTTGCCGTCGAAACTTCCTGACTCTGACACACCGCGCTTGATGTATTCAAGATAATCTTTCACTGCAGATTTAGGGTCGCTGAATTTTTTATTTAATTCTTTTTCTTTTTCAGTAAACTTTTTTTTCTGCTCTTCTTTTTTAACTTCTTTTTTTGTTTTAGTAGTGTCTTTAGTTATTGCAGCAATCGAATCTTTCTTTGAAAGTTTTTTTGTAGTGGTATCCTGTATGCCCTGCTTTTTTAATTCTTCTTCTTTTAGCTTTAAGAACTCTTCTTTTTCCTTAAGCTCTTTTTCCTTATCGGAGGAAGTTTCCTGCGGCGGGGGAATGAATGTCTGCGGCTGCTCTTCTTTTTTATTACAACCTGCAATGATAAGCAACGAAATAAATATCGCTGTAAATAATAAATTCTTACGGTTCATGTTATCAAAATTTATTCAAATTACCCTTTTCTTGTTTTATATTCAATTTAGAAAATTTAACAATTACTTTATAATTTTTCTCTTATTTTGCGGAAAAAAACATAGTCGTACGACTACTTTTTTTCTTTAATTTAATTATTATTTAACGTATTTTGTTTGTCAAGCAGGTATAAATGTCAGGAAGTATAAGAAATAGAGTCGTTGTTCTACTCACCGTTGTCGTCGCATTTTTTATTGCGGGACTTTTCATGTTGAACATTCTTGAAAAACAGAAGGTTGATAGAATATACGGCGATATTACAAAAGAAGGGGCTGAGTATTACGATAAGGTAGTTTCTCTCAACAGCAAGATGATGGAGACTGTCGCTGATTTTAATTTAAGCGTCTGGTCTGAGATGGTAAATTTTCTTAAAACCCGTGACAGAGAATTTGCAAAAGAAAATATCGATTTCCTTCTAGGTAAAAATTACAATTACTCTGCTGCTTACATTTACGATTTAAATTTTGATTTAGTCTATTCCAATAGTTCCATTGACGGACCTTACAAAGAGTTTCCGCTCGCAAAAGAAAAACTCAAAGAAATTTTCAGATACTCAAACACTCCAAGCTTTTTTGTAAACACCACTAAGGGTCTTATGGAAGTGAAAGCTTCTACAATTCATCCGACAGGTGACAACATGCGTAAGACTCCGGGACAGGGATATTTTCTTTTGGGAAAACTCTGGGATACGGACTACATGAACGGCCTCACCGACCTTACAGGTAACAGGACATCGCTTACAGAAATTACTGGGGAAGATACGGTTGAAACAGTTCAGAAGCTTGATAACGGAGTTATAAAAGTTTACAAAATTATTAAGGATTTTGAAAACAAGCCGATTGCAAAAGTTCAGATAACAGTTGACTCTCCCGTTGCAAAAGAAATTTTAAAGACATCTACATTTTACTTCATACTGTACGTTGTATTTTCCATCATACTTATTATAATACTTTTACTTTCACTTTACGGATGGGTAACGCGTCCGCTTAACGCCGTATCAAAAAGTCTTATAACGGAAGATGTAACGCAGCTGCAGCCCATAAAGCTTCAGCACTCTGAGTTCAGTGAAATTGCTAAGCTTATAGAGGGCTTCTTTATTCAGAAGAAAAAAATTGAAGACGAAGTAAAAGTAAGAAAAGAGACTCAGGAAAGTTTAAAGCTGTTCTCCCACTGTATTAAGAACTCATTGGATGCAGTAATCATCTGCGATATATCGGGACACATACTCTATTATAATGAGACCGCTTCAAATCTTTATCAGTACGGAATTGATGAGCTTGTCAATCAGCACATTTCTATTTTAAACGGAGATGAACCGGAAGTATCAGAGGCAGTGTTCAAATCACTTACTGAGCAGGGTGGTTGGGTCGGTGAAAAACTTGAAAGAAAGAAAGACGGCTCTATATTCCCGATTTACATGACGGCTTCTCTTATAAAGAACGACGAAGGAAAAATTATTGCCATCAGCGGAATTATAAGAGACATTACAACAAGAAGAAAACAGGATAAGGAATTAATAGATTCTAAAGTCGCCGCTGAAAAAGCAAACAAGACTAAGAGTGAATTCCTTGCAATGATGTCCCATGAAATCCGTACTCCTATGAATGCAATCATCGGCTTCACTGAGCTTCTGCTCGGCAGCAAGCTTGATAAAGAGCAGGCTGATTACATGAAGACGATTCGCATCAGCGGAACTAATCTGCTTAATATTATAAATGATATTCTTGACTTCAGTAAAATTGAGTCAGGAAAATTTGAACTTGAAGATAAGCCGTTCAATTTAATACGATGCGTTGATGAAGTAATAAGTACATTAAGCATTCGTGCCTCTGAAAAGGGAATTAAGTTACTGAGAGTCTTCGGTAAAAATACACCTGAGATAGTTTTAAGCGATGAAGTCCGCATAAGACAGATTTTAATGAACCTTGTAGGTAACTCAATTAAGTTTACAAACAGAGGCGAAGTAATTATAAAAGTTGATGCTGAATATTTATTTGATGAAAGAAAATGGCAGTTGAAATTCTGCGTGATAGATTCCGGTATCGGTATTCCACCGGATAAAATTAATAAGCTCTTCAAACCGTTCAGTCAGGTTGATTCATCCAATACAAGAAAGTTCGGCGGCACAGGTCTGGGACTTGTTATCTGCAAACGTCTCTGCGAGCTTATGGAAGGCAACATCTGGGTTGAAAGTATTGTCGGCAAAGGCTCAGTATTCTATTTTAATATTAAAGCAAAAGCTACCGATGTAAAAACTCAGCAGGCTGCAGAAGTAAAGACTAACGGATATCACAAAATGGATTACGTCTTCGCCGAGAAAAATCCGCTGAAGATATTATTAGCTGAAGATAATCTTATCAATCAGAAGCTAATTGCAAAAGTGCTGGAACGTTTCGGATACAAAGCTGAGATCGTTTCAAACGGTCAACAGGTATTAGAGAAAATCAACAAAGAAAAATACGATTTAATTATTACGGACGTACAGATGCCTGTGATGGACGGACTTGAAACAACCCTTGCCATACGTGCATTGCCCGATGATGAATTTGATAACAGAAATCTCTACATCGTTGCATTGACTGCATCGGCGCTGGAAGAAGAGTACAATAAGTGTTTTGAAGTTGGTATGAATGATGTGATACTTAAACCAATCGATATAGTAAAATTATCGGATAGCCTTTCGCGCGCATATACAAAAATTCAGGAATACAGAGCTGAAAAAGTAAGCTGAAATTATTTGGATTTTTTTTCTTTTATAAACATCGGTATCATTGATATGAACAGTATTACCGTTGAAAGTATAAAAGATACCACTATTGCCGTTAAACTCATTTCACATTTTTTAGTTCTTAAAACTACTTTTTTTAAATTACCTCAGTCAGGTTTTAAAATCCATTTAAAAATTTTTCTTTAGTAATAGGTAGAAAGTAGAATGTATAAAGTACATTTCACAACTACATTTATTCACCCAAGTTGTCATTCCCGTCCCGCACCAAGTGAGGAATAAACTCCGGCGGGGGCACGGAAATCCAATCAGCATCAGAGTAACATTATTGTCACATTTTTATTCGTCCTCTCCTAGAAAATGAAGGGGGGCTTGTCCCACTCGTTCCAATGCTCTAGCGTTGGAACGGATAGTCGCATTATTGTCATCCCGCTAAAGCGGGACTCCGCTTCGCTTCGCATTCTGAGGCACAGATTATTATGATTTTTATGATGTCACTGATTATTACAATAGTAACATTATTGTCACATTTTGTTGCGGCTGACCTGACAGGTTTTTAATCCTGTCAGGTCGAATAATAATAGTCGCATTATTGTCGCATTTTGTTCCGGCTAACCTGACAGGTTTTTAATCCTGTCAGGTCGAATAATAATAGTCACATTATTGTCACATTTTGTGTTC